>NZ_JBITUI010000003.1:0-595710 GCF_044542375.1 Pseudomonas sp. NPDC078700
GGGCTAGCCCCAATTGGACGCCGGATAGATTTAAGCAAGCCAACCATTTCACCCGTTAATCAGTATTGCAAAAAATGGGGTGACCATAGATTTTTTATGGGTCAGACAGTCAGCCTTAAACGTTAGTAACGCTCAACGTCTGCTTTAGCCTCAAGCTGTTTGCGATAAGCCGCAAAATCTTGTTGGCCAATACGCGATGCCAGGAAGCGACGGTATGTCGTTTTCTCTTCATCGGTAAGTGCTTGCTCTTGCTTGCTGACACCATCAAGACGAATCACCGTGAAGTCGCCACTTGCCAAGCTCACACCTGTGTAAGTCGGCTTACCATCATCAGCAGGTTTTGGCATACGGAACAGCGCCTGTAAGACAACAGGGTCAACACCTTCCTGCGCGCGGGTTGCAGCTTCAGTCACAGCCCACTGGCCCTTATCAACCGCTGCATCACCAGCACTGAGCTGAGCAATCTGCTTCTCACCCGCGGCTTTAGCAGCTTCGCTGGCACGCACAGTAGTCAGGTGCTCACGGATCTTGT
Source organism: Pseudomonas sp. NPDC078700 (assembly GCF_044542375.1). NCBI lineage: Bacteria > Pseudomonadati > Pseudomonadota > Gammaproteobacteria > Pseudomonadales > Pseudomonadaceae > Pseudomonas > Pseudomonas sp. NPDC078700. The sequence continues at coordinate 533 of NZ_JBITUI010000003.1, forward strand.
CAGCGACCTCTTCAAGCTTCAACTGCTCAGGCTTGAGGTGTTGTTTGACGTGAACCACAACCACAGTGCTCGGATCCAGCTCGACCACTGCACTGTTACTGCCACCTTCCAGCACATCGCTGCTGTAAGCGGCTTCAACGACCTGGCGGTTAGCAGTGATGCCTTCACCACCCTCGCGACCAAAAGGCTTGCTGGTCTCGACTTTCAGACCCAGCTCTTGAGCTGGCTGAGCCAAATCCGCTGCCTCGAAAGCAGAATCTTCGAGTTGCTTGGACGCTTCAACAAAACGCTTTTCAACTTTTTGTGCTTTGAGGTCGTTAACCAATTTTTCTTTCAAGCTATCGAAGCTCGGCACTTCTGGCGCCTGCACACCCAATAGCTTGATCAAGTGCCAGCCGAAACTACTGCGCACCGGTGCAGAGACCTGGTCTTTGTCGAGGGCGTACAGTGCCTTTTCAAAGTCAGGGTCGTACACGCCTGGGCCTGCATAGCCCAAGTCACCACCATTGTTGGCAGAGCCAGGATCCTGCGAGACCTCTTTCGCTAGAGCGGCGAAATCTTCACCGTTTTGCAGGCGCTTCTGGACTTCTTCGATCTTGGCTTTAGCCTCGGCATCGCTGACCTTGTCATTGACTTCAATCAGGATATGCGCGGCGTCCCGTTGCTCAGTGAGGTTAGCGATTTCAGTCTTGTAGGCATCCTGCAAGTCTTTGTCATCAACCTTGATCTGATCAAAGAATGCATCTTTTTTCAGTTCAACGTACTGCACAACAACTTGCTCAGGGCTCATAAACTGGCTGCTCTGCGCATCGTAGTAGGCTTTGACGTCGTCATCGCTAAGCGTTACAGCTGCTGGGTCAGCGCTGACTGTATGCGTTGCAAAGTCACGCGTCTGCTTTTCCAGTGCGGCAAAGGCCTGCACTTCTTCGTCGGTCACAAAGCTGCTAGCCGACAAGCCTGCACGTAATTGACCGATCAGCATTTCCTGCTTAAGCATCTGCCGGAACTGCAGACGCGAATAGCCCATTTGACGAATCACTTGGTCAAAACGGTCAGCATTAAATTTGCCGTCAACTGCAAACTCAGGCGTCATCAAAATAACCTGGTCCAGTGCCGCTTCAGAGAAAGCGAATTTGGCGTCGGTAGCACCTTGCAACAACAGGCTACGTTCGATCAGGCCTTTTAGCGAAGCATCGCGCAGCAATTTCTCATCGAGCAAAGCTGGGTCAAAATTCTTGCCCAATTGCTGAACAAGCTGGCGGCGCTGCATTTCTACAGCTTGGCCAAGCTCATTTTGAGTGATCTTGTCGCCATTAACATCGGCGGCATTTTGACTATTACTGGTACCGGTAAATATCGCGTCAATACCCGTCAATGCGAGCAATGCAACGATAATGCCGATAATAGTCTTGGCAATCCAACCTTGTGAATTGTCCCTAATATTCTGAAGCATGCATCCCCCAGAACGACTGTATAAAGAAATCAGCCGCGCAGTGTGGGTAAGTTCCGGATAGAAGAAAGGCGCATCCGAGGATGCGCCTTCTCGTAACTGGCGGAGCGGACGGGACTCGAACCCGCGACCCCCGGCGTGACAGGCCGGTATTCTAACCGACTGAACTACCGCTCCGCTGTCAGATCAGCGATGAAGCTGATCTGATAGGTACTGCTCGAAAGGCGCTTAGTTAACGGCGTCTTTCAGTGCTTTACCCGCTTTGAAACCTGGGATCTTGGCAGCCGCGATGCTGATTGGGTTGCCAGTCTGTGGGTTGCGGCCAGTGCGAGCTGCGCGCTCTTTAACAGCGAAAGTACCAAAGCCTACCAATACAACAGAATCACCAGCCTTCAGAGCACCAGTTACAGATTCAATTACTGCGTCCAGCGCGCGGCCAGCAACAGCTTTTGGGATATCAGCAGATGCAGCGATAGCATCGATCAGTTCCGACTTGTTCACTCTAAGTCCCCTTAATTTCTGTTGAGAATATTTCTTCGTTTTTTAGTGTACGTGAAGCGAGTGCTGGTGGGTTCATTAGCCCCAGTTAGAGCCGCTTTATAACAAGGGCTCTAAAATGGTGTCAAGGAACCCTTCCGGCTAATGCGTGCTGATTCGCTCCTTGGAATCAGACTCGCGAGTTTCATCCTTTGCAACTAACTCAGGAGCCGCATCAGTTAAGGGCTCCGGGGCGTATTGCAGCGCAATTTGCAGGACCTCGTCAATCCATTTAACCGGTTTAATCTGCAGATCTTGCTTAATGTTCTCCGGAATCTCCTTCAAATCGCGCACATTTTCTTCCGGAATAATCACGGTTTTGATGCCGCCACGATGTGCTGCAAGGAGCTTTTCCTTGAGGCCGCCGATGGCCAAAACCTGACCACGCAGGGTGATTTCACCGGTCATTGCAACGTCTGCACGCACGGGAATCTCGGTCAGCGCTGAAACCAGTGCCGTACACATCCCTACGCCCGCGCTAGGGCCGTCTTTCGGCGTTGCCCCTTCCGGCATATGGATATGAATGTCACGCTTCTCGTAGAAGTCCAGAGGCACGCCCAAACTTTTCGCCCGACTGCGTACAACGGTCTGCGCAGCAGTGATGGATTCAAGCATTACATCACCCAACGAACCGGTCTTGATCAGTTGACCTTTACCGGGCACAACGGCTGCCTCAATAGTGAGTAATTCACCCCCCACTTGAGTCCAGGCAAGACCGGTAACTTGACCAATTTGGTCCTGTTGCTCGGCCAAACCATAGCGATGTTTGCGCACACCGAGGAAATCTTCGAGACTTTCGGCCGTTACAACAACCTTAAAACGCTTCTCTTTGGCGTGATCTTTAACCGCTTTACGACAGACTTTTGCGATTTGACGCTCAAGGCTACGCACACCCGCTTCACGGGTGTAATAGCGCACGATGTCGCGAATCGCATCCAATTCAAACTCTAATTCGCCCTTCTTCAAGCCATTGGCCTGAGTCTGTTTTGGCGCCAGGTATTTGATAGCGATGTTGATTTTTTCGTCTTCGGTATAGCCAGGCAGACGAATCACTTCCATACGGTCCAACAGCGGACCGGGAATGTTCATCGAGTTGGCAGTACAGAGGAACATCACATCAGAAAGGTCGTAATCGACCTCAAGATAGTGATCGTTAAAATTGTGGTTTTGCTCAGGGTCGAGCACCTCAAGCAATGCCGAAGCCGGATCACCACGCATGTCCTGACCCATCTTGTCGATTTCATCGAGCAAGAACAGTGGATTGCGCACGCCAACCTTGGTCATCTTTTGTATCAATCGGCCAGGCATCGAACCGATATAAGTACGCCGATGACCGCGAATTTCCGCCTCATCACGCACACCACCCAAGGCCATCCGCACAAATTTGCGGTTGGTTGCGGTGGCAATCGACTCTGCCAGCGAGGTTTTACCCACACCTGGGGGCCCTACCAAACAGAGCACCGGACCTTTAAGTTTCTTAACCCGCTTTTGCACGGCCAGGTACTCAAGGATGCGATCTTTAACCTCTTCAAGGCCGTAGTGATCGGCGTCAAGAATCGTCTCGGCACGCGTCAGATCAAGGCGAACCTTGCTCTGCGCCTTCCACGGCACATTGGTCAGCCATTCGATGTATGAGCGCACCACAGTCGCCTCAGCGGACATCGGCGACATCTGCTTGAGTTTGTTCAACTCACTGGCGGCCTTGGCATGGGCGTCTTTACTCATGCCTGAGGTTTCGATGCGCTTTTTCAGCTCATCAATTTCATTGTGGCCTTCGTCGATATCACCCAGCTCTTTTTGAATGGCCTTCATCTGCTCATTCAAGTAGTACTCGCGCTGGCTGCGCTCCATCTGCTTCTTGACCCGGCCACGAATGCGCTTTTCAACCTGCAACAGGTCTACTTCCGCATCGAGCAAGGCCAGCACGTGTTCAACACGGGCAGACAGATCGGTAATTTCGAGGATTTCTTGCTTCTGTTCGATTTTAAGCGCCATGTGCGCGGCCATGGTATCGACCAGGCGGCTTGGCTCATCAATGCTGTTAAGCGACGAGAGCACTTCAGCCGGGACTTTTTTGCCCAACTGCACATATTGCTCGAACTGACTGAGCAGGCTGCGCGTGAATACTTCTGACTCACGCTCAGCGACTTCGGCCTCATCCAGCAGTTGCACTTCCGATCGGAAGTAGCCGTCAGCTTCGATGAATTGTTCTATTTCACCCCGCTGCTCACCCTCGACCAGCACCTTAACGGTACCGTCAGGCAATTTGAGCAACTGCAACACCGTAGCAACGGTGCCGACTCGGTAGAGACCTGCTTCATTGGGATCATCGTCAGCCGGATTCTTTTGTGCGACCAGCAGGATCTGCTTTTCGCCCGACATCGCGGCTTCGAGTGCTTCTATGGATTTTTCACGCCCTACAAACAGCGGGATGACCATGTGCGGATAGACCACGACATCGCGCAGCGGCAGGAGAGGCAATTCGATGGTTGTCTTCATGATTTCGGCTCTACAGCGACCATACGGCCGTAAACGATGGGAATAACCCTTTCCCCTAAGATGGGGCTACCCCCAGGAAAAAACAAGCGTTACAACAGAAAAACAAAAAGGGCCCGCAGGCCCTTTTGCATTCAGGATGTAACAGACGGGTTAAGCGTCTGGTGCAGCCTTGGCTGGTGGCTCACTGTTTTCGTAGATCAACAGTGGCTGAGAAGTACCATCAATCACGCTTTCGTCGATGACGACCTTGCTGACATCAGTCTGAGACGGAATCTCATACATGGTGTCGAGCAGGATGCCCTCAAGGATAGAACGCAAACCACGAGCACCGGTTTTACGCTCCAGCGCCTTTTGCGCAACTGATTTCAGCGCGTCAGGACGGAACTCCAGATCAACCCCTTCCAACTCAAACAATTTTGCATATTGCTTGGTCAGGGCATTTTTTGGCTCGGTCAGAATCTGCATCAATGCAGCTTCATCCAGCTCATCCAGCGTTGCGATAACCGGCAAACGGCCAACGAACTCAGGAATTAGCCCGAATTTAACCAAGTCGTCTGGCTCAACATTGCGCAGTGACTCACCGATTTTCTTGCCAAGGTCTTTACTGCGAACCTGAGCATTAAAACCGATACCACCCTTCTCGGAGCGGCCCTGAATCACTTTTTCCAAACCGGAGAAAGCGCCACCACAGATAAACAGAATGCTGCGGGTATCTACCTGCAGGAACTCCTGCTGTGGATGCTTACGCCCACCTTGCGGCGGAACTGAAGCGACGGTGCCTTCAATCAGTTTCAACAGCGCCTGCTGAACGCCCTCACCCGATACATCGCGGGTGATTGACGGGTTGTCAGACTTGCGCGAAATCTTGTCGATTTCGTCGATGTAGACAATGCCCATCTGAGCTTTTTCTACATCGTAGTCGCACTTCTGCAACAGCTTCTGAATGATGTTCTCGACGTCTTCACCCACGTAACCAGCTTCGGTCAAGGTGGTGGCGTCAGCGATAGTGAACGGGACATTGAGCAAACGCGCCAGGGTTTCAGCCAGCAAGGTTTTACCCGAGCCAGTTGGACCAATCAGCAAAATATTGCTTTTGCCCAATTCAACATCGTCACTTTTCTTGTCACGCTGATTCAGGCGCTTGTAGTGGTTATACACCGCTACAGCCAAAACCTTTTTCGCGCGCTCCTGCCCGATCACGTACTGATCGAGGATCGCGCTAATTTCTTTTGGCGCAGGTAACTTATGCGCACTGCTCTCGGCCTGGGCTTCTTGCACCTCCTCGCGGATGATGTCGTTGCACAGGTCGACGCACTCGTCGCAGATAAAGACGGAGGGACCAGCAATCAATTTGCGCACTTCATGCTGGCTTTTGCCGCAGAAGGAGCAATAGAGCAGCTTGCCGTTGTCCTCGCCGTTGCGGGTGTCAGTCATTCGATCAATCCAATACGGTAGGCTTGAAACACAAGATGAAGGCAAACGTGGGCTTTTTCAAGTCCACAGGTGGTTAGATAGACCAACCACCTTCATCTGAACTGCTTAGGCAGGCATGTCACGCTTCATCATTACCGAGTCGATCAGGCCATATTCAGCCGCACGCTCAGCGCTCATGAAATTGTCGCGCTCGGTGTCACGCTCAATGGTTTCAAGCGGTTGACCGGTGTGATGCGCCAGCAAGGTATTCAAACGATGACGGATGTGAAGGATTTCCCTCGCATGGATGTCAATGTCCGACGCCTGGCCCTGGAAACCGCCCAGAGGCTGGTGAATCATCATTCGCGAGTTAGGCAAGCAGTGACGCTTACCCGCCGCACCACCTGCCAACAGGAACGCACCCATGCTGCAGGCCTGGCCGATGCAGGTAGTGGACACGTCAGGCTTGATGAACTGCATGGTGTCGTAGATCGACATGCCCGCAGTCACCGAGCCACCCGGGGAGTTGATGTACAGGTGAATGTCTTTGTCTGGGTTCTCTGCCTCAAGGAACAACAGCTGAGCAGCAACCAGGTTGGCCATGTAGTCTTCGACCGGGCCAATCAGGAAGATCACTCGCTCCTTAAGCAAACGTGAATAAATGTCGTAGGCGCGCTCGCCACGGGCCGATTGCTCGACAACCATAGGAACTAAGCCGCCAGCGGCTTGGATGTCAGGCATGTGTTGCATGAAAGGATTGCGGGACATTTCTTGCACTCGCTCCCTAAATAGTCATATTTCAAATACGCATAAGCCAGCACGAAGGCTGGCTTATGGTGTGTTCGAACGAGGTAAAGAAATCAGTCGGCTTTTGGAGCTTCCACCGGCTTGACAGCTTCTTCGTAAGAGACCTTTTTATCGGTCACATTAGCCTTCTGCAAAACAGTATCTACAACTTGCTCTTCAAGCACAACAGAACGAACTTCGTTCATCTGCTGATCGTTCTTGTAGTACCAAGAAATAACCTGCTCTGGCTCTTGGTAAGCAGAAGCCATTTCAGTGATCAGCTCTTTAACGCGAGCGTCATCAGGCTTCAAATCAAACTGCTTGACCACTTCAGCAACGATCAAACCCAGGACCACACGACGCTTGGCCTGCTCTTCGAACAGCTCAGCCGGCAGTTGGTCTGGCTTGATGTTACCGCCGAACTGCTGAACAGCCTGCACACGCAGACGGTCAACTTCGCTCGACAGCAGTGCCTTTGGCACTTCAATCGGGTTAGCGGCCAGCAAACCGTCCATCACCTGGCTCTTAACCTTGGATTTAATGGCCTGACGCAGCTCGCGCTCCATGTTTTTGCGGACTTCAGCACGGAAACCGTCGATACCGCCTTCTTTGATACCGAACAGCGCGAAGAAATCGTCATTCAGCTCAGGCAGCTTCGGTGCAGCAACAGCCGTTACGTTAACGGTGAATTCTGCAGTTTTACCGGCCAGATCCAGGTTTTGATAATCTTCTGGGAAAGTCGGGTTGATAACTTTCTCTTCGCCCGCTTTAGCGCCAACCAGAGCATCTTCAAAGCCAGGAATCATACGGCCAGAGCCTAGAACCAACTGAGTGCCTTTGGCCGAACCACCAGCGAACTCAACGCCGTCGATCTTGCCAACGAAGTCGATAGTGAGCTGGTCGCCAGTTTCAGCAGCGCGCTCTACAGCTTCAAAGCTGGTGTTCTGCTTACGCAGGATATCCAGCATGTTGTCGACATCGGTATCAACAACTTCAGCTTCCAGACGCTCAACCGCGATGGTGTCGAGGCCAGTCACTTCAAACTCAGGAAACACTTCGAAAGTAGCAACGTACTCGAGGTCCTTGCCTTTTTCGAACGACTTAGGCTCTACAGCAGGCTGGCCAGCTGGGTTCAGCTTCTGCTCAACAACTGCCTCATAGAAGGTTGCCTGAATCAGGTCGCCCAGGGCTTCTTGACGCGCAGAATCTTCGTAGCGCTGACGAATAACGCTCATCGGTACTTTACCTGGACGGAAGCCAGGAACCTTGGCGCGACGAGCAGTCTGCTGCAGACGCTTGTTGACTTCGGTCTCGATGCGCTCGACGGGTACACCGACGGTCATGCGACGCTCGAGTACGGAAGTGTTTTCAACAGAAACTTGCATTGATAATCCTCGTTGCACAGACATTAAGCCGACTGTTTCCAGCCCCAGATCAAGGGCATGCATTCTAGAGGGTCAATTTACAGAAGTCACCCTAGAAGCAGGCGGCAAACGGGAGATAACTAATAGATGGTGGCACGCAGAGTCTTGGACTCATGCACCGGCCACCATTGCAGCAACGCCTTTAAATGCGGGCGTTGTGCTTTGTTAATCAGCGTATTTGTGTTCCCCAAACGCCGCCACGGTTTCACCTGAGACAGCCTTTAGGGCACAGCCGGGGCGCATGATACACCTTTTGTATTGACCAATGGAAAAAAGCTATTTACTGCCTTTTTGGCATTAAGCCCGACACAAAACGATATAAATCAATCAGCTAGGGCGCGCCTGAACAGAGCGCATCAGATTGTTATAAATAGCCCGCAACAGAGCCGCCGCCGCGCGTCAGGCGGTTCGTTATCCGCTCGCAAACCACTTCTGCCTTAAGCCCACCGCACCGCACAAATTCAAGGGCATTACTCAGCCCCAGAAACGAAAAAAGGCAGCCTTTTCGGGCTGCCTTTCTTTCGCTGCTTTCAAATTGACTGTTAATCGCTTTGAAAGCAGACCTTAATTGGTGCGGACGGAGAGACTCGAACTCTCACACCTTGCGGCGCTGGAACCTAAATCCAGTGTGTCTACCAATTCCACCACGTCCGCAGAACAAGGGGTTGAAACATAAGAGCCAGACCTTAGGCCTGGCTCTTATTTCAGCAATATGGGGTGGACGATGGGGATCGAACCCACGACAACAGGAGTCACAATCCTGTGCTCTACCAACTGAGCTACGCCCACCATATAACTTACTTGAGCCAAAGATACCAAATGGTACACCCGGCAGGACTCGAACCTGCGACCATCCGCTTAGAAGGCGGATGCTCTATCCAGCTGAGCTACGGGCGCTTATCCATCTGCAAGCAGACTTCAAGCTTTCGGCATTCTCACAAACACTTACAAGTAAGTTGTTTGCTTGTTTGCCGTCTTACCCAGCGACTGGCTGTGCTCGACAAGCGGGGCGAATGTTAATGGCCGTTTCGATATCCGTCAACACTAAAATTAAAAAAATTCAGTGAGATAAAGGAGTTACACGAATTTCGTAGCTTAGCGCCTTTGCCCCGCGCCCGCTCCGTGCGAGAATGCGCATCCTTTTTCCATCCTCTCTTATGGTTAACCACGCGCAATGACCGCACAACTGATTGACGGCAAAGCGATTGCTGCCAGCCTTCGCCAACAGATAGCTAAATCTGTCGCCGAGCGACGCCAGCAAGGTCTGCGAGCGCCAGGCCTTGCAGTGATCCTGGTTGGTAGCGACCCTGCCTCTCAGGTTTATGTCTCGCACAAGCGTAAAGACTGTGAAGAAGTCGGCTTCCTTTCACAGGCCTATGACCTGCCTGCTGACACCAGCCAAGAAACGCTGGCGACACTGATTGATGAGTTGAACGAAGACCCGACCATCGACGGCATTCTGGTTCAGTTGCCACTGCCGGAGCACCTCGACTCATCATTGATTCTTGAGCGCATTCGCCCAGATAAAGACGTCGATGGGTTCCACCCCTACAATATCGGCCGTCTTGCTCAGCGCATGCCGCTGCTACGTCCGTGCACGCCAAAAGGCATCATGACCCTGCTCGAAAGCACTGGCGTTGACCTGTATGGCTTGCACGCGGTTGTGGTTGGCGCATCGAACATCGTTGGCAGGCCCATGGCAATGGAGTTGCTGCTCGCGGGCTGCACCGTCACTGTGACCCACCGCTTCACCAAGGACCTGGCACGCCACGTCGGTGATGCCGACTTGTTGGTGGTCGCTGCTGGCAAGCCGGGATTGGTTAAAGGCGAGTGGGTCAAGCCAGGCGCTATCGTGATTGACGTGGGCATCAACCGTCAGCAGGACGGCAAGCTAATTGGCGATGTGGTTTACGAGACCGCCCTGCCCCGCGCTGGCTGGATCACCCCAGTGCCCGGCGGTGTTGGCCCGATGACCCGCGCCGGTTTACTTGAAAACACCCTGCACGCGGCAGAACACCTGCACAAATAAGCGCCGCACTTAAACTAAAAAACGGCAGAAGCCTGGCTTCTGCCGTTTTTTTGTAGGTGCATTCTGCGTAATTTTTAGTTACTTGCGCGCCTGCTCCCATGACTTTAATAAGTCAGCGTAGTTAACCGTTTCACCTTTCGGCTTCTCATTGGCCAGCTTAGGTTTTGGTGCGCCCGGCTGATCCAACCAGTATTGCGGATCACGTTCTTCATTTAGTTTTGGCCCACACTCACCCAGCACATTGGCTCGCTCCAACCGACCCAGCATGGTGTCCTGTGCCGCCGCCAAGCCATCCAGTGCCTCTTGCGGGGTTTTATCGCCACTGGCGGCCTCTGCAATGTACTGCCACCAAAGCTGAGCCAGCCGCGGATAATCGGGCACGTTGGTGCCGGTCGGCGTCCATTGCACCCGGGCCGGACTGCGATAGAACTCAACCAGACCGCCTAATTTCGGCGCGATATCGGTCATTGCCTGCGAGTTGATATCAGACTCACGAATGGGCGTCAGACCCACCAGGGTCTTTTTGAGCGACACTGTTTTCGAGGTCACGAACTGCGCATAAAGCCATGCGGCCAGCCGTTGTTTCTCGGGCGTTGACTTGAGGAATGTCCATGAGCCGGTGTCTTGGTAACCCAGCTTCATGCCCTCCTCCCAATACGGCCCTTTGGGTGAAGGTGCCATACGCCACTTTGGCGTGCCGTCTTCATTCACCACCGGCAAGCCCGGCTTGGTCATGTCAGCGGTAAAGGCTGTGTACCAGAAAATTTGCTGCGCGATATTTCCCTGAGCAGGCACCGGCCCTGCCTCTGAGAAAGTCATGCCCTGCGCTTCAGGTGGCGCGTAGGCACGCAACCAATCAACATACTTCTGCGTGGCAAATACCGCCGCAGGCGCATTGGTTGCGCCACCACGGGCAACACTGGAACCCACTGGGCGACAGCCATCTACTCGAATCCCCCACTCATCCACCGGCAGGCCGTTGGGCAAACCTTTGTCGCCGCCGCCAGCCATGGAAAACCAGGCATCGGTAAAGCGCCAGCCCAATGACGGGTCTTTCTTGCCGTAATCCATGTGGCCATAGACTTTCTTACCGTCGATTTCCTTAACATCTTCAGAGAAGAACTTGGCAATGTCCTCATAGGCCGACCAATTAACCGGCACACCCAATTCGTAGCCGTATTTTTCCTTGAACTTGGCTTTCAGGTCAGCACGCTCAAACCAGTCTGCGCGGAACCAATACAGGTTGGCGAACTGCTGATCTGGCAGTTGATAGAGTTTGCCGTCTGGACCAGTGGTAAACGAGATACCGATGAAGTCAGGCAAGTCCAGGGTTGGCGAGGTGAAGTCCTTGCCTTCGTTGGCGATCATATCGCTGATCGCCACAGCCTTACCGTAGCGAAAGTGCGTGCCGATCAAGTCGGAGTCATTGATATAGCCGTCATAGATGTTTTTATCTGACTGCATTTGCGTCTGCAATTTTTCAACGACATCGCCTTCTTGCATCAGGTCATGAGTCAGTTTTATCCCGGTAATTTCACTGAACGCCTTGGCCAGTACTTTGGACTCGTACTCATGGGTGGCAATGGTTTCAGACACTACGTTAATGGTCATTCCGCGAAACGGTTCAGCGGCTTTGATAAACCACTTGAGTTCGGCGAGTTGCTGCTCGGGGGTAAGTGTCGAGGGACTGAACTCGCTTGCCATCCATTTCTTTGCCGCATCCTCATAAGCGTCAGCCCATGCCGCACCACTTAGTCCGGACAACGCCAGCAAGGCTGTCAGCGCCATGCTATGTCGGGTTTTGTTGTTATTTTCGAACATAGAGACCTCCATCTCAGGGTATTTACTAAAGCTGAATAAAAGCCGTTCTAGCCTGTCGTCAGCCCCAACGCATCACAACCAATAACCACACAACGGATAGCACCGAGGCTATCCAGACACTCCAGTCAGTCACACCAATGACCATCAGGTGCAGGTATGCACTGCCTAGAAGCCCAATAAACAAACGATCGCCACGGCTGGTGGTAATCGGCAAAAAACCACGACGCTCAACACAGGGTGAACGCAACTCCCAGAACGACATACCGAGCAGCAACAGGCCAATGCCACTGAAAAACAGCGCGGTGGGTAATGTCCAAGCCATCCATTCCATAGGTTTCTCCTTACACCCGACCCAAGGCAAAGCCCTTGGCAACGTGATTGCGCACAAACCAAATAACCAACATGCCCGGCAAAATGGTCAAGACGCCCGCTGCGGCCAGCACCCCCCAATCGATACCTGAGGCTGAAACCGTACGCGTCATCACCGCAACGATCGGCTTGGCATCAACAGAGGTCAGGGTTCGCGCCAGCAACAGCTCAACCCAAGAAAACATGAAGCAAAAAAACGCCGTGACACCTATTCCAGAGCCAATCAGCGGGATAAAAATCTTCACGAAAAACTTCGGAAAGCTGTAGCCATCGATATAAGCCGTTTCATCTATCTCCTTCGGCACGCCCGACATAAAGCCCTCGAGAATCCAGACCGCCAATGGCACGTTGAACAAACAGTGGGCCAAGGCCACGGCAATGTGGGTATCGAACAAGCCGATCGATGAATAAAGTTGGAAAAACGGCAAAAGGAACACCGCAGGCGGGGCCATACGGTTGGTTAGCAACCAGAAGAACAGGTGCTTATCGCCCAGAAAGCGATAGCGTGAAAATGCATAGGCTGCCGGCAGCGCTACAGTCAGCGAGATCAGTGTATTCAAGCTCACGTAATACAGTGAATTGAGGTAAGCCTGATACCAACTCGGGTCAGTGAAGATCACCTTGTAGTTGTCCAGGGTAAAACTGCTGGGCCAGAGTGTCAGGCTGCCGAGAATCTCGGTATTACTCTTGAACGACATGTTCACCAGCCAGTAAATCGGCACCAGTAAAAACACGATGTAGAACCCTAAAACCAAGCGTTTACGCAACATTGCCAGTCTCCTTAGCGGTTCTTATCGGTATGGGTCATGGCGGTGTAGAACAGCCATGACACCAACAAGATGATCAGGAAGTAGATCAGCGAGAACGCTGCAGCTGGGCCCAGATCGAATTGGCCCACCGCCATTTTGGTCAGGGTTTGGCTAAGGAAGGTGGTCGCATTACCCGGGCCGCCCCCCGTCAGCACAAAGGGCTCGGTGTAAATCATGAAGCTGTCCATAAACCGCAACATCACCGCGATCAGTAGCACGCTCTTGAGCTTGGGCAGTTGGATATGCCGAAACACCGCCCAGGCAGATGCACGATCAATGCGTGCGGCTTGGTAATACACATCAGGTATCGCGCGCAGACCTGAATAACACAGAAGCGCCACCAACGAAGTCCAATGCCAGACATCCATCACCAGCACCGTGACCCAAGCATCAGCGGTATTAGAGGCGTAGTTGTAGCTGATACCCAAGGCATTCAAACTCCAGCCGAGCAGACCGATGTCGGCCCGGCCAAAGATTTGCCAGATGGTCCCCACCACATTCCACGGAATCAGCAGCGGAATCGCCATCACAATCAAACATAACGACGCCCAGCGCCCTTTGGTCGGCATGGTCAGCGCGATGGCGATACCCAGCGGAATTTCGATCAATAGCACGCAGCCGGAGTAAATAAACTGGCGCAGCAGCGAGTCATGAAGGCGTGAGTCACGAAGCACCTGCTTGAACCAATCGACACCGACAAAGAAGCGGCTCGATGAATCAAAAATATCCTGCACCGAATAATTCACCACAGTCATCATCGGCACCACAGCACTGAAGGCCACCAGCAAAAACACCGGCAGCACCAGCCACCATGCTTTGTTGTTATGCACTTTCATTGTGTGCCTCCTGCGTGCCTGTCTCGACAAGAAAGTCGTCGGCATAGACCATCAGCCACTGCGCAGGAAAACTCACTGCTGCGCGCAGCTTGGGCACGGCCTGGTCTTCCTGCAGGCGTACCTTGAGCGGCTGACCATCCAGGTTTAAGGTGAGGATTTTATAAGTCCCCAAATCTTCGACATGAATCACCTCGGCATTAAAGGCATCATCGCCAGATAAGGTGTCCTGCAATTGGGTACCGCCCGACCTATCAGCGCTGGTCGTATCCCATAGGTGAACAAACTCAGGGCGAATGCCTATTTTTAGCTGCTTATAGTCGAGTGTTTCGAGACGCTGATTCAGTGCTGCATTAAGGCTCACCTGGGTATTTGCAAACGCCACGCCGCCTTCACAAGGCTCGACGTCAATCAGGTTCATGCCCGGACTGCCGATGAAGTAACCGACAAAGGTATGACTTGGCCGCTCAAACAGTTCACGCGGCGTGCCGAACTGAACAATTTGACCGCCATACATCACTGCAATCTTGTCGGCGAAGGTCGATGCCTCCAACTGATCATGGGTCACGTAGACCATGGTGATGTTGAATTGCTCGTGTATCTGCTTGAGCTTGCGCCGCAGTTTCCACTTCAAATGCGGGTCAATTACCGTCAGCGGCTCATCAAACAGGATCGCCGAAACATCATCACGCACCAGGCCTCGCCCCATCGAGACTTTCTGCTTCTCATCGGCGGTCAGGTTGCTGGCTTTTTTCGCCAGCAATGGATGCAAATCCAGAACCTCGGCGATCTCATGAACCTTGCTCAGTACTTGTGGCTCTGCCATGCCCTGGTTGCGCAGCGGAAAAGCGAGGTTATCGAATACCGTCATGGTGTCGTAAACCACTGGGAACTGGAAAACCTGAGCGATATTGCGCTTCTCCGGCGGTAAGGCATTGACCACGACGGAATCAAATAGCACCTCGCCCTGAGAAGGACTGAGCAACCCCGAAATAATATTCAGCAGGGTTGATTTACCACAGCCAGATGGCCCAAGTAGCGCATAAGCGCCGCCCTGCTCCCATACATGATTCATCTCGCGTATCGCATAGTCTGAGGCGTTCTGCGGTATACGGCTGTAACTGTGGGCAAGGTTGTGCAAGCGGATCTCGGCCATCAGGCAGCCCTCCCTGCGCGCCGAGCAGGTGCTTGCTTGAGCTGCCCCTGTACATCAAAGACAAATAATTTGTGGGTTGGGATGTAAATCAGAATCGGCGTATCAACGTCATATTCATGAACGCCGGGAAGGTGCAGCACCAGTGAAAACTGCTCACCCCGCACATGCAGAAAGGTTTCTGAGCCACTTATTTCCGCAAGGTCAACCGCGACCGCAAGCTCCAGGTCATCATCATTGGAAGGCATCAAGCCAATATGACTAGGGCGCACACCAAACCGGTACTCGCCTGGCTCAAGTTGCTGCAAATCCGGGTTTAAAGGGAAATGCACCGTTTCGGCAAAACTCACTTCAGTACCGCTGATTTGCCCCGGCAACATATTAATCGGCGGCTCAGAAAACAACTCGGCCGCCAACACTTGCTGTGGACGATTATAGACCTCGGGCGTATTGCCACTTTGGATCACCCGCCCCTCGTGAAGAATGGTTGTAGTGCCACCAAGGGCCAAGGCCTCATTCGGCTCTGTGGTGGCATAGATAGCAATGGTATGACGCGCCGCAAACAATTCGCGCATTTCTTGGCGCAGCTCTTCACGTAGCTTGTAATCGAGGTTGACCAACGGCTCATCAAAAAGAATGAGCGAAGCATCTTTAACCAGCGCCCTGGCCATGGCAGTGCGCTGTTGTTGGCCACCAGATAACTCCAAGGGATAGCGTTTGAGCAAACCCTCAATACGCAGCATCTTGGCGGTTGCATGGACCTTATCGGTGATTTCAGCCTCAGAGCAACGCGCCTGTCGCAAGGGGGAAGCGATGTTCTCGAACACACTAAGCGTTGGATAATTGATGAACTGTTGATAGACCATCGACACGTTGCGCTGACGCACCGGAACAGCGGTGACATCAGCGCCATTCATCAATATGCGGCCCTTACTTGGACGGTCAAGACCCGCCATCAATCGCATCAAGCTGGTCTTACCAGACAGCGTACGCCCCAGCAGCACATTGAATGAACCAGGCTCGAAACTCAGGCAAGCATCGTCAATGTAAACCTGGTTATCAACCGTGCGGCTGACATGCTCCAGCGTCAGTGACATGGCCCTTCCTTTTTGTTATGCCATTTCACAGCACTAAGCGATGTCCGTGCCAGCTAGCAGCTGGCGGTCCTACCACCTTGTTTTAAATGAACATTTAAGAAAATCCAACACGCAATTTGATGACCCTTGAACAGTTTTGAACAGTTGCTAACTGAACAATTGAACACTCAAGCGTTGACATTGAACAGTCATCAACGACACTCATTGAACTCGGCGAAGACCGTGACTCACAACAATAAAAATCGCTGCAACGGAGAACTGCCGCCCATGGCTGAATCTGCCCGGACATTGACTCACCAAGCAATTATTGAGGACTCTTGGTCGCGTTGTCGCCACTTCGGCCTGACGCATCAAACCGCACCGAGCTTTGGCTCACCGGTGCAGAGCGAGGTCAGTGCACTGCTTGATCGTCACCAAAGCCTGGTGGTCACCACTCACCAAGAAGTGCTGCCCTACTACGGAAATATCCTCGCCAACTCAAGCTGCCTGATAATGCTTGCTGACAATCAAGGCCAGGTTTTGCAATCTTGGGGCGACCAGCGCTTTCTGGACTCACAGCACAGCCAGGGCTTTGTTGCCGGAGCCAGTTGGCAGGAACGCCAAACCGGGACCAACGCCATAGGTACTGCTCTTAACTGTGCCCAGGCCGTGCACATTCAACAGGATGAGCACTACCTCAAGGCCAATCGATTCATGACGGGATCGGCCTCACCTATTTTCGATGAGCAACGCCAGGTCATTGCAGTGCTTGATGTATCCAGCGACAGCTATCTGCCGCCATCGCACACCCTGGGCATGGTCAAAATGATGAGCCAGTCGGTTGAAAACCGGCTGATTCTGAACCTGTTCAAACAGCACTACTTCCAACTGACGTTCAATACCAGCCTCAACAACCTGCAAAGCCCTTGGGCTGGACTTGTCGTATTTGATGAAAGCGGCCTGGTGATTTCGGCCAATCGTCGGGCTGATAACCTGCTCGGCAGCAGTTTGGCGCTGGTTAATATCGAAAGCCTGTTTGATGTCCCCCTGAGGCAACTACTCAACCAACCTTCCGGGCAACCCTTCACCCTGAAGGCCGGCGGACGCTTTCGCTTTCACGCACAGGTCATTCACCCAGAACAACCTGCTGCACCCAAGGCCCGCGACTTTCGCCCGCAATCCAAACACACACCAACGCCGGCATCCAACGAGCCCCTTAGCCTGGGTAACCTGAGTGCAGGCGATGCCAAGGTTGATAAAGCCATCATGCAAGCTCAACGCCTTATTGAGAAAGATATTGCACTGCTGGTTTATGGCGAAACCGGCGTCGGTAAAGAAGTATTCGTGAAAGCCCTGCATCAAGCCAGCAGCCGCGCACAACAACCGCTAATTGCGGTGAACTGTGCAGCTATCCCTAGCGAACTGGTTGAGTCGGAGCTTTTTGGTTACGAGAAAGGGGCTTTTACCGGTGCCAATCAAAAAGGCAGCAGCGGGCTGATTCGCAAGGCCGACAAAGGCACCCTGTTTCTTGATGAAATTGGTGACATGCCGCCAAGGGTGCAAGCCCGCCTATTGCGCGTACTGCAAGAACGGTGCGTACAACCCTTGGGCAGCAGTGAAAGCTTTCCAGTCGACATACGCCTGATTTCGGCGACCAACCGCCCGCTTCGCAATGACGTCGAACACGGGCTGTTCCGACAAGATCTGTACTACCGCATCAATGGCCTTAGCCTTGAGTTACCACCGCTGCGTGAACGCAGTGATAAAGCAGCCTTATTCAAACGCCTGTGGCAACAACACCGAGAGCCTCAGCAATGGGCGGGGTTAAGCAATGAGGTGCTGGAAATATTCAACGCACACCCCTGGCCCGGCAATCTGCGTCAGCTCAGCAGTGTGATTCAGGTGGCGCTGGCAATGGCCGATGACCAGCCGATCAAGCGTGAACATCTACCGGATGATTTCCTTGAGGAATTGCATGACCAAGCTTCAGCCCGTACAGGCTCAACGTTGGCCAACTGTAGTCGCCTAAAGCCAACTGAAACGGTCGAACCCAGTGATCAAGCAGACCTTGATCAAGAACTGCAAGCCTGTGCAGGCAACGTCTCCCAGCTTGCCCGACGCCTCGGTGTAAGCCGTAATACACTGTACAAGCGCCTGCGTGAGCAAGGTTTGAAGCTGTAACGACTGGATTTTAGGCTCAAAAAAACCACCCGAAGGTGGTTTATTTGTTTTACAAACAAGCCTGTGCAAGAACCCTTGCGCTGCTTATTTATCTTTAAAGTTCATCAGTTTCTCAACCATTTGGTCGATGGTGAACGATGCAGGACGCTGACGCGGTGGGAAATCCTTGAACGTCATCAAGAACTGCTGTGTGCGGAAGATCCCCGGAAAGATAGCCGACTGAGCTTTCTTGTCCCACCACACGTTGTAGCTGTTGGAGTCGGTGTCAGCTCGCTCGAAAGGGTCGCGACGGAGGTTAAACAGCTTAGGTGCACGCAGGTCTATGAACGGGTCGCGCCATACATCAAAGCGGTGTGCACGTTGCTCTGCGTAAACAATTTTCCAGTCACCGTCGCGCGCGCCCAGTAGCTTACCGTCGTCGCTGAAGTAGTAGAAATCAGTGCGCGGCCCCTTCTGCTCCTTACCTTCAAGGTAAGGCAACTGATTGTAGCCATCCAAGTGCACCTTGAAGTGCTTGTCGCCTGCTGTGTAGCCGCTCAGCAGTTTTTCTTTCACGTCAGGCACACCCGCTGCTGCCATGAGGGTTGGTACCCAGTCTTGCGCGGAGACGATTTCGTTGGAGACGCTGTTAGGCTTGATGTGATCTGGCCAACGGATAATCGCCGGAACTCGGTATCCACCTTCCCAGTTGGTGTTTTTCTCACCACGGAAGGGAGTAATACCTGCATCGGGCCATTGGTTGAAGTGCACACCGTTATCGGTGGTGTAGATGACGATGGTGTTATTAGCAACGCCCAAGTCGTCTAGCTTTTTAAGGATCTCACCGACCTGGCCATCATGCTCAACCATGCCATCGTTGTAGAAGCCCTGGCCAGAAATGCCTTTGGTTTCTTCTTTGATATGGGTGTAGTAATGCATGCGCGTCGAGTTAAACCAGACAAAGAACGGCTTGTCTTGCTTGACCGCTTTATCCATGAAGTTAAGCGACGCATCTAGGAACTCTTGGTCAATGGTTTCCATGCGCTTGCGATTAAGCGGCCCAAGGTCTTCGATCTTGCCGTCGGCGGTGCTGTGAATAATGCCGCGAGGGCGGATGGCTTTATCGATAACTGGATTCTTGGTCCAATCTTCGTCCTCTGGTGCCTCTTCAGCATTGAGGTGGTAGAGGTTACCGAGGAACTCATCAAAACCATGGTTTGTCGGCAAGAACTCGTCGCGGTCACCCAAGTGGTTTTTACCAAACTGACCGCTGGTGTAACCGAGTGGTTTAAGCAGTTCGGCCAAGGTTGGGTCTTCTTTTTGCAAACCGACTGTCGAGCCTGGCATGCCGACCTTGGTCAAACCGGTACGCACAGGATGCTGGCCGGTGATAAACGCTGCGCGCCCAGCGGTACAGCTTTGCTCACCGTAGTAGTCGGTGAACATCATGCCTTCGTTGGCAATGCGGTCGATGTTAGGGGTTGGGTAACCCATCATGCCGTAGCTGTATTTGCTGATGTTTGTGATGCCGATGTCATCGCCCATTATCACTAAAATATTGGGTTTGTCGGCGGCAGAAACCAGAGAGGCAGCGCAAACTGAAGATGCTAATAGCGCTAACGCGCCAATAGTTTTAAGACGTACTTGTAGCCAAGCCATCGTGACATCCTTTTGGTCATTATTATTAGTCTGTAGTGCGCCCCAGCTTAGCTCTAGAACTTCAGAGATAAACACACGCCAAAACCTACAAAAGCGTTAACTTGAACCTTTGAGCGGTATTGAAGCGGCAATTTAATTACCAGTCCTCAATGCCCTGACTTTACTCAGAACAAGGCAATCCAAGGTGCACAATAAACCTTTGGGTGACGCCTTGGATTGACATAACGCGACAATAATTTGTCTTTCAGTGACAGCGCAAACCATCAATATCACGCTTTCGAAGTAGAAGCATTTTGCAGGCAGAAAAAAAGCCGCATAAGCGGCTTTTTCCTGCAGCAAATCAGACAGTCAGTTACTCAGCTAAGCGCCAAGTGGTTCCGCCTTTGCCGTCTTCAAGTACAACACCCATGGCTGTCAACTGATCACGAATGCGGTCAGACTCAGCCCAGTTTTTATCAGCACGGGCTTGTAGTCGCGCTGCAATCAGCCCATCAACTTCAGCGGCATCAACCTTGCCCTCAGCGCCCGCCTGCAAGAAAGCTTCTGGCTCAAGCTGTAAAACACCCAGCACCGAAGCCAGTTCTTTCAAGCGCGCAGCCAAGCCTGCGGCAGCATCAAGGTTGGTATCGCGCAGACGGTTGATCTCGCGAACCATTTCAAACAAGACGGCACAGGCTTCAGGTGAGTTGAAGTCATCATCCATCGCGGCCGCAAACCGCTCTGCATAGGCTTCACCGCCAGCGACTGCGACCTCAGGCAAGCCCTTGAGTGCATGATAAAACCGTTCCAGCGCGCCCTTGGCTTCTTTCAAGCTGTCTTCTGAGTAGTTGATCGGGCTGCGGTATTGGCTCGACACCAGGAAGTAACGCACCACTTCAGGGTGATACTTTTCCAGCACCTCGCGAATGGTGAAGAAGTTACCCAAAGACTTGGACATCTTCTCGCCGTCGACCCGCACTGCACCGGCATGCATCCAGGCATTCGCATAGAGCTTGCCGGTTGCCGCCTCGCTTTGGGCAATTTCGTTCTCATGGTGCGGGAACACCAAGTCCGGGCCTCCACCGTGAATGTCGAAGGTCTCGCCCAAGCAGCAGGTGGACATCACCGAGCATTCGATATGCCAGCCCGGACGCCCTTCACCCCATGGCGACAGCCAGCTTGGCTCGCCCGGCTTGGCGCCCTTCCACAGGACGAAATCCAACGGATCTTCTTTTGACTCGTCGACTTCGATCCGCGCACCAATGCGCAGGTCCTCGATTTTCTTGCGCGACAGCTTGCCGTAGCCGACAAACTTACCGACACGGTAGTACACATCCCCGTTGCCCGGCGCGTAGGCGAAGCCTTTGTCGATCAAGGTCTGAATCATTTCGTGCATGCCCGGAATGTGCCCTGTTGCGCGCGGCTCCATATCTGGGCGCAGCACCGACAGGCGCGCTTCGTCTTCGTGCATGGCGGCGATCATCCGATCAACCAGCACCTCAAAGCTTTCACCGTTTTCCTGAGCGCGACGAATAATCTTGTCATCGATATCGGTGATATTTCGCACATAGGTCAGCTCATAACCGCGAAAGCGCAGCCAGCGTGCGATCACATCAAACGCAACCATCACCCGAGCATGACCAATGTGACAGAAGTCATAAACCGTCATGCCGCAGACATACATGCGCACATGATTGCCAACCAGCGGTTTAAGTTCTTCTTTGGTTTTACTCAGGGTGTTGTAGATGGTCAGCATAAAAAATCCTTAAACGCGGCCCTTTGAGCCACAAAATCAGGAGTGTCCCAGTGCGCCACAGACGTACCTAACGCCTGCAGCGAACCGGGTAATTCACTCAGCACTACGGGCGGGACTTAACCCCAGGAATCACGCAGCGTTACGGTGCGGTTGAACACCAGTGCATCCGGCTTGGAATCTTTCGCGTCGAGACAGAAGTAACCTTCGCGCTCAAACTGGAAACGATCCTCAACCGTGGCAGTCGCCAATGAAGGCTCAGCGCGGCAGCCCTTGAGCACGACCAGCGACTCAGGGTTGATATTGTCGAGAAAGCTTGCGCCCTCTTCTGCTTTTTCAGGGTTGGCCGAACGGAACAGGCGGTCATACAAACGCACCTCACACTCAACACTGGCATCCGCCGGAACCCAGTGCACCACACCTTTGACTTTGCGCCCTTCCGGGTTCTTACCGAGGGTTTCCGGGTCATAGGAGCAGCGCAGTTCGATGACATTGCCTTCGGCGTCTTTGATGGCTTCATCAGCACGAATCACATAGCTGCCGCGCAAACGTACTTCGCCACCCGGCTCAAGGCGCTTGTAGCCCTTTGGCGGGTTCTCGTCGTAATCACCGGCGTCGATGTAAATCTCACGGGCGAATGGCAACTCACGCGTACCGATATCCTGCTTCGGATGACGCGCCAGGCTGAGGATTTGCACCTGATCTTCAGGGTAATTGGTGATTACCACTTTCAACGGCTTAAGCACACACATGGCACGCGAAGCATTGGCGTCGAGGTCTTCACGAATCGCGAATTCAAGCATGCCGATATCCACCACGCCACCGGCGCGGTTAACTCCGATCATGTCGCAGAAGTGGCGCATCGATGCCGGCGTGTAGCCACGACGACGATAGCCGACCAAGGTCGACATACGTGGGTCATCCCAACCGTTCACATGGCCTTCGTCAACCAGTTGTTTAAGCTTACGCTTGCTGGTGATGGTGTAGTTGAGGTTCAGACGCGCAAATTCGTACTGCCGCGGCTGTGCTGGCACCGGCAATTTAGCCAGGAACCACTCATACAACGGGCGGTGATCTTCGAACTCAAGGGTGCAAATCGAATGGGTAATACCTTCGATCGCATCCGACTGACCGTGGGTGAAGTCATAGCTTGGGTAGATGCACCACTTATCACCGGTCTGATGGTGATGAGCATGACGAATGCGGTAGAGAATCGGATCGCGCAAGTTGATATTTGGCGCAGCCATGTCGATTTTGGCCCGCAGCGAACGTGCGCCATCGGCAAACTCGCCCGCTTTCATGCGCGCAAACAGGTCAAGGTTCTCTTCAACCGAGCGGTCACGAAACGGGCTGTTGCGACCTGGCTCGGTCAGGTTGCCGCGGTACTCCCGCGACTCCTCTGGCGACAAATCGCAAACGAAGGCATCTCCAGACTTGATCAGCGCGACGGCCCAATCATGCAGTTGGTCGAAGTAGTTGGACGCATAACGCTCCTCACCCGCCCACTGGAAGCCAAGCCATTGCACGTCCTGCTTGATCGCATCGATGTATTCCTGGTCTTCCTTGGCCGGGTTGGTGTCATCAAAACGCAAATGACACTCACCGCCAAACTCTTTAGCCAGACCGAAGTTCAGGCAGATCGATTTAGCGTGGCCAATGTGCAGGTAACCGTTAGGTTCCGGCGGAAAACGTGTAATAACCTTCGCGTGCTTACCTGTCTCCAGGTCAGCCTGGACGATTGGGCGAAGGAAGTTCGTTGCGACGGGAGTCTCTGGCTTGCTCATGGTGTCCTTGATCATGCAGGTGCGCGGCTTAGCAACGGCCGACTAATACAATGAATGCTTGAAAACCAACAGACCCGTATGCAACCTGGGTGTTACAAACGTGTAGGGGCGCTATCATTATGAATTGGATTGATGTTCAACGCATGAAGATCAAAACAACGGAGTTGCTCAAACGATAGTCCAGCTAAGCACGTTAATAACTGACGTGATGGTTTTCCGACAATTCCAAAGCGCCTATCATAGCCGAAGCTGTCAACCCCCTGACAGGCCTTGAACCCAGTTCATTTGCGCTGCGTACTACTTAACTTACGTTTACAATGTCTGTTGCACCTATGGGCTCAGGCAAAATATGGCCTGCAAGGCCTCAAATGTATTGATTTATTGGGCCTCAGCAACAACCTAATGCAGTAGTTTCAAGGCTTGCTTGGCTTGATTCGGCCTCCTGCTTAATTCGACAGAGCGATTACTCTCATGATCAAGTTGCACACTAACCACGGCGTTATCACCCTCACCCTGTTTGCTGACAAGGCACCAGAAACCGTGGCCAACTTCGAAGAATACGTAAAAAGCGGCCATTACGACGGCACCGTTTTTCA
The DNA here is from genome assembly GCF_044542375.1 of Pseudomonas sp. NPDC078700. Taxonomy (NCBI): domain Bacteria; kingdom Pseudomonadati; phylum Pseudomonadota; class Gammaproteobacteria; order Pseudomonadales; family Pseudomonadaceae; genus Pseudomonas; species Pseudomonas sp. NPDC078700. Next base: position 24,663 of record NZ_JBITUI010000003.1, read on the forward strand.
CCGTGTGATCAGCAACTTCATGGTCCAGGGCGGTGGTTTTGAGCCGGGCATGAAGCAGAAGTCGACTCGCGCGACCATCAAAAACGAAGCCAACAACGGCGTTTCCAACAAAGTCGGTACCGTTGCCATGGCCCGCACCATGGAGCCACATTCGGCTTCAGCACAGTTCTTTATCAACGTCTCTGACAATACCTTCCTCGACCACACCGCACCGACCGTGCAAGGCTGGGGCTACACAGTATTCGGCGAAGTAACCGATGGCATGGATGTAGTCGAAAAAATCAAAGCCGTTCCCACCACCATGAAGTCTGGCCACCAAGATGTACCCGTGGACGACGTCATCATCGAGCGTGCAGAGATCGTTGAGTGATTCTACTGATCTCTGATCTACACCTTGAACAGGAGCGCCCGGATATAACCCGGGCGTTTCTACATTTCCTCAGCACTCGAGCACGTCAGGCTGAGGCGTTGTACATCCTTGGCGATTTCTTTGAAGTCTGGGTTGGCGACGATGCCATCACCCCTTTCCAACGCTCGATTGCCGACGCCCTCAAGCAGCTAAGTGAAAGCGGCACAGCTATTTTCCTCATGCATGGCAACCGCGATTTTATGATCGGCAAAGGCTTTTGCCGTGAAGCTGGCTGCACCCTGCTTAAAGACCCCAGCGTGGTCGAGATGGGCGGTGAGTCCGTATTGCTGATGCACGGCGACAGCCTATGCACCCGCGATGAAAACTACATGCGCCTGCGCCGCTACCTGCGTAATCCGCTGACGCTGTGGGTTTTGCGCAATCTTCCCCTACGCACCCGTCACAAGCTTGCCCGCAAGCTGCGTAATGAAAGCCGCGCACAAACCCGGATGAAAGCCAGCGATATTGTTGACGTCACCCCAGATGAAGTCACTAGGGTCATGGCTCAACACTCAGTCAAAACCCTGATCCATGGCCACACCCATCGCCCAGCAGTGCACAAACTGCAGGTAAACGAAGCGCCCGCGAGACGCATAGTTTTAGGCGATTGGGACCGGCAAGGCTGGGCCCTGCAAGTCGATGAAAATGGCTTTAATCAAGCAGCTTTCAATCTTGAAGCTATTGCGTCCTGAGTCGAAGATGGACGCAATAGCCTAGGGTCTGAAAACGCCAAGTTTGACCACTATTTCCCATACAAACAGCCCAAATAGTCACGACGGCAATGGCGGATGAAAAACGTCACCCACCCATTGACCGGGCTTTACAGTGCAGGCGAAAGCATCAATAACAAGCTGCAAATCAGCCCGACAAACCACGCCAGGCTGCGCTGCCAGTGCAAATCCGCCCAGTAGCAAACCAGATACACAACCCGCGCGATCACAAACGTCAGCGCCAGTGCATTGATCAAATACCCCTGAGTTTGTGTGACATGGGCCATCAATACGCCCACGGCAAACAGCGGGAATGCCTCAAAGCTGTTCAAATGCGCCGCTAATGCGCGCGCGCCAAAACCGGTGAGCTGGGCCTGCTGGCTACGCGGATGATGGTTGTCGTAGTGACCACCGCCCTGCTGCTGCATTGCTTTGGCCACTGGAATCTTGGCGATAAAGATCAATAGCGCACTGATAAACACACACCAAAATGGCAGACTCATTCAGCCTTCTCCTTTACCGGTTCAATTGTTGGGGTTTGGGTGTAAACCATGACCTCAAGCACATCTGAGTGGAACTCACGGCGGTACAGGATCATGACCACACCCGTGGTCACTGCGATGAAAAACCATGGATTGATAAACCAGGCCAAGGTCGCCATGCCGAAGTAGTAAGCACGCAGCCCATAGTTAAACTGGTTGGCCGCCATTGAGATGACGCGAGCAGTGCGTTCACTGAAGGCCTTGCGCTCTTGCTCTGTCACATTGCGCTCGCCAACCATAGGCGCTGAGCCCACCAGGATTGCAGCAAAGTTGTACTGACGCATGCACCAGCTAAAGGTGAAAAAAGCGTAGACAAAGACCACGCCTAAACCCAATAACTTGACTTCAGACAAACTGCGGCTGGCCTCTTGCACAAAGGGTAAATCTGCCAACAAGGAAAGCGCCCGGTCAGATGAGCCCAATACGGTCAAAATACCGGCCAGAATAATCAGCGTGCTCGATGCAAAAAATGAAGCATTACGCTCCAGGTTGCCAATAACGTTAGCATCGGCGATGCGATTTTCGCGCAGCAACATGCGGCGCATCCAATCTTCACGATACAAATGCAGGACACTGGCAAGACAAGGTGTCGTCTTGGCCTTTGCCAAGGAATAACGGCTGTAGCCGATCCAGCAAATCAAGAACCAGATGACTGCAATCAGATGCGGCAGGTGAACATCACTAATCGACATGGGTACTCCTTGTTAGCCCATGGCGATTATAGACAAGCTGCAACCCTGACTGCCTAACAAAAACCAATGCTTTAACAAAACCCGCGCAATAAGAAGCCGCCTTAAAGGCGGCTTCTTATTGAACAAATTGCAGCTTCCTGCGTTAGGCCGTCACGGCGTCCGGTCGCCCTGCAATGCGGTCAACAATCACTGCCAGTAGCAAGGTTGCCATTACCGGCAACACCCACCCAAGGCTCTGCTCAGAAAGTGGTAGCTGGGAAAAAATACTTGGCACTAGATTTTTAAAGCCCGCAGCTGACAAGGCGGCTTCAAAGCCGAAAATGAAAGCAATCGACATCACAGGTATAAACACTCGAGATGACGACAACCAGAACCGATCAAGCAAGCTCAAGCAAATCAACACGATCGCCAGTGGGTACAAGCCAACCAATACAGGTACTGACAAGCTGATCAACTGAGTCAGGCCTTGATTCGCTACCAGCAAACTAAACACACCCAAAACCACCACTACCACGCGGTATGGCAGGACTGGCAACAGCTCACTGAAGAACTCGCCACAAGCCGTCAACAAACCAACGGCTGTGGTCAAGCAGGCCAAGGTAATGACCACAGCCAGTAGCAAACTGCCCGCCGTACCGAAGGTGTGCTGTACATAAGCGGTCAGAATCTGAACGCCATTTTGGGCTTCACCGGCAATGCCTTGGCTGGTTGCACCGAGGTAAAACAGTGCCAGATACACCAGCGACAACCCCGTTGCAGCAATCAAACCGGCAATAATCGAGTAACGCGTGATCAACTTGCTATCGGTGACGCCACGATCCCGAATCGCCATGGCGATAACAATGCCAAAAACCAATGCACCCAAGGTGTCCATGGTCAGGTAACCCTGCAAGAAGCCTTGCACAAAAGGTGCAGACTGATACTCAGCAGTGGTTTGGCCGATCTCGCCCGCCGGAACCAGGAGCGCCGCACCACCAAGCACCAACAAAGCGGCCAGCAAAACCGGGGTGATAAATTTACCGATACGATCAACCAGCCGCCCCGGGTTGAGTGACAAGAACATCACGGCGGCAAAATACGCCAAGGTATAGATCAGCAGCGCAGTACCGTTCTCACCCGTAAATGGTGCGACACCCATCTCGAACGAAACCACTGCCGTGCGCGGGGTCGCAAACAGCGGGCCAATCGCCAGATAAACCGCCACAGCAAAGGCAATGCCCGCCGCTTTACCCAGTGGTGCAGTCAACAGCGCCATGCCACCACCAACGCGAGCCAGCGCAACGATTGTCAACAAGGGTAAGCCTACGCCAGTCAGCAAGAAACCAATCGCGGCCATGCCCATGTTGCCGCCCGCCGCCATACCGGCGCTTGGCGGAAAAATAATATTGCCTGCACCGAGAAATAGGGCAAACGTCATAAAACCTAGGGCCAGGAGATCTGAGCCTTTTAAACGAGTCATAGTGGGGAATACCGCATGCAGAAAATAATGAGTTCCGAGGGTTTCCCGAAGGATCGGGGGAAACGGCGCCGTGCGGGTTAAGCACAACCACTGGGGGGTCGAAGGCCTCTTGTAAAAGCCCTGACCAAGTTATCTCTGCAATGTTATCAAATACGGCCCTCAAGCGGCATTGACCTAGGGCAGTGTGTCGACGCGCAATAACTTGGTGTCGCATCAACTACTTTTAACCTGGATGCATCGACGACTGGTCGGCACCACGGCGGCATGGCCTATTGGGTGACAAGGCGTAAATATGAAAAAACCCGGCACAGGGCCGGGTCTTTTACGACGGGTTAAAGCTCAGATCAAACTGGGGCTTTAGCGCGCGACTTGTATTCACCGGTACGGGTGTCGATTTCGATCCAATCGTCGATCTCGCAGAAGTCAGCAACTTTGACTTCAGTACCGTTGCTCAGCTTGGCTGGCTTCATCACTTTGCCAGAGGTGTCGCCACGGGCGGAACCTTCGGTGTAAGTGATCTGGCGAACGATAGTGGTCGGCAGATCAACCGAAACTACTTTGCCTTCGAAGAATACGGCTTCGCAAACGTCGGTCATGCCATCAACGATGTAAGGAAGAACGCTTTCCAGGTCTTCTTTGTTCAGCTCGTACTGATTGAACTCTTCGTCCATGAACACGTAGTTTGGCTCGCTGTAATACGAGTAAGTCACGTCAACACGGTCCAGGATAACTGGTTCAAGCTTATCGTCTGCTTTGTAAACGGTTTCTGTCGAAGAGCCGGTCAGCAGGTTGCGCAATTTCATTTTAACGATGGCGCTGTTACGACCGGATTTGGTGAACTCGGCTTTCTGGATGAGCCAAGGCTGGCCGTCGATCAGAGCCACACTGTTGGGCTTCATTTCTTGTGCGGTTTTCATACTAATATCCGGATATGAATGGAGTTACAGAATTCTAGGTGGCGTATCATATCCAATTTTGCTGAAACTGCACCAGCGCAGCAGCAAGATCTGTGTGAGAAGCCTGTTCTAGACACCATTTTTCTGCATGAACGGTCAGCTCTTCAGCGTTTTCAAGCCACAACGACCAACTTTTGCTCACCGATTGAGCACTATTCCAGTCTCGCCACAGTGACAACAGCGCCTCACTGGCAGGTGCAGACAAACCATCGATATAGCGTTTTAGAAACGCCTCAAGTTTGTCCAGATGGGCACCCTCCTCTTGCGAGTAGATATGCCAAAGCATCGGCCGACCTGCCCACTGCGCCCGCAAGAATGAATCCTCGCCGCGCACTGCATTGAAGTCACAACTCCACAGCAAGCGGTCGTATTGGCTTTGCTCGATAAAGGGCAGCACATTGATCTGCAACTGGCCATGCACCCGACAATCACCCGCCCGCAACTGCTCACCGCCAACCCAGGCTTGGACATCCGCCAGAATTCGCCCCTCGGGCACCAGTAGCTGAGTGGCTTGCCTATTTACGGCCAAAGCCTCGAGCCAACTGGACAAGGCCGGGTTTTCATAGGCAAACAAGGAGATCAGCCGTGCACCGGCCACAGGCTCAACCCCGAGACCACGCAGAAAGGCTGGGCGTGCAGCAGGCGCTGCCTGAAACGCCTGACGCTCAGTTATAAGCGCAGCCTCGCGTAACAAGCCGCCAGTGTCTTTACTAAATCCGGGGAAGAAGAAGTATTTCTGCAAGCCATTGGACTGCATAGATGGCAAGCCATGGCAGCCTGCCACCCACTCTTCGGCACTGAGGTACTCCAAATTCAACCATAACGGCTTGCGCTCACGCGCTGCCATCGCGGCTATATAAGCCTCTGGCAGGTGGCAGGCAAACCCTTCAACCACCACATCTGCTGGATCGGTATCTAGCCACTGCTCATGCCACGCATGAACAGCAACCCCCTGCTGGACCTGACAATCAGCATTGGCATCTGCCGCTGGGCAAATTCGCGCGAAGGCACTGACATCATCAACCCACAGGCGAACAACCCCGTTATGTTCAGCCACCAGTTGCTTGGCCAAGCGCCAAGTCACCCCTATGTCGCCGAAGTTATCCACCACACTGCAGAAAATATCCCACTTCACAGCACGCACCGCTGATATTCGATGAGCCAGTTTACCGTGCGTCATCGCCCGCTACATCCTCAATAGGTGCCAGCGCGCAAATTAATATCTATTGACCAGTGGTGAATCACAGATAAAGAAAACCCGCCACGAAGGCGGGTAAAGGGAGGAGCAACACAAAGGAAAATCGCTGTACTGCCAACGCTAAGGCAGGTTAAAGATCAGGCAGCAAATGACTGGAGGCCCTTATGACGCATGAGCTGCTCAATTTCCCACACCGACTGGTTGGCAATGGCAGCATCAAGGGATGTGAAAGGTCCTGACTTTTGCACGCCATCAACGACTACATACCAACAGGCTAATGATCCTGCGGCCCGTAACGCCGCCGGTACTGCACTGCCAACGACTGACATGATGTTGATGTGTGACATGGTCACCTCCAGAACTTTGCTTGAGACAAACGATATGCCTGCAGCCCCGTCAGGTGAAATCAGTCGAATTGATAGTCGTTATCTATAGAAAACATGGCCTGAGCTGTAACGTCTGGATCAATCACCTTTTGCGCCGGCTTCGACCTCGTGCGTTGCTGTCGCCCCCACGCAAAACATTCAACCCCCAACCCATTGCAAATGCCTCCGGCCTGAAGCGCTTTTCGGGAACAATCTCCCAAAACGTAAGCAAGTGGCCGATAAACGAACGCTTTACTACAGGATGGTGGGTCTATTTGAAACTCAAAGATTTCTCTACAAATGCTTAATAAACAGCAACTTATCTTATTTATCACAACACTGAAATTGCCCAGACTGTTGTTTATTAGCCTTTAAGCTAGTTGACCATACTAACTAGTTGGTACATTTTGCTCTGAAGCGCCCTGGACCTCGTATTCAGAAGCACAAAAATAAGAGTGGAGTACCTTTAAATGCCTCGTACCATTTTGGTCCTTAACGGACCTAACCTGAACATGCTCGGCACCCGCGAGCCGGCCACCTACGGTCATGAAACCCTGTCTGATATCGCCGAGCTCTGTCGCCATAGCGCCAAGCAACACGGCTTTGAGGCTGAGTTTGAGCAGACCAACCACGAAGGCGAGTTGATTACCTGGATACATCAGGCACGCAACCGCTGCGCCGGAATTGTCATCAACCCCGGTGCCTGGACCCACACCTCAGTGGCCATTCGTGATGCCCTAGTTGCAAGCGAAGTCCCAGTTATCGAAGTGCACCTTTCCAACGTCCATAAGCGCGAAGAGTTTCGCCATCACTCCTATGTTTCCGCAATCGCGGTTGGGGTGATTTGTGGTCTTGGCAGCAATGGCTATCGCATGGCAATCGAACACTTCGCTCACCTTCTGCAGGACTGATGTTTATGCCGCAGCTTAAAACCCCTGGCATTCTTGCTGGCCTGATCGGCGCGGGTATTCAAGCCTCGCGAACACCTGCCATGCACGAGCATGAGGCCGATGCGCAGGGTATACGATGCCTGTACCGCCTGATTGATCTCGACACCCTGAAACTGGATCTAAACGCCCTGCCCGACCTACTTAAAGGTGCGCAGAACAGCGGTTTCACAGGGCTCAACATCACCTTTCCTTGCAAGCAAGCCGTTATCCCATTGCTTGATGAGCTGTCAGCCGAAGCCCGTGGCATAGGCGCAGTCAATACCGTGGTGTTCAGCGATGGCAAGCGCATTGGCCACAACACTGACTGCCTTGGCTTTGCCGAAGGTTTTCGTCGTGGTTTGGCCGATGTTGCTCGCGCACAAGTGGTCCAAATGGGCGCAGGTGGCGCAGGTGCTGCTGTCGCCCATGCGCTGCTGAGCGAGGGCGTAGAGCAACTGATTATTTTTGATGTCGACGCCAGTCGCACACAGAAGTTAGCTGACAATCTAAACCAGAGCTTTTCTTGCAACCGCGCGCAGGTCGGAGTCGACTTGCTCAGTGCAATGCAAGGTGCCGATGGACTGGTCAACACCACACCAATGGGCATGCAAAAGCTACCGGGTATGCCTGTACCCAAAGCTTTGTTGCGCACAGATTTGTGGGTGGCCGAGATTGTCTACTTCCCACTTGAAACCGAGCTGCTGCGTGAAGCCCGTGCGTTGGGTTGTCGCACGCTTGATGGCAGCACCATGGCGGTATTTCAAGCAGTCAAAGCCTTTGAGTTGTTCAGCGGTCTAGAAGCCGATGCTCAACGCATGCAAGAACACTTTAATGCGATGAGCTGAGCAATCACTGCGCCGTGCTTAACAATAAGAATGGCCCCAGGTGCCTTGCGCACTGGCCAGCCTTGTGAGGTCAAAATGACAAAAATCGTCAACCTGTACTTTAGCCTGCTGAAACTAATTATTGTCCTGTGCATGCTGAGCATGGTGGTGATGGTGTTTGGCAACGTGGTCATGCGATATGCCTTCAACTCGGGCATTACCGTTTCTGAAGAGCTGTCGCGCTGGCTGTTCGTGCTGATGGTGTTTCTTGGCGCCCTGGTGGCCTTGCGTGAGCGCAGCCACCTCGGTCTGGATTTGATCATCAAGAAAATGCCCCCCGCAGGTCGCAATACCTGCCTTGCCCTGGGTCACCTGATGATGCTGTTCATCGCTTGGCTGGTGCTAAGCGGCAGTTGGCAGCAAGCGCAAATCAATCTTAACGTCGCCGCCCCCGCCTCTGGCCTGTCCATGGCTTGGTTTTATGGTGTCGGCGTGCTGTTTGGCGTGACGGCCATCCCCGTAATTGCTTACGACCTTGTAATGGCCTTGCGCGGCCAATTGCCACAAGGCAAGCCCGACTATTTACCGAGCCCGCAGGGGGCTAAGCCATGACTCTCGCGCTATTTCTCGGCACTCTGCTTGGCACCATGGCGTTAGGTATACCCATCGCGTTTGCCCTTTTGATGGTCAGCGTTGCCTTGATGTGGCAGCTTGATCTGTTCGATGCGCAAATCATCGCGCAGAACCTGCTTAACGGCGCCGACAGCTTCCCATTACTGGCTGTACCCTTCTTCATGCTTGCTGGCGAAGTGATGAATGCGGGTGGCCTGTCCAGGCGCATAGTTAACATCGCCATGGCCTTGGTTGGCCACAAGCGCGGCGGCCTCGGTTACGTGGCAATCATCGCCTCATGCCTGTTGGCTTCATTATCAGGTTCTGCTGTGGCCGATGCGGCAGCACTGGCTGCCCTGTTAGTGCCGATGATGGTACAAGCTGGGCATAACCGTGAGCGTGCAGCCGGGCTGATTGCTTCAGGGGGGATCATTGCACCGATCATTCCACCGAGCATTGGCTTTATCGTATTTGGCGTGGCTTCGGGCGTATCGATCTCCAAGCTTTTCCTAGCGGGAATAGTGCCAGGCATCATGCTCGGAGGCGCGCTAGCTATCGCCTGGTGGTTTGTCTCACGCAGTGAGAATGTCGAGGTACCGCCGAAGCGCAGTCGCAGCGAAATCATCAAAACCCTGCTCGATGGCAGTTGGGCCATGGGCTTGCCGATCATCATTATTGTCGGCCTCAAATTCGGTATTTTTACCCCGACCGAAGCGGCAGTGGTGGCGGCTGTTTATGCCCTGTTCGTGTCGCTGGTGATCTACCGTGAGCTGAAAATCAGCCAGCTATTTGAAGTCGTGTTATCGGCGGCTAAAACCACTTCAGTGGTGATGTTGCTGGTCGCGGCAGCTATGGTTTCATCATGGTTGGTGACCATTGCTGATCTGCCAGGACAACTCACTGATCTGCTTGCGCCATTCCTCGACTCGCCCACTTTACTACTGCTGATGGTCATGCTGCTGATCATTCTGGTCGGCATGGTCATGGACATGACCCCTTCGATCCTGATTTTGACCCCAGTATTGATGCCCGTCATGAAACAGGCAGGTATCGATCCTGTGTATTTTGGCGTGCTGTTTCTTGTGAACACTTCAATTGGTCTGATTACCCCACCAGTGGGCACTGTGCTCAACGTGGTCTGCGGGGTTTCCAAACTGCGCATAGACGAAATCACACGAGGCGTCTGGCCGTTCCTGTTGGCACAGGTGATTGTCCTGATTCTTCTGGTGTTGTTCCCACAACTGGTTTTGGGACCTTTGAAGTTCTTCACCGGTTGACGTTTTTATCCACCGCAAGCCCGTAACTCAAACAATAACGATGGAGTGTCCAAACGATGACTAAATGGTTTAAACCCCTGCTGACTTCCGCCTGCCTTGCAGGCCTGCTGCTTAATAGTGTCTCGGCCCATGCCGAAATTAGTGAGCACACCCTGCGTTTTGCTTTCCAGAATAGCAATGACCACCCCCAAGCGTTGGGTGCCAAGAAGTTTGCTGAGCTGGTCAAAGAGAAAAGTGGCGGAAAAATGAAAGTCCGCCTGTTCCCGGGCGGAGTGCTCGGCGGCGATCTGCAAACAGTTTCCGCACTCCAGGGCGCAACTCTGGACCTTACTGTGCTTAACTCGGGAATCCTCGCAGCTCAGGTACCTGAGTTCGCCCTGCTCGACTTCCCATTTCTGTTTAACAGTACCAGTGAAGCGCAAGCCGTAATTGACGGACCAGTGGGTCAAGAACTGTCGAAACGCCTGGAAGGCAAAGGCCTTAAAACCTTGGGCTATTGGGATCTGGGTTTCCGCAACCTGACCAACAGCAAACACCCAGTTACCAAGTGGGAAGATATGGCTGGTCTGAAAATACGCGTAATCCAGTCGCCAATTTATCTGGAAACGTTCAAGGCCTTGGGTGCCAACCCAGTGCCAATGCCTTTCCCAGAGGTCTATACAGGCCTTGAGCAGCGCACCGTTGACGGCCAGGAAAACCCCTTCACCGTTATTGAGAACACCAAGTTTAACGAAGTGCAGAAATACCTGTCGGTTACTCAGCACATCTACAACCCACAGTCGTTCATCATTGGCGAGAAGAGCTGGGGCAAGCTCAATGCCGAAGAACAAGCAGTGATTACTGATGCAGCCAAAGAAGCCACAACTTATCAGCGCCAGATTACCGAGGCCGCTCAGGACGCAGCATTTGCTGAGCTGTCTAAGGACATGGAGGCCAACACTGTGAGCCCAGCAGAAATGGATCGCTTCCGCGAAAAGGTCAAACCGGTTATCGAGCAGTTCTCCAAAGACATGGATCCTGCGCTCGTAAAATCAATGTACGACACCATCGAAAAAACTCGGGCGAACAACTGAAGCACTGCTCTCATGATAAGGCTCACACATTACGGAGCCAGTCAGTAGTAACCAAAAAAACGGCCATCAGGCCGTTTTTTTATGGGACGCTATTGATTCAGCGTTGCAAAAAACCCAAAACAGAATCGCAGATCATGCGTTTTTGTCGCTGCATGACCTCGTCGCTTTGCAGGTCAATCTGGAAGATCGAACTGAAGGTGTGGCGGTTGGAAACCCGATAAAAGCTGAATGAACTGATCAGCATATGCACATCCACCGGATCAAGCCCCTGACGGAACAATCCTGCCGCGGCACCACGTTCGAGGATCTCACCGAGCGACTTAAGCACATGACTGCTTAATGTGCGGATGGTTTCTGACTGGCCAACGTACTGACCAAAGTTGATATTCTCGATACTGACAATGCGCACGAAATCGACATTGCGGGCATGGTGATCGAAGGTGAACTCGACCAATCTGCGAATTGCCTCGACGGGCCCCAACTCCCCCAAATGCAACCCTTGTTCGGTTGAGCGAATATCGCCATAAAGCTTCTCCAACACCGCCTGGTAGAGCGACTCTTTACTGCCGAAGTAGTAGTAAATCATGCGCTTGGAGGTGTGTGTCCGCTCGGCTATAGCGTCCACCCGCGCACCTGAAAGGCCAAACTGAACAAACTCAGTAACCGCGGCTTGGAGAATATTCTCACGGGTTTTTTCTGGGTTGTTCTTGCGGCTTTTGCGCGGCGCACTGGCTGCGTCTTCGGCAAGCTCTGTTGTTATAGTCATAGTTACCGATCATTTGAATGCGTTGATCATGATTATGGTCGCGTATGCGTAGCGAAGAAAGCCCGGCACGACAATGTACAGAGCCCGCTTCTCAGCAATTTCACTACAGGCGCGGCTTAACAACGACCCCACTTCGCGCCTTGGCCATGGCTGCAAGCCGCACAGCTACGTTTGCCGCACCATAGCCGATATAGCCATTTTTGCGCTGCAACAGCTCAAAGAAGAAGCGCCCCTCGAAGGGTTCAGTGTACACATGGAACAGCTCGCCACCTTGGGCGTCACGGTCGTAGAGCACATTGTAGTAAGCCAGTTCGCTGAGGAACTCGTCATCGAAATCAAAGCGAGCAGCCAGATCATCATAATAATTCAGCGGAATATCCAGCAGCGGCACGCCTGCATCCTTGGCGCGGTTGATCTCAGTGAAAAGATCCTCGCAAGCAAAAGCGATGTGGTGCACGCCAGAGCCTCGATAGCTGGATAGCGCATGCGAGATCGCAGTATTGCGATTCTCCGAAATATTCAGCGGCAGACGTACGCTGCCATTGCGGCTGCGCAAGGCGCGGCTTTTGACCAGCCCATAGGGATCAGGCAGTACCACCTCATCATCGGCTTCGAAATCGAACAGGCTCTTGTAAAACAGCACCCAACTGTCGAGGTTATCTGCTGGAAGTGCCAACGCCATATGATCGATGCGCTGCAGATTGCCGGTAGGCTCCGCCTGGGCATCCACAACAAAATCGCTGTCGTATATGGTGGCTCCGGCCGGTGATTTGTCGAGCAAATAAATCAGACTGCCATCGGGTGCTCGCACTGAAGGGATTTCACGCTCGTTAGGGCCAACGAGACCGCGATAAGGCTGACCTTTGAACTGGCGCGCACGCTCCAGCGCATCCGCTGCATTACGTACTCGCAAGGCTGTCGCACACAGTGACGGGCCGTGCGCCTCGAAAAAACTATGGGCAAAGGAGTATGGCTCGGCGTTAAGCACAATATTAATATCGCCCTGACGCAACAAGCTAACGTCTTTAGAACGGTGCTTACCGGCCCGAGCAAACCCGAGGCGCTCTAACCAATTGCCCAGCTTACTGCCTTGCTCACTGTCGACGGCAAACTCAAGAAACTCAACACCGTCATACTGACTTGCCGCAGGCGGATCAAACAGCAAGTCGAGATCAGGCTGTGCAACCTCGACCTGCTCACGGGCCTGCTTTTCCAGCAAGTCACGGGTTTTCTCTTCCAGATAGAGCAATGACCGCAAACCATCCGCCGCATTGGCTCGCGGCGGAGCAGCACGGAAACCATCATTGAAAATCTCTAACGACAGCGGTCCCTTGTAGCCTGTACGCAGAATAGGTGCGAGGAAACCGGCTAGGTCGAACTCGCCCTGCCCTGGGAAACAGCGGAAATGCCGGCTCCACTCCAACACATCCATGGCCAAAATCGGAGCGTCAGCCATCTGTACAAAAAAGATCTTATCGCCCGGAATATCGGCGATCGCCGCAGGGTCACCTTTCAATGACAAGGTGTGGAAACTGTCGAGCAGCACCCCTAGCGCCGGGTGGTCCGCCTGTCGCACGATATCCCAGACCTGTTGGTAGGTGCTGACGTGGCGTCCCCAGGCCAACGCTTCATAGCCAATACGCAGGTTACGCGCACCCGCACGTTCAGCCAGTTGGCTAAGGTCATCAATCAGGATTTGCTCATCGCCCAGCGAATCAGCGGCCACATTACTGCATACCAATACCAGATCGGTACCCAATTCCTGCATCAGGTCAAACTTGCGCTCAGCGCGGTCGAGGTTGCGCTGCAAACGTTCGCGGCGGCAGCCCTCAAAGTCCCGAAACGGCTGAAACAAGGTGATTGCTATACCCAGGTCAGCACACATTTTCCGGACATCACGCGGGCTGCCTGCGTAATAAAGCAAATCGTTTTCAAAGATTTCGACACCGTCAAAACCGGCAGCAGCAATAGCTTCAAGCTTTTCTGGCAGGGTACCGCTCAAGGACACGGTGGCAATCGAACGCTGCATGCTCAAACTCCTGTTTTTATTGTCACTGCCGGACCTGTTCCGACATGGTTTCAAGTCAGCGCATATGACATGAGTAAAAACCACTATCGAGCAGAATCGGATCAGGGTATCTGGAGTATTCGAGCTTGTGTCCGATAGCGCAAACACTTTGAACTGCCTGGTTACTTTTCTGTTCGATTATCGAACAGGCAAGATCAAGAACTGACTTGATAAAATGCTTTAAATATAGAAATGGGCAAAAACATAGTAAACATCACCAATTCAGCTTAGGTAGAAGCTGATTCTCGACTGAGAAATGTACCAAACAGTTAACTAATTGTTCGATCAGCGAACAAAACCCGCCTCAGGTAATTGCGCCGTCTGCACTGAGCTTCCACTATGAAACTCTCAATGAAGTGCATAGCCCTCGTGGTGACGCCTTCTCAGATGTGCCGATAAATACAAATAAAGGTTCATTGCCATGTTGATATTACTTAGCGGCCTGAATGGCCAGCTGCGTCTGAACAGCCCAGTTGCTGTACCAACTCCCATCACCGATAGACGAATCAAGAGCACCTGCGCCCTGCATGGCGACAGTTTGTGTCCGTGATCTACAGCTAGCACCACAGCGCTGCGACAGCGCACCCTTTCAGCAAACCGACACGACTCACCCTGCTCTCGCAGCCAGGTGGTAGAACCGCGCTCGCCTATTGCATGCGTCTTTAAAACAATAAACCAAGGAAACACACATGACTGCTCAACGCCTCCGTATTCTGCCCGCCGCACTGGCAATCGCCATATCCAGTACAGGCCTACCGCTGCTAGCCCACGCGGCTGGCTTTGTCGAAGACGCCAAGGTTTCCACCAACCTGCGTAACTTCTACATTAACCGCAACTTCGTTGACTCCGACGCGCCGCAAAACTACGCCGAAGAATGGACACAGGCTTTCATTCTTAATGCTCAGTCAGGTTTCACTGAAGGCACCGTGGGTTTCGGCCTCGATACCCTTGGCATGCTGGCAATCAAGTTGGACGGCGGCAACGGAACCGACGGGACCGCCCTGCTTCCGGTTCACCACGACGGCCCATCTGATGACTTTGGCCGGTTGGCAGTGGCCGCTAAAGCCAGAATATCCAACACCGAATTAAAAGTCGGTGAATGGGTGCCTGTGCTGCCGATTCTGCGCTCTGATGATGGCCGCTCACTGCCGCAGACCTTCGAGGGTGCGCAGCTGACCTCCAAAGAGATTGACGGCCTTAATCTTTATGGCGGTCAGTTCCGCCAGAACAGCCCGCGTGACAGCGCAAGCATGGATGACATGAGCTACGGGGGCGCGTTTTCCGACCGTTTCAACTTTGCAGGTGGCGAATATGCATTCAACGACAAACGTACCCAAGTAGGTGTTTGGTACGCCGAACTGGAAGATGTTTACCAGCAACAATACTACAACCTGCAACACAGCCAGCCTGTGGGTGACTGGGTGCTGGGTGCCAACCTCGGTTTCTTTATTGGCAAAGAAGACGGCAGCGCACTGGCCGGTGACCTGGATAACAAAACTATTTCAGGCTTGTTCTCAGCCAAGTATGGCAGCAATACCTTCATTGTTGGTCTGCAGAAGCTCACCGGCGATAACAATTGGATGCGGGTCAACGGTACCAGCGGCGGAACCCTGGCCAACGACAGCTTCAACAACAGCTATGACAACGCCCAAGAGCGTTCCTGGCAGGTACGCCATGATTTCAACTTCGCAGGGCTTGGCGTTCCTGGTCTTACCCTGATGAACCGTTACATCAGTGGCGACAATGTACACACTGCAACCACAAGCGATGGCAAAGAATGGGGCCGCGAAACCGAACTGGCCTACACCATTCAGAGCGGTGCACTTAAAGCGCTGAATATGAAATGGCGCAACTCGACGCTGCGCCAGAACTTCGCCATGCGTGACATGGATGAAAACCGAATCATCATCAACTATCCGTTAGATATTCTTTAGGCTCTCCACGAAAGCGCCTGAGCTCGACGACTTTTCGTACAGAGCCTAAGTCCCCGCTAACCGGGCTTTTGCATTTCGTCGTTCATTTTGCTTGCTCCAGCGACCTTCAGCCCATCCTCGTGACGGGCTTTTTTTACGGCCCCCAAGCGTTCGCTTATCGAACGCTGATTACCCCGACCTTCAGCCCTAGCGCACAGGCAGCGACACTACAGTTGTACTATCAAGTAGGCACACTGCATGTCATTCACTCGCCACGGAGACGTTTTATGCAAACCATCGCCACACGCCAAAAATTGCACTTACCCAAGCTTGGCTTAGGGACTTGGCCCATGCTTGATGAAGAGTGCACCCACGCCGTTCAACAGGCATTAGCACTGGGTTACCGGCATATCGACACCGCCACCGGCTACAACAATGAAGCCGCTGTGGGTAAGGCATTAGCCGGCTCCAGCATCCCGCGTGAGCAAATACATGTCACGACTAAAGTGTGGTGGGACAAGTTACAACCGGAGGCGATGCGCCAATCCCTCGACGACAGCCTCAAAGCCTTGCAAAGTGATTACGTGGATCTGTTTTTGATTCACTGGCCAGGCAATGCCGGCAAGGATTGGAACCTTGAGCAGAGCATCGAAACCCTGGTCGAGTTGCAACAAAGTGGCAAAGCCAAACACATTGGCGTGGCCAATTTCACCCTGCCGATGTTGCGCCGTGCGGTAGACGAGTTAGGCGCGCCCTTGGCCGCCCTTCAGGTTGAATATCACCTGATGCTCGATCAACAACCTTTGCTCGATTTTGTTCGCCAACATGGCATGGCATTGACTGCCTACACGCCTTTGGCACGGGGCAAAGCGGCTGAAACCGCAGAGGTACAGCAGGTCGCCAAGAAACATGGCGTGCTACCAAGCCAAGTGGCCCTGCAGTGGTTATTGGCGCAAGACAGTGTCGCAGCGATTCCTAAGGCCAGCGGCAAAGCCAATCAGCAAAGTAACCTGGCAGCGCTTGATATTCGCCTCGATGGCGAAGACCTTGCACTGCTCGAACAGCTGCCGAAAAACGTTCGGGTGGTAAGCCCAGACTTCGCACCACAGTGGGATAAATAGCGCCATTATGGGTGCTGACCCTAGGGTGTGACAGGCGCAGCTTGTCCACCAAATATTGGCGAATTCACCGGGCATTTGCGTCGGGTGACGGCGGACAAAAAACGTTGTCCGCCTTACGCGCTACCGCAAATCATTCAAGCGGTAATGTGTCCACCAGAAGCCAACCATCAACCCAATATTCACGCAATTAAAGGGTCGAGCCAAGGCAACGAAATACAGTAAAAAAGGCGAACAACGCGCAACCTGTCCGCCATTTACATGCTTAATCCTGCAGCGACTCCACACCCATTTCATCCCAGACTTCTTCAGCCAAGTGAAAAGTCGCATTGGCCGCAGGAATGCCGCAGTAGATCGCACTTTGCATCAGTACTTCTTTGATTTCTTCGCGGGTTACGCCGTTGTTCTTGGCCGCCTTGAGATGCAACTTAAGCTCGCCCTCGCGATTCATGCCGATCAGCATGGCAATGGTGATCAGGCTGCGGGTATGGCGTGGTAAACCCGGGCGCGTCCATATATCGCCCCAGGCATGACGCGTGATCATCTCCTGGAACTCTTCATTGAACGGCGTCATTTTTTCCAGGCTGCGATCAACATGGGCATCACCCAATACTGAGCGACGTACCTGCATACCGGCTTCGTAGCGTTGTTTTTCGTCCATTATCAAAACTCCGATTAAGCCAGCAAGAAATCAAGCACAGACTGAGTAAACAACTCACCTGCTTCGACGTTGGACAAATGCGCCGCATGAAATTCCACCTGCTGGGCACCGGCAATACGTGAGCTCATAAACTGCCCATCAACTGGCGTTGTCACCACATCTTGAGTGCCACACACCACCAACACGGGCAATGTAATTGCAGCGATTTGCTCACGGAAATCGGCATCACGCACCGCCGCGCAATTGGCCGCATAGCCTTCAGGCGAGGTTTGCCCGAGCATACCAACGATGGGTTCGACTTTAGCTGGTTCGCTGGCTGCAAACCCCTCGGTAAACCACCGCGCAACCGAAGCGTCCCGCAAGGCTGCCATTGCTGCAGCGCCATCACGCAGCACCGTCTCAATACGTGGATTCCAGATATCTGGGGTACCGATTTTCGCTGCCGTGTTGCACACCACTACTTTCGTCAGACGCTGCGGCGCGTTAATCGCCAACCACTGGCCAATCAAACCACCCATCGACAGGCCACAGAAAGCCGCTTGCTGGATATCCAGCGCATCAAGCAAGGCCAGCACATCTCGGCCATTTTGCTCGATGCTGTAAGGGCCTTCGGTCACCAGTGATTTGCCATGTCCACGGGTGTCATAGCGCAACACACGAAAGTGTTCAGTGAATGCAGGAATCTGCACATCCCACATGTGCAAGTCGGTGCCCAAAGAGTTAGACAGCACCAATACAGGCGCATCAGCGGGACCTTCGAGCAGATAATTCAGTTCGCCATCAGCCAGTTGCACAGCAGACATTTGGGGCTCCTATTGGCAGAGATTTTGGTGTTCGGCTAAAGCGCGTTCGACCCAGCGCCGCGCCTGCCCGAGATAAAAGGCAGGATCAAGTAAACGATCCAATTCAGTAGCAGTGAGTTGCGCAGTCACCTCAGCATTTGCCCCCAGTACCGCACGTAAATGAACGCCTTGGGCTACCGCTTCGCGGCAACAATGTTCAAGTAAATGATGAGCCGCATCACGGCCAATTCGCTGGGCCAGAGCAATGCTGACAGCCTCAGCCAGCACCAGGCCTTGAGTCATCTCAAGATTCTCGCGCATACGCTGCGCTTGCACCTCTAGCCCCGGCACGACCAACAATGCTTGTTGCAGTGCCCCAGAAACAATGCAGCACAGCTCGGGCAGAGACTCCCATTCCGCGTGCCACAAGCCCAAGCTGCGCTCGTGCTCCTGTGGCATTGCCGAAAGCATGGTTGCGACCAAGCCCGGCGCACGCGTGGCTGCGCCGATCAGCACCGCGGCGCTGACCGGGTTACGCTTGTGCGGCATGGTTGATGAGCCGCCCTTACCCGGCGCGGCAGGCTCGAACACCTCACCCGCTTCGGTTTGCATCAGCAGGCTCAAGTCACGCCCCAGCTTGCCGAGACTACCGGCAAGCATGCCCAGCCAACTGGCAAACTCAACAAGTCGATCTCGTTGGGTATGCCAAGGTTGATCCGGCAAATTAAGCCCTAGCTCATCGGCCAAGGCCTCGCTGACCGGCCAAGCTTGATCACCCAATGCAGCCAAGCTGCCAGATGCTCCGCCAAACTGCAGGCACAGCAAGCGCGGTTTCAGCTCAGACAAGCGCTGACGATGGCGGCTAATCGCGCCCAAAATACCCGCCAACTTCATGCCCAAGGTCACCGGGGTTGCATGCTGCAACCATGTGCGCCCTGCCATTGGCGTATCCGCATGACGCTGGGCTTGTTGCGCCAGTGCATCACCCAATGCCTGCAAGGCCGGCTCAAGCAACTCAATTGCGCCGCGCAACTGCACGACCAAACCGCTGTCCATGACATCCTGACTGGTCGCACCTAAATGCACATAGCGCTCAGCTTCGACATTTTCACTGGCGACCCGCTTACCCAGGGCCTTGACCAATGGAATCGCTGAATTCCCCGCAATGGTGATGGCTTGCGCCAGCGCTGCAAAGTCAAAGTGATTGGCCTTGCAGGACACCTCGATTGGCCCAACAGCTGTCGCGGGGATCAAGCCAACGCGGCCTTGAGCACGGGCCAGCGCCGCTTCAAAATCGAGCATGCCCTGGACCCTGCCCTGATCGCAGAAGATCGCGCGCATGGCGGGCTGAGTGAAGTAGGCGTCGAATAGTTGGTTGCTCGGGCTGTTCAAGCCGGTGCTCCAGAAAGTTGGAATGAGTGCCTGTTTTATAGCAGTGAGCGCGCCAAGACCAGCAGCGGATTCGCAACTGATCTTGGCATGGCTGGCCCAGGCTAGTTAAACCCGTTCGATTGCCAGCGCCAGACCTTGGCCAACGCCTACACACATTGTCGCCAAACCCAGCTTGCCGCCGGTTTTCTCAAGCTGGTGAACCGCTGTAAGCACCAGGCGGTTGCCACTCATGCCCAGTGGATGACCCAGGGCGATTGCACCACCATTTGGGTTAACCTTGTCGCTGTCATCGGCCAGACCCAGCTCGCGAGTCACCGCTAAACCTTGAGCAGCAAACGCTTCGTTCAACTCGATCACATCAAAGGCGTTAATGTCGAGATTCAGACGCTCAAGCAACTTGCGTACAGCAGGTACCGGGCCAACACCCATTACCCGTGGAGCCACACCGGCACTCGCCATCCCCAACACTTTAGCGCGGGGCTTCAGGCCGTATTTTTGCACCGCTTCGGCAGAAGCCAGAATCATTGCCGAAGCACCGTCATTCAAGCCCGAAGCATTGCCTGCAGTGACCGTTTTGTCTGGGCCATTGACCGGCTTGAGCTTGGCCATGGTCTCAGCGTTGCTGTCAGCGCGAGGGTGTTCATCTGTGTCGACAACGGTTTCGCCCTTACGGGTTTTGATCACCACCGGGACTATTTCTTCAGCGTAGAAACCGGATGCCTGAGCAGCCGCTGCACGTTGCTGACTGCGTAACGCAAAGGCGTCCTGATCCGCGCGACTGACATCGTAGTCAGCCGCAACGTTGTCAGCGGTGACTGGCATCGCGTCAACACCGTACTGCTCTTTGAGCAACGGGTTAATGAAGCGCCAGCCCATGGTGGTGTCTTCGATTTTCTGACCACGGCCAAAGGCGCTGTCGGCCTTGCCCATCACATAAGGCGCGCGGGTCATCGACTCAACACCGGCAGCGATCGCCAGGTCCATTTCACCCAAGGCAATAGCGCGAAATGCAGAGCCCACAGCGTCCAGACCAGAGGCGCACAACCGATTAAGGGTGACGCCCGGCACCGTTTCCGGGAGACCTGCAAGCAACAACGCCATGCGCGCTACGTTGCGGTTGTCTTCGCCAGATTGGTTGGCGCACCCCATAAACACTTCATCAATGGCGCTCCAGTCAACTTGCGGATTGCGCTCAATCAGTGCTTTCAACGGGATAGCAGCAAGGTCATCGGCGCGCACGGCAGACAAGCCGCCGTTGAGCCGGCCAATCGGTGTGCGTACGGCATCACAGATAAATACGTCGCGACTCATTCATCACCTCCAGCCTGACCATGAGCAGCGGCTGTGCGTGCTTCGAGGTCGCGCAGCGCTGTCAATTCTTCAAACTTCGGCGCTTCGGTGGTGGTGACATTTTCGGCAAAGCGAATCTGCCAGCCGGTGTTCTCAATCACTTGCTCGCGCGTTACACCAGGATGCATCGAGGTCACGATAAACTCATTAGTACCGGCTTCCGGCTCCATAATGCATAGGTCAGTAATGATCGCCACTGGCCCCTCGCCCGGCAAGCCGAGACGCTTGCGGTGGTCGCCGCCTTCGCCATGACCAACGGAAGTAATAAACGCCAGTTTTTCAACAAAGGTGCGATGCCCTTGCTTAAGGATAATCAGCACTTTCTTGGCCGAACCAGCAATTTCTGGCGCGCCGCCAGCGCCCGGCAAACGGACCTTAGGCTGATGGTAATCACCAATCACCGTGGTGTTGATATTGCCAAACTTATCGACCTGCGCAGCGCCCAGGAAGCCGACGTCAATACGACCGCCTTGCAGCCAGTAACGGAAAATTTCGCCAGTGGGCACCACGGTGTCAGCCGTCTCTGCCAGCTCGCCATCACCAATAGAGAGCGGCAATACCGTGGGCTTGGCACCGATAGGGCCAGACTCATAGATAAGTACCACTTCCGGGGCATGGGTCAAACGCGCCAGGTTAGCGGCCTTGGATGGCAGGCCGATACCGACAAAGCAAACGCTGCCATTACCGAGGCGGCGGGCAGCTGCAACGGTCATCATTTCATTGGTATTGAAGTCGGTCATCACTTGCTCTCCCCATTCACCAGCGCTTGAAACTCAGCAAAATCTGCAGTGCCACGGATGTATTTATCAATCCATGCATTGAAGCTTTCACGGTCGCGAGCAATTGGGTCCCATGCTTGATAGAAACGATTGTCACGCTCGTAGTAACCGTGAGCATAAGACGGATGCGCACCACCCGGCACCACGCACACGGCAGCAATCGACCAAGTCGGCAACACGCAGGCATTCATGGGTGCCTGCAGGTCATCAACAATTTCTTCAACGGTTACGATGCAGTGTTTTGCCGCCAGCGCGGCTTCTTTCTGCACACCCAGGATGCCTTGAATCAGCACATTGCCTTTGCGGTCAGCCTTCTGTGCATGGATCACAGTCACGTCCGGGCGCACACTTGGCACTGCTGCCAGGGTCTCGCCGGTGAATGGGCAGTCGATAAATTTGATGCGTGGATTGACCTTGGCCAGATCCGAACCCTGATAGCCGCGCAACACGGCGAAAGGCAAACCAGAAGCACCGGAGACATAAGCGTTGGCCATTGCAGCGTGGCTGTGCTCTTCAATCTCAAGCGGTTGAGGCCAGCCCTTTTCCACAGCGTCACGCAGACGATGCAGGGAGCCTACACCAGGGTTACCGCCCCAGGAGAAGATCAGCTTTTTCGCGCAACCGGCACCAATCAGCAAGTCATAGACCAGATCCGGCGTCATGCGCACCAACGTCAGGTCTTTCTTGTTCTGCCGAATCAGCTCATGCGAGGCGGCAGTTGGAATCAAATGGGTAAAGCCTTCGAGGGCAACAGTGTCGCCGTCGTTGACGAAGCGTTGAACCGCTTCACTCAGAGAAATAATGTCAGCCATGGTAGATCTCGATTGGTAGGCGGGACGTGGCAGCACGTCGTGTAGGTAAAAAGTACTCTGACGGCGACGCCCAAACAATCCGATAATCGACTATTCGGGCGATTATCGAACAACACTCTGTACCGTCGTTCAAGGCAACAACGCCCAGAAAACTGGGCGCTGGCGAGCTCAATACTTTCAGCCGACTGCTTCAAGTCGCAATTGGTTTACTAGGTTGCGTCCGCGTGGCTAACCAAACCTTTGATTACTACAGCAGCCGTGGCGATAGCGGCAGGCACTACCAGCGCCGTCAGTACCTGTTCGAAGTTCCAGCCCAGGCCAAGCAAGGTTGCCCCCATCCAAGCACCGAGGATGGCACCAAAGCGGCCAATACCAAGCATCCACGACACACCCGTGGCGCGCCCTTGGGTTGGGTAAAAGCGTGCGGCCAGTGATGGCATTGCAGATTGCGCACCGTTCACGCACATACCGGCCAGCAATACCAATGTGGCCAGCAAGGTCACTTCACCAAGGCTCTGCCCGACCAGATAGGCAAACACGCCGGCGAAGAGGTAGAAGCCACCAATGACCTTGTGCGGATTAAAGCGGTCCATCGCCCAGCCAACAGCAACGGCACTGAGTACCCCGCCAAACTGGAACAGCGCGCCGATAAAGGCTGCTTGCTCCATGCTTGCGCCGCTGTCGCGCATCAACGTCGGCAACCAACTGGTGAGCAGATAGACAATCACCAACCCCATGAAATAGGTCAGCCACAACAACAGCGTGCCAGCACTGTAGGTGCCAGAGAAAATCACCTTGAGTACGTTGCGACTTTGAACAGTTTTTTGCTCTGGGACTGTGAAAGCGCTGACACCATTCATGGCTGCGGGCGCTATAGGCTCAAGCACCTTGCGCACTTTAACCGCACCACGATTTCGCACCACCAGAAACCGCGCCGACTCCGGCAAGCGCAGCAGCAATACTAAAGAGAGCGCCAGCGGCAGAACGCCACCAAGCAACAGCAGGCTGTGCCAGCCGTAGGCAGGAATCAGCGCAGCAGACACAAAACCGCCGCAGGCCATGCCCAGATTGAAGCCACAGAACATACTGGTCACCAGCAGTGACTTGAGGCGTTCCGGGGTGTATTCAGACAACAGCGTCGTGGCGTTAGGCATCGCAGCACCCAGCCCCAACCCAGTGAGGAACCGCAGCGCGACCAATTGATCGACATTGCCACTGAAGGCCGACAATAAACTGAATAAACCGAACAGAAAGACCGCAACCACCAGCACCACTTTGCGCCCGTAGCGATCAGCCAATGGGCCAGAACCCAATGCGCCAAATACCATACCGATCAAAGCGGCGCTCATGACAGGACCCAGGCTGGCGCGATCAATTCCCCAGTCTTGTGTCAGCGCTGGCGCAATAAACCCCATGGCAGCCGTGTCCAGCCCATCGAGAAAAACAATCAGAAAACACAGAATCATGATGCGCCACTGATAGCGCGAAAGAGGTTGAGCATTGATAAACGACTGCACATCTAGGCTGGCAGTCGAGGAAGTCATGGCGGTCATGGGCGTCTCTTATTTTTGATTTAAGCACCGAATGCCGAGGCATTCGGTGCGGCGTCAGCAACATAAGCGCGACCATTAAGCAGCTCAATAGGCTAAGCGTTTCAACGTTCGATTAACGATCAGAATCAGACCTTAGTCTATACTTCAGGCCGAGTTTTAGTCTGCCCACGACCTTCAAAGCAGCGACATTAGCCAATAAAACAACGGGTTAGATTCAGAGTAGTTTCCAACTGTAGTTAAAAATCAACCGATTCTCGTTAACGTCAGTACGATAATTTGAGCGAGCTGTGACGTTACGAACTTTGATATTCAGGCCTCTGAGCGAGCCACTCTGTACGCTGTAACTAACGTCCAAATCGCGCTCCCATTCCTGGCCCTCGAAACCAAGATTGGTGTCAACGTTATCGCCTTTGATATACCGCACACCGGCAACTAGCCCTGGTAGCCCCGCAGCGGCAAAATCATAGTCATACCGCGCCTGCCAAGAACGTTCATCTGCAGCATCGAAGGTATAGGTCGGCACTTCGTTGCCGAGTGGGCTGACGTTAGCAAACACACGTGGCAGGCCGTCATCACCGAACATGGCTTGATAGCCGAGGTAAAATGTACTGGCACCGTACTTGGCGGACAGCAAAGAATATATGGCTTGATTATCAATCTTACCGCTGAGTTTTTTACCGTCTTCACTCGAGTCGAAATAGCCGACATTGGCACCCAACACCCAATCACCGACGGGTTCACTGTGCTTGAGACTGAAGTAACGCTGGTTGTACAAGTCCTCCAATTGCGAGTACCAGGCGCCCACAGCAGTACGCTTACTATTGAAGGTGTAATCGGCACCGCTGTAATTGAAATGATCGCCAGTAAGTAATACACCTGCCTGACGCCGGGGCACGAATCCCACCATGAATCCTATTTTTCCATCACCCGCCTCATCGCGCAGGCTGGTCGAGTTCAGCCGGCCCGCTTGTAAGGTCAAGCCATCAATCTCGTTTGAGACCAAGGTGGCACCTTGATAAGTCGGAGGCAGCAGACGGATATCACCGAAGTAGAGAATCGGTAGAACCAGTTGCTGCTCGCCAAGTTTCAACTCGGTTTTCGATAGCCGAATCTTCAGTGCCCCGCCCAGGCGACTGTAATTGTCGGCGGCCCGACCATCGTCATTTACACTTAACAGACCGGTATTGGTGCGATCCGGGCTGCTGTCCAGCTTGAGCCCCAATAGACCGATAGCGTCTAAGCCAAAGCCCACCGCGCCTTGGGTGTAACCGGATTTAAGGTTAAAAATAAAGCCCTGCGCCCATTCCTGCGCCTTGGATTGAGGGTTGGGCCCGACGATGTCGGAATAGTCGCGGCTGAAGTAGTATTTGCGTGCCTGCAAGGTCGCACTGGTGTCGGCAATGAAGCCAGCTTCAGCTGCCATCAGAGTGGACGGAAGGGCCAAGGCAAAACCCAGGGACAAAGGTGCCCGCAGCACGAATAACGTACAGTTTGATTGCATCATCATTTCACTCATTTGTAATTGTTTTAGGTGTAATTGGTGCTGCATCCACCCGTGGCGACAGACGCATGAATCCCTCAGGGTGGTGTTATCGCGCCCTACTCCAATGCTTGGTGGGTAGAAAGGCAATATTCGATAGCGAAGGTTAGCGAGCGGCCTCTTGTTTGCTAATAACTTGCGTTTGGAGGGCTGACGTACGCCGCGCGTTTAATAGCAGGTGGGCTGCAATACCGAAGATCAGCCCCCAAAAAGCTGCTGATAAACCAAGTAAAGACATGCCTGATGCGGTGACCAAAAAAGTAATCAGAGCCGCTTCGCGGTCTTGCGGTACAGACATGGCGTTCGCCAGTGATCCCGCAATAGCACCGAAGAGTGCGAGCCCAGCCAGGGCTGCAATCAACTCCTTAGGCAAAGCGCTGAACAGTGACACCAGTGTGGCACCAAACAACCCTAACAATAGGTAGAAAACGCCCCCCGAAACACCCGCAACATAGCGTTTACCGGGGTTTTCATGGGCCTCGCGTCCGGTACAAATGGCTGCGGTAATGGCAGCCAGGTTTAGACCATGGCAGCCAAAAGGGGCCAACAACAAACTGCCAACAGCGCTGGCGCTAATAAGCGGGCTGGCAGGGGTTGAGTAGCCGTCGTTTCGTAGCACCACCATGCCCGGCACGAACTGCCCCGTTAAGGCCACAACCACCAACGGCAAGGCAATATTTAGAGCAGCAGTCAGGCTAAACTCCGGACTAATCCAAACGGGCACTGCCAAGCCGATAACCAGTGCCTCCCCGTGCAAGTCCCCGTTCAGCCACGCGATCAAACAGCCGACCACTAATACAGCCATTACCGCATAGCGAGGTAGTAACCGTTTGCACAGCAGGTAGGTTGCGAACATCGCCAACACCAAAAGCGGCTGGTTATTAAGTGAGACAAACAGGCCAGTGCCAAAGCTGAACAGAATGCCAGCCAGCATTGCGGCGGATATTGCTGCTGGCAACCGACCAATGATCTTATCGAAAGCCCCTGACAACCCGACCAGTAACAAAATCAGGTTGGCAATGATGTAAGCACCCACAGCCTCGTTCAGGCTGATATGGGGCAACAATGTGACCAACAGTGCAGACCCCGGCGCAGACCAGGCGATGATAATCGGCACGCGATAGCGCAGGCTCAAGCCAATGCCCAGCAGCGCACTTCCGATAGAAATCGCCCAGACCCACGAAGTAACTACAGCGTGCGACAAACCAGCACTATCAGCCGCCTGAAAGATAATCACCAGGGGGCCAGCGTAAGAAATAAGAGTGGCAATAAAACCCGCCACCACAGCAGACAATGAACAATCGTGGACCAAGGCTTTCATGGAACCTCGCAGCAAGGTGCAACAGGCCATCCGTGGCACATAGCCCGGATCGCTATTGTTGTAGGTAATGTAAATCTGAACCCGATAGCCGTGTGCAAATGTCGGCTACCGGGCTATAACCATCAGGCTTGTTGCAACGCCCGCGGCCGATTGCTGCGCTGCTCAGCTTGTGCAGCAGGAGCCTTCTGCAACTCGAAATTGAATTGCATCTCAGCAAAACGCTCTCCCTCAACACCACGGTCGTGCGCAGCCGCAACATCCTCTACAAACTTAATATCCCCCACCAAGCCATCACGAGTGGCATAGGCGAAGTCATCCCAGAGGTATTCTTCACCTGAAAGATTGATCTGCGTGGTCAGATGACGGTGGCCTGGAGCCGAGATAAAGAAGTGAATATGCGCTGGGCGCTGACCATGACGACCGAGCAGGTTCAGGCATTCCTGTGTAGGGCCATCCGGAGCGCAACCGTAACCGCTAGGAACAATACTGCGTGCGCGGTAGCGACCTTCTGCATCGGTAACGATACGACGACGCAAGTTGTATTCACTCTGACTCTGGTCAAAGTATGAATAGTTGCCCTTGGTATTGGCCTGCCACACATCAACCACCGCACCCGCAATGGGCTTGCCGTCTGTATCACGCACCACTCCATCAAGGAACATCACTGTGGCATGGTCCAGCTCAGTACCATCGTCCATTCGCACTTCACCTTCGGCGATTGGCGCGCCCGCTACATACAACGGACCTTCAATGGTACGCGGGGTACCGCCAGTAAGCCCTAGCTGAGCATCTTTGGCATCTTGCAGAATGTCGATAAAATGCTCCAGTCCAAGCCCCGGCACCAATAAACCGGCTTCGCTACGAGCGCCTAGGCGGTTTAGGTAATCCACCGAGTGCCAGAACTCGTCATCGGTGATCTCAAGGTCTTCGATGATCTTGGCCACATCATTGATTAAACGCAGCAAGATCTGCTTTGCACGTGGACTGCCCTGATCATTGTTGAGACCAGCTGCTTCGTTGAACAGAGATTGAATTTCGGCGGTGTGGCTAACTTTAACGGTCATCAGAATCTACCTCGGCATTGTTTTTATAGGGCTAATCAGCGGTCGTCTGTGTGAATTGATGAGGGGTGTCGACACAACGGTGCAATCTCAATCTCCATGTACGGAAATAAGGTCTTCGATGATCTTGGCCACATCATTGATTAAACGCAGCAAGATCTGCTTTGCACGTGGACTGCCCTGATCATTGTTGAGACCAGCTGCTTCGTTGAACAGAGATTGAATTTCGGCGGTGTGGCTAACTTTAACGGTCATCAGAATCTACCTCGGCATTGTTTTTATAGGGCTAATCAGCGGTCGTCTGTGTGAATTGATGAGGGGTGTCGACACAACGGTGCAATCTCAATCTCCATGTACGGAAATAATGGCAATTGCATCAGCGTGTCGTGCAGCGCTTCCACACTTTCCAAGTCGAACACGCTGTAGTTGGCGTATTGCCCAGCGATGCGCCACAAGTGGCGCCATTTGCCTTCTCGCATCAGGCCTTGTGCCAGTTCTTTTTCATCCGCTTTGAGTTGAGCGGCCTTAGCCGGGTCCATATCTACCGGCAGCTTTACGATCATTTTTACGTGGAACAACATCGCGTTTCTCCTGGCCCTAAGGCCTTGGCAAAAGATTAAGAGCGGCGGAAAAACGCCAAACGTTCTTCGTCTAGAGTCAGGCCAAGCCCCGGCGTGGTCGGGACGTGTAAAGCGAAGTCGCGGTAGACCGGCGCCTCGTTGACGATTTCCTCGGTAAGCAGTAGCGGGCCAAACAGCTCGGTGTGCCAAGTCAACTGCTTCAAGGTGAGAAAGGCATGGGCCGAGGCCAACGTGCCGATTGAGCCTTCGAGCATGGTTCCGCCATACAGTGCGATCCCCGCCGCCTCGGCAATCTGCGCGGTACGCAGTACGGCACGTGGCCCACCGTTTTTAGCGATCTTCAGGGCGAAGATACTTGCGGCTCCGGCAGCGGCCAGGCTGAATGCGTCCTCAACGCTTTCAATCGACTCGTCCGCCATGATTGGCGCAGAACTGCGTTGGTTCAGGCGCACCTGTCCGGAACGGTTAATGCGCGAAATCGGCTGTTCAATAAGATCGATGCCGTTATCACCCAGCACCTGACAAGCGCGTATGGCTTGGGACTCGTCCCAGTACTGGTTAACGTCAACTCGCACGCTGGCCAGATCACCCAGAGCACGCTTGATCGCAACCACATGCTTGATGTCCTGTTCGACTGGGTTGGCACCGATCTTCAGTTTGAAAATACGATGGCGACGCGCGTCGAGCATCTGTTCAGCCTCGGCGATGTCTTTACCGGTATCACCACTGGCCAACGTCCAGGCAACTTCAAGGCTGTCACGTACACGGCCGCCCAGCAGTTCGCTTACTGGCAAACCAAGGCGCTTGCCTTGCGCATCGAGCAGCGCGCTCTCCAAGCCCGATTTGGCAAATGTATTGCCCTTGGCAGCTTTATCAAGCCGCAACATTGCAGCATTGATGTTGGCCGCATCCTGACCCAGTAACAGCGGCCCAAGGTGGCTGTCGATGTTCTGCTTGATGCTCTCCGGACTCTCGTTTCCGTATGCAAGCCCACCAATTGTGGTGGACTCGCCGAGGCCTTCGATGCCATCTGAGCAGCGCAACCGGATGACCACCAGGGTTTGCTTTTGCATGGTATGCATCGCCAACTTGTGCGGCCGGATGGTTGGCAGATCTACAATGATCGTTTCAATGTTTTCGATCAGAACTTGGTTCATTTCAGTTTCCACAGAGAATAATCAGGAAGCTGTCAGCGCAGGATCAGCGGTGGTACCGAGGCTGCGCTGGCTGCTGATAGCAAATACCGCCATGGCGATTGCAGCGATGGCGCCCGGCACGGCGAATGCCAAAAAGTTAAGTTGCAACGGCAGGTTGATGCCCAGCAGCGCACCACCCAGTAACGGACCGACAATGGCGCCATTGCGGCCGATGCCGGATGCCCAACCCAGGCCGGTAGAGCGTATCGATAGGCCATAAAACTGGGCGGCTCCGGCATACAACAAAATCTGCGTGCCAATGGTGGTAGCGCCAGCGATGAAGATCAGAAAATACAAAAGCGCAGGGCTACTTTTGAAACCGAGCAAGCTGATTGAAACGGCTGCGGCGATAAAGAACACCGCAGTTACTTTGCTCAGATCCAAGCGATCCCCCAACCAACCGCCGAATATTGCCCCTGCCATGCCACCGAAATTCAGGGCCAACAGGAATGACAGACTCGAACCCAAGCTGTAGCCCGCATTAGCCATCAGCTTTGGCAGCCACGAACCCAAGGCATAAACCATTAGCAGGCAGCAGAAGAACGCCACCCAGATACACAGCGTGCGCAGCAATCGCCCTTCGCGAAACAGTTCCAGCACTGAGGCAGAACCACTCTTCGCAGCGCCAACACTCAAGATGTCGTCAGCCGAAATCGCGCAGCTCGGTTCAACCCTGTTGAGGATTGCCCGCGCTTGTTCAGTGCGCCCCTGGCGAACCAGAAATCCCACAGACTCGGGCAGGAAATAGAAAATCAGTGGCAGCAATAGCAAGGGCACAGCCGCCGCGAAGAACATTGACTCCCAACCAAAACGCGGCAGCATATAGATACCGACACCAGCGGAGAGCATGCCGCCCAACGAATAGCCGCTGAACATAATCGCAACCAGCGTGCTACGCAGCTTCTTCGGCGCATACTCATTCATCAACGCCACTACGTTGGGCATTAAACCGCCACAGCCCAACCCTGCGATAAAACGACAAATTCCAAACTCGGTAGGGTTGCTGGCAAAGCCATTGATCAGGGTTGCACCGCTAAACAGTACAAAGCACAGGGCGATCCCTTTCTTGCGGCCAATCTTGTCTGCCAGGGTGCCAAAGATCAGTGCGCCGAACATCATTCCGAACAAGGCATAACTACCCAATGCGCCCGCTTGCAAAGGGGTCAGCCCCCACTCTTTCATGATGACTGGCAGCACCACGCCGTAGATAAACAAGTCATAGCCATCAAAAATCAGCAACAAAGCGCACCAGAACATAACCATCCAGTGGTATCGGTTGAATCGCGCGTTGTCGATCACTTCATGTACGTCAATAGTTCGCATGGCATCGGGTCTCTTATTGTTGTGTTATTGATGCGGTTAAATGGATGTTTCTGAGTTCAGCCTTGATCGCCACCGCCCACAGGAAGGGTTAGACCGGTGATATAAGCGGCGTCGTCGGATGCCAAAAACAGAATTGCACCGACCTGCTCATCGAGGGTGCCGTAGCGTTTCATCAGACTGCTGCTGACGGTCTGGTCGATAATTTGCTGATACCAGACTTTCTCTTCCTCGCTCTGCTCAGCGGCATTGCGTGGTATGCGCCGGGGCGGTGCTTCAGTGCCACCCGGCGCGGTGGCATTCACCCGAATACCACGCTCAGCAGTTTCAAAAGCCAAACAAGCCGTCAGTGCATTTACGCCGCCTTTAGCCGCGCCATAAGGCACACGATTAACGCTACGTGTGGCAATCGAGGAAACGTTGACGATGGCCCCGCTCCCCTGCTCCAACATTTGCGGTAATGCTGCATGGCAACACCAGAGCGTAGGAAACAACGAACGACGAACTTCGGCCTCTATTTCGTTCTCGCGATAATGCTCAAAAGGCTTGGCCCAGATAGTGCCGCCGACGTTATTGACCAAAATATCCAGGCGGCCATAGGTCTTAATTGCTGCAGCCATTACTCGCTGGCAATCTGCAGCCTGTTCAAGATCGGCAGTCAATGTCAGCACCTGGGTTACATTTGCCAACTGGTCAGCGAGCTCATGGATTAACTCAGAACGATCAACCAATACCAGTTGCGCGCCCTCCTCGGCCATACGTTCAGCCACACGACGACCAATCCCTTGGGCAGCACCGGTGATTACTGCGACCTTATTGTGAAAACGCTGATTCATGGTCTTGACCTCAATCTGTTATTCACCGCGCGCCGCAAATTTCGCCAGCGCACGGGTAACTGAATAAAACAGGCCGACATAACGCAAAGACGGCCCAAAGTGGTTTAGGCGCTAGCGGCAAACTTCTCGTAGTAGAAATTCACAGGTGCGATGCCTTGCTCGCGGATGTAACCGCTCACGGCCTCGACCATCGGCGGCGGTCCACAAAGGTAGACATCAACGTCGCCATCATTGAGGTGCTTAGGTTCGATATGCTGGGTGACATAGCCTTTATGCGGATAATTGCTCTCGGCATTGGCTACGCAGGCGCTATAGGTAAAATTGGCAATGCGAGTGGCCAGGGTCTCAAGCTTGTCCATCTCGACCAGATCAAAATCGTTAGTGACCCCATAGATCAGGTGCAGCGGATAATCACTACCTTGCTCGGCAATTTTTTCCAACATGGCGGTAAATGGCGCCAAGCCGGTACCGCCAGCCAGTAACAGCAATGGCCGCTTAATATCGCGCAGATAGAAGCTACCCAATGGGCCCGCCAGCGTCATGCTGTCGCCGTTTTTGGCCAAGCTGGTAAGAAAGCTACTCATCAGCCCGCCGGGTACGTTACGGATCAGAAAACTGACCTCTCCATCTTTTTGCAGGCTGCTAAATGAATAGGCACGCGCCTGTTCGCTGCCCGGCACTTTAAGGTTGACGTATTGCCCCGGCAGGAACGCCAACTTGCTCAGCGCCTCGCCCTTGATTGACAACGCAATGGTGCTGTCAGACAGCTGCCGCACAGCACTAATCGACGCTTCGTAGCTGGCTTGCGCGGTCTTGCATACATCGCTTGATGCGGGCACGTGAAGCACGCAATCGCTCTCGGCGCGCATTTGGCAAGTCAACACATACCCTTGCTCAACCTCCTCCTCGCTAAGCGCGTCCTCAACGTATTCTTCACCGAGGTCATAACGGCCGCTTTCAGCCATGCACTTGCAGGTTCCGCAGGCACCGTCGCGGCAATCCAGTGGAATATTGATGCCTTGGCGGTATGCAGCATCGGCGACAGTTTCTTCGCCAGTAGCCTCAATAAAACGCGTAACACCGTCTTCAAAACTTAAAGCAATCTGGTAATTCATAGCGCACCTCGCGGGCACAGTTTGGCTCATCAGGCACCATTCATGGCGTCACGTAATGGCCTGCTGCTGCGTCCCTTAGATGTGATAAATATCGATTAGCTGGCGAACGTAATCGTTCTTCAGTACCACTTTCTTAGCCTTGACCAGCGGCTGCTCGCCACGCATATCAAGGGTGTAGAAACTGCTACCGAAATAGCTATCGGTGGTCTTGTAGCGAAAGCTCAGGGTGTGCCAGTTGAAACGCACCTGACATAGCCCGTCAGCCTCTTCGACGATCTCGATATTGGCGAGATTGTGCGAGGTTCGTGTATCCGGCATCGTCGCACTGGAGCGCTCGGTTTTGATGCGAAACACACGGTCCTCAAGCCCGCCACGATTGCCGTACCAGATCAGTGAGATCTCACTTTGCGGGTCTTCAGTCAGGCTGTCGTTGTCATCCCATGACGGCATCCAGAACGTCGCATCGGCTGTGTAGAGTTCCAGCCACTGATCCCATTCACCATCATCCAGATAGCGCGCCTCGCGATAGAGGAAGTCGCGCACGATTTCGTAGGTGCTGCTCATTGCACCGCCTCCACAGGGATCAACTGCGATTCTTGCGCAGCAGCTTTGAGCATGGTTTCTTGCCAGTACTTGTGCTGCAACACGAACAGGCCTTCGTCTTCGGTGCGCACACCAGAGAGCAACGGCTTAAGTTCGATTTCTTGGGCAGCAGCATCTGCGCCTTGCACCCAATGTTCGGCCCCACGCGACATATCATTCCAGCCGCGACCAGCGCCGTAACCTGTCTGACAAGAACGAAACTCTTCCAAGTCATCAGGGGTGGCCATACCGCTGACGTTGAAGAAGTCCTCGTACTGACGAATTCGCTTAGCGCGCGCGTCTGCACTCTCACCCTTGGGCGCGATGCAGTAGATAGTGATCTCGGTCTTGTTTACCGAGATTGGTCGGGCAATGCGGATCTGCGAGCTGAATTGATCCATCAGGTAGACGTTCGGGTACAGGCACAGATTGCGCGAGTTCTCGATCATCCAGTCTGCTCGGGCTTGGCCATAATCACGTGCAAGCTCTTCACGTAGCTCGTATGCAGGACGATCTTCAGGGTTAGCCCAGCGCGTCCATAACAGCAAATGGCCGTGGTCGAACGAATAGAAACCACCGCCGTTTTTGGCCCAACTTCCGGCACTCATGGTTTTGATCTCTTCACCCGCTTCGCGCTGTTTACGCTGGTTCTGGGTGGCAGCGTAGTTCCAATGCACTGAGCTGACGTGATAGCCATCGGCGCCGTTCTCGGCGGTCAATTTCCAGTTACCTTCATAGATATAGGAGCTGGAACCGCGCAGCACCTCCAGCCCCTCTGGAGACTGATCAACAATCATGTCGATAATCTTCGCCGACTCTCCGAGGTGCTCGGTCAATGGTTTAACGTCAGCATTTAGGCTGCCGAACAGGAAGCCGCGATAGGACTCAAAGCGCGCAACTTTGGTCAGGTCATGGGAGCCTTCGCAGTTGAAGCTTTCTGGATATCCAGCCTCTTTTGGGTCTTTAACTTTCAGCAGTTTGCCACTGTTGTTAAAAGTCCAGCCGTGGAATGGACAGGTGTAGCTCGAGCGATTGCCGGTCTTGTGACGGCATAGCATGGCGCCTCGATGACTGCAGGCATTAAGGAAGGCATTAAGCTCACCGTCCTTGTTGCGCGCGATGAAGATCGGCTGACGGCCCATGGTGGTAGTGAGGAAGTCGTTGTTATTGGGAATCTGGCTTTCGTGGGCCAGATAAATCCAATTACCCTCGAAGATGTGGGTCATCTCCAATTCGAACAAACGCGGATCGGTGAACATCTCACGCTTGCAGCGGTAGACGCCTTGATCCTTATCATCTTCAAGCAGGCTACTTAAGTATTCGAGTCCCAGGTTCATCGCCATGGCTCCGTTATTATTGTTTCAACGAAACCAAGACTACGGTGCTGCCCTCAACGGCAATATCCAGTTTTTACACGACCACTATCCGTTTTCTGCAGCTTTTCGGTTTTGGAATAATGCTGTAACAGACCCTAGATAAACACGGCTGCCTGGCGAGTTAAGTCACAGGAGTTAAGTAAAGGGTTAGCGCTGAACTGTCGAACGACACGCTGATAGATGGGGCTCAGCCGCGGCGGCGAAGCGTATCTGAAGGCAGTTCGCCGAAGGTGTTTTTGTAGCTTTCAGAGAAACGCCCAAGATGCAGAAAGCCGTAATCCAGCGCCACTTCAGTGACATTGCGCACCTTGGACGCTGGATCAGTCAGACAGTCATGGACCTTCTCCAGCTTGCGATTGCGGATGTAGTGCTTGGGCGTGGTGCCGAGATGCCGGTCGAATAGCGCATAGAGCGAGCGCGGACTGATGCGTACCACTTGTGCGAGTTGCTCCAGGCTAATGTCTTGTTTGAGGTTGTCCTCAATGAACTGGACGATACGCTCGAATGAAGGATTGCTCTCAGCCAGCTCTTCGCGCAACACATTGTTTGTCAGCAAACCCAGCAGTTTGCTGGCGATAATACGCGTGTACTGCTCTTGCACCAGCGGCAATTGCTGCGTGCCTTCGGCCTCATCGCAGACTAAGCCAAGCAGACTCACCAGGCCCTCGACTTGCTGGAGGTCATGACGGGCCGTGAAACGGATGCCGTCGGTTGGGCGTTGCCAGTGATTATCCGTGCATGCTCGATCTAGAAATGCAGAAGGTAACTTAACGATAAATTTTTCACAGTCATCTGAGTAGGTCAGATCGACTTGATCATCCGGGTTGATTAGCAATAACTCACCGGGGGTGAAGTAATGCTCTTGGCCATGGCCACGCCACAAGCAATTACCTTGCAGCAGAATCTGCAGGTGGTAGATGGTTTCCAGCGCGGGAGAGGTAACACGAACACTGCCGCCGTAGCTGATTCGGCATAAATCGAGGCTGCCGAATGTACGATGGCTCAAGCTGGCTTCGGGCCTGCCGCTTTTAGGTAACCGGATACAATGCGAGCCGACGTGCTGGTTCACATACTCGGAAACCGCATAAGGGTCCGCATTGAGGAAGACCTGACTACTCGTGTCAAGAAGACGACAATTCATCACGGGGTGCTCTTATAATTTTTATAGTTTTAGACACTCTGAGCCGGTCGGGGCAAGGCATCCGCTCACGGGTCATTATTAATAAAGCTTTATCGGCAACATCAAGATCGATCTAAATACACAGCCTGAGGCTAGCGACTGAATCGATGCTGATTAATAGCGCAGTTTAGATAGTTGGAGTGAGTAAAATAGGCTTCGCGATCGATAATCGCACAAATTCAACAAGGTCCCAACCGCTCCGCTCGCCAATGAAATGCATAGTGTGCGTGTACGTGGCGCCGGGTAGATATGAGCTGAACACACGGTCTAGAGCATTACTGGCGGCTGATGCACCAGTCAGCCAGCAATGTACTAAGCAGCGGATAAAGTCTTTGTTGCGAAATATCTAGAGACCAAAAATCGTATCACCACACCCACTTACTCATAGCAGTTTTCGCCAGTACGCAGATAAGTCAGGGTATGAGTTTGGCCGTTCGAGTCCTTGTACACCATGGTCGCCTCCCCGACATCACAACCTTCAGGCGCTTTGATAGAAATAATCTGAGCAACATCAAGCTTTTGGCCATAGCTGTATTGCTGTACATCTGCGGAGAAAGCGCCCTGAGCTACAACAGCCAGGCCAAACAACCAGTATTTAGATTTCATCGGGCACCTCAGTGATTACTTAATGAGGCACAGCTTAAGTAGGATTCAGAAGCTGAAAAAGAAGGTTGTAAGCAAGGCACTATTACATTAAAAGCAACAATACCCCACTACTTAACAGTGACTCGTTCGCTAAATGTAATGCTGGGCAGCCATGACAATTACACGATCTGACAATTGAAGTTTTAAAGTTGAATGCTCAGTGAAACAGTCGCGTACTCAACTCTTTACTGGCTTCAAGCAGCACCGGCAGGAAGCGTGCTTCAAGCTCTTGACGACTGGTTCGGCTGACATGGGTACCGACGTTCAATGCGGCCAGCACCTGACCTGCAGAATCCTTGAGTGGTACCGCAATCGAGCGCAGGCCGATCTCAAGCTCTTGATCGATGATCACCCAGCCCTGCTGACGGATCTGTTCGATGTTCTCGCGCAAGGTTTCCGGGGTATGCAATGTGCGACTGGTTTTAATCTGCAAATCGGCGTGTTCGAGGTATTCATCGAGCGTGGGGTTATCCAGCCCTGCCAACAAAATCCGGCCCATTGATGTGCAGTAGGCTGGCAGCCGGCTACCCACACTGAGATCCACTGAAATCAAACGCTGTGGTGTGGCCGACCGTGCAATGTAGAGGATCTCATCACCCTCAAGGCTGGCCATCGAACAGGCTTCGTGGAGTTGCTCGCTGATGCGGTCCAGGATCGGCTGGGCCGTTACGGCTAAAGGCGTCGAAGATAAGTAGGCGTGACCGAGCGTCAGCACTTTTGGCAACAGCGAATAGGTGCGCCCATCGGTGGTGGCATAACCCAGTTTGATCAGGGTATGCAGGCAGCGGCGCACAGCGGCGCGCGGTATCTCGGTACGGTGGCTGATCTGGGCAATGGTCAGGTGACGCTTGCGCTCTTGGAAGGCATGTACAACTGCCAGCCCACGTGCCAAGGAGGTCATGAAGTTTGGATCGCCAGTCAGCGCTTCAATACGTTTGGCTGGCGAGACCACAATAGGCGGTGCCAGTGTTGACAGCGGTTGGCGTTGCTCATCGCTCATTGTGGTAATCCTGTTTTGATATACAAATCCCTTGAGCGATTATCGAACCAATGATCGATAATCGCAATAATGGCATTCCCAGCGTAAGGCCTGGACCTTGTGAGCCGATCTGTAATTTATAAATGGGCGCTGGCAAACCAACCGATAAAGACGCTATAGGTCACAAAGGACAACACCGTTGCGCCGACCAAAGCCGCAGCGCAGCGGCCTTCCAAGCCGAACCGTTGGCCGACAATGGGGTAAATGCTCATCATCGGGGCACAGGCAAATAACACCCCAGCCACGCGCAAGGCGGGGTCCTCAACCGGAAGCAATACAAAACACAGCATCACCGCGAGCGGGTGCAAAACCAGTTTGCCCAGGCTTATTTGCAATACATCCGCAACCATCCCACCTGCACGCATTCCAACCAAACTGCCTCCAATTACAAACAAGGCCACTGGCGCTGAGGACTGGGCCAGCATCTCTACTGCTCGCATAGGGATCGCGGGCACATGCAACCCGAGTAAAGCGACGACCAACCCCAAGCAGATAGCGATAATGATGGGGTTGCTCAGCAGCCGCCTGGCGGTTGAGATTACCGCTGCGCGCATACCCAACCCTTGGTGTTCACCCGCCTCTGCCAAGGCAAGGGCCAGCGGCAGCATCAACAAGTTCTCGATCAGCACGCCCATAGCCAACCCGACCGCTGCAGCCTCACCGACCACCAGCGCGGCAATCGGATAGCCGATGAAGCCGCTGTTGGACATTGACATACCGACTGCAGCAAGTGCGCTGCCGCTAAGTGTGTCACCGCGCAAACGCCGTGAAATGACAAAACCCAAGGTGAAGATGAGCAGCGATGCCATGGCGTAGGCGAGTATGTAGTTACGTTCAAACACCTCATCCAACGGGCGCTCAACCAGCGCTTTAAAGACCAACGCAGGCAGCGCAAAACTGATCACGAAACGGCCCATTCCCGTTACTTGCTCACGGCTTATCCATTGCAGGCGGGTCGCAACAAAACCAATGCCGATGATCAAAAAAATCGGTGCAGTAATACCTAAAATCTGCAGCATAGTGATGAACTCATGGTTTCAATTGGCAGTTGTTCAACTGCTGAAGACGACTGAGCGTACGCGAAAAATCGACATGACTGCCGGGCTGACACAACTCATCCAAGCCCGCTGCGCAACCCAATAAAAGGTGCACGGCACGGTCATATGCAATGTCGATAAAGTTGAGAAAACGCTGCTGCACATCGATCCCTTCAGCATCGAGACAGGGCACACCGCCAACCGCTAACTGGGCGTACTCATTGCACAGCCACACATAATCAGCAGTTGAGCGCGGCTGGCGGCACAGTTCGCTGAAATCAAGCCAAAGCATCGCGCCTTCACGGGCGCGCAGTTTCAATGGATGGTGATTAAGGCTGATCGCAACGTCATATTCAGCTCGCTCAGTAAAACCAAGGCCTGCTCCAAATGCATCACTCACTTCGTCAACAGGCCAGGTAAACTCGCCCCAGCAATAGCCTGTACGTTGGCGATAGTCAGTACCGCCATCAAGTTGCAGTACATCAAAGCGCTGCTCAATCAAACTGATCGCCGGCATAAAACGCTCGCGATACAGTGGATTCGGGCACAAGCCCTGAGGCGCATAGTTGGAGGTGCACACCACGCCGACGCCCTCTTCCACCAGCACCTTAAGCAAACGCCCCAAGAGCATTGCATCGCCAATGTCGTGTACGTGGAACTCGTCGAAACACAGGAGTCGCGTTTGCTCAGCAATCTCCCGGGCAACTCGCGCTAAAGGATCGGGCTGGCCGGTATATGCCAACATGCGCTGTTGCAACTCTTGCAAGAAACCATGGAAGTGCACACGGCGTTTATTCTGCAGCGGAGCGCCAGCAAAGAAGGCATCCATCACAAAGCTTTTACCGCGCCCAACCCCGCCCCACAGATACACGCCAGCCGCTGGCTTGGCTAACCAACGAGAACGGCCAGCCAGAAACGCCGAAAGCCACTGACCAAGACGGTCAATGGCAATCTGTTGTGCACTGTCGGCGATAAAGCCATTTGATTGCAGCAGCGTCGTAAAATGCGCACTCACAAGCTGCTCTGGCAGCTTCTCGCTAGAAGTCAAAAAACACCGTTTCTCCATCGCCTTGGATCGTGATATCGAAACGATAAGCCAATTGGCCATCAACTTCACAGCGTTGCGCGACTAATGTCTCGCGTCGTTGTGGCTGCTCAATCAGGTTAAGCACCGGATCTACCGCGTTTGCCTGCTCTTCATCGGAGAAGTACAAGCGTGTTTGCAGGTGAATGTTAATCCCGCGGGCAAACAACGAAATATTGATATGCGGCGCCATCGGCACACCCGCAGCGTTGTTGACCACACCGGGTTTGATCGTGTTGAGCGTCCAGCCGCCGGTTTCAAAAGTGGTGGCAGTGCGGCCAAAGCAATTGAAGGGCTTCTCCACATCAAATTCACTGTCGTAGTGGCCTTGGTGGTCAGCCTGCCAAAACTCCAGAAACGAGTCTTTAACCAGATGACCATTGCCGTCGTGGACATTGCCGATCAACAGAATGTGCTCGCCTGCTGCCTCAGGCTTGGCCATCCTATTCCAGATTTCCTGTGGTCTAGATGGGTTACCCGCAGCAGCTAAAGCCAGACCGATATGCACATAGGGGCCAGCTGTTTGCGAAGGGGTTTCGGGTAGTAATTCAATAGGCATCTCAATTCCCCTTAGCGATTTTCAAAGTGAGTCTGACGCTGTCCACGCAGCACAATATCGAAGCGATAGGCCAGGCAATCCATTGGATTTGCTGCACTCATATCAAGCTTGGCGATCAGGCTTTGTACCGCATCAGGGTTGGCGATTGACTTAACGATTGGGCACATCGGAATCAGCGGATCGCCCTCAAAATACAATTGGGTAATCAAGCGCGTCGAAATAGACGGACCGCTGATGGAAAAATGGATGTGCGCAGGTCGCCAGTCGTTCGGGCCATTGCGCCATGGATATGGACCCGGCTTAACGGTACGGAAGCTGTAATAACCGTCACGATCAGTCAGGGCTCGGCCAACGCCACCAAAGTTAGGATCGAGCGGTGCCAGGTAACGGTCGTTCTTGTGGCGATAACGGCCACCGGCATTGGCTTGCCACATTTCCACCAGGGTATGTGGGATTGGCTTGCCGTACTGATCAATCACTCGACCGGCTACGATAATGCGTTCGCCAACTGGCAGGCCGCCGTTATTGAAGTTGAGCAGCAGGTCGTTATCGTACTCGCCCATTTTCAGGTGCGAGAAATCTGGCCCGCTGGTCTCTGAAATAGATTGAGGAATACTCACCAATGCTTGGCGCGGCGAGCGGGCAATCGAAGTTTTATAGTCAGGCGTTAATGCCTTCGGGTGCCAGTTGCGATCACGAATGACGAAACGGCTATCCGCATCAGACATACCGATATCCTCTTATTAGAATGAATTAATCCTACCGCTGGCTTTTAAAGGCCAAGTGACCTGCAGTTTCCAGCAGAACTTCATATTTGAATATTGAAAATATCAAAGCCACCCATAACCAAGCGGTTATGGGTGAAGGTGTTGAACTGTGAGGCTATCGCCGTTCAGCCAGCAGTATTTTGGTCGCGGCAAGGGCCATTTCTGCACGCTCCAAGGCACTGATGCCTTGCAGCTGAACCGGCACTTCGAGACTTAGTGGGATCTGTGCGGGCAAGGCGTGAAGCAATCCCTGCAAATCACAGTCACCCTCCCCTGGAAAACGGCGTTCGCTTCGCGCTTGTCGCAAAATCTCGGCCATATCTTCCGGTCGCGGGCCAAGCACATCACAAAGCTGGGCATAGCGCAGACGAGTCGGATCAACCTGCGCAAGCTGCTCAAGACTTGAAGCTGAGCGATCAAAGTGAAAAGCATCCACCAGCACGCAACCATTGCTGCGCCCCGCCGCCTCGACAATGCGCAACGCTTTGTTAAGGTCGGGGGCATCAGTCCAGGGCATAAATTCGAGGTGCGGATGCAGGCCAAAATGCTTGGCCAAGTCGCATAAGTGGGCAAAATTATCGCTCAGCCGAGCTTCATCCGGATCATTACCCGCGACCAGCAATTCACTGGCAGAAAACTCAGCGCCAACTTCCATCAGCGGGCGTAAATCAGCAATGCAGGTATCTGGCTTAAGCCGCAATATTTCAACATCCAGCACGCCGATACCGGTGTCGCGCAGGCGCTGCTGGGTCTGACGTCTTAATTCGGAATCGGTCATCAAGGGAAAATGATGCTCCTCTGCCGTAGCTGGCAGCAAACGCAGGCCGATATGGCTATAACCAGCACGGGCGGCGACTTCGACCATCTCCGGTGGCGACAGCTCAAGCACAGTGAGCGCGGCCAGTGAAAAGACTTGATCAGCCATCAGATCTGCTCAGGCGTACATGCCTGTCCTGATTCAGCAGCTTGGCGAATGGCCTCGATTAAGGCCAGCGTACGACCGGCATCTGCAGCGCTGACCAATGGCTCGGCATTACCTTGGGCAACCTCAATAAAGTGCGCCAACTGGCGGGTCAATGCAGGTGCATCCGTGTAGGGCTGCACATCGCTCAGTAACGGCTGATGCCAGCCGCCGTCAGCCTCGGCGTAATGCCAATGCTTCAATTGTGGCAAGCTCAATGCGCCCTCTGTACCGGCCAGCAAATA
Organism: Pseudomonas sp. NPDC078700; assembly: GCF_044542375.1. Classification (NCBI taxonomy): domain Bacteria; kingdom Pseudomonadati; phylum Pseudomonadota; class Gammaproteobacteria; order Pseudomonadales; family Pseudomonadaceae; genus Pseudomonas; species Pseudomonas sp. NPDC078700. The sequence continues at coordinate 67,348 of NZ_JBITUI010000003.1, forward strand.
ACAAGGCTGATCGGCTTGATGGGGGTAGATCGGATTCTCTGCCGAGCACAGCTCCCAACTCCAAGGTGCCACTACAGCATCCGAACCAGTCAGGCTGCCAAGGGCGCCATTAGCGAACTGCAACAGCACCGCCACCTTATCTTCGTTAGGTAATCCGCGGGTTTGATTACTGGTTATAGCCTGCACCGACTGGACCTCGCCACAGAGGTGGCGCAGCAAATCAAGGTCATGGATCAAGTTGGTTAACAGCATTCCTGCACCCGGCTCACGACGCCAAGGGGTCTCGAAATAGCTGTCAGGCTTTCGTAACTGCCACAAAGCAGTAACCGATGTCAGTTGCCCTAACTTACCCGCTTCAAGCAGCTGCCGGGCTTTTGCAATCAAGGGGTTATGACGCCGGTGATGGCCAACCAAAACCGCAACACCACTGTCTTGCGATGCTTTGACCAGTTTGCGAACCTCATCAAGACCTACGCCAACAGGCTTTTCCAGCAAGACCGGCACACCAGCTTCCAAGCATTCAATAGCTGTTTGCACGTGCAAATTATTTGGATTGGCGATGATCGCCGCCTGTGGTTTAGCTTGAATGAGCATCTGCCGGTGATCGGCAAAGTACGCCACACCACGGGCCTTAGCAAAGTCTGCGACCTGCGGATTAGGATCGGATATGGCGCAGAGCTTGGCCTGGCTCAGGTTTTCGAGATGCTCAAGGTGTTGCTGGCCCATAGAGCCAGCTCCGATCAAGGCGATAGATAGTGGGGTTTGCACGGCGTCTGTCTCCGGTCTTATTAGAATCAGGTTCTGAAAATACATTTGTATTTAGAACCTAGTTCCATTTTCAAATCAAGAAAACAGATCGATAACCGACCACTAACTGCAATCGATAAAATTCAGGCCGCAAAAGCGGCCTGGGATCAGGGAAAGAACTCGGAAGCTGGACTGGTCGCGGACAGCTCTTGCGCCGCAGCCAGCAGCTGCTGCGCCAGCGCTTGTATCCGCGGCTCATCCAAACGCGCACTGGGTCCGGCAATACTCAATACGCCAATGCAACGTCCATGATCTGGGCTTAAAACCACGGCAGCCAACGCAGAAGTACCAATGGCTGAGCTTTGCTCAACCCAGGCATAGCCCAATTGCCGTGCCCGCTGCAGATAGCCAAGTAAATCTGCAGCGTCACGGGGCGCGTTTGGCCCTAACTGTTGCGGGTCAAGCACTGGCCCTTGCTGCTCTACCAATGCCAACGCCGATGCGTCATCCATACTCGCCAACCATGCATGGCCGGATGCGGTATAAAACAACGGCGCATCGCGCCCCATATCAGGGTCATAGCGTAGGCCACCTTTTGCGCCCTGGGCCTTGGAAATCCAGGTCAGGCGATCGCCATCAATCACGCCAAGACGCACCAGCTCACCGCACTCTTCGGCCAATCGATCGAGAATCGACTGAACAACATCAGAGCCTGCATTCGACAAATAGCGAAAGCTCAGCGCCACTAACTTGGTCGACAGCTGATACCGGCTGTTGTCGGGATTCTGCCTTACATAACCCAAGCGGATCAGTTCGGCCAGCATGCGGTGGGTCGCGCTTTTGGGGATATTCAACGCGTCTGCCAGGCTCTGCATCTGCAAACCTTGAGGCTCTTGCGTCAGACTTTCCAGAAGGCTGAGCGCGCGTTCGATCTGACTACCGGCCATAGTGCTGAAACCCAGTTTGAATTTGTGCGGGGATTCTAACGGCATCGTTCAAGGCAGGGAACTCACCGCGTTTATTTACCACAACAGCGGTTAGCGTTAACCCATTGAAATGCGCTTAGTCGCTGCAGGCAATTGTTGCTTGGCAGTTGAGCTTATGCAAATTACAATTTGGAACACAGTTCCATTTTTAACAATATGCAAAATGAGACTATTGCCTTATGCCTGATACAGCCACTCAATTGCCCTGCGCAGATGCAGATATAAACTGCGACTTGCTTGTCATCGGCTCAGGAGCTGCTGGATTGTCTGCCGCCGTGACAGCTGCCTGGCATGGGCTGAACGTGGTCGTTGCAGAAAAAGATGAGGTACTTGGCGGCGCAACGGCCTGGTCAGGTGGCTGGATGTGGCTGCCCCGTAATCCCCTTGCGCAGCGTGCCGGGATCAACGAATCCATTGATCAGCCTCGCACCTATTTGCAGAACGAACTGGGCGTCCAATTCAACGCCGAGCGGGTTGATGCCTTTCTCAATGCCTGCCCTTCCATGGTGTCGTTCTTTGAGCAAAACAGCGCACTGCAATTTGCCGAAGGCAATGCCATTCCGGACATGCACGGCAACACACCAGGAGCGGCAACCGGTGGCCATCAACTGATTGCAGCGCCTTATAACGCCCTGCAGGTACGCGACCTACTGCCGCGATTGCGCAAAACCATGGCTGAAACTTCATTTATGGGCATGCCCATCATGGCCGGTGCAGACTTGGCTGCATTTCTCTCGATGACCCGCTCGCCGAAAGCCTTGATGCATGTGAGTAAACGCTTCACGACCCACCTCTATCATTTGGCGCGTTACGGTCGCAGCATGCACTTGGTTAACGGCGTTGCTTTGATTGCACGGCTGGCCAGATCCGCTACTGATCTGGGGGTGCAATTGATCGATTCAGCCCCCGCCGTGCGCCTGCTGCAAGAGCAAGAACGCATCAGCGGTGCAGTACTCGCGGGTAAAAACGGTGAACGCAGTGTGCGCGCCAAAGCCGTGTTACTGGCCACAGGCGGCTTTCCCCATGACGCGGCGCGACGCCAAGCAATGTTTCCACGCGCCGATCATGAGCACCTGGCATTACCGCCCAAATCCTGCAGTGGCGATGGTTTGCGTCTGGCGGAGGCTGTTGGCGCTCAAGTCAGTGCCGAACTGCAATCGCCTGTGGCCTGGGCTCCAGTGTCCAGGGTGCCCTATGGTAATGGCCGCTTTGGACATTTCCCGCACATTATCGAACGCGGTAAGCCCGGCATTATCGGCGTGCTGCAAAACGGCAAGCGCTTCGTCAATGAAGCCCACGGCTATTACGACTACGTTTCGGCGATGATCAAACAAGTCCCCGCAGATCAGGAAGTTTGTTCATGGCTGATCTGCGACCATCGCTTTCAACGCCGTTATGGCCTCGGTTTTGCCCGCCCGGCCCCCTTACCTGTTGGTCCACATGTGCGCAACGGCTACCTCAAACGCGGCGCAACTCTTGAGCAACTGGCCGAGGCCTGCGGCATTGACGCAGAAGGTCTGGTGCAAACGGTCCAGCGCTTTAACCAAGCAGCGCGCGACGGCGAAGATCCCGAGTTTGGACGTGGCACGACAGCGTTCAACCGTAAAAATGGTGACCCGCTGCACAAGGGCAAGAACCCCTGTGTAGCGCCCATCGAAAGCGGCCCTTTTTATGCAGTGAAGGTTCAACCCGGCAGTTTCGGCACTTTCGCGGGCTTGCACACAGACGCTAACGCCTGCGTGCTCGACGCAGCGGGAAAGGTGATTCCCGATTTATATGCAGCGGGCTCGGACATGGCCAGCATCATGGGCGGATTCTATCCATCCGGCGGCATCAACCTTGGCCCAGCCATGACATTTGGCTACATCGCAGCCTGTCATGTGGCAGGCGCTTCCCCTGTAAAGGCCTTTAACTGACTTGAGACGACGCGGTATTTGTCCACCCTTGCATAAAAAACCGGGATTTAAATCCCGGTTTTTTATTTCAGCGTTAAGTGAATCAAGCCGTTGCAGTAGAGCCACGCTTGAACAGGCGCTTGACCCCTGGTGCACGGCTTAGCAATAGCAGAATCAATACTGCGCACAAGAAAGCCGATAACGGATTGCTGATCAGCTCTTGAAGCAGCGCAACTGGGCTATCCCCGACGGAAGACATCGCCTGACGATAGGATGTATCCATCAGCGGCCCAAGAATGACGCCGAGGATTATGGGCCCCATCTGGAAGCCGAAGAGTTTCAGCAGATAACCCACAAAGCCAAAGCTAAGCATCCAGGTCACATCACTCATGTTGCTGTTAATCGAGTAGGTGCCAACCACGCACAGCACCAGAATAACCGGCACCAGGATCGATTTAGGCAGCTCAACAACTTTGGCGAACAGCTTGATCCCCATCAACCCGAACACCAGCAGAAAGATATTCGCCAACGCCAGGTTGCCCACGGTGAACCAGAATATATGCGGGTTTTCCACCATCATCAGTGGCCCCGGGTTAATCCCGTGAATCACCAGTGCACCGAGGATTACTGCTGTTACCGCATCCCCGGGCATGCCCAATGTCAGCATGGGCATGTACGCACCACCCACTGCCGCACTGTTGGCGGTCTCTGGCGCGACCAGCCCTTCATAAGCGCCCTGACCAAATGGTCGTGATGGGTTTTTCACGGTGCGTTTAGCGTGATCATAGGCAAACAATGCCGCGATATCACCGCCAGCACCCGGCAATGCACCGACCAATACGCCGATCAATGAAGTGCGAATCGACAAGGGCAAGAACTTCAGCACCAGTCGCAGTGGCGGCACAATCTTGCTGACATCCTGCCGAACCGGCACCTGCTTGAGGTTATGCAGCTGATAAAGCGCCTCAGAAACACCAAACAGACCGATCATGACCGCGACATAGTTAATGCCGCCCAAAAGGTCCATGTTGCCCATGGTAAAACGGCCTTGCGCGGTCACCGGGTCCATGCCGACCATACTGATAAGCACGCCAAGTGCGGCAGCAAATACACCTTTGGCCAAGGAGTCCGTGGCCAGACTGCCCACCAGTAACAACCCCAGCATGGCAATCAAGAAATAGTCGCGCGGGGCGAACTCCAATGCGAATTCAGAGAGATAGGGCGCTAATAGCGCCAACACCAAAACGCTGATCAGACCGCCGATAACCGACATGACGGTCGTCAGTCCAATTGCCCGCCCTGCTTCACCGAGCTTGGCTAGTGGATAACCATCAAAGGAAGTCGCAACCGCTGCCGGAGTCCCCGGCATATTCAGCAAAATAGACGCCCGCGAGCCGCCATACACACCGCCGACAAATATACCGACGATCAGCGCCAGCGCATCATTGACCTCCCATGAAAAGGTAAATGAAACCAGCAAAGACACCGCCATGGTCACGGAAAGCCCAGGCATCGCGCCAATGTAAATACCGGCAAAGGTGCCAAGCGCAGTGAGCATAAGCAACTGGGGGTCAACCCAGGCCATGGTCAAGAATGAAAACATATCAGTCATTGTGGCAGTCTCGACTCAGGGCAAATAAACATGGAAAACCAGAGAAAACAGCGCATAGATAAACAGCAGCGAGCCGCCTGCAATCAACAGCGCATAAAACACCCTGCCCCGCATCAAATAAATCATGCTGCACGCCAGAAACACCAAGGTGCACGGGTAGAACCCCAGGTAATACATGGCGACCACATAGACAATGCACAACGTCGAGAACACCAGCACGTCGGCCGGTAGATTAACCCGGCGAAACGCTCGTATTTGGTCCAGCAGGCCGCTTAACTCTGGAGGCTGACGGCGATAAGAGCCGATCAGAATAACCAGTGACGAAATGCCTAGCGCCAGACCGGCTCCCATTGGCAAGGAGCCCGAAGAGTTGGCGATCTCAAACCCAGCAATGCTGAAAGCTTGATAAATAACTGCAACACTAAAAATCAGCAGCAACCAATAGAACGTCCGCTCAAGTGGCTGCAGCGGATTCTTGGATTCAACGTTCATAACAGACCTCCCGAACTGGATGGACAGCGATGCCTATCCAGTTCGCCCAGCAAAACGACGTTTAAGGCTTTGGAATGCCCAGCGATTCAGGCGAGACCTTAACTGCGCCAGCTTTGTACATGGACCAGGTGGTCACTGACTGCCAGCGGTCAAGATAGGCTTTGGCATCAGCACCGCTCAGGTTCAGCGGGGTGGCGCCAAAGTTCTTGATAAAGGTCTGTGCTTCGGGCGTTGCCAGGGTTTTGCTGAATGCCTCGGTCAGCTTTTGCTTGATCGGCTCAGGCGTGCCTTTACGCACCCACACGCCCCAGAACGGGCCCCAAGGCAGGTATGAGGCAATCTCCGGCAGCGCTTTAGTGATAGGCGGGACACCCGGCAAACTGTCTAGCTCTTCAGTGCCGACGACAGCCAAACCTTTAAGCTTGCCAGCAGCGATCTGCTCACGAGCAGCAGCCATACTGAGCGGCATAAAATCGATATGCTTGCCCAGCAATGCAGCAACACCTGGGCCGTCGCCCGCAAAGGTCACTTCACGCACATCCAGTGGCTGAATCGAGCTGATCATTGCATGTACGCTACTCGGCAAGCCGCCAGCGCCGGTGCTACCCATACGCAAGGTTCCGGGGTGAGCCTTGGCGTCAGCCAGTAGTTCTTCCATGCTGTTCCATGGGCTATCAGGTGGCGTGGCGATTACCGCCATGTTCTGGCCGATCAGGCTAATCAGATCGAGTCCGTTGTAATCGAAGTTGGCAAGACCAAGTAGCGGATACAACTGCGGGTTTTCAGCGCCAATCAGCAAGGTATAACCGTCGGGACGTTGCTTCATGACGAAGCTAGTTCCAATCACACCGGTTCCGCCCGGGCGATTAGAAATGATCAGGCTTTGCCCCAACTCTTTTTCGACCAGCGCGGCCAAACTGCGGGCGACGTTGTCGGTGGCACCACCCGGGCTCCAGGGAACAACGGCTTGAATATTACGTTCGGGGTAATCGGCATGGGCCGGCAACGCGGCCAATAGGCAGGTAGAAGACAGCAGAACACCTGCAACAAGATGTTTGAACATGTTAAATCCTCTGAGCTTTTTATGGTTGTTGTGCTCTGCCCGTTCGACTCCATTGGGTCGCTCGTGACAATCCGGTAACAATCTTCAAGATTGCAAATTAACCAGTTAGTACAATTTATTTGCTATAGCCACGCCCCGTCAAATACTGCGAGGTTTTGCCGTCCGATTACCGCACAACTTAGGGATCTATACCGATAATCGACAGCTCACTGCAAGCATCTAAACCGCTACTTGAGAAATGAAATCAAGCGTCATACAACTCAAGGTATTCAGCGGCACTTGCCCGTAAAGCTTCACAGCACCACTGCGCTGCGAGGGTTGCGGCCGTTGAGGGGTTGCTACAAATGCCCACTGAACCGCCCGGCTCTCTCAACCCCAGATCCAGCATCACCAATTCACCTCGGTCCAAATCTTGGCGTACGGCATCATGGGGGGCGACCCATACCGCCGCGCTGGATTGCACATAGCGCCGACTCAATGCCACGGACAAGGTTTCCAAGCGCTGTTGCGGTAAATGAATACCACATTGCACGTAGAGACTGTCGGCATAGCGGCGAATAGTCGTGCCAGCCAGCGGCAACACCACCGGGTAGTCACCCAAGCGGCTGCGGTCATTCAGATTGACCTGCAGCAATGGGTGACCAGGACTGACCACCAGCACCATCGACTCGCTATACAAATGCTCGAATGTTAGCCCGGCAATCTGTGGGCTGTCGGTCATACGGCCAACCACCAAATCCAGCGCGCCAAGTCGTAACTGGCCCAATAAATAGGCACTTGGCCCAGTCTCGATGCTAACCACCACAGCGGCATGTGCATCGTGCAGACGCTTGACCACGTCGGGTAACAACGAGCTTTCGACCGTTGACAGAACCCCAAGACGAACCACGCCGGCTTCATGCTCTCCAGAACGCAAACTGCGCACCCCTTCTTGCAATGCCTGCACACTTGGACCGGCATAACGCAAAAAAGCTAAGCCTGCAGCAGTCGGCGCAACCCCCTGCTTACTGCGGTCGAATAAGCGGCTGTCGAGAATTTCCTCAAGCTCTTTAAGGGTTTTTGAAACCGCTGGTTGGCTGATGGCTAGCTCACCAGCAGCGCGCGCCAAACTGCCTTGGCGCGCCACTTCAAGAAAGCACAACAGGTGGCGAAACTTGATGCGATTATCGATATTCATGTAGGGCTCAATTCAACGCTGCATACGGAAGGCTTTAGGCGTAAGCCCGCAACCACGCTTGAAGAAGCGGGAGAAATAGGCCGGCTCTGAAAACCCCAGACTATCGGAAACCTGATTGACCGTCATCGCGGTATAAACCAGGCTGCGCTTGGCCTCCAACAATAATCGTTGGTTGATCAACTGTAAGGCTGACTGCCCTGCCAAACGCCGACTCAAGGCGTTGAGATGGGCGGCGCTGATGCCCAATTCACCGGCGTAAAATTCAATGGGCCGGTGCCCGCGATAGTGAGCTTCCAGCAAGCCGGTAAAACGTTGCAAGTGCTCTCGACCGCGATCTGGAACCTGCGCATCATTGCAATCCAGTGCTTGCGAACGCCGAGCAACCCACACCAACAAGGTGCTGATCAGTGATTGCAGCATCAGCTCGCGACCCAACGCCTGATCGTTGTATTCCTCAACTATCGAATCAAACAAAGTCCTTATATACGCATGCTCTGATCCCAGCGGATAACAAGCGGCAGTGGCCAGTGGCGTACTTTCCAAAGCGCTGCTGAGCGTATCGACCAAGGGTTGAGCGAGACTTAAAATATAACCTTGCACATCCTCGGAAAAGCCAAATCCATGGACACTGAAGGCAGGTACAACTTGTAGCGATGCCTGGCTCACACTATTGATTTGACCCTCGACCTCAAGCTCTGCCTGCCCTGCCTGAACATACAGCAACTGCACCAGATCACCATGGCGATGCGGCTTTATCTGCCAGTCGTGCAGGCGGCTGCGCTCAGGGATGGACTCACAATGAATCAAGTCTGGCGTCGGCCAGGCAGCCGTTTCGCCGTATAACTTGAACACCGGCACATGAGTGGTGGGTGTCTTGCTCATTGGCCAGCCATCCTCGGAAAGTCCATAAAAGTAATCGGATAGTGCCTTCAAAAGCCTCAGCATTCCACCAAAAATACAGCGACTTCAACCACATCGAGCCAGCAACCCGGCTCGCACAGGACAATAAAAATGAAGACTCAAGTCGCTATTATTGGTGCCGGCCCGTCCGGGCTTCTGCTTGGCCAGTTGCTGCACAAAGCAGGCATCGACAACATCATTATTGAACGTCAGACCCCGGATTACGTACTTAGCCGCATTCGAGCCGGGGTGCTCGAACAAGGCATGGTTGACCTGCTGCGTGAGGCTGGCGTAAGCCAACGCATGGACAGCGAAGGCCTGCCCCATGACGGCTTTGAATTAGCCTTCGCTGGGCGTCGCGAGCGTATCGACCTCAAGCAATTGACGGGCGGCAAGACGGTGATGATCTACGGCCAGACCGAAGTCACCCGAGACCTGATGGAGGCCCGAAAAGCCAGTGGTGCTGAAACCTTCTACGACGTCAAAGACGCCAAGCTGCATGAGCTCAAGGGCAGCAAGCCCCACGTAACCTTCACCCTCAACGATGAACTCGTACACCTGGACTGCGACCATATCGCGGGCTGCGATGGCTTCCATGGAGTCTCCAGGCAATCCATTCCAGAGGGCGTGCTGAAAGAGTTTGAACGGGTCTATCCGTTCGGCTGGCTCGGTGTGCTCGCGGATACCCCGCCAGTCAATGAGGAGTTGATCTACGCCAACCATGAACGCGGCTTTGCCTTGTGCAGCATGCGCTCCCCTACTCGCACGCGTTATTACGTACAGGTTGCGGCCGAAGAAAAAGTTGAAGATTGGCCCGATCAGCGCTTCTGGGATGAACTGAGAAGCCGTTTGCCTGCAGATACCGCACAGCGCTTGGTTACTGGCCCTTCGATCGAGAAATCTATCGCGCCGCTGCGCAGTTTCGTGGTCGAACCCATGCAATATGGTCACCTGTTTCTAGTCGGCGATGCAGCCCACATTGTTCCCCCCACTGGCGCCAAAGGCCTTAACTTAGCGGCCAGTGACGTCAATACCTTGTACCGAATCCTGCTCAAGGTTTATCGCGAATACCGCATTGACCTGCTCGAGCGCTATTCCGAGGTCTGCCTGAAACGCGTCTGGAAAGCGGAGCGATTCTCTTGGTGGATGACCACAATGCTGCACAAATTCCCCGATACAGATGCCTTTAGCCAGCGCATGCAACAAACCGAGTTGGATTACTTTGTCGGTTCTGAGGCCGGGCGTACAACCATCGCCGAAAACTATGTCGGCCTTGAATATGAGCCCATTGAATAAGGCGTTCTACATGCAGAGTCAGCCACAAACGAGCATGATAATTGCGACCAAGACTGCTGCTAATGCGTGTAAAAATACAGCCTTTATCCACGATTCATAAATAACCCAACCACGGTTGCGAGCTTGCGGCTGCTCTACTTCGGCCTAGTATGTCAGGCACTAACGATTAGGAAATTTCGCTATGTTCGCTGAGTTCAAAAAGCGCGAGTGCCAGGTTAATGGGGTCAGTATTAGTTACCGTATAGGTGGAACAGGGCCTGGCCTTCTGCTCCTCCACGGACACCCGCAAACCCATGTGATTTGGCACAAGGTTGTCGAGCAACTCGCTCAGCACTTCACCGTCGTTGCAGCCGATCTGCGCGGCTACGGTGACAGCAGTAAACCGAGTAGCGACGAGGAGCATCTGACCTACTCAAAACGCGCAATGGCTCAGGATAACGTCGAGCTGATGCGTGCACTGGGCTTCAATAAATTCGACGTATTAGCCCATGATCGCGGTGCTCGGGTTGCCCACCGCATGGTCGCTGATCATGGCGCAGCAGTGCGCCGCCTGATCATGCTGGATATCGCGCCGACCTTGGCCATGTACACTCAGACCACCGAAGCGTTTGCGCGGGCTTACTGGCATTGGTTCTTTCTGATTCGCCCAGCGCCCTTCCCCGAACGCCTTCTGGAGTCGGACCCCGAGTTTTATCTACGCAGCGTCATGGGGACGCGCAGCGCCGGTATGCAACCCTTCACGGACGAAGCCTTTGCCGAATACCTACGCTGCTTGCAACTTCCGGGAACGGCTCATGCGATATGCGAGGACTACCGCGCCAGCGCCGGTATCGATTTACAACATGACCAGCAAGACCGCAAAGCGGGTTTGCGCGTTGAGACACCGTTGCTGGTGTTATGGGGAGCTGAAGGCGTGGTCGGGCGCTGTTTCGATCCGTTGCATGAGTGGCGCTTGATCGCGACCAATGTGCAAGGCAAGGCGCTGCCTTGTGGTCACTACATCCCCGAAGAGGCACCTGAGCAGCTGCTTGCCGAGGTAATACCTTTCTTGACAACGCCGTTATAGAAAACACTGTTGACCAAGTTAGCGGTGTACTTGCCTGCAGTCTGAAAGATGGCAAGCCGCCAACTTGGGGTTTAAGCACCCATCATAGTCGCCATGCTATATTTCACCTATCGTGAAAAAAATGGTGCTTTATGGAGCCTATCAACACAGTTCGTGAGCAATCCCCACTGCCTGAGGACCTCCGTGTTTTCCTTGCGGTCATTCGCAAACAAAGTTTTGCCGGTGCTGCTGATGAACTGGGCGCTTCTCCGGCCTACGTCAGCAAGCGCATTCAGGTTCTCGAAAGCGCCCTCAAAGCCCGTTTACTCCATCGCACAACCAGGCGTATCGCTTTGACCGAAGATGGCGAGCGTGCACAGCGCTGGGCCGTGCGCATCCTTGGCGATCTTGATGATCTGTTCGATGAGCTTTCTCAGGCCCGGCATACCCCACGAGGACTGGTGCATATCAGCAGCTCGTTTGGCTTCGGTCGAAATCATGTCGCGCCTGCCATTTCCCACTTGGCAGAACAATACCCTGAGCTGGAAATCCGCCTGGAGGTATTCGACCGTGTGGTTGATCTGGTCGGCGAAGGCTTTGATCTGGAGATTCGTGTCGGGGATGACCTGCCGGGTCAACACATCTGCAAGCGTCTGGTCAGTAACAAGCGCATTCTCTGTGCGACGCCCGCTTATTTGCAGCGACGGGGTGTTCCTGAAAGTCTGGAAGACTTACAACACCACGATTGTCTGGTGATCAAGGAGGGCAAAAACGTTTTTGGCGTCTGGGATCTGGACAACGCAGGCAAACAGCACTCAGTCCGGGTCAGCGGGCCGCTATCCTCAAACAACGGCGAGATCGTGCTGCAATGGGCGCTCAAGGACCGAGGCATTTTGTTGCGCTCACTCTGGGATGTGAAACCGCTTCTGGAGACAGGGGAATTGGTTCAGGTACTCCCCGAGTACAGCCAGAGCGCCAACGTCTGGGCGCTCTATCCGACGCGTTTATCCAACTCTGCCAAGCTGCGCGTTTGCGTCGAATTTCTGAGCGAGCATTTTAAAGCCCTTTCTCTGTGACGAAACATGAACTCAACCACGCGTGCGGCATACCCGCACGCGGTTCATGATCGGCTTACGCCAGCCAAGGGTTCTGCTGCAAATGCCTGGCCTCAAAGGCGTTAATTTGCTCGCTTCGTTGCAGCGTGCCGCCAATCGCATCCAAACCGAGCACCAGCGATTGTTTGCGCAACGCATCGATCTCAAATTCAATGCTGCGCCCGTCATGCAAGAGGATTTTTTGCTGTTCAAGATCAATGCTTATCGTCGCGTTTTGCCCCTCTGCTGCCAACTGGCCTAAGGCTTGAATCTGCGCCTCACTGAGCTGGATCAAGAGCACGCCATTGCGTTGGCAATTATCAAAAAAAATGCCAGCAAAACTACTGCCTATCAGTGCACGAATACCTAACTGCTTTAACCCCCAAACCGCGTGTTCTCGACTTGAGCCACAGCCAAAATTTGGCCCTACGACAAGAAAGCAACTGTCCACCCATGGCTGCTGGTTCAGCACAAACTCTGGGTTGGCCTTACCATCGGCCAAGAAACGCAGGTCGAAAAATACGCCCTTATCCAAGCCACTGCGGTCAATACCTTTGAGAAATTGCTTGGGCATGATCACGTCGGTATCAACATTGGCTGCAAGCATTGGCGCGACAACCCCACTAACAGTTTTGAAAGCTTGCATATCAGGCCTCCTCAGCCATACAGCGCACGTCGGTTAGATGGCCACGTATTGCAGCAGCGGCAACCATGGCGGGGCTCATAAGGTGAGTGCGCGCGCCTGCACCCTGGCGACCCTCGAAGTTGCGGTTGGTACTTGATGCGCACCGATCACCAGACGCCAGCACATCGTCATTCATTGCCAGGCACATCGAGCAACCCGATTGACGCCACTCGAAACCAGAATCGATAAACACTTGCGCAATACCTTCTGCCTCGGCTTGCTCTCGCACTTGGGTCGAACCCGGTACGATCATTGCCCGCACATGAGTTGCAACTTTCTGACCACGAACCACACGGGCTGCGTCACGCAAGTCTTCGATTCGGGCATTGGTGCACGAGCCAATAAAGGCGTGACTGATTTGAATATCGCTCAACAGCGACCCTGGCTCCAGCCCCATATAGCGCAGCGCGCGCTGCAGATCCTGACGGCGAATCAAGTCGCGTTCATTCATGGGGTCCGGCACACAACCGCCAATGGCTGCGGCTTGATCGGGACTTGTACCCCAAGTCACCATTGGCTCCAAACCCGCAGCATCAAGCTCAACTTCACGATCAAACTGTGCACCTGCATCGGTGTACAACTCACGCCAACTGACTAGTGCCTGATCCCACAGCTCATCTTTTGGCGCTCGCGGCTTGTCTGCCAGATAAGCGTAAACCTTATCGTCCGGAGCCATAAATGCACCACGGGCACCGGCCTCAACGGCCATATTGCAAATAGTCATGCGCGCTTCAACACTCAGCGCAGTGATCACAGGCCCGGCAAACTCGATGGCATAGCCGGTTGCACCTGAGGCACCGATACGCTGTATCAAGGCCATGATAATGTCCTTGGAAGTCATACCCGCGCCCAACTCGCCCAGCACCGTCACCCGCATGGTTTTCAAGCGTTTATAGACCAGTGTCTGGGTGGCCAGCAGGTGTTCGATTTCAGATGTACCGATCCCAAAACCAAAAGCGCCCAATGCCCCATAAGTCGTGGTGTGACTGTCACCCGCGGCGATCACCATTCCTGGCAAGATAAACCCCTGCTCAGGCGCGACGACATGCTCAATGCCCTGGCGTTTATCCAACACATTGAACAGCTCAATACCGTATTCATTGCAGTTCTCCTGAAAATAGGACACCTGCAAAGCGCCACCCGCATCAGCCATTGCGGCAACGCGCTTGGGGCTGGTCGGATTCACATGGTCAACCACCGCCAAGGTTGCGCTCGGGCGTCGAACCCTTCGATTAGCCTCGCGCAAACCACTAAACGCTTGCGGACTGGTGTACTCGTTGGCGACTTGCCGGTCGATATAAAGCAGCACATGCCCTTGATCGTCCAAGGTGCAGACTGTATGAGAATCGATGTGCTTTTGGTAAAGCGTTCTGGGGCCGCTCATGGTGTTCTCGCTCAGGCAGATTGAAGGCTTCACAGCCACTAGTCATACCAACCATGATATTGAGTGCAATATGCAACTCAACAGCCATTAAGTAATGCCTGAGTACACGGTTCGTGAATAGTAACTCCATCTTCAGGCCGAAGCCGTGCCCTACGGCGGCATGAGAATTAAGCTAGAGGAGTAAGCGCGAGGACAGAGCATTGCGCTCCGATTGGGGTATCTGAAAACAAAAAGCCCCGCAGATCATTGATCTGCAGGGCTTTTTTGAAAGTGGCGGTGAAGATGAGATTCGAACTCATGATACGATTTCTCGTATACACACTTTCCAGGCGTGCTCCTTCAACCGCTCGGACACTTCACCGGGTCTCGACATGCATTGCTGTCTGTCGAGGCGCGCTAATGTAGCCGAACAAAGCTTTAAAAGCAAAAGTTTTTTCAGAATTTTCATGTGCTTACCCTTTCATCACGGCAACCCTCCGCCGGCTTGCCGGCCCTGTGAAGCAGGCCCAAACATTGGGTTATCATAAGATGGTAAAAATAGAAGCACACTCAAGACATGACAAGGATGGTTATGCGTTCGCTAAATCTATGGCTGATCACATTTATCGGTGCCTGCGCACTACTGCTCACCGCATTAGCCCTACCAACACTAGACCATAGACCTCTTTCACACTGGGCGATGAATGTCGGTGCGTACGCTAGCGCCTTGACGATTTCCCTGCTTTACCTTGCTGCATGGTTCATTGCCCCTGCCAAACACCGCGGCTCGCAATTGGTAATGCTCTCAACCTACATTCCAACACTGCTGATCAGTTTGGTAACCGGCGCGGTATGGGGAGCTGTGGGTCATGTCATGGAAACCGAAGGCATGGACTTCAACAGTGCCCTCAATCGAGCAGGCACATTACTTTATATCGGTTACATACTGTCATTAGCTGTTTTTAGCTGTGCAGGGTTGTATCTGGTGCGTGCCCGCAAGCAACACGGGACGCAGGCAGCGCAGGTATAAGCACGGCGTCATTACTGACTGATCAGTCGCTTATAGCGCTTTACCGACGGGCTCGGGATGGGTAACGTCTGCGCATCTTCAGCACAAGGATTTCGACCATGAGCGACCTGATCAGCTACCAATTAGAAGATGGCATCGCCACGCTCACTCTGAGCAATGGCAAAGTTAATGCTATTTCCCCCGATGTAATTGCAGCCTTTAATCAGGCCCTGGATCGCGCAGAACAGGATAAAGCCGTTGTTGTCATTACCGGTCAACCCGGCATTCTATCAGGTGGTTACGACCTCAAAGTGATGACATCTGGCCCACAAAATGCCATCGATCTGGTTGCGGCAGGCTCGACGCTGGCCAGACGCATGTTAGCGTTCCCCTACCCGGTTGTTGTTGCCTGCCCAGGTCACGCCGTTGCCAAGGGCGCATTTATCCTGCTTTCTGCTGACTACCGTTTGGGTACTGAGGGCAAGTTCAGCATTGGCCTCAATGAAGTTCAGATCGGCATGACCATGCATCACGTGGGTATTGAGCTGGCCCGTGACCGCCTGCGTAAATCGGCTTTCCACCGTTCGGTCATCTGTGGCGAGATGTTTGATCCACAAGGCGCTGTCGAAGCAGGCTTCCTTGATAAGGTTGTTCCCGCGGAGCAGTTGATGGCGACAGCACAGGCGGTTGCCCAACAACTGAAAAAAATCAATATGACTGCGCACAAGAACACCAAGCTCAAAGTTCGCAAGGCGCTGCTGGAAACCCTCGACCAGGCCATCGAGTTGGATAAAAGCATCACCCTCTAACCTTTGCAGTTTTGCGGTTATTGATGGGGGAGCAACGCCAAGCCTGTTCGCAGTGGGTCGTAAGTAGCCCAGGATTCGCGGCCGAAGCAGCGGATGAATAAAGCCTCATTCACCCACCCGATCGCGCTAAAGCCCGGATTTTCCGGGCTTTTTTGTGCCGATCATATTCACACACAGTTATTGTGTTTTTGCTGGTCAGCCGCAATTGCTGAAAACAGTTTACAGCCGTACACTGCGCGCCTTTTAGGTTAAACGAGCGTATTCAATGCTTTTTATTCTGCGCATGGCGTTAATGGGCGTGCACTTTATTATCGCTGGCGTGCTGGGTTTATTGGTTGGTATTTGCCGCCCGTTTAACCCTGATAACAGCCGTATTTGTGCACGCATCTACTCGCTACCGGCACTGCGCATCCTAAATCTAAAGGTCATCCCGCAAACGGATGGACTGCGTGACCACAGTAAATCATGCGTGGTGATTGCTAACCACCAGTCCAACTACGATTTGTATGTGCTTGGCCGAGTGGTGCCCTATCGCACTGTGAGCCTCGGTAAGAAAAGCTTGAAATGGGTGCCTTTTTTCGGCCAGCTCTATTGGTTGGCTGGCAATATTTTGCTCGACCGTGGCAACTCGCGCAGTGCTAAACAGGCGATGCTACAGACCACCGAAACGCTTAAGCACAAAAACACTTCCATTTGGGTATTCCCAGAAGGCACGCGCCATCCAGGCCCGCAAATGCTGCCATTTAAGAAAGGGGCATTTTTAATGGCGATTGCCGCTGGCGTTCCCATTATTCCGGTTTGCACCAGCACGTATGCAAACCAACTGCAGGTCAATAAATGGAACAGCGGCACGATCATAATCCGCTCGCTGCCCGAGATCCCCACCACTGGGATGAGCGTCGCCGACGTGCCCGCATTGATCGAGACTTGCCAAGCGCAAATGCAGGCGTGTATCGAGAGCATGAATAAAGAGCTGGCTCAAGCTTAAGCGCCAGCCACTCAACCAGCCCGCGTCAGCAATACTGAGCGCGGGCTTTTTTGTGCTTCAACCCAGCGATTGATTCAGCACGAAGGCCTTACTCAGGCTAAGCTGGGCGCATATCGGAACACGTTGGCTGAGTAGAATATGGATAAGAGTGTTGTTGCAGCAGCAGTGTATTGCCAGGGGAAAAAGGTCAGGGATATTAGTCTGGAGGACGATGTAACTTGGGTGGGTAAGCCCGGACATTTTGCCTGGATAGGCCTTAAGGACCCTGAACCTGAGGTATTCACCAAGCTCCAGGCGCAATACCACCTGCACGAACTGGCAATCGAGGACGCGCTGCTTCGCCATACAAGACCCAAGCTCGAAACCTTTGGTGACGCGCTGTTTATGGTGCTTTACTCCCCCATTCTTGAAAACGGCGAGCTGGAATTTGTCGAAACTCAGTTATTTGCGGGCTCGGGTTATGTAATCAGTGCCCGTTATGGCCAATCTGCTCCTTACTCAAGTGTGCGCCAACGCTGCGAGGCACGGCCGCTGTTGCTTGAACACGGCGAGGACTTCGTGCTGTACGCCCTGCTCAACTTCGTCACTGAGAACTACCGGCCAATAATGGACAGCTACAACAGCACGCTGGAAGAAATCGAACAAACGGTGCTTAAAGATGCTGTAACCATGGCCGATGCGGTGAAAATCCAGAGCCAACGCCGTGACTTGCTGCGCTTGCGCCGCAATATCAGTCCGCTGGTGGAGATCTGCCAAGAGCTGCAACGCCTAGACTTCCCGTTTATAGACAAACAAATGCGCCCGTACTTCCGGGACGTGGCGATCCATGTAAATCGCCTGTTAGAAGACCTAACGGCGCTGCGTGAAATGGCAGACCATGCAATCGAAATCGGCCTACTGATGGATTCTGCCCGGCAAAGTATTACCCAACGCAAGTTTGCAGCCTGGGCAGCAATTCTGGCCTTTCCAACCGCAATCGCTGGGATTTACGGCATGAACTTTCACAACATGCCAGAACTGAACTGGCAATACGGTTACTTTGGCGTACTTGGATTCATCGGGGCAGGCTGCGTCAGCTTATTCGCCAGCTTCAAATACCACGGCTGGCTGTAAAACCATAAAGCCCAGCTTGGAGCTGGGCTTTATGGTTTTATGCAGAAGCTGAAGCTTAACGTCCGTTGGCCACAAAACGCATCATCCACTCGGCCACTGCATGGCCTTGATGGGCGTCTTTCAAGCTATCAACGCCCTTACGGTAGTTCTGCTCACCGATGTGCTGCTGGCGAATATCCAGCAAGGTCTTCGAGTAATCGTGGATAAACTCGGGGTGCCCCTGGAAGCAAAGCACCTGATCCTCAATGCAATAAGCTGCAATCGGGCAGAACTCGCTCGACGCTAACAATGTGGCGTTTTCCGGCAGCTTGGTGACTTGGTCTTGGTGGCTGATCAGCAGCGTCAGGTCATCAAGCACTGGCGTCATCCACTGTGGCTTGTTGGCCAAGTCATACCGATGAATGCCCACGCCCCAACCTTGAGCAGCACGTTTGGCCTCACCGCCCAACAACAGTGCGAGTAACTGATGGCCAAAGCACACACCGAGCAACTTATCGCCACGGGTATAGCGCTCAAGCAAATAGGTCTTGAGTGTTTGAATCCAGGCGTCTTCGCCGAATGAGTCAGCCTTGCTACCGGTTACCAAGTAGGCGTCGAATTGCTCGCTGTCCGCCGGATACTCGCCTTGCATAACGTTGTATACGGTGAACTCAGCGGCAATCGGCTGGTTCGCAAACAGGCGCTCAAACATCTTGCCATAGCCTTGGTATTGATCGATCAGCTCGGGGCGCAGTACGTCTGTTTCAAGAATACAAATTTGCAACGGCATGGAAGTGTTCCTGGTGAGCGAGTGGTTATGCATTGAGTAGCAAAAATCCGTCCAAGTTCGATAAACGGCGCGATCAGTGCCGTTTGCAAAGAACGGTTTTTGCGAGCGCCAGTAGCCTGCCTTGAGAAACCTCAGATGGCAAGAGCCCAGCACTAAGGATTAGACATAGCTGAGCAACGTTGAGACACAGCGGCCCCCTTATATCAGTGGCCTTGATAGTCACCATAACGACCATTCACTTCTGTTAATTCTCGCCGCGACGGATTATCGCTCCATCGGGCAGCCGCCTACTTAGACAGAAGGAAACTCATCATGAATAGTTTCGCCGCAATCGCCAGCTTGATCGCCGCATCAGCATTTACTGGCAGCATAAATGCTGACAGTCAGCGCCAGCTGGATAAAGCCCAAAGCGTTGCAACTCAAGGGCAAAAGCCTTCTGTCTCATCCAGCAAATAAATCACACAAGGGTTTATTTGCAGCCTCAGGAGCGGGTTATGAGAGTCGAATCCATCACTCAACAAAATGTCTATGCAGTCACCTACGCCACGCTTGATGACCGTGGGATTCACTACGAGTCGGAACTGGCAATCCAACTCGCTGACGGTAAGTTGGCCACCTTACGAATGCCGACCCAGCTCAGTGAGCGCAGGGCTATTGAACAGGTGATGTGCGAGCAATACGGCTGTTGAGTGCACCCATTCCAGGTTGAGACAACGCAAAGCTTGTTCACCATGCCCCGGCAAACCGCTCTTTTTGGCCATAAGTCGAGAAAGCGGCTTGCCCCTACTAACTGAACTGACAATCACCAATATCCGCTACAGCTCAATTTTAGGTCAACGCACCATGAAACTGAAAAATCGCAATCTGCTGATCATCGCGGCGCTGGCAATCATGACCAACGGCCTGTCTTTATTCGGGCTCAACTACGGCTCTGCAGGTGCATTGGCGCGGACCATTGAGTGCAATTCAAATATTGCGCGAAACCTGCAAGTCGCCCAACAACTGAAATTAATGACCAGCACCCCGCCAAATAAAGCAGATTGTGTATTCGTTAGCCGCTTTGAGCTTGGCAGTTTTGCATCGGCCTAAGCCTTAAATAACACCCTGGGAAAGCATAGCTCTCGCAGGGTGTGGGACTGACCCTCTCATTAACCGGCTCAAGATCGGCCGGCTTTCCATTCGCCCCATGAGGGCTTAAAATGCCTCTCCCTTCGCGGCCTTATCCAAAAGCAAAGCAGGTGGATTGAAGCGCTCGCCGTACTGTTCAGCCAGATACTCGGCGCGGGCAATAAAATCCTGCAAGCCATACTGGTTAATGTACTGCAGCGCGCCACCAGTCCAAGCAGCGAAACCAATGCCGAAGATTGAACCTATGTTGGCGTCAGCCACTGAGGTCAAAACGCCCTCTTCCAGACAGCGCACGGTTTCTATAGCCTGAATAAACAAGATACGGTCACGTACGTCCTGCTGTGAAATTTGCGCAGAGGCCAGCTCAAAAGCTGTCTTCAGTTCAGGCCAGAGGTATTTCTTGCCACCTTCTGGATACTCATAAAAACCGCCACCTGCGGCCTTGCCTGGACGTTTGTATTCGTTGAGCATCATGTCGATAACCGCAAAGGCTTTGTGCTGAGGCAATTGCTTGCCTTCGGCTTCGAGGTCCTTAATGGTTTGTTGGCGTACGTGATTCATCAGGCTCATCGAAACTTCATCACTAATTGCCAACGGCCCCACCGGCATCCCAGCTTTGCGCGCTTCGTTTTCAATCAGTGCGGCACTTATACCTTCGCCGAGCATGGCAAGGCCTTCGTTGGTGAAGGTGCCAAATACCCGCGAGGTGAAGAAGCCGCGGCTGTCATTGACCACTATCGGGGTCTTTTTAATCTGCATCACGTAATCAAAGCCACGGGCAAGCGTGGCGTCACTGGTGTGTTCGCCACGGATAATCTCAACCAGCGGCATCTTGTCGACTGGGCTGAAAAAATGCAGGCCAATAAACTTATCTTGCTTGTCGACGGCCTTGGCGAGGCCAGTAATTGGCAAGGTTGAGGTGTTTGAAGCAATCACCGCATCACTCAATGCATGACGTTCTGCTGCAACAGTGACTTTAGCTTTAAGCTCGCGGTCTTCAAAAACCGCTTCGATGATCAAGTCGCAGCCAGCAAAATCCGCCTCGTTTTCACTGGGTATGATCAAGGCCAAAAACGCATCACGCTTTTCAGCGCTCATGTGTCCGCGAGCCACTTTCTTATCGAGCAACTTGGCCGAGTAGGCTTTGCCCTTCTCTGCCGCCTCAAGTGATACATCTTTGAGTACCACTTCGATCCCTGCCGCGGCTGAGACATAAGCGATACCGGCCCCCATCATGCCAGCACCCAGCACACCGACTTTCCGTGTAAGGGCGGGTTCAAATCCTTTAGGCCGAGAACCGCCCGCATTGATTTCATTGAGCTGAAACCAAAAGGTGCCGATCATGTTTTTGGCTACCTGGCCGGTTGTCAGCTCAGTGAAGTAACGGGTTTCGATCAGTTGCGCGGTATCGAAATCAACCTGCGCGCCCTCAACGGCGGCACACATGATTTTCTCTGGCGCGGGAAAGCAGCCTTTGGTTTTATCGCGCAAGACGGAGGGTGCAATTGCCAACATTTGCGCAATATTAGGGCTCGACGGAGTGCCACCCGGTATTTTATAGCCCGGCGTATCCCAGGGTTGTTTAGCGTTCGGATTGTCGCTAATCCAGGCCCGGGCCTTGGTCATCATGTCGTCTTTATCAGTGGCTAGCTGGTGAATCAAACCCGCTTTCAGCGCTGCATCTGGGCGAACCTTTTTACCCTCGGCCAGAAACGACAGTGCTTTCTCCAGACCGAGCAAGCGCACCATACGCACCACGCCACCACCGCCGGGCAGTAATCCAAGGGTGACTTCAGGCAAGCCGATTTGCACACTGCTGTTATCCAGTGCGATGCGCTGGTGGCAAGCCAAGCAAATCTCCCAACCGCCTCCTAAAGCCGCCCCATTGATAGCCGCCACCACGGGTTTACCCAGCAGTTCAAGGCGGCGTAATTGCGCTTTAATGCCAAGTACCATGTGGTAAAAATCACTGGCATCGGCCTTGGTGACCTTGATCAATTCGTTTAAGTCGCCGCCTGCAAAAAAAGTTTTCTTGGCAGAGGTAATGATCACCCCGCAAATGCTGTCTTTTTCAGCTTCTAATCGATCAACCGTTGCCGCCATTGCTTCACGGTAAACGGCGTTCATGGTGTTGGCACTTTGGCCCGGCATGTCGAGAGTCAGGACGACAATATTGTCCTGCCCTTTTTGGTAATCAATTGCATCTGTCATTTTGTGTTTTCCCTAGCGCTGGGAGAGCTTCAGCGATGTTGCAAGCAGGCTTGCATGCACGCGCGAAACGCTGATTAAGTTCGTTCAATGATGGTGGCAATGCCCATACCGCCGCCGACGCACAAGGTGGCCAGGCCGTAACGCAACTCGCGTCGTTCCAGCTCATCGAGCAAGGTGCCAAGGATGGCGCAACCTGTTGCACCCAGTGGATGGCCCATGGCGATCGAACCCCCGTTGACGTTGACCTTGTCTTCACTGACGCCCATGTCCTTCATGAACTTCATCACGACAGACGCAAACGCTTCATTCACCTCAAACAGATCGATGTCGGCGACATTCAAGCCTGCTTTGGCCAATGCCTTACGTGTAGCTGGCGCAGGGCCGGTGAGCATGATGGTTGGGTCCGTGCCGGTGACTGCAGTGGCGACTATCCGTGCACGTGGCTTCAGGCCTAGCTCACGGCCTTTGGCTTCAGAACCGATCAACATCAAGGCAGAGCCATCGACGATGCCTGAGCTATTGCCGGGTGTATGCACATGATTGATACGTTCAACGTGGCTATAAACCCGCAGCGCCGTGCCATCAAAGCCCATTTGCCCCATCATTTCGAAACTCGGCTTGAGCTTGCCCAAACCTTCAGCAGTTGAGTCACCGCGGATAAACTCATCATGGTCAAGCAATACAATGCCGTTTTGATCCACCACCGGAACCAAGGACTTGCTGAACGAACCATCAGCACTGGCCCGGGCGGCTTTGTGCTGCGAACGCAGTGCATAGGCATCGACATCGGCACGGCTGAAACCTTCAAGCGTGGCGATCAAGTCAGCGCCAATCCCTTGCGGTGTGAAATGGGTATGCATATTGGTTTCAGGGTCCATTACCCATGCCCCACCGTCGGACCCCATGGGAATTCGTGACATCGACTCTACACCGCCGACCACCACCAAATCCTCAAAGCCAGACCGTATCTTCATTGCGCCTAGATTGACTGCTTCAAGCCCTGAGGCGCAAAACCGATTAAGTTGCACACCCGAGACACTCACATCCCAATCGGCAACCATAGCTGCCGTTTTGGCAATATCTGCGCCCTGATCACCGACCGGGGTCACGCAACCCAGAACAATGTCATCTACATGGCTGGTATCAAGGTGGTTCCGTGTTTGCAGTGCGCTTAGCAGCCCGGCAATCAGGTTGACCGGTTTGACACTGTAGAGCGCCCCATCTTTCTTACCCTTACCGCGGGGCGTGCGCACCGCATCAAAAATATATGCTTCGGTCATAACGGCCTCAAACCTTCTTTGGAGGTGGATAGCGCAACGGCGTGTTAGGTCGCGGGCAGCAACCTGAATACATTGTTCAGTACACACAATACGCCGCCCGACGCTCGCCTCAATGACCGAACTGCTCAGCGCCATTGACCGCTTTGTTCATGCCAACACAGTGGCGTGGTGAAAGTCTCTTTTAACTGTCAGACAAACGGTTAACTGATGGCACTTTGCCCGAGCGCAACAATGAATGCCTCTGGCTCAAGGGTTGCTTTGACCCAATGCGAGTTCGACAGAACAACAAGTTGTTAAAGCCACAAGATTTACATCCAAGTCATCTAGATTTGTTGTGATAGACATCTAAGATAAAAAATCTACAGTGCGTTAACACACACTAAAAACATCAATGATGATGGGGCCTAATTCCCAGCTGCCGCACCTGTAGTTTCGGTGAACATTTTGGACGCGAAGCGCCTTCAGTTGAAGGGCTAACGACTGCACCCAAATGACAATTTGTTATTCCAACAATAAAAGGCAATTGCCATGCGTAATCAGCCAAAAATCCGCCAAGCCAGCTTGATTGTATTTGTTGTTACAGTCGTTCTGATCATCCCCAACCTGACCCACATCATCAGGTAGCGTTCGCCCAGCCCGAATCTATTTATCAACGATCAGTGCGCAGATTCATACGCCTCATTGGCGCTGTTGAATTCTGCACTAAAGAGTCTTTGCTGCTATGTTAGCCCTACCAGTAATGGTCAAAGGAGACGATCATGCGCGTATTAATGGGTTTAGTTGCGTTGTGCTTAAGCGCAACTGTTTTGGCGGCCGATGTTGACCAGCTCACGGCAGTCGACGCGCTGCAAACAAAGGATGCGTTGTTGATAGATGTGCGGACCGACCAAGAGGTTGCTAGCGGAATGCTGCAAGGTGCCGAGCACGTCGAGTATCAGGACATCGCTGCAAAAATCAGTCAATTGCAGCCCGATAAAGACGCGCCGATTGTGCTGTATTGCAAAAGCGGACGACGCTCTGGCATCGCCCAGGACGAGCTTACCAAGCTGGGCTATAGCAACGTGATTAACGCGGGTGGTTATGACGAATTGAAGTCGGTACTGGAGGCAAGTGATTGAAGCTCCATAACCTCTTTTGTACCGCGCTTTTTTCAGTATTTTTTACCTACACAACCAGCCATGCCGCTGAGCTTAGTGTTGAGTTGGGCGAGCAGAGCAGGCGCTGGTCGACAGCTGAGTTACTTGCGCTGCCACAGGTGCGGGAAATCAAGATCACCGCCGATGTTAGCTACAAGCGTGATATGACTTACAAGGCTGTGCCCGTGGCTGTACTGCTCAAGTCGGTTAAGCCCAGTGAGCATATCCAAGCGATTGCTGCTGATGGATTTGCCGCAGAACTACCGGCAGCACCTCTGTTAAATAACAAAGGTGCAACCGCTTGGCTGGCGATTGAGGAGCCGGGCAAACCCTGGCCTGCGCTGAATAAAAAAGGTGAGAGTGCGGGCCCCTTTTACCTCGTGTGGGACAAGCCTGAAGCAAGCCATATCGGCCCTGAACAATGGCCATTTCAAGTCGCCACCTTACGCCGACTGGCTCCGGTTGCAGAGCGCTTCCCCGCGCTCCTGCCAGCCGCCGATGCCAGTGAGGACGTGAAGCTCGGTTTTGCTCAATTCCAAAAAAATTGCTTGGCTTGTCACCGCCTCAACAAGGCCGGTGACTCGCAGTTTGGGCCAGACTTGAACCTGCCACACAACCCAACTGAATACTTCAAGCCAGAGTTTCTCAGCCGCTATATTCGTGACCCGCAAAGCATGCGCCACTGGCCCCAAGGCAAGATGCCGGGTTTTACAGAAAGCAGTATCAGCAACACTGAGCTCAGTCAGCTAGTGGCCTACCTAAGCCATATGGCCGGCCGCAAAACTCAATAAAGCCCTTGGCTATTACAACAGATATTCATCGGGTGCTTGCGGCAACTCCAATATAAGTTGCTGCAAAGCATTGCCCCATTGCTGGCGAATACCTTGGTAATAGGCATCATCTGAACTGACACGGAATCCAGTGGGTACTTCAAGGCTGTCAGCCTTGTAGACCAACACGTCCAATGGCATACCCACGGAAATATTACTGCGAATAGTCGAGTCAAAAGAAATCAAGGCAGTCAACAATGCATGCTGCAGACTTACACTGCTATCTAAGGAGCGATCGAGAACGGGTTTGCCATATTTACTTTCGCCAATCTGAAAGTAAGGCGTGTCCTCAGTTGCCGCAATGAAGTTACCCTGCGGATAAATATTATAGAGTTCTGGTGGCTCGCCCCTTACCTGACCCCCGACAATAAACGAACAGCTCAGATCGACGCCTTGCATCATCACGCCATTACCATCACGGGCCATAACCTCGCGCATGGTTTCGCTTACGAGCGAGGTTGCCTGGTAAATATTCATGACACTATGTAGGTTGATGCCCTCACCGTTTAAGCGTTGCCGTAACAGACTGATCACCGATTGTGAGGTGGCCAGATTACCCGCGGTTTGCAGGACAATAAGCCGCTCTCCAGGCACACCAAACACATGCAACTTACGAAAGGTGGCGATTTGATCTACCCCGGCATTAGTGCGTGAATCCGACACAAACACCAAGCCTTGCTCCAAGCTGATGCCAACGCAATAGGTCATATCTATTTCCTTCGTAAGATGAAAAAGCCCAGCGAATACTGGGCCTTTTTGTGTTGCAGTTTGACGGTGCAAACACTAGAGCAACGCTACTGGACCTGCACCATAAGAAGTGGCGAGACATCAACGTGAGCATGCATCTGCTCACTGCCACCACCACGACGCATGCCGCGCACCGGGCAGGCATCAAGATAATCAAGGCCAACCGCCAGCTTCAGGTGACGCTCGGGAAGGGTCAAGTTGTTGGTGATATCAAAGCTATACCAAGCACCGTCCAACCAGGCCTCAGCCCATGCGTGACTGGCAAGGTGGTCGCTATCATCGGTATACAAGTAACCTGAGACATAACGTGACGGCACACCCAGACTGCGTGCACAGGCTAGAAATGCATGGGCATGATCTTGGCAAACACCACAACCGGCGGCAAAAGCTTCAGCGGCGTTGGTTTCGGTGGTGGTCACCCCTTTCTGGTAGCGAATATGCGCGTTCAAGGCCTGCATCAAATCAATCATCGCAGTACGGTCACGTCGGGTTTTGCATTGCACTTGTGCAAACTCGCGCAAGGCTTCATCCGCCTCGGTTAAACGGGTAACCCGCAAGAAAGGCAACGCGGACTGCTGCTCATGTTCGGATTCACAGGTGATGTCGATGTCCACCTGCCCTTGAGCACCGATAACGATGTTGTCATGGGGCACATCAACCGTCAGCACATGCAAAATATTGCCATAGGGGTCGCGCTGAGCACGCACCGGGCGAGGCAAGTTCAGCTCCCAGTTAAGTACTTTTTGCCGCTCACTTTGCTGCGGCGTAATGCGCAGGTACTGAATGCTGGAACGCACTTGTTGGTCATAGTGGTAGGTGGTGTCGTGGCTAATGGACAGTCTCATGCGACCTCCAGATAAGAGCTTTGAATGGCTTGGCCCAGCTCACGGATCAGCAGAATTAAATCATTCAGCCAGGTGTGCAGGCCTTCGTCCAACACTTCGTCAATGGTGGTGTAGCGCAAACGCGCTTCAAGCTCTGCTGCCAGACGTTGCGCCGGACGACCGTTGTCACCGGGCAAACTACTTAGCATCGAATACAGCTCTTCTGTGCACGAACGCAGTGAGCGTGGAACCTCTGGGCGCAGCAGCAACAGCTCAGATACTTTGCGTGCGCCCGGCGATCCACGATAGATCTCGGCAAACGCCTCAAATGAAGACAGCGCACGCAGTAATGCTGTCCATTGATAATAACTCCGGGCTGAGCGACCTTCGATTTCGTCGATATCCTCACCTAACAACTCGTAGCGAGCATCAAGCAGGCGCAAGGTGTTATCGGCACGCTCGATAAAGGTTCCCAGGCGAATAAACCGATAGGCCTCACCGCGCATGATGGTGCCGAATGTTGCTCCGCGAAACAGGTGCGAACGCTCCTTGACCCACTCACAAAAATGGCTGATGCCGTACCGGCCAATGCCCTGCTGGGCAATGTCGCGAATCTCGAGCCAACTGGCGTTGATGTTCTCCCACATGTCCGCGGTTATGCGTCCACGCACGGCATGGGCGTTGACCCTCGCGGCTTGAAGGCAGCAATAAATACTCGCTGGATTATTGGCATCCAGGCCAAAGAAGTTGAGCATACGCTCGGCATGCATTTCGCCGTTCTGCTCGAGATACTCTTCAAGGGTGCCGGTAATAATCAGCGGCATGGCTAATTCATCAAGACCATTTCCGTGGTCATCTTGCGGCATCAATGACAGCGAATAACTGACTTCAAGCATGCGCGCGAGATTCTCGGCACGTTCCAGGTAACGCGACATCCAGTACAGGTTGGAGGCAGTCGTACTGAGCATAATTAGTCCCCCACTATCCATGTGTCTTTGGTTCCGCCGCCTTGTGACGAGTTCACCACAAGTGAACCTTCACGCAAGGCAACACGGGTCAGTCCGCCGGGCACCAGCCGCGTTTCCCGGCCCGACAATACAAACGGACGCAAGTCGATGTGGCGCGGTGCGATACCACTCTCGACAAAGGTTGGGCAGGTCGACAGCGACAAAGTCGGCTGAGCAATATAGGCCTCTGGCCGGGCTATCAAGCGGGCGCGGAACTCTTCGATCTGCGCCTTGGTTGAAGCAGGCCCGACTAACATGCCGTAGCCGCCAGAGCCTTGTGTCTCCTTAACCACCAGGTCAGGCAGATTGGCCAATACGTGTGACAAATCCTTGGGCTTGCGGCACTGCCAGGTCGGCACATTCTTCAGAATCGGTTCTTCTGACAAATAGAAACGGATCATTTCATCGACATAAGGGTAAATCGACTTGTCGTCCGCAACGCCTGTGCCCACGGCATTTGCCAGCACCACATTACCCGAACGATAGCTTGCGAGCAGCCCTGGCACACCCAGCATCGAGTCGGGGTTAAAAGCCAGGGGGTCAAGGAAGGCGTCATCGAGACGGCGGTAAATCACATCTACCGGTTTCGCACCTGCTGTGGTGCGCATATACACCTTGTCATCGCGTACAAATAAGTCGGCCCCTTCGACCAACTCAACGCCCATCTCGCGGGCCAAAAATGCATGCTCAAAATAAGCACTGTTAAAGCGCCCGGGCGTCAGCACCACCACCGTTGGATTTTCCATCGGGCTGGAAGACTTGAGGGTATCGAGCAACATGTTCGGGTAGTGATTGATGGGTGCGACGCGCTGAGCGGCAAACAGCTCAGGGAACAGGCGCATCATCATTTTGCGGTCTTCGAGCATATAGCTCACACCGCTTGGCGTGCGTAAGTTGTCCTCAAGCACGTAGTAACTGCCATCACCGTCGCGCACTAAGTCAACGCCGGAGATGTGTGAGTAGATATTGCGGTGCAGATCCAATCCTTGCATCGCCAACTGATAGCCTTCGTTCGCCAGCACTTGTTCAGGTGGGACAATGCCAGCTTTAAGAATGCGCTGGTCGTGATAGATATCGGCAAGAAACATGTTCAGCGCTTGCACACGCTGGATGCAACCACGCTCAACGATGCGCCATTCACTGGCTGGAATACTGCGGGGAATAATGTCGAAGGGAATTAATCGCTCAGTGCCTTGATCGTCACCATAGAGCGTAAAGGTGATGCCTGCACGGTGAAACAGCAAGTCAGCTTCGCGTCGACGCTGTGCCAGTACATCGCTGGGCGTTTCTGCCAACCAACGGGTAAATTCCCGATAATGAGAACGGCACTCGCCATTCGCTAAGTACATTTCGTCATAAAAGGTGTGGGCCATGCCTAACTCCTTGTCACCCAATGTTCCATAGCACTGCAAAGCCCGAGCCAGCTGATATTTTTATTAAAAATCAAACACTTAATTATTAAGCAAAAATATCAGGCACCGAAACAGTGCGACGTATTAAATGCCTCAGCGGTTCCTGCGCCAAGGCGAAGCATTCTCCTTTTGGTTTTTTATCTGCCCTACCATTTAAATATAGACAACGCTGAAGCAGTTAATTCAAACCGTTTAGCTGAACATCAAGGCCTGATGCCTTATTCAACCAGTGACGATAAAAGCCTTCTGCCACTTGGTTCAGTGCGGCAACCTTGTGATTGAGCCCATCCAACATGAACTCAAGTGACTGCTGACTTGGCTGGCTGACATCCAGTAAATGCGACCAGTCACGCAACCATTGACTGACTAACGCTTCGGTCATTTCAGGGTGCCCCTGCAATGCCAATACCTTATCGCCCCATGCGAATGCTTGATTTTGACACCATTGATTACTCAGCAACGGCTCGGCACCATCAGGCAAAGCAAAGGTATCCCCGTGCCACTGAAAAATATCAAACCGCTCAGGAAGGTGTGCGAGCCAGGGACTCTGCTCTGCTCCCGCAACAATATCCATGGCTTGCCAACCACTTTCGGTATAGGTCATTTTGCTGATTCGCGCACCCAATGCCTTAGCCAATAACTGGCCTCCCAGACAATGGCCCAGCAGCGGGATATCGCGCTTGATAAAGTGCCGGATCGCACTGATTTCTGTCTGCAGCCAAGGTAAGGGGTCGTTAACGCTCATGGGGCCACCCATAATCGCAACGGCTTTAGGACGGTCCAGGTCGTAACCATCAAGTTCATTAAGGTCGGCACGTAACTCGATAAAAGTGAGTTGCGCGTCATCAAGCACCTTTGCCAAATGCCCCGGTGTGCAGTAGTCGATATGGGTAATAATCAGAATGTCGGCCATACACCCTCCTTTGCGCCAGTCTCGCGCAATAACCGGTTTGAGGTCGATAGGTATTTGGAAAAGAAGGCTGATCTAAACGTCGGCCAACCTCTGTTAGCCGACGTGTACTGCTTGGTCGTTAGATAGCAGCGTCAATCAACGGGCAATAAATCCTTGCGCTCCTGAGTGACGCCCCAACCTTCAAGCTTGCCACCCAGCGGATGCACGACTGAGCCCAGGTCCTGCTCAAAATCACCGATGCCGTAATAGGTCGCGAACATTACTTTGCTGACCTGTAAGTGCCAGACACCATCTTCACGGGGTGTGACCTGCGCATTAAGGGATTCACCACGAAAGTTTGTGGCCGCCATTCGGGCCCGTTCCTCGTCGGGAAAAATGGCGTAGAACTCAATGGGATGAAAGCGCGCGAAATCGAAACCACCCTCTTTCATGCGCTTTAGGACGTTGCTGCTGACATCATCTTGCATGACTATGCTCATGATACGATCTCCTCAGGCGATGGTTGGATGCTGCTCTTCCATTGCAACCGCTTGAACCTCAGCGGTGTCGCGACACCTATTAGCGTGTCGCCCGAGTATCAACAAAGTGCAAACTAGGTCCTGACTGATGAGTCGTAGGTTTGGAGTGGATCCAAACCTTTAAGACGCTGCTTTTTAGAACGCGATGTCCCTCCTTTGTTACACGCCTCTCAAAGTGATTTATTCGCAAGCGTCTGTTGCAGAATAGCGCTGTAGAAAAAATTATGCATGCTTTGCTTACAGCGTGTGACAAAACCATGACGACACGCCAAGCATTCAAGCCGCTTCCAGTCCGCTACTTGCGACTCAACAAGCGCATGCTCAGGCGTGACATCCATGCCGGTGAGATCTGGCCCGCCCAATACATCAACTTAAATTGTAGGCTTATGGGCCGGTGTACAGCATGGCTATCAACCTGCTGCCATACGGCGTTGGCTATTTCAGCGGCCTCCAAGTTCACCCCTAAGCGTGACAACGTGGCGGGCGCATGCTGCTGACTGCTGACCATTGGAGTATTAACAAAAGGCGGCATCAGATCTGCGACCCTAATCCCGTGACGCTCCCACTCCAGATCCAGCGCCTCGGTGAACCCGCGAATCGCAAATTTTGAGGCCGAATAGGTTGCCATTTCTGGGACGCCATAGAGCCCGGATGCCGAGCCCATATTGATAACTTGCGCATTGTGGGTGGCTTTGAGATAGCTAAATGCAGCGTGGGTCATATTGCAGACGCCCATTACATTTATCTGCATG
Organism: Pseudomonas sp. NPDC078700; assembly: GCF_044542375.1. NCBI lineage: Bacteria > Pseudomonadati > Pseudomonadota > Gammaproteobacteria > Pseudomonadales > Pseudomonadaceae > Pseudomonas > Pseudomonas sp. NPDC078700. The sequence continues at coordinate 99,149 of NZ_JBITUI010000003.1, forward strand.
ATGCGCAGGTGTTCAGCCTGTTCAATTTCTTCGAAATAGCCAAACCGCAAAATACCCGCGCAGTTGAAGAGTAAACGCAGTTGACCATTATGCAGGGCGCAAAACGCAGCCAAGGCAGGCCGCACCTGATCAATATCGGTCACATCAAGTTGCTGATACCAACAACCACCCAATTCCGCGGACAAGCGGGCCAAGGCCTCGCTGTTAATATCCAGCAGCCCCACCTGCCAGCCTCGCGAATGAAATAAGCGAGCAGTTGCTGCGCCAATGCCAGAAGCAGCGCCCGTGATCAAAATATTATTATTGTTCATTAAAGTCCTTGTTCGCTGATAAAGCTGACAATACGTGCAAGTGCATAATCAGATGATTTGAGTAGCCCCGCATGGGCCTGAAATACGTGCCAGACACCTGGATAAAGCTCTAGGCGAACATCAACACCGGCAGCTTTAAGCCGCTGTTCAAGACGCAAACTGTCATTAAGCAGTAACTCTTGCTCTGCGACCTGAATCAGCACAGGTGGTAACCCGCTCAGATCAGCATAGACAGGCGATACATCCGGGCTTGTCGCGGATACAGCCTCAGGTAGATAGAGTTTTCGGGATTGCTCCAGCCAGGCTTTAGAGAGCATGGGGTCGCCCGATTCTGGTGTATGCAGACGCTCAAGGCTGAAGTCGGTCAAGGGTGACAAGCAGACCATGGCTTTAGGCAGTGCCAGACCCAATTTACGTAAATGCAGCACCGTAGCCAGGGTCAGATTGCCGCCAGCTGAGTCGCCAGCAATAATGATTTTTTGGGGGTCAAAACCTTGTTCCAACAAGCCTTGATAAGCGGCTACTGCATCGTCTCGCGCTGCAGGAAACACCGACTCAGGAGCCAAGCGGTAATTAAGCGCACAAAGCTGAACCTGGGCCTTGCTCATCAGTGTTTTGCAAATAGCTCGATGTGTGTGCGCGCCCCCAATCAGATAGGCACCGCCGTGCAAATACATAATGATGCTATCACTCGGTTCAGCAGGCATATACCACTCACATGTGCGACCCGCTAAAGTGCTTTTACGGCGAGTGCCAAGCGTTTTAACCAAATGTGGCACGGTCAAGGCAGTAACCAGCCCACGCTGAATCGCGATCGGCACTGGCGGCCGGACTAAACCGCGAAAGACCAGGCAGAGCAGCCCGCGCAACAGTGCGCGCGCAAGCGGTTGAGCTTCAGCCGGAGGCGTGAAATGTGTAGGCATGGTTTCATAGTCCTGCAGGTCCGGGGCTCGAGTCATTCGCCGATAGTTAAAGGTGTAACCCGGCCAGTTATTGGTGTTCTTGCCTGAGGCTGTCTGGTACCAACTGGTGCACCCTTGATCCCACACTGTGCGGTGGATTGCGCTTTGCACCCTGGCATTGAACTGGCGTTGCACCAGCGGCTTAACATCCAGGGCCTTCAAGCTTGAGCGCTCCAGCGCATCTATGCAGCCGAGTACATAGCGGAACTGGCTCTCGAGCATGTAAATAATCGAGTTATGGCCCAAGTTGGTATTGGGCCCATACAGCAGGAACAGGTTAGGAAAACCACTGACGCTAATGCCTTTGTAGGCCTCTGCCCCCTCGCGCCATGATTGATTCAGATCCCGGCCTTGCAGTCCTGTAATTTTCATCGGTGACAAGAAGTCAGTAGCCGCAAATCCGGTACCGTATATAAGGACATCGCAGGGATGAGCAACACCATCATCGGTGATCACTGCATCGCTGCTGATCGCTTTGATACCCGCACTGACCACACTGACATTGGTTTTGCTCAGCGCCGGGTAATAATCGTTACTGATCAAGATTCGCTTACAGCCCATTGGGTAATCAGGCATCAGCTGGCGGCGCAACCCAGGGTCGCTAATACCTCGCGCCAGGGTACGTTCAAAGCTTAAGCGCATGCCTTTAAGCAGCACTGGAAATGATACAAACGCCAGTGCACGTGACTCATGCTGAATATATTTAAGGCCCCGATCAACTTTCTGCAGCCAGCTGAAACGGCGCATGATTGCCAATTCCCACGGCCGGTAGGCACGGTCAGGCTTAGGGATCACATAGGCCGCTGAGCGCTGGAACAGGGTCAGATGAGCTACATCCGGCTGAATTTGCGGCACAAATTGAATAGCCGATGCGCCCGTGCCGACAACCGCGACCCGCTTACCACTCAGGTCGATATCATGGCGCCAGCGCGCCGAGTGGAAAGTTACGCCCGTAAAGCTGTCATGACCCGGTATCGAGGGATAAGCGGGTTGGTTGAGCTGCCCGCAGGCACTGACGAGTATGTGCGCAATGAATTGCTCACCACTGCGTAAGGAAACCTGCCATTGGGACTGCTCGGCATCATACACAGCACTCGCCACCTCACTGTTAAAGCGGATGTGCCGACCGAGCTGATATTTATCCGCACAGTGCTCAATGTAGCTGCGGATTTCTGCTTGCGGGGCGAACTTACGGGTCCAGTCCAGCTTGGGTTCAAAAGAGAAAGAATACAAATGCGATGGCACATCACAGGCGGCGCCAGGGTAACTATTATCACGCCAGGTGCCACCCACCTCCTCTGCCTTCTCCAGTATTAGAAAGTCATCAATGCCTGCCTTTTGCAGCTGTATGGCGAGGCCCAGCCCGGCAAAACCACTTCCAATAATGAGGATGCGCACATTCGCGCATGTTTCGGCTTTCTTATGCATTGTTATAGGCCCAGTGTGCTGACATGAGCAGTGCAGAACTGCTTTCCATTTCCTCCCAGCGTTATGACATAGCCGATTGGTCGAGTGGGAACATGCAGAAATATCGTCCTGCAAAATGACAGATATGCCGCATTAGTCAGCCGAAAATTTGCATAACTGTTCTTACAGCCGGGTATAACCGGCTCCAGATCCAACTTCAGGCAGGCATAAAAAAACGCACTTATTCGTGCGTTTTTTTAAGGTCGTTAACAGTGCGGGTTGTGGTTTATTTTTGGTTGAGGCTGTCCTTCACCCCGGCACTGTTATCCAGCAGGCTCTTGGTCGCGGTTTGTATAAAAGCTTCCAGGTCCTTTTGCAGCAGAGGGTCGATATCCGTATGCAAACGTGTTGCACTTGGCTTAGCCCCTAGCTGGTACTCGTAGAGGCGTGGTTCAAAACCTTTCGGCTGAATCAAAATTCGCTCAGGGGTCACGATTGCAACTGTTTGCTCCCCGCCAGATGGCTTAATAACACCCATGCCCTCATCTCCTTCTGGCAGATTGAGCAGATCCCTGCCCCAACACTGATGACGCACTTCACCGCCAAGACGGCCCATGATGGTGGGCACGATATCAATCTGAGTACCAACGTGATGATTGACCTTGCCGAATTTCTCTTGGATACCCGGCGCAATCAAGAGTAGCGGCACGTTGAAGCGGAATAGATCCATCTCGGTTAGCTGTTCGTCACTGCCAAAACCATGGTCACCTACGATAACAAACAAGGTGTCTTTGTAGTATTTGGACTTCTTGGCTTTCTCGAAAAACTGACCCAAGGCCCAATCCGAATAACGCATGGCTGTCAGGTGTTGATCGGTGGAGCCGTGACCGGTGACAGGTTCAACCGGCAAGTTTTCAGGCAGCGCATAGGGCGTATGGTTGGATAAGGTTTGCAGCAAGGCATAGAAGGGTTTGTCTTTACCGGCAAAGTTTTTGTCCAGCTCTGCTGCACCACGGTCAAACATGTCTTGGTCAGACACACCCCAAGTTTTATCCATGTAGACCGGGTCTACAAAGTCTTCACGGCCAATAAAGTTGGTCATGCCCTGGTTACTGAAGAAACCCGATTGGTTGTCCCACTGAAAGTTACCGTTATAGACATACAGGTCGTTGTAACCCCGGGCACTGAGCAACTGCGGCAAGCCCGAGAATTGGTGCGCGCCTTCTGGCGTACGCATCAAGTATTCAAAGCTTGGCAAGTTCGGGAAGCAGGCCATGGTCGCAAACATACCCTGGTGGGTGTGAGTGCCGTTGGAGAAGAAACGATCAAACAGCAGGCCTTCTTCGGCCAATTTGTCGAAATACGGGGTGATATTGCTGCGACCTCCCAGCGCACCGACATAATGCCCGGCGAAGCTTTCCATCAGAATGACCACCACGTTTTTCACCGGCAAGGTATTGTCGGCAGGCGGGGTGAAATCACGGCGAATGGCAGCGGTGTCAGCATCCACTAACTTGTCATGTGGCGTGAGCAGCATTTTGCGCACGGCTGCCAAGGCCTCCTCGTCTGGCATGGTTGATTTCCATGCATTGTCACGGTGCGAAGAAAAGCTCGCCATGGCCGCTGAGGTCAAGGTCAGGGTGCCATTGAGGCCCAGTTGGTTAGCAAACATTGAGTCGGTGGTGTAAGCATCACCCCAACGCAAAGGCGGGCCTTGACGCAAATGGCCGCGCGCAGCGATAACCGCAACCAGCAAGCACACCACGAACACCGACCCACGCAGATACCAAGCCGGGGCTTTTGTCGACGTATTGGCCGAGGCTTTTGGTCGGCTCAGCACGTCCAATGCTTTAAACAACTTGGCCAATAACCAGGTTGCTATGGCCCAAGCAATCAAATAACGCGCCACTGGAAAACCATTCCAGATCATGCTCATGACGGTCTTGGTGTCTTCTTGGAAGTATTGGAAAACCAGGCTATTCAAGCGCTGATGAAACTCCCGGTAGAAATCCAGCTCGGTAATCCCAAGGAACAATGTGACGCTGGCGAAGAAGGTCAACCAGGCGCAATGAAAACCACGGGCAGTCATCGCCTTGACACTGAGCAACGACAACAACAACGGTGCGCAGGCATACACCACCAAGCGCAAGTCAAAACGAAAACCGTTGTAGAACGCTTCGATAAAATTCGAGACGGGCGCATCGTCAATCAATTCGCGGTTATAAACCAGCAACGCCACACGCAATAATGCGTAAATGATTAACAGCGCAGCAGCGCTAAGTGCTGTAAAAGCCAAGTGGCTTTTAATCGTTGGCCTGAACCTTGCCGCAGCAGGTGACTCAGTCTTGTTAACGTTGGTAGCCATGTAATTCCGGATCCGTTAGGCAATCATTTATCGCTGAAGTCAGCACGTCAGTTTATATGTAATACACACCGCAACAGGCGCCTTTAAACGCGACGCCAAAGCGCACAACAGAATGCGTGAATGGATTCAACACAGGTAGACACTGACTGTCTCGAGATGTTCTGGGGCGTGCAAGGCCATGCGGCAAAGCGATGATGAGAATAAATCAACCCGACGGCTTAAAGTGTGAAAATTCTGTCGTTTAGTTAATTTTTCTAATCCTCGCACTGGCACAATTTGTTTCCGCGCAACGGGCAAGTACAAAAAAGGGCCTGAGCCGGCCCTTTTAAACAGCTTAACAATTACTCGATACAGTCATTGCTCGGTTTATTGATCGCTTGCAATACATACTGCGGCAACGCAAATGCGCCAATGTGAATCGCCGGGTTGTAATAACGGGTGACGATGCCGCTACCAGTGAAACGAGCGCACAGGGTTTCCAGCGAGACTTTTCGATAGGCGGGGTCAGTACTGCCCCAAGCGAAGGTCATGCTGCCACCGATGTAGGTGGGCACTGCGGCCATGTAAAAATGCCAGTCGCTGAACAGCCCATTCATCCGCCCTGCGGTTGTTTGCACTTCAGAGAGTTGCATAAATGGCGTGCCGTTTTGGGTCACCAAGATACCGCCATCATTTAAACAACGCCGGCAAGCTTGGTAGAAGTTGTCAGAAAACAGCACCTCGCCCGGACCAATCGGGTCGGTTGAGTCAGAGATGATTACATCAAACTTCTCTTCAGTGGTTGCGACAAACCGCATGCCGTCATCGATGACCAGATTCAGCCGTGAATCTTCATAGGCGCCACCTGAGTGATTGGGCAAAAACTCTTTACACATGTCCACTACAGTGCCGTCAATCTCGACCATGGTGATATGTTCAACCGTATCGTGCTTGCACACTTCACGCAGCATCCCACCATCACCACCCCCGATGATCAGTACACGCTTGGCCAGGCCATGGGCGAGAATCGGAACATGGGTGAGCATCTCATGGTAGATAAACTCATCCGCTTCGGTGGTTTGAATGACCCCATCCAATGCCATCACTCTACCCATACGGGCGTTCTCAAAGATCACCAAGTGCTGATGCTCGGTGCGAACTTCATGCAACAGTTTATCCATGGCGAAGCGTTGGCCGTAGCCTGGGTAGAGGGTTTCTTGGTAATCAGTCATGGGCGTGCTCCTAGCAAATTCAGAACATGTCTGACACGCGCAGCAAGGCGAATGTCAAAAAAAAACGTCGAAATCAGGTGTCGCGCCAGACGATTAAGCCCGCGCAATGAATGGCCATTAAGGCGGCCAAATAAACTCAGGCCGCTATTCTACGTTGCGCCCTATGACAGGTCGAACCTCTATTCGGTATAAGGCTGACAAAATACCTGGGCAGGGTTATTGTCGAGCGATGGATACCTCAAACGTCACAACGGTTTTACTGGCTTACAATGCGCCGTGGCATTGGCAACAGTTTCATGCGCATTTTGCATTGCGCAAACTGCTCGGTGTTGAGCACCTGAGTGACAATAGCTACACGCGCAGCTTCCAGCTGGGCGCGTATGCTGGCTGGTTTAAGGTTGAGCCGCAGACTGAGCAAAATGCGCTCAAGCTCAGCGTCAGTGAGTCTGCACGTGGCTGCCTGGATCAATTGATCCCGCGTGTTCGTAAAATGTTTGATCTGGACGCAGACCCACTGGCGATAGCGAAACATTTTAGCGCGGACCCACATGTCGCTGATCTGGTCAAAGGTAATCCTGGCCTGCGCCTGCCCACTGCATTTGATCCGTTTGAGCAAGCGGTACGCGCCATTGTAGGCCAGCAGGTCACGGTTAAAGCTGCCGTGACAGTGACAGGTCGATTAGTCAGCCGCTTAGGCGAGCCTTTGGCGGGTACAAACCCTGAGGGCATTGAGCGTCTATTTCCACAACCGCAGGCGATCGCCGAAGCGAACCTTGAAGGTATCGGCATGCCTGGTAAACGCGTGCAAACCCTGCAATATTTCGCTGGGCAAATCGCCAACGGTGAATTGCAACTTAACATGCAGCAGGGTTATCTCTCACTCGTTGAAACCCTCTGCGCGCTTCCCGGTATCGGCCCCTGGACGGCCGAGTACATTGCATTGCGTGCATTTGGCGAGCCCGATGCCTTTCCGGCAAGCGACTTGGGGCTACTTAAAGCCCCGGTCTGGGGAGCCCAAGGAATCAATGCCAAACAGCTACATGCCCTTGCTGAAAGCTGGCGTCCTTGGCGCGCCTATGCGGCAGCGCATTTATGGCAAAACTATTCAGAGGTATGAGCGTGTTTTATCGTTATCACGAAACCCCTATCGGCCGCATTTTCCTCAGTGGCGACATCGGCGGCTTGCAGCAGTTGCTAATGGATACAGAGCGGCATTCGTGGCACATAGCCGAAGATTGGCAACTTGCAGGCAAGCAGTTCGATAATGTTTGCCGGCAACTCGATGAATACTTTGCCGGACGCCGCCAGGTCTTTGAACTGCCACTGGCACCCCAAGGAACCGCGTTTCAGCAAAGCGTATGGAAAGCCCTGCAAAAAATTCCTTATGGCCAAACCAGTTATTACAGCCGGCTCGCCGAACAATTGGGCAAGCCTAAAGCAGTCCGTGCTGTCGGCACGGCCAATGGTGCAAACCCAATCTCGGTGATCATTCCTTGCCACCGAGTCATTGGCCGCGACGGTAGCCTCACAGGCTATGCTGGGGGCCTGCATCGTAAAGCTCAGCTACTCACGCTGGAAGGTGCGTCATTCCCTGAGCAAACTCGATTATCTTTATAGTTTGACGTTGCCGCGCGGCCCCATAAGCGCCCAGATAATCAAGCCAATCACTGGCAGCAGCAGCACCAGAATGACCCACAATATTTTCTTGCCGGTTTCTGCATTGCTCTTGACGATACTGATGATTGCCCAGATATCCAATGCCAAAATTATCAGTGCGACAATGTTAGAGAGCATGTGTTTTATCCTTAATTTGGGTTAACTCTCTGAGCATAGACCGCAATTTAAAATAAACCCGCCCCCACTGATTGCGGATAAAACTATGATTTGTGCTTCGTGACCAAAGTAGACTTTGAATATTGAGGTAGAGCCATGACAACAACTGAAGTGTATGGCAATGCTGATGCTTCCTACCAAGCGGCAGGCGCAATTAATGGCATTCGCCAACTTGTCGATGACTTTTACATGCTGCTCGACACCGAACCGGTTGCGCGGGATATACGCGCCATGCACCCCGCCAGCCTGGATATGGCACGAGACAAACTGGCATGCTTTCTCAGTGGCTGGCTAGGTGGCCCCAGACTGTATAGCGAAAAATACGGTTCAATCTCGATCCCGGTCTTTCATGCACAGTGGCCCATCGACCAAGCCCACAGCGAAGCTTGGCTGCACTGCATGACGCTGGCAATCGCCCGGCAAAACTATTCGGCGTCCTTTGCCGAATACCTGCTACGTCAACTGCGCATACCTGCACAACGCGTGGTCCAGGCCAGCAGTAATCGCCGCGCCGCGCAACAGACCTGGCGCTAAGCACGCCAGGCCTGAACACCATTAGCGAGGACCACCCTGCTGCTGCAACTGCTGCAAACGTGGGTCATTCGGCGCAACCTGTTGCATGCGCTGATAGTATTGAGCCGCCTTTTCACGATTGCCTGAAGTTGCATTCAAAAACAGCAATGCATAGAGCACATCTGGGTCATTGGGATTTAGCGCAATGCTGGCCTCAAGGGCTTTTACCGCCTGCTCCGGGTGTTTGAGCTGCATATTGAGCAGCCCTTGGTTATACAGGATTCGTGGATTATCAGGCAGTTCCAGCGCGGCAACATTCATCCACTTTAAAGCCTCCTCCTGCTGCCCGGCTTCAACCAGCAACAATGCAAACATATAGGCTAAATTGCCGTGATCGCCCTTGGGCATATCCGGCAAGTCCAAGCCTTCGCGCAAGGTTTTGATGGCTTCATCCTGGCGCAAGTTATTGTTTGCCAGAGTGACCAAATTAACCCGTGCAGGTGAGAAGTACGGGTCAAGCTTCAAAGCTTCGCGGTACTGCTCAAGCGCTTCGAGTACACGCCCTTGGCGCTCCATAAGAACCGCAAGGTTAAGCCGATTGCCGGGCAAGTCGGCGTTGGCGCGCAAGCGCTTTTCATAATCTTGCAAGGCTGCTTTGTAGTCATCACGACGCTCCTTCGGCATGGCGATAGACGGGATGCCGGCCAGCGCACGAACAGCCTCATCTCTAACCGCTAGGTGCGGGTCATCCATAAGCGGCAGCAGGTGCTTGACGCGATCGACCGGGCTCATTCCCACAAAGCCAGACGCTGCACTTGCGCGCACCCAGGCGCTGTCATCTTTTAGCGCAGGCTCAAGGGCTGAGACCGCAGGTGCACCCATGTTTGCAAGTTGCTCCGCTGCAGTTGCACGAACAATTTCAGTCTTGCCCAAATCACCAATAATGCCCGCCAGTTGACTGATTGAGTCAGGATGGCCTTGCCGTACACTCTGAAACGCTTCACCGGAGTGCGTAGGCAATCCGGGCTCACCAAACCAGCCCTTGATGGCCTCGGCGGCCCACTTCGGCTTTTGATCGGTATGGCATGCCGTGCAGGCGTCAGGGCTGCCGGTTATTTCATCTAAGTCAGGACGCGGAATACGCAGGCTGTGGTCCCGGCGCGGATCAACAACCATATATGTCTTGGTCGGCATATGGCAATTGACGCACTGCGCCCCGGCCGAGCCCACAGGGTGATGGTGGTGTTCTGGGCTATCGTAGTTTTTCGCTTGCAGACTTGGAAACCGTTTAGGCGGGGTTTGCGTGTGGCACTGCAGGCATAGGCCATTGCCTTCAATCTTGACCTTATTACTATGCGGGTTGTGACAATCAGTGCAGGTCACACCTGCCGCAAACATTTTACTTTGAGTGAATGAGCCATAGACATAGACCTCGCCGTCAATCTGGCCATCAGCGTGATAAAGGTCCGGACGCAAAGTTGATGGCAGCATCGCGTCTAGCAGTGGCTTACCCGGCTGCGGACCTACGCCAAGGCCTTGTCGACGGCTGTGGCAACGCGCACATTGCTCAACAAGCCCATGGCTGCCCAGTTTTTTGAAATCCACTGGCAAGCCGATGTCGGCGACCGAGTTGTAATCCTGCTCAGTCGGCGATTGTTGTTTAGCCTTGCTTGCCCAATCGACATGGGCCTGACCTGGACCATGGCAGCTTTGACAACCGACATTCTGCTCATGCCAAGTCGTGGCGAATGAGTCGGTTTTGTCATCGTAGTTTTTTTGCAGATTACTCGAGTGGCAGTCTGCACACATGGCATTCCAATTCTGGTAGCGCCCGGTCCAATGCAAGGCATCATTGGGGGTGAATTTTTGCCCCGGATACAATGAAAACCAACGCTGTCCACCTGCAGCCTTGGTGCGGGAATCCCAAGCGATAGTAAGGCTTTGCAAGCGGCCGCGATCTAACTCGATCAGGTATTGTTGCAGCGGATCATGTCCAAAGGTGTAGGCAATCTGAAAGTCTTTGAGCTTGCCGTCCTCGCCCTCAATATTGACGAAGTACTTGTTGTCACGCTTAAAAAAACGCGCCTGGACATCGCCATCTTTGAATGTCGCGTTATTAAAGTTACCCAGTACATATTCAGCTGTTGCCTTACGCATCGCCCATGCATGATCAGAGTCTTTCCAATCTTTGACTTGCTGGGTGTGGCAAGCATCGCAAGTGCCTTCTGGCGCATAGCCTTCGGCCTGTTTTGCCACCCCTGGCGTTAGCGTTTGATCTGCGAGCAAGGGTGTATTTCCCAGCACAACCAACAGAAAACCAATGAACAAAGCACGGACGTAAAGCAAAAGATGATCCTTATTATGAACCGGAGGCTAAACCAGGTAATTATCTGTGCGTCAGACCGCTGATTGAATAGTCACTTGATGGTCTTTGCAAGCGTTACCCAATGGCAAAAGACCTGCCAAGGCCATGAAAATGTAAAACAATTGGTAACTTGACAATTTACGACATGATGCGACTATCAGTGCCATCTTCAAAATTTACCTTCCTGACCCATACCAATAAATGGCCCGACTATGACCGACTTTGCCCGTGCTTCCTCGCTGTCCGGTTATCACGCGTTTGCCCTTAGCAAAGGGCTCAACCCGGTTGAGTTACTGGCTGAGGCAAAATTGCCAAGCGATATGTTAAACAGTCAGGAAACGATGATTTCGTACCGTAAGTTCGTCAATTTACTCAACATCAGCGCCTTGAAATGCAATGACCCTTTATTTGGTTTGCACTACGGCCTGCATCAAGGCATCAGTGTATTTGGCCCCCTAATTTACCTCATCCGTAACGCTCGCACTGTAGGCGATGCCTTACATGACCTCGGTAATTATTTCCACCTGCACATGGGGGCCGCCGAGGTACGGATTGAGGTTCAAGGTAACCACATCTTGTTGTGCTACCACACTGAAGATCAAAACCTCGTAGGCTTGCCTCAGGCGGCTGAACTGGCAATTTCTGTTGGTGCGCAGCTAATGCGAACCTTGCTCGGCGCGCGTTGGCAACCCCAGGGGGTGTTATTACAGCATGCCGCACTTGCAAGTTCGAACAACTACCGACGTGCCTGGGATGTTACGCCCCAGTTCAACAGCCCCTACAACGCCTGGTTATTTGATGCCAAGTTACTCGACATCCCCTTAAGCTCTGCCGATGAAGAGTTGCATAAGCTTTTGCAGGCGCACCTCGACAATCTCGATGAACTGCAAATTAATGAACTGCCCAGTTATGTGCAGCAACTGTTGCGTAATTTTTTGCCCAATGGTCGCGTCACTATTGAGCAGATCGCTGATTATATGATGCTCAGCACACGGACCTTACAACGCTACTTAGCGGAGGAAGGCACGTCCTTTCAGAACCTGCTCGATCAGACCCGCCAGTCTTTGGCGACCCGCTACCTGCGTGACTCATCGACAAGCCTGACCCAGCTTGCCGAACTCTTGGGTTATTCTGAACTCAGTGCTTTTTCACGCGCCTTTCAGCGGTGGACTGGAGTAAGCCCACGCGAATGGAAAAAACAAAATACTCAACAACGATTAACGCCACGCCTTCGAGCAACATCAAAACGCCAGCACTGACTGAACCACAGTCCAAGCTTTAGCCAGTTTCTATCAGCGAACCTAAGGAACCTCTGAAAAACTACTGCGCTAGGTATTACGGCGTTAAAAATCTGCTCAAAATGCTCATTTAGGACAACTAAACTGCGCTTTTTCGCATCTTTTTGCCTTGTACTCCCGTCGCTCGCTACCTTTTTCAGAGGATCCCTAATTGCATGCGACCAATGTGTCGCCCTCGGCTTTAAACAACCTAATCAGATAACGCAGATTAATCCGTAGGCAGTTGAGACCCAAGTTAACGGTCGGTTTTATTGTGACTATTTGTCTTTAATCTCGGCACAACGCTCGACAAGCGCACGATTGTGCATATTATTCATGCAGTTGCTGTGTTCATCACGACGACGTCGCCCATCACGCTAATACGGGTAAAAATACAGACCTTAATGCTCGCGCGTTAAACAAAGCTATAAGGGACGCAACCCCTTGGCTGTTTTCAGTACCCAATGATTTCTTATGCCCAATTGCATTTACAGGAGTAATACATGCGTAGAGTTATCCTTACCACGCTGGGTTTGGCGGTCGCTTGTTCTGCGCAAGCCTTCGACCGTATACCTAAGAAGGATGGTTTTAGTGGTTATGTCTATCTTGGTGCCAGCACTAACCGCATGGAAAGTAATACGGTTGCGACCTTGGGCGGCACTGATGTCAGCGACAGCCATATTGATTCTTTAAACAGCTCGCCCGACAGCAAGAGCTTTAGCAAAATCCTTCCGGCGTTTGGCCTATCTTATAAACTGCAAGGCAGCCGCACCGAGTTTTTCGGCGGTACTGAACTTGAAGACTTCCTGACCCAAGACGGCACGCTTGCCCTCGGCGTTCGCCAAGGCATTGGCCAGATGGGCAACCTCAGCGCCAGCTTTTTGGCCTCGACCCCGGTTGAAGTCTGGGAAGACCCCTATTTGGTCAACGGCAAGCGCAAAGAAACCGACCGCACCAGCAGCGGCGCACGGGTGGCTTGGGAGCACATTTTTCAATCCGACTTTGATGTGACCCTCACCCACCGCAAAATAGACATCGACGACGAAAATAGCGGTGAGGCATTGGGCCTGACGCCCGCTCAGCGTGACTTGCTGGACCGTGAAGGCGACGAAAACAAAGTCGATGTGCGTTATGTCTGGGGTATCGGCACTGATCACATCGTGATCCCGACCCTGAGCTACATCAACCGTGACCTCGATGGCGATGCCATGGCCATGGACGGTTATCAGCTGGAGTTGAACTACGCGTACACCGGTTTTGATCGTTGGGAGTTGGTGACCAACTTGACGGCGGGCCATCTGGAAAGCGATGACGACAACCCGATCTACGATAAAAAAACTGATCTGGACCGCATGGGTATCTCGCTTGCGGCCACCTACAAAGAGCCGTTCGGCCTGAAAAACTGGCGTGCCCGTGTCGTGGCCAACTACGGCGAAGAAGACAGCAACGTCGACTTCTATGACACCAGCATCAAGAGCTTAAGCTTGGGTATGCTCTACAACTTCTAAGGCGTACAAAACTGTACCGGGCAAGCGGTGTTGAGCCCTTGCCCGGTACAACCCGATCAACTTAAAGCAACAACTACCCTGCCAACCATCTGCCCTTCGAGCAATTTGGCCAACGCCTCAGGCGCTTGCTCAAGGCTAATTTCAGTCACCAAAGAATCCAGCGTATCGAGCTTCCACTCATTTGCCAGCTTGTGCCAAGCTGCGGCTTTTACCGACAACGGCAGCTCAACTGAGTCAACCCCCAGCAAGTTAACCCCGCGCAGAATAAACGGCAGCACAGTGCCTGCCATATCGACACCTGCGGTTAAACCACACGCCGCGACGCTCGCGCCATAGCGCAACGATTTGACCACGTTACACAATATGGCACCGCCAACCGTATCGACTGCACCGCCCCATTGCTCCTTGAGCATCGGCCGCTCAGTACCTTGCTGTAAATCGCTGCGCAGCACCACTTCGCTCGCACCCAAGGCTTTAAGGAAGTCACTCTGCCAGGCCTTGCCCGTTGAGGCTGTAACGCTGTAACCCAGCTTAGTCAGCAATGACACAGCAACAGTACCAACGCCGCCAGTCGCACCTGTGACCAGAATCGGGCCAGACTCAGGCATCACGCCTGCCGACTGTAACTTATCAATGCACAGCGCAGCCGTCAGGCCAGCAGTGCCCAAGACCATCGATTCACGCAAGGTCAGGCCTTCAGGGCGTTTAATCGCCCAGGCTGCGGGGATGCGAATGTATTGAGCCAAGCCGCCGGAAGTATTCATGCCGAGGTCATAGCCAGTGACGATCACTTCATCTCCGTCCCTGAAACCACTAACACTTGAGCGTTCAACAATGCCTGCGGCATCAATGCCTGGGGTATGCGGAAAATGCTTGGTTACGGCTTTGCTACCACTGGCTGACAAGGCATCTTTGAAGTTGACCGAAGAGTACTTAACCCGGATTAACAACTCACCCGCCGGCAAATCGTCCATGTAGCGCTGAACGACCACTTGCTCGAATTTCCCTTCAGCGTTCTGGCGTGCAACCAATGCACTAAATGTACTCATCGCAATTCTCCAAAGTTTTTAGATGGTCAGCGTAGTAACAACTGCTTTTCACAATCGGGTCCGAACGGCGCCAGAACTACAGGCTTTTGTAAACAAAGCGGTAGCGCGGATTACCAGAAACGTTGTTGAGTGAGACGGCTCAACCAATTCAATACAAAGCGATCGAGCGCCACGCTTGCACCAATTCCAACACGTTCTTGCAGGCTTTTTTTCTGGGAAAAATGCAAATGAAACAGGTCCGCTTGTTTAGCACGATTGGCCAAGTATTCATCACTGGTTTTCAACTCATCAACCAAACGCTTCTCTTGAGCAGCCATGCCTAACCAGACTTCACCCGTGGCGATTGCATCAATATCGAGCTGCGGCCGATACCGCGAGACAAAGCCCTTGAACAGCTCATGAGTGGTTTCCAAGTCATGCTGAAACTTCTCGCGGCCCTTATCGGTATTTTCACCAAACACAGTCAACGTGCGCTTGTATTCACCGGCAGTCAGGACTTCAAAATCAATTTCATGTTTCTTCAGCAAGCGGTGCACATTGGGTAACTGAGCAACCACGCCAATAGAGCCGAGAATCGCAAAGGGCGCAGATATTATTTTCTCGCCTATGCACGCCATCATGTAACCACCGCTGGCGGCCACTTTGTCGATGCAAATGGTCAATGGCACACCCGCATCACGAATCCGCACCAACTGAGAGGATGCCAAACCATAGCTGTGAACCATACCGCCACCGCTTTCCAGGCGCACAACGACTTCATCCTGTGGTGTCGCAAGACTCAACAGCGCGGTTATTTCGTGGCGCAAATTGTCGGTTGCCGAAGCCTTGATATCGCCATCGAAATCCAGCACGAAGACCCGGGACTTTGTCGAAGGTGATTTTTTTTCCTGCTTGGCGGTCTTGGCCTCCGCCTTATGCAGTTGTTTGAGTTGGTCCTTGGTTAAAACGGCCTCTTCTAGCCCATGACGCAGTTGTTTGTAGAAGTCATTGAGCTTTTTGATCTGCAAATGCCCTGGCGCACGTCGGCCTTTGCTGCGCGCCGCACCTATGGCGACCAATACCACCAGAATTGCCACCACCAAGGTGACAGTTTTGGCTAAGAACCCTGCGTAATCGGCAAGAAAATCCACGTCATCCCCTCAAAATATATTCAAAACCACACTGCATAGTGCACCCATGAAAAACCCTCATAAGCACCCTAGTTGTAGATTGATCAAGCATACCGATCTCCCTCGATAACGCCTAGCAACAGGGTTTATTCCCTCCATCCAGATCACAGCGACTAATGCCAACCCATACAGCAGAGCTCAAGTGCTAGGCCAGGCGTATGCCATCAGCTATTACAGTCAAAGGGTTATGGTATAGCGCCATGCCCAGTAATTTCGCGGCGAGCAAAGCGGTGCAACATAGAGATTCAAACAAGCGTATGTTTTTTCGTTGACAGTATCCCTGTGAAGCTCATACCCTCGCTAAACTTCAACGTACCTGGATACCAGCGCACGTGGGCAAAATTTACCTGATTCGACATGGTCAAGCCTCTTTTGGCACCGATGATTACGACGTGTTGTCGCCAATCGGAATCCGTCAGGCTGAAATCGTAGGCGCACACTTAGCCGCGCAAGGCGTCAGCCTTGATCGCTGCATTAGCGGCAACCTACGACGTCAACAACATACGGCTAACTCGGCTATGGCTGAGTTAAGTAAAGCGGGCGATGCGGCTCCGCATTTGCAGATTGACCCAGCCTTTAATGAGTTTGACGCAGACGCGGTTATCCGTGCCCTGCTTCCCGACATTTTGCCGGAAGAACCCCAAGCGCTGGAGGTCCTACGCAACGCCAAACAGCAACGCAGCGAATTTCAACGTTTGTTTGCCAAGCTGATCGGTCGTTGGATTAGCGGCGAATATGACAAACCTGAGCTGCAAAGCTGGACTGGCTTTGTCGCTCAAGTTGAGCAAGGGCTCAACCGTTTACTCGATAGCGCCCACGACAAAGAAAGTATTGCGGTGTTTACCTCAGGCGGAACAATAACCGCCCTGCTCCACCTGATCACCGGAATACGCCCAGATAAAGCCTTTGAGCTGAACTGGCAAATTGTTAACAGCTCACTTAGTTGCCTGAGATTTCGCGGTAAACAAGTGAGCCTGGCTTCCTTCAACAGCAATGTGCATTTAATGCTGGAGAGGACCCCAGAACTCATCACCTATCGGTGAGATCTGGATTCATGCGCCCTAGGCGCAATAAAAACTTGAAAATAAAGGAACACACCATGAGCGTTGCAGACATTGTCCAAACCATGAATTCCAAGTTCAACGCCGGTGCCGCAG
This sequence comes from Pseudomonas sp. NPDC078700, assembly GCF_044542375.1. Lineage (NCBI taxonomy): Bacteria > Pseudomonadati > Pseudomonadota > Gammaproteobacteria > Pseudomonadales > Pseudomonadaceae > Pseudomonas > Pseudomonas sp. NPDC078700. The sequence goes on from NZ_JBITUI010000003.1 coordinate 116,276, forward strand.
CTGGCCTGGACCTGGTCTTCCAGTTCAACATCGAAGATGGCGAAAACCACTACCTGGTCGTTAAAGACGGTACTTGTGCTGTTCACCAAGGCGAAAGCGCTGACGCCAACGTGACCCTGATCATGGACACCGAAACCCTGAAAGGCATCACCAGCGGCGAAACCGACGGCATGCAGGCCTTTATGGCTGGCAAGCTGCGCGCCGAAGGCGACATGATGCTGGCAATGAAACTGGGCGAACTGTTCCCAGTTTAATAACCGCTTGATGATTGTTTTGGCCTACGCCCAGTGCCTGGCACAGTATTAGTCATCAAGACAGTTATGCAGACACCCTTAAAACCGGAGCCCAGGCTCCGGTTTTTTTTCAACCAACAACCCCCAATACGCACAGAGAGCAGCAGCGAAAGGCCCAGTATTGGGGTCACATCAACAAGCACCATTGGACGCAAAAATCAGGCACCTTGATTAAGCAGAAACAACCCCATCTATAACGACGCGAATTGCTTGTAGGCGCGCAAACTCGGCATTAGATTAGTCAATAATCTCGGACCCTAATCATAAGTAAAAGGGATAAACATGGCGGTTACTGATCAGTCCACCCGTATTCGTGAAGGCGAAGAACTTGATGCGGCGACCATAGACAGCTACCTCAAGGCACATATTCCAGGCCTGAACGGCACGCCACAAATCAGCCAGTTTCCGGGCGGAGCCTCGAACCTGACGTACTTGCTTGAATACCCCGACAAAGAGTTTGTGTTGCGCCGTCCACCCCACGGTCACAAGGCCAAGTCAGCCCACGATATGGGCCGTGAGTTCCGCATTCTCAACCAGCTTAATGACGGCTTCCCATACTGCCCAAAAGCCTACGTGCACTGCACCGATGAAACGGTGATTGGCGCAGAGTTCTACGTTATGGAACGGGTCAACGGCATTATTTTGCGCTCAGACATTCCGGCCGAGCTTAATCTCGATGCTGAAAAAACCCGTCAGTTGTGCATGAGTTTCATCGACAAAATGGTCGATCTACACAACGTTGACTATAAGGCATGCGGCCTAGGTGATCTGGGCAAACCAGAGGGTTATGTTCAGCGCCAGACCAGCGGTTGGTCAGATCGCTATGAGAAAGCCTTAACACCTGACGCCCCACTCTGGGAGCCGGTTAAGGCTTGGCTGCGCGATAAGATGCCAGCAGACCACCATAAGCCGGCCATTGTGCACAATGATTATCGCTTCGATAACGTCATCCTCGACCCAAACAACCCAATGCAAATCATTGGCGTGCTTGACTGGGAACTGACCACCATTGGCGATCCGCTGATGGATCTTGGCAACACCCTGGCCTACTGGATTGAAGCTAAAGACTCAGCCCCCATGCAACTGATGCGTCGCCAACCGAGCAATGCTCCGGGGATGCTGACGCGCCAGGAGTTTGCCGATTACTACGCCGAGCGCGCCGGTATCAAAATCGACAGCATTGACTTCTATTACACCTACGGCTTGTTCCGTTTGGCGGGCATTGTCCAACAAATTTACTACCGTTTTTACCACGGACAGACTCAGGACAAGCGCTTTGCACAGTTCATTCACATGAACAAATTGCTGGAGCAAATGAGCCTGCAGGTCATCAATAAATCACAACTTTAAGCTGACCCCTTTTCAGGAGAACTTCATGTCCAAGACGCAACTGTTCGACCTCGACGGCAAGATCGCATTCGTTTCTGGTGCCAGCCGAGGCATTGGTGAAGCCATTGCCAAGCTCCTGGCCCAGCAAGGCGCTCACGTTATTGTTTCCAGCCGCAAGATTGATGGCTGCCAAGCCGTTGCCGATGCAATAATCGCTGAGGGCGGAAAAGCCACTGCGATTGCCTGCCACATTGGTGAGATGGAGCAAATCCAAAGTGTGTTCGCGCAGATTCGTGAACAGTTTGGTCGCCTGGATATTCTGGTCAATAACGCCGCCACCAACCCACAGTTCTGCAACGTGCTTGACACGGACCTGTCCGCCTTCCAAAAGACCGTCGACGTCAATATTCGTGGTTATTACTTCATGTCGATCGAAGGCGGCAAACTGATGAAGCAAAACGGCGGCGGCAGCATTATCAACGTTGCGTCAATTAACGGTGTTTCACCAGGCGAGTTTCAGGGCATCTACTCCGTGACCAAAGCTGCGGTCATCAGCATGACCAAGGTCTTTGCCAAGGAATGCGCTCAATTCGGTATCCGTTGCAATGCACTGCTACCGGGCCTGACCGACACCAAATTCGCTTCGGCACTGACCAAGAACGACGCCATCCTCAACATTGCACTGCAACGTATTCCACTCAAGCGTGTAGCCGACCCAAGCGAAATGGCTGGCACTGTGCTCTACCTTGCCAGTGACGCATCCAGCTACACCACAGGTGTTGCCCTGAACGTCGACGGCGGCTTCCTTTCGTAAAGTCAGGCGGCTATTCGCAGCGCAATGGTGGCTGAAAAGCATCCAGCCACCATTGCGCGAGGGTCCTGCAAATTTGACTCCGCAGATGTGAAGCCTAAAGACGAATGAACACACGTCATCCGCCTTACCAAAAACCAAGCCATTACGAACGGCGCAAACCTTGCCAACTATTCCTTACACGGAGCATCACTTCCAGTCTTTAAGTGCCTGGCGGGCCGCCTCATTGGTGGGTTCTGCAAGCAGCCCGGTCGGCGTCAGGGTAACGGCATACTGGGCGTTGTCGGCGACAGGCAGATAGGTCACGCGCAGTGCCTGCGGCTCAAACATCAGCAAGTCGTGTTTACCCAAGCGCAGCCAGCGCCACAGATCAATACCATACGGGCTTTGCGCAAGCTCAGCCTGCGCGTGTTGCGACATAGACTGCTGCTCAATTGCCAAGAACCGCCCGGTAAGCTTTTGCAAGCGATAGCCCGGCTTGAGACCAATCAGATCAGCGATGCCTTTCCAGCGCAGCAAACGCGCGTCCAACTGCCACAAATCACCCTGAATGATCACCTTGTGCCTGGCCTCGCCTTCAGTGATTTGAACCTGATAGCGATCGCCATCGGCTTTAAAACTCAGCGTGGCCAACGGGCCGTTTTCAGGCAAGGGCGAATAGCTGTAAAGGTCGTAGGCGACCAACCCGATAAGCGCAGCCAAGCCTAAAAAAATCAAGCCACAGGTGCCACGCAGCCAGCCAAGTAACCAGTTGCCGCCAAACAAAATACGCGCTGCTACCAGCACCGCTAATACCGCCAACAGCGCTGTTGCCCACGCCAAGCCATCGTATTGCATCAAGCACATCCCTTATTGATGAAAATGCTGGCATTATGCGCAGCGACTGCATTACCGCCCTGCGAACCGAACACAGGTTTTCTTTTCTTATGCTACTGCCTTTCGAGCTTGCTGTTGACCCAACGACTTTACTAATTCTGGTAGGTGTCGCATTTATCGCCGGTTTTATTGATGCCATTGCCGGTGGCGGCGGTTTGCTGACCATTCCAGCCCTGCTAACCGCAGGCCTGCCCCCTCATCTGGTATTGGGCACTAACAAACTCAGCTCTACATTTGGAGCCGCAGTCGCCAGTTACACCTTTTACCGGCGTAAGTTGTTTAACCCGGTCAACTGGCGCAACGCGCTAATCGGCACAGCGGTGGGCGCACTGCTTGGCGCAGCCATCGCACAATGGTTACCCGCCGAGTGGCTGAATCAAATGCTGCCGGTAATCGTGTTTGGCTGTGGCCTGTACTTGCTGTTCGGTAAAACCCCGGATATCCCCCTTGACCCTGACGCCCCCATCGCCAAACGCCGCCAGTGGCCGCAAAGCATCACCTTGGGTTTGTATGACGGCGTTGCTGGCCCAGGCACTGGTGCGTTCTGGACAGTCAGCACACTGCTGCTCTACCCACTTGATCTGGTTCGGGCCAGCGGCGTCGCCCGCACCATGAACTTTGTCAGCAATATCTGCGCCCTGGCGATCTTTATCGCCAGCGGGCAAGTGGCCTGGATTCTGGGCATTTGCATGGGCTCAGCCCTGATGGTGGGGGCTTATATTGGCGCGCACACCGCAATCAAAGGCGGCTCTAAGTTTATCCGTCCGGTGTTTATCCTGGTGGTCTTAGCGTTGACCGCGCGCCTAGCTTGGCAGCACTGGTTCGGGCATCCCTAAGCGACGCGCCACATACAGATCAATCAAGTAGCGCGCAATCGAGCGGCTGGCCGGTAAAGGTGGCAACTCGCGCACATTGAACCACTGCGCATCTTCAATTTCTTCTGGCTGCATGACGATATCGCCAGCGGCATATTCAGCATGGAAACCGAGCATCAAAGAGTGTGGAAATGGCCAACCCTGACTCCCCAGGTAATTGACGTTTTTGACTTGAACGCCGACTTCCTCAAAGACTTCACGGGCGACACATTGCTCCACCGACTCACCGGCCTCAACAAACCCCGCCAAAGTGCTGTAAATACCACTGACGAAGCGCGGGGAGCGCGCCAGCAGAACCTCATCACCACGCGTGACCAACACGATCATGCTCGGCGACAAGCGCGGATAATGGCGCAGTTCGCAACGCGGGCACTGCATTGCGCGCTCATTAAGCACTTGCTGCATCGGCGCTGCACAACTACCGCAAAAACGGTGTTCACGAGACCAGGTGCCAATCTGTGCCGCGTAGCTGAGCAAGCGGAACATATCCGCATCACCTTCAAGCATGACCTGGCGCAAGCTTTGCCAACTAAACCCCGGTAAATCCACTGCCGAGTCAAGCTCAAGCAAGTAAATAGTATCGCCATCAAAATGACCGATACCGTGCTCGGCGATTACCGCAATATCTTGCTTCTTCAGCCACTCACGCGGAAACAAAACACCATTGCTGTCTGCCAGAAAGTGTTGCTTGCAGTGAGCAATGGCCCAGCCACCGGCCTGCAGATGATCGACAATGGATGGCTGCCATCGTGTGCTCATCAGGCTGCTACCGAAAGGCCCAGCGTACGAACGCTTTCAGCCGCAAGGTCCAATACGCTTGGACGTGTTTGTTCTTGCATCACCGCACCTGCTTCAAGGTAATACTCAAGACTGCTCAGCGCATCCGCGAGCGTTTCGAGCATATGTTCGCTTGGCATTTGGGTGCTGTCCACCATCTGGCTCTGAATATAGCCCGCGCAGGCACCGATCAACTCAGCGGCGCGCTCCTGACCCAGGAACCACAGCCCGCCACGGACCGCCTGCAGGCTAAATGGCACATTGGACAGGTGCATGCGATCGCCATTGGACTCCAGATAAGCAGTAATTGCCCGCTTGCTCAGGGCCAAACCTGCTTGCGCCTCATCAATCACCACAATTCGCGCTTCGAGTAATTGATGATAAGCAAAGAGTTCCGCTTCGCTACGCTGGGGCTCAGCTGAAGGACGCATGCGTGGCTGGTCAGCATTGAGGCTGGCGACCATACCTTCGACATAAAGAATCGTATCAGCCAATTTGTGCAACTCAGCCATGGGCGGTACAGCCCCCTCGCGCCAAGTTGCAACGACCAGCACTTGCTCGCTCAGTGAGTTGCCAGCCGAGCTCAATCCAACCATGCCCAGCGTTTTACTCATTTTGCCAAGCAAGGCGTGCAAACTGGTCAACACATCAGCCTGAACAGTGCCGCGCTCGATGAGGTCGAGCATATCTTTGACGCTGGACAACTCTTCACGAATCGCGGTGCTGAGTGAGCGCATGACGGACTTGCCCGGCCCAGCTAGCCGCTTCGACTCTTCCTCGATCAGGTGGTCGGTAAACGGCAGCGGCGTGAGCCCGAAAACATCTCGCAAGGCAGACACTTGCGGGCCTGCACTGTCGGACAACGCAACGAGGTAAAGCAATTCTTTGAGCAAACTGCGCGGCGGCTCATAGGTGCTGTTGAGCAGGATCTTTTTCAACTCGCGGTCAACCCGGCCAAACAGCTGCTTACGCGGCTGACGGGAGAGCAACAAGCCTTCATTTTGCGCTTCCAAAGCGGCAGCACAAATCCAGCACAGTCGACCACGGGGCTCATTGGCAAACAAACCATCAAGGCGTTGCATGGCCCGGGTCATTAATTTCAGGCTACCTTGCGGGTTTGGCTCACGAATAAACCCAAGCAGGCCCACCTGATACATCTGCCGTAGCCGACGGCCTTCAACTTCTTTGGCAGCACCATCCAACGCGGCAGTCGGGGTACGCGGCCGCGGCTGATCAAGCCGCACACTGAAAAAGAAACTTTCCGGCAATGCATGCTGGCCGCCCGCTTTGCGCAGGTCGTTGATGGCCGGTAGCAATAACTCGGGCATTTCCTGACGATGAGCGTCAACGTTTTCAAGATAGCGACGCAATACGTGCAAGGCATTGCTCAGTGCGGAAATCTGCACGTCACGCTCTTCACCCGCCCCTGCTGGAATATCAGTGGCCTGATCGAGCACTTCTTGAGCCAGCAATTCAGCACCGGCCAGCTCGATCAAGTTGAGCGTGCCTCGCACCTGATGCAGACTTTCCACAGCTTGTTGCAACAAGCTGCCGTTGTGCCGCTCGAGAATAAACTGCTCGAGACTCGATTCGGCCTCAAACATAGTAGCGAATAGTTCTTCACGAACCAGGTTAAGCGAAGTCGCACCGGAAACCATGAGCTATTGCGCCTCCCGCGCGGTCAGTTTTATTGATTGCGGGCGCTGCATCAGTCGGCGAACTCCGGCTTTTGTTTACTCATATGAGCAGCCATGGCCACGCGTAAATCTGCGGACTGCAACATGGCGGCGTTCCAGGTGGCAACGTACTCCAGGCCATCATCAACACGATGATCACGCATGTAGCGAATCATTTCTTTGGTGCCACGGATTGCCACGGGCGATTTCTCAGCAATGTCTTTAGCCAGCTGCATCACGCCGTCTAGTAAGGCTGAATTATCAGCATAAGTGCGATTGACCAAGCCGATGGAGCGCGCCTCATGACCGTCAATGGTTCGGCCGGTAAAGGCCAGCTCACGCATCATGCCATCGCCGATGATACGCGGCAGGCGCTGCAATGTGCCGACGTCTGCGGCCATGCCGATGTCGATTTCTTTAATGGAAAACTGTGCATCTTCAGTGCAGTAACGCATGTCGCAGGCAGAGACCAAATCAATGGCACCGCCCAGGCAATACCCTTGAATGGCCGCGAGCACGGGCTTGCGGCACAGGTCAACGGCATTGAAAGAGGCTTGAAGCTCAAGAATTTTGCGGCGCAGGGTTTCGGCATTGCGTCCGACATCTTTGCCCAAGTTATTGCCAACTTGCGCCAACATCATCAGGTCTATCCCTGACGAAAAATGCTTACCCGCACCCGAAAGCACTACAACGCGAACTTCGTCAGTGGCATCAATCCAGCGGAAGATATCAATGATCTCCGTCCAGAAGTCCGCGTTCATTGCGTTGATTTTTTCCGGGCGATTGATTTGCACATGGGCAATTTTATCCGCCAATTCAACGTGAAAGGCTTTGTATTCGGCCATGGCTTGGTTCCTCAGCGGCAGACGGAGCGCGCATAATTTTCTTCTAATAATAACCGCCCAACTATATCAAGGCCGGCATAAATGTCGATCCTATCCACTGTGACGCAGGCCACCTTCTCAGGCTAAAGCATGACATTGATAAGCGCAGCTAACACTTTGATCTACCGGCAATAGCAATCCCCCCTGAGCGGATGCTGGCACCCCGTGCCGGTGCAAGCCCCGCAACAGATGCATTACTGGCGGATGCAATCAACGGTATAGGTCACTTCGCCAGCCTCCTCCTGGCGCTGTAAACCATGCACGTCCGCATCAAATCCCGGGAAGCTGTTATCGAAGCGCCGTGCGAACTCCAGGTAATCAATAATTGCCCGCGTTGCTGGCGTAAAGCGCTCGCCTGGCATGATAAGCGGAATCCCCGGTGGATATGGAACCAACATCACGGCAGCCACACGCCCTTCCAACTGATTGACGGGCACGGCTTCGACCTCCCCACGGACCAACTGGTTGTAGGCATCGGCGGGCTTAATGGCGACTTCAGGCAGCACGGTATACATATGCTTGAGGGCTTTGGCTGTGGCGTTTTCGCGATAACAGTTGTGCAATGCATCGCACAAGTCGCGCAACCCAAGACCCTGATACTGCACGCCACCCGCCTTGGCAATTGATGGCAACACACTGAGCAGCGGTAGGTTGGCGTCGTAGCTGCGCTTGAACTCAAGCAATTCGGTCAGCAGCGTGCTCCATTTACCCTTGGTAATCCCCATTGAGAACAGCACCAAGAATGAATACAGGCCGGTTTTCTCAACAACCAAGCCGCGCTCCCACAGGAACTTGCTCACCACAGCCGCTGGAATGCCACGATCATCGAGCTTACCGCCTGCGGTGAGCCCGGGCATGACTAGGGTGACCTTGATGGGGTCAAGCAGCACGTAATCTTCGGCAATGTCACCAAAACCATGCCAATCAGCCTGAGGTTGCAGCACCCAATCAGTGGTTACTACTTCATCCGTGCCCTCGGCCTGCGGTGGCTGCCAAATAGTGAACCACCAATCATCAGCACTGAGATTCTGCCCTAGGTTGGCCAGTGCTCTCCTAAAGCTTAAAGCCTCGTCAAAGGTTTCCTGAATCAACGAACGCCCTGCCGGACCTTCCATCATCGCCGATGCCACATCTAACGAGGCGATAATCCCGTACTGCGGCGAAGTCGAGATGTGCATCATAAAGGCTTCGTTAAAGCGATCAGTATCCAGTTGGCGCACGCCGCCGTCCTGCACATGAATCATCGACGCCTGGCTGAAAGCCGCGAGCAATTTGTGTGTGGAGTGCGTGGTAAAAACCAGTGGCGTGTTTTCTGTACGTGTTGTGCCCATGCCATAGCGACCTCGATAAAACTCATGGAATGCCGCATAGGCAAACCAAGCTTCATCGAAATGCAGCACTTCAACGCTGTCACCCAGGGTTTGCTTGACCAATTCGGCGTTGTAGCAGAGCCCGTCATAGGTCGAGTTGGTCACCACCGCCAGCTTGACTTTGGGTTCACGACCACGCGCCAGAGGGCTGGCATCGATCTTGGCCTGAATCGACTCGCGGCTGAATTCACTCAGTGGAATGGGCCCGATAATCCCCAGTTCATTGCGTTCCGGGCAGAGATAGAGCGGAATCGCGCCGGTCATGATGATCGAATGCAAAATCGATTTATGGCAATTGCGGTCAACCAACACCAAGTCATCGCGCCCAACCATGCTGTGCCAAACGATTTTGTTGGCTGTCGAGGTGCCATTAATCACGAAATAGGTGTGATCGGCGCCGAAATTACGCGCTGCACGAGCCTCCGCTTCGGCCAACGGCCCCGTATGGTCAAGCAGTGAGCCCAACTCAGGCACAGAAACCGACAAATCTGAGCGCAGGGTGTTTTCCCCAAAAAACTGGTGAAATGCTTGCCCCACCGGGCTTTTACGGTAGGCCACACCGCCACCATGGCCTGGCGTGTGCCAGGAGTAGTTGGATTGCGAAGTATGTTGAACCAGCGCTTTGAAGAAAGGCGGCAACAGACCATCAAGGTAATTGCGTGCTGCCCTCGCTACTTGGCGGGCGAGAAAGGGAACGGTGTCCTCAAACAAATACAGAATGCCGCGCAGCTGATTTAAATCAGCCATGGCTTCAGCCGGGGCATTCTCGATAGTGACTTGCTCGCCCAGGGCGAAGATGGGCAGTTGCGGTGCACGCATACGGGCAATGCGAATCAACTCAACCATATCCTGGAGCAGGTGTTTATTTTCCCCCGCTCCCTCGGCGGCCACCAATATGCAGGCCAGACCATGGTGGGTTGAGGCAACAATGCGCCCTTCTGCCGAGCTTGCTGTCGACAGAATGCTGAACCCATCCTGCTCAAGCTCTTGGGCAATCGCCCGTACGCGATCACCGGCGACAGTGTCAGCCTTGATGTCACGGTGGACGATCAGTACAGGAAACTTTAGATCTTTATGCATTATGTTGTCCCTGAAAGTGACAGACCACGGCCTGTCTATCACCTCAGGTTAGAGCTTGCGCAACGCCGACGGAACCCCCACTGCTTCACAGTGTACGAAAAGGTCGCGCGCGGATAATTCTCAAGACTCGGTTTCGACCTTCGGCTGCTCCAACTGCAGCCATAAAGGCAGTGCACCGGCTGATTTTTCAATCGCAGCCAAACGTGTGCTGTGCTCGCTCAACTCAGCTTCATTGGCAGCGATCACCTTGGTCAGCAGGCGATCTGCTGGCAGGCGCTTAATTGCCGTGGGTTGCTGACGCCCCCCTGAACCATCGCCTTCGGAACCGTCACCAGCCAACGACAGGTTGGTCTGGCCACCGGTCATTGCCAGGTAAACGTCTGCCAGAATTTCGGCGTCGAGCAAGGCACCGTGCAAATCACGGCCTGAATTGTCGACATCGTAACGCTTACACAGCGCATCAAGGCTGTTGCGCTGCCCCGGATGCCGCTCACGGGCCATGACCAAGGTGTCGAGAATAGCGCAATGGTCGGTCAGGTCGGAGCGATCCTGGCGGCCTTGCAGGACAAACTCATTGTTGATGAAACCGACGTCGAACGGCGCGTTGTGGATGATTAACTGAGCGCCTTTGATAAATTCAAAGAACTCATCCGAGATGTCTTTGAAATGCGGTTTACCCGTCAGAAACTCGTTGGTGATACCGTGGACGGCGATTGCACCTTCATCGATTTCACGATCAGGTTGCAGGTACACATGAAAGTGACGACCCGTTAAACGTCGGCCAATCAGCTCAACACAACCGATCTCGATGATCCGATGTCCATCTGTAACAGGTAAACCCGTGGTTTCAGTATCGAGAACTACTTTTCTATCAGCCACTTGATTGTTAACCGTCATCACATATCCGCCTTTAAACTCAGGCTGAATCTTAACATGGCTGAACCGCCACTAGCGCTTGCCAGCAGTCTCAATTAGTTTTTCCGTAAGGGCTTTGGCTGCCGCTGAAAGATTGGTTCCCGCTAGATGAATCAACCCGACGCGTTGTTCGATGCGCGGTTGGTCGAGCGGCACACAACGCGCGCCCAACGCCTGCATTTGTTCGCGACACAGGCTTGGCACCACGCTGACGCCCAAACCTTGAGACACCATGCGCCCGATGGTCACCAGTTGATGACTTTCGAATGCAACGGGCAGTCGACCGGGCCTTGCGCTTACGCTGTTTTCCAGCAAGGTTCGCACCGCAGAAGGCCTCTGCAAGGCAATAAACGGCTCACTGAGCAAGTCGTTCCATTGCAGTTCTGCATAGTCCGCCAACGGGCTGGTTGCGGGCACTACAGCGATAAATCGATCTAAATACAGGGCCGTGAAATTCAAGCCTTCAAGAGACTGCGGCTCCAACACAACCCCCAACTCGACACGGTGGTTGCGTACCATTTCCACGACCTGTTCATTGACCACATCATGCACCGTGACATTGATGTTGGGGTGACAATCACGGAATGCCTTGAGCGCCACCGGCAGCAGGCTGGCCGCAAACGATGGCAGCGCAGCAACAGCCACACGCCCCAGTTGCAGGGTGAAATGCTGACGCAAAAGCTCTTCGGTATTGTCCCAGTCAGCCACCAGCCGGCGGGCAAGCGGCAATAGCACCTCCCCTTCGCGAGTCAGCGCTACATTGCGGGTTGTACGGACGAGCAAAGCTCCGCCGAGCGAGTCTTCAAGTGTCTTGATCGCCAAACTCAGTGCCGGCTGTGAAAGGTGCAAGTGGTGACTTGCCTGGGCGAACGACAGGGACTGCGCAACAGCAAGAAAGGCACGAAGCTGCTTAATGGACATTATTCAGAAAAACCTATTAATTCTAATTAAAAACAAACTTAACAAATAATACTCAGCAACAGACACTGAAGCCATCTCCGGTCCCCGACCGACGCCACGACCACAGGAGCAATGAGATGGCTGGGCTAGATAAACGCGTATACAGCTATGAGGAGGCCCTTGCTGGCCTCACTGATGACATGACCGTATTGGCCGGGGGCTTCGGGCTTTGCGGCATCCCCGAAAACCTGATCGGCGAGATCCGCCGCCGAGGCGTAAAAGGCCTGACCGTGGTATCCAACAACTGCGGCGTCGACGGGTTTGGCTTGGGCGTACTGCTTGAAGATCGACAGATTCGCAAGATGATTGCCTCTTACGTCGGCGAGAACGCACTCTTTGAACAGCAGTTACTCAACGGCGAACTGGAAGTTGAGTTGACGCCACAGGGCACGCTTGCGGAAAAACTACGCGCAGGCGGTGCTGGCATCCCGGCATTTTTCACTGCCACCGGTTATGGCACTCCAGTGGCCGAGGGTAAGGAAGTACGCCAATACGGTGATCGCCACTATATTCTTGAGCCGTCAATCACTGGCGACTTCGCCATCGTCAAAGGCTGGAAGGCTGACCACTTCGGTAACGTCATCTACCGTCACACGGCACAAAATTTCAACCCACTGGCCGCCACCGCTGGCCGCATCACGGTGGTTGAGGTCGAAGAGATTGTCGAGCCTGGCGAACTCGACCCGGCGCAGATCCATACGCCCGGCATCTACGTCGACCGAGTTATTCAAGGCAGCTTCGAAAAACGCATTGAAAAACGCACCGTACAGGCGTGAGCCACCCACACTAAAGAGAGGCTGCTTATGGCACTTTCCCGCGAACAAATGGCTCAGCGCGTAGCCCGCGAATTAAAAGATGGTTTTTACGTGAATTTGGGCATTGGCATTCCAACACTGGTAGCCAACTATGTACCGGATGACATCCAAGTGATGCTGCAATCGGAGAATGGCCTTCTCGGCATGGGCGCCTTCCCCAAGGATGAAGATGTCGATGCAGACATGATCAACGCGGGTAAACAGACAGTCACGGCAATCAAGGGTGCTTCAATTTTTTCCTCGGCAGAGTCTTTCGCCATGATCCGCGGCGGTCATGTTGACCTGACTGTACTGGGTGCTTTCGAGGTTGATATCGAAGGCAACATCGCCTCTTGGATGATTCCAGGCAAGCTGATCAAAGGCATGGGCGGCGCAATGGATCTTGTGGCAGGAGCCGACAACATCATCGTGACAATGACGCATGCATCCAAAGACGGTGAGTCCAAGCTACTGCCACGCTGCAGCCTGCCGCTGACGGGCGCTGGCTGCATCAAGAAAGTACTGACCGACCTTGCCTATCTTGAAATCGAAGGCGGCGCTTTCATTCTTCGTGAACGCGCACCTGGCGTGAGCGTCGAAGAAATTGCCGAAAAAACTGCAGGGCGCTTGATCATCCCTGAACATGTACCGGAAATGACATTCTGATGGCATTTGCACCTAGCCTTCCCTCCGTCAAATGGCGAGGGAAGGCTAACGCCTTAAACGCTAGCCCTGCTTCAGGCTTCTAACATCATCAACGCCACGGTTCGCCAGTTGGTCCGCCCGCTCGTTGCCAGGGTGGCCGGTATGGCCGCGCACCCACTGCCAGGTCACTTTGTGGCGATTAACCTGCTCATCTAACTGTTGCCACAGGTCAGCATTCTTGACCGGCTGCTTGGCAGCGGTTTTCCAGCCACGCTTCTTCCAGTTGGGCATCCAGTCTTGAATGCCCTGCATCACATATTGCGAGTCCGTAACCAGGCGCACATCGCACTCACGCTTAAGCTCAGCCAGGGCCCGAATTGCAGCGGTAAGCTCCATGCGATTGTTGGTGGTTTCGGCTTCCCCACCCCACAACTCTTTCTCGACACCTTTAAACACCAACAAAGCACCCCAGCCACCTACGCCAGGGTTACCCTTGCACGCGCCATCGGTATAGATTTCAACTTGTTCTGACATGCAGAGCGTTTCTCTCAATAAATTCAATCAAGCCGGTGCCGACAAATGCGGTAATACGCACCTAGGTAGCGGACTTATCCGCATCGCAGCGGCTGATCTTAGCCACCGGCATCGGCACTAGAGCGCCCATAGGCTCACGTCGCGGTTCACGCAGCGGCCGTAAGCCGACAACCAATTTGCGCGCCACCAATAAATAAAAGCCACCCGTTGGTGCTTGCCAAGCGCCCGCCCATGATTCTAATGGCGCGAGTCGCTGCTGCCAGACGCGTGAAGCAAGCGGCGGACGATAGCACCCGAAGCGGCGTTTCTCCAGCGCGAAACCAAGCAGGCGTAACCAGTCACACACCCGACTGGAAGAAATGCAGCGCGCTTGATGCAAGGCATCGCGCGTCAGGACATGCCGTAAACCCCAACTGCTGATCGGATTGATACCGACTATCAGTAAATGCCCGCCGGGCCTGACACTGTGCGCAGCCTCACGTAATAAACCATGGGGAGACAGGCTGAAATCAAGCCCATGCTGCAACACCACCACATCAGCCGCATGCTCGGTCATTGGCCAAGCGTGCTCTTCACAGGCAATGTCGACCCCAGCAAAGGGAGCACCGACCCGCACGCAATGTTGAATCTGTTCGACCCGGGGAGGCTCGCCTGCAAATGGCCCGTAATGCAGCATGTAACTGCCGAAGAAGCGTGCCAGCTCCTCTTCAATCAAGGGCTGCTGACTTTCCAGCATTAGCTGGCCATAAGGCCCGCTAAACCATTGTCGAGCACTGGCAATCAAATCTAGCCACTGTACGTCGGCGTTGGCAAACGGCGTTTCTGAGCGTTGCTGATCTGACATTCATCGATTCCTGCGTAGCCCTTAGAGGCCGTGAAGCCTAAGATGCACCTTTGTTTAAACCTTGGCGACTGACGACCATGATAAACATCCAAGCCCTACCTGCATTCTCAGACAACTATATCTGGTTGTTACAAGATCCCGAGTTACGCCACTGTGCAGTGGTGGACCCAGGTGACGCCGCACCGGTTGAAGCCTGGCTGAACAGTAACCCAGACTGGAAATTAACCGACATCCTGATCACCCACCATCATTTCGATCATGTGGGCGGTGTCGAGCAACTCAAAGCCGCTACTGGCGCGCGCGTGACCGGCCCAGCCAATGAAAAAATCCCGGCACGCGACGTGGCGTTACGCGAAGGCGATGAAGTTCAAGTACTGGGGCAAACCTTAAGGGTTATTGAAGTCCCGGGCCATACACTGGGTCATATTGCCTACTACCAGCAAGATCAGAACCTGCTGTTCTGCGGTGACACCTTATTTGCCGCAGGTTGCGGCCGTTTGTTTGAAGGTACGCCTGAGCAAATGCATGACTCACTCAGTCGTCTGGCTGCCCTGCCTGCCAATACGGCGGTGTACTGCACCCACGAATATACCCTGAGCAATTTACGCTTTGCCCAAGCAGCTGAACCCGGCAACCCAGCCATTGAACAGCGCATCAACGATGTCAGTCAATGGCGAAAAAATGATCAGATCAGCCTGCCTTCCAGCCTCGAACTGGAACTGGCAACCAATCCTTTTTTACGTACAGACAAACCTGCTGTTTTGCAAAAACTAGACGAGCGGAGCGGCCCCCGCGAGCGCTCCCAGGTGCAGGCCTTTGCTGAACTTCGCGCCTGGAAAGACAGCTTTTAAAAGGTCGACGCATCCACAAAACCCTGGTCAAAACTTGACCAGGGTAAAAACGGTTTCTAGAATCGCCCGACATTTGCATCTGGAAGACCATCATCGCTAATGCTTTTATCACCACGCAACCCCTTGAATCCAAAGGCATTAGCACAAGGCGCACAAGCGCTCGTGGTGGTGTTCTGTGCGACTCTGGCTGGCTGTCAAAGCACGCCACAGGTCAGCGACGAAGTGACGTCAATCCAGCGCCACAAACCACAACCTGTGTGGCTCAACACTCAGGCCGAGCCAGAGGTCGCCACTGATATATGGGAACGGGTGCGTGACGGTTACGCGATGCAAGATACCATCGGTATCAACCCTCGCATTGAACAGCAGCGTCTCTGGTTTGTCAGCAACCCCTCTTTTATCGAGAACGCCAGCGAACGCAGCAGCCCCTACATCCACTACATCGTAGAACAGCTCGAAAAGCGCGATATGCCAACAGAGCTGGCATTGCTACCGATGATTGAAAGTGCCTATAACCCCCTCGCGCTTTCTCACGCCAACGCAGTAGGCTTGTGGCAATTTATGCCCGCCACCGGCAGACACTTCAACCTGCGCCAAACAAGCTGGTATGACGGCCGCCGTGATGTCATGGCGTCAACCAATGCAGCCATGAATTACCTGTCGCGCCTGCACGATATGTTCAATGGTGACTGGCTACTGGCTTTGGCGGCGTACAACGCCGGTGAAGGCCGGGTCAGCCGCGCGATCGAACGCAACCAGAAACTGGGGCTACCAACCGATTACTGGAACCTCTCGCTGCCGACTGAAACGCAAAACTATGTGCCAAAACTGCTGGCCCTTTCACAGGTCATCATGACGCCAAAAGCTTATGGCGTCAGCCTCAGCCCAGTGGCCAACCAGCCCTACTTCGAGCAAGTCGCACTGAACCGAAACATGGATCTGTCGAAAATTGCCGAAATGATGGACCTTGATGAGGATGAGCTCTATCAACTCAACCCGGCCTTCAAGCGTCGTATCACCATGGACGGCCCGCCAAGCTTGTTGGTACCGGTCGAAAAAGCCGAAATATTGACCGCCAGCCTGTCAACCATGAAACCGCAAGACATGGTGACCTGGCAGGAATACAAAGTACGTCGTGGCGACACCCTTAGCAGTATCGCCAACCGCTACAACACCAGCATCAGCGGTATTCGCGAGCTGAACAAGTTAAGCGGCAATAACCTGCGCATCGGCCAAAACCTTAGCTTGCCGATGCGCGCAGGAACAACGCTGAGTTCAGGCCAACAACTTGCCAGTGCCCGCCCGGCAAAGCTACGAAACTATCGAGTCAAGTCAGGTGATAACCTTTGGTCGATTGCCAAGGCCAACAAGGTTTCAGTCTCTGAAGTAAAACGCTGGAACAAGCTCAGCGGCAATTCGCTGAAAGTAGGTCAAACCCTGGCCATGGCGGATACATCCAGCGCGCGATCAGCCATTAGCCGCAAGCAAAACGCTGTGACCTATTACAAGGTGCGTAAAGGTGATTCCCTGTCGGTGATTGCGCAGCGCTTCAAAGTCCCGATGAAACACATTAAAACCTGGAACCCGCGCACCGGCAGCGCGCTTCGTCCCGGCCAAACCCTGACCCTACGCCTGCCACGCTAATGCAAGCGCCGCCCGGCGCTTGGGTAGCTCACCTTGCCAGTCACCAATTGCTTTGTGGGATTGCAGTGCTGTCGCAGTGCGCTGCCCGGCCACTCCCACGACAAAACTAATCACACGGCTAAAGACACTCAAGCGCCTAGTCTTTTTCCTGTCGATACAAGCTGTTACTGTACCGGGCAAGATGCCCATAGCCGCCACGGATCGGAAATATCACTTGATACGTCGCCTCATCCCATTACTGATCAGCCTTGTTATGTGTTGTCCCGCCGGGGCAACCATTATCAAAAGCCATGGCTATGCTCAATTCGGTGCGCTCAAGTACCCTGCTAGCTTTACCCATTTCGATTGGGTAAACCCTGATGCGCCGAAGCGTGGCACCCTGAAAATCATGGCCTCGGGCACCTTTGACACCCTTAATCCCTATACATTCAAGGGGTCTAGCCCGATCTCGACTGCAAATTTCTTGCAGTACGGCGTCACCGAGATGAATGAGCCCTTGATGGTTGGCACCGGCGCTTATGACCCATCTGGGGATGAGCCGGCATCAAGTTATGGTTTGATCGCCGAGACGGTTGAATACAGCGAAGATCGCAGCTGGGTGGTCTTCAACCTGCGTAAAAATGCCAAGTTTCACGACGGTAAACCGATTACCGCCTATGATGTCGCCTTCTCCTATCGCACATTGCTCAAGGAAGGCCATCCGCAATATCGCACCAACCTGCAGGAAGTGAAGCGCGTCGATATCCTCAATCGGCATCGCATTCGCTTTGTGTTCAAGCGTGCAGGCAACCCACTGCTGATACTGCGCTTGGGCGAGTTGCCAGTGTTGCCGCAGCATTATTGGAAAGACCGCGATTTCACCGCCACCACTTACGAGCCGCCGCTCGGCAGTGGCCCCTACAAAATCACTAACGTCAGCCCAGGCCGCAGCCTGACCTTTGAACGGGTGAAAAACTGGTGGGGCAAAGACCTGGCGGTAAACCGCGGCAAATACAATTTCAATAAGGTTAGGGTCGATTTTTATCGCGATAGCAATGTCGCGTTCGAGGCGTTCAAAGCTGGAGAGTTTGATTTCTACATCGAACAACAAGCCAAGAACTGGGCCAACGGCTACAACTTCCCGGCAGTGGAACGTGGCGACGTGGTCAAGGTTGAAATCCCGCACAAGATTCCAACCCAAACCCAAGCCTTGTTTATGAACTCACGGCGGCCGCTGTTTGCCGATGTCAGAGTCCGCGAAGCATTAGGTTTGATGTTTGACTTTGAGTGGACCAACCGCACGCTGTTTAACACCTCATACACCCGCGCCAGCAGTTATTACCCAAACAGCGAGTTCTCTGCCACTGGTAAGCCGGTAGGTGCTGAATGGCTGCTGCTTTCGCCCTACCGCAGCGAGCTGCCGGAAAAGCTGTTTACCGACCCCTTTGTTGTACCGCAAACACAAGGTCACGGTATTCCGCGGGAAACCTTACGCCGCGCCTTGGGTCTATTGGCCGACGCTGGCTGGAAGCCTTCAGCCAATGGCCTGGTGAACAGCAAGGGTGAACAGTTTCATTTTGAATTACTGCTGGTTAACTCAAGCCTTGAACGCATCTATCAGCCATTTGCCAAGAACCTGGCAATCCTCGGGATTCAAGCAGATTTGCGCAGCGTCGATCGTGCCCAATACAAACAACGTTTGGATCAATTCGACTTTGACATGATATCCCTGACCCTTGCGCAAACCCTTAGCCCCGGACTAGAGCAGTCCCTGTATTTCCATTCCAGCCAAGGCAAGGTCAAGGGCGGCAAAAACTATGCAGGGATCGACAGCCCCGTGGTTGATGCCATGGTTGAAAAGCTGCTCTCGGCACAAACTCGCGACGAACAAGTTGCAGCAACGCGCGCCTTAGACCGTGTGCTGCTATGGGGCTATTACAGTATCCCCAACTGGTACATCAATTATCATCGGCTGGCTTATCGCAATCGCTTTGCTCATGTCCCCACACCGCCCTATACATTGGGGCTGCGTACCTGGTGGCTGAAACCCACGGAGAAAACCCAATGACGCATTCACTGCGCTCATTTGCAGTTCACACAAGCGCCATTTTTCTGCTCGGTCTGTCCTGCCTGACACAGGCAGCGCCGCAACATGCCGTCACCTTGTATGACGAAGCGCCAAAATACCCGGCGAACTTCACCCACTTTGACTATGCGAACCCGGACGCGCCCAAAGGTGGAACCTTGCGCCAGGCCGGTTTTGGCGGCTTCGACAGCCTCAACCCCTATATCAACAAAGGGGTGTCTGCCGATGACCTGGGGCTGATCTATGACACCCTCACCGTTCACTCCCTGGATGAGCCGTTCACTGAATATGGCTTGATCGCCGGCAAAATAGAAAAAGCCCCAGACAGCAGTTGGGTACGCTTCTACCTGCGCCCCGAAGCCCGCTTCAATGACGGCACCCCAGTCACCGCCGAAGACGTCAAGTTCACCTTCGACACCTTGATCAGCAAAGGCTCCCCGATGTACCACGGCTACTACGCGGACGTAGAAAGCGTCGAAGTTGAAGGCCCTCTTAAAGTTCGCTTCAAATTTAAGCATGCAGGCAACCGCGAACTGCCGCTGATTGTCGGTCAACTCCCAGTGTTACCAAAACACTGGTGGGCGGAGCGCGATTTCAGCAAAAGTAACCTGGACGTTCCACTGGGCAGTGGTCCTTACCGCATTGCCGAGGTTAAGCCTGGCCGTACCATCCGCTACGAGCGGGTCAAGGATTACTGGGGCAAAGACCTCGCAGTCAACCGCGGCTTCTACAATTTCGACACCATGCGGATCGACTACTACCGCGATAACGACGTGGCGTTGCAGGCGCTCAAGGCCGGTCAGTTCGACTACTGGCTGGAAACCAGTGCAAAGAACTGGGCAACGGCCTATAACACTTCAGCCGTAGCCAATGGCCAGTTGATCAAAGAAGAACTGAAAAACGCCAACCCAACCGGGATGCAAGGTTTTATCTTCAACATCCGCCGGGATTTGTTTAAAGACCCGCGTGTGCGAGAGGCATTCGGTCTGCTGTTTGACTTTGAGTGGGCTAACAAACAGCTATTCAATGGTGCCTACAGCCGTACCCACAGCTATTTCGATAACTCTGAGCTGGCGTCCAGTGGCCTGCCGGATGCCGACGAACTGAAAATACTTGAACCGCTACGCGACAAGATTCCTGCCAAGGTGTTTACCGACGAATTCACCCTGCCCGTGACCAAAGCCACCGGCATGATTCGCGAACAGCAGCGCCGCGCCTACCAGCTATTGCAGGAAGCCGGCTGGCGTGTCGAAGGCGACCATATGCTGGACGCGAGTGGCAAACCGGTCAGCTTCGAATTCTTACTCGCCCAAACGGAATTTGAGCGCATCCTGTTGCCTTACAAACGCAACCTGGCCGATTTGGGTATCGACATGGTCATCCGCCGCGTCGATGTCTCGCAATACATCAATCGCCTGCGATCGCGTGATTACGACATGATTGTGGGGGGCTTTCCGCAATCCAACTCACCGGGTAACGAACAGCGCGAATACTGGCATTCGAGCAGTGCCGATCGCCCGGGCAGCCGTAACTTTATCGGACTCAAAGACCCTGCTATCGATGAACTGGTGGTTGGCCTGATCGGCGCTGACTCGCGCAAGAATCTAATTGATCACACGCGTGCCCTCGATCGCGTCCTGCTCTGGGGCTACTACGTCGTACCTAACTGGCACATCAAAACGTGGCGCGTAGCCTACTGGAACACCCTTCAGCACCCCGATGTAACGCCCATGTATGACATTGGCATCAATACCTGGTGGGCCCGCCCGGCTTCGCCTGAAACAGAAGCCGCAAAGCACGCAGCTGAAGCTGAAGCTGAAGCTGAAAACCCTGCTGCAGCACCCGCTGCCGAGCCAGAAGAAACACCCGAAACGCCTGACCTAGCGCCTGAAGCTAAAGGCACGGAGCAATAATATGCTGGCGTATATCATTCGTCGCCTCTTGCTCATCATTCCGACGCTGTTTGGCATTCTACTGATTAACTTCATCATCATTCAGGCCGCTCCAGGCGGCCCTGTTGAACAGATGATTGCCAAGCTGGAAGGCTTTGAAGGTGCCACCAGCCGGATTGCGGGTGGCGGTTCTGAAGTCTCGGTCGCGGGCTCCAACTACCGTGGTGCACAAGGCCTGGATCCAGAACTGGTTGCTGAGATCGAGCATATGTATGGCTTCGATAAACCCGCGCCAGAGCGTTTCTGGATCATGCTCAAAAACTACGCCCACTTCGACTTTGGCGAGAGTTTCTTCCGCGATGCCAAGGTACTCGACCTGATCATCGAAAAAATGCCGGTCTCCATCTCGCTTGGGCTCTGGAGCACCTTGATCATGTATTTGATCTCGATCCCCATGGGCATCGCTAAGGCGACCCGCCATGGCAGTGCGTTTGACGTTTGGACCAGTTCGGCAATTATCATCGGTTATGCGATTCCGGCGTTTCTATTTGCCATTCTGTTGATTGTGGTATTCGCCGGCGGCAGTTATCTCAACTGGTTTCCCTTACGTGGGCTGACCTCAAACAACTTCGATGACCTGAGTACCACGGGCAAGATTCTGGATTATTTCTGGCACTTGATCCTGCCCGTCACAGCGCTGGTAATCGGCAACTTCGCCACGCTGACGCTGCTGACCAAAAACAGCTTTCTCGATGAGATCAACAAACAATATGTAGTCACCGCTCGCGCCAAAGGCCTGACCAATACCCGCGTGCTATACGGCCATGTGTTTCGCAACGCGATGCTGTTGATCATTGCCGGATTCCCGGCGGCGTTTATCGGTATTTTCTTTACCGGCTCCCTATTGATTGAAGTGATTTTCTCACTCGACGGCCTCGGTCTGATGAGTTTTGAGGCAGCAATCAACCGTGATTACCCAGTGGTATTTGGCACCCTGTTTATCTTCACATTATTGGGTTTGGTGGTGAAATTGATTGGCGATATCACCTACACCCTGGTCGATCCGCGCATCGACTTTGAAAGCAGGGAGAATTGATATGGCACTGTCCCCCATTAACCAGCGCCGCTTCGAGCGATTTAAAGCGCACAAGCGTGGCTGGTGGTCGCTGTGGATCTTCCTCGCATTGTTCACCCTGACTCTGGGCGCGGAATTGATCGCCAACGACAAACCCCTGGCCGTGCGCTACGACGGCCAATGGTACTTTCCGGTATTCAAGCGCTACCCAGAAACCGTGTTCGGCGGCGAGTTCCCACTCCAGGCCAACTACAAGAGCCCGTACATTCAGGAACTGATTGCCGATAAAGATGGCACGATGATCTGGCCGATCATCCCGTTCAGCTATTCGAGCATCAATTACGACCTGCAAGTTCCCGCGCCAGCCCCACCCTCCTCGGTCAATTGGCTAGGCACTGACGACCAAGGTCGTGACGTGTTGTCGAGGGTGATTTATGGCTTCAGGATCTCGGTGATGTTCGCCTTGATCCTGACCATACTCAGTTCGATCATCGGCGTATTCGCAGGTGCCTTGCAGGGTTTCTATGGCGGCTGGGTCGATTTGGTCGGCCAGCGCTTTCTTGAAGTGTGGTCCGGCCTACCCGTTTTGTATTTGCTGATTATCCTGGCCAGCTTTGTCCAGCCCAACTTCTGGTGGCTGCTGGGCATCATGTTGCTGTTCTCATGGATGAGCCTGGTCGACGTGGTCCGCGCCGAGTTTCTGCGCGGGCGCAACCTAGAATACGTGCGCGCCGCCCGTGCACTGGG
This sequence comes from Pseudomonas sp. NPDC078700, assembly GCF_044542375.1. NCBI lineage: Bacteria > Pseudomonadati > Pseudomonadota > Gammaproteobacteria > Pseudomonadales > Pseudomonadaceae > Pseudomonas > Pseudomonas sp. NPDC078700. Next base: position 139,213 of record NZ_JBITUI010000003.1, read on the forward strand.
CATGGAGAACGGTGCCATTATGTTCCGCCACATTCTGCCCAACGCCATGGTTTCGACCATGACCTTTATGCCCTTTATTCTCACCGGCGCGATTGGCACCCTGACCGCGCTGGATTTCCTCGGCTTTGGCTTGCCGCCAGGGGCACCGTCGCTTGGCGAACTGGTTGCCCAAGGCAAATCCAACCTGCAAGCGCCGTGGCTGGGGATCAGTGCATTTGCCGTGCTGGCAATCATGCTCAGTTTGTTGGTGTTTATAGGCGAGGCCGCTCGCGATGCCTTCGACCCGAGGAAGTAAGATGACCGACACTGACAACCTCATCGAAGTACGCGACCTGGCGGTTGAATTCGTCACCGGGGATAAACGCCAGCGGGTGGTCGAAAACATCAGTTTCGATATCCGCCGCGGTGAAACACTGGCCCTGGTGGGTGAAAGTGGATCGGGTAAATCCGTCACCGCCCACTCGATTCTGCGCCTGCTGCCCTACCCGTTGGCCCAGCACCCAAGCGGCACCATTCGCTACCAGGGCGAAGACCTGCTGAGCATGAACGAGAAGAAACTGCGTGGCATCCGTGGCAACCGCATCGCCATGGTGTTTCAGGAGCCCATGACCTCGCTGAACCCACTGCACTGCATCGAAAAACAAATCAACGAGGTCCTCGCGCTGCATAAAGGCCTGAGCGGTAAAGCAGCCACGGCGCGCACCCTTGAACTCCTCGGCCTGGTCGGCATTCCTGAACCACGCAAACGTCTCAAGGCTTATCCCCATGAATTGTCAGGCGGTCAGCGCCAGCGGGTGATGATTGCCATGGCGCTGGCCAACGAACCAGAGCTACTGATCGCCGATGAGCCGACCACCGCACTTGATGTCACCGTGCAGCTGAAAATCCTTGAACTGCTCAAGGATTTGCAGGCGCGACTGGGTATGTCATTGCTGCTGATCAGCCACGATCTGAACCTGGTCAGAAGAATTGCTAACCGCGTATGTGTCATGCAGCGCGGAAAGATCGTCGAACAGGCGTCATGTGAAGATTTGTTCGCTGCACCGCAGCATTCCTATACTCAGGAACTGCTCGGAGCGGAACCCAGCGGCGACCCCGTCGATAACCCGCCGGGTGAACCCATATTGGAAGTTGACGACCTGCGCGTGTGGTTCCCGATCAAAAAAGGGCTCATGCGCCGTACCGTTGATTATGTGAAAGCAGTGGATGGCATTAACTTTAGCCTGCCACAGGGCCAAACCCTGGGCATTGTGGGTGAAAGTGGTTCCGGTAAATCCACCCTTGGCTTGGCTATCTTGCGCTTGCTCGGGAGCCAAGGCGGGATACGCTTTCAGGGTCAGGCAGTTGATGGCCTTTCGCAGAAGCAAGTACGGCCGTTACGCCGGCAAATGCAGGTGGTGTTTCAGGACCCCTTCGGTAGTTTGAGCCCACGCATGTCAGTGGGACAAATCATCGGTGAAGGCCTGGATATTCACAGCATGGGCAGCAAGGCGGAGCAGGAACAAGCTGTAATTGATGCACTCATAGAGGTAGGTCTCGATCCGGAGTCTCGGCATCGCTATCCCCATGAGTTTTCAGGTGGGCAACGGCAACGTATCGCCATTGCCCGTGCACTGGTACTTAAACCGGCGCTGATACTACTCGACGAGCCCACTTCGGCGCTCGACCGGACTGTTCAGCGCCAAGTTATTGAGTTGTTGCGGTCATTGCAGGCCAAGTACAACCTGACCTATCTGTTCATCAGCCATGATTTGGCAGTTGTCCGGGCAATCAGCCATCATTTAATGGTGGTTAAACAAGGTCAGGTAGTTGAACAAGGTCCGGCAGAGGCGATATTCGCCGCACCGCAGCATATTTATACTCAGCAACTGCTGGAGGCAGCCTTCTTGGCACCAGCAACGGCTGACTAATCCTTGCGAATAGGAAGAGGAACAACACATGGGTTTTCTAACCGGTAAGCGCGTACTGATCGTTGGCGTTGCCAGCAAACTCTCAATCGCCTCGGGCATTGCTGCAGCGATGCACCGTGAAGGTGCTGAACTGGCGTTCACCTATCAGAACGAAAAACTCAAAGCCCGTGTTGAAGGCTTTGCCGCTGATTGGGGCTCAAACGCGGATCTGTGCTTTCCATGTGACGTGGCAAACGATGAAGAAATTGTCTCTGTCTTCGAAGCCCTGAGCAAAAAGTGGGACGGCCTTGACTGCATCGTTCACTCAGTCGGCTTTGCCCCTGGCGACCAACTGGATGGCGACTTCACTGATGTCACCACCCGCGAAGGCTTCCGCATCGCTCACGACATCAGCGCTTACAGCTTTGTTGCCTTGGCAAAAGCCGGTCGCGAAATGATGAAGGACCGCAATGGTAGCCTGCTGACCCTGTCCTACCTGGGTGCTGAGCGCACCATGCCTAACTACAACGTCATGGGCATGGCCAAAGCCAGCCTTGAAGCCGGTGTCCGTTATCTGGCAGGCAGCCTCGGTCCAGAGGGTACCCGTGTTAACGCCATCTCTGCTGGCCCTATTCGCACGCTGGCGGCCTCGGGCATCAAGAGCTTCCGCAAAATGCTGGCCGCTAACGAAAAACAAACACCCCTGCGCCGCAACGTAACCATCGAAGAAGTTGGCAACGCGGGTGCCTTCCTTTGCTCCGACCTGGCTTCGGGCGTGAGCGGTGAGATCATGTACGTCGACGGCGGCTTTAACACCACCGCAATGGGTGCAATGGACGAGTAATTTGCCCCACGCATAATGCTTGCACCCTGAAACGCCCGGCGCATTGTTTGCCCGGGCGTTTTTTATGCGCCCCAATATTCCAATCTGTGTTGCTTTACGACCCTGTAAATTGCTGCGTTACCGCTTTAGCACGCGGTTTATTTGATTTTTGCACGACGCTTTCGACAGATCCGTCTATTCTTTATTCACGATCTTTTTTATGTGCATGGAGCCCTGTCGATGTCAAAAGCCACCATCGGTCGTAATGGTAATCCCTTCAAGCCTAGCGCCCGGACGCTGGCATTGGAACCCAGGATTCTTTTCGACGGTGCAGCAGCAGTTGCGACCGAGCAACATGCTAGCGATGCCCCCGCACAGTCCAGTCACGACACCCAAGACAACAGCCATCCGCCTGCGAGCCCAGTCGAGGCTGCACGTTCGGCGCCTGCGCCAACATCTGCTACCACGGCGTTATTGGTCATAGACAGTCGGCTGGAAAACAGCCAGCAACTTACCCAGCAGTTGCCTCAGGGCGTCAAAGCCATAGTGGTCGACAGCAAACAAGATGGTATTGCGGCCATCGAGCAAGCCCTTGAAACCTTGGGCAAGGTCGACTCCATACAGATTCTTTCCCATGGCGGCGCTGGCCAGTTCACCTTGGGCAGCACCACGGTATCAAGCGACAATATTGATCAACTTGGCAGTCGCTTCGCCCAGTGGAGCAACAACCTCAATACCGGTGCGGACATTCAACTCTATGGCTGCAAGGTCGGTGCCGGCGAGGCAGGTAAAACCTTGGTGGGTGAACTGGCTCGCTGGACAGGCGCGGATGTTGGCGCATCCAATGATGACACTGGCAGTAAAGCCGCGGGTGGCAATTGGGAATTGGAAGTACGCGATGGCGATATTGATAAATCAATTGCCCTAAGCGCTGCGACTCTCGATAGTTTTTCCGGTCTGCTGGCAGATGCGGCACCCACCTTGTCAGTCGGTGGCGCCGGAGCGGATGTTCAGCTAGGCGGCAACTTTACCTTTACCCTGAACTTCTCCAATACCTCGTCACAGTCAGGCTACGCCCCCTTTGTAGACGTATTCCTGCCCACAACAGGTGTCGACGGTGCAGGTGCTGAGATTGATGACGGCATCAGCTTTGTCTCGGCCAGCTATCAGGGTCAAGCACTGGTAGCACATGTGATTACATTCGATGCCAATGGGCAGGCGGTTCACCCTCTGGCAGTAGGGGCCGATGGTCAGCCTTTAGTCATTAGTGCATCCACATATGGCATGCGCGCAGGCGACCAAATGGTTGTGCTGGAGCTGCCCTTTGCCAGCGTCAGTCAGGGCCAGCCGAATATCGGCATTCAAGTTACGGCAAGCCTGAGCGATCTGGCCGATACCGATTTTTCAAGCTCTGCAGCCTCGCCTGATTTAACAATCCGCGCCCGCAGCGGTTTTCAATACGGTAATGACGCACTGAACAACCCGACGCTTGACCCGAGTCTGGTTGAAGCCGCAGCGATCAGCTATGTCGTCCACCCAACGATTATCACCTTCGATGAAACCATCATCGCTCCAGAAGGTGAAACCGCGACCGGGCCTAACTTTGGCCGCGAATTGCAGCTTACCGTGAGCCCGGCAACATCACAGACCATCACCAACCTTGTGATCACTCAGCCGGTCCCTGACGATGTAATCATTACCGAGATAACACCGGGAGCAAACGGCACGCTCACATCCATCACCTTGTATAACGGCGACACCATCAGCAACCCCGCATTAATCAATGCAGTATTTGCACGCAATAACGACGCCGATCAGACCAATGATGTGTATATCCAGTCGTTTACCGTGTCGTACAGCGATTTTTCAGCGCCTGTGACCACCAGTGTTGATTTCTTCATCCCCGATGCTGATGTCGATGGTAATCCAGTCCTCGACCCTATCACCGGTGACGACTCAACCATCACCTTTGGTCCGCCCAGCGCCAGTGGTTTTTGGCAGCCACTGGACCCGCGAGACACCGACACCCCAGGCGGCACCATTGCCTTCAGTGGTGACGGCACGGCAACAAGCATCATTGCCAAGTCAATCACCTTAGAGAAACAGGTCACGCTAGATACTGATGTTGGCACCACCGGCTTGAGCCCGGGTGACACCCTGAGCTACAACATTAATATCAACATTTCCGACTATTTCGCCTTCGGTGAAACCCTACTCAACCAGGGTAGCTTTGTGATCACCGACAAGCTCAGTGATGGACAAACGCTGGACAGCGACTCCCTTACGCTATCTGGCAACATCGACGGAGTTAATTATCAAATTCCAGTGGTTTTTACCCAAACAGTAAATCCAGATGGTTCCACCACGCTGGTATTCGATATCGCGGCATCAATTGAGCAAGTTTATCCAAACCATCAGTGGATCAATGGCGACCTTGCGTTCGATGACTTTTTGCAGGGTGCCAGTACAGCCGTTCTGAGCTATCAAGCCATCATTGGCCAAAGCTATACGCCACCAGCTGGTAATCCCCACAGTGAAATCAACGAAGGTGACTCGCTAGGCAATAATGCAACAGTGACCGCCACCATTATGGAAGACCCGGTTAACCTCACCGGAGAAGACCAATCAGACTCATCGACCACCACCAGCACAATCCCAACCAGTAATGTAGATATCGAGATTGCGGACCTCAACAACAATGGCGCACCAGCCCCAGGCACAGAGTTGCGTCCAGGCGATGAAGTAACCTTTAGCCTGACCTATGACTTGGTGACAGGTGATTACGAGAACTTCAGCCTCACCGCTTATCTACCATTGCCGTTATTTGACTTAACCGGTCTTGATGCCAACACCTTGTGGCAACTCGGTACCGACAACACCAACCCCAACAGCCCAAGCTCTGTGACTATTGGGCCAGGTAACTCGCTAATTTTCACCTTCGACGACTATGTCAACACAGGCGTTGATGGCAGCACCATTCAAATCGACTTTACCCTGACCGTCAGCGATCAGCCCTTTGCTGACCAACGTTCATTTAACGTTTTGGCTGAGTCGAGCCAAACCACCACCCTTGATAAAAACAAAATTCTGTCCTCGGATGACGTGACCCTTATTGCTTCGGTAGCCGAACCAGAGCTGAGCATCACCCATGGTGTCGTGTCTTCAACCAACGGCACCGTTAGCGGCACCACGGGGAGCTGGAGCCAGCCAGGAACAACGACGCCGCCCTTCACCGGCAGTGTCACTGATATCAATGCGATTGAAGGTAATGTCGTTAATATTGACGCTAACGACACAGTCCGATTAGCCACGGCAATTGAAAACTCCGGGGGCGGCAATGCCTATGATGTCAGCACCCAAATTACCCTGCCACCGGGCCTATCCTTTGTTGGCGACAACCTGTCTACCGCCAACCTGCTGATATTCCGCGGTGATGGCACCCAGCTTACTGTGGGAGTGGATTTCACCGTCGATGATGCCACCAACACCATCACCTTTATCGATGGTGCAGGCGTTGGCGCTCTGCTCGCGGGTCGCCCGGGGACCGATGCTGATAACAGCGGTGCCAACCTGATTGTGATCACCTACGACGCGGTGGTGGCTAGCACTATCAACGCCAGCGCGACCCTGCAAAGCACCGGCACATTGGTCAACTACGCCAGTGTTGAAGGCGGCGCAAACTTCCTCGATAGCGGTGTACTAACCGACACCGCTGGGCAACAGGTCGCAGCACCGACTATCAGCAAGGATTTCGCCGGCGGAGGTCTCGATGACAGCGACTCAAGCGCGAGCCATACCACTGGAGCGGATTTGGTCGTAGGCGAAAGCATGCTCTACGACATCATTGTCACCCTGCCTGAAGGCGTCACTCAGTCACTCAACATCACCGATTTGATACCGCCAGGCATGCGTCTGGACACCAGTTTCGGCACCGGTGGTTACCAGTTGATTACCACTCAGGGCGATGTACTGAACTTTGATTTCGCCGGTAACGTGGTGATCGACACAATTTCCGCACCCAGCGGCACCCTTGGTACAGATGGCGTCGATGCGCGCTTTACCTTTAGTGCGTCAACGACCACGGGCGACAATAATGTCGACAACAATAAATTTGTGATTCGGGTGCGTTTGATTGCCACCGACGTCATCGACAATCAAGCCGGCACCGTACGCCAAAACGATGCGACACTCGGCTATACCGACACTGACGGCAACACAGCCAACAGCACCGACCCAGCGGACGCTATTGACGTGGCTGTGCTGTTAACCGGCGACAAACCCACCATCACCCTGCGTGAACCGACCCTGCAAATTAGCCAGACCATCAATACCCCGACCGATTTCGGCTTTGACCAAGATGACCCGATTGACTTCACCATTACCATCACCAATGGCAACAGCAGCACTGATTTTGATGCCTTTGATATCAACTTCACTGACACCCTGCCGACCGAATTAAGCGGCCTGACTATCACCAGCGTTATCTACACGGTTAACGGGGTGCCGACTGATATCACTGCGAGCTTCGCCATAGTCGGCAACACCTTGGTAAACACCGGCAATGTTGATATTGCCAAAGGTGGCAGCATTGCAATTAATGTCAGTGGCGTGGTCAACGCCACCGGCGCGGCAGTGCCAAATTTTGATAACCAAGCGCAAGTTCAATGGACCAGCATGGAGGGTACCAATAGCGATGAACGCACAGGCGTAGACGGCGTGCTGGATAGCGGCGTACTCAATGATTACCGCCGTGACAGCACATTGATCATCCCCGTGGCCCAAGGCATCAGAATTTCTCGGGTGGGTGGTCTGGATGATACCGCCGCCCCCAACCCGACCAACGCCAGTGTCGAGAATGTCGCCGTCGGTGAGTTGGTGCGCTATCGCGCTACCGCGCTTATACCCGCAGGTGAAAACCCTGACTATAAAATGATAATAACCCTGGATGCGGGCCTGACATTGGCAGACCTCGCCAGTATGCGGATTGGTTTCATCTCCAACGGAGGTCTCACAAGTAGCCGCGCCGACATCACCACCAACGGTAATTTAGCCATTTTCGGTGATGAGAACTCTGCTCAAGCCGGCTTCATCCAGCCCGATCTTTCTGGTTTAAGTCCAACCGGAATACTGAACGCAATTCCACCCTACGTGACCACTGAGATGGTGGGTGGCAAAATGGTCGTCACCATTAATTTAGGCACAATCACTAACACTGAAGGGGACCTAGTCGATAACAACCTCGAAGGTATCGTTATCGAGTTTACCGCCCGGGTAAACAACACACTGGACAATCAAGCGGGTGATCAACTCGGTGTCTTCGTTCAAGACCAAGTTAGCGACACCTTGCGCGCTACAAGCGACACCTTGTTCGAGCGCGTTGTAGAAGGCGGTTTTACTGACTTAGACAAATCAGTGACAGATTTCAACCCAAATGTCGGCGGCACCACAGGCACCGCAACCGTAACCGTCGGTTTTAATCAAAGCGGGGAGCTGCCTGCTTATGACGTTAACCTGAGCGACAGTTTCCCAACCGGCACCAACTATCAACTGGTCAGTGTAACCGTTGACGGTACTACCTATACAACACCCGCTCAACTTGCTGCTGCTGGCATCACTGTCAGCACCACCGGTGGACTTGATATTGACTTCACAAAAATTGATGTTGGCAGTCAAGTTAGCGTGGTCTACACCGTTGATGTACCCAACGATGCCGTTGTTGCCAACACCGATGCCAGCCTCACCTGGAGCAGCTTGCCAGAAACCTTCACTACTTGGGGCAACAGCACTGTCGGCACCGACGGCACTGCTGACGGCGAGCGTACCAGCGCTGACGGGGTTGGGCCAGACAACACGGTGCTCAATAACTACAAACTGGTTGAAGCCGCAGGCCTTGGCATCATCAGTGGCACCCTGTGGAATGACACCAGTTCAGCCGATACATCGACTACGCCAGATGGCCCGGGTCTTGAGGGGCTAGAAGTCACGCTTAACTGGGCGGGTGCTGACGGCATCTGGGGCAATGCTGACGATGATTCTTTCACCACGATAACGGACAGCAATGGTCGCTTCATGTTCGGGGTTTTACCCTCAGGCCTGTATCGCATTGACTCCCCCACCGATATAAACAACACGCCTACAGATCTGATTCCCGATGACTTTGGCAACCTACGCATTCGCATCGACACCGATGGCAGCACCCTTGGTCAAGTCGATATCATCTTAGGCGAAGCCGACAGTCAACAAGCCAACTCCGGTTACGTCGAACTCAACGATGCCCCGGTAAACAGCCTGCCAGGCACACAGAATGCCCAAGAAGACATTGCCTTAAACATCACCGGCATTACCGTGAGTGACGCCGATGCCGAACGCGATCCAGTTGATACTAGCAGAGCTATTCAAGTCACCTTGAGCGTTACCCAAGGCACATTGTTCTTGACCGGCGCAGCACCTTCTGGCATCACAGTCAGTGGCAGCAACAGCAACACCCTGGTTTTGGTCGGACGTATCACGGACATCAACACAGCACTGGCCAACCTCAACTATTTGGGCAACCAGGACTTCAACGGTAACGACACACTCACCGTGCTCACCAGTGATTTAGGTAACTTTGGTGACTTCGACGGTAACGGCATTCCCGGTGAAACCACTGACGCACTTACTGATGAGGATTCCTTATCAATCATCGTAGCACCCGTCAATGATCCACCGACGGCTGTAGATGATGTTGCGACAGCGACAGAAGCTGGCGGTCGTAATAACGCAACCCCTGGGGTAAACCCAACTGGCAACCTGCTTGACAATGATACAGACGTCGACCTGATTACCAACCCAGACACCGAAGAGCTTATTCTGGTATCCGTCACGTCACCTGATGACACCATCGGAACCATTACAATTACAGCGGGTGCCCCTGTTGAAATTATCGGCAAATACGGCAGTTTATTTGTCGATACCAGCGGTGCTTATCGATACGTTGTCGATAACGATAACCCTGAAGTCGAAGCCCTGCGCCTGAGTGGCCAGACGCTAACCGAAGTCTTCGCCTATGAAATGAGTGACAGCGGCGACCCCCTTGACACGCCAAATTCACAAGCAAATCTCACGATAACCATCCGAGGCGCCAACGATACACCTGTAGGCGTCGATGACACCGGCACGGCAATAGAAAAAGGCGGCGTCGGTAACACTGACGTAGGTAATCCTGGAGATACGCCACCACCAGGCTTCCCAATTGCTGGCGCTGATGCCACGGGCAACGTGCTGGACAACGACACCGATGTGGATGGTACTGCCGGCGATCCTATTGATTATGGCGAGTCGAAAAGCGTCACCGCTATTCGTAATGTGCCCGAAACAGAGATCGGTACACCCACTTCTGTGCCACCTGGTGGTTCGGCCTCCATCGATGGCCTATACGGCCGATTAACCATCTCCGCCGATGGTGAATACAGCTACGTAATTGATCAGGATAATATTGATGTTCAACGCTTAGGCCCGACCGACACCTTGACCGATGTGTTCAGTTATCAGGTTACCGATGCGCTGGGCTTAAACGACTTGGCCAACCTGACCATCACTGTTAAAGGCAACTACGACAACCCGGTTGCCAGTGATGACCTGGGCGAAGCACAAGCGGGAGTGACTGACGATGACGGCACAGAGGATAATCCGATTGGCAACGTTATTACCCTGCCAAGTCGGCCGGGGAATATTAACGACCCTGGCGGTAACGGTATCGATCAAGACGTTGACAGTGCTGACACCCCTAACACTAATCTGACCGTAACAGGTATTCGCAACGGCACTGAATTGGCGGGTGGCGCGCTGGGCTTAGTCGGTGCTGGCACCACTCTCGACACCCTCTACGCGCAGACATCAACCGGGACTGCCCTCGCTAATCCGAATGCAATTTCCTATGGCGAACTGACCATCAACTCGGATGGTTCCTACAGCTTTGATGTCAACAGCGATCACCCAGATATTATTGCCTTACCGGCTGGCGCAACCCTCGATGTTATCGTCACCTATGAAATAACCGACACTGCCGGGTTGACTGATACCGCGCAATTAGTGATCAGAATCACCGGCGCAAACAACCCGCCTGTCGCCGAAGATGAGCAAGCCTTGGCAACAGAGGCTGGGGGCATAAATAACACCACTCCAGGGATTAACCCGAACGGCAATATCTCGGCCGCAGACCCAGATGGCGACGCGCTTACCGTTACCGCTATACGTACCGGCACAGAAGCAGGCACGGGCACAGCCGGCACCGTTGGTACCCGCCTCCAAGGCACTTATGGCTGGCTGACCATACGCGCAGATGGCAGCTACACCTATGAAGTCAACAACGCCCTGGCCGCAGTGCAGGCATTGCGTGTGGAGAGCGATACCCTTACTGAAACCTTCACCTACACCGTTAGCGACGCGGGTTTGTTAAGCGATAGCGCCGAAATCAACGTTATCATTCGCGGCAAAAATGATAATCCTATAGCAGTAAACGATAGCGTAACCGCCATTGAAGCAGGGGGCATTAATAACGGCTCCGGCGGGCTGAATCCTACCGGCAACGTACTGACCAACGACACTGATGTTGATGGCGGCGAAATCCCTGCCGATCCAATTGATTATGGCGAAACTAAAGCCGTAGATTCAGTGCGAACAGGCGCAACGGAAGGAGCAGGCACCGCAGGTACATTTGGGGTTGAACTTCAGGGCACCTATGGCTGGCTGACCATTGGTAGTAATGGGCAGTACAGCTATCGAGTCAACAACGACATGGCAGCGGTTCAGGCTTTGCGAGAAGGTAATACGCTCACTGACACTTTTAACTACACCGTAATTGATACCGCTGGCGCAACCGATACAGCACTGCTGACCATCACCATCCAGGGCACTAACGACACCCCGGTCGCCAGAAATGATAGCGCTGCGGCTGTTGAAGCCGGCGGGTTAAACAACACCACGCCCGGGGTTAATCCAAGCGGTAATGTGCTGAACAATGACTCCGACGTGGACCGCAATGGCGAAGCGCTCACAGTTACCGCGGTAACCGGCGGCAGCATTGGCACTGCATTCGCGGGGACCTACGGCAGCTTGCGACTGAATAGCGACGGTAGCTTCACCTACACCGTTGATAACAACAATCCTCTGGTACAACAACTGCGAACCGCGCTAAACCGAGTCAGTGAAAGCTTCACCTACACCATTCGCGATGTGGCGGGTGCAACCACTACCGCTACATTGACCATCACCATCTCCGGGCAAAACGACACCCCGAGGGCAGTCATCGACAGCAACACTGCCATTGAAGCAGGTGGCATCAACAACACCACACCTGGTACGAACCCAAGCGGTAATCTACTCGCCAATGATACCGATGTTGACAGCGGCGATAGCAAAACCCTTGATGGCATCGGTAACGGCGTCATCTTGGTTGGCGGCAGTTTCACTGGCGTGGATGCCAGCCAATCAATCACCGGTACCTACGGCACGCTGACCGTATTGGCTAATGGCGACTACAGCTATGTGGTTAACAATAGTTTAGCCGCCGTACAAGCACTTAAGCCTGGCGACGTCCTGCGCGAAACCTTTAGTTACCGCATGCACGACACAGCTAGAGCTCAAGCTGCCTCGCAACTTCTGATCACCATTCAAGGCGCGTGGGACACACCTGTTGCAGCCAATGATGTGGGTATCGCCGTTGCCGACAATGGTGACGGTATTTCAATCGACCCAAGCGGCAACGTGCTCAACAATGATACCGATGTTGATGCCGGCGACAGCTTAACCGTCACCGCCATTCGCACTGGCCAAGAGAGTGGCACCGGCACTGCTGGTACTGTGGGCAGCGTACTGGTCGGTCAATACGGCAGCTTGATAATCAATGCCGACGGCACCTACGACTACGTGCTCGACAAGAGCAATCCAGATGTTCTGGCCCTCAACCTGCTCGATACCCTCTTCGATTATTTCACCTACACCGCTACTGACGACGGCGGCCTCAGCGACCCGGCGCAACTGTCGATCCTGATTATCGGCCGCAATGATCCACCCGTTGCCAATGATGACAGTGCCACGGCCATTGAGGCTGGCGGGCTTAACAACAACACGCCCGGGGTCAACCCGAGCGGGAATGTGCTGAGCAACGATACCGATCTGGAGAATGGAGTACTCACAGTCACAGGTATACGCACCGGCGCTGAATCAGCAACCGGCACTAACGGCAGCGTCGGCACCAGCCTGCGTGGCCTTTATGGCAATCTGACCCTCAACAGCAACGGCAGCTGGAATTACGTATTGGACAACAGCCTTGCCGCGGTGCAAGCGCTGCGCATCAGTGGCCAAACACTCACCGAGACCTTCACTTACACAGTCGAAGACCCCTACCTTGCCGACGACACTGCCCAGCTGGTGATTACCATTGACGGGCGCAACGACACGCCTGTGGCTAATGACGATAACGCCACCGCCGTTGAAGCGGGAGGGGTGTTCAACAATACCCCAGGCGTGAACCCGCAAGGCAATGTGCTGGATAACGACACCGACGTCGACAGCGTGGCCAATGGTGAAACCAAGCAGGTTATCAGCGCCGGTAGCGAAACCGGCAACTCAGCCAGCGCAGGTCAAGTACTGGTGGGCCGCTATGGCAGCCTTACACTCAATGCCGACGGCAGCTATCAGTACGTACTGGACAACAACAATCCGACAGTCCAAGCCCTGCGCACGGCTGGCGAGACCCTGCGCGAAACCTTCACCTACCGCATGCGCGATACGGCAGGGGCTGAGTCGACTGCACGTTTGAACCTGCTGATTCAGGGGGCCAATGACAACCCGCTGGCGGTCAATGACAGCAATGTGGCCAGTGATCAGTTCCCGGCCCCGCAAACCAGTGGCAACGTCTTGCCAAATGACAGCGACGTCGATGGCGGCGACAGCTTGCAAGTGGTGGCGATCCGCACCGGCGCTGAGAATGCAACCGGCACAACAGGCACCCTTGGCCAGCCACTGGTTGGACGCTACGGAACGTTGGTGCTCAATGCTGACGGCAGCTACACCTACAGCATCGACCTAACCAACAATGAAGTGCTTGCAGCCGCAGGGCTGGGGCAGGTGCTGAGCGATGTATTCACCTACACCCTGGGTGACTTGGCGGGTGCAACAGACCCTGCCGAGCTGGTCATTAATCTGGATATCACCGCCCCCTTTATTCCGGCACCGGTAGACGGCCCCTTCCACCATGAAGACGATCGTGATCCCGCAGATCAATATCAGCCATTACTCAAAGATATTGATCCTGTGGTGTTCATCAGTCCTGTCGTGCAACGTGATAGCAAGATCAACGCCTTTATGGCCCGCGAGGTCGACGGCAGCAAGTTGATGCTAGGCGCTCCTGGCGGGTTCCTCAGCGACAAGGGTGGGATTGACCCTGTTCCTGGCCAGTTTGTCCATCAGGAGGTGCTTGACAGTCAATTCGACAGCGAACTGGACATGACCTGGATACTCAGTCGTCAACAGCGAGTAGATTTGACTGCCGACGGCTTGCTCAGTGATCCATCGCTGTTCGGCACCAACCCGGATAACCTGATTCATTCATGGCAGGTACCTGAGCGAGATCAAAATCAAGAACAGGATCGAGAACGGCAACCTGAACCTGCGCAAACGGCGAACAGCTTTCAAAACCAACTGAAAAACGCTGCGCAGCAACGCACGTTGATCAGACCTGAAAGCTGAGGATTATGACCCCTTAGCGTTAGAACCTAGGCGGGCAAGCTTTGGCTTGGCCGCCCTACACTTCTCATTGCGCGGGTCGATTGGTAGGCCGGGTGGCGTTTGTCCACCCACCATTTGGCCAGCCTACGCGAGCCATTTATTCAGGGTATTTGTTCATCTATTTGCCAATGCCGTGCTCACGCAGCTTATTGGCAATAGTTGTGTGCGAAACACCCAGGCGCTTGCCGAGTTGACGACTGCTCGGATGCTCACTAAACAAACGCTCAAGCACGGCTTTTTCAAACCGACCTACGATCGCATCCAACCCACCCTCAAGGGAAAAGTCACCAATGGGCTGCGGCGCGCCATAATCCGGTAAACGAATGTAGTCAGCTTTGATCGTGCCGCCATCACATAAGGAAACCGCCTGAAACAGCACGTTTTCTAACTGCCGCACATTCCCTGGCCAGTGATAGTGACTGAGGCGTTCGAGCACCTGTGGCGCGACTTTAGGCAGCGCGCAACCAATTTGCCGACTGGCCTGGTCAAGAAAATGATCAACCAGCGGTGCCAAGCCATCCAGGCATTCACGCAAGGGGGGAATATGCAGGCTCAGGACATTGAGCCGGTGATAAAGGTCTTGGCGAAACTCACCTCGCGCGCACAATTCCGATAAGTCCACCTGAGTGGCGCATACCACGCGTACATCGAGATACACCTCCTCATCACTGCCAACTCGCCTAAAGCAGCCATCTTGTAAAAAACGCAGGAGTTTGGCTTGAAGGCGTGGACTCATCTCTCCCACCCCATCAAGAAATAGCGTGCCGCCTGCCGTCAACTCCAACAGGCCCAACTTACCTTCAGGGCGGGCACCTTCGAATGCGCCCGGCCCATAGCCAAATAGCTCAGTCTCAGCCATCGACTCCGGCAAACCAGCACAGTTAAGCGCCATAAAAGGTGACTGTCCCCGCGGGCTGGCCAAATGACAGGCGCGAGCTAATAGCTCCTTACCCGTGCCGGTTTCACCTTCAATCAGCAAGGGCGCGTCCAATGGCGCCATCCGCCGCGCCTCACGCACCACAGCGGCCATGATTTTTGAGCTTTGAAAGATACTGTCGAAGCCGCGCAGCTCTTGTTTGCGCACGTTGTAAATGCGCTCACCTACCCGATCTGCTCGATGCAAGGTCAGCACTGCTCCAGCTAACGCTTCGCTCTCATCATGCTCCGACTGCAACGGCGCAATATCAGCGAGAAACACATCGCCCTTAACCTTGACCCGCAGGCCATTGATTCGCGATTTATTTGCCCGTACCAACTCAGGCAAGTCGAAGTCTTCGGCATAGCGCGACAGTGGAATTCCTGGCACCTCATCGACGCGGACTCCCAACAACTGCGCAGCAGAACGGTTAGCCGCAACGATCGATCCGCCCATATCGATCGATAGCACCGGGAAGTCCAAGGCACCCAGCAATGCATTCAACTCTAGATGACGACGCTCACTGGGCATCAAGCCCACACGCTTAACGCCAAACACGCCGGTAATGGCTTCAAACTTGGCGCGCAACGATTGAAACTGCAGATTGATCAAGTTCGGACAATGCAGGTAAATCGCATTGCCCTGTTCACCGCCGACCTCACCTCGGGCGACGTTGATACCGTACTCAACCAACAAATTTAGAATGTCACGCAAGATGCCAATGCGGTTTTGACAGTGAACTTTGATACGCATGACTGAGCTCTGATCGTATTTTTATGGACCGCACCCGTAAGAAATCGCTGAATGCGCGGATTACCCGTCAAGAATATGTGACAGTTTAGCGGCTCAGCAAGATTCTATTTCGCCACCTTCGCATATTTGTAATCAATTCTTTACGTATTTACCGGCGAAATTAAAGCCGGGCTGCTGCTTTAGGCTGTAAACGCCTCTGCTGTTGAGTTATCCATAGCTAACACAACAACAAAATCTCCATCAGAAGGCGAATAGATGAAAAGTACGCAGTACGTCGCCCGCCAGCCGAATGACGACGGCTTTATTGAATACCCCGAAGCTGAGCATCAGCTTTGGAACACCCTAATCACACGTCAGTTAAAGGTGATAGAGGGCCGTGCGTGCCAAGAATACCTCGATGGTATTGAGCAGCTGAAACTGCCCCATGAGCGTATCCCGCAGCTCAATGAGGTTAATCAGGTGCTGCAATCGACCACCGGCTGGCAAGTCGCCCGGGTGCCTGCACTCATCCCCTTCCAGACATTTTTTGAATTGCTGGCCAGCAAGCAATTTCCGGTCGCAACCTTTATCCGCACCCCGGAAGAACTCGATTACCTGCAGGAGCCCGACATCTTTCACGAGATATTCGGCCACTGCCCGCTGCTGACCAACCCTTGGTTCGCTGAATTTACCCACGCTTACGGCAAGCTCGGCCTGCAAGCCAATAAGGAGCAACGCGTGTTCCTCGCCCGCTTGTATTGGATGACCATCGAGTTTGGCCTGGTTGACACCAGCCAAGGCCGCAAGATTTATGGAGGTGGGATTCTGTCATCCCCGAAAGAAACGGTGTATTGCTTGTCTGATCAGCCACAACATCAGGCCTTTGACCCAGTCGAGGCAATGCGCACCCCTTATCGGATCGACATCTTGCAGCCGGTTTACTTTGCCTTGCCTGAGCTGAAACGACTGTTCGACCTTGCCCATGAGGACATCATGGCGATGGTCATTAAAGCCCGTCAGTTGGGTCTTCATGCTCCCCAATTTCCGCCTAAACAAGCGGCGTGAACCCCCGCCACTTTGCGGCATCTCAGACTCATCACCTCAATTTTTTAAGGAGTCATTATGACTGCGCTCACTCAAGCCCATTGCGAAGCCTGCCAATCAGGTGCCCCCCAGGTTTCGGATCAAGAACTGCCTGAATTACTCAAGCAAATCCCAGATTGGAACATCGAAGTTCGTGATTCCATCATGCAGCTGGAAAAAATTTACCTGTTCAAAAACTTCAAGCATGCACTGGCCTTCACCAACGCTGTTGGCGACATTTCCGAGGCTGAAGGCCATCATCCGGGTCTGCTGACTGAGTGGGGCAAAGTGACTGTGACTTGGTGGAGCCACTCCATCAAAGGCCTGCACCGCAATGATTTCATCATGGCCGCACGTACCGATGAGGTCGCCGCAGGCGCAGAGGGTCGCAAGTGAACCACTTCGCCTCTGTAACCCGCGTACCCGGTGACCCAATTCTGAGCCTGATGGAGGCGTACCGCGCAGACAGCCACCCGGGCAAGCTCGATCTTGGCGTCGGCGTTTACAAAGACGCTCAGGGCCTGACACCCATTCCCAAAGCGGTCAAACTGGCTGAGCAAAGTCTGCTTGAGACTGAAACCAGCAAAGGTTATATCGGCGGCCACGGCGATCCGCTGTTTACCCAGTTGCTGGCAAAATTAGTCCTGGGAACGGACAACCAAGCCCTGACCGAACTGCGCGCCGGCGCTACGCAAACACCGGGCGGCACCGGTGCGTTGCGCCTCGCAGCAGACTTCATTCGCCATCAACTGCCCGGACGTGGCATTTGGTTAAGCGACCCGACTTGGCCTATCCATGAAAGCATCTTTGCCGAAGCAGGCCTGCGCGTCAGTCATTATCCTTATGTGGGGCCGGACAACTGCTTAAATGTTGAAGCCATGCTTGCCGCGCTCAACCAGATCCCCCAAGGCGACGTGGTACTGCTGCATGCCTGCTGCCACAACCCGACCGGCTTTGATTTAAGTCAGGCTGACTGGTTGCGCGTGCTTGAGGTGGTCAAAGCCCGCGAGCTGCTGCCGCTGATCGACTTTGCCTACCAAGGTTTTGGCGACGGCCTCGAGCAAGATGCTTGGGCGGTCAGACTGTTCGCAGACGCCTTGCCCGAGCTGTTAATTACCAGCTCCTGCTCGAAAAACTTCGGCCTCTATCGCGAGCGTACCGGCGCGCTACTGGTGTGCGCGGCTAATACCGAGAAGCTAATCGATATACGCAGTCAACTCGCGTTTATGGCGCGCAACCTGTGGTCAACGCCACCGGCCCATGGCGCAGCCGTGGTCGCTACAATTTTAGCCAACGATGACCTTAAAGCTCTGTGGGTTGATGAGCTAAACCATATGCGCCAACGGGTGGCCAGTTTGCGCGAGGGCCTTGTGGCCGCGCTTGAGCCCCATGGCTTGGCAGAGCGCTTCGCCCATATCAGCCAACAACGGGGGATGTTCTCTTACACCGGCTTATCACCCACTCAGGTGAAACGGCTGCGTGAAGACTTCAGCATCTATATGGTCGGTTCAGGCCGGGCCAATGTGGCCGGTATCGACGCGCTGCGCTTTGAGCAACTGGCACAGGCGATTGCGATAGTCTGCGCTGCGCCTGAAACAATCATGGAGTCAGGCTCCATGGATTGAGAACAGGTACCCCTGTAGGCGCAAAGTCGGATACGTTCCGGGTCACCACTGTCATCCTATGGACGAGCGCAGCTGCTGCGATCAACGCATCACGCTCAGCGCTCGGACCAGGGACATGCAACTGGGCACAGCGTATCGCAACAGCGGCATCTACCGTGAGGATACGGCCTTTGAAACCTGGCAACACATGTTGATCAAGCCATGCCCGCAAAGCAGCACCCTGAACAACATCGCGCCGCTCCATTTGAAGCACGCCCATTTCTAGCTCCATGATGGTAATAGCCGACACGAACATCTCACTTGCTCGAATGGAACGCGCCCATTTAATGACTCTGGCATCCGCTTTCCCGGATTTAACCTTACGCAGCTCTGAAACCACATTTGTATCGAGAACAAACATCAGGACAAATCGACTTGACGGGCTTTAATAGCCACACGAGGCGGCTCAAACTCAATATCATCCGTTGTCGGCATCGCCAGTATGTCGACAATGCTGACATTAGATTCAGTAAGGCGCTGGTAGTCATCAATCGACAACAATACATGTGCGGGTTTGCCACGATCAGTAATGAAAACGGGTCCTGAGCGGGCAGCTTTCTTAGCGCCACTGGTGTCCTGATTAAATTCGCGGCTGCTCAATGTTGTGTGCATGGCGACAACCTCCCATTCACAATAAGTAGACACGTTACTACATATGCCCATATGGTCAATCTTGCAACCTCTTGTATGCCAATCTTGCTCACTGACCCTATACCCAAGGATATCCGCGTCGATATACGCCTTTCCTTAATCCATAGTTTTATCTCCCCCGTCCACTTAGCTATAGTTCGGTGACTGTCTGAAAAGGAACATTTGTGATCAGTCCCTCGAACATACTCTTTCGCGTCTATCAGCGAATGATTCACAGCTTGGCGTTTTATCCGACGCTGATTGCCTTGGGTTTTGTCTTGGCCTGCTTGGTCAATATTTCCATTGAATACCAGCCCTGGTTAATGGCCATTAAAGATGAGTTTGAAGTGGGCCTGGTGCGCAATGCAGATAACGCCCGACTGATTCTCGGCACCTTGGTCGCCGGCCTGATATCACTGATGGTGTTCAGCTTCTCAATGGTCATGGTGGTGCTCAACAATGCAGCCTCGGTCCTTTCTCCGCGGGTACTGCCAGGCCTTGTAAGCAGTAAAAGTCACCAGAAGACCTTAGGCTTTTACTTGGGCACTATCATCTACGCACTGCTGCTGATTACCACCATTGAGCTCAATGGCAGCGATAAGGTTCCAAGCCTCGGTGTATTGATTTCACTCGGCCTGGGGATTGCTTGTTTGGCCTTGTTTGTTTACTTCATTCGGTCAATTTCACAGTCAATCCAAGTCGAGCACATCCTAAGCAACCTCTACCATGTGACGCGGGACGTTTTCAACGGACGTGTCAGCAAGATGGCAGCCCAAAGCCCCGCACCACACTGGCCTGATGACCGTAAATGGCAACAAGTCCGCTCTCAACGCAGTGGTTATTTCAAGGAGATCAACTCAGCGCTGGCCAATGAAATACTCAGCGACCATGACCTGACCATGACCATCCAGGTGCACCGTGGATTCTTCGTCATAGAAGGCCATCCGCTGTTCAAGCTCAACCGCAAAGTCGATGAGGCGCTGATTAACAAACTACTGGATTGCTTCGACTTCTTTATCGAGGAATACCCCAGCACCCATTATCTGTTTGGCTGCAAACAAATATCTGAAATTGCGGTTAAGGCATTGAGCCCGGGAATCAATGACCCCGGCACTGCAATCAAAGCCATTGATATGCTCAGTGTGCTGTTCAGCCAGCGCTTGAACCTACCGGATTTTGACTTTAGCGAGTCGGAAGAGGGGCCTCCGCGTCTGTTCCTCAATGAGTTGCCCCTGGATCAGCTGTTGCAGCAGATCCTCGGCCCTATTCGCACCTATGGTGCCGCAGACCCGAGCGTGCTGGTAAGCCTGCTTCAAGCCTTTAAAAACATCCTCCACCAACACCCAAAGTCGGAGCACAAAGCCCAGCTGTTGCGTCATACACGCAGTGTTTTGGAAACCGCTGATGAGAACCTCGCAACGCCACGAGACCGCGAGGAAATCAATGATTTTATCGAGCGAATTAACAGTGCCGCTAAAGTGAATCTGCCTGCCCTGACAAAGGCAAAAGCCTGCTAGCCGTTGGAATAACGCACCGCCACGGTGCACGGCCTGGTCATAAAAAATTAGTGAATATATTTTCAACCTATATTTATTGATTAAAATCAACAAGTTAGCAAAACAAACCAAAAGTTAGTGGCGCGCTTTGTGCTTGCTATCTTAGGACTAGTTCCCTAGGGTAGCTCGCCATGTGGTCCCTTATTGCCCCTATCAGTTCACTGCTGAGCGGGGTCGCGTTACTCCTGCTCGGCAATGGCCTGCTCAATACACTACTGACTCTGCGCGGCGTAGCCCAAGGCTATTCCACCGGAATGCTCGGACTGATTATGTCCGGGTACTTTGTCGGCTTTCTCCTTGGCACCTGGCTAGCGATTCCGCTGGTACGGCGCATCGGACATATCCGTGCGTTTGCGTTTTGTGCAGCACTTGCGGCCATCGCCGCCCTGCTCCACGTGTTGATTGTTAACCCTTGGGTCTGGCTTGGCTTGCGGGTTATTTACGGCCTGGCTTTGGTCAGCCTGTACATGGTTATTGAAAGCTGGCTAAACGCTCAGGTGCCCAATGACAAGCGCGGCACCGTGTTCGCCATCTATATGGCGGTCAATTTGGGTGCATTAGCCGCAGCGCAACAGTTGCTCAACTTGGCCGAGCCAACCGAGTTCATGCTCTTCGCCCTGGCGGCGATACTGATCAGCGCGGCATTGATGCCCATTACCATGACCCGGCAGATTCAGCCCACGGTGCCAGAAACCCTGCACACCGACGTTCGTCAAATCGCCAGAATCGCACCTCTGTCGATAGCTGCCGCCGGCCTGTCTGGCTTGGCCCTTGGCGCTTTTTGGGGCATGGCACCGGTATATGCCAACCTCAGCGGGTTCGACGCCAAAGGCGTTGGCTTGCTGATGAGTAGCGCCATTCTTGGCGGCGCGTTACTGCAACTGCCCATTGGTCGTTATTCAGATAAACACGATCGACGTATGATCATGTTCTGGGTCGTAGCGCTGTCGGTAGTGGTCGCTATATTGATGAGTTTCATGCCCGCAGGCCCCATCCTGCTAGGCTTAATGTTTGTCTGGGGCGGGTTGGCTTTTGCCATCTACCCCATCGCTGTGGCACAGCTGATTGACCAGTTACACAGCGACGAAATCCTCGCAGGCTCCAGCAGTTTACTGATGGTTAACGGTATTGGCTCAGTATGTGGCCCGCTCCTTGCTGGTGTTCTTATGCAGCACATCGGCGCGCAAGCCTTACCGCTGTATTTTGCTGCTGTATTGGGATTGTTGGCGGCCTATACACTTTACCGGCTGCGCCATGTCAGCGATTTGGTCAGCGGCGATCAGGCTCACTTTGTGCCGATGCTGCGCACAAGCCACACCGTATTGGAACTCATGCCTGATGCACCGCATGCAGATCTAGACTCAGGCACCAACCATGCTGGGCCTGAACCGGAATCACCGTAACAGCAGTCATATTCTGCTGCTACATAACAATAATGGCAGTCACCTACACTCTGGGTGCATCTGCCCGAAACGCAGAGCCTGTTGTTGACTAACAGCGCAGTTATTCAACAGCACGCTCAAGCTCGTCGGCTGATGTCGGCGCGTCAACTGCACCCACTAAATGGACAGGGAGACAGCGCATGCTACTTGCAACCGATCTTGACGGTACTTTTCTTGCTGGCGATCCAGAGGATCGTTTAAGCCTTTACCAAACCATTGCCGCTCACCCTGAAATCAAGCTGGCCTATGTCACTGGCCGCAGTCTTGAAGCGGTATTACCTTTACTGGCAGACCCAACCCTGCCGCACCCCGACTACATCATTGCTGATGTCGGTGCGACCATGGTTCACGGTGATAGCCTGCAACCTATTCAACCCCTGCAAAATGCCGTCGATGCCCGCTGGCCGGGCGAAAGTCAAGTGGCCAGTGCCATCGAGGGCTTTAACCTTGAGCGTCAGGATGTACCTCAAGTGCGCCGCTGCTCCTACTTTTGCACCCCAGAACAAGCCGCTGCACCTGAACTGCAAGCCGCTGCCGACGCACTGGGTTGCGACCTGCTCTACTCGGCTGCCCGCTACCTGGATTTTTTGCCCAAGGGCGTAAACAAAGGCAGCAGCCTAGAAGCATTGGCCGAGTGGCTTGAACTGGATAGCGATCAAGTTCTCGCCGCAGGCGACACCCTTAACGACCTGAATATGCTCAACAGCAAATTCCACGGCGTTTGCGTGGGTAAATCCGAACAAGCGTTGTTAGACGCCACCCTGCACCATTCACGCACCCTGCATGCACATCGCAGTGGCTGCGGTGGGATTCTCGAAGCATTTGCTCACTTTGGTTTTCTGGGTGAGCACGGTATCGCCGCCGAAAAACGTCAAGCTGCGCAGCCGGGCAAATCAGAAATGGTCATGGTCTACCATCGCCTGCCCTACGAAGAGTACCGTGGCACTGACGGCAAGCTACAGCGCCGGCGACCGACCTCGCCCAACGGCATCATTCCGACCCTGCTCAGCTTCTTTGGTGATGGCCGCCCAGGTTCTTGGGTGGCATGGGCAATTCACGAAGGCGATGAAGAAGAGCCTTTTGAAACCCATACCACAGTTGATGCCGAGCGCTATCCCAAACTCAAAGCGGCACGTGTGGCCCTGACCAAAGAAGAAGTCGATATCTTCTACAAGCGCTTCTCCAAAGAAGCCTTCTGGCCGACACTCCATACCTTCTGGGAGCGTGCCACCTTCCGTGAAGACGACTGGGAGATCTTTCTTAAGGTAAACCGGGCCTTTGCTCAACGCACTGCCCTTGAAGCCGCAGAAGGCGCAACTGTATGGCTGCACGATTACAACTTGTGGATGGTGCCCGGTTATTTGCGCGAGATGCGCCCGGACTTGAAGATTGCCTTCTTCCACCACACCTACTTTCCATCGGCTGACGTCTTCAACGTACTGCCATGGCGTCGTCAGATTATTGGTAGCCTGCTGCAGTGCGACTACATTGGCTTTCATATTCCCCGCCAGGTGGAAAACTTCGTCGACGTAGCGCGCGGTGTAACGCCGCTGCAAACAGTTAGCCGGCAAAACTGCGCACCGCGCTTTATCACCTATGGTTGCGCGGTTGGGCTTGAGCGCATGACCACAGCGGTCGACACGGGCAGCCGCGTGGTCAAACTCGGCGCGCATCCCGTGGGTCTGGACATTGACCGTGTGCGCACCGCCCTGGATAACCCGAAAATCCGCGAAATGATGGGGCGACTGCGTGAAGAGCTGACCGGCATCAAGCTGATTCTCTCAGTAGAACGCCTCGACTACACCAAGGGCATTCTGGAAAAACTCAATGCCTATGAACGCCTTCTTGAAGAGAACCCCGAGCTAATCGGCAAGGTCACCTTAGTCACTGTATGTGTACCGGCGGCCAAAGAGATGACCATCTACAACGAGCTTCAATCCCAGATTGAGCAAGCTGTTGGCCGCATCAATGGACGCTTTGCCCGCATTGGCTGGACGCCCCTGCAGTTCTTCTTCCGCAGTCTGCCATTTGAAGAAGTCAGCGCTTGGTATGCCATGGCCGACGTAATGTGGATCACGCCACTGCGCGACGGCCTTAATCTGGTCGCCAAAGAGTTTGTCGCAGCCCAAGGTTTACTCGGTGGCAGCGGCGTACTGGTGCTGTCCGAGTTTGCAGGTGCAGCCGCAGAGCTTAAAGGCGCACTGCTGACCAACCCTCATGATCCGGCTGACCTTGTCAGCACCTGCTACTGGGCGCTGAACTTGCCTAAGGTTGAAGCACAGGCACGTCTGCGGGAGCTATTCGACATTGTCAGCTACAACGACATTCGTCGCTGGGGCGATGAATTCCTCTCGGCGGTTGCCGAAGCGCCATTCGAACTGGAAAAGCCTGAAAACATCAGCACCATTGGCCTAGCGTCCTAAGGCGCTGAACAGCTGCCAGGCTAAAAATGCCCTGCACTGCTACTAAGTAGTACAGGGCATTTGCGCATTTATTCAGTGACTTCGCAGTTAATCAGCCACGGCACGCCAAAACGGTCTTTGACCGATCCAAAACGAGTCGCCCAGAAGGTTTTCTCAAAGGGCATTTCGATGGTTCCGCCTTTGGCCAGCGCATTGAAGATGCGCTCACCTTCATCGGTACAATCCAGATTCAAGGCTACCGAGTTACCCTTGATCCCCTCGTAAGGTTGCATGGGGCATGAGTCCGATCCCATCAACACCTGGTCACCCACCAGCAAACGCATATGCATAATGCGCTCTTCGGACCCAGGTGGAATTTGAGCATCCTCACAAGGGATATCCGCAAAGCGCATTAAGCCCTCAATCTTGCCGCCCAGGCATTGCGCATAAAAGTTGAAAGCCTCTTCGCAATTGCCATCAAATGTCAGGTAGCTATTAATTTTCATTGTTCACTCCCTCTAATCGATTTATTTGGTTTGTTGTTCAATTTGCTCACGCAAAAGACGCTCTTGCTCTTGCAACTGCGGGGTAAATTCTTCGCCAAAATCTTCGGCTTCAAATATCGGCCGGATTTCGATTTCCGAATCACTGAGCATCGGATTTGGGCAGCGCTTGACCCAATCAATGGCCTCTTGCATGGAGGCGACATTGAATATCCAGAAGCCGGCGATGAGCTCTTTGGTCTCCATAAAAGGGCCATCCACCACCGTGCGCCGCTCACCCGAAAACTGCACCCGCGCACCCCTACTGCTGGGGTGCAAACCTTCACCGGCAAGCATGACCCCTGCATCTACCAGTTCCTGGTTAAAGTTACCCATCTGCTCAAGCAACGCTTCTGTGGGCATCTCACCGGCTTCTGACTCTGGGCTGGCTTTCACTATCACCATGCAACGCATAACCACCTCCTTCTTATTTTCGATTTGACTATCCAATAGTCGAACCGGTGCACGGCAATTCGACAGCGCGGGGAAAAATATTTTGCACAACTGAATTGGCGCGCCGGATGGCTGGGTATGCCGCGCTTAAGGTTGGTCGAATGACCATAGGAGAGGGATCAAACAGTCGCTAGCCTGGTTGACTAACGGTGAATCGACGAGGGTAAAAGAGAAAAGGAAAAACAGCAGGCCGGCTGATTATCAGCCGGCCCGTGAGGCGGATTTTATTGGGCCAGTAATGCCAGCGCTTCAGCACTGGTTTGCTCCACACGCGCCCAGTCACCGGCTTTGATCCAGGCACTGTCGAGCATCCATGTGCCACCGACGCACATCACATTAGGCTGTGCCATGTAGCTTTTGACATTCGCCAAGCTGACACCGCCAGTCGGGCAAAAACGCACAGCGGGGAATGGTCCGCCCAAGGCTTTAAGTGCTGCTGTACCGCCACTAACTTCAGCAGGAAACAACTTGAAGCGACGATAGCCTAGGGCATAGCCCAGCATGATTTCCGAAGCACTGGCGATGCCCGGCAGCAGTGGTATATCACTGGCTAAACTGGCTTCTAACAGTTCACGGGTGCAACCCGGGGTGACTATAAATTGCGCACCCGCCGCTTCAGCCGCAGCCAGCATATCGACATCAAGCACAGTGCCGGCACCCACGATCAAGTCCGGACGCGCCTCACGCAAGCGGCGAATAGCTGTCAAACCATGCTCAGAGCGCAGGGTCACTTCCAGTACCGTCAGACCACCGGCAGCCAACGCATCGGCCATCGGCAGAATATCTTCCTCACGGGAGATGGTGATGACCGGAATTATTTTCGCCTGCGCACAGATGGCGTCAATCTGGGCAGTCTTAGCAACCATGCGCTGCTGATTCGTTTCGTGAGTTGTCATTATTCAAGGTCCTTTAAAACTAGAACTACCGGGCTAGGCGCACCAGTAAATTTCAAGAGGTGATTTCAAGAATGCGCGCACGGGCATATTCGCCGGTGAGTCGACCCGTAAGGCTTGTGTCAGCGTTGCCAGCTTGCTGTTACCTTGGATTGCCAATACCAGCCGTTTCGCTGAGGTCAGCAATGGCAGGGTCATGGTTAAACGCTGATGCGGCACACTCGGCGCAAGCATTGGCAAACAATGGCGCTGAGCATTTGGCGACATGGCCTCAAGCAGATTGGGGCTGCCAGGAAACAAAGAAGCGGTGTGGCCGTCATCGCCCATGCCCAGCACCACTACGTCTATTGGCGGTAAATCCTGCAACGCCTGATCAGCAACAAGTGCGGCCTGATCCAGGGATGGGGCGCTGTAATACAGACCCAGCATCCGTGCCGCAGCAGCGGGGCCTTGCAGCAAGTGACGCCGTACCAGACCTTCATTGCTGTCAGCATGGGTCGTCGGCACCCAGCGTTCATCAGCCAGGCTTACCACAACGCTGGACCACTGCAGTTCTTGCTGCGACAACGCCTCAAGGAACGCCACCGGACTGCGACCACCCGACACCACTAATGTGGCTTGGTTTTTTTCAGTAATAGCCGCACGTAACGCATCCGCCACGTCTGCGGCCAACTGATTGGCCAGTTTGGCTGGGCTGTTAAGGCTGTGGGTGACCACTCCAGCCGGTAGTTGCAGTTTAGAGATCGCCATACCAAGCCTTCCCGTCACGAGTAATTAGAGCAATTGAAGCCATTGGCCCCCACGAGCCAGCGGCATAGGGTTTGGGTTTATCACCAAGACGTTTCCAGCCCGCAATGAGCTGGTCACACCAGAGCCATGCGTGCTCGATTTCATCTTTACGCACGAATAAATTCTGGTTACCGCGCATCACCTCAAGCAGTAAACGCTCATAGGCATCGGGAATGCGTGCGCTTTGGTAAGCATCCGAGAAACTCAGCTGTAAGGGTCCACTGCGCAGCTGCATGCCTTTGTCGAGGCCGTGGTCTTTGGTCATGACCTGCAGCGATATACCTTCATCGGGTTGCAGGCGGATAATCAGTCGGTTGCTGATCAGCGGGCGTTGCTCCGCTGCGAAGATGTAATGCGGCGGCTCTTTAAAATGAATCACAATCTGCGACATTTTCTCCGCCATGCGCTTACCGGTGCGCAGGTAGAAAGGCACGCCCGACCACCGCCAGTTACGGATATCGGCCCGCAGTGCAACGAAGGTTTCAGTATCACTTTCAGTATTCGAGTTTTCTTCATCAAGGTAGCCAGGCACGGGCTTACCCGCACTGTTGCCAGCCACATACTGACCGCGCACCACACGGTGGCTAAGCTGTTCGGCGGTGATCGGCTCAAGCGCTTTTAGCACCTTGACCTTCTCGTCGCGAATACTGTCGGCAGACAAATCACTTGGCGGATCCATCGCGATCAAACACAGTAACTGCAACAAGTGATTCTGGATCATGTCGCGTAACTGGCCGGCCTTATCGAAGTAACCCCAACGGCCTTCGATGCCGACTTTTTCAGCAACGGTGATTTCCACATGGGAAATGTGATTTTGATTCCACTGGGTTTCGAACAGGCTGTTAGCGAAACGCAGTGCAATCAAGTTCTGCACGGTTTCTTTACCCAAATAGTGGTCGATACGGTAGATCCGTGTCTCCGGGAAGAACTGCGCGACCGCATTATTGACTTCACGGGATGAAGCCAAGTCGTGACCGATCGGCTTCTCCAGAACAACCCGGGTATTTTCAGCCAAACCGACTCCCGCCAAATTTGCGCATATGCCGCCGTAAACCGATGCAGGGGTCGCAAAGTAAGCAATCAGGCATTTATCGCCTGCAGTTTTTTCTACCAGCGCTGAGTAATCATCGGCCTGCAAGAAATCCATCCGCAGGTAGTCAAGGCGCGCCAAAAAGCGCTGCATCACCGCCTCATCGATGTTTTTTGCTTCAATGTACCCGCGCAGAGCGTTTTCAATCGCGTCGATGTACTGCTGCGGTTCACCCGCATCGCGTGCGAGGGCAAGAATTTGCGTATCGGCATGTAAAAGATCAGCTTGATCCAGCTGGAAAAGCGCGGGAAACAGCTTGCGCAACGCTAGATCACCCAAGGCACCGAACAAGGCGAAGGTACAAGGTTCAACAGTTATGCTTGGCATGATATATGTTCTTCTATCAAGTTAAGCGAGCAATAGCGGATTTGCTGGCATGTTACACCGCAATATGTAGTAATAAAAACAACATTTCGCGGAAATTAACATAACAAGTGGTGACAATCAGGGCTGATCAGTACGATAGGCCTGCATTTTCGTCAGCTGCCTGTCTGCATAAGGAACAAAAATGGATCGCGTGCGAAACCTTCTGGAGCAAATTCAGACCCGTCTCGACAGCCTCAACAAGGCCGAGCGCAAGGTTGCCGAAGTGATTCTGCACAACCCGCAGCAAGCAACCCGCTTGAGCATAGCCGCGCTTGCACAAGCGGCCTCGGTCAGCGAACCAACGGTTAACCGTTTCTGCCGCTCATTCGGCGTCAACGGCTATCCGGAACTGAAGATGCAACTGGCCCAAAGCCTTGCCAGTGGCGCAGCCTATGTCAGTCGCGCCGTTGAAGCAGATGACGGCCCAGAGGCTTACACTCGCAAAATTTTTGGCAGCGCTATTACCTCGCTGGACAGTGCGTGCCAGTCGCTTGATCCACAGCTGATCAGCCGCGCTGTCGACCTGTTGATTCAAGCCCGGCAGATCCACTTCTTCGGTCTAGGCGCTTCGGCCCCGGTGGCGCTGGATGCACAGCATAAATTTTTCCGTTTTAACCTCGCCGTGACTGCACATGCCGATGTGCTGATGCAGCGTATGCTGGCCTCGGTCGCCCATACCGGTGACTTATTCGTAATTATCTCCTATACCGGCCGCACCCGTGAGCTGGTTGAAGTGGCACGAATCGCCCGGGAAAAAGGCGCTTCAGTTTTGGGCCTGACCGCCGCCAACTCACCCCTAGCAAAAGCCAGCACCTTAAGCCTGAATATTCCCCTGCCGGAAGACACCGACATCTATATGCCGATGACCTCACGGATCATTCAATTGACCGTGCTCGATGTGCTCGCAACGGGCGTCACCTTGCGCCGCGGCGTCGACTTCCAACCGCACCTGCGCAAGATCAAAGAAAGCCTCAACGCCAGCCGCTATCCAACTGACGAAGACTGACTCCTTTGGCGGTCAGGCAGAGCAGATTCTGCCTGTCCCAACGCAGGCTTACTTCCACCAGTACTCGACCTGAACACCAAAGTTCGAGCCATGCCGCGCATTATCGAACACCCCTGAATCAGACAGCGCTGAACCTGCGGACATCTGGCTGGCAGCCCGCTGCGCCGCCTCATTCCAACTGGCATAGGTGTAATACAGACGAAATTCAGGTCGCGCCCAAAAACCAGGTCCCGCCGGCGACCATGTAGGCGCAACGGTGAACTTGGTCAACTTGCGTGTGCCACCTGTAGCATCCACCTGATCGCGGCCCAATTCACCGACCAGCTTGAATTGATCAGTCAACGCATAGGTGGTGCGCCCACCCACAGATAACCAGTTTTGGTCATCGCTGTCTGGGCGAATATCTTTCTGGTAGACCACCTCAACCTGACCACCCAGGCGTGGTGTAATCTGCCAATCAAAGAACTCCACCAGACGGTAGCTCTTGCTGTCGCGATCAAGCCCAACATCCCCCGTAGTACCCAAGCCAGTACCTGGCCCCTGACCATATTGCAAAGCGAACTTGTTGGTGCCACCGAGAAACATTTTTTGCACATGCTGCCCGGTGATTGCCCAACCGCTGCTGCTGTCGCCACGGTGCGGATTGTTGATATAGCTGTAACCCACCTCGACTTCCCCGCCCGGGTTAGTCTTGAAACCGCCTACGTTGAAGTCCTGGCGAGTGGTGTAGTCATCCTGAAAGTAGCTGTCCTTACGTGAAAACACGTAGCTGTACTTGAGATCACCAATAACCATTTCATCAACACCGAAACCGGTCGCGCTCTGGTTCCAGTAGTAGAAGTCAGAGATATGAATGTCATTACGTTTATAGAAACGTCGACCCGCCCACAACGAGCCACCATTCAACGCCGGCATGTTGCTCCACTCGGCGTACATCTGATTCATCCGGGCAAAACCATAATCACCGGTAAACTTAGGCGTATGGCCATATTCGTTATACAGCTGAGCCATGCCCTCGACACTCAGTGTTGAGCCATCGTCAAGGCTTAGCAGATCTTGACGTAAATCCAGCTCTGAGTAGGTTTCACACTCGTTACCCAGACGATACTTGGACTGCGCACCCGGCAACTGGAAGCAGGATTGAGTCCCGCCGTTTTCCGACCCACCCGCACCGCTACGCACGTACCCCGAGAACTCCAGTGCGTTGGCAGCCACTGGCATCGCCAAGTAGCCCAGCGCCAAGACAAACCTCAATTGCGTTGCTGCTTTCATTTCAACTCCAATTATTTTTATTGTTAAGTCGGTCATTGATCAGCTCAGGTGACGTAACAAGGCAGCCATCACCTGAACCCTTGGCGATATCCATATCCACGCAAAAAAAATGCGCAAAAGCTCCCTCACCCGAGCCCAAAAGCCCGGCTGAGTAACATCTCGTGATCTCTATCGCGGCGCTTAAATCCGCGGTTAATCGCCTACCTAAAGGCTTCTCAAACGCGTGACATTGGCGGTTGAATCTCTGCCTACAGACGCGCCTGAACGAAGACGCTCGCCACTTTTGGCGTCAAACAGCATGACCTTCTCCGGGTCAAGCTGCAGCGCCAACACCTGCCCAACACGCGGCGCATCATCAGGTGCCATGCGGCAACACACCTTGGTGTGATTGAGCGTGACAAACACTAAAGTGTCCGGCCCTGTTGGCTCGATAATCTCTACCTCGGCACTGATTGCCACCAACCCTGGGGCACTGGCCACAGTCTGGATCTGTTCAGGGCGCACCCCCAGAATCACGTCGCGCTCCTCGACACCTTCGGGCATAGCCTGCAAAGGCAAATCAGCTGTGAGCTCGCCCTTTTCACCACTGCTCAATTGCGCAACCACATGACCGTCGCGACGCTCAAGCTTCACAGGAATAAAATTCATCGGCGGCGAGCCAATGAAGCTGGCGACAAACAGGTTGGCTGGATCGTTATAAATTTGCTGCGGCGTACCAAACTGCTGAATCACACCATCCTTCATCACCGCCACTTTATCGCCCAGCGTCATGGCCTCGATCTGGTCATGGGTGACATACACAGTGGTGGTCTTGAGCCGCTGATGCATCAGCTTGATTTCGGTGCGCATTTCGACACGCAACTTGGCGTCAAGGTTGGATAAGGGCTCATCAAACAAATAGATTTTTGGCCGCCGCGCCAAAGCACGCCCCATCGCCACACGCTGCTGCTGGCCGCCCGATAATTGCCCCGGCTTGCGCTTGAGCAAATGCTCGATTTGCAGCAGCTTGGCGACACGTGCAACCTCTTGATCAATCGCCTCTGGTGCCATCTTGCGCATCTTCAAACCAAAGGCAATGTTGTCGCGAGCACTCATGGTTGGATACAGCGCATACGACTGAAAGACCATGGCGATGTCACGATCTTTCGGGCTCTTGCCGCTGATATCAGCACCTTCAACAATAATTTCGCCACCGCTAATGCTTTCAAGCCCCGCGATGCAATTCATTAGCGTCGACTTGCCACAACCCGAGGGTCCAACCAGAATCAGGAACTCGCCTGACTCAATGTTCAATTCGATATTTTTCAGCGTGTCAGCCAACCCGCTGCCGTAGCTCTTGTGTACATTTCGAAGTTCAAGCGTTGCCATATTGTCTCTCCAAACAGGCCATTGCCCAGCGTTCAGGTAACGACCTGTTAGCCTTTCACCGCGCCAGCTGTCAGCCCGCGCAAGAAGTACTTACCTGCCAGCACATAGACCACCAGCGTGGGTAACCCAGCGATCATTGCGGCAGCCATATCGACGTTGTATTCCTTGGTTCCAGTGCTGGTGTTGACCAGATTATTGAGCGCCACCGTAATCGGCTGGGTGTCACCACTGGCGAACACCACCCCAAACAAAAAGTCGTTCCAGATTTGGGTAAATTGCCAGATCAAACAAACCATGATGATAGGCACCGACATCGGCAGCAGAATGCGCCCGAAAATCGTGAAGAACCCTGCCCCATCCAGCCGCGCAGCACGCACTAAAGCATCCGGAACACTGACGTAGTAATTGCGGAAAAACAGCGTGGTAAAGGCGATGCCGTAAACCAGATGCACCAACACCAACCCGGTCGTGGTATTGGCCAAACCCAGCTTGCCAAGGGTGAAAGACGCCGGCAGTAACACCACCTGAAACGGCAGGAAACAACCAAAAAGCAGCAAGCCAAAGAACAACTGCGAGCCCTTGAAACGCCACATGGCTAGCACATAGCCGTTAAGCGCTCCCAATACGGTGGAGATCAGCACCGCAGGCACGGTGATCTTCACCGAGTTCCAGAAAAAGCCGCCGAGGCTGTCCCAGGCCTTAACCCAACCAATGGCGGTAATCACATCAGGCCAGGTCAATAGATTGCCACTGCGAATGTCTTCCGGTGTTTTGAAACTGGTGAGCAACATCACAATCAACGGCACCAGATACACCGCACAGGCCGCGAGCAACGTCGCGTAAATAGCCAAACGGCTAAAGCTGAATTTAGGCTGATTAGTCATGGCGCTTGCCCCGCAACTCGGAATACAGATAGGGCACTAAAATCGCCAACACCGCGCCCAGCATCAAAATTGCACTGGCCGCGCCAAGCCCCATCTGGCCGCGGGTAAAGGTATGGGCATACATAAACATGGCGGGCAGATCAGACGAGTAACCGGGACCACCTGCGGTCATCGACGCGACCAAATCGAAGCTCTTGATCGCAATATGTGAAAGGATCATCACCGCACTGAAAAACACCGGGCCAAGGCTGGGCAACACAATGCGCAGGTAGATATTTGGCAGGCTGGCACCGTCCACTTGAGCGGCGCGAATGATTGACTGATCAACCCCACGCAAACCTGCCAGAAACAACGCCATGACAAAGCCGGAGGCCTGCCACACAGCGGCGATCACCAGGCAATAGACCACGCGATCGGTGTCCACCAGCCAGTCAAAACGAAAGCCTTCCCAGCCCCAGTCACGCAGCAGTTTATCCAGCCCCAACCCAGGGTTAAGCAACCACTTCCAGGCGGTACCAGTGACAATCATCGAGATCGCCATCGGATACAGGAAGATGGTGCGGATAAAGCCTTCACGGCGAATGCGCTGATCAAGCAACACCGCCAGAAACACCCCAAGGATCAAGCTGATGCTGATAAACAAGCCACCAAAGATCATCAGGTTCTTGCTCGCCACCCACCAGCGGTCGTTTTCCATCAGCCGCTGGTATTGCTGCAAGCCAACCCATTTGTAGCTGGGCATAAACCGCGAGCTGGTAAAGGACAATAAAAAGGTCCACAGGATATAACCGTAAAAGCCAACCAGCACGATCAGCATGGTCGGTGCCAACACCAGCTTAGGTAGCCAGCGTTGCAACGCATCCAGTGGTGACGTTTTGCTCATAATTGCTACTGAGCGCATACAGGCCCCTCAACATCGCAAAGACAAATTCCAGACGAGCCAATCCGCGGTGCGGGTTTGCACACCTTGAATGGCTCTACCTAAGGAGTCGCTGCCGGCGAACCAGCAGCTATGGACGGCTACTGAACGGCTTGAATTGCCGCAGCCAATTGCTGGGCCGCTTTCTTCGGATCTGCATCGGCGTCATTGAAGAAGTTGGTCACCACGTCAAAAACCGCGCCTTGCACATAGCTTGAAGCCGCCATGCCATGGGCCAGACTTGGCTGCAAGCCACCAGTCTTGGCAGCCTCTTTGAAGTCTTTCATTGAGGCTTGGGCGCAACTGTCAAAGCTGCTCATGTCCATGTCCTGACGAACCGGGATCGAGCCCTTGGCCTTGTTGAAGATGCCTTGGAATTCCTTGCCCATAACAATCTCGGCGAGATCCTCTTGGGCCTTGCGGTTGTCGGCATTGGCCAGCTTAAACATCGCTAGGGAATCGATGTTGTAGGCGAAGCTGCCCTGAGTGCCGGGGAACGGTATGCAGGTGTAATCTTTGCCAGCGGTCTTGCCAGCAGCGGTCCATTCGCTCTTGGCCCAATCACCCATGATCTGCATGCCAGCCTTGCCATTAATAACTAAGCCAGCTGCCGTATTCCAATCACGCCCCGCTGCGTTGGCATCGATGTAACCGTGCAGTTTTTTCAGGGTGGCAAAAACCTTGACCATCTTGTCGCCCGTTAACACGGCTTCATCTTGATCGACAAAGGCTTTGCGAAAATCAGCCGGACCGAGAATGGCGAATGCTAAATCTTCAAAAACCGTACCGTCTTGCCAAGGCTGGCCACCATGGGCAATTGCGATAAAGCCTGCAGCCTTCAGCTTGTCTGCTGCGGTAAAGAACTCGTCCAGCGTGGTTGGCGGCGTAGCACCGGCTTTAGCAAATACCTCTGGGTTGATCCACAGCCAGTTAACCCGA
The DNA here is from genome assembly GCF_044542375.1 of Pseudomonas sp. NPDC078700. Lineage (NCBI taxonomy): Bacteria > Pseudomonadati > Pseudomonadota > Gammaproteobacteria > Pseudomonadales > Pseudomonadaceae > Pseudomonas > Pseudomonas sp. NPDC078700. The sequence continues at coordinate 174,640 of NZ_JBITUI010000003.1, forward strand.
TGCACATTCACCGGCACGGCCACGTAATCACCGTCGTACTTCATGATTTTGGCGACTTGCTCAGGCAGCAGCTCGTCCCACTTTTGGCGCTTGGCAACGTCATTCAAATCAGTGAGCAAACCCAGCTCACCCCACTCTTGAATGTCCGGGCCTTTAATCTGTGCAGCCGCAGGTGGATTGCCTGAAACAGCACGCGTCTTGAGTACGGTCATGGCCGCCTCACCACCGCCACCGGCGACGGCAAAGTCTTTCCAGGTGTGGCCTTTGGCTTCAACCATTTGCTTAAGGGTATCAGCGGCGCGCTTTTCACCACCCGACGTCCACCAGTGCAGCACTTCGACTTCACCAGCATGGGCAGCAAACGGAATCAGGGAGGCAAGGTAAACAGCAGTTGCCAGGCGAGAGATAACTTTCATCAACAGTACCTTTCTTGTTGTTATTCGCGAACAAGTCTGACGCTTGTGCTGCATTGGATACTAACCAAGACATCGGCGAAAACGGGTAACGAAGGGATAGAGAAACGTCACCGAACAGTTACAAAAGCTAATCGGCGAAACGGGGTAAATACAGCGACACGCGCAAACCTCCTTCGCGGAGGTTCTTCAGGGTTACTTCGCCACCATGGCTGTGGGCGATGTTGCGCGCGATACCCAGACCAAGGCCGTAGCCCTGCTGTTGTGCGGACAAGCGAAAGTGCGGTTCAAACACGTGCTCCAGTTGCTGCTCAGGCACCCCAGGCCCTTCATCGTCAACATGCAGCACAAAGACGCCATCATTATCTTCAATACTCAAGAGCGCACGCTGGCCATACTTCAAGGCGTTATCGACCAGATTACCGATGCAGCGCCTTAAGGCTAAGGGCTTGCCCTGGTAATTTGAGTCGCTCTGCCCGGCAAGCGTTACCAAGCCATTACCGGCAGGTGCCAGATAGGGTTCAATCACGCAATTGATCAGATAATCGAGGTCTATCGCTTCGATATTTTCGTGAATATCTGTGTCTTTGACGCACTGCAAAGCGCCTTTTACCAGCAGCTCAAGCTCATCAAGGTCGCGACCAAACTTTTCCTGCACGGCCTCATCGTCGAGCAATTCAACCCGTAAGCGCAACCGGGTAATCGGCGTGCGCAAGTCATGGGAGATGGCACTGAACAGCTGGCTGCGTTCGCGCAGATAACGACCAATCCGCTCGCGCATGGTGTTAAAGGCACGACTGACCTCCACCACTTCACTGCCGCCCGCCTCTTTCAGTGGCTCAACCTCGGTGCCCAGTGACATTTCCCGCGCGGCCACCGCCAGATACTTGAGCGGCCGGCTTTGCCAGTGCACCATCAAACCGATAAACAGCAGCAAGAATCCACTGGTCAAAATAATGAACCAGAGCTGCTGGGCAGGCAGCCCTGGCTGCTCCAGGCTCACATAGGGTTCGGGCATCAGCGAGGCCAGGTACAACCACTCCTCCGGGCCAATTCGTATCTGCGTAACCAGCACGGGCGGATTCATCGGTTCAAGGCTCAATGCGTAGTGTGCCCATGAGCGTGGCAACTCATCGAGCTTCACCGCATTATTGAAAATACGCAGATCATCAGGGCTGACAAATTGCACTGACAAATCTAGATCGTGACCCAAGCGCTCGCGCAGCGTTGCGTCAACCGCATCAATCACTGCCCGCTTACGCGGCGTAACTGGCAGCACATCCATGCTCAGTGGTTTGTCATTGAGTGATACGAAGAAACGGGTGCCACCCATATTGCGCAGCTGATCCAGCACCATTGGCCGATAGCCCAACGGCAACGAGCGAAAATAGCTGACACTGGCAGCCATCGACTGCGCCAAGCTGCGCGAACTGGCGACCAAGCCTTCAACCTGACTGGCGCGCAATTGTGAAACCCAGATAACGCTTGAAAGCGCCTGGGCAATAACCACCACCAGCAAGGTCAATACCAGCATTCTGGCCAGTAAGGAACGCGGTATCAGCAACCCTAACAAGCGCTTAATAACCGTGACCCTGATGGGGTTCAACATGGGCAGCCAACAAGTAACCACTGCCACGAACCGTACGGATCAGTCGCGGTGGTTTTTCGATATCACGCAGGCGCTGACGCAATCGACTTACCGCCATATCGACTATTCGCTCAAGCGGCATGACCTCTCGACCACGGGTAGCGTTGCCAATGGTGTCGCGATCCAGGATTTGCTGCGGATTGTCGAGAAACAGCTTGAGCAGGGTGAAATCCGCCCCGGAAAGAATCACTTCTTCACCGTCAGTATGGAATAAGCGATGACTGACCATATCCAGTCGCCAGCCCTCGAAGGCCAATACCTCAGCGCCTCGCTCCTGACTGAAGTTAACCCGACGCAGCAACGCTTTGATTCGCGCCTGCAACTCACGCGGGCTAAAGGGTTTACCTAAGTAATCATCAGCGCCCAATTCAAGGCCGATCACTCGGTCAGCTTCATCAGAGCTGGCGGTCAACATAATCACCGGAATATGGGCAAAGCGTTGATGCTCACGCACCCAGCGACACAGGCTGAATCCGTCTTCGTCGGGCAGCATCACATCGAGGATCACCAGGTCAGCCGAGTCCGCGGTGAGACTCTGACGGAACCCCGCACCATCGCCGACAGCACGCACTTGAAAACCGGCACGACTCAAATAGGTTTGCAGAAGTTCGCGAATTTCCTGATCGTCATCGACCAATAAGATCGACCTTCCATTCTGACTCAAGACATCACCTTTTTATTGTTATGAGTGGCCGCCAACGCCGGCTTCTACTACAGACTTTGTTGTTGCTGCAGCGCCACGCCTGCGCCCATCAAACCCGGATACTCAGCCGTTACCAGCCACACCGGTATGCCGGCAAAGTAATCGCTCATACAGCCTTTGTCGCTGAAGCTGTGCGCAAAACCACTGCCGCAAAAAAACTCAGCAAACCGCGGGACTATACCGCCAACGATGTAAACCCCGCCGCGCGCGCCCAAACTCAGGACATTATTGCCGGCAGCGCGCCCCAACCAGCAGCAAAACTGCTCAAGCACAGCACTTGCCGTGGCATCACCTGCCAATGCCGCAGTGGTTATCTCGGCCGGGCTGGCCAGTTGCGGAGCAATTTGGTCCAACTCACACATGGCGCGATACAACACCAGCAAACCATTGCCACTGAGCACATCTTCAGCGCGTACATGCCCCAACTGACGGAACAGCACTTGCCAGAGCTGCGCCTCACGGGCGCTGCCAATGGGTAAATCCACATGACCGCCCTCGCCCGGCAGTGCGGCCCAGCCACCCTCAGCTTGCGGCAGCAATGTACCCACGCCCAAGCCGGTGCCAGCACCAATCACCACCGCTGGGCGACTGGCATCGGCAACACCCTCGCACACTGTCAGGCGCTCACCCTCAGCCAGCCGGGTCATGCCTAGGGCCATGGCGCTGAAGTCATTAATCAGCACTAACTGATCGATCTGAAGACGCTGGCAAAACTCGGCGCGATTGATCCGCCAGTGATTGTTAGTAAAACGAAACACGGCATCGCTCACTGGCCCAGCACAGGCAAGGCACACCGAGCCAAGTGAACCCAGTGGCACATTATGTTCGGCAAGATACTGCTCAATCGCCGCTTCAGCCGTTGCAAAATCAGCCGTTGGCAGAACGCTGACCGACTCCAACTGCTCATCACGCCACAACGCAAAGCGCGCGTTGGTGCCGCCAATATCTCCGACTAGCGCCAGCTTCACTTAAGCGACTCCAGGCTCTCTGTGAATGCACTGGCACCCTGCTCGGCGGTACTGAATGAATGGCGCATAAAGCTGAACAACTCACGCCCACAACCTTCGCCATTGTTCAGCGAACTGCTCGCCAACTCACGAGCAGCCAACTCTTTCTCATCTACCAGCACCCGAAGCTCGCCGGTGTGGCCATTGACCCGGATGATGTCGCCATCGCGAACCCGCGCCAACGGCCCACCATCAAATGCTTCAGGGCACACATGAATAGCTGCCGGAATTTTGCCTGAAGCCCCCGACATACGGCCATCCGTCACCAGCGCGACTTTAAAACCGCGATCCTGCAGCACACCCAGAAATGGCGTCATCTTGTGCAATTCAGGCATGCCATTGGAGCGCGGCCCCTGAAAACGCATCACAGCCACCATGTCGTGCTCAAGCTCACCGGCCTTGAAGGCATCAGCCAGCTCTTGCTGATCTTCGAATACACGCGCTGGAGCCTCTACAATCTGATGCTCAAGGGCAACAGCCGAAACTTTCATGACTCCACGCCCCAGATTGCCCTCCATTACCCGCAACCCACCTTCGGCAGAAAACGGATTGGCCACCGGGCGCAAGACTGATTCGTCATGGCTCTTGCGTGGGCCGTCGCGCCACACCAGCGCACCATCCTCAAGAAAAGGCTCTTGGGTGTAACGGCTCAGGCCATGACCGGCAACTGTGTTGACATTTTCATGGAGCAAACCGGCATCGAGCAATTCACGAATCAGAAATGACATACCGCCAGCTGCCTGAAAGTGGTTGATGTCGGATTTACCATTTGGATAAACATGAGCCAGGGTCGGCACCACAGCGGACAAATCAGCCATGTCCTGCCAGGTCAGCATAATCCCGGCAGCCCGTGCAATTGCAGGCATGTGCAAGGTGTGGTTGGTTGATCCGCCCGTCGCACTCAAGGCGACGATCGAGTTAACCAGGCAGCGCTCATCAACAATCTCAGCCAGCGGCATAAACTGTCCGCTTTGCTTGGTCATCTGAGTGATTTGCCGCGCAGCCGCAACAGTCAGCGCATCACGCAATGGCGTATTGGGATTCACAAAGGAAGCACCCGGCAAGTGCAAGCCCATCACTTCCATCAGCAGTTGGTTGGTGTTGGCGGTGCCGTAGAATGTACAGGTGCCTGGGCTGTGATAAGCACTCATTTCAGCTTCAAGCAGCTCATCACGAGTGGCTTTGCCTTCTGCGTAACGCTGGCGAACATCAGCTTTTTCTTTGTTCGACAAACCAGACGGCATAGGCCCAGCAGGCACAAACATTGTCGGCAGGTGACCAAAGCGCAATGCGCCCATCACCAAACCCGGCACAATTTTGTCGCAAATACCCAGGCAGAGTGCGGCGTCGAACATATTGTGCGACAACGCCACGGCAGTCGACATGGCAATCACTTCACGACTGGCGATACCCAACTCCATGCCCGGCTCGCCCTGGGTCACGCCATCACACATGGCAGGCACACCACCGGCGAATTGGCCCACCGAGCCAACATCGCGCAGGGCTTGCTTGATCTGCTCTGGGTAGGTCTCGTAAGGCTGATGTGCAGAGAGCATGTCGTTGTATGCAGAAATGATTGCCACGTTGGCAGCATTCATCAAGCGCAAGGTTTGCTTGTCATCAGCGCCACAACCGGCGACGCCGTGAGCAAAGTTGGCGCACTGCAATTTGCCACGCTGCGGACCGTCACTCGCTGCTGCACGAATCATCGTCAAATAACGCTCACGTGTAGCACGGCTGCGGGCGATAAGGCGGTCAGTTACCTCTTGGACACGGGGATGCATGTTGTCGACTCCAGGCTAGCGGGCAAATTTATTTGTACCTTTAACAAAATATTGCCACTTAAAAGGCTTGATTTCTACATTCACGGGAATAATCTTGTAATTCCAACAACAAAATAATTAATGGACTGCATTTATGACTCTGCGTATCGCTATCAATGGCTTTGGTCGTATCGGCCGCAATGTATTGCGCGCCCTCTACACCCAAGCCTACCGCCAAAACATCCAAATCGTAGCTATCAACGACCTTGGTGATAGCGCTATCAATGCTCATTTGCTCAAGTACGACAGCGTGCATGGCATCTTCGATGGCGATGTTGAGTTTGATCAGGAAAGCCTGACGGTAAACGGTGACCGTATCGCTGTCAGTGCAATTCGCAATCCGAGTGAACTGCCATGGAAGCGCCTGGCAATTGATGTGGTATTTGAATGCACCGGACTATTCACTTCACGGGATAAAGCCGCTGCGCACCTCAGCGCTGGTGCCCGCAAAGTGATTATCTCTGCACCTGCTAAAGGGGCTGATGCAACCATAGTTTACGGGGTTAATCAGGATATTTTGCGCCAATCTCATCAGATTATCTCTAACGCCTCTTGCACCACCAACTGCCTGGCACCGGTTGCCCAGGTCTTGCACCGCGAACTGGGCATCGAGAATGGCTTGATGACCACCATTCACGCCTACACCAACGACCAAAACCTGTCCGATGTTTACCACAGCGATCCGTACCGCGCGCGCTCGGCCACCCAATCGCTCATTCCAAGTAAAACCGGCGCAGCCGAAGCTGTAGGTTTAGTCCTTCCCGAGCTAGCCGGCAAGCTAACGGGGATGGCTGTGAGGGTTCCGGTGATCAATGTATCACTGGTCGATTTAACCCTGATGGTCAGCCGAGAAACCAGCCCGGAAGCGGTGAATGCATTGATGCAAAGTGCCAGCGAACGCTCAAGCGTACTCGGCTACAACAGCCTGCCACTGGTCTCATGCGACTTTAACCATAACCCGCTTTCATCGATTTTCGACGCTAATCACACCAAGGTCAGCGGCAAAATGCTCAAAGTCATGGCCTGGTACGACAACGAATGGGGCTTCTCCAATCGTATGCTCGATACTTGCCTAGCCCTGTGCAACGCACCTCAATAGTTGTAGGAATTAGCACATGAGCCGCATCAACTTCACCACCGCCACGTTGGCAGCGCGTAAGCGCATAGCGCTGGTTGCCCATGATCACTGCAAAGTATTCTTGCTGGATTGGTGCCAGCGCCACCGAGCTAAACTGGCTAATCACGACCTGTTGGCCACTGGCACCACTGGGGCGTTATTAAGCAGCAAGCTAAATCTGCCCGTCGAAAGCATGATCAGCGGCCCCTTGGGTGGCGACCAGCAAATTGGCGCGCGCATCGCCGAACAACGTGTCGATATGCTGGTGTTTTTCTGGGATCCCTTTGAGCCACAACCCCACGATCCAGATATCAAAGCCCTATTGCGAGTGGCGGCAGTCTGGAACATACCTGTGGCCTGCAACGAGAGCAGCGCCGACTACATGCTCAGCAGTAGTTTGTTGGAACAACAACATTCATACCGAATCCCCGATTACCAAAGCTATTTGGCTGAGCGTTGTTAAATACACGGCGGGCCACGGTATTGCGCCTGAAATTAACGCGTCATCCCAAGCCGTTTTTCCCGGAAAAATACTGAGGCACCTACGCCACTGTCTTGAGCTTCGTTATCTCAGGGCATGGGCGCTGTTCCGCCTGCCATAAATCAAACGCTGCTTGCTGGGCGAGCCAGGCTCGAGCAGCGCCAACGCCTGCAAGCTCCAGACGGCGCGCTAGGTCGGCACTAATGCCGGCATGGCCATTAATCACTGTCGAGAGCTGGCCCCGCGAATAGCCCAAATGCTGAGCCAACGCGGTAACGCTCAAGCCTAGGGCTGGCAGAATGTCATCGCGCAAGGCTTCGCCCGGATGGGGCGGGTTGTGTATCGGCATGTCGTGCCCTCGCATTAGTGGTAATCCAAGTAATTGACCAACTCACTAATGGAGCCAATAAAATGGAAAATGGTGAACAAGCTTCGCTTGTAGCATCCTACGTCGGTGGAGGAGCGCAACACTGGCGATTATCGAGCGCTTCTAAAAGCCGGCAATGTTCGGCCTCTGCGCTGGTGCAATTGGCCATTCGCGATAACTCGGACTGCATTTTTTGCAAATCGCGGATACGTTCCTCAATGGTCACCAGATGGCTTTGCACCAGCTTATCTGCTTGCTCACACGGGCTATGCGGTCTATTTGCCAGATCCAGCAAGGTGCGAATCTCATCCAAGCTAAAACCCAACTCGCGCCCCCGACGAATAAACAGCACACGCCGTACATCAGCATCCTGATAATTACGATAGCCAGATGCCGTGCGCTGTGGCTCCGGTAACAAGCCGCTGCGCTCGTAAAAACGAATCGTCTCAAGATTGACGCCACTCTGCTTGCTTAATGCGCTGATGGTAAATGGCTTGCTCATGCTTGACTCCGTAGCGACTACAGGGTTTAGCGTAACGCCTATCGCAAACAAGGAGAAGTCTTATGGGCGCCAATTGCTGCAATCACACCCCAGATCCATCCAGCCAACAACGACCCGCGCGTTATCGCAAAATTCTGTGGATAGCCCTGGTGGTCAACCTCGGGATGTTCTTTATCGAGATTGCCAGCGGCGTTAAAGCAGGTTCGGTTTCATTGCTGGCCGACTCACTGGATTTTCTCGGGGACGCCGCCAACTACGGCATCAGTCTGTGGGTGCTGGGCATGGGCATCGCTTTGCGCGCTAAAGCCTCATTATTCAAAGCGGTGTCGATGTTGATATTTGGTGTGGGCGTATTGGGAATGGCGATTTGGCACGCACTTAGCGGCCAAGTTCCAGAGCCGCAAACCATGGGATTGATCGGCAGCCTGGCCTTGCTCTCAAACCTAGGCGTAGCCGCCCTGCTCTATGCCTACCGTGAAGGTGATAGCAATATGCGCAGCGTGTGGTTGTGTACACGTAACGATGCGCTCGGCAACGTTGCAGTACTGCTTGCTGCCGTGGGTGTATTCGGTACTGGCACCGCTTGGCCAGACTTACTTGTCGCCAGCGTCATGGCACTACTGGCGATCACTTCGGCTTACCAAGTCACCCGCCAGGCCCAGCAAGAATTGCGTACAGAACACGCTCATGCCTAACAATTTAAAGCGATAAGGGTCCGCCGCAGCGCCCAAACTGCGGCACCCCTGTACCTTTTGTCGATTAGTTATTAGCCAATCGTACACAATATTTATCAGCATAATTCTTCAGAAACCACAGAGAAAACTCCTATCTACAAGGCCTACAGCATAACTACCCAGACACTTTGTGACTGACCGTTCGGACAGGTTATGCAATTTTTATCAATAAATTGTATACAAGCACTAGCCAAGCCCCCCTATTGTTCCCTACATTACGAACACAAGAAAAAAACGGGAACACCTCACTATGCAATCGCCATCAGTTGAAAGTGCTTCATCGCAACGCCCTGAAGATGAAAACCTCGGCGTCGGAGCCAATATGGCTTACGGCTTACAGCATGTCCTGACCATGTACGGCGGCATTGTCGCGGTGCCGCTGATTGTCGGGCAGGCAGCCGGATTATCGCCAAGCGATATCGGCCTGCTGATCACCGCATCGTTATTTGCCGGTGGTTTGGCCACTCTCCTGCAAACCCTGGGCCTGCCATTTTTTGGCTGCCAACTGCCGCTGGTTCAAGGTGTTTCATTTGCGGGCGTAGCAACCATGGTTGCTATCGTGACAGGCGACGGTGCCGGCGGTATTCCAGCCGTACTCGGTGCGGTGGTAGTCGCCTCGTTAATAGGCCTCTTGATTACCCCCATATTCTCCAAAATCATCAAGTTCTTTCCGCCATTGGTGACGGGCATCGTCATCACCACTATCGGCTTGACCTTAATGCCGGTGGCTGCTCGCTGGGCCATGGGCGGTAACAGCCACGCACCGGACTTCGGCAGCATGGCCAACATTGGCTTGGCTGCGGTGACCCTAGTCTTCGTGTTGCTGCTGAGCAAACTTGGCAGTGCAAGCATTTCGCGCTTATCGATTCTGTTATCGATGGTCATCGGTACGCTGGTTGCCATGACCCTCGGCATGGCCGACTTCTCGCGCATTGGCGATGGCGCACTGGTAGCAATGCCTAGCCCTTTTCATTTCGGCATGCCAACCTTCCACATTGCCGCCATTGTTTCGATGTGCATCGTAATCATGGTGACCCTGGTCGAAACCAGTGCGGACATCCTGGCGGTCGGTGAAATCATCGAGACCAAAGTTGACTCCAAGCGACTCGGTAACGGCCTGCGCGCCGACATGCTCTCAAGCATGCTGGCACCGATTTTCGGCTCATTCACTCAAAGTGCTTTTGCTCAAAACGTCGGCCTGGTCGCAGTGACCGGGATCAAAAGCCGTTACGTGGTTGCCACTGGCGGTATATTCCTTGTATTGCTCGGTTTGCTGCCGGTAATGGGCCGAATCATTGCAGCGGTGCCGACCTCGGTACTGGGCGGTGCTGGCATTGTGTTGTTTGGCACCGTTGCAGCCAGCGGTATTCGTACCCTGTCGAAAGTTGATTACCGCAACAACATGAACCTGATCATCGTCGCTACCTCAATCGGTTTCGGCATGATCCCTATCGCAGCACCAACGTTCTACCATGACTTCCCAAGCTGGTTTGCAACCATTTTCCACTCGGGTATCAGCTCAGCTGCAATCATGGCGATTCTGTTGAACCTGGCTTTCAACCACTTCACCACTGGCAACTCAGATCAGCAGTCGGTGTTCGTGGCTGGCACTGAGCGCAGCCTGCGCTACCGCGATGTTGAAGCACTGGAAGACGGCGACTACTTCAAAGGTGGCAAGTTGTTCAACGCCCAAGGTGATGAAGTGCCGATCATCGGTGCCGAGACACAAAGCGCGGCACTCAACCCAACCGAGGCGCGAACGAACGCCACAGGCAAGCCCTCGACGGAACACGTCTAGGCCCAACAAAGCATCAAGCACCCTGCGAGCACATAAGTGCCGCAGGGTGTTACGCGAAGTTCATCCCCAAGACGCAACCGCTCCCACCCCCGCAGATAATGGCTGCATAAGCCTCAACCACCCAACGGCATTATTGCTTAGGCATGTGCTGGGCCAAGTAATCAATAAAGCAGGTAATCCGCGAAGCCAAGGCGGTATTGCGGTAGTAAACCGCATTGATCGGTTGCAACGCTTCAAGGGTATCGCGCTTAAGTAGTTGCTGCAGCCTGCCGCTGGCGCGGTCCTTATCCGTCATGAATCCTGCCAAACAGACAATACCCGCCCCCTCCAAAGCCAGTTGTCGCAGCGTCTCCCCGCTGGACGCCGATAAGCTCGGGTTAATTGCATAAGCGTTGCCCTGCTCACAACGCAGCGGCCAGTGATTGAGCGATTCAGGCTGAGTAAAACCCAATAAGCTGTGCTGACTTAAGCTCTCAACTGTTTTCGGCTCGCCATGCTGGCGTAGATATTCTGGACTGGCCAGAACCCGCCTCGGGCTGGTGCTTAACAGACGCGCATGCAGGGTTGAATCGCGCAGCGGACCAATACGTATCGCGATATCCGTGCGCTGCTCAAGCAGATCAATAATCTGGTCACTGCTATTAAGCTCAAGCTCAATATCCGGATACTGCTGCCTAAAGCCCGCCACCAGCGGCACAATGCTGTGCAACACAAAAGGGGCAGCTGCATTGACCCGCAAACGCCCTGCAGGCAGTTGACGGCGCAGTGCCATCTGCTCTTCGGCCTCTTCAACTGAAGCCAGAATCTTGCGCGCCTGAGCCAGAAAGACGATCCCCTCTTCAGTGATCTCAAGACGCCTGGTAGTGCGCCGCATCAGGGTCACATCGAGCTTTTCTTCAAGCCGGCTCAAGGCCCGGCTAACTCCGGAGGCGGTTTGCTCAAGTTGCTCGGCAGCCGCACTGATGGAGCGGCTGTCCACCACAGTCACATAGGCTTGCAATTCATCTAATGTCGTTTTCATTCATGAATTTTAGTCAAATATCTTAGGCCTGCAACTGTATTACTGCGCACAAATAAACCGCGCAAACTGCAGCGCACTCGCACCTCAGCAAACACGCTTTTAACGACAAATCCCTTATCCATTGCTTTACCCGACGGGCAAATGGATCGAACTGACCCGCAACAAGCACTGTCAGCTGATCTATCGATTGAATATTTTTTAACGACTCACTCAAGCAGTTAGGAGTAACAATGACGCTTCCAACATTCGGCCTTGGTACATTCCGCCTAAAGGATCAACAAGTCATCGACTCAGTCACCATGGCCCTTGAGCTCGGTTACCGGCATATCGACACTGCACAGATTTATGGCAACGAAGCCGAGGTCGGCCAAGCAATTGCCGCAAGCGGTATACCTCGTCAAGACCTGTATATCACCACCAAGATCTGGACCGATAACCTTGCTGGCAATGCGTTGATCCCCAGCCTTAAACAAAGCCTGAGCAAGCTGAAGACAGATTATGTCGACCTCACGCTGATTCACTGGCCATCGCCTGACGATGAGATCCAAGTCAGTGAATATATGAGCGCGTTGCTTGAGGCCAAAGCCCAAGGCCTGACCCGTGAGATTGGTATTTCAAACTTCACCATCAAACACATGCAGCAGGCGCTTGAAACCGTCGGTGCAGAGCAGATCGCAACCAACCAAGTCGAGATTCACCCTTACCTGCAAAACCACAAGGTCATTGAGTTTGCCCATGAAAACGGTCTGCAACTCACCGCTTATATGCCGCTCGCTTACGGCAAAGTAATGGATGATCCGGTGTTGCAGCGTATCGCCAGCTCCCACAGCACCACCCCGGCACTGGTTTCACTGGCGTGGCTACTTCAGCAAGGCTTTGCTGTGATCCCCTCCTCGACCAAGCGCAACAATCTGGAAAGTAACCTGCAGGCAATGAACCTCAAGCTAAGCGAATCTGAAATGGCTGAAATAGCCCAACTGGATCGTGGCGAGCGCTTGGCCAACCCAGGCTTTGCGCCTAACTGGGATTAATGGCGGCCAGCAGGCATGGGTTTCAAGGCTAAAAATCGACTCGCCCGCGCCCAGCCTTGATAGCCCCGCGCTTGGTCTTACCTTCTAGTCGGCGCTTCTTTGAGCCTAAAGTTGGTTTGGTCGGGCGCCGGGCTTTTTCGGTTTTACCGGCACTGCGAATCAACTCGCTCAGACGCTCCAGCGCATCTGCACGATTCTTTTCTTGGGTGCGAAATTGCTGGGCCTTGATAATCACCACACCATCAGCGGTGATCCGGCTATCACGCATTGCTAGCAAGCGCTCCTTATAGAATGGCGGCAAGGACGACGCCTGACTGTCAAAACGCAGGTGCATGGCGCTGGATACCTTGTTGACGTTTTGCCCACCTGCGCCTTGAGCCCTGATTGCAGTCAGCTCAATTTCATCATCGGCGAGGTGAATACTGTTTGAAACCACCAGCATGGCAAAACCTTGGACAAGAATATGCATGAAGAATACAACATCGGCTCGTCCTACCCCGGATATTGAGACCTCAACTGAAATGTTTTTTAGTACATTTCAGTTCATCGGCGCGGGCCAGTCTCGGTTAACGTAAGCGCTATTCGAATATGAGGGCTGGCAATGGATTCGCTTACACAGGTGGTGCTTGGCGCTGGCATCCAAGGCGCGTTATTGGGGCGCTGGCAAGGCCGCAAAGCGCTGCTGTATGGCGGGTTGCTCGGCACACTGCCGGATATGGATGTACTGATTCACTACGGCGATGCCGTGGCACAGATGACTTATCACCGTGGCTTCAGCCACTCAATATTCGTACTGAGCGGTGTCGCACTGCTATTAACGCTTCTGGTCAGGCGCTTTTGGCCAAACGCCGGTTATTCAAGCCAGCGTTTGATGTTGACACTCTGGCTGGTCCTGGCCACTCACCCACTGCTCGATAGCTTCACCAGTTACGGCACGCAACTGTTCTGGCCGATGACACCCACACCTGTTGCCTGGTCAAGTATTTTTATCATAGACCCGCTCTACACCGTGCCATTGCTGGTGGCGATGATCCTCGGACTGATTTATGGCCTGCGGGGCAAAGTCGCAAAAGCTCCCGCTATCGCCCTGGCAATTTCAACCGCCTATCTGGCTTCAAGCCTGATAGGCAAAAACGTCGCTGAACATCGCGTTGAAGCAGAACTTGCCCGGCAAGGAATTCAGGCGCAGCAAATATTCAGCACGCCAACACCTTTCAATACCCTGTTATGGCGCGTAATTGTTATCGATGGCGATGACTACTTTGAGGCGCTTTCAGGCTGGTTTGATACCGCACCGCCAACCCTTGAACGGATTCCGCTGGGCACTGAACTGGGTAAAGCGCTGACTGGCTCACCTGCGCTGACCCGCCTGAGCTGGTTCACCGACGGCGTATTGCGCTATGACCGCATTGATGATCACTTGATCGTCACCGACCTGCGCTTAGGTATGACGGGCTTTCACCCCTTTCGCTTTGACTTCGCCCACTGGCAAGACGGCAAATGGCAGGTACAACCTGATATCCAACGCTGGCCAACCGGGCGCGGGGACTTTAACCGTTTGAAGCTCCTGTGGACACGCATTTGGCAGCCACAAACCCCAATCCCACTCGCGCTCTGGGCCAGCGAATTAAGCAAGCCAATGGTCAGCCAAAGCCATTAAAACCAGCGGCGGATCGCGCTCTCCCAATCCACCGTTACGCGGATCTCCCGGGTGGTCGACGCCTTTTTCGGCCACCATTGCGATCTCGAATATTCGGTTTTTTTGCGTGAACCACGATGGACGGCTACGCGCCGCCCCCTCCCCATCACAAAGGTCTATGTGCGAAAGCGCTTAACCAAGCCTTGTAGCTCAACCCCAAGACGCGCCAACTCGGCACTGGAGGCTGCGGTTTGCTCGCTTGCAGAAGCGCTTTGGTCACCGATATCGCGAACGCGGGTAATGCTCTCGCTGATGTTTTCAGCCACGCTGCTTTGCTCTTCAGCTGCCGCCGCAATTTGATGGTTCATCTGCTCGATGGTGCTCACCGACTGAGTAATACGACCCAGGGCGTCACCGGCCTGACCGGCTAACACCACGGTGCGCTGAGTAAGGCTCAAGCTGCTGTCCATCTGCGCCACCGCATCTTTGGCCATCGATTGCAAACCTGCAATCAGCGCTTCGATTTCTTCGGTCGAGCTGTGTGCTCGCTGCGCCAAGGCTCGAACTTCATCGGCCACTACGGCAAACCCTCGGCCCTGCTCGCCCGCTCGCGCTGCCTCAATAGCAGCATTCAATGCCAACAAGTTGGTCTGCTCTGCAACCGAACGAATCACTTCAAGCACACTGCCAATACGCTCGCTTTCAAGATTGAGCGCCTGAATGGCCTGGGCAGATTGCTCGACCTCACCGGCAAGACTGTTGATTTGCCCAACCGCTTGCTGCACAACTTGATTGCCCTGCTGCGCTTCTTGATCAGCCTCACGCGCCGCAGTCGATGCCTGATCAGCATTCTGTGCGACCTCTTGCACAGTGGCTGCCATTTGGTGCATTGCGGTTGCGGTCTGCTCGGTTTCAAGCTTCTGTTCTTGTACACCGGAACTGGTTTGCGCGGTGATGGCCGAAAGCTGTTCGGCTGCCGCTGCGATTTGACCTACGCCACCACCAATATGGCCGACCAACTCACGTAGACTCTGGGTCATGCGCTGCATGGCCGACATCAACTGGCCAACTTCATCCCTGCGGTTGCTGGCAATATTTTGACTGAGATCGCCCTCAGATATTTGCTCGGCAAAGCGCACCGCCTGGCGCAATGGAGTGACAATCGAACGGGTAATCAACAGTGCGGCCAGTACACCGATGACCGAGGCCGCCAGCGCTATCACAATCAAACCCAGCAGGGCTTGATTGCGAATTTCCAGCATACTTTGATCTTCTACTGCCTTGGCCGCCTGAACCAGATCCAGCACCGATTGCGCCTTTTGCTGCATGGTTTTTTCAGCGTTCTCACTCTGATCAATCACGTGCTCATAATTGGTGAAGGCTTGTTGGTAGACCTTCAGCGCGTCCAGGGCGGCTGTGATCGAGCTTTTTTGCTCATCGGTGAGCCAGATCATCAAATTGCGTGCAACGGTTTCTAAGTCTTCGTTGGTGTATTTCCAATCCTTCAAGGCATCTGCAGATTTATCAATGATGTACAGGTTTTCGTTACTGCGCAGGTCAAGCATGCGCTTGCTCAAACCTGAAGCGGTCTCTGCCAGTGTCAACGGGTCACTGCCCTTCAGGTTGTCTCCCTGCAGGCGCAATTCACGCACAGCGTCATACATCTCAAACTCGATAACATCAAACTGATCACGCGCCTCGCCTGCCGCTTTGCTCATTTGCTCCCGTGCAGTGCGCGACTGATCATTAAACCGGACAAAGCCGTCGAACTGTTGTTGATATTCAGTGACGGCCTTATCCATTGCCTGCAGCTGGACTTTTTTGTCAGCATTCGCCACAGCGATTTGCGTCGCAATCAGCTGCTTAACCAAGGTTAATTGTTGCGTGGTTTTCGCGGCCGCCTCTGGGGTTTTCTTCAGCGCGAAGTTACTTTCAAAGCGGCGCGCCTCCAATACTGCCAAATCAATTTCCGAAAACTGACTGACTTGCTCATGCCTGCTTGCAACAGCCTCCACAGCCCAATAACCGGTCAAGGCAACTGCCAGCGTCAGCAGCAGCACCAAGGCAAAACCACCCAGCAGTTTTTTACCTACGGCAAGATCAGTGAAAAGGCGTGAGACAGACAAGGACATGGGACTACTCCGTTATATTTATTCACTGAAATCGCCAGCCTGCTAGCAAGGTTGGGCTGACACAGTGATTGTTGGACCCTTACCATCGCAAGCCTTGTGCCATCAATGAGCCACAATTGGCAACAGCCTCTATTGCGGGCATTTCAGCGGACCACGAGGAACGAATCACAACCTCTAGTACAGCTTTATCGGCAGCTTTACGCTGAGCTGAACTAATGATTGGCGAGATTTCGCCATTTCTTAGGCGTCAATATTCTGCTGAATGTGACAACGCTGTTGCCGGTGAAGCGCTCACCCTATGCGACAAGATTCCGCCGTCCCCGATGCCGAAACGGGGGGTGCGACAAACGCAGCTTATCCAGCAAACTCGGCGTACAACCCAGATATCTGCGTTGTAGGCGGTGGACGGATGACGCGTCGTCCACCGCGAGCGCTTAACGTCCGGCTAACACCGGCATCACACGTGGGCGAAAGAGCTCGCCCAAGATGGTGAGCACGCCAATGGCACCAGCAATCCAGTACCAACCTGCAATCGGGTCAAAGCCCAACCAGCCCAAGGCGTTGAGGAACACGATCATGATCAGCACCGGGCATACATAACGCACCATAAACAGCCAAAGGGCATAACCCAGGGGTGGCAAGTTCAGTTCGTCACGCATGATTTCATCACGCAGCGCATAACCGGCAAACAGCACGATAAAGATTCCACCCAAGGGCATCATCCAGCGTGACGTCAGATAATCGAGCCAATCAAAGAAGTTCTTACCCATTGGCGTCCAACCCGCGAGCAGATTGAATGAGAGCATCGCCAACATGCTGATGACCAACAGCACCGCACCTGAAACCACGGCGGATTTCATCCGGCTGATCCCATGTTTTTCGTTGAGATAAGCCACAGTCGCTTCGATCATTGAGATCGCGGAAGTCAACGCCGCAATTGAAACCATGGCGAAAAACAGCACACCGAATGCCGTACCAAATGGCATCTGCTGAAAGGCCAGCGGCAAACTCATAAAGATCAAGCCAGGACCTGCACTCGGGCTCATGCCGTTGGCGAAGATGATCGGGAAGATGGCCAAGCCCGCCAACAAGGCAACAGCGGTATCGCAGATGGCAACCATAAAGGTCGTCCGCGCGATTGACTGACCGTCAGGGATATACGAGCCATAAGTCAAAATCGCCCCGGATGCCAAGCTCAGGGTAAAGAAGGCATGACCCAAAGCTGCAAGCAGCGCTTCACCTGTAATCTTCGAGGCATCAAAGGTGAACAAGAAGTCGAAACCTGCTGAGAAGCTACCGCTGGTAAACGCATAGCCAACCAGCGCCACCAACATCACTGCCAGACCCGGCATCATCCAGCGCACCGAGCTTTCAATGCCCTTTTGCACGCCCTTGGCGACGATCCACAATGTCAGCAGTGCCACCAGCACGCTCCAGCCGCCGAGTTGCCATGGGTTGGCATTGTGCGCTTCGAACACGGCTCCCAAGGCATCAACGCTTGTGGCAGCAAGTGAGCCGTCTAGCATTTTCCAGGTATAAGCAAAGGCCCAGCCGGCCACCACCACGTAAAAACACAGGATCATAAACCCGGCAAGCATGGCCATGCCGCCTACCGCTTTCCACAACGGGTTGCCGTTGTTTTCTTTAACAACACGACCGATTGCATCGATCGGGCTGCCACGACCACGGCGACCAATGGCGATCTCAGTCATCATCACCGGGATGCCAATGGCTAATATGCAGGCAAGGTACATCAGCACGAAGGCACCGCCGCCGTACTCACCCGTGATGTAAGGGAATTTCCAGATATTGCCCAGCCCCACAGCAGAGCCAGTAGCAGCAAGAATAAAGCCCCAGCGAGAGAGCCAGAGGTTTTTCGGTTTTTCTCGGGTCATGCGTCACCTGTTGTTTTTATCTGTGACGGGATCTAACCCGCTACGCTTGTGGCGCGGCGGAGTGATGAAGAGTCCAGCGTGGCTAACACACCGGTCTCCCCGCAAGGCTGGTAAACCTTAAGTTGCGTCGGGTTGCACCTCCGGAGCGGCCTTTTTAAAGGCTTCGAGGGCTTCACAACGCGCCGTCATGGCAAGAATGCGCGGATACGCATCGAGGTCACAGTTAAAACGGCGCGCATTATACACCTGCGGGATCAAGCAGGCTTCCAGATATCCAGGTCTCTGACCAAGGGACAACTTACCCGCAAACACGGCCAAGCCCTGCTCCACCGCTTTCAGCCCGCTGTGAACCCAATGTTGGTACCACTGGGTCTTGGCTTCATCTGCGACACCCAACTCGGCAGTCAAGTACTTGAGTACCCGCAGGTTATTCAGCGGATGAACTTCGCATGCGATATGCAAGGCCAGCGCGCGAACCTGCGCACGCAGCGCAGGTTCAGCAGGCAAGAGCGAAGGCACAGGAAAGACTTCTTCGAGGTATTCGATGATTGCCAGGGACTGGGCGATTTTGATTTCATCACGTCCCGACACATGATCGACCAGCAGTGGCAACAAACCTTGCGCATTGAGCTGCTGGTACGCAGGGGCCAGTTGCTCACCGCCCTCTTTAACCAGATGCACTGGCACCTGCTGATAGGCCAGCCCTTTCAGATTAAGGGCGATTCGCACGCGATAGGCCGCACTGGAACGCCAATAGGAATAGAGCGTCAGCTCAGCCATCGTAGCGTTCCACCGCCTGATCAATTGCGCCGAAGATGCTCTGCCCGGCAGCATCAAACATCTCGATGCGTACGCGATCTCCAAACTTCAGAAATGGCGTTTTCGCTTCGCCCTGCTCAATCACTTCGAGCATGCGCTTTTCCGCCAAACAGGACGATCCGGCACTGCGGTCGTAGTTCGACACAGTGCCCGAGCCAACGATGGTGCCACTCCCCAAGGGACGGCTTTTGGCGGCATGCGCGACCAGTGTCGGAAAGTTAAAAGTCATATCAGTGCCAGCATCCGGCTCACCAAACAGTTGGCCATTGATATGCGAAACCAAAGGACGATGCACTTTGCCCTCTTTCCAGCTATCGCCAAGCTCATCCGGGGTCACCGCAACCGGTGAAAAACTCGATGAAGGCTTGCTCTGATAAAAGCCAAAGCCTTTAGCCAGCTCACCGGGAATCAGGTTGCGCAGAGACACATCGTTGACCAGCATCAGCAGTTGCACATGCTCGGCGGCTTCAGCAGCACTAACGCCCATGGGCACATCGTCAGTAATCACAGCGATCTCGGCTTCCAGATCGATACCCCAAGCCTCGTCAGCCATACGGATAGCGCTGTGCGGTGCAACAAAGGAATCGGAACCCCCTTGATACATCAATGGCTCATGCCAGAAGCTCTCGGGCATTTCAGCGCCACGGGCTTTGCGCACCAACTCCACATGATTCACATAGGCGCTACCATCGGCCCAATGAAAGGCACGTGGCAATGGGCTGTGGCAAGCACCTTGGTCGAAGGCGAAGGCAGCGGATTCGAGGCCGTCATTTAAACGCTGGTACACCGCCTCAAGTTGCGGACGAATAGTTGCCCAGTCATCCAGCGCGATTTGTAGGGTCGCGGCAATAGCAGGAACGCTGATAGCGCGGCTAAGGTCGCGAGAAACCACAACCAGGGTTCCATCACGACCGTGCTTGAGTGAGGCTAACTTCATAATCAAACCTTAAAATGGGTGCAGGCTATGGCGCAGCACGATTTGCTGCGCCAGCTAGAAGATTAGTCGGCGGCGATCACACCACGACGGACCTGATCTTCCTCAATCGACTCGAACAAGGCCTTGAAATTGCCTTCCCCGAAGCCCTGATTACCTTTGCGCTGGATAATTTCAAAGAAAATCGGGCCAATCACCGTATTGGTAAAAATCTGCAGCAAGATGCCGTCATCGCCCGGTGCACCATCAATCAAAATGCTCAGCTCACGCAGGGTTTCAGTTGACTCACCATGCCCAGCGACGCGGGTATCAACCTTGTCGTAATAGGTGCCTGGCGTGCTCATGAAGTCGACACCATTGGCACGTAACTGACGCACGGTGGCAAAAATATCCTCTGTGCTCAGGGCAATGTGCTGGATGCCTTCACCCTGATATTCACGGATAAACTCTTCAATCTGCGACTTGTCATCTGCCGACTCGTTGATCGGGATGCGAATCTTGCCGCAGGGTGCCGTCATTGCCCGCGACAGCAAGCCGGTGAGTTTGCCCTCAATATCGAAATAGCGAATCTCGCGGAAGTTGGCGATGCGCTCGTAGAAGCCCGACCACACATCCATCTGCCCGCGCTTAACGTTATGCGTCAGGTGATCAAGGCTGACCAGGCCAACGGCGTTGTCATTTGGTGTACGGCCTTCGATAAACTCGAAGTCGACGTCATAGATGGTGTTCTCGCCAAAGCGGTCCACCAGGTAAAGCAGCGAGCCACCAATGCCTTCAACGCAAGGTATGTTCAGCTCACCAAAGTTGGCGTGGCTACCGACCAGTTTGGCACCTTGAGACTCAACATAAGCAGCAGCTTGTGCAGCGTTTTCAACCCGGAATGCCATCGCGCAGGCACTCGGACCATGCTTGAGACCAAACTCGCGAACATGGCCAGTTGGGCTGCCATTGAGAACGAAGTTGATGTCGTGCTGCTGGAACAAAAACACTTCCTTGGAACGATGCTTTGCAGTTTCGGTGAAACCCATGGCGGTGAACAACTCACGCAACTGGGCAATACCTTCGGGCGTCGGAGCGGTGTACTCAACGAATTCAAAACCATCGGTACCAATTGGATTGTGCTGTTCGATTTTGTTCACGGCGTTCATTGCGCCTCCTTGTTGTAGGGCTGTTATGCGCTGCCTTAGAGCAGCTTTAGTGCAGCCATAACACCCTTAGAACAACGAGCAAACAAGCACAGAGACGACCCGCCATTGCCCTTTTGTCAGGCTGGCGTGGCACGTTTTCCTTACGCCCTGGATTTATGACAAGAACCGCCTGACCAACGCCCACAACCCGTAAACTTATCGTTACAAGGCGGCTCAATAAGCTGCCAACGCCATCATGCACGCCAACCAATCGCACAATGGCCAAGGCCAAGCTTGCCCACCAAAGGCAAACTGTGGGGAAAGGGAGCACGGCGGAAATACTCAGGTTACGCGGGGCCAAAGGGTGGCTGGAAAAGCGCCAGCCACCCTACCAGGGCCTATTTCTCAAAAGCCCGACAAGCTCTCCAGTTCAGTGGTGATCACTGGGTTGGACTCAAGGGTTTTATGAACCGGGCAGCGATTGGCAATCTTCATCATGCTTTCGATCTGCTCTGCAGTGAGTTCGTCGCCCTTGAAGCTAATAAAGCGCTGGATGCGCTCTATCTGACCATCGCGCCCTTCACAGGCCGCACAATCCTCAGCATGGACACGGTCATGGACCAGGCGAATATCGATATCCTCCAGCGGAATACCCTTGCGTGCAGCGTACATACGAATCGTCATCGAGGTGCAAGCGCCCAGACTCATCAACAGCAATGCGTAGGGTGTTGGCCCCAGATTTGAACCACCCACGCTTGGCGGCTCATCGGCAACCCAATGATGCGCACTGGTATAAAGACCGCGCAGAAACTTCTTGTCCAGCTCAGTCACCAGCACGTGACCTTCTTGCAGCTCTGATGCAACAGAAGTTGCTACTGGCACTTCAATGTAGCGCTCAGCCCAGGCAGCCAGGGTCTTGGCGACATAACGAGCATCTTCCTTCTTGCTCAGCAAGTGATCGGCGTTATCTAGGGACACAAAGCTTTTCGGATGCTTGGCTGCGGTAAAAATTTTCGCGGCTTCATCGACGGGCACAATGTTATCAATCGGCGAGTGAAAAACGATGAGGGGCCGACGCAGGCGCGCGATGTGCTGTAAATCGGTGTATTGATCGAGGTCTTCAATCAACTGCTTCTTAATCGAAAACTCACGCAGCCCCAGCTTAACCTTGGCTTCGCCCTGCGCTTGGATTTCATCTTTTGAACTGGCGAATAGGTGCTGCACATGATGCGCGTTAGAAGGCGCGGCAATGGTCGCGACCGCTTGCAGTGAGGGGATTTTATCGACCGCTGAAAGTACCGCTGCGCCGCCAAGACTATGGCCGATGATCAACTTTGGCGCTGCGTACTCGGCCTCAAGCATTTTCGCTGCGGCAACCAGATCTTGGACGTTGGACGTAAAGTTGGTGTTGGCGAAATCACCGTCACTGTTACCCAGCCCAGTGAAGTCAAAGCGCAGCACCGCAATGCCTTGATCGGCAAGCTCACGGCTAATTCGTGAGGCGGCGGCAATGTCTTTGCCACAGGTAAAACAATGGGCAAAAAGTGCGTAATACTTTACCGGTTGCGGGCTATTTGGCAGCTCTAACAAGCCTGCCAATTGCTGGCCTAAACTGCCGGTAAACTCAACCTTGACTCGATTCATTCACATATCCCTCGCGGTTAATCGTTACGCCAGAATGATTCTCCATAGAATCCGGCGAAGGTGGGCGATGGCTAATTAGACGCAGATCGCAACCATTCATTACGCCAAGTGTTAGCTAAATTCTATTAGCTACAACCCTAGCAGCTCGCTACCAGTCGTACCGCCTTGCACTGATCACTGCTGAAGGTGTCCATAGAGCCGTGCATACAGACCACCATCGGCTATCAATTGATGATGGTCGCCATCTTCGGCAATACGACCGCCATCAAATACCAATACGCGATCAGCCTGTTTCACCGCTGATAACCGGTGAGCGATGATCAAGGTGGTGCGCCCAACCAAAAAGCTGCTCATGGCTTGATGCAGGGCATACTCGGTGGCGGCATCCAGCGCCGAGGTCGCTTCGTCGAGAATCACTACTTTAGGCTCGGCCAGCACCATCCGGGCAATGGCCAAGCGCTGACGCTGGCCACCTGATAAACGCACGCCAGAACGGCCAACAATACTGTCCAGGCCTTTGGGTAATTGGCGAATAGTGGTGGCAAGCTGGGCTATTTCCAGTGCGTGCCAGCAGGCATCATCACTGCGCTCGCGCCCCATGCACAAATTGGCGCGAACCGAGTCGTTGAACAAAGCTGGATGCTGCAACACCACCGCCACATTTTCGCGCACCTGCTCAAGACCGATATCCTGCAGGCTGCACCCACCGTATCGAATCGAACCACTTTGCGCGCTGTATAACCCCAGCAGCAATTGCACCAAGGTACTTTTACCACCGCCACTTGCACCCACAATGGCTACTTTTTCGCCCGGTGCAATACGCAGGTTCAACTGGTCAAGCACCGGCTCATCTTGATAGGAAAAGGTCAGCTTTTCGATCTCGATGCCAACGGTTTCACGCCCACTGAAAGGGTCAGCGCCGCCGGCGTATTGCGGCTCATCCGTGCGTGCAAGCAGCTCATTAATACGCGACAGCGCGCCACCTGCCGCATAAAAAGCGTATTGCAGGCTGAGCAACTGCTCCACCGGACCGATCATAAACCACAGGTAGCTGAACACCGCGAGCATTTGCCCAATCGACAAATCAGAAAACAGTACGGTGAGCATCGCCGCAGCGCGGAACACATCAATCCCAAACTGGAATAACAACCCACTGGCTCGGCTTGACGCATCGCTTTTCCATTGGGAGGCGACGGCAAAATTACGCACTTCCTGGGCACGCGTACCGAGCCGGCCCAGGAAAAAGCCCTGGCGATTTCCTGCACGAATTTCCTGAATCGCATCCAGGGTTTCGGTTAATGCTTGAGTGAAGCGTGAGGTGCTGTCGTTTTCCAGCTTCTTGAGGTGCTTGACCCGCTTGCCGAGTTGCACCGTGGCGTAGATAACCAACGGGTTGAATAGCAAGATCAGTAAAGCTAATTGCCAATGCATCCAGACCAGGATCGCCGAAGTGCCGGCCAGCGTCAGGATCGCCACCAGAAAACGACTCAAGGTTTCGCCGACAAATTTATCCAAGGTGTCGAGGTCAGTCACCAGGTGTGTGGTCACGGTGCCGCTGCCAAGACTTTCGTACTCGGATAACGATATGCGCTTGAGGCGTTCGATCAGCCGGACCCGAATCCGATAAACGATGTCTTTCGACAGCCGAGCAAACAATCGCGCTTGCAGCACGTTGAAAATCAACGCGCTGGCCCGCAGCAAAAATGTCAACGCGAGCATCAGGCCGATGTAGCCAGTCGCACTTTGCCAAGCAACTGGCAAGAAATTGTTCATGACCTGCAAGGCGGAATCACCCTGCTTAAGCAGGACTTCATCAACCAACAGTGGCAGTAACAGCGGAATGGGCACACTGCAGACGGTCGCCAGCACTGCCACAGCATTGGCCAGAATCAAGGCTTTACGATGGCGCAAAGCCAGACGGCGAATTTCCGCCCAGCTTAGCCGGTCACGCATTGGCAGCGCGCTCTAACCAACGCGCCAGTAAAGGCGACAAACTTTCAAGCGGCTGATAACCATTGGTCAAGAGTGCAAGTTGCCCTTCACGCTCAGCCAGCAGGGTTGGGAAACCAGCTATGCCCAAGTCCTGGACCCAAGTGAAGTCGGCGGCTGTCGCGCTGTGCTGCTCGGCACTGTCGAATGCTTCGGCAAAGACAATGCGCGGCAGGCCGGCCTGCTCGGCAAGCTCGACTAAAACACTGGCCTGAGTGACATCGCGACCTTCAGCATAGAACGCCTGCTGAATTAATTTAACCAACGGCCAAGCGCTTTGAGGGTCAAGATTTCGTGCCGTGACCAAGGCTCGGCACGCAGGCTCAGTGTCGTAAACAAAGCCATCAGGCAAAGCGCCGTCAAACTTGAAAGGCTGCCCCGTTGCATCTGCTACAGCCTGCCAGTGCTCAAGGATGTACTTGCGTTTGGTGCTGTCCAGCGCGGCGCCACTGCCGGTGCGCAAACCACCGGCAATAAGGTGTAATTCAACGCCTTGGGCCTGCGCCTGCTCTGCGAGGGACTGAAAAACCGGGGCAAACCCCCAGCACCACGAACACATCGGGTCCATCACATACAGCAAGCGAGTTTGCATGGTTTAGCCTTGTGTTTTTAAACGCGGATTAAAACCAAGGGGATGCGGCATGTTGCGCGCCTTGGCCAGCTCGATCTGCTTTTGTCGCTCGCGGGCACCGTCGCGGGTTTTCTCTGGCAAGGAATCCCAGCAATACGGGCAACTTACCCCTGGTGTGAACAACTCAGACTCGCGGTCGGCCGCAGATATGGGCGTACGGCAAGCGTGGCATTGGTCGTATTCACCTTCGCTCAAGTCATGGCGGACGGTGACGCGGTTATCGAACACAAAGCAGTCACCTTTCCAGCTCGACTCTTCCTGAGGCACTTCTTCCAGGTACTTAAGAATGCCACCTTGCAGGTGATAAACCTCCTCGAAACCTTGATTGAGCATGTAACTGGAAGCCTTTTCACAACGAATGCCACCGGTGCAGAACATCGCGACTTTCTTGTGCTTAGCCGGATCGAAGTTCGCTTTGATGTACTCAGGAAACTCGCGGAAGGTTTTGGTCTTCGGGTCGATAGCGCCGTCGAAGGTGCCAATAGAAACTTCATAATCGTTACGGGTATCAATCAGCAACACCTCCGGATCGGCAATTAGCGCGTTCCAGTCTTTAGGCTCAACATAGGTGCCGACTTGCTTGTTCGGGTCAACGCCTTCGACGCCGAGGGTAACGATTTCTTTCTTTAATTTGACCTTGGTGCGGTAGAACGGCTGCTCATCGCAATAGGACTCTTTGTGATCGACATCGGCCAGTCGTGGGTCCAAGGCAAACCAGGCAAAAAGCCCGTCAATACCTGCACGGCTCCCTGAAACCGTACCGTTGATACCTTCTTCGGCAATCAACAGTGTGCCCTTCACGCCGTGTTCAATTAGGGTATTGAGCAGCGGCTCACGCAACTCATGGAAATCTGGCAGCGAGACGAATTTGTACAAGGCTGCAACGACAATTTTGTCGGTCATGCTTTTACGTCCTCAGTAGTCACCCACGTAAAGGGCGGACTGGTGATTATTTACAGGTGCGCGGTAGTTTACCGTTTTTTTCAGCCGCCCGCGTAGGGTGTGTCAACGCGAAGCTTGGCCACCATGGTCTGAACATACAACCCTAATGCCTGAGAATGGGATGGTGGCCGAAAAAGGCGTCGACCACCCTACAGGCGTTGCGCAGACATGGCTGCCAATGCTGGCTCGCGTAGGGTGTGACCACGCGAACCGTGTCCACCATGGCCTGAACATACAATCCTAATGCCCGAGAATGGGATGGTGGCCGAAAAAGGCGTCGACCACCCTACAGGCGTTGCGCAGACGTGGCTGCCAATGCTGGCTCGCGTAGGGTGTGTCAACGCGAAGCTTGGCCACCATGGTCTGAACATACAATCCTAATGCCCGAGAATGGGATGGTGGCCGAAAAGAGCGGCGACCACTCTACAAAGCTTCAAACCGGATACGGATATACGGCCAACTCGCTCAATGGTCGTGTTTGCTGCCGCCGAGGCAGGTCGGGGATGCCGGTGCGCTGGCGTTTTTCGCCCAGTCTTGCGGGGTGTAGGTGTGCAGGGCCAAAGCGTGAATCTGGCTCATCAGGTCGCCAAGGCTGGCATAGACTTTCTGATGACGCTTAACAGAGTTCAACCCTTCAAACTGATCGCTGACGATCACCGCCTTGTAATGCGTTTCAAGCCCACGGCTGTGCATGTGGCTTTCATCCAACACCTGCAAATACTCAGGCTGCAAGGTGGCGAGTGCGGTTTCAAGCTGCGCTAGCTTGGTCATCTTGACTCCAAAACGCATGCTTAATCGCAGCGTAAAAAAATGGCTTAGGCGGTGAGTTTACGAAGTGTAAAGCTCAAGCCAAAGCCATTTTTGTCATCCAGCCAAAAAATGCCTGAATGTGCCGCCGATCAGGACTTTTTAGGGCCCAGCTCTTTGGTCATGTCTTCTAGCAGCTTATTAACCTTAGGCACCGCAGGCTCTAACTTGCTCTGGGTCAGCTCAGCTGATTGAGCGGTCAGGCGGGGCATGGTCTTGAGCACTTTCGCACCCACTGGCGACTCGTAAAATTTGATCAACTCTTTGAGTTCTTGCTCAGTAAAGTTGGTGGTGTAGAGCTTAACAAGGTCAGGCTTGACCTTATTCCAGCTGATCGATTGGTCGAGCACCGCATCTGCTTTGGCTTGGTAGGTCTCAAGCAATGCCTTCTTTTCACCGCCAGCGCCACTTTGCGCATAACGCTGGGCAAACATCTGCTGTACCTGAGCATAAACGGGCACTGCAAGCTTGTCGGCATGGGCTAATTGTAAAAACCGCTCAGCATCGGCTGCGTGGCTGGCTGCATCTGCGAACACCTGAGCACTGGCGCACGACAGCACAGCAGCAAGGCATAGAACCGGAAAACGAGGCATTGGCGACTCCTAACAAAGGTTTGAATTGGATTGGACAGCCACTACAGCTATTTTGTGCCCAAGCACTGAATAATTCGCAAAACTGCGCAAACCTACCCACTAAAAGTAGGGTTTGTGCACTTGATCACGCAGCGCCTTTTGGGCAAATTGCCATTACTTGAAGCTGTTTGCCCACTAAAGGCATGCTCGCGGCCGTAAATGCTCTATTATCTGACAATTGCTGCGCGGCCGCGTGGCACCCACACGGACGTGTAACATGCACAGCGCAACATACCCCTTTACTCTTGCCCAGGCAGATTTATGCCTAGACAACGGCACCCTCAACCCTGACGTAGTCGGCTGGTCAAATCGCCCGCAAATTAATTGCGCACTGGCTCACCACTGGGGTCGAAGCAAACGCTGGAACCACTGGTGCTTCACCACGCCCAAGTGGATGCTTTCAGTCACTCAAGCCAATCTTGACTACGTGGGTTATGGCGCTGCACATTTTCTTGATCTTACGAGCGGTGAGCTCGCAAGCTTCAGTCAAATGCGGATATTGGGGCGCGGGTGCAAACTGCCTGACCAGCCCCAGCAAAGCCATGCTTTTAATCATCGCAACCTGTCATTCCAATTCAATGAATACCCAGGACGCGCTTGTTTAAGCCTCAGCGCCAACGACTTTGGTGGACATCCGATTGAGGTTTTGCTGGATATTCAGCGACCAAGCCACCTTGAGTCTGTCAACTTAGTTGCGCCTATGGGCGAAAAGACTTTTCACGCGACCTGCCGCCAACTCGGCTTACCCATTATCGGCAGTGTCCAGCTAGGTGATCGCAGTTATGCCTGCGAGCCCGGCCGAAGCTTTGCCTCTATGGATTTCGGCCGCGGCGTTTGGCCGCTCCATAGCCACTGGAAGCGCGCTGCATTCGCTGCACCCGGCGGAATTGCTGGCAACTTTGGCACCGACTGGACTGATTACAGCGGCCTTTCAGAGAACGCCCTGTGGTTTGGTGGCGAATTACAGCGGCTGGAAAATAATGTCCAGATAGCACCGACCCAGACTGACCCAATGGCAAGCTGGAGTCTCAAAAGCCCTGATCAGCGGGTAGATCTGACATTCACCCCCCTCCAGTTGCATCATGCCTCGCCGCACCTCGGGCCACTTTTTGCCGATACCCGCCAGTGGTTCGGTCACTTCAACGGCGAACTGCTCAGCCCCCAAGGCGAACACGTACCCGTAAAGGCCGCACTGGGTTGGCTCGGGACCACTGATGCACGCTGGTAGCGCAATGACCCTCTTTGGTTTTGCTGAATAAGCGACGAATCGGGAACCTGTTGGGTATAAATACAACCTAAACTGACTTGAACACCAATCGGAGGAGTGTCATGAGTAGTACCGAGACAGGTCGTACCGAGACAGACAGCATCGGCCCAATTGAAGTACCAGAAGATGCTTACTGGGGTGCCCAGACCCAACGCTCACTGATTAACTTCGCCATTGGCCAAGAGCGCATGCCACTGGCAGTACTGCACGAGCTTGCACTGATCAAAAAGGCCGCCGCACGAGTAAATGATCGCATTGGCGACCTGCCCCAAGACATTGCCCGGCTCATCGAACAAGCGGCTGACGAAATCATCAACGGGCAGCACGATAATCAGTTTCCGCTGGTGGTCTGGCAAACCGGTAGCGGCACGCAAAGCAACATGAACGTTAACGAAGTGATTGCCGGGCGCGCCAATGAGCTGGCAACTGGTGAGCGTGGCGGCAAGAGCCCGGTTCACCCAAATGATCACGTTAATCGCGCTCAAAGCTCCAACGACAGCTTCCCCACCGCCATGCACATTGCCACAGTGCGGGCGATTACTCAGCAACTGCTCCCGGCTATTGCCGAGCTGTCCGGGGGGCTCGCAGAACAGTCGGCGCGTCACAGTAAGCTGGTGAAAACCGGACGCACCCATATGATGGATGCAACCCCCATCACATTTGGTCAGGAGCTGTCGGCCTTTGTCGCTCAGCTTAATTACGCCGAACGAGCCATTCGCGCTGCCTTGCCTGCTGTTTGTGAGTTAGCCCAAGGTGGCACGGCGGTGGGCACCGGCTTGAACTCACCACCAGGTTTTGGCCAGGCAATCGCCGCCGAACTCGCAGCCCTTACCGGTCTACCTTTGACCAGCGCGCCTAACAAATTTGCAGCCCTGGCGGGCCATGAACCCTTGACCAATATGTCCGGCGCACTGAAAACCTTGGCGGTGTGCTTGATGAAGATCGCCAATGACCTGCGCTTGCTAGGCTCAGGGCCACGCGCCGGTTTTGCGGAAGTGAGGTTACCGGCCAATGAGCCGGGCAGCTCAATCATGCCGG
Source organism: Pseudomonas sp. NPDC078700 (assembly GCF_044542375.1). Classification (NCBI taxonomy): domain Bacteria; kingdom Pseudomonadati; phylum Pseudomonadota; class Gammaproteobacteria; order Pseudomonadales; family Pseudomonadaceae; genus Pseudomonas; species Pseudomonas sp. NPDC078700. Next base: position 204,781 of record NZ_JBITUI010000003.1, read on the forward strand.
GCAAGGTCAATCCAACACAGTGCGAGGCCTTATCAATGCTGGCCTGCCAAGTGATGGGCAATGATGCCACCATCAGTTTTGCCGCCAGTCAGGGTCAGCTGCAACTGAATGTGTTTAAGCCGGTAATCATCTACAACATCTTGCAGTCAATTCGCTTATTGGCCGATGGTTGCAGCAACTTTCAGCAACACTGCATTGCTGGGCTGGAGCCTGATGCACAGCAGATGGCCAAGCACCTCGATAACGGCTTGATGCTGGTAACGGCACTCAACCCGCATATCGGTTACGACAAGGCCGCTGAAGTCGCGAAAAAGGCGTATCACGACGGCACAACCTTGCGTGAGGCTGCCATAGAATTGGGCCACCTAAGCGCTGAAGAGTTTGACCAATGGGTTCGCCCAGAAAACATGCTCGAACCTCACCATGACTGAGCCAATCAAGAGCGGTGCCACGCCCGTTGAGGGCGACGGCAAACGCATCTTGATGATTCTTTGGAACGCCGAAATGCAGCAGTCTTTGCCATGCACTCTGTGATGCCTACACACAGGGTGCACGCAGCGTGGGCGGGGATGACGTTTACCTGTCACCAGTTACAGGGGCCGACCTGGGTGGGTGACGTTTTTCCACCCACCATTAGGGTCATGAATATTCGAAAAAGTGGCGTGACTCTGAAAGTTTGGGTGAACGGGCATAATAAGGCACCGGCAGAAAAGTCATTTAATCGCCGCCAAAATACTGCCAATTCAAACTAAAGGCCTATAAAAACAACCACTTGTCGCCCTGCAAGACAGGATTCGGGTTGGCTATTACACTCATAAAAAACCGTGTGTCGAATGAGCCGATGAGAAATGTAGCGCAGTTGTTTCTCACAGGTTCGTCAACTGAGGATGTATCCATGCTAGGCCAACGCGCTATTGACCCCGGACCCAACACGCACTACCGCAGTGATCGCATCAGTTCGGTGAACGGTCAGTATTTTTTTTCGACTCGCGAAGGCACGCTGGAAGGCCCCTACTTCACCCGCGTCGATGCCGAACACCACATCGACCGCTACGTGCAACGCATGATTCAAGCGCACAGGCTAATTGAGAGTCGAGCGTTCTAGCGCCCGGGGATGAGGTTTACCTGTCACCATTTACACGGGCCGACAAGGGTGGATGGCGCTTGTCCACCCACCCTTAGGGTCAGGCTTGATAAGCCTCAAACAACCCAGCCGCACCCATGCCCCCGCCCACACACATAGTCACAACACCATAGCGCAGTTCGCGACGCTGAAGCTCACGGATCATATGGCCGACCAGTCGTGAGCCCGTCATGCCGAAGGGGTGACCAATCGAGATCGAACCGCCGTTAACGTTGTACTTATCGTTATCGATCCCTAACTCATCGCGGCAATAGAGACACTGCGATGCGAAAGCTTCATTGAGCTCCCACAAATCGATGTCGCTTACCTCCAGGCCCTTGGCCTTGAGCAATTTAGGCACCGCATAGACAGGCCCGATACCCATTTCATCCGGCTCACAACCCGCTACGGTAAAGCCGCGGAAGTAGGCCTTTGGCTTAAGACCCAATTCAAGGGCTTTATCCAGGCTCATGATCAGAGTCATTGAAGCGCCATCTGACAGCTGTGAAGCGTTGCCAGCAGTGACCGAACCGTCTTCCGCGAACACGGGTTTCAAACCTTGAAGGCTTTCGAGTGTGGTGTCCGGACGGTTGCAATCGTCGCGATCAACCACACCCTCAACGATTGATTTCTCACCAGTGGCCTTATCTTCGACTTGGTAACTGACCTTCATCGGCACGATTTCATCAGCGAATAGCCCGGCCTTCTGTGCGTCGGCAGTACGTTGCTGGCTTTGCAAGGCAAGTGCGTCCTGCGCTTCGCGACTGATGTTATAGCGACGAGCCACAACTTCAGCCGTTCGCCCCATCGGGTAATAAATTCCAGGGACATTTTCCTGCAGAATCGGGTTGTAAAGGTTGTCCATGTTGATGCTTTTCATGGTCAAGCTGATTGATTCAACACCGCCCGCGACAATCACGTCACTGCAACCGGAGGCAATCTGGTTCGCGGCAATCGCAATCGATTGCAAACCTGATGAGCAGTAGCGATTGAGTGTCATACCGGCGACGTGCGTGCCTAAACCAGACAATACAGCGACGTTACGGCCGATGTTCATGCCTTGCGCACCTTCGTTGGAGCCTGCGCCAACGATGCAATCGTCCACCAGTTTAGGATCAATGCCGGTGCGCTCAAGCAATGCGTTGACACAATGCGCAGCCATGTCGTCCGGCCGGGTCATATTGAATTTTCCGCGGAAAGACTTAGCCAGACCGGTTCTGACACTTTCGACAATCACGACTTCGCGCATAGCTGTTCTCCATGTTGAGTACGGGCCCGCTACCTGGAGCGAGTGTTGGCTTGAGCATAAGTTCGTACAATGCTCGTATGCGATGATCATTCACCACAAATATGTTGCGCATAAGCCGCGGCTAGTCTTTAGCAAACGCCGCCTCAAGCGCTTCATTGATTGTGCGAATCACCTTAACCCGGGCGAAGTGCTTGTTATTGGCCTCGACCAAGGTCCAGGGGGCGATCGACGTGCTGGTTCGATCGACCATGTCCCCAACCGCGTCACGATATTGCGGCCACTTATCACGATTACGCCAGTCGTCTTCAGTAATCTTGAAACGCTTGAATGGGATTTTTTCACGCGCCTTGAAGCGCTCCAGCTGCACGTCTGGGTCTATCGCCAGCCAGAACTTAACAACAATCGCCCCGGCCTCGGTTAGCTGCTCTTCAAAATCATTGATCTCGCCATAGGCACGCAGCCAATCAGCTGGCGAGCAATAACCCTCGACCCGCTCAACCAGTACCCGGCCATACCACGAGCGGTCAAAAACGCAGAACTTGCCACGCGCCGGCACATGCCGCCAGAACCGCCACAAATAGGGTTGAGCCAATTCTTCATCGGTGGGTGCGGCAGTTGGAATGATGCGGTACTGGCGCGGGTCCATCGCAGCTGCAACGCGGCGAATAGCGCCCCCCTTACCCGCCGCATCGTTACCCTCGAACACCGCGACCACCGAATGTTTGCGCATACGCTTGTCACGCATCAAACCCGATAGCCGTGCCTGCTCAGTCGCCAATTGCTCTTTGTAATCGTCTTTCTCCAGCGCTTGGGTCATGTCCAGACTGTCGAGCAGACCGCTGCCATCAAGCGCAGAGGTTAATGGCGCTGCATGGGGTTGGGGGACGGGTCGATCTTTAACTTTCAGGGCAGCTTGCAAGCCTTCTAACAGGATGCGGCCAACCGTGAGGTTGCGATAGTTTTCATCGACACCCTCAACCACGTACCAAGGCGCGTAATCGCGACTACTGCGGCGCAAGACACGCTCACCGTAGCGCACAAACTTGTCATAGGTTTTCGACTGTTGCCAATCCAATGGGCTAATGCGCCAACTGTGTAGCGGATCATCCTTGAGGGTTTCAAGCCGTGCATTCATCTGGTCTTTCGACAGATGAAACCAGAATTTGAATATAAGCGCGCCTTCATCGCACAGCATGCGCTCAAGGCTTTCAGCGGTATCAATGGCTTGGTCTAACGCCGCATTTTTGAAGCGCCCATGCACTCGCCCCTGCAACATCTGGCTGTACCAATTGCCAAACATAATGCCGATACGGCCCTTGGCCGGTAACTGACGCCAATAGCGCCAGGCAGCAGGTCTGGCCAGCTCTTCATCAGTGGGAGAGTCAAAGGTGTTGACCTCAATCAGTCGCGGGTCCATCCACTCATTGAGTAGCTTGACGGTCTCCCCCTTCCCCGCACCCTCTATCCCGTTGATCAAGATGATGACGGGGAAGCGCTTTTGCTGCTGCAGTTCATATTGAGCCTCAAGCAAGGCTTCACGCAGTGCTGGCTCAGCATCATCAAAGGTTTCCTTGTCAATAGTGCGACCAATCTCTGCAGACTCGAACATATGCCTCTCCATAGGGTCTGTTGCCCTTTCGTTCCCGGCCATGCCGAAGCCAGCTTCAGTGCCCGAAACGCCAACAGACGATAAACTTGTTTCAGACTAGCGGATTAGCGCAACTGTTGTCTTGATTGTGCGGCCACCGGAACGTCACTGAGGGAGGGTTCACCGTCAGATTCAGCTAGAATGCGCGCCTAACTCCCCGAGCGAAGACCATGACTGAGCGAGCACAACCCCCAACCCAGCACCCGCTAGCACAGCTTAACTGGGATGATCAGGGCCACCCGCTCTCCTCAGTATTTGATGATGTGTATTTTTCATCCCAACAAGGGATAGAAGAAACGCGCCACGTGTTTCTGCACAACAATGACCTTGCCCAACGCTTTAGCACCCTCACAGACCATCAACAACTGACCATCGCTGAAACCGGATTCGGCACGGGTTTGAATTTTTTCTGTGCATGGCAGTTGTTTGAACAGCATGCTGTAGCTGATGCTCGCCTGCATTTTGTCAGTGTTGAGAAATACCCGTTGAGCCGCGCCGACCTGCAGCGCGCCCTGAGTCTCTGGCCTGAGCTGGCAACTTTTACTCAGGCTTTGTTAGCGCAGTATGTGGCGATTCATCCGGGGTTCCAGCGCTTGCAGTTCGACAACGGGCGCATCACCCTGGATCTACTGATCGGCGATGCTTGGGAGATGCTCAGCCAGTTGGATGCGCGGGTGGATGCATGGTTTCTCGACGGTTTTGCGCCGGCGAAAAACCCAGACATGTGGTCAGCTCAGCTGTTTGCCGAAATCGCTCGCCTGTCAGCACCGGGAACCACTCTTGGCTCTTTCACCAGTGCTGGGGATGTACGTCGCGCACTGAAAGATGCGGGTTTCAAGATCAAACGGGTGGCAGGAATTGGCGGCAAATGGCACGTACTGAAAGGCCACTTCATTGAGCCAAATGAACGACCAACAGAGGTACAAACCAGCCAAGTCAAACCATGGTATAGCCGCGCGCTGCTCAAGGTTGCCAACCGCCACGCCCTCGTTATTGGCGCAGGCCTTGCCGGTTGCGCCACGGCCGCGAGCCTCGCCTCTCGGGGTTGGCAGGTCAGCCTGCTGGAGCGGCACGCTGCAATAGCTCAGGAGGCCTCGGGTAATCCGCAAGGGGTGCTATACCTAAAGCTCTCCGCCCATGGCACCGCTCTGTCGCGCTTGATCGTCAGTGGTTTTGGTTACACAAGACGGCTGCTTGAGCGTTTGGAGAGAGGCCAGGATTGGGATGACTGTGGCGTCTTGCAGCTCGCGTTTAACCAGCAGGAGCACAAACGGCAAAGCAAACTTGCCGACGCATTCCCACAGGGGCTGTTGCAGCAAATCGATCAGCACACCGCTGAGCAATTGGCCGGCACCCAACTACCCGCTGGCGGCTTGTTTTATCCAGAGGCAGGCTGGGTACACCCGCCCGCATTGTGTGAGCTGCTAACGCGTTATCCAACTATAAATCTGCTCAGCCAACATAATGCCCTGCAACTTCTGCGTGCGGGTAATCAATGGCAAGCCTGGGATGGCGAGCGGTTATTGGCCAGCGCTGAAGTCGTGGTTCTGGCTGGAGCTGCCGATATTAAGGGCTTTGCCTACAGCATTGAGCTGCCACTCAAACGTATTCGCGGGCAAATCAGCAGCTTAAAACAGACCGCAGCGAGCAGCGCACTTATCACGGTTGTTTGCGCCCAAGGCTACGTCGCCCCGGCTCGTCTAGGCGAACACACACTGGGGGCCAGCTTCGACTTTGACAGTGATGATTTAAGCCTCAACAGCGCCGACCACATTGGTAACTTGCAGATGCTGGAAGAGATATCACCCGACCTCAGCAACCGCCTGAATATCGCGCAGCAAACTCCTGAGTCCCTAGCCGGACGCGCAGCCTTTCGCTGCACCAGCCCAGACTATTTGCCCATCGTTGGCCCACTGGCTGATCACCAGGCGTTTCTCGACCGTTACAGCGTGCTGCGCAAGGATGCCCGACAGATACCGGACATACCTTGCCCCTGGCTGGACGGCTTGTATATCAACAGCGGCCACGGCTCTCGTGGCCTGATCACCGCGCCATTGTCAGGCGAGATAATCGCCGCCTGGCTTAACGACGAACCATTGCCTGTCCCGCGTGATGTTGCCGAGGGCTGCCACCCCAATCGCTTTGTATTACGAAAGCTGATCCGCAACCTTTAGCCAAAGGCGTCCTGAAATCTGCTGCACCCAGCCGTAGCGGATGACGCCTTTTCATCCACCATTTTCAGCCACAAACATTCGGTATATTTACCAGCCCTACTCGTCATCACCACAGAACTCGGCGGCGCGAAGCAGTGCGGCGGTCAGGTTGTGCCGTTCCCATTCAGGAATCGCCGCTAAACGCTGATTAAATTCCGGCGGTAACAACGACGGCGCGCGCTTCAATAATTCACGGCCTTGATCGCTGATCAATAACCATTGGCGACGCCGGTCCTGATCATCACGCTGGCGGTGCATCAAGTTGCGCTCCTCCAGGCGATCAAGCAAACCTGACAATGTGGCGGCGGTAAGGCTCACTTGCCCGCTCAAATCACTGGCGGTTATCCGTGATTCTTTTTCCAGCACTTGCAGAACCATCAGTTGCATTGGTGTCAAATCACCAAAGCGGCTCAAGCGCTTGGCATGCACCTCACCGGCTTGCTGGAGACGCCTCAAGGCTTGAAAGATCGGCATTTCAAACGCCACAACGGATGACAATTTAATTTCAGTTGAAACTTTTTTATCTGCCATTTATCTATCTACTAGCTGCCACAAACTTTGACATGAAAGCATTTTTTTGTTTTGGTGTAAAAGCTTAAGCAACACAGAACAGCTCCCCAACGGCAACTCCGGTAAGGATATATGTGCGGAATAGCAGGTGAACTACGCTTTGATAATCAACCAGCCGACTTGGCTGCAGTTGAGCGAATTACCCATCATCTGGCCCCTCGCGGCCCAGATGCCCATGGCTTTCACAGCCAAGGCCCTATTGCCCTCGGCCATCGCCGACTAAAAATCATGGACCTCGCAGAGGCATCAGGCCAGCCGATGATCGATAGCGATCTGGGCTTGTCCATGGTCTTTAATGGCGCTATCTACAACTACCCCGAACTACGCGCTGAGCTTGAAGCTTTGGGTTATCGCTTTTTCTCAGGCGGTGACACCGAAGTATTGCTCAAGGGGTATCACGCTTGGGGCAAAGATATGCTGCCCAAGCTCAACGGCATGTTTGCCTTTGCCGTCTGGGAGCGCGACAGCCAAGAGCTGTTTATCGCCCGTGACCGCCTTGGCATCAAACCGCTGTATATGTCGCGAACCGGCCAGCGCCTGCGTTTCGCATCGAGCCTGCCTGCCCTGCTCAAGGGCGGCGATATCGGCAAGACGCTCGACCCGATTGCGCTGAACCATTACCTCAACTTCCATGCCGTCGTTCCAGCGCCTCGCACTATTCTGGCAGACGTTGAAAAGCTTCCAGCGGCAAGCTGGATGCGCATAGATGCCAAAGGCAACTGCGAGCAGCAAAGCTGGTGGAAGCTCGACTTCGGCCCTCGCCCTGATGAAGCAAACTACAGCTTTGAAGATTGGCGCGACCAAGTACTCGATGGCATGCGCGAAGCGGTTTCGATTCGTCAACGCGCTGCAGTCGATGTGGGTGTATTGCTTTCAGGCGGTGTTGACTCAAGCATGCTGGTTGGCCTGCTGCGTGAGGCCGGGGTTGAAAACCTTTCGACCTTCTCGATTGGCTTCCAAGATGCCGGTGGCGAGCGTGGCGATGAATTCCAGTATTCTGACCTGATTGCTGAGCGCTTCGAGACCAATCATCACCAACTGCGCATTGGCGAGAACGAGATTCTCGATGAGCTGCCAGCAGCGTTTAGAGCGATGAGCGAGCCGATGGTCAGCCACGACTGCATCGCTTTTTACCTGCTGTCGCGCGAAGTGGCCAAACACTGCAAGGTGGTACAGAGCGGGCAAGGTGCTGATGAGCTATTCGCCGGTTATCACTGGTACCCGTTGGTTGATGGTGCTGATGATGCCTTTGCCGCTTATCGCAAAGCCTTCTTCGACCGTGAACACGACGAATACGCAGCCTGCGTGCAGCCTGCTTGGCTGACTGATGACCACGCGGGTGAATTTGTCCGTGAACATTTCGCCCAACCGGGTGCCAGCGCGGCTGTCGACAAAGCCCTGCGCCTCGACAGCACGGTGATGCTGGTCGATGACCCAGTCAAGCGGGTGGACAACATGACCATGGCTTGGGGACTGGAGGCGCGCACCCCATTCCTTGATTACCGCCTGGCGGAATTGTCAGCGCGTGTACCTGGTCAGTTCAAGCTACCAGAGGGCGGCAAATACGTACTCAAGGAAGCCGCCCGCAAGGTTATCCCGTCAGAAGTCATCGACCGCAAAAAAGGCTATTTCCCGGTTCCGGGCCTTAAACACCTTGAAGGCGCAACACTGGGCTGGGTTCGCGACCTGCTGACTGACCCAAGTCAGAACCGTGGCGTATTCAATCCGGCCATGCTGGATAAGCTGTTAAGCGACCCTGCAGGCCAATTGACGCCCCTGCGCGGCTCCAAACTCTGGCAAATGGCCGCACTGAATTTGTGGCTCAGCGAACAGGGCCTGTAAATCGCGGTCAATAAACTGTTGCAGCAGTCACTTGCATCCACTGACTGTCGTGCAAACTCACGTTAACCCGACCTATGCGTCGGGTTAACGCATATTTTAATAACCCGGATTCAATTCGGGGATTCGCAAAGCAAAGGAACAGTTCCAATGCGTGCCAATGCCTACAACCAGCGCCTTTTGCGCGGCCAAGCTCCCACTTATGAGCGCCTGCAAGCACGACTCGCCGAAGACCGTGAAACTCAACCCAGTGAGCCGGCAGCGGTGCATTGCGGTTGGGGCCGGCTCCTGATTGGTCACACCTTCCCCGATGCAGCTGCACTGGCCAACGAACTGATCACCGAAGAACCCGGCGAGCGTGATATTGCGCTATACGTAGCGGCACCGCATCAAGTGCTGGCGCACGCTCCGCAGCAACTGTTTCTCGACCCCTCCGACACTTTGCGTATCTGGTTCTCGGACTACCGCCCTGCGCGCCGTGGCTTTCGTGGCTATAACATCCGCCGCGCACAAAATGCTGAAGACTGGCAGGCCATCAACTGCCTTTACCAGCTACACGGCATGCAACCCATCGATCCTGAAAAGCTGACCCCTTACGAACAAGGTGGCCCAACCTATTGGCTGGCAGAGGATCAAGACAATGGTTCTGTGATCGGCAGCGTCATGGGCCTCAACCATGTACGGGCTTACCGAGACCCGGAAAACGGCAGCAGTTTGTGGTGCCTGGCGGTTGATCCTCACTGCTCGCGCCCAGGTGTCGGCGAAGTGCTGGTGCGTCACTTGATTGAACACTCAATGAGCCGTGGCCTGAGCCACCTTGACCTATCGGTACTGCACGACAATACACAGGCCAAACGTCTCTACGCGAAGCTTGGCTTCCGCGAACTGCAGACCTTCAGTATCAAGCGTAAAAACGGCATCAACCAAACCCTGTTTATCGGTCCTGGCCCGGAAAGCGAAATGAACCCGTATGCACGGATCATCGTCGATGAAGCCATGCGCCGGGGCATTGAAGTGAGCGTTGATGATGCCGAAGCCGGTCTGTTTACCCTCAACCACGGGGGCCGGCGTATTCGCTGCCGCGAATCACTCACTGACCTGACCAGTGCCGTGAGCATGACCCTGTGCCAAGACAAACGCCTTACCCACCGCACGCTGAGTCGTGCGGGCTTGAGCATGCCCGCGCAGCGACTGGCTGGTAACGCTGAAGAAAACGCGGCGTTTCTGGCCACTCACCAACGGGTAGTCGTCAAGCCGGTCGATGGCGAGCAAGGCCAAGGCGTTGCTGTCGATCTGCGCAACCCAACGGAAGTTCACGACGCCATCGAACGCGCCAAAATGTTTGATGAGCGCGTGTTACTCGAAAGTTTCCATGAGGGATTCGACCTGCGTATCGTCGTAATCGGCTTTGAAGTGGTGGCCGCCGCGATACGCTGCCCAGCAGAAATCATGGGTGACGGTCGGCACAGCATTGGCGATTTGATCGACTCCCAAAGCCGTCGCCGCCAAGCTGCAACCGATGGCGAAAGCAAAATCCCCAAGGACACTGAAACCCTACGCACCCTGCAAGCTGCGGGGCTTGATTACGACAGCGTCTTGCCTGCGGGTAAGCGTATGTTCGTGCGCAAGACTGCCAACCTGCACACGGGCGGCAGCCTTGAAGATGTTACCGACATACTCCATCCAGTGCTCGCAGATGCCGCAGTCAGAGCGGCACGTGCACTCGACATCCCCGTGGTCGGGCTGGACCTTATGGTGCCAGCGGCTGACCAACCCGAATACGTATTTATTGAAGCCAATGAGCGTGCCGGACTCGCCAATCACGAGCCCCAGCCGACCGCCGAGCGCTTTATAGACTTGTTATTTCCGCTGAGTCGCGGCGTCAAGTAAGCCATCAGCACTGAGCGCTGGCGTGCCCATGCACGTCGGTGCTCAAAGCCCAAGACCCTTTCATTTGTCAGGAGGCATTTATGCAATCACTCCCAGAGCCGGATCTTGAATACCTGCAGAAAGTACTGCTCGAGATGCTCGCCATCCCCAGCCCGACCGGTTTTACCGACACAATTGTGCGTTATGTTGCTGAGCGTTTGAATGAGCTGGGTATCCCCTTTGAAATGACCCGGCGCGGCACAATCCGCGCCACCCTCAAAGGCAAACGCTACAGCCCTGATCGCGCCATATCGGCGCATCTGGACACGATTGGCGGAATCGTCAGAACCGTGCAGGACAACGGCCGCTTAGGCTTGGCGCCAATCGGTCACTGGTCAAGCCGTTTTGCCGAGGGTAGCCGCGTCAGTGTGTTTACCGACCACGGCGTGTTACGCGGTAGTGTGCTGCCGTTGATGGCATCAGGGCATGCCTTCAACACTGCAATCGATGAGATGCCCGTGAGCTGGGATCATATCGAGTTACGCCTTGATGCGATAACGACCACCCGCGCCGACAGCGAGTGTTTGGGCGTTTCGGTCGGTGACTTTGTGGCCTTCGACCCGCTGCCAGAGTTCACTGAAAGCGGTCATATCAGCGCCCGCCACCTTGACGATAAAGCCGGTGTTGCTGCCCTGCTCGCATCCTTGAAGGCGATAGTCGACAGCGGTATTGAGCCACCTATCGACTGCCACCCGCTCTTCACCATCACCGAAGAAGTCGGCTCAGGTGCAGCCGGTGCATTGCCTTGGGATGTGAGCGAGTTTGTCGGCATCGACATCGCCCCTGTTGCGCCTGGCCAGCAGTCGAGTGAGCATGCGGTCAGCGTGGCGCTGCATGATTCAGGCGGTCCCTATGACTACCACCTCTCACGCCAACTACTGCGGCTTGCCAGCGAGAACGACATTCCTGTTCGCCGCGATCTGTTCCGCTATTACCACAGCGATGCACAGTCCGCCGTAACCGCTGGCCATGACATCCGCACCGCCCTGCTGGCCTTCGGTTGTGATGCAACCCACGGCTACGAACGCACCCACATAGACAGCCTTTCAGCACTGACCAAGCTCATCAGCGCCTACCTGCTCAGCCCGCCGGTATTTGCCAGCGATGCACAGCCAGCCGAAGGTTCGCTAGAACGTTTCAGCCATCAGCTCGAGCACACTGCGCAAATGGAAAGCGACACACGCGTACCCTCGGTTGACAGCCTGCTCAATACATTAGAAGACACCAAGGAGAAGTGACGACCTGCCATAGCCGCTCCATAATTGCTTGGCTATGGCATGCGCACTCAAACGCAACATAAGTGGTCAGCGGCGAGCGCAAGGGTTAGCATCGCCGCTGAATTTCCCATCGCTATGGAGCGCTCGCGTGTTAATCCCTGCCCAGATGCTACAAGTCGAGACGCTAACCCTGCTGATCGAAGACTTCGTCACCCGTGACGGCACGGATAATGGTGATGAAACGCCGCTAGAAACCCGCGTTCAACGTGTCCGCCGCGCCCTTGATAAAGGCGAAGCCGTGATCATCTTCGACCCTGAAAGCGAACAGTGCCAACTGGCGATGAAGCGTGATGTGCCCAAAGAGTGGCTTGAAGATTTAGCCGACTCGCTCGACTAGTTTACGGATTCGAAAAGCGTGGCCCGAGCAATATAACCAATGCTCCAGCCACACATAGCCCTGCGCCGAGCCAGTCACTTAGCAGCGGCCGGCTTTTTTCAATCGCGCTTAGCCACAGCAGTGATGCAACAATGTAGACCCCGCCATAGGCCGCGTAAGCACGGCCTGCATAGCTGGCCTCGATTCGCGTCAGTAACAGCGCAAATATGAGTAGGCTGGCTAAGCCCGGCAGCATCCACAGCGGGCTTTTACCGAGTCTGAGCCACATCCAAAAGGCGTAGCATCCAGCAATTTCAAATACCGCTGCCATGAAAAACCACAGGTAATTCAGCATTGGATCGCCTCGCTATTTACGCCCGCCACCTTCCCGCTCCCACGCACAACGTACGCGCAGATCGCCCTCTTGCGGGCTATGAAAGTCGCCATCGGACTCCCAGCGGAAGGTGTGAGTGCCATTCAGTTCTGTCTCAAGGTGTACCACCGCGCTGGCCCAATACAAGCGCTTGAGCAAGGTCTCGAATTGTTCAATCCACAGGTTCCACTCGTACTCGACCGACTTATAACTCGCGCCAAAGTGGATCACCTGGGTTTGGTAAACGCCCCCACTCGGGGCCGGAGAAGCTGAGAACATGTCACGCCCCAACAGCGGCCAGCTATCCCCAGCAGGCAGCTCGCTCAGCACCTGTCGGTTAATTTGCCGACGCAAACGGCTCTCAAGCGCGCTGTCTGACGGCCAATCGCGAATACAGCCATAAACAATCGACTCAGACTCCACACCGCCACTCCACAAAAATCAGGCTGCCTTATATCCTAGGTCGTAGGGCGTGGCAACGCGAAGCTTGCCCACCGAGCACATGAACCGTAGTCAGGCACTCCCGAGTTCTTGTGCTGCATCAGCGGGTTGAGTGCCTTGACGCAAGAAGCCAGCGAGTACAGTCATCAGCAATGCCATGCTCATCATTACGGCAAAAGGCAGCTGGTAAGAGCCGGAAAAATCGCGCATAAAACCGGTCATAATCGGCATCAAACTACCTAAGCTGTACCCCATGAACAGCATCATGGCAGTCCAACGGCTGACGTCTAAAGGTGAATTGGTTTCATATAACGGCAACACCAAAGACAAAGCAAAAGAGCCACTGAGCGCGAAGCCCAACGCAACGGCCCACACTTCCGGCAAAAGGCTTGGCTTAAACGTCATCATCGCCAAACACAGCGCCGAAGTTGCTGCGCACAGCATCAACAACACATAACGATTGTTAAACCGCTGAGCCAGCCAAGGTAAAAGAAATGCACTGGGCAAGCCCATCAACATAATGATGCCAAACAGATTATTGCTCTGTAGCAAGCTGAAGCCGGCCTCGTGGTAACGGGCAACAGTCCAGGTTGCGATGGCATAGAACAAACCACCTTGCAGCGCGAAAAAGCCGCTGATAAGCCAAGCGCGCGGTTTACGCCACGGCAACCCAGCGGGTTGCTCAGCAGCTTCGGCGGCCACGTTCTGATTCGGTATAAACAGCCATAAAAGCACTCCAAAAACGGCTGGCAATGCCCATACAGCCAGACCGCGCGACCAGTTATCACCCAGCAGCTGAGTCGCCAATGCAGTCAGCACCGCCCCCGCCGCCCCGCCAATAGCCATACTCAGCGAATACCATGCCACCACCTTGCCGACATGCCCAACAAAATAGCGCTTAATAAAACCCGAAAGCAGCGGCCCAGCAATCGCAATGGCTGCGCCCAACACCACCGAACTGCCGATCAAAACAGGGGTTGAATCTTCGATTAAACGAATGGATAAGGCCCCGCTAATAAGCATCAAGCAGAGCATAATGGTTCGCTCAAGCCCTAAGCGAAGTGCAAAACGAGGGGCAAAAGGTGCTAGCAAGCCCATGCATAAAACCGGTAATGCGGTGGTCAAACTGATCAGGCTGCGACTCAGGGATAGCTCATCGGCAATACGCTCAATCAACGGCGCAAGCGAAGTAATACCGGGGCGCAGATTGATCGCTGCAACAATCAAAACGATGAGCAGCAAGGTCTTAGATGCAGGCTTCACAAGGCGTCCAGAGTCGTGAGCTAAATGATTAGCCAGCCACCCTAACCGCCGCACTTTAATAGGGCAAGATCAGACGGCAAAAAAACTGACCTAATAGTCAGAATAGGTTCAGATCCTGTGCCGGACAGAAAGCACTAGGCTTTAAAGAATCAAGAATAAAGTTGATGTAATATGTTCAGGTTAAAAAATTTATCTCAAAGCACTTTGGAAAGTCGCTTTAGCGGAGAAGCATGAATGCGGATTATTGTAACTGGCGGCGCGGGATTTATTGGCTCTGCTGTTGTGCGTCACCTAATTGAGAACACCCAGTGCGTGGTTGCCAACCTCGATAAGCTGACCTATGCAGGCAACCTAGAATCTCTGGCCAAGGTTGAAGACTCATCCCGCTATAGTTTCTATGAGGTGGATATCTGTGACAGCGCTGCGCTGGATACAGTATTTGCAGAATTTAAGCCAACTGCAGTGATGCATCTCGCAGCTGAGTCCCACGTTGATCGCTCAATCGACGGACCTGCTGAGTTTATCCAGACCAATATCGTCGGCACTTACAACTTGCTGGAAGCGACGCGCCGTTATTGGAATGCATTGCCTGAGAATGAAAAGCAAGATTTCCGCTTTCACCACATTTCCACCGATGAAGTGTACGGCGATCTTGAAGGCACAGAAGACCTGTTCACCGAAACTACTTCCTACGCCCCGAGCTCGCCCTACTCTGCATCAAAAGCCAGCTCCGACCACTTAGTCCGCGCGTGGCAGCGCACCTATGGCTTGCCGGTACTGCTGACCAATTGCTCGAACAACTATGGCCCGTATCACTTCCCGGAAAAGCTGATTCCTCACGTAATTCTCAATGCCTTGGCCGGTAAGCCGTTGCCGGTTTATGGCGACGGCTCGCAAATTCGCGACTGGCTCTACGTTGAAGACCACGCCCGCGCCTTGGTTGAAGTGGTAAGCAAAGGCGCTGTAGGCGAGACATACAACATTGGCGGCCACAATGAGAAGCGCAACCTAGAGGTTGTTGAAACCATCTGCGAACTGCTTGATGAACTGGTGCCACAGGCATCGTCAGAGAGCTACAAGGCGCTTATCACCTTTGTTAAAGACCGCCCAGGGCATGACCTGCGTTATGCCATTGACGCCTCGAAAATTGAGCGCGACTTGGGCTGGACACCACAGGAGTCTTTCGACAGCGGTATTCGCAAAACCGTGCTTTGGTATCTCGATAACAAAGACTGGTGGCAACGTGTGCTGACCGGGGACTACCGCCTGGGCCGCCTCGGCGCTGAGATCTAAATTATGCTACGGGGCAATCAATACACCTGTCCCGCGTCAGCAAATATCAGAGTTTTGTACAGGACGTTTTTATGAAAGGTATCATCCTTGCTGGTGGCTCCGGCACACGCTTGCACCCTATTACACGCGGCGTTTCCAAACAGCTGTTGCCGGTGTATGACAAACCGATGATCTACTATCCATTGTCGGTGCTGATGCTGGCCGGCATTCGAGAAATCTTGATCATCTCGACACCCGAGGACTTACCACAATTTCGCAAGCTATTGGGCAATGGCGATGAGTTTGGCATTGAGCTTAGCTATGCTGAACAACCCTCGCCTGATGGCCTTGCCCAAGCCTTTATTATTGGCGAAGACTTCATCGGCGACAGCAATGTTTGCCTGATACTTGGCGATAACATTTTCTACGGTTATGGCTTTAGTGCGATGCTTCAGGAAGCGGCGAACCGCCAAAGCGGTGCGACAGTTTTTGGCTACCATGTAAGCGACCCAGAACGCTTCGGCGTTGTCGAATTCGACAAAACGGGCAAGGCCATTTCCATCGAAGAGAAGCCGACCAAGCCTAAATCCAACTACGCGGTCACAGGCCTGTATTTCTACGACAACTCAGTGGTCGAGATTGCAAAAAACGTTAAACCATCGGCACGCGGCGAACTTGAGATCACCGACGTAAACAATGCCTACCTGCAGCGTGGCGACCTACACGTCAGCATGTTTGGTCGTGGTTTTGCGTGGCTGGACACTGGCACCCATGACTCATTAATGGAAGCCAGCCAGTTTGTGCATACCATTGAAATGCGCCAAGGCTTGAAAGTCGCCTGCCTTGAAGAAATCGCCTACAACCAAGGCTGGCTATCCGCTGATCAGCTGTCTGCCCAAGCAAAAGCGCTAAGCAAAACAGGCTATGGCCAGTACTTAAGCCGCCTGTTAGAACAGGAGAAACCACAGTGAAGGTTATTGAAACGGCACTGGCTGGTGTAGTGATCATTGAGCCAAAGGTGTTTGGCGACCACCGTGGTTTTTTCTTAGAAAGCTTTCAAACCGAGCGCTATCGCGAAGCCGGAATCGACCTGCCCTTCGTGCAAGACAACCACTCTCGCTCACAGCGCGGCGTACTGCGCGGCCTGCATTTCCAGCGCACGCGCCCTCAGGGCAAGCTGGTTAGCGTGAGCCGTGGCTCGGTGTATGACGTCGCGGTTGATATCAATCCAGACTCACCCACCTGCGGCCAATACGTAGGTGTTGAACTGAATGATGAAAACCACCGCCAACTTTGGGTACCACCTGGTTATGCCCACGGCTTTTGCGTTCTGAGTGAAATCGCAGACTTTCAGTACAAGTGCACTGACCTTTACTTCCCAGAAGACGAAGGCGGCCTGATCTGGAATGACGCTGACGTCAATATCCCGTGGCCCATCGAGCAACCGCAACTCTCTGGCAAAGACCAAGTAAACCCGAGCTTGCGACAGTTGCTAGGCAAAGGGGCTTAAGCGTGCGTGTATTAATCACTGGAGCTCATGGCCAAGTCGGCCATGAGCTCGTTCGTCTTGCCCCAGCTGGATTTACCGTAATAGCCCTTGGCTCCGCAGAACTTGATATCAGCAACCCTGAGCAAGTTGCCAGCAAAGTTGTCGAACTGCAGCCGCAGTTAATCATCAATGCCGCCGCCTATACCGCAGTCGACAAAGCAGAAAGCGAAATCGACCACGCCTATGCAGTCAATGCAAAAGGCCCGGAAAACCTAGCCACAGCAACGGGTAAGCTCGGCATCCCGCTTTTACATATATCGACCGACTATGTATTTAGCGGCGATGCTACAACGCCCTATAAAGAATCAGACGCAACTGGCCCAACCGGTGTCTACGGCGCGAGTAAACTTGCGGGTGAAATGGCGGTAGCCAAGCACTGCCCACACCACATCATCCTGCGTACAAGCTGGGTGTTTGGTGCCCATGGCAATAACTTCGTTAAAACCATGCTGCGCCTAGCGCAAGCCCGAGATGAATTAGGTGTGGTAGCTGATCAACAGGGTTGCCCAACTTCAGCCGCCAGCATCGCCAAAGCGCTATGGGCGCTGGCAACCGAGTTCTTTAAAGAAGGCGGCTTGAACTGGGGCACCTATCACTTCAGCAACACTCCAGCGACAACCTGGCATGGCTTTTCTGAAGAGATATTCCGCCAAGCAGTTGAGCTAAAAATGCTGGCAAAAGCGCCAAAGGTTAATCCAATCAACACCGTGGACTACCCAACCCCAGCACAGCGCCCCGCGTGGTCTGTAATGGATTGCAGCCTTATTCAGGAAAAGCTGAATATTGAGTTGAGTGACTGGCGGGATGAGCTTGCTGAAATGCTTAAAGAGATAACGCTTTAAGCAAACAACTGAGGAGCTGCAAAGGCTCCTCAGTCACGAACCTGTTAACGCTTTGCGCGCATCTTTTCAGACATATTGCTCATTTCATCGTAAAGCATTTGCGGATTCTTCTGCTTTATCGCCCAAGCCATGCGTCCCTGCTCGTGAGGCAGAATCATAAACTCGCCCTGCTCGACTTGCTGGTATATGTAATCCGCAATCTCTGCCGCGCTGATGGGCGAGCTCTCGAGCAACTTACCGACCTGAGCTTTCATTGCCGGTGTAGGCCCGCGAAACGAATCAAGCAAATTGGTCTGAAAGAACGACGGACAGACAACATGTACGCCAATTTCCTGCGCCTTTAGCTCAATCAGTAAACTTTCGGACAAGGCAACGACACCGGCTTTAGCTACGTTGTAGTTACTCATTGCAGGGCCTTGCATCAACGCAGCCATTGAAGCGATGTTGATGATCTTACCTTTGCTGCGCTCAAGCAATGGTAAGAAGGCCTTACAACCCTTAACCACGCCCATAAGATTGATGGCAATCTGCCAATCCCAATCCTCAAGCGACAGTTCGTTGAAGAAGCCACCCGAAGCGACGCCGGCGTTATTGACGATCACATCAATGCCACCGAACTTATCCTCACACGCCTGAGCAAACTCAGTTAGCTGGCTGTAATCGCGCACATCACAACGCTGGGTAAAGCCATCCCCACCCGCCTCACGAACAAGGACCAGTGTTTCTGCAAGACCTGCAGCGTTTACGTCAGAGAGTGCAAGCTGACTGCCCTCACGCGCCCAGCGTAATGCAATCTCACGGCCTAAACCTGAGCCTGCGCCAGTAATCATGATGCGATTTTGCATACCGAGGTCGCCTTATGGTGCTGTGGGTAGTGCTGAGCAGTGTACTCAAGGAAATAATCCTACCCACGTACCATTAGCCTCCTGAATGATCAGGGCAAACCACAGCAACTCATCTGTGCATCAAGGCTCTAGGCGACGCTGTTGGTGAATCCAATCCACGATTTCACCATCGGGTTTATATCCGCTGACAGTTTCTCGCAGTAACTGGCGCACCCGGTCGTAATCATCGTTGCCAACTGAACGGACTAGATCATCAATAACACGCCGAAAGTCATCCCACGCCAGATGCTCTTCGCTAGCTCGCATGATCATAGGATGTTCAGTTGGGCTGACATTGTCACCAATCAGTAATTCTTCATAGAGCTTTTCACCTGGGCGCAAGCCGGTGAACTCGATGTTGATATCGCCATGCGGATTTTTCTCCGAACGGACACTCAAACCACTGAGATGAACCATTTTCTCAGCGAGATCAACGATCTTTACCGGTCGGCCCATATCTAACACAAACACATCACCGCCCTGCCCCATTGCGCCAGCCTGAATGACCAACTGAGCGGCTTCTGGAATGGTCATAAAATAGCGGGTGATGTTTGGGTGCGTAACCGTAATCGGCCCACCATGCTTGATCTGATCATGGAAACGTGGAATGACGGAACCCGATGAGCCCAGCACATTGCCAAAACGCACCATAGTGAAACGGGTCTTATTAACATGATGTACGGTGTCGTTATCACCAAATAAGACTGGCGCCGACTCCTGACTCAACGCCTGCAAAACCATCTCTGCAAGACGCTTAGTACTGCCCATGACATTGGTAGGCCGTACAGCTTTGTCGGTCGAGATCAACACGAAATGCTCAACACCCGCTTTAAGCGCCGCTTGAGCGGTGTTGACCGACCCAATGACGTTATTGAGCACACCTTCGGCAATATTGTGCTCAACCATAGGCACATGTTTATAAGCGGCAGCATGGTAGACCGTATTGACCTTCCAAGTACGCATCACATCATGCAAACGCCCTGGATTACGGATGGAGCCTAGAATCGGAACAAGATTCAAGGGTAACGATTCGCGTACAGCGCGCTGCTCAAGCTCGGTGTGAATACTGTATAGGTTGAATTCGCTATGCTCGAACAGAATAAGCGTGGTTGGCCCAGTGGCGATTATTTGTCGACACAGCTCAGACCCGATGGACCCACCTGCCCCAGTGACCATAACCACCTGACCACGAATGCAACGCTCAAATAAAGGCTTACGTGGCGGGACAGCGTCGCGACCTAGCAGGTCAGCAATGTCGACTTCCTGAACATCATCCACCTTAACCCGGCCGCTGGCTAAATCCATAAATCCAGGAATACTGCGCACATGAAGCGGGAAGCCCTCAAGATGCTCGAGGATTTCACGACGTTTAACACGCGTTGCAGACGGTATAGCCAGCAGAATCTCTTCCGCACCCGTTTCATCAATCATCTGCTGGATATGCTTGGGCTTAAAGACCTTAATCCCAGCGATGACGCGAGTAGCGATGTCGTTGTCATCATCGATAAAAGCGACTGGCCGCATAGCCCTGCCCATACGCAGCGCGGCGACAAGCTGGTTACCAGCAGCACCTGCTCCATAAACAGCAACTTTGGGCAAATTTTCATGTTTATTGAAGAACGGCACCTGCTGCGAAGCTACGTACCAATCGCCCATAAAATATTGGCGCATGACCAAACGCAAGCCACCAATCATTACCAGGCTAAGCCACCAATAATTGAAGACGACTGAGCGCGGCACCACGACTGGAGATGACTGATACCAATAGACAGCGAGCGCCAGCAGTAGCGAGGAAACACTGATCGCCTTAAAAATAGTGATCAGCGCGTCATTGCCGAAATAACGCATGACCGCTCGGTACATGCCTATCCGAGTAAAAACAGGGATTGCGATGAGGGGCGCCGCTAAGAACAGCCAAAGGTGGCTCCCTATTGGATTAACGGGGTTTTCAATTCCCAACCTCACAGCGAAGGCCAACCAAAGTGCCCCCCAGACAAGACAGGTGTCAACGCAAACCTGTAAAAGGCGCTTGTATCGCCGAGGGAGTTTGAGAAGCCAGACGCGAAGCGTATCCATAATTTTGACGTAATTCCTAACGGCGAAAACTCATGATCGTAATTATAGGTGGAGATTAAATAGCTTTATGAATTTTGGGGTTCAATAGAGCCTGCACTGAATTTTACAGCCAAAAATACGAGAGGTGCATAGGCTAACAGCATGGCCCAAAACCCACTCATGTGGCCAAGGGCAACCAACAGTGCTAGCGGAAATAACCAGACAATATTTATCGCAGTCACTCCAAGAGATACAGGGAGGTGGCTTTTATAGTGACGAGCGGCATATTGATAACCATGGCTACGATGTGCTTCGTAAACCTTGTCACCACGCAATAATCGTCTAAGCAGGGTAAACGTAGCATCAACAATAAATACACCCAGCAGTATCAGCCAACTCCAAAGGAGTTGTGGAGCAACCCAGGCTGCCTGAATTGATAAGATGCCTAAGGTGATGCCTAAGAAACCACTGCCCGCATCACCCATGAAAATTTTGGCTGGCGGAAAATTCCAAAACAAGAAGCCTGCAACAGCTCCCGCCAATGTGAGCGGCAGGTAAACGTAAGAAAGCTCATCTAAACACCAGTAAATTACTGCCCCCCCAACGCAAACAGTAACTGCCTCAAGGCTAGCCAGCCCGTCAATGCCATCCATGAAGTTATAAAGATTTAGCATCCAAACCAAATAAAAAACAGCTATGCAACTGGTGATAAAGCCGCTACTGACTGTGAACCCAGCGATAGCAATTGGTGGTAAGCCGCCAAGCCAAAACACAGCCCAGACCGCAGCCACTATATGACCCAGCAAGCGCCAGCGAGCCGCAATGTGACCATGATCATCTACAAACCCAATAATCGCAATGACCGCCCCGGTAACGAATAATGCAAGCATAGAAGAAAAAGTAACTAGACCTATAAAAAAAAGGACAGGAAGAACAGTCAAATAAATAATAACGACTGCAAGCCCGCCGCCGCGGGGTGTAGGAACGGAGTGTGAACTTCGTGCATTCGGAATATCAATAAGTCTTTTAGACAGAGCATAACGGCGTAGTACGTCGGTGAGAACAAGTGTGAGCAGGGTTACAGCGGGCAATATCCACCAGATAATCATTTATCGCGCCCCTCCAAAAAATCACTAGCTGTTTTACGCAAAGCATCATCAACTGAAACACGCGGAGTCCATCCGAGTAAATCACGCGTTTTGCTGATGTCAACTTGTAAAGACCCGCACAAGCGTTGGCCGATAGCTTTCTTTCCAACTCCAGTAAAAATCATTTGTAATAGCCAGCCGGGTAAGGATATTAAGCGCGGAGGCCTACCTAAAGCAGAACCCATTTTTTTAAGTAGTGTTGTGGTAGATAGATCTTCGTCATCACTTACCAAGAAAACCTGATTCGCAGCAGCAGGGTGATCCAAACAAGTAACAATAAGATCTGTCAAATTATCCAAAGCAACCATGCTGCGTAAGTTTTGAATCGAACCAAAAGGTAGAGGAATACCTTTATTCAGCCAGCTCATCATGCTCAAGAAATTGGCTTGGACACCTGGCCCATAGACTAAAACAGGACGCACGATCACAACGTTCATATCACTGGCATTAGCCAATTCAAATAATCCTTGTTCAGCCTCCATTTTGGATATCCCATAAGGATCAACCGGCATCGCAGGAGTATCAGTCTTATACGGGTAATTCAACTGCGTACTTTCACCATTAACTTTTACGGAGCTGACAAAAATAAAACGTTTAACACTTGATGCTGCGGCTTGTTTTGCAAGTTTGAGTGTACCGTGAAGGTTTACTGCGCGGAAAGCATCTAATGGATCAAGTGATGTTTCATTCATGACATGGACTCGCGCGGCAAGGTGGATAACTATATCCTGACCTTGAAGCATATGCATCCAATCTTGGTCCACAGTCAAACCAGTGATGAGTTCCTGACTGACGCTAGGGTCTAGGTTCGTGTTATGCATGCGTACAGCAGCGGTGACCTTGTGACCGCCGATCGTGAGCTGCTGCAGCAACTCGCGACCAACGAAACCACTAGCACCGGTTAAGAGTATGTTCACAGTTAACTTCTCGTCTTATGATAAAAAATATTTGCTAGTTAGAGTAAGTTTATAAAAAATATAACTTATGCCTCATAAACTAAACCAACATAGAAAGTGAATGACAACCATAACGAGTCAAAACATCAACAAAACTCATCGCAGCAGAGTTACTCAACACCCTCACTATAAATCATAGCATTTAAAATAACTAGATATATCTAATATAATACCTTAATGAAACCAGACTAATAAATACCTAAGACAATAACAACTGCTAAGAAAATGCTATCTGTAAGCTTTCTTCTTAAGGTTAAAAAATTTTTAATAGCAAAATACTTATTAATTCCAGATTCACTAAAGACATCTAACAGTAATCCGTTTGAACTAGGGGTAACGAGACTAGCGATTTTTAAAACCTCTCCACTATACCAGCCAGATTTAATTAAAAGTAAACGTGATCGCATTGCAGAGAACCCCTTGTTCGCTCCAACTTGATTTGATTCATGCTGCCTATAGCGCATGCTGGGCATTGGATCTATAAACCATAGGTTCTGTTGTGACCGATACCAAGCATAGATTAACCAATCATGTAATTTTATACTCTGAACTTGTAACCAATGCTCAACTAAAAAGTCTTTGAATTTTAGAAGATCGGCAGTAGCCATCACATACGTACAACCAGGGCCAGCTGCTTCGAATAAATAATCGTATTTTTGTTGTGGCTGTGATTTTTCTATTATAATTTCGCTACCATTCTCCCAGAAAGCAATAACATTAGAGGAATATGCACTGCAGTGATTCTTCAAAAGCGAATCAACAGCATTTATTAACTTATATTGAAACCAGATATCATCTTGATCTGCTAGAGCTACATAATCATAATTTCCAAAGTCTACATCTCTGATTAGACGGTAGAAATTTTTAGCAGCACCACCAAAGACTTCACCATAAGGCAAGATAGAAACTGTTGCGGATGTGCGAGACAATTCATCCAACCACTGGTAGGTTCCATCCGTGGACAGGTCAACACTAACGTAAAGATGAACATCAACATCAACTTGATTACAAATTGAATCTACCTGTTCCGCAATCCAGCGGATCCCATTGTATGAAGCCATAAGGACTGCAATGCGAGGACGTGTAATCAATTTAAAATCCTCATTAAAAAATTGCCTTCAACCATCGAAATAATATTCTTGAAAGTAAATAAAGACGCCAGTTAGCCTTATCGTATAGAGAGGACTTTGAGCCTTCAGATGTAGCAGATACATTCGCACCGTGTCGGCGATAAAGCATAAGAGGTTTATCAATATAAAAAGTATTATAGTTAAATGAACGTGCTATCAACCCGAGCCACCAGTCATGCATTGGTATACGAGATGGAAACGGTAGAGCATTGTGTAAGATATTACGACGAAAAGCTAAACAACATCCTACATAATTATTGCGTATAATATTTTTAAAAAAACCTAGCTCAGCAACATTTTGAAAAATCACTGCATTGTGATTTATATTTAATTGTGAATCTACAATATATGCATTAGACAAAACCAAGTCCGCATGTGAAAGAGCCTCCAAGAAAGTATGCAATTTGTCTGGCAACCAAACATCATCTTGATCAGATAAAAATATATAATCTCCAGTTGAGGCTAAAATTGCATTTTCAAAATTTTTAGACACACCTAATTGGGGCCCGCTCAAAATAGAAGTGCTAATTTTCGGAAAAGTATTTTTTACCAATTCACAAATTTTTAAAGTGTCATCTTGCGAACCATCATCAGAAATAATTATTTCGTCGTCAGCTCTTAGCTGACTTGCTATTGAGACAAGTTGCTCTTCTAAAAAAGGGGCACCATTATAGGTAGCAATGCACACACTAACTCGTCTATTTAAAGTCATTACAACTTACCTTCAGGTAAACACCCAAGAATCAGATTGTAATAACTGTTCACAGCTCGATCAAAGGAAAGATATTCTTCCTCAAATTTTACAAACGCTATATCGTTGAACTTATAATCATTAAGTTTATTCACGAACTCTGGCAAGTCGATATTGTCGCTCCAAGAAAAACCAACTCCGAAACCCAATAGCGCATCACTATAATCCCCTACATTTCCGTTGGTTATTATAGGGGTACGCGCCTTTATGTAATCAGCAACTTTAACGGGTGCCGCAACATGATTAATAACATCATATTCTCTGAAAATTATTGCAAAAGAATATTTTGAAATCTCTTCTGTAAGCTCATCAGGATGTAGTGATTTGACTGTTACGGTCGAATACCCTGTGAAGAAATTCAATGCTTTTTCAACATCTTTTGTCAGTATAGTTAAGGTACACGATTCAAGTCGTTGAATATTATCAAAAAAAACTTTTAACTGATCTATGCACTGCCAAGCTTCAATAGATCCAGAATATACAAAACTTAAGCCTACAGGTCGACCAATAGATACCCGCGAAGAAGCTGCAGAAAAAGTTCTTATTACATGCAATTTATCTTCGTTAAGAATTGAGTATTTTGATATAAAATATGTTTTAAAATTATCTGAAACTAAAATTATTAAATCAGTAAATACCACAGCAAAAAACTCTAAAATAGAAAAAACTATAAAAGCACCACCACCTTTAAGTTTTCCAAACCGCATAATATATTCTTGTGGTAACAACCCTCGGGGGTCCCATATAACCTTAAATCGCTTGAATAACTTCAAAAAAAGCACAGGTATCATTGCCCAATAAGAGCGAACATGAATAACTGAAGTACTGTCAGAATTGTTTTTTAGAAAGAAAAAAAACGCTTTCAGCAACTGAAAATTATTACTTTTTATGAATGACTTGCGTCGCGTGTCCGAATAATTACTATCACCAGAGGTAACTAAAAAGGTCGGCACGCCCTTCCTTTCTAGACCTTTAAGTAAGGGTATAACCTGACTAGTTAAAATTGGTTGGCGATCAATATTCTCTGTAGTTATATATATATATTTCATGGGTACCTCTTAACAACTATAAACTCAACAACCAAAATATGTATATTAATTATTTATTAACATAATATATTTGACCATTCAGGGTGCGCTTTACATAAACTGCGGAAGAAAACGCTAACCCAATGAACAAGAATAACTTTTCATTCTGTATTATATCTCCAGAAAATAGAGCATTGACGACGTGAAATATAAACAACGGCATCCAATAGGACCTACGTGCTTTTAAAAAAGCACAGGTTACTGTTGTAACGAATAACAGCAAGCTTGTGAAACCGTTCTCCAGAAGAATTTCAATGAATATATTATGTGGATAAAATCTAATTGGGGAATCAAAAACTACTAGATAAGCGTTTCCAACTCCAACCCCTTGAAAAAAAAGCGCAGCATTTGAAAAAACCAGTTGTAAAGAATGCAACCATATAGCGCTGCGACTATTAGCAATATCATCACTACCAACTGTATCGGGTACTACTCTCAAGAATCGTTGCTGAAAAAACTCTTGGACTTCGCTACTCGCAAAACTATTTATAAATATAATCAAGAGCGCGATAACCATAAATGAAAAAAATATAAGTTTTCGCTTATCAATATTTTTTAACCTGTAAAATAATGATATAAAAAGAGCTAGCACTGGTCCCTTTGATCCCGATAGCAAAACACTCGGCAACCCTATAAAAAAAGCCAGTGCCAGATATTTTCGGTTTAAGGAAAATATCAATATACAAAGAAATGCTTCAGTTAAAAGCCTAGATAGCCATATAGGGTTTACCGAGCCAACCTCAAGCCGATTGCTGATAGAGAAACCAAGACCGGACATAATACTATGCATGTAAAATTGAGCTAAAGCGATTGTGGCGACGATAACTATCGAGTGAAAGTAGCCTTTAAAAAAACTATAAATATTATATGAAGCCAATATACCTACAGTAAACAATGTTACGCATTTCACAAAAAAAAATGCAAACTTATAGTTAGCGTAATCTGTATAATCACTAAAGGAAAATGAAAGTACAAAAGATATAACAAAACCCAAAAATAGTGAAACCCCAATAACACTTACCTTAACCGAACTGGGTGTTACCATCATTTTAATAACGAACAATACCAGCGAAATTATATAAATAACACTTACACCAGAAATATCGAAACCTAAAATAGCAGGAAGCATAGGAAGATTTATTAGAAATCCTATAAAATAGCTTAAGCCTGACTTATTATTAATTAACACCGAAATACGACCTGTTTGATTTTTAATGCTAACACCTGTTATTTGTCCAGGTTTTATCATACCAATAACACCCGGTAGTTTTGACTATGAAAACCGTAACGAAAGATATACAAAGAGCATACGGAACAGTTAGTACTCCACTGTCATAACCAAATGAACTGACAGCAAAAACTAGAACACCTAAAATCTGAGATAATACAATACATTTATCACGCCCCATAGCATACAGCACATAATGAGGCACCATAGAAAGACAATATATACACATAGCTAGTCCTAACCATGGGTAAATATTTATATAAGAATAGAAGTATTCTTTATCGAAAACCTTCAAATATACCTTAAGTATATAATACGAAAAAATTGCGCAGACCCCAGAAATCAATATCGTTTGCTTAAGCATTTTTTTTGCCGCACAAACAAACTCATTTTTTAAATCGTTCTTGTACAGTTCAATTAAACGTGGGTAGGTGAAAACAAAAACACCGGCCTCAAGAAAAGACGCTATAGCTCCTGAGACACCGATAAAAAGTACATAAACAGCAAGAAAGTCCTTACCGTTAATTGAATCTACAAAAAAGCGGTCGAATGTAAATAATGCCCTAATCGAAAGAGTCGCAACTAACAATGGAATTGCTACTTTGATGCCTTGCCATATCCATTTCCAGTTGGTGCTGATATTTGTAAAGGAAAACTTTTTTTTATGTACGCGATAAACTGCTACCCCACATGACAGTCCTCCCCCAAAAGCCCAGAACAACATAACTATATATAAATTTCTGAAGTTGGCTTCCCATAACATTAAAGGAATAAGAACGGCGACCCACAACCCAGTACGCACAAATAGAGTGACACTTGCCCAGAGCGGCTCAGATAAAGCAATCAGTAACCGATATAACTCTTGACTTACATGCTCGAAAACCAAAATAACGATGAATAGCGTGGTTATATTAATTGGTAAGTATTTCAATACAGACAGTGCGACTAAAGAGGGTATAGCTATAGCATAAGAAATCATAAAAAAAACTGCTTGCCCTTTCAAAGCAAACTCAATTTCTCTCTTGCTGTGCCCTATTATTTTTCGTGTAGTATAATTGTAAAAATCAAATCCCAAAAAATAAACAAGGTAACTTGTAGCCGCCAGATACAAGCCATATTGCCCGAACTCTAGCGCGGTTAAGTAGTATGCCAACGAAAGAATCAGTAAAAATCGACTTACCAGTGCACCCGCTCTTAGTGCTACACTAAGTGACCGTTCATATTGGATTATTCGCATTTTACTTGATATCTTCAATCAATTTTATTGGCCATAATAAATTTACAGTTTTTGCTAAATAGAACGTCGAAACCTATTTCAGAACCCAAGAAAAACAGTAATTTACATCACTGCAGTTTTTTCTGTCAGACAATAATATATTTAAAATAAATACATTCTCCCCGTCCACTATCTCTATACCTAAATACAGATTATACAGTGATCTGTAAACACTTTAACCTTGTGGATGCCAGATACCCTGAACAATTAAGTGCCGGCAACAACAGCGAATGTCAATTGCTTATGACTCCCCGTGTATCAACTACCCACGGTGTTCTGAAACTACTGAGCTTAATCCCTTTAAATTGTTTATGATCAACTAGAAGTACTACAATATCGGCTTTTTCCTGAGCGCTTAAAAGATCATGAAGTTCACAACTATTTTCTAATGTTCTGGGAAGTTTTTTAATATTAGGTTCAACTATCAGTAATCGTCCTGGATGGATTGCTGATAGTCTATGGCTGATAAGCATCGCTGGACTTTCACGTAAGTCATCGATATCTGGCTTGAAAGCCAATCCTAGACAAGCCACAGTAAGGTCAGATGCGGTTTTAGTAGGATTAGCCTGCAAAAAACTCGCAACAGCAATTTTCACTTTATCCACGACCCATTCAGGCTTTGAATCGTTAACCTTTCGTGCCGCACGAATCAGATTTGCCAAGTCTGGAGTTTTACTAACGATAAACCAAGGATCAACGGCGATACAGTGCCCGCCAACACCGGGGCCCGGTTGTAAAATACTTACTCTAGGATGCCTATTAGCTAAACGTATTAACTCCCAAACATTGATGTCTAACTCTTCACAAATAATCGAAAGCTCATTTGCAAATGCGATATTTACATCTCGAAAGCTATTTTCTGTTAGCTTGCACATTTCTGCTGTGCGTGCGCCTGTGATAACACACTCACCCTCGACAAAAATCTGATATAGACTTACTGCAGCTTTAGAGCATCTATCTGTCATACCGCCAATAACGCGGTCGTTTTGCACTAACTCACGCAGTACGTGGCCTGGAAGGACGCGCTCAGGACAATGGGCGATTCGAATGTCCGACTCCTCACCAGCATGCTGGGGGAAAGTCAGATCAGGACGACACTCGGCCAGCCAGGCTGACATTTGTTCAGTAGCGCCTACTGGAGAAGTAGATTCTAGAATTACCAGATCACCCGACTTTAGGACCGGCCCGATTGCCCGACTTGCGGACTCAATGTAGCTAAGGTCAGGTTGATGATCGTCTTTGAATGGCGTTGGTACCGCAATCAAAAAAGCATCCGCCGGCTCAGGGGATATTGTGGCACGAAGGTAACCCTCGGTCACCGCAGTGTGGACCACCAAGTCTAGGTCTGGCTCGACTATATGTATTTGGCCTTTATTTATGAGATCTACGGCCGCTTGGTTCACATCAACGCCGATGACCTTTTTCTTCCGCGATGCAAATACTGCAGCGGTAGGGAGACCAATGTAGCCAAGGCCAACAACAGATATAGTTTCAAACGACATGTGAATCCCTATATATCAATAACTTTTTAATAAAATCAACTATAACGTCTAACAGTAGAAATTAACTACGGCTATCATTATTTAAATTTTCGATTAAAGCGCTTAAGATCCGTTGACATGCATTGCCATCGCCATAGGGATTGTGAGCGAAGCTCATTTTTTGGTAAGCGCTATCATCCGAAAGTAATACTTGTAATTCTTTAACAATATTTGAACTATCAGTACCAACCAATTTTACTGTCCCAGCATTTACAGCTTCTGGCCTTTCCGTTGTTTCACGCATCACCAGTACCGGCTTTCCAAGCGAAGGTGCTTCTTCTTGGATACCACCGGAGTCTGTAAGAATTATATGAGACTGGCTCATTAAATATACGAAAGGAAGATAATCAAGAGGCTCTATTAGATGAATATTCTCTACACCTGCGAGTAAACGCTGTACAGGCTCTTGGACATTTGGGTTTAAATGCACCGGGTAGACTATCTCAACGTCAGGATTAGCAGTAGCAATTTGCTTCAGCGCCGTACAGATTCGATCAAATCCCCCCCCAAAACTTTCACGGCGGTGGCCTGTCACTAGCACTAAACGACTATCTGGATTTAAAAAAGAGAATACCTTAGCCGTGTTTTGTTTAAGATCCGGCTTGCTATCAAATAAGGCAACTGTACTTAGCAGCGCATCAATAACGGTATTACCAGTAACAAAAACGTTTTGTTTGGAAACACCCTCACGTAAGAGGTTCGATTTTGACGTTTCAGTCGGTGCAAGATGTATTTGGGCTAAACACCCTGTTAGCTTGCGATTACCCTCTTCCGGCCAAGGAGAATATAGGTTGCCGGTACGGAGCCCTGCTTCCACGTGACCAACTGGTATTTGCTGGTAATAAGACGCTAAAGTAGTTGCAAAAGTCGTTGCCGTATCGCCATGTACCAGCACCACGTCAGGTTTAAACTCGGTAAAAACCTGTTTCATTCCTATTAATATCGATGACGTCACGTCTGTTAGGTCTTGCCCGGGACGCATAATGCTTAGATCAAAATCAGGCTTAATAGAAAAAAGATCTAACACCTGATCAAGCATTTCACGGTGCTGCCCCGTCACACAGACACGTGAGTTAAATCGAGGGTCTGACTCAAGAGCAAGGACTAACGGAGCCATTTTAATTGCTTCTGGTCGCGTTCCAAAAACGCTAAGTACTTTCATTAAAACAGCTCCGTTTTGGAATTTAATGGCATGCTAAACATGAAATTTTGATTATTTTACTCAATTAGCTTACATACGCTTAATAATAAGCGCTCGGACTAATGCAATTAGCACACCCAACATTGCACCTAACACCAGTCCTAAAACTAAAATCAACATTTTCTTAGGCGCAATAGGCGTTTCCGGAACCAGTGCCGGGCTATCAAGCGTAAACACTGCTACGTTGTCAGGATTCACATCGATCTTCTGTAGAAAATCCATCTGATTTTCTATACCGCGCAACTCGGCGATAAATGGGTCATCGTTAGTGCGCTTTTCAAGTACGGCGAGTTCTGCCTTTACGGCTTTTGCCCCACGCATGTACATGAGGTTGCCGTCCATAAATTCGGCGAAATCACCGTCTGAGGAGGTCTTGCCGGGTGTGACTTGAGGCGCGTCATAACCAACTGCATCGGCCACTACCAAAGCCTCTTGAAGGCGTGCAACTCTATCATTACGTCGTTTTTCGGCGGTTACGCGCAATGCATCGATCTGCCTTGAGAGCGATTGAGCCCGAGTACCAATCTCAGTTAACAAGTTTGTACGCATGCCAGCTGCTGATTTATCAGCAGCCATTTTGACGTACTGATTCGCCCACTCAGCAACCACTTCAGGTTTTTCGCCTTTGACTTTTACGACGAAATAATCAGGGTTGTTTTTTGCATCAGGTGCCTGAACGCTAAAGCCGGAATTAAAGCGATCCCACAACTTATCTTTTGCGCCCGCTGAATCTTCAGCCGGCAAGCTCGGTAAATAAATCTCATCGAAAAACTGGTATTTGAGCGAACCTGATAGCAGGTTACGTTTATAAACCGAGAAAACATCTTCAACGGTGAATTCATTTAACTTGGCTTCACTGCGGCCGAGGTTATAGCCAGAGATATCGCTGAGACGGGGCGGCATCACGCCTGCTGAGGCTTCGTAAGTGGGCGGGGTTAGAAAGGCATATGCGGCGGCAAGAGCGGTAATAATTACTGTACAGCCGACTATCAGCCATTTCTGCAACCATAGCTGTTTAACCAGCTCAATCAGATCGATTTCATCGGAAGCACGAGGCTGCTCAGCAGTAATTCTTTGATTCACACAAGCTCCAGTTTTTTGTCATTGTTAATCACGAGCGCGTAGGTCCGGTACCCACTGCACTCAACAAGGGTTTATGCCGCGCACACTGATTACAACAACGTCAGTGGCAAAAAGGCGATCCAACAAGGTTAGACGCAAATTCCTGCCACAAATTCCATTTATTCCATGACTTTGGTGATTTTTCGTGGCGAGTGATGCCAATCACGCATTCCAACTTTGCCCAAGACAAAAAACGTGAGCAGTTTAACGTTTTAAACCAGCATTGTGCCACTACAAGAAACAGCTAAATCATTGATTGATTAAGCTATTTCGCTCTTAAAACTGGAAAAGAGCTACTCGTCCTCATTGACCCGATCACGTAGTTCCTTGCCAGGTTTGAAGTGAGGTACGAATTTGCCATCGAGGCTGACGGACTGGCCTGTTTTCGGGTTGCGCCCTACTCGCGGTGCACGGAAGTGCAGCGAGAAGCTGCCGAAGCCACGAATCTCGATGCGATCGCCTGATGACAAGGCGCTCGACATTTGTTCAAGCATTGTTTTAATCGCCAGTTCTACATCCTTGGATGAGAGTTGGCCTTGATGGGTCACGATCCTTTCGATCAATTCCGACTTGGTCATAATTTTCCCTTCGTTTTCAAGCGGCTAGATCACTTGATAGAATTGTTTTAGCACGCTACCAAGCTTTTGAACAGCCTCTAAAAACGCTTCTATGATGTTGATTCCGTTCACGCCTTCAATTACGCCAGCCAAACAGTCTTTTAACCCAGAACGACGTCCTTACCTTTGATTTAGATAATTATTGCCTTTAGCCGCTCGAACGGACCCTGCAGTGATGATGTTCGGTGTTAGCAATGAGCCGTTATGCAAGCTGTTTACATGACGTATTAGCATCACAGCTTAGAGAGGCGACAGCTGTTGGTTAGTGCGAGCCAACGGCGAACAAAAGGCAGTTTTCCCAGCAGGCGGTTGTCAAGAATAGTGTTTCGCCAGATCAGATGGCGGACAAAAAAGCGTTGTCCGCCCTACGCGGTGCGTAAGCATGAGGCAATTGCATTGGCGAACGGACAGCGATGGTGGCCGAAAAAAGCGTCGACCACCCTACGAAAGTTTCGTGCTTAGATCTTGTAAA
Source organism: Pseudomonas sp. NPDC078700 (assembly GCF_044542375.1). Classification (NCBI taxonomy): domain Bacteria; kingdom Pseudomonadati; phylum Pseudomonadota; class Gammaproteobacteria; order Pseudomonadales; family Pseudomonadaceae; genus Pseudomonas; species Pseudomonas sp. NPDC078700. Next base: position 238,154 of record NZ_JBITUI010000003.1, read on the forward strand.
TAGCGGGTACAAAAAAGGGAGCCCGAAGGCTCCCTTTTTCTATGGATTACCCGAACTTAGTTCTGGTTTTCCATTTGAGCGCGGATCAGATCACCAATGGTGGTCGGACCAGCAGGAGCAGCTTCGTCCTGCTTAGTGCGCATTTCTTTGATTGCTTCTTTTTCGTCTTCAACGTCTTTCGACTTGATCGACAAGCTGATTACGCGGCTCTTACGATCAACGCTGATGATCTTAGCTTCTACTTCTTCGCCTTCCTTCAGAACGTTACGCGCGTCTTCAACGCGGTCACGGCTGATTTCGGAGGCTTTCAGAGTTGCTTCGATGCCGTCAGCCAGGGTGATTACAGCGCCCTTAGCATCAACTTCTTTAACGGTACCGGTCACGATTGTGCCTTTATCGTTAACTGCAACGTAGTCGGAGAACGGATCTTCTTCCAGTTGCTTGATGCCCAGGGAGATGCGCTCGCGCTCTGGATCAACAGACAGGATGACGGTTTCCAGCTCGTCGCCCTTCTTGAAGCGACGTACGGCTTCTTCGCCAACTTCGTTCCAAGAGATGTCTGACAGGTGAACCAGGCCGTCGATGCCGCCGTCCAGACCAATGAAGATACCGAAATCGGTGATCGACTTGATGGTGCCGGAGATCTTGTCGCCCTTGTTGAACTGACCCGAGAAATCTTCCCATGGGTTAGTTTTGCACTGCTTGATACCCAGGGAGATACGACGACGCTCTTCGTCGATATCCAGAACCATAACTTCCACTTCATCGCCAACCTGAACGACTTTAGATGGGTGGATGTTTTTGTTGGTCCAATCCATTTCGGATACGTGCACCAGACCTTCCACGCCTTCTTCCAGCTCTGCGAAGCAGCCGTAGTCGGTCAGGTTGGTTACGCGTGCAACAACGCGGGTGCTTTCTGGGTAACGCGCTTTGATAGCAACCCATGGGTCTTCGCCCAGCTGCTTCAGGCCCAGCGATACGCGGTTACGCTCGCGATCGTATTTCAGAACCTTAACGTCGATTTCGTCACCAACGTTGACGATCTCGGAAGGATGCTTGATGCGCTTCCAAGCCATGTCGGTGATGTGCAACAGGCCGTCGACACCGCCCAGATCCACGAACGCGCCGTAGTCGGTGAGGTTTTTGACGATACCTTTAACTTGCTGGCCTTCCTGCAGAGATTCGAGCAGAGCTTCACGCTCAGCGCTGTTCTCAGCTTCGAGGACGCTACGACGAGAAACAACAACGTTGTTGCGCTTCTGGTCCAGCTTGATGACCTTGAACTCGAGCTCTTTGCCTTCCAGGTGAGTGGTATCACGCACTGGACGAACATCGACCAAAGAACCTGGCAGGAACGCACGGATGCCGTTAACGTCGACAGTGAAGCCGCCTTTAACCTTACCGTTGATAACGCCCGTAACCACTTCTTCAGCGGCGAAAGCTGCTTCCAGAACAATCCAGCACTCAGCGCGCTTGGCTTTTTCGCGGGACAGCTTGGTTTCACCGAAGCCATCTTCAACCGCGTCCAGCGCAACGTGGACTTCGTCACCGACCTTGATGGTCAACTCGCCTTGTTCGTTGAAGAACTGCTCGAGTGGGATGACGCCCTCTGACTTAAGACCGGCATGAACAGTGACCCAGTCACCGTCGATGTCGACTACGATACCGGTAATGATGGCGCCCGGTTGCATGTCGAGGGTTTTTAGGCTTTCTTCAAAAAGTTCCGCGAAGCTTTCGCTCATGTTGATTCCTGTTGATTCAGGGCAGTGAATCTGCCCAAACCACACTCCAGACAATGTGGGTACGTTCATATAAAAAGAGGCGTGCAAGACTAGGACTGGTCTCTTGCATGCCTCCCTGGCGAACTAGCGGCTACTGCCGCAGCTCTATTAACCAGCGAGATCGCGAATGGCGACCTCACTGAGAATTCGTTCAAACACCTGCTCGATGGAAAGTTCGGTTGAATCCAGCTGTATCGCATCAGCTGCCGGCTTAAGCGGAGCCACTGTGCGCTGGGTATCACGCTCGTCGCGCTCGCGAATCTCATCAAGTAGACTCGCAAGATTAACATCATCGCCTTTAGCCTTCAACTGCAAGTAACGTCTGCGCGCACGTTCCTCTGCACTGGCGGTCAGAAATATCTTCAGCGGCGCATCCGGAAACACGACCGTGCCCATATCTCGGCCATCTGCGACCAACCCCGGAGACTCCTGAAACGCTCGCTGACGCTGCAGCAACGCCTCACGCACCGCTGGCAACGCTGCAACCTGCGATGCACCCGCGCCGATTTGCTCGTTACGGATAGCGTCGGTGACTTCCTCACCCTCAAGGATGATGCGCTGACCTTTACCGTCGGCAGTGGCAACAAACTGCACATCAAGGTGCGCCGCCAACATGGTCACCGATGCCTCATTGGTAATATCAACACCGTGATTGCGCGCAGAGAAGGCCAGCAAACGATAAAGAGCACCAGAATCCAACAGGCCCCAGCCTAGTTTCTGTGCAACTAAACAGGCAATAGTGCCCTTACCTGAACCGCTAGGTCCGTCGATTGCGATGACTGGCGCAACATTCATCACTTACCCTCCTCGCCCACCTGCATCCCAACTTGTGCAGCCAGGGCCAGGAAGTTCGGGAACGAAGTGGCAACGTTTGCGCAATCATGTATGCGAATCGGCGCGCCGGCGCGCAGCGAGGCGACACTAAAGGCCATGGCAATACGGTGATCGCCATGGGCATGCACTTCACCGCCGCCCATAGCCCCGCCTTCGATGATGATGCCGTCTGGGGTCGGCTCAGCACTCACGCCCAGCTCAATCAAGCCATCCGCCATCACTTGAATGCGATCCGACTCTTTAACCCGCAGCTCTTCAGCACCACGCAACACAGTACGGCCCTCAGCGCAGGCCGCAGCGACGAATAATACCGGGAACTCATCAATCGCCAGCGGCACCAAATCTTCAGGGATATTGATGCCTTTAAGCTTAGCTGAACGTACACGAATATCAGCAACTGGCTCACCGCCAACTTCACGCTCGTTCTCAAGCGTAATATCACCGCCCATCAGCTTGAGAATATCGATAACGCCTGTGCGTGTCGGGTTGACGCCAACGTGCTCAAGGAGCAGATCAGAACCCTCAGCAATGCTTGCCGCCACCAGGAAGAACGCTGCAGACGAGATGTCGGCTGGCACTTCAATATGGGTGCCTTTAAGGGTATGACCCGACTCAACGGTGGCCGCATTGCCCTCGGATTTCACCGGATAGCCGAAACCACGCAACATACGCTCGGTGTGGTCGCGAGTCGGGGCTGGCTCAATTACAGTGGTGGAACCCGCAGCATAGAGCCCTGCAAGCAACAAACAGGATTTAACCTGAGCGCTGGCCATTGGCATTTCGTAGGTCATGCCGCCCAAACGGCCACCCGCACGAACGGTTAACGGTGGACGGCCTTCAGCGGCGGTCTCGATGATCGCACCCATGGCGCGCAGCGGCTTGGCCACACGCCCCATCGGACGCTTATTCAACGAGGCATCGCCCGTAAGGGTCACATCAAACGGCTGCGCCGCCAGCAAACCACTGAGCAAACGCATTGATGTGCCCGAGTTACCCACATAGATAGGCCCAGGCGGCGCTTTAAGACCGCGCAGGCCGACGCCATGGACTGTTACGCGACCATGGTGAGGACCTTCAATCACAACACCCATATCGCGGAATGCCTGCAAGGTTGCTAAAGCATCTTCGCCTTCGAGAAACCCTTCAATTTCAGTTACACCTTCGGCAATTGAACCGAGCATGATCGAACGGTGCGAAATGGATTTATCGCCTGGTACGCGAATGTTGCCAGTGACCTTGCCACCAGGATTAGCCAGAAAAATCAGATCATTCGTATGCATAGCGTCCACATAAGCCCTGCGGGCTAAAATTTTGCTGAAGTGTTCGCGGGCAACGCGGGCGCGAGTGAACACGCCCAGCAGTTGATGCCCATCCCCTGCATCGACCGCGGCGCGAAGCGCGTCAAGGTCGCTGCGAAATATGTCTAAGTTGTGCAACACGGCTTCGCGATTGGCCAGAAAAATGTCATGCCACATCACCGGATCACTGCCAGCTATGCGGGTAAAGTCGCGAAAACCGCCGGCAGCGTAACGGAAAATCTCAAGATTCTCACTGCGTTTGGCCAGCGAATCGACCAAGCCAAACGCCAGCAGATGAGGCAGATGACTGGTTGCGGCTAACACCTGATCATGATGCTCAACCTGCATATGCTCGACATCTGCGCCCAGTTCGCGCCAGAGTTGATCGATCAACTGCAACGCCTGCGGATCAGTGCTTTGCTGCGGTGTCAGAATCACTTTGTGATGGCGAAACAGCTCTGCATTGGCCGCCTCAACCCCACTCTGCTCAGAGCCTGCAATGGGGTGACCCGGCACAAAACGAGCAGGCATATCACCAAACGCCTGGCCCGCAGCGCGCACCACATTGCCTTTGGCACTGCCGACATCGGTCAGCACAGCGTTGCCCAGATCAAGCTTAGCTAACTCCGCGAGCACACGCTCCATGGCCAAAATCGGCACGGCTAGTTGGATCACATCCGCGCCTTGACAGGCGACCGACAACTGCTCTTCACAGCGATCAACCACACCCAAGGCGACTGCTGTTTCCCGTGACTGCGGATCGAGATCAACCCCGACCACCTCACGACAAACGCCCCGCTCACGCAAACCTTTAGCGAACGAGCCACCAATCAACCCCAACCCGACAACGACCAAGCGGCCGATCATAGGAGCAGAGGATTGCGCGCAGGTTACAGAAGACTCAGTTGCGACAGGTTTAACCTCGGTCACGCGTTAAGCACCTTACGCAGCGCAGCAAGGAAGCGGCTGTTTTCATCTGGCAAGCCAATCGACACGCGCAAATAGGTCGGCATGCCGTAGTTCGCCGTTGGCCGAACGATGACACCTTCACGCAGCAAGCCTTGGTTGATAGGCCCGGCGTCACGCGCCAAATCCACGGCAATAAAGTTGCCTTTCGAGGCGATCCAGCTGAGCTCAAGCTCACGGAAGCCCGCCTCAAGCTGCGCCATGCCTTCATCGTTGACTTTGCGGCTCTGTGCCAAGTAATCAGCATCATCAAACGCCGCACAGGCTGCGGCCTGAGCCAAGCTATTGACGTTGAATGGCTGGCGTACGCGATTGAGCACATCTGCCACCTGTGCAGTGCTGATGCCGTAACCCACACGCAATGCCGCCAAGCCATAAGCCTTGGAGAAGGTGCGGGAGACCAGTAGATTCGGGTACTGGTTCAGGTAATCCAGGCCGTTAGGCAGTTCACTGCCGTGGGCGTATTCGATGTAGGCTTCATCCAGCACCACCAGCACGGACTCAGGCACCTTGGCCAAAAAGTCCGCCAAGGCTTGTGGGCCAAACCAAGTGCCAGTCGGGTTATTTGGGTTAGCAATGAACACCACGCGGGTCTGTTCATTGATCGCCCTGGCCATGGCATCGAGGTCGTGACCAAATTCTTTCGCAGGTACGATATTGCACTGCGCGCCAACAGCCTGCGTGGCGATCGGGTACACCGCAAAAGCGTGCTCACTGAATACCGCATTCAGCCCCGGAGCCAGGTAAGCACGGGCGACCAGTTCGAGAATATCGTTTGAGCCGTTACCCAAAGTCACTTGCTGAGTTTCAACACCACAACGCGCGGCCAGCAAGGTTTTCAGCGAAAAACCATTGCCATCGGGGTAGCGCGTCAGCTCAGCCAGCTCAGCCCGGATTGCCTCAAGCGCTTTCGGGCTTGGGCCAAGCGGATTCTCATTGCTTGCAAGCTTGACGATATTGGCTGGGTCAAGGCCCAGCTCACGCGCCAGTTCATCGACCGGCTTGCCGGGAACATAAGGCGAAAGTTTTTGCACGCCTGGCTGCGCCAGCGCGAGGAAATCACAGCTCATTATTAACCTCGTTCAATCCGTAATTCCGCAAACTCGTAGGGTGGGCAACGCGAAGCTTGGCCACCATTTTCAGGCAACGATCCAAATATCCAAGCGCGTAAATGGTGGCTGAAAAAAGCGTCAACCACCCTACGTAAAGCCGTGTTCACCCACCAATCGCTTACAAAACGGCTTTAGGGTAGGAACCCAGAATTTTCAGCGCCACGGCTTCTTGATTGATCTTCTCCAGCACATCCTTGATCAATGGATCACGGTGATGACCGACAAAATCGATAAAGAACACATAGGTCCACTTACCGCTACGCGATGGACGAGTCTCAATCCGGGTCAGGTCAATGCCATTTTGATGAAATGGCACCAACAACTCATGCAGCGCACCCGGCTTGTTGCTCATGGAGATAATCACCGAAGTTTTATCATCTCCTGTTGGCGGCACTTCTTGGCTTCCGATAATCAGGAAGCGCGTCGAGTTGTCCGGACGGTCTTCAATCTTTTCCGCCACCTTGGTCAGGCCATAGAGGCTGGCCGCCATGTCGCCTGCGATTGCCGCCGAATTCCACTCGCTTTTCACCCGCTTGGCTGCATCAGCATTGCTCGCAACAGCAACACGCTCAACATTAGGGTAATGCGCATCCAGCCATTTACGGCACTGCGCCAAAGACTGCGCGTGGGAGTAAATACGGGTAATTTTGTCGGTTTTGGTCGACTCACCCACCAACAGGTGATGGTGGATACGCAGCTCAACTTCGCCACAAATCACCATGTCGTGCTCAAGGAAGCTATCGAGCGTGTGGTTAACCGCGCCCTCGGTGGAGTTCTCCACTGGCACCACACCGAAGTTCACCGCGCCCGCGGCCACTTCACGGAACACCTCGTCGATCGCGGTCATCGGCATACTGACCACCGCATGGCCAAAATGTTTCATCGCTGCCGCGTGAGAGAAAGTGCCTTCTGGGCCGAGATAAGCCACTTTCAGTGGATTCTCAAGGGCCAGGCATGAAGACATGATTTCACGGAACAAGCGGGCCATTTCTTCATTGCCCAAAGGACCGGAATTACGCTCCATAACGCGCTTGAGCACTTGGGCTTCACGCTCAGGACGGTAAAAAACCGGTTTCTCGCCTTCTGGCAAGGCTGCCATTTTGACGCGGGCGACTTCTTCAGCGCAGCGGGCGCGATCACTGATCAGCTCGAGAATTTTTTCATCCAGGCTGTCAATACGCAGGCGCAGCGCTTTTAATTCCTGCTCGGTGATTTGATCCGACATTAACCGTGCTCCTTCTCGAACTCAGCCATGTAGGCAACCAGCGCCTGCACAGCATCGAGGCCAACGGCGTTGTAGATGGAGGCACGCATGCCGCCAACCGAACGGTGACCTTTGAGGTTCAACAAACCGCGCGCATCAGCGCCGGCCAAAAATGGCTTATCCAGACGATCATCAGCCAGACGGAACGGAACGTTCATCCACGAACGGGCATTAGATGAGATCGGGTTGCTGTATAGCCCACTGCTATCAATGGCGCCGTACAACAGCTCTTTCTTGGCGCGATTGAGCTTTTCCATCGCCGGGACACCGCCCTGCTCTTTAAGCCACTCAAAGACCAAGCCCGACAGATACCAGGAGAAGGTCGCCGGGGTGTTGTACATCGAGCCGTTGTCAGCCGCGACCTTGTAATTGAGCATGGTCGGGCAAGCACTGCGTGCGCGACCCAGCAGGTCCTCGCGAACGATGACCACAACCAAACCACTCGGGCCGATATTCTTCTGCGCACCGGCGTAGATCAAACCAAACTTGGACACATCCAAGGAGCGCGAAAGAATGTCAGAAGACATATCCGCAACCAGTGGCACGTCACCCACCTGGGGAATCCAGTCAAACTGCAGACCACCAATGGTTTCGTTGCTGGCGTAATGCACATAGGCGGCATTTTTCGACAGCTGCCATTCATTCTGGCCCGGAATTGCAAAGTAATCGTAAGGCTTGGCGCTGGCGGCGACATTGATATTGCCGTAGCGCTTGGCTTCTTCAATGCTTTTCTTCGACCAAATGCCGGTATCGATGTAGTCAGCAACACCGTCTTCTGGCAATAAATTCAGGGCGACCTCAGCAAACTGCTGGCTGGCACCGCCCTGTAAAAACAGGACTTTGTAATTCGAGGGAATGGACAACAGGTCACGCAGATCCTGCTCGGCCTTCTCGGCAATGGCAGTGTATTCGTCGCTGCGATGGCTCATTTCCATCACGGACAGGCCTTTGCCCTGCCAATCGAGAAGGTCAGCCTGGGCACGTTGCAGAACAGCTTCGGGAAGCGCGGCCGGGCCGGCGCAGAAGTTAAAGGCTCGCTTGCTCACATCCACTCTCTCAAAAAATGGACGCTGGCCCTAAGCCAGCGCCTGATCAAACACCACAGACAACAAAGCCTGCCGAAGCAGGCTTGTTGCGTGGATTACTCTGGATCGACGGGGTTCTCATCCGCAGCAGGTGTTTCAGGCTCAGCGCCTTCTTGCGGCGCATCTTCCAACTCACCCTCAAGGTCTTCATTAACGATTAACTCGCCGTTTTCATCGTATTCTTCTTCAACCGAAGGTTCTTGAACACGTTGCAGACCGACTAGTTTCTCGTCCTTGGCCAGACGAATCAGGGTGACGCCCTGGGTATTACGCCCCAGGCTTGAAACCTCACCCACACGAGTACGCACCAGTGTGCCTTGGTCGGAAATCAGCATGATTTCCTCACCATCGAGCACCTGAACCGCGCCGACAAGCTTGCCATTACGCTCGTTGCTGACCATGGCAATTACGCCCTGACCACCACGCTTGTACTCTGGGAACTCGCCGATCTCGGTGCGCTTGCCGTAGCCGCGCTGAGAAGCGGTCAGAATCTGGCTGCCCTCTTCCGGAATCAACATCGAGATCAGCTTCTGGCCTTCAGCCAAACGCATGCCGCGAACACCGCGAGCGGTACGGCCCATGGCGCGTACATCGCTTTCTTTAAAGCGGGTTACTTTGCCGCCGTCGGAGAACAGCATCACTTCGCGACTGCCATCAGTGATAGAGGCAGAGATCAGGGTGTCGCCTTCATCCAGATCAAGGGCAATCAAGCCCACGCTGCGTTGACGACTGAACTGCTCCAGCGGGGTCTTCTTCACGGTACCGCCAGCGGTGGCCATAAAGATGAAGTGGCCTTCGGTGTACTCGTCAACCGGCAGCATGGTGGTGATGTATTCACCCTCATCCAGTGGCAGCAAGTTAACCAATGGACGACCGCGTGCAGCGCGTGAGGCTTCTGGAATCTCGTAAGTTTTCAGCCAGTAAACCTTGCCACGGCTGGAGAACAGCAGCAGCGTGGTGTGGCTGTTGGCAACCAGCAGGTGAGAAATGTAATCCTCATCCTTAACGCCGGTTGCCGACTTGCCTTTACCGCCACGACGTTGCGCTTGATACGCGGCCAATGGCTGGGATTTGGCATAACCGGTGTGAGAAATTGTCACCACACGGTCTTCTTCGGTAATCAGATCGGCCAGGGTCAGATCGAGGCGGTTATCGAGGATTTCAGTACGGCGTGCATCGCCGAACTCTGCCTTGATGCCTTCCAGTTCTTCGGTGATCACTTCCATCAAGCGCTCAGCGCTGGTCAGGATGCGGATCAACTCGCCAATCTGCGCCAGAATTTCTTGGTACTCAGCCAGCAGTTTTTCGTGCTCAAGGCCGGTCAAGCGGTGCAAGCGCAGGTCAAGAATGGCCTGAGCCTGTTCTGGCGACAGGTAATACTTACCGTCACGCAAGCCGTATTGCGGATCCAGGTTGTCCGGGCGGCATGAGTCAGCGCCTGCGCGCTCAACCATGCTTTGTACAGCGCTGGATTCCCAGGCTTTGGCGATCAAGGCTTCTTTGGCTTCAGCCGAGGTCGGCGAGGCTTTAATCAATGCGATAACCGGGTCGATGTTCGACAGTGCTACCGCTTGGCCTTCCAGAATGTGGCCACGCTCACGGGCTTTACGCAGCTCGAACACGGTGCGGCGGGTAACCACTTCACGGCGGTGCAGGATAAAGACTTCGAGCATGTCCTTAAGGTTAAGCACCTTAGGCTGGCCGTCGATCAATGCCACTACGTTGATACCGAACACGCCCTGCATCTGGGTCTGAGCGTAGAGGTTGTTAAGGATAACCTCCGGCACTTCACCGCGACGCAGTTCGATCACAATGCGCATGCCGTCTTTGTCAGACTCATCGCGCAGCTCGGTAATACCTTCAAGCTTCTTCTCTTTAACCAGCTCGGCGATCTTCTCGATCAAGCGCGCTTTGTTCAGCTGGTAAGGAAGCTCAGTCACGATGATTTGCTGGCGACCGCCCACCTTGTCGATGTCTTCGATCTCGGCACGAGCACGCATATAAATGCGGCCACGACCGGTGCGATAGGCTTCGATGATGCCCGCGCGACCATTGATGATTGCGGCAGTCGGGAAATCAGGGCCCGGGATGTACTGCATCAGATCATCGATGCTTAGCTCCGGGTTCTCAATCAGCGCCAGGCAGCCGTTAATAACCTCGGTCAGGTTATGCGGCGGAATGTTGGTCGCCATGCCCACAGCAATACCGCTGGAGCCGTTGATCAAAAGATTAGGAACCTTGGTCGGCATAACCGCCGGGATAATTTCAGTGCCGTCGTAGTTAGGCACCCAATCCACGGTTTCTTTATGCAAGTCGGCCAACAGCTCATGGGCCAGCTTGGTCATACGCACTTCGGTGTATCGCATGGCCGCGGCGTTATCGCCGTCGACCGAACCGAAGTTGCCCTGACCGTCTACCAAGAGGTAGCGCAAAGAGAATGGCTGAGCCATACGAACGATGGTGTCATAGACCGCAGTATCACCGTGCGGGTGATACTTACCGATCACGTCACCGACCACACGAGCCGACTTCTTGTACGCCTTGTTCCAGTCATTACCCAGCTCGCTCATCGCATACAACACGCGACGGTGCACGGGCTTCAAGCCATCGCGCGCATCCGGCAGTGCACGACCGACGATTACGCTCATCGCGTAATCGAGGTAGGACTGCTTGAGTTCGTCTTCGATATTGACCGGGAGGATTTCTTTGGCCAGTTCGCCCATGAGTAGCCTGGTTCCTTTTTCTGGTGAAACTCCGCGCCATTCGTCATGAACGAAGCGAAGCCTGTCGCTGTAACCGACTCACGACAAATCAATAAGTTATGCCATGTATAGATGCAGTAGAGGCAAGCATAAGCAGTTGCCCTGATAACTGCCGGAGGTTACCACAAAGCGCGCTTTACACCTACCCTAAAACCACCCTGAAAAATCGCTGAATGGCCCTGTGACGCACTGAGAGGCCGCACAAGCCGATTTCCACTCAAGCGACCTCACACGCACAGGCCACCCGAATGCAGCTTTCGCGTGGTTAATGAAGCCGTTTGCGGCACATCAACTGAGTCATCTTGGCCAAATCCGGGCGCTCAACCACACCTTTTTCGGTGACAATAAAGTCGATCAAGTCAGCGGGGGTGACATCAAATACCGGATTAACGGCCTCAACCCCTGCCGCAACGCGCTTGCCTCCAACCTCCAGGAGTTCACTGCCGTCACGCTCCTCAATCGGGATGTCCTCGCCACTTTCCAGATCCATATCGATGGTCGAACTGGGTGCCACCACCATAAAACGCACACCGTGGTGCATGGCATTGACCGCCAATTGATAGGTGCCAATTTTGTTGGCGACATCACCATTGGCGGTGATGCGATCGGCACCAACAATGACCCAGGTGATACCGCGCGTCTTCATCAGATGGGCCGCCGCGGAGTCCGCATTGAGGCTGACCGGAATACCTTCATTAGCCAGTTCCCACGCCGTCAGCCGTGAACCCTGTAGCCAGGGACGGGTTTCATCGGCGTAGACTCGCTCAACCAAACCATCGAGATAGGCCGCCCGAATCACGCCCAGTGCCGTACCAAAGCCACCCGTTGCCAGCGCGCCGGTATTGCAGTGGGTTAACAGATTTTGCAGATTGCCCTGATGCTTACGGATCAAGTCCACACCCAGTTGGGCCATGGTCAGATTGGCTTCGCGATCGCTCTCGTGAATACCCAACGCCTCAGCTTCCAGCACAGCTAGCGCGTCATCTTCCGGCTTGATCCGGGCTAAACGGTCGCGCATGCGATTCAGCGCCCAAAACAGGTTGACCGCTGTCGGCCGCGAATCTGCCAGCACGTTGAAATCAGCCTCAAGTGCTTCACGCCAGCCATCGCCTTCTTTAATCCGCTGACGAGCACCCAGCACCACGCCATACGCCGCACTGATACCAATGGCCGGCGCACCACGCACGACCATTGACTTGATGGCAACAGCGACTTCAGCAGCGCTGTCGTAGGCCAGCCAAAGCTCTTCAAAAGGCAGGGCGCGCTGATCTAGCAGATAAAGACGGCCATCACGCCACTCAATAGCCTTGACTTTTTCTGCTGCTAACAACTGCTCGCGCATCGACCCACCCTCGTAAAGCAAAGCCGCCGAGTATACGCCCATGCGCAAGCAGGCCTGTAGCCATAGTTGCAGCAAAATCGCGAAATCAGCAACCCATGCCTCGTTTGCCATGCTTTTGGCTTCATGCGCGCCGCGTTCCACTATAGAATTGCGGGTCACTTGCCCTGCGGAACCCGCCGAACATGCCTGAAGCCCCACTCGACCTTATCCTGCTCCCCACTTGGCTGGTCCCTGTTGAACCGGCAGGTGTCGTGTTGCGCGACCACGGCCTGGGGATTCGCGACGGTAAAATCGTGCTTATTGCACCACGGGAACAAGCACTCCAACATGCCGCACTGGAAGTTCGCGAACTACCCGAACACATCCTCAGCCCCGGCCTGATCAATGCCCACGGCCATGCGGCAATGACGTTGTTTCGCGGCTTGGCAGACGACATGCCGCTGATGACCTGGCTGGAAAAACACATCTGGCCAGCCGAAGCCAAATGGGTCAGCGAAGCATTCATCAAGGACGGCACCGAACTGGCAATTGCCGAGCAACTTAAAGGCGGCATCACCTGCTTCTCGGATATGTACTTCTTCCCTGAAATTGCCAGCCAGCAAGTCCACAGCAGCGGCATTCGTGCGCAAATCACCATTCCGATCCTCGACTTCCCAATTCCAGGTGCCCGTGACGCTGCCGAAGCCCTGCACAAAGGCCTGGAGCTGTTTAGCGATCTAAAACACCACCCGCGAATCAAAATCGCATTCGGCCCACACGCCCCTTACACCGTCAGCGATGACAAGCTGAGCAATATCAACGTCCTTGCCGAAGAGCTTGAAGCCGGGATTCATATGCACGTCCACGAGACTGCATTTGAAGTTCAACAGAGCCAAGAGCTACTTGGCGAGCGCCCACTCGCACGCCTGGCGCGCCTTGGCCTGCTGGGCCCGCGCTTTCAAGCCGTGCACATGACCCAAATAGATGACGACGACCTGGAACTGCTTGTCGCCAGCAACACCAGCGTAATCCACTGCCCAGAGTCCAACCTTAAGCTCGCCAGCGGCTTCTGCCCGGTGGAGAAACTGTGGAATGCTGGCGTTAACGTCGCCATTGGCACAGACGGCGCGGCCAGCAATAACGACCTCGATCTATTGGGCGAAACGCGCACCGCTGCGCTATTGGCCAAAGCAGTCGCAGGCTCAGCCACGGCGCTCGATGCCCACCGCGCACTGCGCATGGCGACGCTAAATGGCGCGCGCGCCTTGGGTCTTGAAGCCGAAATTGGCTCACTTGAAGTTGGCAAAGCTGCCGACATCTGTGCTTTTAACTTGTCAGGTCTGGCCCAACAGCCGGTGTACGACCCCGTATCACAACTTATTTATGCCAGCAGTCGCGCCTGTGTTGAGCACGTCTGGGTCGGGGGTAAGCAATTGCTCGAGAACGGCAAACTGACTCGCATGGATGAAGCGCAAATCATCGCAAAAACCCGGGCCTGGGGCGAAAAAATTGCAGCTAAGGCCGAATAAGCCAGCGGCCACTGCGACAAACTGACATACACTGGCCTGCTGGCAAGCGCCCACTAGGCGTCATGAAAATGGCACCATAGGTCGTGCAGGCAACCGAATTGCAGATTTAATCAGGAACAGCTCAATGAGTAACGTCGACCCAGCTGAAATCGCCAAGTTTGAAGCCCTTGCCCACCGCTGGTGGGACCGCGAAAGCGAGTTCAAACCGTTGCACGAAATAAACCCACTGCGGGTTAACTGGATTGATGAGCGTGTCGGCCTGGCCGGCAAAAAAGTGCTTGATGTTGGCTGCGGCGGCGGCATCCTCAGTGAATCCATGGCCCAGCGCGGCGCAACCGTAACCGGGATAGACATGGGTGAAGCGCCGTTATCGGTCGCCCAGCTGCATCAGCTTGAGTCTGGGGTTTCGGTGGAGTACCGCCAGATAACTGCTGAAGACCTTGCTGAAGAAATGCCCGAGCAGTTCGACGTCGTCACCTGCCTGGAGATGCTAGAGCACGTGCCTGATCCCGCCTCGATCATCCGCGCTTGCTATCGCATGGTTAAACCGGGTGGCCAAGTGTTTTTCTCGACCATCAACCGCAATCCAAAAGCCTATATGTTTGCAGTGATCGGCGCGGAGTACTTGCTGCGCCTGCTGCCCCGCGGCACCCATGAATTCAAGAAATTCATCCGCCCATCCGAACTGGGTAGCTGGAGCCGCGCTGCGGGCCTAGAAGTCAAAGACATCATCGGCTTGACCTACAACCCGCTGACCAAGCACTACAAGCTGTCATCCGATGTTGACGTCAATTACATGATTCAAACGCTCAAGGAGCAATGATGCGACTGCGTGCAGTACTTTTCGACATGGATGGCACGCTGCTCGACAGTGCCCCTGATTTTATTGCGATCTGCCAAGCCATGCGCGTTGAGCGCGGGCTTGAGCCCATTGCTGAAAAACTGATCCGCGACCAAGTCTCAGGCGGCGCCCGCGCCATGGTGTCGGTAACCTTTGGCATTGACCCGCAAGCGCCCGACTTTGAGCCACTGCGCCTTGAGTTCCTAGAACGCTATAAAGACCACTGCGCAGTGCTGACTCGCCCTTTTGACGGGATCAACGAATTGCTTGCCGAAATTGAGCAATCTAAACTGATCTGGGGCGTTGTTACCAATAAGCCGCTGCGCTTCGCCGAACCGATCATGCAACAACTGGGCTTGGCTAAACGCTCAGCCATCCTGATCTGCCCGGATCACGTCAAAAACAGCAAACCCGACCCTGAGCCGATGATTCTGGCCTGCAAAACATTGGGCCTGGACCCGGCCAGTGTTTTATTTGTCGGCGACGACCTGCGTGATATCGAGTCGGGCCGCGCTGCCGGGACCAAAACAGCAGCCGTTACCTACGGCTATATTCACCCTGAGGATAACCCGCGCAACTGGGGCGCCGATGTGGTCGTCGATCACCCACTGCAACTACGCACAGTGCTCGACAACGCCCTCTGCAGCTGCTGAAACCTCTGCCGACCTGCGCCATCTTACGCAGGTCGGCGCGATACCATTGACACTGGCTATGACGCAGCGGCGCCATAGCCCAGCAAGTGAGACCGATCATGTTCGATTACACCGCCCACCCCGAGCTTCTCAAAGGTCGCGTGATTTTAGTTACTGGTGCAGGCCGCGGCATTGGCGCAGCAGCCGCCAAAACCTTCGCGGCCCACGGCGCAACGGTGCTCTTGCTGGGCAAGACCGAAAGCAACCTGAGCGCGGTCTATGATGAAATCGAAGCGGCTGGCCACCCGCAACCGGCGGTCATCCCGTTCAATCTCGAAACAGCCCTGCCCCATCAGTACGATGAGTTGGCGGCGATGATCGAAACTGAATTCGGCAAAGTCGACGGTTTGCTGCACAACGCCTCTATCATTGGCCCACGCACTCCGGTCGAGCAGTTGTCTGGCGAGAACTTCATGCGGGTCATGCACGTGAACGTTAACGCCATGTTTATGCTCACCAGCACCCTGCTGCCGCTACTCAAGCTCTCCAGCGATGGTTCAGTGGTCTTCACCTCCAGTAGCGTTGGCCGCAAAGGCCGCGCTTACTGGGGTGCTTACGGCGTATCGAAATTCGCCACCGAAGGCTTAATGCAAACCCTGGCAGACGAACTGGAAGATGTGGCCCCTGTGCGCGCCAACAGCATCAACCCAGGTGCCACACGTACCGACATGCGCGCCCAAGCCTATCCGGGTGAAAACCCAGACAACAACCCAGTACCCACTGACATCATGCCGGTTTACCTATACCTGATGGGCCCAGACAGCACAGGTGTCAGCGGCCAGGCGTTTGACGCTCAGTAAACTCAATAGTGGCAAAACAATGCCATTTTTCTGGCAATGAGTTTAAAAGACCGGCAACTGCTTGCCGGTCTTTTGTCATCGGCCCGCCCGCAAGGCCCTTACAGCAGCTAACTCCCAGCTGTAAGTGACTGACTTCACATTATTTTTTATTTGGCTGAAACAGCTGGCACGAAAATCGCTCTAAACCATTATTGCCGCACTTTAGCGCCAGAGGTTTAGCGTTTATGGTTCCTCCCAACTCCAACAACACAATCGATTTCGATGCAGCCAAGCTGCAGCGTCTCGGTTATTTGATCAAGCGAAAGCAATCCCTGCAGCCGCTTAATCTTGCGCAGCTGCGCCAGCACCTTAATCTACAGCTGCAAACCAGCCTGGATGCAGAGCGCACCCTGAATCTGTTTTTCAGTGAAATTCAGCGTCTGGTCATGCTCGATGGTTTGTCTTACCAGCATAATGTCAGTGACCTCAGCCTGGAGTTTGGTCAAACAGTCGGCAATGCCGCCAGCTATCGCCTAAGCCATGAAGGTGAATACCTTGGCGAATTGGTATTTCGCCGCAAACTGCGCTTTAGCGAAGACGAGCTTAAACAACTCGAAGCATTGCTTGGCAGCTTGCTATACCCGCTGCGTAACGCCCTGCTTTACCGCACCGCCATCCAGAACGCATTGCGCGACCCGCTGACCAATACCGGCAACCGCATTGCAATGGAGCAAATGCTGCACCGCGAAGTGGATGTTGCTCGGCGCAATCTACAGCCGCTATCGCTGCTAATGCTCGATTTGGACCATTTCAAGCAAATCAACGACACCCATGGCCATAGTGTTGGCGATGAAGTGCTCAAGGCTGTGGCGACCACCATCAAGGCGCAGCTGCGCAACGTTGATATGATTTTCCGCTACGGCGGTGAAGAGTTTTTAGTGCTGCTTTCAGGCACCGGCCGCGACGCCTCGGCAATGGTTGGCGAACGCCTGCGTCATTCGGTTGAGGAACTGCAATATGTCACCCAAGGCCAGCCAGTTGCTCTGTCGATCAGCCTTGGCGGTGCCAGCTTATTGCCCGGCGAATCAGACGAAAGCCTGCTGCGCCGAGCCGATAACGCGCTCTACGTATCCAAGCGCGATGGGCGCAACCGCTTAAGCATGGCCGGCTAAACTGCTCCACCGGGTGGTCGATGCTGTTGTCGGCCACCATTTGTGGCCACAAATATTCAGAATATTTGCAAAACCATGGTGGGCAAGCTTCGCCTCGACTACCCAAATATCCTTAGCGCAACCCACAAAATGCAAAAAGGGTCGCACCAGGCGACCCTTTTCTACGCGCTAGAGGCTTATGCCTTTGGCTCGGGCTTACGTCCACGACCAAAGCCTGGACGCTGACCTTCAGCTGCAGGTGTACTGCGACGCTTAGCCGGCGCAGCTGCAGGCTTACGCCCACCACGTTCGGCTGACTCTGTGCGCGGCTTGCCCGAGGTGCTCTGCTTTCTGACGTCGCTTGGACGCTCAGCAACTGCAGAGGACTTGCCCGCACCACCGCGCGACTGATCACGTGAACCACGACCAGAACGTACGTCGCCGTCAGCCGGGCCACCATGCGCTGGGCGCAAGGTACGCGCCGAGCGCTCGCCTCGACCGACTGGCTTGGCTGACTTACGCTGTTGACGATCCAGCTTATCACGCGCCTTTTCTTTCATATCGGGCAAGGCTACAGGCTTGAGGCCGACTTCTTCACTGAGAATATCAACTTCGCGCTGACCCATTTCACGCCAGCGGCCCATGGTCAGGTCGGAGGTCATAAATACCGGGCCGAAACGCACGCGCTTCAAGCGGCTAACCACCAAACCCTGGGACTCCCACAGCCGACGCACTTCACGATTACGGCCTTCCATCACCACGCAGTGATACCAGTGGTTATAACCTTCGCCGCCCGGTGCTTCTTTGATGTCGGTAAATTTGGCCGGGCCATCTTCAAGCATGACGCCAGCCTTCAAGCGTTCGATCATCTCTTCATCGACTTCACCCCGTACACGCACGGCGTACTCGCGGTCCATCTGATAGGAAGGGTGCATCAAACGGTTGGCCAATTCACCGTCGGTGGTGAACATCAGCAAGCCGGTGGTGTTGATGTCCAGGCGGCCAATATTGATCCAGCGGCCTTCTTTCGGGCGCGGCAAACGATCAAATACGGTAGGACGGCCTTCAGGGTCGTCACGGGTGCAGATTTCGCCGTCGGGCTTGTTGTAGATCAACACACGACGCTGGGACTCGGCAGCCTCTTCGCGCTTGATGACCTTGCCATCAATGGCAATGGCATCGTGCAAATCAACACGCTGTCCCAAGCTGGCTGCAACGCCATTGACCTTGACACGGCCTGCGCCGATCCAGGTTTCGATCTCACGACGTGAGGCCAAACCCATACGCGCCAGGACTTTCTGCAGTTTTTCGCCTGCAGGGCTTATTTGTTCAATTTCTTCACTCATCTGGGCACCTCCCGGTGTTTCTCTGTGATAGGACGACATCTCGTCGAGGGCGCGCATCATACGCGCCCAACGTAGGGCGGACAACGCATTTTTGTCCGCCAGAATCCGTGGAAACGTCACTGCGCTTGGTGGACAAGCTTCGCGTGTCAGTCCCGATTAATAACGGCCGCTAAGCTCATCGGCAATGGCCGCCTGCAAGGCGCGTTCAGCTTCGGCTTCTTCGTCCAGCTCTGCTTGGACAGGATCATAGTGTGGCACATCTGCCGGAACCTGCTCGACAGGCACATCAACCGCTTGATCCTCGGGCGCTTGCACATCGGCTAAGGGCTCATCTGCAGGCAGCGGCTCAAGGTCATCAAAGTCGGTTTTGAGGCCTTGTTCCATATTATCCAGCTCGGCCAACAGACTGCTAAAGCTGGTTTCTTCAAGGATTTTCTCAGACGGACTCTCGGTTTCGACTTCGCCTTCCTCACCCGCCAACGCCAGGTCTGCACGGGCTTGCAAGCTAGCCGGCACAGGCGCTTCGCCCTCGGCATAGCCCACGAACTCGGGCTCTGGCTCGACAGCTGACTCCAGCTCTCGCAAATCAGCCAAAGGCGGCAGTTGATCAAGGCTTTTCAAGTTGAAGTGATCGAGGAACAGCTTGGTGGTTGCCAGCATGGCTGGCTTGCCCGGCACATCGCGGTAACCGACCACTCGAATCCACTCACGCTCAAGCAGTGTTTTAACAATATTGCTATTCACTGCAACGCCGCGAACGTCTTCGATTTCACCACGGGTAATGGGTTGCCGGTAGGCGACCAGCGCCAGGGTTTCGAGCATGGCCCGTGAATAGCGCTGCGGGCGCTCTTCCCACAAACGCCCAACCCAGGGCGCAAATTTCTCTCGCACTTGCAGCCGGTAGCCGGTAGCCACTTCAACCAGTTCGACCGCGCGACCTTTACAGGCTTTGCGCAACACCTCGATGGCTTTCTTGAACACAGCGGGATCTGGGCGCTCAGCTTCCTCAAACAACTCATAAAGGCGTTCGAGCGATTGCGGCTTGCCCGAAGCCAGCAAGAAAGCTTCAAGCAAGGTGGCTAAGTCTTGAGGTTCATTCAAATTCATTTATTTGCTCAGCTCGCGCCCGGACGTGAATTGGGCCATAGGGCTCATTTTGCACTAACTCAGCCAGCGATTCCTTGATCAACTCAAGCACCGCCATAAAGGTCACCACTACGCCTAAGCGCCCTTCTTCGGCCAGAAACAAACCGACAAAAGGCACGAACTCACCGCCTTTGAGCCGCTCCAGTACATCACTCATGCGCTCACGGGTCGAGAGGGTTTCACGGGTCACTTGATGGCTCTCAAACATATCGGCGCGGCGCAACACATCAGCCATCGACAAGAGCAATTCTTCCAGACTGACATCCGGTAACAGCTTGCGCGCTTTGGCTTGCGGCGCATCCAGACGTGGCACTGTCAGGTCGCGGCCAACCCGCGGGATAATATCCAAGCCTTCGGCGGCGGCCTTGTAACGCTCATACTCTTGCAGGCGACGGATCAGTTCGGCGCGGGGATCGTCTTCTTCCTCATCAACACTGGCAGAGCGCGGCAGCAGCATGCGTGACTTGATCTCAGCCAGCATTGCAGCCATTACCAAGTACTCAGCAGCCAACTCCAAACGCACGGTGTGCATCAGCTCAACGTAACCCATGTATTGCCGTGTGATTTCCGCAACGGGAATATCCAGCACATCAATATTTTGCTTACGGATCAGGTAAAGCAACAGGTCCAGCGGGCCTTCAAAAGCCTCAAGAAAGACTTCGAGTGCATCTGGCGGTATATATAAGTCCAGCGGCAACTCAGTCAGTGCCTCGCCATAGACCTTGGCAAACTGCAGTTCTTGCTGGGCGTTGGCCTGATCGTCAAGGATCTCTGGCGTGGCTTGGCTCATCGGTAGTTCATGCCAAGCGCCTGACGCACTTCGACCAGGGTGTCGCGCGCTTCATCACGGGCACGCTCTGCACCGCTGGCAAGGATGCCGCGCACTACATCGGGATTATCTTCATAGTCAGCGGCGCGCAGCTGGATGGGCTGCAAATCCTGCTGCACCGATTCAATCAGCGGCTGCTTGCACTCCAGGCAGCCAATACCCGCACTGGTGCAACCTTGCTGCACCCAATCACAGGTGCTTTCACTCGAATACAGCTTGTGGAGCGGCCACACCGGACAACGCGCAGGTTCACCAGGGTCATTGCGGTGTACACGGGCGGGATCCGTTGGCATGCGTTTAATTTTCTCTTCCACCTGCGCTTCGGATTCGCGCAGGTAAATCGCGTTGTTGTGCGACTTGGACATTTTGCCGCCGTCCAACCCAGTCAAACGTGGCGCATCACTCAGCATCGCTTGTGGCTCGGGCAACAGCAGCTTGCCAGCGCCTTCCAAATAACCGAACAAACGCTCTTTGTCGCCCAGCGTGACGTTCTGCAACTCTTTAAGCAATGCCCGTGCGGTGTCCAACGCCTCACTGTCGCCCTGCTCTTGGTAAGCCTGGCGCAGGTGGTTGTAGAGCTTTGCATTCTTTTTGCCGAGTTTGAGGATTGCCGCCTCAGCTTTGGCCTCAAAACCGGGTTCCCGTCCATACAGGTGATTAAATCGCCGCGCCACATCGCGGACAAATTCAATATGCGCCAGTTGGTCTGAGCCCACCGGCACAACACCTGCGCGGTAAAGCAGAATGTCAGCGGCTTGCAGCAATGGATAACCCAGGAAGCCATAGGTCGCCAGATCGCGTCCCTGGTGTTGATCCTGCAACTCTTTGTAGGATGGCACACGCTCCAGCCAGCTCAGTGGGCAGAGCATCGACAGCAAAAGATGAAGCTCAGCATGCTCCGGCACCTGCGACTGAATAAACAAGGTTGTCGAGCTTGGGCTCAGGCCGCAGGCCAGCCAATCAACCGCCATATCCAGCACATGCTTGGACAACTGGCTGACATCTTCGTAATCAGTGGTCAGTGCATGCCAATCGACGATGCAAAAAAAGCAGTCATAGCTGTGTTGCAGCTGGACCCAGTTTTTTAGGACACCGTGGTAATGGCCAATGTGCAATTGGCCGCTTGGGCGCATACCTGAAAGTACCCGCCGCTCAGAATCTACAAGGTTCAAACCGGGTTTCCCGCTAAAAGCAATTACACAGACATTAGCAAGACACAGCGCTTAACGACAGCCTGTTAAAGCATCGAATTTTCAGCCTGCATCACACGCCGATTAATGCTTCAAAGATTTTCAAAGGGTTCCGGATCGCCGCAGCCCACCCGCACCACTTTCGGCTCATCATCCGCCAGATTGACGACGGTAGAAGCCGCCAAACCACCAAAACCGCCATCAATGATCAAGTCCACATGATGCTCAAGCAGTGAGCGCATTTCATAGGGGTCGCTCATGGGCAGTGTTTCATCCGGCATGATCAGGCTGACGCTCATGATCGGCTCACCCAATTCCTCAAGCAATGACTGAGCAATCGGATGGCTCGGGACCCGTAGGCCGATGGTTCTGCGCTTAGCGTGCAACATAATGCGTGGTACTTCACGGGTCGCATTGAGAATGAAGGTATAAGGCCCAGGCGTATGGGTCTTGAGTAGACGAAAAGCACTTGTATCAACCTTGGCGAAGGTGCTCAGCTGCGACAGATCACGGCAGACCAGCGTGAAGTTGTGTTTGTCATCCAATTGGCGCAAGCGCCTGATGCGCTCCAGCGCATTTTTGTCACCCAAACGGCAGCCTATGGCATAGGAAGAGTCAGTCGGGTAGACCGCGACGCCACCACCCCGGATGATCTCCGCCGCCTGTTTTATCAGGCGCGACTGAGGGTTTTCCGGGTGAACCTGGAAAAATTGACTCACGTTAGCTCCCTGCTCGTAAGGCTGCTGAATGTTGGACATGCTTAAAACGCGTCCATAGTGGCGAAAGGTCTTCAGGGACGGGACGGTACATACCCAGCTCTGACCAGTTGCCCGGGGCATGAAAATCACTGCCAGCGCTGACCAGCAGATCAAACTCTCGGGCCAATATGGCTAAGCCTCCAACTTGCTCAGCCGGCTGCATGCCATTACACACCTCAAGCGCGTGCCCGCCTGCCTCTGAAAATGCAGCGACCAAACGGCGGCGCTTACTACGAGTAAAGTCGTACTGCCACGGGTGCGCCAGACTAATCCATGCATCGGCTTGTTTTAATGTCGCCACAGCATCATCCAGGGCCGGCCAATGCTGCTTCACATCGCCCAACTTGCCTGAACCAAGCCATTTACGAAATGCCTCAGCACGATCTTTGACATACCCCGCCCGCACCATAAATTCGGCGAAATGAGGCCGGGCTGGCGCATTACCACTATCGCCCAACTCTTGCTGGATAGCCCGGGCGCCCTCAAGCGCTCCCGGCATACCTTTGGCCTCAAGGCGCTGACCAATTTCTGCTGCCCGCAGCCAGCGGCCATGGTGAAGCGCTTCAATGGCTTTATTCAACGCCGGCGCATCGCTGGCAAAGGCATAACCCAACACATGAATAGTCGCACCGCCCCACATACAAGACAGCTCGATGCCATTGACCAGCTGCATATCGTGCTCTTGAGCTGCAATACGAGCCTCATCAAGGCCTTCAATCGTGTCGTGATCGGTCAATGCCAGGAGTTTGACTCCGCGTTCATGTGCCCGCGCCACAACCACTGCCGGCGCAAGTGCGCCGTCGGATGCAGTGCTGTGACAATGTAAATCAACATCCATATGGGCACTATCTCAGTAATTTATGGTTGATATTATGCCGACAGATGCAGATTCTTGCTGACTTGAGTCGCAAACAGCTGTTTTATAAGCCCAGAAGTGCTGATTCAACGCTGTATAATTGACTCAATCTGCACTTATGTTTACGGCCGCTGCGCCCATTACGGAATAAGGACTGAAATGCTCTACGCCATTATCGCCACTGATGTCGAAAACTCCCTGGAAAACCGCATGTCATCACGCCCTGCGCACCTTGCCCGCTTGGAGCAACTTAAAGCAGAAGGCCGACTCATTCTCGCCGGTCCGCACCCAGCAATTGATAGCAACGATCCGGGCAGTGCAGGCTTCTCCGGCAGTTTAATCGTAGCTGAATTTGACTCTCTAAGCGCCGCGCAAGACTGGGCCAATGCCGACCCTTATAAAGCAGCCGGGGTGTATGCCCGCGTCGTGGTTAAACCCTTCAAGCTGGTGCTGCCCTAAGCACCACGTTGCCAAGCACGCGCCAACTCAGAACAAACTATTAGAGTAGGACAAAGGAGCTCCAATGCGCCCTACTAAGCTTACCTTGCTGCTTGCCATATGTTTACTACCGACTGCTCTGCGGGCAGAGCCCGAACCTGAAACGGCGCAAGCTAGGATAGATGCATTGGAGCAACGCCTCGCCTTGAGTGAAGACCAGCGCGTGCAGCTCAATGCGCAATTACAAGAGCAGAGTGCAGAGCGCGAAAGCATTCAGTTGCAACGCCTGCGCCAGGATAACCAGCGGCTGAAACTGCAACTTAAAACAGCCCAGGCTCAAACGCCGCCACCGTTGATCAGTGAACGCCAGCAATGGTTTGCGGTCGGAGCTGGCTCTGGCCTGCTGGGCGTTATCATTGGTGCACTTCTGCGTGGTAGCCGGCGTCGCCGCCGTGAATGGACGAATTAATGTGTCTCGTGCCTTACCCTGCACAACAGCAGGTAAGGCGCGACCGTGAACGAAACGAGAACAGACCCCAATCAACATGAGCCAACTGCTACTCATCGATGATGACATCGAGCTTTGTGAACTGCTGAGCCACTGGCTTACCCAGGAAGGCTTTGAAGTGACCGCTTGCCATAACGGCCAGCAGGCTCGCCAGGCCCTGAGTCATTCAGCTCCAGATGCTGTGGTGCTAGACGTGATGCTGCCGGATGGCAGCGGCCTTGAGCTGCTCAAACAATTACGCAGCGAGCATGCCGAACTTCCGGTGCTGATGCTCTCTGCGCGAGGGGAGCCACTTGACCGTATCCTGGGCCTTGAGTTGGGTGCCGATGATTACTTGGCCAAACCCTGCGACCCTCGTGAGTTGACCGCCCGCTTGCGTGCTGTGTTGCGCCGAAGCACCACTGCAACAGCATCAACACCGCAGCAACAGTCGTTGGGCGACCTGCAACACAGCCCTGCGCGCGGCGTCGTCAACATTGGTGAGACTGAGGTACTGCTGACACTCTCAGAAAGCAAAGTGCTTGAAGCCTTGTTGAATCAACCGGGCGAACCGGTTGATAAGCAAGATCTGGCGCAACTGGCCTTGGGTCGCAAACTCACGCTCTATGACCGCAGCCTCGACATGCATGTCAGCAACTTACGCAAGAAGATAGGCCCGCACCCAGACGGCCGCCCCCGCATCATGGCCTTGCGCAGTCGCGGCTATTACTACAGCGAGTAAATTAGCGCGCTCCTGATCTTTACGCTGCCTTTACCATTCGCTGACCGCGCTTGACCAAGCCCCGCATAAACTGAGCTCATCCGGTAACGAACCGGCCTTGAGATTAGGAGATACATCATGCGCAAGACATTAACTGCAGTATTACTCGCCCTGACTCTGCCTACACTGGCCATGGCTGCAACAGACGGCGCTCACCATGACGGTAAAGGCCCTGGTCACCGCGGTGCACACATGTTCAAAGATTTGGACCTGAACAAAGAACAGCGCCAAGACATGCGCAAACTGATGGGCGAACAGATGAAAACCCGCCACGACATCACCAAGCGCTACTTGGAAAAACTGCCAGAAAAAGAGCAACAAGCCATGAAGGCTGAGCTGAAAGCCTCTTTCGACAAGCAGCAGGCAGCAATGCGTAACCTACTGACTCCAGAGCAGCAAACCAAGTTTGATGAGCACCTGAAGAAGATGGAAGCGCTTCGCGCTGAAAAAATGAAGGCTAAAACCGAGTAACTAGCCTGAACACAGCCTCCTTGGCGAGGCTGATCACTTAATTGTTAAGCCCGACAGCTTTTTGCTCTCGGGCTTGACTGCATCTAGGAGAACCCCGTGCGGTCATTGTTCTGGCGCATTTTTGCGAGTTTCTGGCTGGCCATCGCCTTGGTTGCTGGCCTGTCGATGCTACTTGGCCGAGCACTGAATCAGGACAGTTGGATTCTCAACAACACCCCTGCCCTGCAAGGGCTCGCCGAAACCTGGACCGAGCGCTATGAGAGCGCAGGCAAACAGGCCGCACAGGCATTCCTCAGGCAGCACAAAGATCAATATCAAGTAGATGTGCAGGTGCTGGGGGAAAACGGCCAGCATCTGGTACCCGGTACGTTTCCACCGCGTGCCGAAGCCTTTGAGTCACGCCAGAAGAACAAGCGCCTGCCCTGGCGTCGCCTGACCACCGAATACGTCAGCCCAACGACTGACAAAACCTATTTATTCATTTACCGCATACCCTATCAGGTTCTTAACGGCTGGCACCGTGACAGCCTGCTCTGGCCGATCAGCGCATTGGTTATTGCACTGGTGGTCTTAACCGTATTCAGCCTGCTACTGACCCTATCGATAACCCGCCCCCTGAATCGTTTACGTGGCGCGGTGCATGACCTGGGGCAAACCAGCTACCAACAAAACAGCTTGGCACACCTGTCCAAACGCCGCGATGAACTGGGCCTGCTGGCAACTGACTTCAACCGGATGGGTTCACGTTTACAAGGCCTTATCGGCAGTCAACGTCAGTTATTGCGTGACGTCTCCCACGAACTGCGTTCACCTTTGGCACGCCTGCGCATTGCCATAGCACTGGCCGAACGCGCCGAACCACAGGAGCGTGAGAAGCTGTGGCCGCGCCTGACAAAAGAGTGTGATCGCCTTGAAGCGCTGATCAGTGAGATTCTCGAACTCGCCCGCCTGGATGCCAACTTGGGTGCTGTCCAACCAGTCAAGCTTGAAGAAGTGCTGCAAAAATTAGTCGAGTACGTGCACATCACCGCACCCGAACAGCAGGTCGATATCAATATCGCACCCGGCATTAGCCTTGATGGTTGGCCGAATATGCTTGAACGCGCCCTCGACAATCTGCTGCGTAACGCCTTGCGTTTCAACCCTCAAGGCATGCCGATTGAGGTTAAGGCGTACCCGAAGGATGGCGCAGTAATCATTAGCGTACGCGACTACGGCCCCGGGGTTGATGAGCAGCACCTGCACCAACTGGGCGAGCCGTTTTTCCGTGCGCCAGGCCAAACCGCTGCAGGTCATGGCCTGGGTTTAGCCATTGCCCGTCGCGCCGCGGAACGCCATGGGGGCAAGCTGGTATTGGATAATCATGCTCAAGGCGGTTTTTGCGCCAGCTTGATAATCACAACTCAGGCTGAGGCAAAATCCTGAAGCTATTGAGCCGTTGCTGAGCCGCTAGCGCGGCCAAGCACTGACGAAATCCTCGACATTCAGCGTCGGCGGAGTACGCAACTCACGCTCAGCGGTGCCCAGGTATAAGTACGCCACGACTTGCTCGTTAGCGGACAACCCCAGGCCAGCAGCCACATGTGCGTTGGTGGCCATATCACCCGTACGCCAGACCGCACCAATACCTTGAGCATGCGCCGCCAGTAAGATGCCATGAGCGGCGCAGGATGCGGCAATTATTTGCTCTTGCGCGGGGACTTTTGGCGACGCCTTCACGCTGGCGATCACCACAACCATCAACGGCGCGCGCAGCGGCATCGCCCGGGCTTTATTGAGCGCCTCAGGGCTAGGCTCTGCATCACCTGCCATTAGCGCCTCAGCAAACAGCTCCCCCAACGCCTGACGTGCATCACCCTCAACCGTCAAAAAGCGCCAAGGCCGAAGTTGCCCATGATCAGGGGCCCGCAGTGCCGCACGAAACAACACCTCACGCTGTTCTGCATCCGGGGCAGGCTCGCTCAAGCGCGGAACAGAAACTCGGTTTATAAGTGCATCTAGCGCGTCCATTGGTCACCTCAGGTAGAACATGAAGCTAAATTCTAGAGCCTGCGGCAACCGCTGTGGGAAAAACCTGAGATAAATCCTCGGATATAACCCAACCTAAGGTGCGAAACGCGCAGCGTGTCCAGCATGACTCATCAACAAACGCGCAAAAATCCCTGACCGAAATGATAGCCGTCGTAGGGTGGTCAACGCGAAGCTTGGCCACCACAGATCAAACACCGCAATGCTCAAGGTGAAGTCAGTTATCTGCTGGGCGCGGTGATAAATGGTGGCCGAAAAAGTGCCCACCACCCAAAAGCATCAATCACCCCACATACGCAAGGCCACCAAGACTTACCACCGTGGAGGTTGGATCAATAGCACGGGCTTTTGCAGCGAAAATGGTGGCCGAAAACAGCATCGACCACCCTAGTATTTCGCGGTTTAACCTAGTTTTTATGCCACCCGATCCGGCGACACACTCGGGGCAACCGGCGGCGTCAGCGGCGGCAAACCGTAAGCCTTTCGCGCATCATCACAACGCGGGTTATGCTCACCATTGGCCCAGGAAGCCTCAAAATCGCGGCACGGACTCGAGCGGTTTTCATACAAGGTACAACGCACGCCTTCGCCAACATCACCCAGCAGCGCGTTGCAGCGTGCTGGTTTATGCTCTGTACCACGCATGGCCACACGTTGCGGAGTAATCAATACCACTTGATCATCCGGCACCGTACCACCAGCAGACTGGCACTCGCCCCAAAAGAAAGACACACGAAAATACGCGCAGCAGGCGCCACACGTTAAACAAGGATTAGTTTCAGACATGATAATAAGAACTCAGAAACCGGCAAGGGCCGGCACCTCAGACTGTGTGAAAAACTACTGCACTCGACAATACAGCGTTATAAACAGACGAAAAATGCTCATTTAGAACACCTAAACTGCGCTTTTTCGCCTGTTAAAGCCTTGTCTTGCCTTCGTTCGTGACGTTTTCACACACCCTGACCTGGCGGCTATTCTATGCATACCGATGGCGTTGTAAAGCAAAGTTAATAGTTGGTTTACAGCTTTTTTCTCACGCGTAGAATGGCGCCCTTTGCGACTTTCCGTCTGTCCACCACTTGAGCCCCCTATATGGCCTTGGCGACACTGCGAATAATTGGCTTCATCCTCGGTATTTTTTTATTGACGCTAGCGCTCAGCATGATGATTCCTCTGCTGACGCTACTGGTATACGGACGTACCGATGACCTCGACCCCTTCCTCTGGTCGAGCCTGATTACTGCCGTGGCGGGTATTGCACTGGTCATTCCAGGACGCCCTGAAAACGCCCAGCTACGCCCCCGCGATATGTACCTGCTGACCACTGGCAGTTGGATTGTGGTGTGCATTTTTGCGGCATTACCAATGGTGCAAATCCACCACATCAGTTACACCGATGCCTTTTTTGAAACCATGTCGGGTATTACCACCACCGGTTCGACCGTGCTCAGCGGGCTCGACACCGCATCCCCGGGGCTTCTTATCTGGCGATCAATGCTGCAATGGCTGGGCGGCATTGGCTTTATTGGTATGGCGGTGGCGATTCTGCCGCTGCTGCGCGTCGGTGGCATGCGCCTGTTCCAGACCGAGTCTTCCGACTGGGGCGAGAAAGTCATGCCGCGCTCGCATATGGCTGCCAAATACATTCTGCTGGTGTATCTGGGCCTGACGCTGCTTGGCGGTGTCTCCTACTGGCTCGCAGGCATGACGCCCTTTGAGGCGATCAACCATGCCATGACATCCATCTCCACCGGCGGTTATTCAACTTCAGACTCATCACTGGCCCATTGGGACCAACCTGCTGTGCACTGGGTGGCTGTCCTGATGATGATATCCGGCAGCCTGCCATTTACCCTGTACGTCGCCACCGCTCGTGGCAACCGCCACGCACTGATCCGTGATCACCAGGTTCACGGCTTTATTGGGTTTCTTGTTTTGACCTGGCTGGTCTTCGGGACTTGGCTGTGGATCAACTCTGACTACAGCTGGATGGATGCAGTGCGCATCGTTGCAGTCAACGTGACTTCAGTGGTCACCACCACCGGCTTCGCACTGGGTGACTATACGCTCTGGGGCAGTTTCGCGGTCATGCTGTTCTTCTACCTGACCTTTATCGGTGGCTGCTCGGGCTCAACCGCTGGCGGCTTGAAGATCTTCCGTTTTCAAGTGGCCTACGTGTTGCTGCGCGCCAACTTACAGCAGCTTGTTCATCCGCGAGCAGTGATCAAACAGCAATACAACAACCACAATCTCGATGAAGATATTGTTCGCTCGCTGATTACCTTTTCGTTCTTTTTCACCATCACCATTGGTGTCATTGCACTGGGTTTAGCCTTACTCGGCCTGGACTGGATAACCGCACTGACCGGCGCAGCCACTGCAGTGTGTAACGTTGGTCCTGGGTTAGGCCCTATTATTGGACCTGCTGGAAATTTCGCCAGCCTGCCAGATGCCGCCAAGTGGTTACTGACCTTAGGTATGCTGCTTGGCCGATTAGAAATTCTGACGGTATTGGTATTGGTCACTCGCTCATTTTGGCGTCACTGATATCAGCCAACTAAAATACAAAACGAGCCGCAAGGATGCAGGTTCCAAAATGAAATTAATAATAAGTGCGGGGGGTTGAGTTGGATGTCTAAATCGACACTGCGCATTCTCGCCTTTATCAATGGCGTGTTCCTGATCACCCTGTCGGTCAGTATGCTCGTGCCAGTCATTACCTTGCTGGTTTTCGAGCGTCCGGGCGAAATCAATTCATTTTTATGGTCGAGCCTGGTCACCTTTATCAGTGGCTTGGTGCTCGTTGCCCAAGGTCGCCAACAAATCACCCAACTGCGCCCACGTGACATGTATATGCTGACGGTCTCCAGCTGGGTCATGGTCTGCCTGTTTGCCGCACTGCCGTTTATTTTTGCTCAACACATGAGTGTTACTGATTCATTGTTCGAAAGCATGTCGGGCATAACGGCGACCGGGGCAACTGTTCTCAGTGGCCTGGACAGTATGTCGCCAGGTATTTTGATTTGGCGCTCACTCTTGCACTGGCTTGGCGGCGTTGGTTTTATTGCCATGGCCGTGGCCATTTTGCCAATGCTGCGCATTGGTGGCATGCGCCTGTTCCAGACCGAATCATCTGACCGCTCTGACAAGATCATGCCGCGCTCGCACATGGTCGCCAAATACATGGTCGCGGCCTATGTTGGCTTGAGTATTTTTGGGGTTGTGGCCTTGTGGCTCGCAGGCATGGGCTGGTTTGATGCGATCAACCACACCATGTCAGCCATCGCCACTGGCGGTTTCTCCACCTCAGACAGTTCAATTGGCCACTGGCAACAACCCGCCGTGCATTGGGTTACCGTGCTGCTGATGATTCTCGGCAGCCTGCCGTTTGTGCTCTATGCCGCAACCCTTCGCGGTAATTTTCGCGCCCTGTATTACGATCAACAGGTGCGTGGGTTTCTGGGTATCTTGCTCTGCACCTGGATTATTCTCGGCAGTTGGTATGCACTCACCACGGATTTACATTGGCTCGAAGCGGTCCGCCATGTGGCAGTCAATACCACCTCGATCATCTCCACGACCGGTTTTGCCCTGGGGGATTACACGCTTTGGGGCGGCTTTGCGGGCATGCTGTTTTTCTATCTTGGCTTTATCGGCGGCTGCTCGGGCTCAACGGCCGGGGGCTTGAAAATATTCCGCTTCCAGGTCGCCTACATCCTGCTCAAAGCCAACCTTAAACAATTGGTTCACCCGCGTGCGGTGATCAAGCAGCAATACAACAGACACCGCCTCGACGAAGACATCGTACGTTCGATCTTGACCTTTTCATTCTTCTTCACCACCACTATCGCGGTGATGGCACTGGGCTTGAGCCTATGTGGCCTGGACTGGATCACCTCACTGAGCGGAGCAGCCAGCACGGTCTCCGGCGTCGGCCCGGGGATGGGTCCAATCATTGGGCCCGCAGGCAATTTTTCCAGCTTGCCGGATACTGCAAAGTGGATTCTGACCTGCGGCATGTTGCTTGGCCGCTTGGAAATCCTGACGGTGATGGTGGTATTAATGCCTTCGTTCTGGCGGCATTAATACAAAAACACACCGCCTGTATGCAGACGCAAGTTTCCGTGCTTGGCCACCATGGATCAAACACCACGAGGCTCAAGATGAACTCAGTTATCTGGTGAGTGCGGTGATAATGGTGGCCGAAAAAGCGCCGCCCCCCTAGAAAAGCATCAATCACCGGCCCCAAGCCGGGCGCGGTATTCGCTGGGAGTTAATTCAAACCAGCGGCGAAATGCGCGAAAGAAGTTACTCGGATCCGCAAAACCCAATAAATAAGAGATCTCAAGCAAAGTCAGGCTCGCCTGTGCCAGGTACTGCTCTGACAGCTCACAGCGCGTGTCATCGAGCACTTGCTGGAAGCTGGTGCCTTCTTCTTGCAAGCGACGCTGCAAGGTGCGCTGCGACATGTGCAGGCTTTGCGCGACCACTTCACGCTTCGGCTCACCTTGCGGCAGCAACCGGCAAATCACTTGTCGCGCCTGATGAGTGACCCGACTTTCGGAAAACCGCGCCAGATATTCACCGGCAAAACGATCATGCAATTGCGCCAAGGATGGGTTGGCAGTGGGTAATGACATTTCCATGTCGGCGCGCTCAAACAGCAAGGCGTAATGCTTGGAATTGAACTGCAACGGCGCTTGGAACACTTGCTCAAACGGCTCGATATCAGCAGGCGGCTCACCTTGCAGGAGAATCCTGCGGGGTCGGATCAACTTACCGGTCATCCATCGGCAAAAAGCCAACGCGTAAGCCAATGATGCCTCTGCGCTCTGGCGCGCAGGCGGTAGCCGGTCGCCATGAATCGCCAGCACCAGCTCATAGCCATCAGCGGTTGGCCTGAAGCTCAGGTCTGCACCTTCGGCAATGATTCGCTGATAACGAACCAACCGCGCCAGACCTTCCTTGAGGGAACTGCTCGACATCAAGGCATAGCCCACCACATGGAATGAAGCTGGCCGCACAACTTTTGCCATGTTCAAACCAATCGCCGGGTTTCCCGACAATTCAACAGCGCGGGTCCAGAGTCGAGTCATGCCATCTTGCGGAAACCTCGCGTCAGGGTCTTCGAGCAATGCGTAATCGAGGCCCAGCTCAGGAAATATCGTACGGCAGTCTACACCGCCCATTTCCAGTGCTTGAACGATACCTAGAGCCCAGTTGGACGATGTTGTGCGCTCAGTCATTGAGGTTTCTTATTGTGAGATTCGACATACGCCGCAGCGACAGCAATGGCGGCTAAGGATAGCAATGTGGCACTTAATGTCACTGGTTAATAGCCGTAGCAAGCCTAGACTGTAAGCATTATTGAGCCTGAATAAAATAACAACAGGAGGCATAGCATGACGGCCCACGTTTCAGACCGTTTCCAATCATTTGCTGAGTTCTATCCTTATTACTTGCAAGAGCACAGCAATCCGACCTGCCGCCGCCTGCACTACGCCGGTAGTAGCTTGGTGCTGTTGATCCTGGCGTACAGCTTACTGACGCAACAATGGCTATGGCTGCTGGCAGTGCCGGTGGCGGGCTACGGTTTTGCCTGGGTTGGCCACTACGTGTTCGAAAAGAACCGCCCGGCGACGTTCAAATACCCGCTTTACTCATTACTGGGTGACTGGGTCATGCTCAAAGATGCCTTTACCGGCCGCATTCAATTCTAATAAGAGGAGCTCAGCAATGAATATGCACGCGCGTTTCACCCATATGGAAAACGGCACTCAAGATGACTGGGCCATTATTGCCAAAGACTTTCGCGCATTTGCCGACCTGCTGCCTGATCGCATTATCAAGCACCTTAAACTGCTTGATGGTGACTTCGGTGGTTTCCCGGTTGACCGCCTGACCCACTCGCTGCAAACCGCAACCCGCGCGCACCAAGATGGTCGTGACGAAGAGTACGTGGTCTGTGCACTGCTGCATGACATTGGCGACACCCTGGGCAGCTACAACCATGCCGACATTGCAGCCGCCATGCTCAAGCCTTTTGTCAGCGCAGAGAATCATTGGATAGTCGAGAAGCACGCAATTTTCCAGGGCTACTACTTCTTCCATCATTTGGGCATGGATCGTCACTTGCGCGAACAATTCAAAGACCATCCCCAGTACCAGGCAACTATCGATTTCTGCGCAAAATATGATGCCTCAGCCTTTGACCCCGCATACGAAACACTGCCCCTCGAGTTTTTCGAGCCCATGTTGAGGCGCGTGTTTGCCCAACCTAAAAGTTCAATCTACCGCGATGTGAAACAGAGCGCTTAAATCGCGCTCACAACCAATAATCCGCCAAAGCGCTACATTCATCATTGTCGCTTGGCGGTTAAGCCCGGCTTGGTTATGATCCCTGTTTGGCCGAACAGCCGATATAACGTCCACCTAGAGGCGTTCTAATGCTAGGGATCATAGCCGTATCATGACCGTCCGCACCGCTGCATTACCCCATGTATTGCCAGCGCCATTAATGCGTGAATATTACTCGCGCATTCTGGCTTATATTTCTGTCGCTGCCAGTATTGCAGCCGGGACTTACGCCCACTACTTCAATTACAGCATTTTATGGATTGTTCCTTACGCCCTGCTCTATCCGCATTTGGCGTATCAGATTAGTCAGCGCTACAAGCGTGACTATCCAGAAAAAGCCACTCAAGGCTTAATGATTGTTGACGCCATACATTGCGGTTGCTTGGCTGTTCTACTGAATTTTTCCCCAGTCCTGAGTTTGATGAGCCTGCTGACACTGCTGTTTAGCTCGTTGGTGGTCGGCGGATTACGCAATATGAGCTGGGCACTGGTCACCACCTTGATCAGCACCCTAGCCTGCTCGGCGTTGCTCAGCCCCAGGTTCATAGGCCAAACCCCAACGCTGGTCTCGCTGGTGAGCATTCTGTTCACCATGTTCTATATCGCCATTACTGCCTACTTTGTCCACCAACAGGGTTTGCATTTGGCGCAGGTGCGCAGCGACATCAAGCGTGAGCAGGAAAAGGCCGCACGTTTGGCGCGCAGCCTGGCTAAGTACTTGTCCCCGCAGGTCTGGGAGTCGATCTTCAGTGGTAAAAAAACCGTACGGCTGGAGACTCAACGCAAAAAGCTCACGGTATTTTTCTCCGACATCAAAGGCTTCACTGAGTTGTCCGAGGAACTTGAAGCAGAAGCGCTGACCGACCTACTGAATACCTACCTCAATGAAATGTCGAAGATCTGCCTGAAATACGGCGGCACCATTGATAAGTTCATTGGCGACAGCGTTATGGTGTTCTTTGGCGACCCCGCCAGCAAAGGCGCGAAGAAAGACGCCGTCGCTGCGGTGTCAATGGCCATTGCCATGCGCAAGCACATGAAAGTGCTACGCCAACAATGGCGCGCCCAAGGCATCACCAAACCCCTTGAAATTCGCATGGGCCTCAATACGGGTTACTGCACCGTGGGCAATTTTGGCGCGGACACACGGATGGACTACACCATCATTGGCCGCGACGTAAACCTCGCCAGCCGCCTTGAAAGCGCCGCGGAGTCAGGCGAGATATTGATCTCCCACGAGACTTATTCGCTGGTAAAAGACCTGATCATGTGCCGCGATAAAGGCCAGATCAACGTCAAGGGCTTTACCCGCCCGGTGCAGATTTACCAAGTGGTCGATTTCCGCCGTGACCTGGGCGCAACCTCCAGTTACGTCGAACATGAACTGCCTGGCTTCTCGATGTACTTGGACACCAATGGCATTCAGAACTTCGATAAAGAGCGCGTAATTCAA
Source organism: Pseudomonas sp. NPDC078700 (assembly GCF_044542375.1). Taxonomy (NCBI): domain Bacteria; kingdom Pseudomonadati; phylum Pseudomonadota; class Gammaproteobacteria; order Pseudomonadales; family Pseudomonadaceae; genus Pseudomonas; species Pseudomonas sp. NPDC078700. The sequence goes on from NZ_JBITUI010000003.1 coordinate 273,712, forward strand.
GCGTTGCAGCAAGCGGCTAAAGAATTGCGCGATAAGGTAATCATGTAGGCCTTCGCGGCCTGCTTATGGTTGGCGCTCAAATCAGAATCTGCTGCAACTCGGCATCCAGTAAGGGCTGCTCAGCCAGAAACTCTTGAGCCGAAACCTTCCATGACTGCTTGGCCGCCTCGCTGGCGCAGCGCTCACTATTGAGCGCCAACGCTTGCAGGCACGCATGCCCAAGGTCTTCATGCATAAAGCCAGTGACTCCCTGTTGCAGCACATCAAGGGGACCACGCACAGCAAATGCAGCGACAGGTGTACCACAGGCCAGCGCTTCAAGCATGACCAAACCATAGGTATCCGTCCGGGAGGGAAATACCAGTACACTTGCTTGCTGATAGGCCTTAGCCAAGGCTTCACCGTGCTGATAACCCAAGAACGCAATATCCGGATATTGCTGCTCAAGGGCTTTACGTTGCGGCCCGTCGCCAACGACCCACTTGATACCGGGCAAGTCGAGATCAAGAAACGCCTCAAGATTTTTCTCCGGCGCCAGCCGCCCAACGTAGAGAAACACAGGGCCAGACTGCACAGCGTCACGCGCCTCTTGCTCGGGGTGAAAAAGATTTGTATTGACCCCTTTGCGCCAAAGCCTCAAGCGCTGCAACCCCCATCCGCAAAGCTCATTGCGCAAATGCTCGGTGCTGACCAAAACCGCCTGGCTGCGGCGGTGAAAACGGCGCAAATAGGCATACCCCCAGCGTAGAGGAATCCATGCGCAACGCGCAGTCACGTACTCAGGGTAGCGGGTGTGAATAGCGCTGGAATAGCGCAGGTTGCGCCTATTCAACCAACGTCGTGCAGCCCAGCCAAGCGGCCCTTCTGTAGCCAGATGCACGCAATCGGGCTGAAACTGCTCAATCGCCGGCCCGACCCGCCAGAGATTCCAGACCAGCGCAATTTCCGGGTAGGTCGGACAGGGTATTGAACGGAAATCAGTGGGCGATAAAAGCTTCACCTGATGGCCCATCACCTGTAGCTCAGCAATAAGTGCCTGCAAACTGGTGACCACGCCATTGACCTGAGGTACCCAGGCATCACTGACGATCAGTATCCTCATGCAACAGGCTCAACCGCTGGTGACGCTTGAGCAACTAACTGCGCCTGTCGTGCCTGGTCCTCAGCCAATCGGTAGAGCTCAATGGTGCCGTCGAGGTGTTCGATCAACGCCGTGCATGACTCGACCCAGTCGCCACAATTCATGTATTCAACATCGCCCATTGGGCGAATTTCAGCATGGTGAATGTGGCCGCAAACGACACCGTTAAAACCGCGCTTGGCACACTCGTGGGTGATTGCCTGCTCGAAATCACTGATGAAGTTAACCGCGCTTTTGACCTTGTGCTTGAGGTAAGCCGATAACGACCAATAACCGTAGCCATAACGGCGCCGCCAATGATTCAACCAGCGATTCAAGGTCAAGGTGAACTCATAGGCTGAATCGCCTAAAAATGCCAACCAACGGTGATAACGGGTGATCACATCAAATTGGTCACCGTGGATCACCAGCAATCGGCGACCATCCGCAGTGACGTGCTCAGCTTCGTCGACCAGATGAATATTGCCGAGAATCAGCTTCGAGTAGCGGCGCAGAAACTCATCATGGTTGCCGGTGACATAAATCACTTCGGTGCCACGCTTGCTCATGGTCAGCAACCGCCGAATCACGTTGCTATGGGACTGCGGCCAGTAAACGCCGCTGCGCAATTTCCAACCATCAATAATGTCGCCAACCAGGTACACCTTGTCCGCCTGATAGCGCTTTAAAAAAGCTGAGAGGTGCTCGGCCTGACAGTCCCGTGTGCCCAAGTGGACATCAGAAATCCATAAGGTCCTGACCCGTTGCTTGCTGCTTGGCTTGATCAACTGTGCGCTCGTCATCCTGGCATCCTCAGGCAGAGTTTTATTGAGCTTGCGTGAGGCGGGTGAATGCAATATGACGCTATCGCTTCAATTCAATGACAACTGCACAGTCGTGCACTGATCCCGCTGGCTACTGATAGAATCGCCTGACTCAAAGGGGATATCGGTATGCACTCGCCACTCTCACTGCGCCATTACAGCCATGACCTGCTAAGCCATAGTCATGACCATGCACAACTGGTATTCGGCCTTAACGGCTTGCTTGAGTTCGAGGTCGCAGGCGTTAGCAGTCAGGTCATTCGCCACCGTGTGGCGGTGGTTCCGGCGGCAACCGGACATGCCTGTGGCAGCCCTGAAGGCAGCGACTGTTTAGTCATGGACATCCCCTCTGAACAATGGCTAAAAGAGCGGCTGGGTGTACATGCCGATGCCGGTTTGCGGATGGCAGACAAGATTCAAGCGTTGACCCTCAACAGTGCCCAGGGCCAACTGGTCAATTGGCTGGCGACCAGTCCGATCAACGACCCGGTGATTGCCGAACAAGGCGCGGCATTGTTACTGGCAAGCCTGCTCAGTGAACAGTCCAGCCTGCACGCCAACGAGCCGCGCCTGCCTTTGCAGGCAATCGACCGGTTTATCCATGAGCATGCCGCGTACCCCTTACAGGTGAGCGATCTTGCACGCTTAGCGGGCCTGTCGAATGCACGGTTCCATAGCCGGTTCTTAGTCGAAACCGGCTGTACGCCTATGGAATATGTGCGCAATCAGCGCCTCGAAATAGCCCGTCAGTTGCTGCAAAGCAGCCACCTTGCGGTCGGTGAAGTGGCTGCGCGTGTTGGCTATTCATCGCAAAGTGCTTTTACTGCGGCCTTATCACGCCATTCAGGCTGCACGCCCCGTTCAATTCGCGCAAGACGATAGCAGCGCGATAAAAGTTGATATTTCTGCGACAGACGCCTCGTTCAGGGCACTCTAGAATGGCCCATGTCAAAATATGGAGGCGTTATGCAGCAGATTGAATGGCAAGATTTTGCTCGAGTTGAACTGCGCGTTGGCAGCATTATCTCGGCAGCCCATAACCCCAAGGCAATCAAGCCTGCCTATGTGCTCAAAGTTGACCTAGGGGAACTCGGCATCAAGACCTCAAGCGCACAAATCACGGCTCATTACCAAGCCGAAGACCTGATCGGTCGTCAGGTATTGTGCGTGTGCAACTTTGCCGCAAAACGCATTGCCGGGATTACCTCAGAGGTACTGGTCACTGGCGTATATGACCCTGACAACAAGGTGGTACTGGCGAGCTTCGACATGCCTGTTGCCAATGGTGCACGCTTGGCATGACTGAACGTAAAGCATTACTGGCCATTCACTTGGGTGCCCTGCTCTTCGGGCTCTCAGGGATTTTTGGTAAATTAGCCACCACCACACCCCTGAATATTTCGGCAGGCAGAGCCGTATTTGCCGTGCTGGCACTGGCGCTGTTTGCGCAATTGTCCAGCCAGTCTCGTGGCCTTCGTCCCAGTGCGCGCCAATTGGGCTTACTGGCGCTTGGCGGGCTGCTACTGGGCAGCCACTGGATCACCTTCTTTGAGTCGGTGAAAATTTCCGGCGTCGCTATCGCCACCTTGGGTTTTGCCAGCTTTCCGGCCTTTACCGTGCTTCTCGAAGGTTTGTTGTTTCGTGAGCGCACCCCCCGCCGCGAGTACCTGATGGTGGGTGTAGTCTGTCTGGGCTTGATTCTGGTGACGCCAGACTTCAACCTGAACAGTCAAGCCAACGTCGGCCTGCTGTGGGCGGTGCTCTCAGGCTTTTTGTTTGCACTGTTGTCGCTGCTCAACCGCGCCAGCACCCAAGGGCTGGATCCGGTCAAGGCGGCGCTGTGCCAGAACCTCACGGTCATGCTGGTCTTTATGCCTATGGCATGGCAACAACTGCCGCAAATCACCCTGGTCAATTGGTTCTGGCTGGCATTGCTAGGGGTGTTTTGCACAGGGCTTGCCCACAGCTTGTTTGTCGCCAGTCTGCGGGTGATAAAGGCTCGCACTGCTGCAGTTATTTTTGCTCTGGAGCCGGTTTACGGCATCGCGTTTGCGTGGTGGCTGTTCAGCGAACAACCGACCCTGCGCATGCTCGCGGGCGGCAGCTTGATTATAGTGGCCATCGTTGTGTCAGCACGAATGGCTAAGTAACAGGCACTGCCAGGGTGGATAAAACCGTTAGCCACCCTAGGCGCCTGAATCAATGGATCTTGCGATCATCGTTATGGCCAAGGTCTCGCTGAGGATCAAACTGATCGCGCACTCGCTGCTTGAGTACTTTAGCCTCGGGAAAGCCGCCATCGGCCTTGCGCTCCCAGATTTGTACGCCATTGCAGACAATCTTGAATACGCCACCCGTAGAGGGCTCAAGGCTCACTTTGCCCAGGTCATCGCCGAAGGTTGAAAGTAACTCCTGAGCCAACCAAGCGGAGCGCAGCAGCCACTGACACTGGGTGCAGTAGGTGATGGTAATTTCAGGTTTCGCGCTAGGCATGATCGTTCTCAACTGTCACGGGCAGCCCATAGTAACCTGTGTAACCGGCTTGATCAGTAATAAAGACCTGCCTCTCAGGGGCAGGCTTTGATAAGCACACTCATGCAATCTTAGCGAGAAGCTCGCGCGCCTCCTGCTTTTGCTTAGCATCGCCGTCATTGATGACCTCATTGAGGATGTCGCAGGCGCTTTCGATGCTGCCTTGATCAATATACGCCAACGCTTGGTTGAGCTTGGCAACATTAGTTGTATTGGTCTTCAAGTCAGCCAGGTCATCGACATTGGCCAGCGACCTTTTCGGCTCATCCTCGAACCACGCATCCAGGTCTGCTTCGTTTTCCGCGGTAAGGGTGGCGAACGCATCGTCATCATGGGGCAGCTCTTCGAGGCTTGGCAGGTCCCGTAGATTCGTCTCTATATCTACGTGCTCAGGCTTGGCTGGCTTAGCTTTGGTTTTTGGAGAGAATGGACTCACCAAGTCCCAGTCCGCATCCAAGGATAGGTCGTCAAGGTTAAGCTGGTAATCCTGTGCTGCACTTGATTCAGCTTTCGGCTCAGTTGGCTCAGCCGGCTCGTCAAGTTCCAGCGCCTCGAAATCAAGCTGCAAGTCATCTTCATGCAACTGCGGGTAACGCGCGTTTAGTTGATCAATCCGCTCCGAGGAAAAATTGCTGTGGCGCAGCAAGTTTTCCTCTGCCTGATAACTGGGTGCATCGCCCTGCAATGCCAGAACCTCCAGCAAGCGAAAACGAATATCGTGACGTTCAGGGTGCACTTGCAAGGCTTTGCGCAAGGCGCTTACTGCCTCGGGGTAACGACCATATGTGATGTAAAGATTGGCAGCCTCAATTGCATCCACCGGCGCGCCTGGGCGGCTGGCTGCAACAGCGGGTACAGGCACGGATGCAGGGTTAGGAGCCGGCGCAGGTGCTTCAAACAGTGAATCCAAGGTCGGCGATTCTTCAACTTCTGCAGAAGCAACCGCTACAGCAGGTACTTCCTGCGTCGGCTGTGGCTCGCGTTTGGAACGCCACAACAGTGCCAACAAAAAGGCCAACAACAGCGCAAGCAAACCATAGAGGTAGCTCATCCAATTGGTTGGCTGCTCGTCCTGCTGGATGGGCGCTGGAGCAATCGCTTGAGGTTGATCACTATTTGCAGCTTGTTGTACTGAGCCTGCGTCCAGTTGTGACTGCAACTCGGACAACTGCTGGTCCTTGGCATCAACTTGGGCTTGCAGGGCGTGAACCTGCTCTTGTAATTGAGCAAAGCGTTGCTGCAGGCGCAGGCTCTCATTGGTTTGATTGGCCAATTCAAGGTCCAGTCGGCGTTGCATCTGCGCCAAGGTTTCAGCTTGAGCATCGATGCCTGCGACGTCAGTATTTTGCGCTGCAACAGTATTGGCACTCTGTGCGTTTGAATCCGCGGTGTTTGCGCCAACAGCTTCGTCAACTGAGCCATTGCTGGCAGCGGTCGTTGGCGCAGGTTCAGTTTCGGCTGAGCTTGTTGGGCTTGTTGGGCTTGCCACCACCTCGGCTAACTCGGTAACAACAGTGTCTGGCAGGCGCAAGTTAACACCGGCTTTAAGCCGACTGATATCCCCATTGGTAAACGCCTGAGGATTGAGGGCGTAAATTTCATTCATCAACGTCTGCTGGGACGCCGTGCTGCCCTGATTGCGCAATTGAGATGCGATCTGCCACATGCTGTCGCCACTGCGCACCTGATGTGTCTGGCCGAGCTCGGTCGCAGGCATCACGCTGGGTGCTTGCGGTACATAGGTTTGAGCGGGCGCAGGATTGCGCGTCGAAACTGCAGGGGCTGCGCCCGCGCTGTACTGACTGCTTGGCGCAGCCGAGGCGGAACCGTAGGTTGAGGTGATCGGCGGATCAAGCAATACCGTGTATTCACGCAACAACTGGCCATTGGGCCGTGAGACTTCGACAATAAAGTTCAGGTAGGGCTCTCGCACCGCTTGGCTTGAAGTGACCCGAACAATGCTGCGACCGTTATTCAGTACCGGGGTAAAACTTAGATTATTAAGAAATACAAAACGCTCAACACCCGAGCGATTAAACACATCTGCAGACGCCAGTTTTACCTTGATCTCACTGGCATTCAGGTCACCCACTTGAACAAGCTGGATTTCAGCGTCAAGCGGTTGATTCAATGCCGAGTGCAGGGTTATCTCACCAAGCCCAAGTGCAGGTGCAAAACTAGAATAAAGTGCCGAGCTAGAGACTAGACCGATTAATACATGGCGAACTCGAGACATAGATTCTCCCTTAACACTTAACAACTCAGCCTTCATCACTGACGCCTTAGCTGCGTCTTGCCGAGTGATGAATCTATCCGTAGCTGTAGAACCTTAATCGGGAGTTACGTTCCTTGTGCCGCCCACTGCCTCGACAGTATAGCCACTATTGAAACCAGCATCCTATAAGGGACGGGCACTTTCTGGGCAAATAGCCATCACTGGTTCCCGTCTAGAATCCCTTTGGCGATGCTGGAAATCAATTTGACCTGCGTCACAGTTTTGCTAAAAAAGCTCGGCAGACGCCAAGAGCAGCACGTCGCAATGACGGGCTGCTCTTGGCTTTAAGTGGCGTTTAGCGCTTTTCCAGATTGCTCAGAATCTTGGCGTGAACCTGCTGGCAGCGATCCAATTCGTCTTCACTGATTCCAGCGAAAAGCTCTTGGCGTAATTCGGTAGAAATCGCTTCGATTTTCTTAATTAGGGGTTCTGCTTGTGGGCTCAGGGCAATTTTTTTGGCGCGGCGGTCTTCGGGCACTGCCTGACGGCTGACCAAACCTTGCGCTTCCAGGCTGTCGAGCAAGCGTGCCAATGTAGGCCCTTCGACGCCAACGCTTTGCGCTAACTCACGTTGCGTCGGCAATTCAGCAAAGCGTGCCAGGTGCAACAGAACCAACCACCGCGCTTGAGAAAGGCCGAGACCGACTAGACGACGGTCCAACTCGGCACGCCAAGAACGGGACATTTGTGCAATTTGCATAGCAAAACGATGCTGATCGGATAGCGACATGATGAAACGACTCTTATAAGTATGAAAAACTAATTATTAGTGAGCTAATCATAACCTCGTCAGTAGAGCAAGGTTGATATCCACCAATGACTTACAAGATGCGTCAGAGTGTGCACTGGGCTAAATAAATGTCGCTTTAAGGCTACTCTGCTCCGCCTTCAAACTCGGCTTGTAGGGCCGCACGCACACAATGCAGCACGCCCTCTTCTACCCGCCCGGTAAACAACGGGCTGATTTCATTAACGCTTGGCAGTTCGCCGTCGCCATTGAGAAATACGTCTTGCACCTCACCCAAGAGCTCTTCTGGAATATCCAAGGCTTGTTCAAGTGATAACTGCTGACGACTAATCGCTTCAGCGAGCATTGCATACACACTTTTAGTGCCGCATTGCAGTTGGCTGGCGATCTGCTCAGGGGTCATGCCCGCGCGAGCCAGGCTGACTAATTCGTGGCGCATATCTGTCACCACGCGTGGAGCCTGCGCTTTGCCGCCCAGCACATCTAGAAATGCTGCGCCGTATCGTTCCAGCTTGCGTGCACCTACACCACTAACCTGAGCCATCTCACTCAAACTACCGGGCTGACTGCGGAGCATTTCAAGCAAGGTCGCATCTGGAAAAATGACATAAGGCGGAACCGCATGCTCCTCTGCCAGTTTACGCCGCAGTGTACGCAACGCCTCCCACATTTCACGCTCATCACCGCGAACCAATTGGCTGGCGGCGCTGCTCGACGCCTTCGCGCTCTGTTGAGGTTTAAGATCGCGGCGAAGCTGAAGTTGTACTTCGCCACGCAGCAGCGGCCGGCAACTGTCAGACAAGCGCAAACCACCGAAGCCCTCAAGGTCAACGTCCGCAAAGCCACGGGCAACCAACTGGCGGAACAAGGTGCGCCAGTCACCCTCAGCCCGGTCTTTGCCCACCCCGAAGATCGACAGATGCTGATGCCCAAGACTGCGTACTTTGTCGTTATCACGGCCCAGCAACAGATCGACCAGGTGGCCGACGCCATAACGCTGGCCGCTGCGGTAAATAGCCGATAACGCCTGGCGAGCAGGCTCAGTCGCATCCCAGGTTTGCACGCCATCAATACAGTTGTCGCAGTGCCCACAGGGGTTTTCCAGGACTTCATCAAAGTAGCCCAGCAGCACCTGACGCCTGCAGCGCGTCTCTTCACACAGCGAAAGCATGGCGTCGAGCTTGTGCTGTTCGACCCGTTTATGGCGCTCATCGCCATCGGAATTGTTGAGCATTTGTTTGAGTAGCAATACATCTTGCAGGCCGTAAGCCATCCACGCATCGGCGGGCAAGCCATCACGCCCCGCACGACCGGTTTCCTGGTAATAGGCTTCTAATGATTTAGGCAAATCCAGGTGGGCGACAAAACGCACATTGGGTTTGTCGATGCCCATACCGAACGCGATAGTGGCAACCATGATCAAGCCTTCCTCATTCAGGAAGCGCTTCTGGTGGTAAGCGCGCAACTCGCTGGGCAAGCCTGCGTGATAGGGCAATGCTGGAAACCCCTGCGAACTCAAAAAGGCGGCGACTTCATCAACCTTCTTGCGCGACAAGCAATAAACGATACCTGCATCGCCTTTACGTGCAGCCAGAAAGCCAAGCAGTTGTTTGCGCGGTTGTTCTTTGGGCACGATGCGATAAAAGATATTGGGCCGGTCGAAGCTCGATAAAAAACGTTCGGCATCCTGCAAATGCAGCCGATTAATGATCTCTTCACGGGTTCGCATGTCTGCCGTTGCGGTCAGGGCGATACGCGGCACGTGCGGAAAGAGCTCAGCCAGCTGCCCCAACTGCAAGTATTCAGGGCGGAAATCATGCCCCCACTGCGAAACGCAATGCGCCTCGTCAATGGCGAATAGCGCAATATCCAGTCGCTGGAGAAAAGCCAACATACGCGGCTGGACCAACCGCTCGGGTGCCAGATAAAGCATTTTGACTTCGCCACGGCGAATCCGGTCGGCAATATCGCGTTGCTCATCGTTACTCAAGGTCGAGTTTAATGCGACCGCAGCGACGCCCAGCTCATCAAGGGTTGCAACCTGATCATCCATCAAGGCGATTAGCGGTGAGACCACCACCGCCAGCCCGTCACGCATCAGCGCCGGTACTTGGAAACACAACGACTTACCGCCGCCTGTGGGCATCAGCACCAGGGCATCACCACCGCTGGCTACACGTTGAATTATCGCGCCCTGACGGCCGCGAAAACTGTCATAGCCGAAGATGTCTTTGAGGATGCGTTGTGCCGGGTCTTGCATGAAAGGTCTCCAAATCGAGTGCGGCATTATACGCACGTGCTCGGCGCAGAAAATTTTGCATCTGATATTTGTCGCCGGCTGCCCCCAAAAATGCCTGAAAATAGTCTTTCAGGGTGGCTTTCAGGCACAAGGCCAAGCGAATTACATGCAACTGACCGCAACAATCCTGCAACCCTTTATGCATGGTTTAGACTTGAGCTATGGCCGCTGCGCGCTGTCTAGACTAGAATTCAGCCTCGTTTACTTCCTCAAGGTAGCCCCCGATGTCCTTTGCCGAGCAACTGTCCCGTCTACAAGACTTCCTCGATGCTGATGAATTGCACGAAGAAGCCTTGGACTACGTCGCCGCCCACGGCTACCTCACTGCCCTGTCGATCTGCAGCGAACAGGTGCCTGAGCGTGAGTGGATCGACGCCCTCTTCTCTGAAGCACCACACTATCGCAGCGACGCTGAGCGCGAAGAGATCGAAGCGACCTTGGTGCTGCTCAAGGCTCACATCGCCCGCCAGTTGGCCAGTGATGATGATCCTGAGATGCCATGCGAGCTGGATTTGGGCGAAGACCCAGATGACTCTGACCTGCGCGGCTGGTGTATCGGCTTTATGGAAGGCGTATTCCTGCGTGAGTCGGTTTGGTTCGAAGACTCGGAAGACGAAGTCAGCGAGTTGCTGCTGCCCATCATGGTCGGTTCCGGCTTGTTTGATGAGCAGCCAGAGTTTGACGAGATCGCCCGTGACCGCGATCTCGTAGACAGCATGGTTGAGCAAATTCCTGAATTGCTGACTGCGTTGTTTCTTCTGTGCAATGCCCCGGAAGAAAAACCAGCGCTGCTCAAGCCGCGTCAACACTGATCTCGCGCCGTCCGCATGACGGGTAAAGTCAGGCAAAGCCGTAACCCCGCTGTTCGCTACGCCCTGCTAGCCATTGGCTGGCTGAGCGTAGCGCTTGGGGTCATCGGTATCTTTTTGCCTGTTCTACCCACCACACCGTTCTTGCTACTCGCCGCTGCCTGCTTTATGCGCAGCTCCGAGCGCTTCTATGATTGGCTGGTTAATCACCCCAAGTTAGGCCCCTGGATTCGCGACTACCTTGAAGGTGAAGGGATTCCGCGCAAGGCCAAAATCTACTCAATAAGCCTGATGTGGCTGAGTATCGGTTTATCCTGTTACCTGGTGCCGATGTTCTGGGCCCGCGTCTTTATGCTGACCAGCTCAGTCTGCGTGACCGTCTATATCCTGCGCCAGAAAACCCTGCCAGACGCCAATAAACTGGGTAGATGATGCTTTTGCATCCACCCTTTAGCGCTGCAAAAAAAACGCACGGTTGACTCATCCATAAGCCTTGCGGTGCTTGACCCATGGTGGGCAAGCCATAGGCTGCCACCCTAGCCCCTCTTAATTGCGCTTTTATAGATCATCTCCTAAGGCACAAAGCCATTACAGCACCTAAACTTTGAGCGATCCTCGTCGAGCAAATGCAGATGCCGCCACGCCTGTTCAGCCGTGCCTCCCAATACCTTGGCCTGTTATGGCTAGGGGCCTTGGTATTTGCGCTGGGCTTAGCCACTGCTGTAGCCAACTGGGATTTCGCCCTAATCATTCAAAATGCTCAGGCTCGCTACGGCTCGCTTGGGCCTGCCGAGCAACGCCTGCAACAGTGGCAAGCCTTGATTGAAAGCAATCTGCAAAGCCCTGAAAACCAGCAACTGCAAAAGGTTAATAATTTCTTCAACCAACAACTGCGCTTCACCGATGACCGCCGTAATTGGCGTCAAGCCGACTACTGGGCAACCCCTGTTGAATCGCTGGTCAAAGGCGCAGGCGATTGTGAGGATTACTCCATCGCCAAGTACTTCACCCTGCGCCGCCTCGGCATTCCCAGTGAAAAGCTGCGCATCACTTACGTCAAAGCACTGCAGCAAAACCAAGCGCACATGGTGCTGACCTACTACTCAAGCCCCACCAGCGAACCACTGGTGCTCGACAATCTGGTGGGTGAGATCCGCCCAGCGTCGCAGCGCAAAGATTTGTTGCCGGTTTATGCGTTCAACGCTGAAGGGGTTTACCTGCCGGGTTCGAACAGCAAGAAAAGTGACACTAAAAAACTATCACGCTGGCAAGACCTGCTTAAAAAAATGCGTGCGGAAGGTTTCGCCATAGGCGAAGGCTAGGAGATTCTGATGTCATTACTCAAACAGCTGTTTATGGCAATTTGCCTGTTTCTGGTCGTAGCCTTTACAGGCAGCTTTATCACCGGAATGGAAAGCTCGCGTGAACAGTTACTGAGCCAGTTGCGCTCCCACGCGCAGGATGCGGCAACGGCTCTGGGCCTGTCGCTGACACCCCATGTTGATGACCCAGCGATGATTGAGCTGATGGTTAGCTCGATATTTGACAGTGGTTACTACGCCACGATTCGGGTGGTGAACATTGCTGATGACAGCGTCATTGTCGAGCGGCGCACCACCATAGCGCCGGAAAACGTCCCCGCCTGGTTTGTCGAGCTTGTGGACCTAACGCCCGAAGGGGGTGACGCGTTAATTATGCGCGGCTGGGAACAGGCCGCCCGCGTTGAAGTGCTCAGCCATCCGCAGTTTGCCTTGTCCAAACTTTGGGATAGCGCCATTGGCAGCTTGCTCTGGCTGCTAGGCTGCGGCTTGGTCAGTGCTGTGCTGGGCGGCTGGCTGCTGCGCACTCAACTGCGACCGCTGGACAATATGGTGCAGCAGGCACAGGCGATTACCCGGCGTGAATTCCTGACGCTGCCCAAAGTCCCGCGTACGCCCGAACTCAAACGCGTGGTTCTGGCCATGAATCTGATGGTCGAAAAACTCAAAACCTTGTTCGCCGAAGAAGCCGCACGCAGTGAGAAATTGCGTGAGCAAGCCTATCAGGACAGCCTGACCGGCTTGGCGAACCGGCGTTTGTTTGACCTCAAACTGACGCAGCAACTCGACCTGACAGAACAAAACTCAGATGGTTATTTGATGTTCCTGCGGATCAATGATCTGGGTGGTCTCAACCAACGTCTGGGCGGGCAAAAAACCGACAGGTTGATTCAGGCCATTGGCGGTCAGCTGACCCAGGTTATGCAGCAACATGAAGCCGGCGATTGGCTCGCTTCGCGCAGCCGTGGTGGTGAGTTCACCTTGCTCGCGCCAGGCTTGAGTGGTGAAGACGCCGACAAGCTGGCGCAACAACTCAGCGAACAACTGAAACTCTTGAGTCAAACGGGTGCCAGTGATTGCGAGCCGGTCGCCCACATGGGAATTGCCGCCTACCGCCCGGGAGAAAGCCCCGAGACCGTTATCGGTCGCGCCGATCAGGCATTGGCGCAAGCACAGAGTAAAAACCCGCAGCAACCTTGGGAACGCCTTGACGATTTTAATCTGGCAACCGGTCAAGGCATTCACGACTGGCGGGAATGGATCAACGAGGCGTTAACTGGCGATAAAATCCAGCTGTACTTTCAACCGGTTTGCCGTTGTGACGACACCAACAGCCTGATGCACAACAAGGTGCTTGCACGCTTATTGGATGCACAAGGTGAGGCCATAGCCGCTGGCCGGTTTATCCCCTGGATAGACCGGCTTGGCTGGGCTTCAAGATTTGACTTGGCCATGCTTGAACATAGCCTCAGGCACTTGGAACAGCACCCCACCCCGCTCGCCTTGAGTTTATCGGCGGCCACCCTGCGTGAACCGCAGAGCTGGGCCAAATTGCTCGAAGTGCTAAATCAGCATCCTGAACAAGCCGCTTTGATGACCCTGGAATTGGATGAGCGCCATCTGCCACCAGCGGCAGAGCTTGAGGCACTGGCCCAGAAAATCCGCGCCTCCGGTTACCCTCTTGGTTTACAGCACTTTGGCGGGCGCTTTAGTTTGATCGGCAATCTGACCCATTTAGGATTGGCTTACCTTAAAATCGATGGCAGTTATATTCGTGCAATCGATCAGGAAAGCGATAAACGTCTGTTTATAGAAGCCATTTACCGTGCAACCAACAGCATCGATCTGCCGCTGATTGCCGAGATGGTAGAAACGCAGGGTGAACTTGATGTGCTCAAAGAATTGGGCGTTGAAGGCGCAATGGGCCGCCTGATTGGCGCGCCAAGCCCTTGGCAGGATTAACAAAACCAGGCCCTGGCACAGGCCTTTGTGGGGGGAAATGGCGCGTTTTCATCCATCATTGGTGGCGAGTATTGCGTAGCATGACGGCCACGGAGCTGTGGTAATTCTCTCTCTACGGAATGCGCTCATCAGCATCCCCTAACAAGCCACTCAAACCATCCAATGTGGCCCTAGCCTCTGCACGAACATGCAGTTTTCGCCGCGCCGCTTCGGGTAAATCGGTGTAGCGGATGACGCCGCGATCAACCAGTACCGTGACCAGATCTTCCAGCACCCGAACCATCTCCAGATCAGATCGCTGCAAGTCAATCAGTCGATTATTCAAGGCATGACTGGCCAACCAGGCTTGTACATCAGGGTTATCTTGGGCCATGGTTTTGGTCATGCTCGCAAATGGTTCTTGCTCGACTCGCAGAATCCGTTGCTTTTCATCAAGCTGAACATAAACCATGGGCATCACCTCGTGTAGGCCAGAAAAAAGCCCGCCAGCGTTTCAGCTGACGGGCTTGATTAAGGTTAGACGCTGTTTTAAAAAACAGCGCCTTGCAAGGTGACGGCCATCACGATACCAAGGTGTGATTATCCAACATGTTTTGAATAATGCCTGCGGTATCACCGCCTGATAGCGTCACATTGGCCAAGGTAACTGTTTGATCAATGCTGCCGGGGTCAGCGACATGCCCTGAACTGGAGATGTTGATTTGCGTATCAGCACCGCCGCCGCTGGGTGCGAAATTTAAATAAGCGCTGAGCTCATTTGCATTGCCGGGGTCAGCCACGCCGACCAACAGCGAGGACAGGTCCAGAGCGTCGCCTTGTGCAGCGCTGAAGTCGTGCACCACATCATGGGAGCCGCTACCTCGGTCATCAGCGGTCCATACGAATTTATCAGCCCCAGTGCCGCCAAACAGTTGGTCATTACCGATACCGCCAATCAGCAGGTCATCACCGCCCTGAGCAAATAACCAGTCGTTACCGCTTCCGCCCTCAAGCCTGTCATTTCCGCCCGAGTTTGGCACAGAGAGCCCGAGAGCCTCTGCATTGGTTTCGATAAAGCTGACGATTTGCGCTTGGCTCGGTGCCGTACCGCCATTAACACTGGTCAGGTGATCAACCAGCACTTGGAAGCCTGGCGCGGCAGTTTCATAACCAGCGATCCATGTGGTGTTCAAGGCGTCGCCAAAGATCAGGTCGTCGCCACCGCCACCGACTAAATGATCGTTACCCAATGTCGATAATGAGCCAGGCGTGGTATGCCCTGGATCAAGCGATGCAAAAAGCTGATCCGCTGTCAGCACAATCTCAGGCTGACCAGTGGTTGCGGTTACCGTACCGCCAGCCACATGGGTGCTGACGTTGCCGGGCTGATGCTCGGTGTTATCAAAGTAACGCAACACATCACTGTTAATACCCGAGCCAATGCCGATTGCATGCAGCTCGGCTCGACCCATCAGTACGCTGGCGTCATCCAGCGCACGATTGACATCATTGATATTGACCACAGTGCCAGTATCGCTGTTGTCATTGTTATGGGTGGTTGGGTCACCATCCGTCAGGAAGTACGCCAGATTTTCATAGTGATTTCCTTCAACCCCTGCAAACCAGGCATTAGCGGTTTTGAAAGCAGCTTCGTAATTAGTGCCTCCATCGGCGGTGACTTTGTCCAACGCATCCCTGTTACCACTCAGTGCCGCCTGTACATCATCCAGTGAACCGCTCAGTAATAATGATGAGGTCGAAGAGAAGATCACCAAGGCGACGTTAATATTGCCTGGATGCGCCTCAAGCTTATCGAGAAAAGAACGCACGGCATCCTTGAGCAAACTCAGGCGGCTGCTATGACCACCAGCTCCATCCGGGTCATCGGCCATGCTGCCCGAGCGATCGAGAATCAGTGCGATGTTGTAGTCTTTCGCAGGATCAATGCTCGGCGCGCCAGCACCGCCGATGTCACCAATCAGGGTGTCTTTACCGCCGACGCCAGTAATCTGTCCTTTGCCATCACTGTCAAACGGGCTGGCGATAAAGTGCGGCGTGACTGAACTGTCGATGCCGGTGCCATAGTCGCTGGCGTTGTTACCGACGACCAGCACGGCCTGATCACTGCGGATACAGATGTCCAGGTTGGCGCTGCTTGGATCACCGTCACCATCGACCACCGTGTAGTTAAACGTTTGTGTTATCTGCCCGGTTTCACCAAACACCAAGTCCGCATTGGCGACAAAACTGAACTCGCCGGCTGCATGGCCAGGTGAACTATCAAGGTAGATGGTCAATTTACCGGTTGCAGTGGTCAGCGTCAGTTTGTCGGTCGCGGCATCGTAGGTATAGCTGACCGATCCAACACCGCTGGTAATGATGCCATTCCCTGCTGCGTTCAGGCTAAAACTTTGCGTACCAACAGTAATGGTCTGGATATGGTCGATGCCATCGGCACCCGGTTGATCATTAGCCAGCACATTGCCAGAAACATCACCGCCCACCCCGGCAAGATCAGCCAGGGTTGCCGCCAGATTAGCCGGCGAGGTATTGGTCACCGTATGGTCGCTGGATATTTGCTGCAAATATGAACCCGTGGTGCTAATCCCTACCGAATAGGCCTGAAAACTGTTAGTGGCCGGGTTGCCATCGCCATCGATATTGCCGATGAAGCTGTTGCTCCAATTGTCGTTGATCCAGTTGGTAAGCGCTTGACCGGTTTTACCCGTAGTGGGCTCGCCATCGGAAATAAAATACAGCTTATTCTGCTGAGCGGGGTCAGCCCCTGGCGCGGCCAGGTCATGGCCAATTTCGGTTTTAGCGACGTTGAGCGCCGCTTCATAATTGGTGTTGCCATTAGCACTCAGGCTTTGAACTTTGGCGAGCAGGTCGAGATAACCCTGATCAGTCGTCGAGGAAAAGCTGTAATCGCCGATTTCTGACGCCGATGCTGCAAAGGCAATTAAATTGATATGCACCGCAGTACCCAACTCAGCGTAAGACTGTGCAAGGTTTGCCACCGCCGCTTTCAACGCATTGAGCTTAGCGCCCTGCATGCTGCCAGACACATCCAGCACCAGCGTCAGGTTCACCGCAGGTTGAGCTGATTGAATGATGCAGGCTGGCTTGTCATCAACCGCTGTCGGCACATCGTCGATCACGGTCACATCCAGGGTAGCGCTGTCGGTGTCACCATCAAGGTCGGTGACCTTGATGGCAAATTGTTCAACAATTGAGTTTTCACCATTGGCTGTTGGGTGCATCGATGGGTCTTGCAAGGTGTATGAGTAGCTGACGGTGCCGCCAGCAATGGTGCCGGTGTAGCCAGTGATATGCAGCACCCCGGCAGGACTGTCGACACTCAATGGAGCCCCGGGGGTCGCGCCTTGCAGTTGCGCGAAGGTGAAGCTGCTGGTGCCAATCTGGATACTGGCAATGCCATCACCGGCAGTGATGGTGAAGCTTCCATCATCACTGAGCAGAGTTGCATTGGGCGAACTGCCGTTGGTAAGGTTTTCTTCATTGAAGGTCAGCTCACCGCCCTCCACCTTCAAGCCTTCAAGGGTCACACCGGTATCGCTACCGACAATTTTTATGGTCAGGGTTGCAGTCGAAATATCACCATCAAAATCGCGCATGGTGTAATCGAGGTTTTGACTGACAATCTGTCCCTGGGCGAGCGCGATGGTGTCAGGATCACTGTTGTTCAGGGTAAAGCTGTATTCACCGGTAGTGTCATTTAGCACTAGGGTGCCGTACTTGCTCAGTTCGGTTATCGCGCCAGCGTTTAGCGTGCTGTTCCAGCCGACGAAGGCTTTGCCGCCATCATTACCTGCCAGGTCATTGGTCAATACCGAGCCGGTGGCAATATTGCTCACATTGCCTTCAGTCAGGGTTTGCGCAAAATCGTCAATGGCGGTGGGCGCATCGTCCCTGAAGCTGATTAACTTGCCCAAATCCAGAGTGCTGCCAACCGAATCACCGTCATTGTCGGTTGCCGTTGCGGTCAAGTGGATAAGGTCACTGCCCAGTACCTTGACTTCATCCGGGTCGCTGGTTGGGTGAACAATGGCGCGTGCCTGATCCAGGGTTACCACACCGGCAGAACTGACACTGACAGTGAATACCAAATCGCCACCACTGGTGCGGCCTTCAACTTCACCCGCTGAGTTGACTGAAAGCAACACCGCCTGATTGGTCAGCGAATCGATCAAACCAGAATCGACGATGCCAAATACAGGGTCAGCAATGCCCAGCGAATACGTCATGCTGCGCAGGCCGTCAGCACCGGCCTGAACATTGAAAACCCCGCTAAAATCACGACTGGCATTGATATCCAGGTAGCTTTCATCGACTTGTAACTGCCCGCCCCAAGTGACTGAAGTGCTGACGTCGTTGTAGTCGAAGTCGGAGCTTAGGGTCTGGTCTTCCCAGTTCTGGTTGCCAGGATCAGCCGTATCCTGCAAATGCGCACCGCCCGGATTAAGCGTGGCATCGCTAAACAGCACATTGGCACCGTCAGCACCCGTCAAGGCTGAACCATTGAGTTGCGCCTGCCATTTGCCGTCGACCATGGCGAAGGTCAGCTCAGCACCATCGCTCAGGCTGGAATTTGCGCCACCGTTTGGAATGATAAAGAAGCCAACATCCTCAGGGTTCAAGCCGTCCAGACTGGCGGTTTGGCCAATGCTTACATCATGCACATTAGCCCAGATAATTTTGCCGCTGGCGGGCGTACCGTCTGAGTTCTTAACGTAGTAGCCATAACTATTGTCGTAACCTGCATCACTGCCGTTGAAGGTCACAAACGAGGTATCCGCCACAGCACCTAGCTCAATGCTTGGTGTGTCATCGTCAATGGTAACGCTCAGGGTGCTGGTCACCGCGTCTGAGTCGCCATCGGTGACAGTGACATTGATATTAAGCAGTGCATCGTTTTCCGCCCCGCCCTCAACGTGCAGGACGGGTTGCAGTAACGTCAGGGTGTAGCCTCCCGTCGCGGGGTCAAGAACAACCGTAACCAAATCGCCACGGCCCGAGGAAATGGTCAGCGTGTTGCTGGCTGCATCCCATACCGAATCAACAGTTTCTACCCCAAGTTTAATCGGCCCGCTAAGCACCACGGATTTCAACCCATCAGCACCTGCGGCATAGCTGAGCGTACCGCTGACACTGGTGGCGGCACCTAGGGTGTCACCAACACCCCCGTTGATTCCGCCGGATAAGCCTTCATCATCAAGGATTAATGGGGCGATGGCGTTTTGTGCAACCGGCACGTCATCTTCGATATTGATGGTGAACGTATTGGCCGCAAAGCCGCCAGTCAGCGGGTCACCGTCGCCGTCGGTGGCACTGAGAATGCCAGAGAAATCGATCCCTAAACCGGGCAACGTTTCGCTATCATCGCCATTGGCGAGCGGGTGGTCTATTGGGCCTTTGAGCACGAAATCATAACCGCCAGTGGCGGTTACGCTCAGGGTAAAGATAGCGTGACCATTGGCACTGGCTGTCAGCGTATTACCGGCAAAGGTATAGGTCAGCGCAGTGCCTTCACTGGTCAGGTTCTGCGCGATAAGTGACGCCGTTTTGCCGTTTAGGGAGAAATCACCCGGGCCATCCGCACCAAAGCTGACCAGTGCTTTAAGCACGCCATCAGCGCCGTGGGCACTAACCGACTGACCACTCTCTGGATTCCCCTGGTAAGGCGCGCCATTGGCGCTGAGTAATGCATCTTCCTGGACGCTGCCACTGACGACTGGGCTGTTTTCCCCACCGACTAGAATCGGTACATCGTCTTCAATATTGATGGTGAAGGTATTGGGTGGAAAACCGCCGGCTAAGGGGTCACCATCGCCATCTGTTACAGCTATTGATGCAGAGAAATCGACACTAAGAACCGATTGATCTTCACTGTCATCGCCATTGATTACCGGGTGATCGATGGGGCCTTCGAGTACAAAATCATAACCACCGGTGGCAGTTACACTTAATGTGAAGATGGTGTGACCGTTAGCGCTGGCTGTCAGCGTATTGCCAACAACTGCGTAGCTTAAAGCGGAGCCCTCGCTGGTTAGGCCTTGGGCATTGAGCTGGCTAACATCGGTATTGAGGAAAAAATCACCCGGGCCATCCGCACCAAAATTCACCAGGCTGCTGAGTACACCAGCATCACCATGGGCGCTAACCACTTGCCCACCTTCAGGGTTGCCCTGATAGGGTGCGCCGCCCGAGGTGGTAAGCGCATCTTCCTGAACATTCCCATGTACACCAAAGGGCTGTGCCACAGCGAACAGCGTTCTAGCCTCACTCTGGCCGCTTGGCGGTCCGGCAAACACCGGCACATCGTCTTCAATGTTGACGGTAAAGCTACCAGCCGGGAAACCTGCTGCCAGAGCGTCGCCATCGCCATCGGTTGCAGTCAGGATCGCCGAAAGGTCGAGGGGGAAGCTCAGTAGCTCGTCATCGTTGCCGTCCTGCACGGGATGATCGACCGGCCCGGTCAGGGTGAAGTTGTAACTGCCGTCAGCCCCCACCGTAAAGGTAAATATGGTTTGCCCATTGGCCACTGCGGTAAGGGTGTTTCCCACCACGCTGTAGCTCAGCGCAGCGCCACCAGAAGTAAGGCCCTGGCTTTCAAGAGCGCTGATTGCAGCGCCACTGTGAGATAGGCCAAATGAACCCACACCATCGGCCCCAAAATTGACCAATGTATTGAGCGTACCTGGGGCCGCTGAAGTGCTGTTGGTGGTGCTGTCGCCATCGGTGTTGCCTTGGGCGGTTTCATCCTCATCGACAAACAAATGAATCTGCGCGGCCTCATCAACAACGGCTATGGGTCCATCATCATTGACCAACACATTCAAAGTAGCGGTCGGAGAAACATCACCATCAAGGTCGGTTACCCGTACGCTGAAACTTTCACCAACTTGGTCATCTGCCCCGGTTGCGTTGGGGTTGGTGTGATCCAAGGTATTGGTGCTTAACACATAGCTCCAATTGCCATTGGCATCCACCGTCAGCACGCCATATTGGCCTTGCACGCTGGCACCCTGAGTGACATTCACCCAGTTGCCATTTACATCCATCACTTCAAGCGCCGACACACCATCACGAGACTCAACGACAAAGGTGCCATTGGCCTGTTCGGTATTGCTTGAAGGATTGGTGCCTTGGGCAAGTGCCGATTCCTCGACGATGGCCGGACCGGCAATCACGCTACCGATAAAGTCTTGGTAATCCACCGTGACAACGGGTGTGAAGTTTTCAGGTACAGGGGGCGCTGGCGGCTCGACTACTGGAGGAATAATAACTGGAGGCTCAACAGGCGGTTGCACCACCGGAGGTTCGATGGGTGGCTGGACCACTGGCGGCTCGGGTGCAACAACCGCTTCGGGCCTTGGATCGACCTCAATATCCGGATTGACGAACTCAGGCCCCCTGTTCAAGCCAACGGTTGGAAAGCCAATTTCAGGATCAACGCCGCCGCCGACCGCATCCAGCAACACAAAACTGTGACCACCGCCGATTCCACCGGCACCACCAGCACCGCCACCTGGGCCTGCTGCTGTTGCCTCAGCTTCTTGTGTCGGGTCCTGGCCAGCTTCAATTGCAGCCTGGAGCTTTTCAACCTCGGTTAAATCCTCGGCACTTGGCGCGGTAACAGGCAGATCCTGCACCGGCACGCCAGCGCCATCCGAAGAATGGGCAAGCATCTGTTCAGAAAGATTAAGGCTACTGTCACGTCCCAGCGTAAGCATTTCGCCGTTGCTGAGTCTGACCGCCAACGCACCCGCTGCCCCGGTAATAATTTGCTCCCCTGCGAACAGGCGATCCCCCTCAACCAAGGGACGCCGTGAACCGTTGCCGGCCACCGCAATTACTTCGCCAACAACTTGGGTAACTACACCAATCAGGGATGCCATTGTCTCGTCCTCATCTACGGCGGCCGGCTTTCACCGGCACATCTCTTAGAAGACGAACACACAATTTTCAGGTATCGAGCTTTGCATAAAAAATAGATTCAAATGGCGCGATAAGTACTTCAAAAACACGTCATGCCAAAAAAATGTCGCTTAACGAACCACTTACCACAACCATCTGAATCAGCCCCGCCCTAATACTTATTTCTTGGTATTCGCCCTTGCACCTTTGCTGCAACACACTTGCCTAAAATGGACAAAGCCTATTATTTGCTGGCCCATCTGAGAGTAACAATGTGCTGAATTTCTCAGAGTGCCTAAGATTTTTTAGGAATAACCCTTGTGAGAAATTTTTATGAGGCTTCGCCAAAGATGTTCTTAGCTTTGTTGTTACAAACCTGAAACGGTTTAACACTAAAAAACGTCAACTAATTGGCGACAATGCTAGGGCAAGCAACAAGGAGCAAACAACATGAGCGCATTAAACGTGCTTTACAGCGGCATTCTCATAGCAATGACATTTTCACAGGCGCAGGCTATGTCGCTGTCTGAAGCGATTCAAAGCACCCTCGATAATCATCCCGAATTGCATGCGGGAATGAACAGCCGGCTCTCGGCAGACGAGGAAGTAAAAATTGCCAAGGGTGGTTATCAACCCAGCGTCGACTTGCTGGCCGGGTATGGTCGGGAAAATACCGACAGCCCAAGCACGCGTTTTCTTGGCAACCACAACGACGAAACGCTGAACTACGGAACCTCTGAGTTACGTCTGCGGCAGATGCTTTTCGATGGTTTCAATACGCCAAACGAAGTGGCGCGCACCGAATCGGTGGTCAATTCCCGTGCCTACTACGTGCGCGGCACTGCGGAGAGCTTGGCGCTGCGCACCGTCGAGGTATACCTCGACGTGCTCAAACGTCGAGAAATGGTCAGCCTGGCAAAAAACAACCTCCAAGCGCACCAGCGCATCAACGACCAGATAGACCTGCGCAGCCAGCAAGGCGTTGGCAGCACCGCAGACTTCGATCAGTCCAGTGCGCGTTTAGCATTGGCTGAAAACAACCTGTATACCGAGCAAGTCAACCTCGCGGACGCTGAAGCCAACTTCTACAGCGCAGTGGGCCGGCCCGCCGATGAGCTGGAGAGCCCGGCAACCATCCGAGGCAATATGCCAGAAGACCTACTGGTCGCTCGGCAGACCATGATGGAGTCCAACCCTTACCTGAAATCAGCCCAGGCCGATGTCAACGCAGCCGAGAAACAATACGAGGTAGCCAAATCGCCTTTCTACCCACGCTTCGATGGTGAGTTGGCGACCACAGCAGACAACAACATTCAGGGCGATGAAGGCCACTACAACACCTGGCGTGCTGCGGTTGTGATGAACTACAACCTGTACAACGGCATGCGCGACAAAGCACGGATGCAATCTTCCGCGCACCAGGTTAATCAATCGATGGATATCCGCAACAATGCACTGCGGATGCTCAACGAAAACCTCTCCCTGGCATGGAACGCCTTGCAAAACGCGCGACTGCAGACCCCCAAAGCACGTGACTATGCGAACTACACGTCCAGCGTGCGAGGGGCTTATCAGCAGCAGTTCAGCTTGGGGCAACGCACCCTGCTCGATTTGCTCGACAGTGAAAACGAATTGTTCACCGCCAACCGTCGCTACGCAGATGTTCGCTACACCGAAGAGTTCTCCATGTACCGGGTCATGGCGACCATGGGCGCATTGCTTCAACAAGAGCAAGTCATCGTTCCGAGCGAGGCCATTGCCTTGAGCGATGTGAAAAGTGAAGCACGACTCCCAGAAATGAAGTAGCCCAAGGCGAGGAGCAGTACGTTGACGACCATGGAGCTACCAACCAGTCACGGCGACCCGCGCCTAAGTCACGACGATCCGTTACTGGATGGCCTGATGATTTTGTGCAAACTCCACGGCTGCACTGTCAGCCGCGGCAGTTTGAGCGCGGGCTTACCCATGCCCAAGCAATGCCTGACGCCTGAGTTGCTGACCCGCTCTGCTGCAAGAGCGGGATTACAAGGCCGCTTGCTGCGTCGCCCACTAAACGCGATATCGCCACTCAATCTACCGGTGCTGCTGCTGCTAAAAGATGGCCGTAGCGCTGTGCTGCAAAAGTGGCTTGATCCTGATACCGCGCTGATATTGCCCTGCGAAGCGGACGGCGGCGAGCAATCGGTTAGCCGCGCAGAGCTTGCGGATGCCTACAGCGGTCAGTCGCTATTTGCGCGACCACGACATGAGTTGGAGGAAGCCCGGCAGCCGCTGGTACCGCGAATCGAAGCCTGGTTTCGCGACACCTTAAAACTCTCACGCTGGCTGTATGCCGACGCCGTTTTAGCCAGCTTGCTGATCAACTTACTAGGTCTACTGGTCCCGTTGTTTGTGATGCAGACCTATGATCGGGTTGTGCCCAATCAAGCCACTGCGACCTTGTGGGTATTAGCCATTGGTTTATTTATCGGCACCAGCTTCGAACTATTGCTGCGGGTACTTCGCGCCCACCTGCTCGACACTGCCGGGAAGAAAACCGATGTGGTGCTTTCGGCAACCTTGTTCGAACGCATCACCGGCATGTCGATGACTTCACGCCCCACCAGCATTGGCGGTTTTGCCCAAAGTA
Organism: Pseudomonas sp. NPDC078700; assembly: GCF_044542375.1. NCBI lineage: Bacteria > Pseudomonadati > Pseudomonadota > Gammaproteobacteria > Pseudomonadales > Pseudomonadaceae > Pseudomonas > Pseudomonas sp. NPDC078700. The sequence goes on from NZ_JBITUI010000003.1 coordinate 298,149, forward strand.
TTCATGACTTTCAGGGTCTGCGAGAGTTTTTGACTGCGGTCACCTTGACCAGCTTGATTGACCTACCCTTTGCCTTGCTGATGATCACCGTCATCGGCCTCCTTGGCGGCTGGTTGGTGGCAATCCCCATTCTGGCATTTCCAATCACCGCCCTATTTGCCTTGATCATTCAGGTGCAACTGCGCGACACGGTGGAGAAAAGCCTGGTTCTGGCTTCTCAGCGGCAGGCGTTGTTGATCGAAACCCTTGGCGGCCTGGAAACCCTCAAGGCATGTGGCGCTGAAAGTGAACGCCAGCATCAATGGGAGAAGACCCACGGTGCCCTCACCCGTCTCGATACGCATGCGCGCTTCCTCGCATCGCTGGCAACAAACGGCACGTTGTTCTTGCAGCAGTTCGCCGGTATGGCAACCATTGTTGCCGGGGTTTACAGCATCATCGCAGGCAATCTTAGTGTTGGCGCATTGGTTGCCTGCTACATGCTTGGTAGCCGGGTACTGGCTCCACTTGGGCAAATTGCCGGTTTGATTACCCGTTACCAACAAGCGCGCCTGACCATGACCAGCACCGATGCGCTTATGGCAATGCCGCAAGAGCGCCAAGCCAAACAACGGCCCCTGGAACGCACTCACCTGTCCGGGGAACTGCAGATCCGTCAGGTCACTTTCAGCTACCCCAACCAGTCCAGCCCCGCCTTGAATGACGTCAGCCTGCGTTTAGCCGTCGGTGAACGGGTTGGCATTATTGGTCGCAGTGGCTCGGGAAAAAGTACCCTTGCCAAGTTGATCATGGCGTTTTACATGCCATCTGAAGGCCAGGTACTGCTCGACAATCTGGACCTGCGCCAGCTGGATGTGGCTGATTTGCGTCACCAGATAGGATTTGTCTCCCATGACTTGCCGCTGTTATCAGGCAGCCTGCGCGATAACCTGACACTGGGTGCGCGCTATGTCAGTGATGAACGCATGCTTGAAGTCGCCGAGTTAACCGGGGTCAACGAATTGGCCAAGCAGCATCCACAAGGGTTTGATCGGCCAGTGGGTGAGCGCGGCCAATTGCTCTCTGGGGGCCAGCGCCAAGCGGTATTAATGGCCCGCGCCATGTTGCTGGATCCGCCAATCATGCTGCTCGATGAACCCACCAGCGCCATGGATAACGCCAGCGAAGAGACGCTGCGCAATCGCTTGCATAGCTGGACACAGGGCAAAACCCTGCTGCTGATCACGCACCGCGCATCCATGCTCAGTTTGGTTGACCGACTCATCGTTCTGGATAACGGCCGTATTGTCGCCGACGGCCCAAAAGAATCGGTCATCGAAGCACTGCGCAAAGGCCGTGTCGGCTCGGCCGCGGTTTAAGGAGTCGTTATGAGCCAGCAGATTCTCAGCAACTACTTCACCGCCAGCAAAGGACGCAAGCAAGACACCGAGTTTATGCCGGAGATTGACGGCGCGGTGCTTGAGGACACGCCATGGTTTGCTCGCATCACCATTTGGGCAGTCACCGCCTGCATTGCCGCTGCACTGATTTGGGCTAACTTTGCGGTATTGGACGAGGTCACCACCGGTCAGGGAAAAGCCATTCCTTCAAGCAAAATTCAGGTAATACAGAACCTTGAAGGCGGCATTGTCAGCGAAATTTTCGTCCGTGATGGGCAGGTCGTTAACAAAAACGATGTCCTGCTGCGCCTTGATGACACACGCTTTCTGTCGAACAAGGGTGAAAGTGATGCCGACCGGCTCGCCCTGATCGCCCGCGTCGAACGCTTGAGCGCCGAGGCAGAAGGCCGGCCAATGGCGATGCCCGAAGAAATAACCCGCAATGCCCCACAACTGGCAGACGACGAAACAGGGCTCTACAACTCACGCCAGCAACGTCTGCAAAGTGAACAACGTACCCTTGGCGAACAGTTGCGGCAAAAGACCCAGGAGCTCGCCGAGTTTCGCTCCAAGGCGCAGCAGTATCGCTCCAGCCTCGGTTTGATACAGCAGGAGTTGAATATGTCAGAACCCCTGGTCAAAGCGGGGGCGATTTCGCCGGTCGAAATTCTGCGTTTACGCCGTAGTGCGGTTGAAGTCCGTGGCTCGCTTGATGCGACAAACCTGGCCATTCCCCGAGCGGAGTCGGCCATCAGCGAGATAAAAAGCAAGGTCGAAGAATCCGAGTTGAGCTTTCGCTCTGACGCTTTCAAAGAACTGAACGATGCCCGCACTGACCTGAAGAAAATCAATGCCAGCGGCTCGGCGATTGACGATCGCGTCAGCAGAACCACGGTCATTTCGCCGGTCAACGGCATCATCAAGCAACTCAAGGTCAACACCATTGGCGGTGTGGTCCAGCCCGGCAGCGACATGCTTGAGATTGTGCCCCTGGAAGACAACTTACTGATTGAGGCCAAGGTGCGCCCGCAGGATGTTGCCTTTCTCCATCCCGGACAAAAAGCCATGGTCAAATTCAGCGCCTATGACTACACCATTTACGGTGGCCTGAAGGCGAATCTGGAACTGATTAGCGCCGATACCATCACCGATGATGAAGGCAATAGCTTCTATCTGATCCAATTACGCACCGATAAAAGCCATTTAGGCAGCGATAAGCACCCGCTGATGATCATCCCCGGCATGATCGCTACAGTCGATATCATCACCGGCCAGAAGAGCGTGCTCGATTACCTGCTCAAGCCTGTATTAAAAGCGCGTACCGAAGCGCTGCGCGAACGCTGAGCCTTACTTGAGATGATTACGGGCAAAGGTTTGCGCGCCCATGGCGCTGATCTGCCCTTCTATCAAGGCCTCGAACGGTTGCAACAGCGCGGCAAATGAACGCTCCGGCTCAAGCAGTTCCAACGCCGCTGTTACCGCTTCGATGGTCGACAATGAGCCTTCCATCGGCGCTTTGCGCAAGCGATAGCGCGACTGCTGCCCCGCAGGCAAAGTGACTCGCGGAAGGCTTTCGAGCACGGGATTGAGGTAGAGCAACTTGCGCGCTTTGCGCCATGTTCCATCGGGCACCACCAGACGAATCGGCATCCCACTTGAGTCGTTGCGTACGTCAACCAGCGACTGCACCTCGTCCCCCGGAAACAACAAATAATTGCGGCAACCCGGTTGCGCCAAATATTCAGCCAACTGCTCAAACTCCTCACCGACCCACAACTCGGCACTTTGTAACCCCAACGCCAGTAAGCGCGCGGTATTCAGCGCGTGCTTAACCTCGCTTGGGTGCTGCAAAATCAATACCTGGGTTTGGCTGTTTAAGCGCGGTATCAACTTACACAGGCACAGCTCAAGTGGGCGTGCGCAGTGTTCACAGCGAGGGCGAGGCATGTGCAATTCCTTAACTGTTGGCGTGCTTATCAACCGCGTTCAACTGGGTCTTGAGAAGGTCGCGAAAGGTCTGAATCAAAGGTTCACGGGAGCGTCCGCGACGTAAAATCAAGGAAAACGGGGCTTGATAGCCAAAGGTCGCCGGCAGCAATACACGCAACTGCTGCAACTCAACCCAGTGCTGAGCATAGTGCTCAGGCAAATAACCAATGTAGGCACCTGACAATACCAAAATCAGCTGTGCTTCCATCGACTCTACAGTTGCGGCGCTGTGCTTGAAACCGTGACGCGCCAACTCAGCCTGGCTCCAGTAACCACGCCCCACCATGCGCTGCTGAGTAATCACCTCGGCAGGAATGCGCCGCTGCTCAAACAGCGAATGACGCTCACTGCAATACAACCAGTGTTGCTCACGGTAAAGCGGCTGATAGAACAGACCATTCATGCGTGTTGAGAAGGCACCGATGGCAATGTCCAATCGGTTATCCAACACCGCTAGCTGCAACTCATAGGGGCTCATTACAGACAAATGCAGGTGCACAGCCGGGTGTTCGTGGCTGTAAGCACCAATTACTTCAGCTAATGGTAAAGCCGTATCGCTCACCGTCGAGTCAAGAACACCTAAATTCAGAGTGCCCCGCAACTCGCCTTTGAGCGCGGCTGAGTAGCGTTCGAAGCCCTCAAGCTCACCGAGCAGGCGCAAGGTTTCCTGATGAAACAATTCGCCTTTGCTGGTCAGGCTAAAACCACCTCGGCCTCGATGACAGAGACTCAAGCCCAGTGATCCCTCAAGCTGACTCATGTAGGTGCTGATCGCTGAAGTCGATAAATTGAGCTCTTGCTGAGCAGCAGCAAAGCCTTGATGGCGCACCACGCTGGCAAAAATCTTAAGTAACTTCAGGTCGGGTAAAGCCTGGCTCATAAAAGCTCCACAGCAGTAATCTCAGCAATCTGGCCAGTCTAAGCCCTTCACCATTAGTTTAGAAATTTCTGAACTAACTTTTTGCTCTCAGCGATTTGTCACAGCGCGGCAATGGCCAAGAATCGGCTCAACATCATTACAACCATAACAACCGTGAGGCCATCCCATGGACAAGATTTTGCACCAGCCCCTGGGCGGTAACGAAATGCCACGCTTCGGCGGCATAGCCACCATGATGCGCCTACCGCACATCCAAACCCCTGAAGAACGCAAAAAGCTGGACGTTGGCTTTGTTGGTATTCCGTTGGATATTGGCACCTCACTGCGTTCTGGCACCCGCTTCGGTCCCCGTGAGATCCGCGCTCAATCGGTGATGATCCGCCCCTACAACATGGCCACCGGTGCGGCTCCATTCGACTCGCTGAACATTGCCGATATCGGTGATGTGCCGATCAATACGTTCAATATGGCCGAGGCAGTGCGCATTATTGAAGAGGCTTACGAGCAGATTATGGAGGATGGCATTCTTCCGCTTACCCTCGGGGGTGACCACACCATCACCCTGCCAATTCTGCGCGCAATCAAGAAGAAATTCGGCAAAGTTGGTTTGGTTCACATCGACGCCCATGCTGACGTCAATGATCATATGTTTGGCGAGAAAATTGCCCACGGCACCACCTTCCGCCGCGCGGTTGAGGAAGGCCTGCTCGATTGCGACCGCGTGGTTCAGATTGGTCTGCGTGCTCAGGGTTACACCGCCGAAGACTTCAACTGGAGCCGCAAACAAGGCTTCCGTGTGGTACAGGCTGAAGAGTGCTGGCACAAGTCACTTGAACCGCTGATGGCTGAGGTTCGTGAAAAGGTCGGTGGCGGCCCTGTGTATCTGTCATTTGATATCGACGGTATCGACCCGGCATGGGCACCGGGTACTGGAACCCCTGAAATAGGCGGCCTGACCACCATCCAGGCGATTGAAATCATCCGCGGCTGCCAAGGCCTCGACCTGATTGGAGGCGACTTGGTTGAGGTGTCCCCGCCGTATGACACCACCGGCAACACCTCGTTGCTCGGTGCCAACCTCCTCTATGAAATGCTCTGCGTGCTACCAGGTGTAGAGCGCCGCTAAAAACGGCTGCCTGAAAGATGAAGGATGTGGCGCAGCCTGCCGAATGGCTGCGCCAACCCAGCGTGAGATTGCGCTGACAGCTGTACATCATGCTCACAACAGCCTGCAAAACCCGAGCTACAGATTTGCACCGAAACAGGTGCCAAATATAAAAACAATTAAAGAGACACAGCAAATGACTCTAGATCTTTTTGTAATTCTTATTTACGTTGCTGCCATGTTGGGCCTGGGTTTCTACGGCATGCGTCGCAGCAAAAGCCGTGAAGATTACCTAGTCGCAGGGCGTAATCTAGGGCCAATGTTCTACCTCGGGACAATGGCTGCAACCGTACTCGGCGGCGCATCAACCATCGGTACAGTGCGCCTTGGTTATGTGTATGGTCTTTCCGGCTTTTGGCTTTGCGCATCCTTGGGGCTGGGTATCATCGGCATCAGCCTGCTGCTGGCCAAGCCACTGTTAAAGCTGAAAATCTATACCGTCACCCAAGTCCTTGAGCGTCGCTACAGCCCGACAGCCAGGCACGCAAGTGCTGCCATTATGTTGATCTACGCGGTAATGATCGGCGCCATTTCAACCATCGCCATCGGCACAGTGATGGAAGTATTGTTTGGCCTGCCCTTCTGGATGACCGTACTGATCGGTGGCGGTATTGTGGTCGCCTACTCGACCATTGGCGGTATGTGGTCGCTGAGCCTGACGGACATCGTGCAGTTTTTGATCATGACCATCGGCTTGGTGTTTATCCTCATGCCGATGTCGATCAGTGACGCTGGCGGCTGGAATGCACTGGTTGAGAAACTCCCGGCCAGCTACTTCTCGCTCACCGCGATTGGCTGGGACACCATCATCACCTACTTCCTGATCTACTTCTTCGGCATCTTTATCGGCCAGGATATTTGGCAGCGCGTTTTTACCGCACGCAGTGAGAAAGTGGCAAAAGTCTCCGGCACTGCAGCCGGTATGTACTGCATTCTCTACGGCTTGGCAGCAGCCGTTATCGGCATGGCCGCTAAAGTGGTATTGCCCGACTTGGCTAACGCCAATGACGCGTTCGCGAGCATTGTGCAAGCCAGCCTGCCAGATGGCATACGCGGTTTGGTAATTGCTGCGGCGCTGGCTGCATTGATGTCAACTGCCAGCGCTGGACTTTTGGCGGCCTCAACCACTGCTGCACAAGACCTTTGGCCCCTGCTGAGCAAGCGCACTCACACCAGTGAAAGCGCACATATAAACCGTGTGTTCACCTTAGTGCTGGGCGCTTTGGTCTTGGCGATTGCCTTGGTTGTCAGCGATGTGATCAGCGCCCTAACAATGGCTTACAACCTGCTTGTTGGCGGGATGCTGATCCCGCTGCTCGGTGCGATCTACTGGAAGCGCGCGACCACTGCTGGGGCCATTACCAGTATGGCGCTAGGCAGCCTCACGGCAGCAGTGTTCATGTTCACCGATGGGCTAGCAGCCAATACACCGATCTACTACAGCCTGGCTGTAGGCGCCGTCAGTTTTATAGCTGTCAGCCTGCTTTCGCCGATAGCAAGCACACAACCTCGCCTGGCCACCAATGACTAAGCCTACAAGCTTTGCGCCCAGGTTTCAGCGCTTATGCGGCGCACAGTAGCAGTGACGACAGCAGGCTATCGAGCGATGACCTCATACGCCATTGAAGATTGTTACTACGCGGACTATCGCATAGCGCAGGCACGCAGTCGGGATGCACAAGCGGCATCCCGACTAAGGCGATCAATTTCAAATGTTCAGGTGCGCGGGCAGTTGATCAGTGCCAGCAAGGCCACTGATCAATCTTTAACGGCATAACGACTGAGCCAGGCTCAGCGTTGGCGGCGTGGTTCCCGAGGCCGACGAGGGTCGTCATTGCGCACTGGAATGGGTTGCAGCTTAGGTCGGTCAAGCAACCCCAAGGCCACCAGAAGATCGTGAAAAGCATTCTGCATCTTGGCGATCATTTAACTTCCTCCTGCCAAGGCTTACGGAAAAGACGCATCACACGTCTTGCATAAGCATAGATTACCTTGAATGACTCTGCGTCAGTTTGATATGCATCAGTAACTTTACTCAAAATGTTACACGCAGACCTGTATAGACCGTACGCCCTGGCCCCGGTTCAAAATAGCGGCCGTTGGCATCGTTGATCCGCACATTGTCGTAATACTCGCGATCAAACAGATTGTCGACGCCCAGATAAGGCTCCCACGTTTGCCCACCAGCTTTTATCCGCTTACCGATGCGCAAGTTAGTCAACGCATAGCCGCTGACCTCAACATTGTTTGCATCATTGGCATACATGGCGTCGTAAGCACTCAAATTCAAGCGGGCGTAGTTGTCGTTGTGCTCATAGGCAACTTCAGTGAACAGGGTCTGCCGGGGAATACCAGCCAGCGAGTTGCCGTGGTAATCATTGTCGTCAACTTGATAATCATCGAACTTGAAACGGCTGTAGGCGTAGGCACCTGTCAGACGCCAAGCCTCGGCCACCTGCCAGCTAAGGCTCATTTCCAGACCGTCTCGACTTGATGTACCGGCATTGCGGTAATAGTTGCGGCCCGACTCGCCCGGCAAGCTGTAACCAACCAGCTCGTCATCCAGCTTCATGCTGAACAACGCCACATCATAACGCAGGCTTGACCACTCACCTTTCAGGCCAATTTCGCGATTGAGCGTACGCGCGGGATCAAGCGAGGCGTTAAAACCACCACCGTTAGGGTTGGCCAATTCACTGATGGTCGGGGTTTCAAATGAGGTGCCAACCTTGGCGTAAACCGACTGGTGCGGATCCAGCCGATAGCTCAGGCCTGCGCTGTAATTCCAGTCTTCCAGGTTACGTGAGCCAGAGTCATCGCCATCACTGAGAAAACGGTCATCAACCGACAAACGAACACGGTCGTAACGCACCCCCAGGGTCGCCTGCCAATCATCGGTCAGATCGATCTGATCTTCGAGAAAAATACCGCTGCTATCCGCATTTTCATCCTGTTTTAAGGTTTCATCACCGCGTTCACCGAGGAGATTGTCATAGCGCCTGCGGTCATCGCGTTGGAGTTCGAGGTCAAAACCGCCTGTGAATTTATGCGCCATGCCAAGCAGCTCTTCACGGTGACTATATTGGCTGCCAACGCCTGCAAACAGGCGATCAAAAGTGGTTTGCCCGCCATTTGTAAACGACAAACTATTGCCAAATTGACGCTGCCCAACATAGGTACGCAGCTGATATTCGTCATCCCCTGCGCCATACCCATCCCAAATAGCACTGAGACGCTGCTGGCGAATCCATTCATCGGCGTCATAGCGCAGATTATTGGGTGCGGCTTGGCCGCGGTCGTCCGCGACCTCACTGGCATTGAGCCCACCAGGATCTTCAGCGCGATTATCGATGGCATTGAAGTTGATGCCCAGACGGCCGTAGTCGCTGTACCAATTGAGCTTGCCGGTCAAACTATTGGTTTCAGCTTTGGCATGATCCCGATAGCCATCTGACTGAGTGCTGTTAAATGCCAGCAATCCACCAATATCGCCCACAGTGCCGCCGGTCTCGACCCGGGCGCGCTGGTAACCCAGCTCACCAACACTGAGGTCAAAGAAGCTGTAAGGCGTGGCAGGGGGTTGCCGGGTTTCGATATTGAGCACGCCACCGGCCGCGTTGCCGTAGAGCACCGAAGAGGGTCCACGCAGCACTTCCATGCGCTCAACCAAGCCAAGGTCCAAGCCATCAAGCTCAGTTTGACCGTCTGGCATGGTGAGCGGCACACCGTCTACCAAGACTCGCACCCCACGCACGCCAAAGTTGCCACGGGAGCCATACCCGCGAATAGACGGCCGCAACCCTTGCGCCAGGTTGTATTGGTTCTGACTAAACACACCAGGCACCGAGGCTAACAAACCCTGCAGCGTAAGGTTTTTCTCAGCGCTCGACTTACTGCTTTCAACCACGCTCACCGCAGCAGGCGTGCTTAGCCAGCGGGTACTGGTGCGCGGTGAAACAATTACTAACGGAGACATTTCAAGGGCATCAGCTTGACGGGTCTGAGCTGCATTCAAGAAGCCGGCACTGGTTCCGAGCAACACGCCGGTCGCCGTTATCATGGTTAATTTCAAAACAATCCCTAAGTACTTGAGAAAACCCAGTGAGACAGAACAACTGGGTTATTCAGATTTGCGCCGATATGGGAACACATCGATGACTTTACCCTCAACAATCGCCGCCTGCAGGCTCTTCCAGTAATCGGCATCGTAAAGCTCACCATGTAGCTGGCTGAATAGCCGCCGCTGCTTGATATCGGCAAATAAAAACGGAGGAAACTCTTCCGGAAATACGTCATTGGGTGCAACTGAATACCAAGGCTCCGACGCCATTTCATCTTCTGGATAGCGCGGCGGCGGTATGCGCCTGAAGTTAACCTCAGTCAAAAAACAGATTTCGTCATAGTCATAGAACACGATTCGGCCATGGCGAGTCACACCAAAATTCTTCAGCAACATATCCCCTGGAAATATGTTCGCCGCCGCCAACTGTTTGATCGCCAAGCCATAGTCCTCAAGTGCTTCACGCACTTGCGCTTCGCTGGCACTTTCAACATACAAATTGAGCGGTGTCATACGCCGCTCGGTCCAGCAGTGACGCACCAGCACTGTATCGCCCTCTACCTCAACAGTGGATGGTGCGACCTCAAGCAACTCAGCCAGACACGCTGGGGTAAATTTGGATTTTGGGAAGCGAAAGTCGGCGAACTCCTGGGTGTCAGCCATACGCCCTACCCGATCAACACTTTTAACCAAACGGTACTTCTCGATCACCGTGCTACGCACCACCGTTTTGGTTGGCGAAAAGCGATCCTTGATAATCTTAAAAACTGTATTGAAACCCGGCAATGTAAACACACTCATGACCATGCCACGCACCCCTGGCGCCATGATGAACTGATCATCAGTGTTCGCCAGATGGTTAATTAGCGACCGGTAGAATTCCGACTTGCCATGCTTGTAGAAACCGATTGAACTGTACAGTTCGGCGATGTGTTTACCCGGCAAAATACGCTTGAGAAAGCCAACAAATTCAGCGGGAATATCCACATCAACCATGAAATATGAGCGGGTGAAAGAGAAGATAATCGATACCTGCGCCTCATCGGTAATCAGCGCATCAGCCTGAATGCCCAACCCTTCACGGTGAAGCAGCGCAAACACCAGCGGCCACTGCTCATCTTGATTGAACACGCGCCCGACCAGATAGGCACCTTTGTTGCGATAGAGCACCGAGTAAAACAACTCAATGGTCAGATCCGGGTCTTTGCACACCCAGTCAGGCAAGCTCTCGCGCAGTTGCGTCTCAAGACGCGCAAGATCACGGGGCAAGTCCTCAAAGGGTGCACTGAAATTGTAATCAGTGAAGATTGCTTCAAGTAGTGAGCCCAAGCCATTAGCCTGGGAATAATCGCTGCCCAAGGTGTAGCGCCGCGTTTGCGCCGCTCGCTGGCGGCTCTGTATGGAAGGCCGCGTGGTATGGATGAACATGCAGTCATCGCTGATCTGATCATGGCTGAACAAACTGCAAAAAATCGAGTTAAACCAGGTTTCCGAGAGCTCATCGTCGAATCGCGTGTCAATTAATTCGATGTAGGCCGATTTGACATGCGGCCAGCGATCGACATCAAACAACTCATCGCCAAAGGTCTGGCGCAGGCGTTGGTTGAACTCTTGGACCTTTTCTTCGTAGAGGTTGATGCGCGCCGCGGACGCATGCTGACCTGCCTGCCATTGCGCTTGCTCAAAGCGTGCGCGGGCACCGTCGGTGATCTGACGAAAATGCTCGCGATAATCGTCAAAGCCATCAAGGATCAAGCGAGCGATATCTGCCACTGGCGTTTGCTGCATCATGGGCAAGCCTCTGCGGTAACAATTCCTTTGTCGCCGAGCTTAGCCAGATGCCCGCGTTAGCGAAAGCAGAACAGCCGCATTTGGCATGTTGAAAAATTGCTCTACAACTCGCGATACAGCACCGCCAGCATTTAGGTTGGCGTTTGGTTCAAGCCGTTATCCAGGTAGTGTAGGAACATCTGCATGGCAGGGCTTTGCCGTACAGGTTTGCGCTGCAGCAGCCCCAAGGCTCTTTGCCCTGGTTGCTCCACAGGTAACACCAGTAACCCTTCACCCAAATGCAAAAACAATGCGCAACTCGCTGGCAGTAGCGAAAACCCTAACCCCTCACGAACCATGGCAGCAGCAGTGCTCATGTGTGAGACTTGCCAGGATGGGTGGGCGCTTACACCCAAGTGATGCAATGTCATATCCGCCAACGGACGAATACTGGTGTCAGTCGTTAAAGCAATGTAAGGCTTGGTTTTCCAGCTTTCTCCATCGTCGCGCACCAGCAATACCAAGTCATCATTGACCAAATGCTTGAACTCAAGCCCCAACATATCCTCAGGCAAAGAGGTGACCCCCACATCGACCTCACCAGTCAGGACCCAGTCCCTGACCTCCCCTGCCCGGCCATCCAGCAAAGACACCTGCACCCCGGGATGATCACGGCTAAAGCTGGCTATAGCCCTGGGCAGAAATGATGCGGCAGCAGTCGGCAATGCAGCAAGCCGCAAGGTGCCGCTGTCCAGGTTCAACAAGTCTTGCGCATCACTGACCGCATCACCCATAAGGCGTAGCAACTGCTGGGCCTGCGGCAAAAAATGCTCACCCGCCGGGGTCAATTCAACGCTACGGGTGTTACGTGCGAGCAGTTTTAGTCCAAGGGACTCCTCAAGCTTGCGAATGCTGTAACTCAGCGCGGGTGGCGAAAGATGTAATAACTCTGAGGTACGGGTAAAACTCAGGGTTTGCGCAATCAGGGTGAAGGCCCGTAACTGGCGGAAATTGATGTCCATGCCTGATCATTAGAATTTATTGAATAGTTGTTCTTATAATTAAAATTCACAGAAATATCAATTAACGCCACTATGGCTCGGCCACGAATACCGAGCGCTAAGCCATGACAAATATAATTCATATCGGTTGCGGAGCAGGTTTTGCCAGTGATCGCCCAGACGCAACCTTGCGCTTGGCCCGAAGCTTGGCCAAACGCTCAGGGAAACGCTATTTGATGCTTGAGCTCCTTGCTGAGCGCACCCTAGCGGAAGCACAGTTGCGTAAACAGCTCGACCCAAGCAGTGGTTACGCCACCCGCCTGTTTGACTTCCTCGACCCTATTCTCGACACCTGCATTGAGTCGGGCATTCCCATCATCACCAATGGTGGCGCGGCCAATCCAAGGGCTGCAGCGCTCAAGCTACGCACCTCCTTAGCGGGGCGTCATACAGGGCTGAAAATTGCCTGCGTGCTAGGTGACGATCTGCTCGAACTTGGCGAGCAGAACTTACAGCAATGGCTAGCGGCAGAAGACCTGCCCGGCGAGTTGATTTCGGTCAATATCTATAGCGGTGCTGACGGCATTACCCAAGCCTTAGAGCAAGGTGCCAACATCGTATTGTGCGGCAGAGTTGCCGATCCGTCCTTGGCTGTAGGCCCCGTCCGTCACGGGCTTGGCTGGGCATTTGATGACTGGCAAAAAATGGCGATCGCCTCAACTGCTGGTCATTTACTGGAATGCTGCACTCAGGTAACGGGTGGCTACTTTGCGCACCCGGGGATAAAAGATGTGCCTAACCCGGCCAATCTTGATTGCCCGATCATTGAAATCAGCGCTGATGGCGACCTCGTCGTGACCAAGGTCGAAGGCAGCAGTGGTTATGTCAACGAGCGCACGGTCAAAGAACAACTGCTTTACGAGATCCACGATCCACGGCGCTACCTGACGCCAGACGTCATACTCGACCTCGGCCAGGTGAGCGTTGAGCAGGTCGGTGAAAACCGGGTCAAGGTTGCCGGCATTCAAGGCCATCCACGTCCAGACACCCTCAAGGGCTTAGCGGGCGTGCGCGGGCTTTGGTTCGGTGAAGCCTCTATTAGCTACGCAGGCCCCGGCGCTGTTGCCCGAGCGAACCTGGCGCGCGACATATTGCTTCAGCGCTTCGAGCTGCTTGGCCCGCAACTCAAACCATGGATTGATCTGATTGGCGTCGCCAGCCTGTTCAATGACTCTCAAGGCAAGTACCTGAACCAGCGTCTTGCCCAGTCGCCAGTGGTAGAAGATGTTCAGGTCCGCGTCGGTATCGTTGATCAAAACCGTCAGTTAATAGAACAACTCCAAGCTGAGGTTGAGTCGCTTTACACCAACGGCCCTGCTGGCGGCGGTGGCGTCCGGAGGCATCTCAGTGAGTCCTTGACCACCCGTGACTTCCTCATCCCACGCAGCGCCGTTGAAACCCGCTTGGAGTGGTACTGATGAATACAACAATTACCCTTGCCGATTACGCCCACGCCCGCGCCGGCGACAAGGGCAACATTCTGTGCGTAGCCGTATTTGTGTTGAACCCTGAGCACTATCAATGGCTCAAGCGTGAACTGACAACAGAACGGGTTGCCGAGCAGTTTTCCGGCCGACGGCCAACGGCTATCAAACGCTATGAAATTGACTCGCTACAAGCCCTGAACTTCGTCTTGGAAGATGCCCTGGAAGGCGGAGTTACCAGCAGTCCAGGACTTGATCGCCACGGTAAGAGTTTGAGCTATCTGCTTTTAGCCATGCAGTTGCCGGCACCTAATCAGGCATCGGCAACAGCATAAAGTCGCTTCCATACCGGCGACGCGTTAAACAATAAAAATAATGATTGAGGTACAAAATGATCACAGCCATGGGCTTTTTGATGATGCTTGGCATCATCTCGCTAATCTTGTTGCGCAAAATGAGTCCGGTAGTGGCATTCACCACTATCCCTGTCGCGATCTGCCTGCTCGCCGGTTTCACACCAGGCGAAGTCGGCGGCTTTATCAAAAGTGGCCTAATAACCGTTGCGCCCACTGCCGCGCTATTTCTGTTCGCCATTCTGTATTTTGGCATCATGCGCGACCGTGGACTGTTTGATCCACTGGTCAACTTCCTGATTCGGCGCACCGGCGGGAAACCCCTGGCTATCGCGCTAGTCACGGTATTGATCACCGCATCTGTTCACCTTGATGGGGTGGGCGCGGCGACCTTCCTTTTAGTCATTCCCGCATTGCTGCCGATCTACAAGCGCTTGAATATGAGCCCTCACCTGTTATTGATGCTTATAGGCACTACCGCTGGGGTCATCAATATGGTGCCTTGGGGCGGTACCACTGCTCGAGCAGCCGCGACCACGGGGCTGGATGCGACAGAACTCTGGCTTGGCTTGCTCCCGGTCCAGCTGGTAGGACTGGCGATGATGCTGATGATAGCGACATGGCTGGGCCTGCGTGCGCAACGCAATATGCCGGTTTCCCTGGGCGCCGCGTCTGCCTTCGACCCCGCCATTGCACAACCTGAGACGCGTGAGTTTGGTTTGTCGCCGCGCACGCTGCGCTATTGGTGCAACGTGGCGCTCACCGTCGCCATTCTGGCCTGCCTGTTCACCGGCACATTCCCCTTGTACGCATGTTTTATGGTTGGGCTCGGAATCGCTTTGCCCTTGAATTTTCCCGACCTCAATGTGCAGACCGAGCGGATCAAGGCGCACGCGGCAGATGCCCTGCAAATGTCCTTGGTGATGATGGCGGCGGCCGTGCTATTAGGTGTGTTGTCTGGGGCTAAAATGTCCGATGCGATGGCGCTTTCAATCATCGACATCCTGCCTCAGGGATCAGCGCAATACCTGCACGTACTGGTTGGCCTCTTTGGTGTACCGCTGGGCATGATTTTCTCACCGGACGCCTATTACTTTGCCCTGCTACCGGTAATCCGCGACGTTGCCGTAGCAGCAGGAGTGCCACTGGAATCAGTCGCACGGGCCATGTTGATTGGCGAAAACACCGGTTTTGCAATCAGCCCGGTGGTGCCGAGCGTCTACCTCGCCCTTGCATTGGCAGGTGTAGAGCTGCGCAAACACATCGCTTACACCTTCTTCTGGGCCTGGAGTGTGAGTTTGGTGATGCTGACCTTTGCATTGGTCACGGGCGCTGTACAAATCTGAGAGGATCGGTTGTAAAGCCTGCTCATAAAAGTGCAACAGAAAACGCGGAAGTCCGGGCGGTGTCCGCCCCGTTCTGAACAGTGCTCCAAGCTGAGTACCGTCATTAATGCGCCGCGATCTCAGCACATCAAAACCGTCTAGAGCTCGCTGAGGTCTAGACGGTTTTTTCCTATGTGCGCTGTACATAAAGGTGACTCAGAACATTCAAAAGCAACTTTCGGATTGCCATCGCACCTGCAGATAGCAACACTACGCAACTTGCCTGCCCTGGAGTTCTGCCGTGCGCCTGATTGACCTAAGCCGACTGTTGTTGCTGGCCGCCATTTGGGGTGCCAGCTTTATGTTTATGCGTATCGTCGCACCCGTGCTCGGCAGCATGCCGACCGCATTCTTTCGCGCCACTCTAGGTGCTTTGGGCTTGCTGGTTATTCTGCTGATAATGCGCGTCAAATGGGATTTTCGCGGCAAGCTCAAACAATGCTTGCTGCTCGGGATCATCAACGCTGGCCTGCCTTCAGCGATGTATTGCTTAGCAGCCCTCGTACTCCCAGCCGGGTACTCATCCATATTTAATGCGATGACGCCGCTGATGGGGGTTCTCATCGGCATGCTGTTTTTTACAGAGGCACTGACCACCAGCAAAGCAATTGGCGTTGGCCTGGGTTTATTTGGTGTGTGGCTTTTTACCCAGACAGGTCCAGTCAGCGTTGACCTGCAAATGCTACTGGGGGCCGCTGCCTGTCTAGTGGCAACGACCTGCTATGGCTTTGCGGGTTTCTTGACCCGCAAATGGATTGGCCAACAGGGCGGACTCGACAATCGCCTAACGGCCTTCAGCAGCTTGGTGGGTGCCAGCTTGTTCCTGACCCCGCTATTTATAGCTTCACTGATTGTACAGCCGCCAGTCTCATGGGGTGGCAGCAGTGAGTGGCTGTCGCTGGCAGGACTCGGTTTTATCTGCACCGCGTTTGCTTACGTGCTGTATTTCCGCCTGATAAGCGATATTGGCCCAGTTCAGGCATCCACCACGACCTTTTTGATCCCCATATTCGGAGTGCTCTGGGGCTGGCTGCTGCTTGATGAACCCTTATCTTGGGCCTATGTGTATGGCGGGGCCATTATCGCCCTCGCCTTGTGGCTGGTGGTAAGACCCAGCGCACCAGCAGCGCCCATTGCACCGCCAGCAGCACCACTGGTGACCGACAAACCGGTTCAGTAGTTAATCAGACTTAAGCCATAACGCGTCACCGGTTGGTGGCGCGTTTTAGTTTTGGCTACACATAAAATCAACACCCTCCCACAAGAACGGCTGATTAAGGCAAACAGTCAACATATCCAAAGTTAGTTAAAGCGAAACAACTATTAACCCCAGAGTAATGGTTATTCGGCCAACTTTATTGATGATGATCACCTCTCCTGCCTAAGGTAGCGGTGCACTTTCGCACCCTTGTGGAGTTCACCATGCCCATAACAATTCCAATATGCTGGCTGCAAATATTCTATTCCCTGACGCGTCGTTCAGTGTGCCTCAATCAGCGATGTCCAATTAATTGATCACAGCCTGCCTAATGGCATGCACCTCAATTAACACCCCTTAAACGCCACTTAATAGATAACGCTTCCATGCGCTGACAAGGCGTATTGGAGACGGTATCGAGTGCGTATGCAGAGAGACATCTGTCCAATGAGCCACACAATTGACATTACCAAGTATGTTGCGCTTCGCCATGAAATTCATAAACACCCTGAACTCAAATATGAAGAAACCCAAACGGCACACTTGGTCGCAATAACCCTTAGGGACTTAGGCTATGAAGTGACCCAAGGCGTCGGTAAGACAGGCGTCATCGGTCTGCTAGACACCGGCCGCCCCGGCCCTTGCATTGCCTTTCGCAGCGATATGGATGCATTGCCCATACATGAGCTAAATGCGCTGCCCTATAAATCCACTGTTGATGGAAAGATGCACGCCTGCGGCCATGATGGTCATACCGCCTCCTTGTTATGTGCGGCTGAAGCCCTGATGCAGAACAAGGCGCACTACAAAGGCAAAATCAAACTGATATTTCAGCCTGCTGAAGAAGGTGGTGCTGGGGCAAAAGCGATGATTGACGATGGGGTGCTGGAAAACCCGCACGTCGACATGATTTTTGGCTACCACAACCGGCCGGGTTTCGAACAAGGCTATGTTTTTGCCAAGCCCGGTTCAGCCATGGGTGGCGACACCTCAATTGAAATCATCATCAAAGGTAAAGGTGGACATGCCGCCATGCCGCACCTGGCCCGTGACCCCATCGCTGCAGCAGCGATGTTTATCAACAATGTCCAAGCAGCGGTTGCGAGGCAGTTGTCACCTTTAGCCTCTGGCGTTGTCACGGTATCGAGCATCCAGGCCGGCAGTCGCAAGGGTATCAATGTGATTCCCAACGATTGCAGCCTGACCTTGAGCATCCGTTCTGACTCATTGGCCACCCGGGACCTATTGGTGGCAGCCGCAGAAGATGCCTTGAAAGCTGCCTGCCTCACAGGCGCTTGTGACTACGAATTTAATCTTCTGCTGGATATTCCGGCGCTTATTAACGACGCGCAGGCAACGGATACTGCACTCAACGCCTTCAAGCAGCACATGCCCAACCAACTGATTGAGAAAATTGATTACATGCCCACCTTGGGCGCAGAAGACTTCAGTTTTTACCTGCAGAAAATCCCCGGCTGTTACTTCTTCATCGGCAATGGCCTGAACACCGCTTACTTGCATAACCCCCACTATGACTTCAACGACGCCCTGATCCCGCTTGCGAAGGACTGTTACCTGAGCCTGGCCGCTTCATTACTGTCTTAAAACTATAAAAAGGAAAGACGCATGAGCACGCACACTGAAATTGTGCCTGAGGCCCCTTCTGGTTTTTTAGGGGCCATCGAGAAAGCAGGCAACAAACTTCCCCACCCGTTCTATCTGTTCTTTTATTTAACGATCATCACCCTGATAGTGTCAGCCGTATTGAATTATTTCGGCGTGCAGAGCATCAACCCGAAAACCGGCGAGGCCGTATTGGTTAAAAGTCTCGCCTCGGGAGAAGGGATTGTTCATATATTCACCAGCCTGGTGAGCAACTTCGTTAACTTCCCGGTGCTGGGAACGATTTTGGTGGTGATGTTCGGCATCGGCGTGGCCGATCATGTCGGGCTTATCTCCATTGTCATGAAGCAAACCGTTACCAAAGCGCCCCGCCACCTGCTGACCTTTCTGGTGTTTGTCACTGGCGTGTCATCTTCGATTGCCTCAGATGCCAGCTTTTTGATTTTCATTCCTTTGGTGGCAATGATTTTCCAATCAGTTGGCCGTCACCCTATTGCCGGTGCCGCCGCTGCTTACGCAGCAGTGGGTGCCGGTTATGACGCCAGTTTCTTCGTCACCGCTGGTGATGCCATATTCTCAGGGATTGCAACAGAAGCCGCCAGAATCATAGAGCCCAATGCGTACGTGTCACCCGTCGACAACTACTACTTTGCTGCCTGTTCGGTGGTCATGCTGGCGATTGTGGGCACTTTGATTGTCGATAAGGTAGTCGAGCCGCGACTCAACCGGCTTTTACCGCAGTCGGTATTGACCATCAACCCTAATGCGCAAGCGTCCTTGGACAAGGCCATCAGCCCAGACGAAAAGCGCGGACTGAAACAGGTTGGGCTGTTTACTCTGCTGTTCGTCGGACTCATTGTGGCAATTTTGCTGCCCTCAGACTCACCCTTCAGAAACCCCGAGGGCGGGCTCATTCCTTCACCGTTTATGAAGTCCTTTGTGCCCTTTCTGTTTATCTATTTTCTCAGCATCGGCTACATCTATGGCAAAGCCTCCGGGGCCATCAAAAAAGCCGAAGACATTCCCGACATCATGACCGAATGCATCAAGAACCTGGCCTCGATTCTGGTGCTGTTCTTTATGATTTCGCAGTTTATTGCACTGTTCAAATGGAGCGGCATTGGCAGCCTGGTGGCCTTTGAAGGCGCGACAGTTTTGTCGTCACTGGGCTTGACCGGCTACAGCCTGATTGTCGGCTTCATCTTGCTGACTGCGCTGATGAATATTTTCATGACTTCAGGCTCAGCACAGTTCGCTTTGTTCGCGCCCATATTCATCCCAATGCTCATGCAACTCAATATTGAACCAGCCTTCACCATGGCGATGTTTCGAGTGGGGGACAGTACAACCAACATCATCTCGCCGCTGTCGCCCTACTTCGCGGTAGTCCTGGCGTTTATGCAGCAGTACTACCCCAAGCTAAAGTTGGGCACTTTGATGGCGACCATGCTGCCGCTGGCACTGGGTTTCTTGGTTACCTGGACGATTTTCATCGTACTGTGGGTCATGCTGGGTTTGCCTGTAGGCCCTGACATTTATATGCACATGTAACCTCAGCACATCATAGAAATAGCACCCTGCAGCGCACATTGGTGGCTGCAGGGTGCAGCAGGTTACTGAACCATTTCCTGCTCGCTGAACATGTCGCTGAACAACATGCTCGACAAGTAACGTTCACCGGAGTCTGGCAAGATGACGACGATGGTTTTGCCTTGCATGTTCGGCTCATTGGCGAGTCTCAATGCGGCAGCCATGGCGGCACCGCAGGAGATGCCACAAAGAATCCCTTCTTCGCGCATTAAGCGCAATGCCACAGCTTTTGAATCCTCATCGGTCACCAACTCAACCCGGTCAACCAAGGTCAGATCAAGGTTTTTCGGCACAAAACCAGCACCAATACCTTGAATCTTGTGCGGGCTCGGTTTGACTTCTTCACCCGCTATGGTTTGACTGATAACCGGAGAGCTGACCGGCTCAACTGCAACCGACACAATAGGCTTGCCTTGGGTGTTTTTTATGTAGCGGGAAATACCGGTAATGGTGCCGCCAGTACCCACACCCGACACCAGCACATCAATCGCACCCTCGGTGTCATTCCAGATTTCCGGACCGGTCGTTTTCTCGTGGATTTCCGGGTTTGCCGGGTTCTCGAACTGTTGTGGCATAAAGTATTTGGAGCTGTCCGACTGGGCAATCTCAGCGGCCTTTTCGATAGCGCCTTTCATGCCTTTGGCAGGCTCTGTCAGAACCAACTCGGCACCAAGGGCTTTGAGCACTTTACGGCGCTCAAGGCTCATCGATGCAGGCATGGTCAACAGCAGCTTATAGCCTCGTGCAGCTGCCACAAACGCCAAGCCAATACCGGTGTTACCCGACGTCGGCTCAACGATGGTCATGCCCGGCTTGAGCACGCCACGCGCTTCCGCATCCCACACCATGTTGGCGCCGATCCGGCATTTCACGGAGTAGGCAGGGTTGCGACCTTCGATTTTGGCAAGGATGGTCACACCTTTCGGGCCCAAGCGATTGATCATCACCAGCGGGGTATTACCGATGGCTTGTGCGTTGTCTGCAAAGATGCGGCTCATGACGGGATCCTTGAACGAAGTGAGTTGATTAGCCTATGACGCAAGCGGGTTGCAGTCCAGTGTCTAGCAACTGCTTAACTAAGAAGATTGGAACCTAATTGTTATTGAGTGAGTCGATTTAATTATGAGAAAACGTTTCGCTATACCTCTGTGGACACTCATCACCCTGGCCTGCGCTTTGGTGGTCTTGCACATCATGTTGCCTTCGATTGTGCGCGACTACCTAAACGACAAACTGGCCGACATGGGTGATTACCGCGGACATATTACCGACGTTGACTTAGCGCTCTGGCGCGGTGCCTATCGAATCAATCAGCTCAACATCAGCAAGGTAAACGGCAAGGTTCCCGTGCCGCTGCTTGAGGCACCCTCGATTGATCTGTCGGTCAGCTGGAAAGCCTTGTGGAATGATCACGCAGTGGTTGCCAGTGTGGTCTTCGAGGAGCCAAAACTGACCTTTGTCGATGGCGGCAATGCTGAAGACTCGCAGACCGGTGAAGGCGTTGACTGGCGTCAGCAACTTAAAGCACTGCTGCCGATCACCCTCAATGAGGTACGCGTGAATCAAGGCACATTGGCATTTCGTAACTTCAACTCAAAACCACCCGTCGATTTAAAAGCCACGCAGCTCAATGCCACCCTGCTCAATCTGAGTAACACCAACGAAAGTAAAGAACTGCTGCCTGCCAGCTTCAATGCAACAGCCAAAATATTTGGCAATGCGCCCCTGCAAACCAGTGCCAAGCTCAACCCGCTGGGCAAACTGGACGACTTCGACATGAAGCTGCGCATCACCGATATCGAGCTCAAACAACTCAACAGTTTCACCCGCACTTACGCCGACTTTGACTTTGTCAAAGGGCATGGTGATTTCGTCATGGAGCTGGATGCCCGTAAAGGCAAAGTTAAGGGTTATGCCAAGCCTTTGCTGCGCGACATGGAGATTTTCGACTGGAAGCAAGATGTCGAGGCCAAGGATAAAAACTTTTTCACCGGGATTTGGGAAGCACTGGTCGGCAGCGGTGGCTGGCTGTTAAAAAACCACAGCGAAGACCAATTCGCCACGCGCATCGAGATTTCCGGGGATTTGAAAGCCACCGACGTCAGCCCTTGGCAAGCCTTTGTCGAGATTTTGCGCAATGCCTTCGTCAAAGCATTCAGCAATAGGTTTGACTCCCCACAGGAATAACTGCGCAGTCACCTGGCGACCCGCCATTCAGTGACTGAATACTGCGTCTTCGTTCACAGTCGCCCAGGCAGCACGGTATAGTTACTTTTTTATCTAGCTGACCCGTGGTCGAGCCACGGGCGTTCTGGCGTGAGGATTTACCCATGAAGTTCGAAGGCACTCAGTCATACGTCGCAACAGACGATCTCAAGCTTGCGGTTAATGCTGCCATTACGCTGGAACGCCCGTTGCTGGTCAAGGGCGAGCCAGGCACCGGCAAAACCATGCTTGCCGAGCAACTGGCCGAGTCCTTTGGTGCGCGCCTGATCACGTGGCACATCAAATCGACGACCAAGGCTCACCAAGGTCTGTATGAATACGATGCGGTCAGCCGCCTGCGTGATTCACAGCTCGATTCAGACAAAGTCCATGACGTGCGTAACTACATCAAGAAGGGCAAGCTTTGGGAAGCTTTTGAGTCCCAGGAACGAGTCATTCTACTGATCGACGAAATCGACAAAGCTGACATCGAGTTCCCTAACGACTTGCTGCAAGAACTCGACAAGATGGAGTTCTACGTTTACGAGACAGACGAAACCATCAAGGCCGTCCAGCGCCCGATTATCATCATTACCTCAAACAACGAGAAAGAGCTGCCAGACGCCTTCCTGCGTCGCTGCTTCTTCCATTACATCGCCTTTCCGGATCGCGACACCTTGCAGCGCATCGTTGATGTGCACTACCCAACCATCAAGAAAGACCTGGTCAGCGAAGCCCTCGACGTTTTCTTTGATGTGCGCAAAGTGCCGGGCCTGAAGAAAAAACCTTCGACCTCTGAACTGGTTGATTGGCTCAAGCTGCTGATGGCTGACAACATTGGCGAGGCGGTACTGCGCGAACGTGACCCGACGAAAGCCATCCCGCCACTGGCAGGGGCTTTGGTCAAGAACGAGCAGGATGTGCAATTGCTCGAACGCTTGGCCTTTATGAGCCGCCGCGCCGGTCGCTAACAGTCCTCAGCCGCAGGTTTGCCAAGCCAGACCCGCGCATGGCCGTGGTGTACAGCCCTAGCCAGAATCTACAGATGAGGGTGCAGCCATGCTGCTAAACCTATTCAATGAAATGCGTGCAGCCAAAGTGCCGGTATCGGTGCGCGAGCTGCTCGATCTGATCAATGCGTTGAAACACAACGTGGTGTTCGCTGATATGGACGAGTTTTATTACCTCGCCCGTACTATCTTGGTTAAAGACGAGCGTCACTTCGACAAGTTCGATCGTGCCTTTGGTGCCTATTTCAACGGCCTGGAAAACCTCAATCAACATATTGAGGCATTGATCCCGGATGAATGGCTGCGCAAAGAATTTGAACGCTCCCTAAGCGAAGAAGAGCGCGCCAAGATTGAGTCGCTAGGCGGTCTGGATAAACTCATCGAAGAGTTTAAAAAGCGCCTCGAAGAGCAAAAAGAACGCCACGCCGGTGGAAACAAGTGGATTGGCACCGGTGGCACCAGCCCATTTGGCTCTGGCGGCTTCAATCCAGAAGGCATTCGTGTCGGGGATGCGGGCAAACGCCAAGGCAAAGCCGCCAAGGTGTGGGATCAGCGCGAGTATAAAAACTTAGACGACCAGGTCGAGCTGGGCACGCGTAATATCAAGGTGGCACTGCGTCGCCTGCGTAAGTTTGCCCGCCAAGGCGCGGAAGATGAGCTGGATCTCGACGGCACCATCGACCACACCGCCAAGGACGCGGGCCTGCTCAATATTCAGATGCGTCCTGAAAGGCGTAACACCGTCAAACTGCTGATTCTGTTCGACATCGGCGGCTCGATGGATGCCCACGTCAAAGTCTGTGAGGAGCTGTTTTCTGCGTGCAAGACTGAGTTCAAGCACATGGAATACTTCTACTTTCACAACTGCGTGTATGAGTCGGTGTGGAAGAACAACCTGCGTCGCACCTCTGAGCGCTTCTCCACCCAAGACTTGCTGCACAAATACGGCGCTGACTACAAAGTGGTCTTTGTCGGTGACGCCGCCATGGCCCCCTATGAAATCACCCAGGCAGGCGGCAGCGTCGAGCACTGGAACGAAGAGCCGGGCTACGTGTGGATCAAGCGGTTCATGGAGAAGTACAAGAAACTCATCTGGATCAACCCCTACCCGAAGGATACCTGGGGCTATACCGCTTCAACCAATATCATGCGGGAATTGGTTGAAGACAAGATGTACCCGCTGACCTTGCAAGGTCTGGAAGACGGTATGAAGCTGCTCTCGAAATAAACACTGACTACGCCGCAGATCACTGCGGCGTGTGTCTAACGCCAGTGACGATCACGCACACGGCGATCATTACCGCCGCCCAGCAACCCGACAATAGTCACCAGCAGCAGCTCGATCACCCACGCCAGCAGCAAGGCGCAGGCAATTCCCCAAGCAATCGCCTCAGGGACCAACAACACCTGGAAGGTGTAGGCGTTGTAGGTTTCTTCAAGCAACTGCGAGTCGGCCGCAGTACTTAAATGCCAAACCTGTTGATACCACGGCCCATGCATGGCTTGAGATTCAGTTTTAAGTAAGTCTGCCCGCATCACCAGGGTGTTGACGCTTTTGGCATCGCTTTGCATCACCGGATCATCGCTGGCCTGATAATGCGCGACCAAAGCAACCATATCGCCCTTGAAGAAGCGCTTGGCAGTTTCGCGAAAGCCTTGCAGGCTCTGCTCCGACTCGAGTAGATGCGCATCAACACGCTTGCTGTAATCGTTGATATAACCTGGTACTTGCACCCCAACCAGCAAGCCCAAGGCAAATAATGCCAAGCGTAAATAACTTCTAAGCATCCGAGTCCCCATTAATCCTTTGTTGAGCAAAGGTTAAGCCGTGATCCCCTTTGCAATACATTCCCCAGCACGCCACAAACGCCACTCACCCGGCTGGTATAAATTCCAGTTCTCGTTATTGGTCAGTGGCGCTGTTGCCAGCACTGTGACGATGTCGTTAAGTGTAGTTTCAGACTGAAAATCGACCTGTACATCTGCATCCATCAACTGCGCCGGACCAAAGGGCGCGCGACGGGTGATATGGGCAAGCTTGCTTGAACAAAAGCTAAATAGCCAATCGCCATTACTGAGTAGACAATTGAACACGCCTTTGCGTCTATAGGCCACACAGGCATCAACCAAGGTTGGCAGCATCTTTTCAACATCGACCGCGCAAGGGAACTCACTGCGCAAACGATTGAGTAAGTCGCAAAAAGCCGCTTCGCTGTCGGTATCGCCAATGGGCTGATAAAACCCTAACTCAGGTTCAAACTCTGCCAACTGCCCATTGTGTGCAAAACACCAACTGCGACCCCACATCTCACGCACAAAGGGATGGGTATTGGCCAGGCAAACCCGCCCCACGTTGGCTTGGCGAATATGCCCAATCACCACTTCACTCTTGATCGGGTAACGTTGCACCAACTTTGCCACTTCCGACTCATAACTGGCGCTGGGGTCCTGAAACAAACGCAAGCCACGGCCTTCATAAAAGCCAATACCCCAACCGTCACGATGTGGCCCAGTGCTGCCGCCCCGCTGCATCAGCCCGGTAAAACTAAAAACTATGTCAGTCGGCACATTCGCACTCATGCCCAACAGTTCGCACATTGCTGTTTCTCCACCCGCCGCAGCTTTAATGGCTCAGTATAAAGACGTCCTATTGCTGCCGTGACGCTCATTTGCTTTGACCAAGATTACCTCACGGGCAGCACAACGCTAGTTCGCTATCGGCAAACAGCAAAGGTCAGGGTCTTTAGGTTCGAAGTATTTTGCGCAAGACAGCGCGTGAGCTGCTCAGGCCCGCCAACAGTTGTTGGCGAACCCCAAGGTTCAGGCAAAGGCTATCAGCGCTTGATAGGCCTAAAGGCGTGGTTCTACGCGCATACCCGGGCGGTCATGGTGAGCATAATCGGGCTCAGCATCACCATCATCCATAATCTCACGCAAGGTGCGCGGATCACCTGCGTCTTCGGGTTCAAGCGCTGCTTGGCGGCGATTTTTCCACCAGCGCTCAATCGGCCAGCGAACCGCTACAAAAATCAGGTAGGCGACAAAGGCGATCATGCCATAGAGGGCCAGATCGGCCACTGCGCGCCAGAGGTTGTTACCCACTTTGAATAAAATATCCAGAGCGCTCACGGCAATCGCCGGTGCAAACAGCTCTTTGCTGGGGTCAACGATAGTCGGGCTGAACAGTAAAACCGCGACGAGCACTCGCAATGGTTCGCGCAAATAACGCCACATCCAACTGGTTAAACGGAACCAAACCAATAAGCAGCCCAGCGCAGCAATGCCGTAGACAGCCCAGGCGAGCAGGTTTTCGTTCTCAAACATAATGTGGCAAATCCTTAGGGTCTGTTCCCATTTCGTCACGAGCCGCGAACGACCCTAAATTATGGCGGACATTGTAAAGTCACGCTTATGATAGCGACTTTTACGCTGAACGGTGCCCCTGCCGTCGGTACTCAATGATTCCGGAGTTATTCCATGGCCAACGCCCCTGTCGCCCACACCGAGCCTGGCAGCGACCCTTACCGCTGGTTGGAAAATCGCGATAGCCAAGATGTGCTTCAGTATTTGCGGGCCGAAAACGACTACCTTGAGGCGCAGCTAGACGATCAAAAGGAACTGCGCGAACAGCTTTTCCAAGAGATTAAAGGCCGAATCCGCGAGACCGATTTATCCTTGCCCTCGCCTTGGGGGCCCTACCTGTATTACCAACGCACCACAGCCGGAGACGAATACCCGCGACACTATCGCTGCAAACGCCCGGCAGATGGCTCCCACGTGGTCGATGAAAGCAGCGAACAATTGCTCCTCGACCCCAATCAGTTGGCTGACGGCGGGTTCTTCTCGCTCGGTGCATTCAGTATCAGTCCTGATCATCAGCGCTTGGCCTACAGCACCGACACCAGCGGTGAAGAAATTTACCAACTGCATGTCAAACAACTCAGCGATAACAGCGTACACAGCCTTGCGTTTGAAAACTGCGATGGCAGCATGACCTGGGCCAACGATAGCCAAACGCTGTTTTTTGTCGAGCTGGATGACACCCATCGCCCGCACATGCTGTACCGCACCACACTCGGCAGCGATCAGGCCGAGCTGGTGTTTCATGAGCCTGACGGGCGTTTCTTTTTGCATTGCTACCGCGCCTCATCTGAACGCCAGCTGATCCTGATGATGGGCAGCAAGACCACCAGCGAAGCCTGGGTATTGGATGCTGAGACACCGGACCAAGCCTTTAGCTGCGTGGCCCCGCGCCAAGAAGACCACGAATACGACGTTGACCACGGCCTGCACAATGGCCAGTGGCAATGGTTTATTCGCAGCAACCAAAGCGGCATCAACTTCGCCCTGTATCACGCCACAGAACAAAGCTTCACCCGGGAAAGCTGGATCGAACTGCGCGCCCATGATGAGCGGGTGATGATTGACGGCATGACGCTCAATGCCCATGCCCTGCTGCTGAGCTTGCGTGAAGGTGGTTTACCGGTCATTGAGGTCACCCCGCAAGGTTTGCCAACTTACCGCGTGAGCTTGCCCGATGCGGCGTACAGCCTCTATGTACAAGATGCGCTGGAATTCGACAGCAACACCATGCGCTTGCGTTACGAGGCACTGAACCGCCCAGCACAGGTGCGCCAGCTAGACCTGGCCACAGGTGAGCAACAGGTGCTCAAAGAAACGCCAGTTGAAGGCCCGTTTGACCCTGACGCTTATGTGAGTCAGCGGGTCTGGGCAACGGCTGCCGACGGCCAGAAAATCCCGGTCAGCCTGGTTGCGCGCAAAGACTTGCTCGGCACGCCCTGCCCGCTGTACCTCTATGGTTATGGCGCTTATGGCGAATGCCTGGACCCATGGTTCTCCCACGCACGCCTTAGCTTGCTGGATCGCGGCGTAGTGTTCGCGATCGCCCATGTTCGCGGCGGCGGTGAATTGGGTGAAGCCTGGTATCGAGCAGGCAAACTTGCGCACAAACCCAACAGCTTTAGTGATTTTATCGCCTGCGCCGAGCATTTGTGTGCCGCTGGTTTTACCCGTAGTGAACAGCTCGTCATCAGCGGCGGCAGTGCAGGCGGCTTGCTTATGGGCGCCGTGCTCAATCAGCGGCCCGACCTGTTCGCAGCAGCCATTGCTGAAGTGCCCTTTGTTGATGTGCTAAACACCATGCTAAACCCGGATCTGCCACTGACCGTTACCGAGTACGACGAATGGGGTGATCCCAACCACCCCGATGTATATGACAGCATCAAAGCCTATGCGCCCTATGAGAATGTCAGCGCCCAGGCCTATCCCGCCATGCTGGTGGTGGCGGGATACAACGACAGTCGGGTGCAGTATTGGGAAGCAGCAAAATGGGTAGCCAAGCTGCGTGCCAGTAGAACCGACGACAAACTGTTGCTGCTCAAAACCGAGCTGGATGCAGGGCATGGCGGTATGAGCGGTCGTTACCAGGCACTAAAAGATGTGGCCTTGGAATATGCATTCATTTTCAAGGTGTTGAAGATCAGCTAGGGCCTGGGTTGCACCCTGTGAACGTCTGGCTGTGCTGGCGTTCACAGCTTGCGCACCACAAGGCTGGCATGCTTGCGCCAATCCTGGAAACTGCCCTGACATCATGACCGACAGCTCCTACCTGATTAACGAAATCCGCGACATGCTGCTCGACTGCGGCCTGTTCAATAGCTTGCACCCAGCAGATGTATTGGCAGCAGCAGGCTATTTCAGCATCAGCAAATATGCGCCCGAACAATTAATTTGCAGCGAAGGCGAAGCCGGTAGCTTTATGTGCGTCATTCATTTCGGCGCGGTGTCGGTCTACAAGACCAATTCCAGCGGCGACAATGTTGAAATTGCCAAGCTGCGCAAAGGGCGCGCATTTGGCGAGATGGCGGTGCTCGATGGTGAGCGCCGTTCTGCCAGTTGCGTGGCTGTCAGCGACTGCACCTTGGTAGTGTTATCGCGGGATTCGCTGGAAAAGATGATCAACGAATCCCCCAAGGCCGCCGCCAAACTGATCAGGGCGATTGCCGTGGCCATGTCCAAGCGTTTACGAATGCTGGACGGCCAACGTGTTGAGCAACAGCTCTGACTGGCGTTTATCGGCAACTCGTAGGATGAGACAGCGAAGCATGCCCACCGTGGTGTTATTTTTAGATATGTGTAGACGGCTAAGAGCGTCAGCAACTCTACAAGCGCTTCATCCACAGCCACCTAAAAATCCAACCTACTGCTCGGGTTCAGGCTCGGTCTTCAGGCCGTCGCTGTTACGCTGAAGTTGTTCTTCAAGCTCAGGTATAGGCTTATCCGCCGGACTCAAGGTGGTGGTCGGTCTTTGCTGGCGAATCGGTTGGTTGACTGAATTATTAAGCAGCCGCGGACTGGTTGCCGGAGCACCGCTGGGCGCTGAGCGCAAGCGGGGTTGCTCGTAGGGCTGCGGATTTGCACTGCCCGCGGAATGACTCGATGAGCTACCAGAACCAAGTGTCCCGTAATTCTGAGCCTGCACCGCCGTAACTGTGGCGCATAAACTCAGTACCAGAGCACCGACAACAGGTCTTATGCCTTGCATATTAACCTCCTCTACCTCGGATTCAGCTACATAGAGATTGGACGCCAGGGATTGAAGACAGTTCTCCTTGATCACCACTGGCGCTAGACTAGTCGATATTGGTCACTCTCTCGGATAACCTGCATGACTTTGCCAAAACCACCTGCCACCGCCAAACTCGACCGCATCCTCGCTGACGCCCAGCGCAGCCGCGAAGAAGGGTATCGCGACAAAGCGCTGAAAATGTACCCGCACGTCTGTGGCCGCTGTGCCCGTGAGTTCGCCGGTAAACGCTTGAGCGAGTTAACCGTTCATCACCGCGACCATAACCATGACAACAACCCCCAAGATGGTTCCAACTGGGAGTTGCTCTGCCTGTTCTGCCACGATAACGAGCACTCTCGTTATACCGATCAGCAGTACTTTTCGGACGACTCGCTCAGCTCACCGAAAGCCTCAACTGCCACGCACAATCCCTTTGCTGACTTGGCGGCACTCCTAAAAAGCAAAGAGTAAACGCCCACGCCCAACTCCACGTATAATCAGCGCCTTTTGCGCAAAGGGCACAAGCCGTGGCGAACAAACGATACAGTTGCATTGGCTTGGTCAACCCGAAGTCACCCGATAATGTCGGCTCTATCATGCGGGCTGCAGGCTGCTACAGCGTGAGCAGCGTGTTCTACACAGGCACCCGCTACGACCGCGCCAAAGACTTTGTCACCGACACCAAGCGCGTGCACCTTGATATCCCGCTGATCAACATTGATGACCTGCAGAAAATCATTCCGCTGGGCTGCACACCCGTCGCTGTAGAACTGGTTGAGGGTGCTCACGCCTTGCCGGAATACACCCATCCAGACCGCGCCATTTATATCTTCGGCCCGGAAGACGGCTCGCTCAGTAAAGAGATTCGCGCCTGGTGTGAAGACGTGGTGTACATCCCCACCCAAGGCTGCATGAATTTGGCTGCCACGGTTAACGTGGTGCTCTACGACCGCATGGCCAAAGGCAACAATACTAAGTCCGGGCCGAAGTTTTAATATTCAGCGTCGCAAAGGGTGGATGAAAAATGTCATCCACCCCAGCAGGCACCCAAGTACTCGTTGCTGGCTTGGCTTATTTGCTCTTCAGCAGCTTGGTGTCCAGCACGTCAGATGACTTACCCATCACGTTTTCGCTGATCTCGATAAAGTCTTTGGTGCTGACCTTGTCCATACGCATCAAGCCACGGGTGACATCATCGAGTGACAACTGCTTGCGATCTTTAGTGGCCTTGCGGATCTCACGATCCAGATCTTGCAGCATCAGTACCGCACGGGCAGTAATTGGGCCAGTTGAGTTCTCGGTGCGCAAGCTTTTGACTGGCTTGCTCCACTTGATCAGTTGCTCGCGTACTTTCTGGTAGCGTTCCTCAGTCATACCACCGGAGCGACGCACCAACTCAATGGCGTAATACTCAGCCAGGCCTTCGCTGATCCAATCACTTTTGTCGGTGTCCTTAATTTGGGTGAACACATGGACCAGTTCATGAACCAGTGAGCTGGTTCCGTTTTCGCTGACAGTCGGACGCCCGGCATGCATAAAATAAGAGTTGGTTGCCGACAGTCCGCCCCGCCACATTGGATCATTTGCGCCGACCACCAGCAGCTTTTTCGGGTCCCGCGGGAATACGGCCTGCGCTTCGGGCCAGACGTACGTAAGCATGGTCAGCATGTCCATACGCCGCATACCTTGGCCATCTGGCGCAGCAATGGTGACATCGGTTTCGCCGAGTTTGGTCCGGCGGGTACCGATTTTACCTGCAAGAATCCAACCCGTTGGGCGATCAAACTTGCGCTGAGGGTTATCAATCCAGAACTTGTTTTTGCCCACCCGTGGCCAGCCGGTTTCAACACTCGGCCAACCTTTAGGCAGTTTAAAGGTCAGGTGCGTGCTCAGAATGGTTTTGTCCTGGATGTGCGTGGTCGCGCTGGGTATCAGGTTATCACCCCGAAACAGTGCCCAATCTTCGGTCATGCGCGCATCAAACTTGCCATCATCGCGGGGATGACTGATCTTCACCCGATAGCTGAGTGTGGTCTTGCCTTTACCCGGCTTCCAAATGCCGCGTTCAGGACTTTCCTGAGTCCATTCACCGCCTTCAGTGGTGAAATCCGAATAGCGCTGTTGATCTCCGAGGTTAAAGGAAAACTGGCTAATGGCTTCGCCTTTGTCCAATGACATGCTGACTTCGGCCACATCACTCTCAGGCACGAATCGCACGTTGTAATCCAGATCGACTTTATTGGCTGCCCATAATGGCGAGCTCAAGCTAAGCAGTGCAGCAGACAGCAATACACGACGAATCGACATCACAGGGCAACTCCATGGCGAACAAGATCAACTCCAAGCATAGACAAGGTGCCCGCTTGGCAATTCCTTTCCAGACCCGGCATTTTTAATGCGTAGTCAGCAAAAGCACTCAGGTAACTTTAGCGAATATTTCTGCAAGCTATATGTGGGCAAATCAGCCTGCGCGAAAAATCAGATAGTCTTCCCAGTCATCTTCAGCGACGTTTTTTTCGCTGAGCATCCGCCCGGACTGGGAAATACGCTCGATATGCACGGCTTCGGGGTCACCGCATACCAAATGATGCCAGAGGGGTAAATCTTTACCCTCGCTGACCAAGCGGTAGCCGCAGGTCGGCGGTAGCCACTGGAACTGATCAGCCTGGGCAGGCGTCAGTTGGATGCAGTCGGGGACGAACTTGATCCGGTTCTCGTAGTTGGTGCAGCGGCAGGTGTCCAGATCAAGTAGCTTGCAGGCAATACGCGTGTAATAGACGCTGCCGTCATCCTCATCTTCAAGTTTCTGCAGGCAGCACAGTCCACAGCCATCGCACAGCGACTCCCATTCAGCTTGATCAAGCTGATCGAGGGTTTTACGTTTCCAGAAGGGTTCGACTTTAGCGGCCATGGCAAAAAACTACGAATGAGGGACGAAAAGGCCGGCAGTCTAACGCGGTCCCCTTGGGCGACCAAGCCTACTTCGGCGGATAGCTGATATTTAAAGCGTAGTCGCTTTGACCGCGACTGAAGCGATTAAGCTGGGGCCTTGGCCACACGCTTAATAGTCGCGACTGAAATCGACCTGCCCCTGCAACGCCTGACCTGCCATAAAACGCCGCAAATTGCTGACAAACAACTGCGCCATCAATGTATTGAGGGTTGGCGCCGAGCTGTGTCCGGTAAGCAATAGGCGTGGCGCCGTCCAGAATATATGCCCGGCAGGCAATGGCTCGACCCGGCACACATCTATCACCGCCCCCGCAAGTTGGTTCAGCTCTAACGCGCGGACCAAATCAGCGTCAACCACCGCAACCCCGCGCCCGGCATTGATAAACACCGCACTGGGTTTAAGCTGAGCAAACAGCTCAGCGTTGTAAATATCTTGAGTAGTGGGCGTATCGGGCAACAGGTTGATTAAATAATCCGCCTGGCCTGCCATCGAGGCTAACTGCGCCATTGCTGCCACCCGAATAAAAGGTGACTGCTCACGGGCTTGGCTGGCAACCCCATAGAGCTCAACCCCAAAGGGTGCCAAAAACTGGGCAACACTGTGGCCGATGTCACCGCAGCCGACAATCAACACCCGTTTTCCAGCCAGGCTAGGCGGCATGACCGAACGCCAGTGCTTTTCAATCTGGGCGCTATGCTGGGCGCATAGCTGACGCTCATGGGCGAGCATGTGGCAAAGCACGTACTCACTCATCACCTGACCGAAAATACCCACCGCTCGGCTGAGCAGGTAATCACGGGGTAAATCATCAGCCAGCATTGGACTGATCCCTGCCCAAGTCGACTGGAGCCACTGCGGCTTGAAACCCTGGCGCAACAATCCCGCCACTAAATCAGGCTG
This sequence comes from Pseudomonas sp. NPDC078700, assembly GCF_044542375.1. Classification (NCBI taxonomy): domain Bacteria; kingdom Pseudomonadati; phylum Pseudomonadota; class Gammaproteobacteria; order Pseudomonadales; family Pseudomonadaceae; genus Pseudomonas; species Pseudomonas sp. NPDC078700. The sequence continues at coordinate 331,683 of NZ_JBITUI010000003.1, forward strand.
CCCCAGCCAGATTTGACAATCTGCGGCCAACGCTGGCAAACGCAAAGGATCATCACTGGCAACCCACTCAAGCTCGAGTGAGCTCAGGGCGGGCCTGAGCTGCTCAACGTAAGCAAGATGGGATTTCTCAGCAATCAATACGCGCATGGGGATCGGCTTAGACAGGATCGTTACGGCGCAGCAACTCTTCAGGCAAGTGCTGGATATAGTCTTCTTCTTGCGGTGGCATCTGCAGGTGATACCCCTGATTATCAAGGTTTTCCAAGACCTGATGAATGTCCTCACGGGCCAGCGCGCGCTCAGGGGTCAGGATCATGCTAAACGCTAAAGTCGGCGTACCGAATGCAAGGAGCAGGGATTCTGGAACACGCTTAAGCTCATCACTTTTCAGGACGTAAAGGTACATCTCATTGCGTTTCGAGCTCTTGTAAATATTGCAGATGCGCTTCACACCCTTTCCTCTTCTTTGGCTTCGCTGATTTTAGCCAGACGATCTAATAATGCTTGCCCCATCAACTCACGGCGCCAGCCGGTCAGGGACTCGGGTAATTCATAGGGCCCGGTTGGGTAACCGCTTTTGAGCAGGGCTTCGAGGATCTTCTTACGCAGCATCAATTCCGGAGCGATATCCAACCGTTCAGCCTCGCGCTGGCCAATAGCACGCAGCTTTTTCAGCACTGAAGAAGCCTCGATTGGCAAAGGCTCTGGCAATGCTTCTGGCCACTCTGAAGCAGGAAGTGCAGCAGCCTTTTTGATGAGTTCAAGAATAAACTCACCGTCTTGACGCACGGTTTTGGGGTGCATGTCTTCAATACGCGCCAGGCTCTGCAAGTTGTCAGGCTGAGTCTTTGCCAACGGCCACAACGAATGCTCACGCAGAATCCGGTTACGCGGCTGATTACGCGCCCGCGCCTCACGCTCACGCCAGGCGCACAGTTCACGCATGACAGCCAACTGCGCACGCGAGAGTTTCCACGCCAGCTTGGCATCGCGATACGCCTCTTGCGGTTCAACTTCACGCCCCAGGTTATTGACCATGTCGGCGCAGTCATCAAGCACCCATTGGTATTTTTCCGGCGATAGCTTCGCCTGCAACTCGAAATAAACATGCGCCAGGTGCAAGACATCTTCTGCGGCGTAGCTAACCTGGGTTTCGGAAAGCGGACGCTTGAGCCAGTCAGAACGGGTCTCACCTTTTGGCAGGTCAATATCCAGTACGGCTTTAACCAACCGTGAGTACCCCATGGAGAAGCCCAGATTGAGGTATCCCGCGGCGATCTGGCTGTCAAACAAGGGCGCCGGCAAGCTGCCCGTAAGGCGCATAAAGACTTCGAGGTCTTCACTGCAGGCGTGCACCACTTTAACCACCTGTGGGTCTTCAAGCAGCGCAGCAAATGGCATCCAGTCGCTAATCAACAGCGGATCAATCAGATAGGCACGCTCACCTTCACTCACCTGAATCAGGCCCGCGATCGGGTAAAAGGTGTCCACCCGCATAAACTCAGTGTCCAACGCCACAAACGCCAAGCGCTGCCATTGTGCGCAGTGCTGAGCCAAGCTTTGATTGTCACTGATCCACTGAATATCGATAGCCACGCGGCTCTCCCATGCTGAATGGCAGACAGTATATATGCCCGCGCCACATATCGGGGTTTATGCAGATCACTGATCAACCCGGTTGGCTGAATGATGCGACCACAAAGCCCTGCATAATTGGCGCAGGGCCTGTCTTGACCCTGTAGTCTGCTGGTGTGCATTAAAACGTGCTGTGCCCATCACCCAACACGGAAAACAATAATGAAAAAACTGCTTGGTCTTCTAATTCTGCTGATCGCCTGCGTCGCGATTTTCCTCGCGGTAACGCCTAGCCCAATCAACCCTGTCGCCTGGCAAGCACCTAAAGCCCCCGCAATGACGGGTGTACTTGAGCCAAATGACACGCTGATGAAAGCGCAATTAATTGGCAAAGGTCAGATTCATGGCCCAGAAGACACCGCGGTTGATGCCCAGGGCCGTGTGTATGCGGGCCTGGCTGACGGCAGGGTCGTGCGAATTGAGGGCGATAAAGTCGACACCTTTGCCGATACCCGGGGTCGCCCGCTGGGCATGGACTTCGACGCCCAAGGCAACCTGATTGTCGCCGACTCATACAAAGGCCTGCTGTCAATTGACCCCAAGGGCAGCATTAAAGTCCTGACCACCAGCGCTGATGGTCTGCCCTTCAAGTTCACCGATGATTTAGATATCGCCAGCGACGGCACGATTTATTTCAGCGATGCCAGCTCGCACTTTGGACAACCCGACTACTTGCTGGACCTGCTCGAAGCGCGTCCATGGGGGCGTTTGCTCAGCTACACGCCGAGCACCGGGGAAACCAAGGTTCTACTCAAAGATTTGTATTTCGCCAATGGTATCGCCTTGTCAGCTAAAGAAGACTTCGTGTTGGTCAACGAAACCTACCGCTACCGCATCACCCGTTACTGGCTAAAAGGTGAAAAGGCAGGCAGCCATGATGTGTTTATCGATAACCTGCCTGGCTTGCCTGACAATCTTGAGGGTGATCGAGCAGGCACCTTTTGGGTTGCAATGCCATCGCCGCGCAAAGCTGATGCCGACTTCCTGCACCAACACCCTTGGTTAAAGGCGCAAATCGGTAAACTGCCACGCATGTTCTGGCCCAAAGCCACGACTTACGGGTTGGTAATTGCAATTAACGAGCAAGGAAAAATCACTCAAAGCCTGCACGACACCAGTGGCAGCCACTTGAGTATGGTTACCTCGGCAAAGCCGGTGGGCGATTATCTGTATCTTGGCAGCCTTGAAAACGACCGGATCGGCAAGCTGAAAATTCGCTAACACTCACTCAAGAATGGCCGACATTTTTTGTGGTCGACGCTTTTAGGTGGTTGACGCTCTTTTCAGCCACCCGCGGCCACCGCAAATACTCTCGGACTTGCCACACCACGGGCCAAATTTCGACTTGCTCCAACCGCCAATAACAAACGCTAGCCGAGCATCATCAGCCCTGCATTTCAGCAATCCAGATGGTATGCCGAGTGCCTTTATTGCCGTGAGCATAGACCTGCACCGCTTCGGCCTTGAAACCCGCCTTGGCTATTTTTTCTGAAAACTTGCGATCCGCACTCGAAGACCAAACAGCCAGCATGCCTTTGGCGCGCAAGGCTTTATGGCACTGGCGCAAGCCCTCCATTGAGTACAGCCAGCTATTGGTTTTCTGCGTTAGCCCTTCGGGGCCATTGTCGACATCGAGCATGATTGCGTCATAGTCGCTTCTGGCGGCCTTGAGCACATTGGCAACATCATCCTCAATGATTTTTGTACGGGGGTCATTGATGGGGAAACCCGATTTAGCACCGAGCGCGCCACGGTTCCACTCAATCACGCCTGGGACCAATTCTGCGACGGCAACTTCGGCATTTTTACCCAGATTCAACAAGGCTGAGGCCAGCGTAAAGCCCATGCCCAAACCGCCAATCAACACGCGCGGTTCAGGGCGTGCGGCAACCTTTTTACATGGAATAGCCGCCAAGGCATCTTCCGAACCGTGCATACGTGTGTTCATCAATTGACCGCCGTCACCACCGGCAATCTTGATCACAAAATCCTCGCCATACTCAAACAAGCAAAGCGCGCTATCGCTGTGGGGAATAGGAGCGGTGTCCAGCAACACAAAGCGTTTCATCGGCAACTCGAATTAAATCAATGGCGCGAACCATACAGCAGCGCCGCCCGGCTTTAAAAGGGTATTTTCGAGCGCAGTCGTATTAGCTCAAAACTCGCCGTGCTGGCCTGCAAGTACCACGGTGTAACCATCAGGATCGCGCAGCCAGACCTCCCGGTGCTGGGCATTTCGATTCAACAATGGTCCTTGCAAAACCTTGATATGCAGGGCAGCAATACGCACCAGAGCTGCGGCAAAATCATTGACCTGAAACCACAGCAGCATGCCGTTACCGCGCTCAGCCACACTGCGGTCGCCCAAGTATTTATGGTGATGAGCGCCCCAAGCATGCAGTTGCAGAATCATGTGCCCCTTGGAATCAACCAACTGCTCGTACTCAGCGCCACCATGGCCCGATTTACACCCGAGCAATTGCTGGTACCACAAACTGCTGGCTATCACATCGGCAACTGCGATCAAGGGTTGTGGCTGCATTTCGCCCGATCTCATGGTTATAAAGGGTGGTAATCAAACCGTTTCTGTGGCGTTACGAATCCAGTAACGCGCCTGCTCGAGTTCATCCAATCTAAAATTGCTGATCTGTGCATGGAGCAATGGCTTAACCAACTCGCTGAACCAGCCAATCCATTTTTGATCAGCAACAATGGCCACATGCGAGAAGTGTTTCAGATGCTTGGGGGCGAATTTAAAATCAGCCCAGAGCGTGGAGGGAGAAATCGAGCCGACATGCTTTACGACTTCGATCATGCGGACCTCACCGTACTCTACGACTGTTTGCTCAATACGCGCCGCCAGTTGATCAAACTCCTCACGACTCAAGCTGCCATCAAGCTCAAACTCAATGATATTAGTATGTTCACTCGGTTTAATCGTCAGCATTTCATCCACCTCGTAATGTGCAGATGCTTAAAACACAGGCACCTGTTCAACCGGTACGATAATTAATAAGACCACGCTAGGAGGTTTGAGTTTGCTTGCTGCAATGATAAAACGCTTATTTGCATCAAGCAGCGCGCCTGCCCCAACCAGCCCGAGAATGCCCACATGCCTATCGCCCAACTGATCACTGCTGAACAACTGCACGACCGCCAGCAAAACCCGAATACATGTATTTTTGATTGCCGATTCGCACTCGACGACACCGCCTACGGCCAGCGCAGCTTTAACCAAGGACATATCGAGGGCGCGCAGTTTCTCGACCTGGAAGCAGATTTATCCGGGGAAATCAAAGCGGGTACTACTGGCCGCCATCCCCTGCCACAACCGGCACAGTTAATTGCACGACTGGCGGCGCTGGGTTTGGACAAGCACAGCGAGGTCATTCTTTACGATGATGGCCCAGGTGCTTATGCCGCAAGAGCTTGGTGGTTATTGGCGTGGTTGGGTAAGCGTGAGGGGGTGTACGTGCTCGATGGCGGCCTCAATGCCTGGCGAGATGCTGGTCTGCCACTTAGCAGCGAGGTACAACCGGCGAAGACAGGCACGTTTAGCGGTCAAGCCGATGAATCGTTGGTGCTCTCGGCCGAGCAACTACAGGCACGCCTGAACGCACCTGAAATGACCCTGCTGGATGCACGGGCACTGCCTCGCTTCAAAGGCGAAGTCGAACCTCTAGACCCTGTAGCCGGACATATTCCAGGCGCTCAATGTGCAGTTTTCACCGACAACCTAGACAGTAACGGACGCTTCCTGCCAGCAGATCAGCTACGCCAGCGCTTTAGCGATTTGCTCGCACAGCGCTCGGCCGAACAACTGGTTGCCTACTGTGGTTCTGGCGTAACGGCTTGCCATAACCTGTTTAGCCTATGTTTGGCCGGCTATCCATTAGCCGCTCTTTATGCAGGCTCATGGAGTGAGTGGATTACCGACCAGCAAAGGCCCGTAGCCAGTGGCGATTGATCATATTGACTGGCATGTAAACCCGCTACATCAGCGGGTTTGTTAATTACCAAGTGATATATAGGTAATTTAGGAACAAAGAAAACAATTTAAAAACAGTCCTTTACATCCCAAAGGTCGCACTACACTTCAACATAAGCGGCTAACCCCGCTCCCGGTAGGGTCTTTATCCAAACAACCCGCTGCCAAGCGCCCTTCCCTACCGGTCTCCTATTTGTGAGGATGGTATGGGAATTGCGGCCTGTGAACTCAGCCAGCACGTTATTCGCCCAACATTGGTCTACTTGGGCCACTACTCACCTGCCGCTGAAGCGCTACTACTGGGCGCTGCGGCCAGCCAATCCAGCCTCTGCTCTGAACTTGATGACAGCTTGGGTCATGGCCTTTTCCGCATAACGGAAGCACGGCATCAACAACTCTGGGATGTCCATCTTGCATTTGATCCTGACTTGGCAAGCAAAATCCGTGGACTTGCCAGCCAACATGCTTTCCTCGATGCCCCGCACATAGAGCTGACAGTCAACCTGCGCTACGCCACTGCAATCGCCTGGATGCTGATTGAAATCGAGCATAAACCTCTGCCAGCAGTTGATGATTTAGCTGCCATGGCAAAAATCTGGCGTCATGTTTTTCGACCAACGGCACACGCACAAGACTTTATTGAGGCATGGCAGCGCTGCATCGGCCAACTCGGTCAAGTTGCCTGACACAATCCCAAACTGTCCGAATAGTCAGGCTTTCAGACCTTTTGACTCAGTGAACGCCTGTTCACATTCAACGGAGTTGACAGCTAAACGCCACAAATTGTCCTACAAAACTTGGCTTTTAGGAGAACTTCTTCCTCTTGGCAAAGACCTTAAAAGCCTGTTAGCTTGCGCTCCCTAGCTACCTTTGGAGTCCTCCTGTGAGCCAAAAAATTCTAAAAAGCAGTTTGGCCTTTGCCATCAGCGTCGCATCCAGCTACAGCCTAGCCAGCGGCTTTGCTCTCAATGAGCAAAGCATCAGTAGCATGGGTACAGCGTTTGCTGGCCGTTCTTCCTCTGCCGACGACGCCACCACTTTGTACGGCAACCCTGCAGGCATGTCGCGCCTCAAGCGTGAAGAAGTGGCGGTTGGTGCGGCTGCGGTGATTGCGAAAACCGACATCAAACACGCAGACGGCAGCCTGAGTGGCAGCAATGACGGCGATATGGTTCCAGTTGTAGGCGTGCCAATGGGCTACTACGTGAAGCCAATCGACGACAAAGTCAGCTTCGGTATCGGTATGTATGTACCATTTGGTTTGGTAACCGACTACGAGAGCGACTTCCAAGGGCGTTACTTTGGCGATAAGAGTGAAGTTCAAGTCATCACTCTGCAGCCAACCGTCAGCTACCGCTTCAATGACAACCTGTCGATCGGTTTTGGTCCAACCATTAACCATATCTCGGGCGAACTGACCTCGAAGATCCCAAGTTTCACCCCTGAAGACGGCAAGGTCAAAATCAAGGGCGACGATGTTGCCATTGGTTTTAACGCAGGCGTGCTTTATGAGTTCAACGAACACGTCCGTGCCGGTGTGACCTATCACTCCAAGGTCGATTACAAACTGGATGGCGACACCAAGGTTTCAGTACCAACGGGTAGCTTGTTAAGCGGCTTCCAAGGCAAGTATGACGCCAGCTTGGATATCACCACGCCAGAATCCGTTGATATGTCCCTGACCTATGACATCAACGATCAGTGGACTGTCTATGCAGGCAGCACTTGGACACGCTGGAGTCGTCTGGAAGACATCACTGTCAACAACGAAGGCGTAAGCGCCCCGTTTGAAACCATCAGCGAAGAACAAGACTGGCACGACACCTGGGGCCATGCCATTGGTGCTGCTTACAAGCTGAACAAAGAGTGGGTATTGCGTGCCGGCCTGGCTGTTGATCAGTCGCCTGCCAACAACACAAACCGCTCACCACGTATCCCAACCGGTGACCGCAAAATCTTCAGCCTGGGTGCCGGCTGGAGCCCCACCGATGACATGACCATCGACGTGGCTTACTCCTACCTGAAAGAAGACGACGCCAAGGTCAACAACAGTGATCCGTTACGCGGTAACTACAGCTCTACCTATGAAAACAGCGCCCACGGTCTAGGCGCTCAAGTGACTTACCGCTTCTAATCAGTAGCGGTTAAGCACTCAATTTGTGCGGCACAAATAATAATAAGAAAGCCGCGCAAATCTACCGCCACCTTCTCTTCCCTGGCAGTACTCAAGGCTGCACAGCACATCTTATTTAGGTTTGGAATTCAATGCCTGCTCAATGGCTGCAATCATTTGCGGATCATTAGGTTTGACGCTGCTTGGAAAACGCGCAACCACCCGGCCTTGCCGGTCGACCACGTACTTGGTGAAATTCCACTTCGGCGGCTGAGTCTGCTCGCTTAGAGCCTTGAACAAGGGAATAGCCGAATCACCGGTAACTGACTGCGGTTGGGTCATGGCGAAGGTCACGCCGTAATTGACGAAACAAACCTTGGCCGTCTCGCCCGTATCACTCGACTCCTGTCGGAAGTCATCAGATGGCACACCAAGCACTTCGAGGCCCTGTTCCTTGTATTGCTGGTACACAGCCTCAAGCCCTTTGAACTGCGGCGTGTACCCACAGAAGCTGGCGGTGTTAACCACCACTAATGGCTTTGCGCCGAACTGTTGGCACAGATCAATCGAATCCTTGCTGCGCAGTTTTTGCAACTGGCCGTTGAGTAGCGCCGGACAATCGGCTGCGGTTGCTGACTCAGTCATGAGCCCACTTAAGGCAATACTGCCGAGTACTGACGCCAATCTGTAAAGACCCAGTTTCATGGTACAACTCCAAGCCGCTGATTTAACTCAATACCACGGCAAAGGCTCACCAAGCATCACTGAGTGACGACTCAGCAAACCCCGACACCCAGTTGCATGACTGCCAAGCCGCCCTGATGCCAGCCCCACCAAATCAAACCCAGCAACAACAGCCCAGCTACAGCCAGGCCAGAACGGATCAGCCAACTGCTATTCATACCCCAGCCTGGGCAGTTTGCAAGCGTGCCACCGGTTTTTCATGCACCGGCCAATTGAGTGCCGCAGCGATCAGGCTCAAGCCAATCGCAATCTGCCAGACCAGATCATAGCTCCCCGTTTTGTCAAACAGATAGCCGCCAAGCCAGCCGCCTAAAAACGCTCCAAGCTGATGAAACAGAAAGACAATCCCGCCCAACATTGACAGGTTACGCACACCAAACATGGTGGCGATAGTGCCGTTGGTTAAGGGCACGGTTGATAGCCACAGCAAGCCCATCGCAATACCAAATGCATAAGCGCTCCAGACCGTCAGGGGTGCAAGCACAAATGCACTGATCACCACTGCCCGTGCTAAGTAAAGCACACTGAGCAAGCGCGGCTTGGAGTGACTGCTACCCAGTAGACCGGCGGTATAAGTGCCAAACACATTGAACAGGCCAATGAGCGCCAACACAGTGGTTCCCACCAGAGCCGGCAAGTGCTGATCGACCAGATAGGCAGGCAGGTGCACACCGATAAACACCACCTGAAAACCACAGACAAAGAAGCCCAACGCCAACAACCAGAAACCCGAATGCGAACTGGCCTCACGTAACGCCTCGACTAAGGTTTGCTCGCCGACCTGAACAGGAATGGGCGCATCTTTAATCATCTTGGCCAGCGGCACAATCAGGGCAACCAGCATGCCCAGCGCCAATAAGGCTGAGGACCAGCCCAACCAACTAATCAGCCCGAGTGTGCCGGGCAACATAGCAAATTGTCCGAATGAACCCGCAGCACTGGCAATACCCATTGCCATGCTGCGATCTTCCACAGCAACGGCCCGCCCTACCACACCGAGAATCACCGAAAACGACGTGGCTGAAAGACCCATGCCTATCAGTAAACCCGCACTCAAGGACAATGACCAAAGTGAGTCGGCAAAGCCCATCAAGCCTAAGCCCAAGGCATACAAAACACCGCCCACGACTATTGTGCGTTGAGCGCCATACCGGTCTGCGATAGCACCGGTAAACGGCTGCGTTAAACCCCAGATGAGGTTTTGCAAAGCAATGGCAAAGGCAAAGACTTCACGGCCCCAACCAAACTCTGCACTCATAGGCGGCAGGAACAGCCCAAAGCCATGTCTGATTCCAAGCGACAATGCAAGAATCAGCGAAGCCCCAATCATCACCCAAGCACTTTTGCGCCACACATTATTCATATCAATTCCTAGACATACAGTTGCCTGCCGTTAATCGGGCTCCGAGTCGAATGCTTGTAACTCACTGAGCAAATGGGTGAGTGTTTCCACCCGGTCAGCCCCTACACGCTCGGCGAGTAACGCCTGGACACACTGCCACGCAGCAAAGGCTTCGATGATGACCTGCTCCCCTTGAACGCTGAGCCAAACGATACGGCTACGTTGATCAACGCCCTCTTGCATCACCACTAAACCCTTTGCCTCAAGCACACGCAGATTGCGCCCGAGTGTACTTCGGTCAAGCCCCAGCGCTTGGGCCAGATCACTAATACTGGGTTGTTGTAAGCGCTGTAAATGCTTAAGCAAAGCGTACTGGGCAACGTTAATCCCGACAGCACTTAACGCATCGTCGTATAGCTTGCTAACCCCGCGACTTGCACGGCGCAGCTGAGTACATAAACATTCGGTCGATAACATAATTACGGGTATATACCCGCATCAACTAATAAGCAACCAAAATCGAACCATATCGCGATTGCTTAGAGGGGTTGTTGATTGTTCAAACGAAGCTCGGTTATGAAAGCTGCCAAGTATCTACAGCTTCTGTTGCGCGCTTGATCTTAGGGCTTTGTTGGCAGATCAAGGCCACACGCTGCGGCTTGAGTTGGGTCTGCTGAGCAATGGATTGGCTACTCAGAGCTGCCTCAGTTGATACCGTTTTGGCATCTTCAAGGCACTTGAGAATCACCCCTTCGTCCATTTTGAACTTCACCCAGCGATAGAGCCAGTAGTGGGCGGCGAGCGTGACGATAACAACCACAGCAATGATGATTTTCTCGGTCACGGTTAGATCCTGTTGTTAATCAATTGGCGGCGCAGGCCAGGACCACCACTATTGCGCACTCCAGCACCTCAAGCAACGCACCTGCGGTATCGCCAGTGGTTCCGCCTATCCGCTTGAGCATAAGGTGTCGGCACAGGGCAAACACCAGCCCTGCCATTACCACAGCCAGCCAAGCGCCTGGAACAAAGATTAAAGCCAGCCCCACAACGGCAGCGAGCAGCCAGGGCAGTTGTTTACGCGGTAAATGTGTCGAGAACGCCTCACCCAAGCCGCCCTTGCGCACATAGGGCGTAGTTAAAAATAATAAAGGCAAGGCGCTGCGTGCCAACAGTGGAGCCAACACCAGCGCCGAAACCGACGCTAAGCTGAGCAAGGCAACTAGCGCAGCAAACTTGAGCAGCAACAGGAGCATCAACACCACAACGGCAATAGGCCCACTGCGCGGGTCCTGCATAATATCCAAGGTGCGCTGGCGGTCGCCAAAACCGCCCGCCCATGCATCGGCGCTATCAGCCAGACCATCAAGATGCAAGCCACCCGTAACGGCGACCCACAGGCTTAATAACAGTGCAGCCTGCAACAGTATCGGAACATCGCTTAGCAGATGTTGAGCCAGTATCAGCAGCCCGCCAATCAATAGCCCAACTAGGGGGTAATACAGGGCCGAACGGCCATTTTGCTCGACGCTGGGCACCTGCGCGAGAGTGATCGGCAAGCGCGTTAAGAATTGCAAAGCAATCAGGAATGCTTGCATAGGCGCTCGCTTATCGTGCCATTGGTTTCAAGTTTCAGCTTGATCAACTGAGCATGCCCAACGCTGACTTGCATCAAGTCACTGCGGGGCAAACCTCGCGCTCTGGCCAGCAGTAGATTCATTACACCACCGTGAGTGATCAGCAATATCCGCTCACCAGAATAGGCCTGCTGCAACTGCTGTAAACTGGCCAGAATGCGCGTTTCAAACTGAACCAAGGGCTCACCATTGGGCGGGGTAAATGCATAGGGGTCATTCCAGAACTGACCAAGTCCTTGAGCATCCTGTTCCATCAGATCGGCACTGCTGAGACCTTCCCAGTCACCAAAATGCAACTCCTGCAAACCTGGATCAAAACTCAAGGCGACGCCCTGCGCCTGCGCAACCTCTTCAGCAAAACGTGCGCAACGTTGCAACGGCGAACTGACCACCCGATCCCACAGTGGCTGGTTCTGCGGGTTGTCCAACGCAACTGCCAAAGCTGCACGCAGTTGCGCCCAGCCTGTGGCGGTCAACGCATCATCAATCGAACCGCGCATACCGCCGCCCTGCTCGGTCTCGCCATGGCGCAACAAATCGAGCAACAAGGTCATGCTGACCGCCCGGCAACAGCGGCTTGCGCGAAGGTGGCCATTTCGTTGTGCAGTGCACAGGCCATCCGTAGCAATGGGGCTGCCAAAGCCGCACCACTGCCCTCACCCAGGCGAAGCCCTAAACTCAGCAGTGGTTGCCCACCCAGCGCTTGCAAGACCTTGGCATGCCCCGGCTCTGCGCCCTGATGCGCGAAGAACAACCAGTCCACACAGTCCGGATTTAACTGCTGCGCAACCAAGGCTGCAACAGTGCAGATAAAGCCGTCAACCAGCGCCACGATGCCTTGCTGCGCACAGGCCAAATAAGCACCGGCTAGCGCTGCGATTTCAAAGCCGCCCAAGCGCCTCAGGCCCTCAACCACATCGTTTATTTGAGGGCAATGCAAGGCCAATGCAGCGTCAATGACCTGGGCCTTATGCTGCATACCTGCCGCGTTCAAACCTGTGCCGGGCCCCACCACAGCGCTAGCCTCGCATTGCAGTAACCAACAGGCCAGTGCCGAAGCTGAGGTGGTATTCGCAATGCCCATTTCGCCAGCAATAAACAACTCGGCGCCCGCAATCTCAGCGCGTAATACCGCGTCACGACCTGCTGCCAGTGCTTGCAGCACCTGAGCATCACTCATGGCTGGGCCGTTTAAAAAACTCTGGGTTCCTGGGCCTATGGCTAAATGGCGTACACCGGGCAATGCTTCAAGCGGCGTTGCCGTGCCGAGATCGATCACTTCAAGCGCTGCCGCCAACTGACGCGACAACACACTAATGGCTGCCCCACCGCCAACAAAGTTACGCAACATCTGCCCGGTCACTTCTTGCGGAAAAGCTGAGACACCCTCATTGGCGATGCCATGATCAGCGGCAAATATGCTGATCCAGATTGACTCAACCGCCGGTGCGTGACGCCCTTGTAGCGCGGCCAAGCGCACGGCCAACTGCTCTAACTGAGCCAAAGAGCCGGCGGGTTTGGTCAACTGCGCCTGACGTGCCAGCGCAGCCTGCTGCACAGTCAAGTCGGGCTGGCGGCAGGCCTGTTGCAACCATGACGCACTCACAACGCAGCTCCTTTGAGCACCATCGGTAACCCCGCGACGGTAAACACCACGCGCTGGCAACGCTCAGCCAAGGCCTGATGCAGCCAGCCAGCCTGATCAACATAACGGCGAGTCAACTCACCCATGGGAATCACCCCCAACCCGGTTTCGTTGCTGACCAAAATAATTCGTCCGGGCAAGGTGTCGATGCATGTCAGCAAGGCATCGATCTGTTGCTGCAGCAAAACTTCATCTTCAGCCATCAGCAGATTACTCAGCCACAACGTCAGACAATCGACCAGCAAACAGCGATCCGGTGCAGCGTTTTCCTGCAACACCTTGGCTAACTGCAACGGCTCTTCAATCAACGGCCAATGAGCGGGTCTGCGCAAGCGATGTTGGGCAACTCGCTGACTCATTTCATCATCAAGCGGTTCGCTGGTGGCGATATAGGTCACAGCAAGACCGCAATCCTGCGCCAAACGCTCGGCCAAGCGGCTCTTGCCTGAGCGCGCCCCCCCCAGAATTAATTCATGCATACATTTCCCCTGATCGGCCTCAACTTATTGCGCACAGTTTTTTTAACGTTGCGCAATCAAGGTGCGCCTCTACCATGTCAGCTAAACGCTCGATATCGCGCTCGCGTAGGGCGTGATAATCCACCTCTTCAACCGCGCTCAAACCCGCCCAGCGCAACAACGCCGAACAAGCTGCCGGCGACTCAAACAATCCATGCAGGTAGGTCGCCAGAACCTGTCCATCAGCGCTTATGGCACCCTCGTAGCGACCATCATCAAGTTCAACTGCTGGCGTCAGCGAAGGCTCAATGACACTGACCCCAGCATGGATTTCATAACCCTTTATGGCCTCTCCACTCGCCACCAGCCGGCCACTCACATTGCGCAATTGCTTGTGAGGCTCAAGCCGGGTGTCAATCGCCAGCAACCCTAAGCCACTGCTGCTTCCTGGCGTACCCTCAAGCCCGTGCGGGTCATCAATACTATTGCCAAGCATCTGCAAACCACCGCATACACCCAGCACTTTGCCGCCGTAACGCAGGTGTTTGTTGATGGCCGAATCCCAACCCTGCTCGCGCAAAAATGCCAAGTCGGCGCGCACAGCTTTTGAGCCAGGCAAGATGATCAAATCGGCATTAGGGATCGGCTGGCCCGGGCCGACAAACGTCAGCTCAACCTGTGGGTGCAAACGCAGTGGGTCGAAGTCGGTGTGATTACTGATACGCGGCAATACCGGGACTATGACCTTGAGTACATGCTCAGCCTTGCAGATTTGCCGAGTATCGATCGCATCTTCAGCTTCAAGGTGAAAGTCCATCAGATAGGGCAAAACCCCTAACACCGGCTTACCAGTGCGCGCCTCTAACCAGTCCAGCCCCGGTTGCAACAAAGCAATGTCACCACGAAAGCGATTGATTACAAACCCTTTAACCCGTGCCTGCTCACTCTCTGAAAGCAGCGCTAAGGTGCCGACCAAGTGGGCAAAAACACCGCCTTTATCTATATCAGCAATCAGAATCACCGGACAATCGACCGCTTCGGCAAAACCCATATTGGCGATGTCCCCAGCCCGCAGGTTGATCTCAGCTGGTGAGCCCGCGCCTTCGACCATCACAACTGGATAGGCGCTGCGTAAACGCTGATGAGACGCCAGCACAGCATTCATCGCGACTTTTTTATAATCGTGATACGCCACCGCATCCATGCTGCTGATTGCCCGCCCGTGAATGATCACTTGGGCACCGGTATCACTGCTCGGCTTGAGCAATATGGGGTTCATATCGGTGTGCGGCGTTAAACCGGCAGCCTGCGCTTGCACCGCCTGGGCGCGACCAATCTCCCCCCCATCAAAAGTTACTGCGCTGTTGAGCGCCATATTTTGCGGCTTAAAGGGCACCACACTCACACCTTGACGCCGCAACCAGCGACACAATGCGGTCACCAGCGTGCTTTTACCGGCGTCGGAGGTGGTGCCTTGCACCATTAATGTCGCGCCTTGGGGATCGTCCATATTCATTCTAAACACTCATTAAAACCCTGCAGTGCAGCGTTTAAACGCTGCCAACCGACCTCATCTGCCGGTAACCCAAAGCGCAGGCTTTGCGGGCGCTCGAAGTGACGCAGCAAAATCCCTTTATTGGCTAGATACTCGTGCAGTTGCGGCGCTCGCTCGGTCGCAACCCACTGAAATAGCGAACACCCACCAAGCGCAGGCAAACCGTGCGTCGCCAACACCTGTGCAAGACGCTGAGTGTCATTAAGCAACTGTTGGCGCTGCACTGACTGCCCCTCAACGTCATTCAGCATGGCGGTTGCGATCACCCGTGTCGGCCCACTAACCGGCCACGGCCCGAGCATCTCGGCCAGATCATGCAGTAAGCGTTGCTGCGCCAATACAAAGCCCAGGCGAGCGCCAGCCATGCCAAAAAACTTGCCGAATGAACGCAATACAACCAACCCCGGCAGATGGCTATACCGGGCCAGGCTCTGCTGCGGCGTACAGTCAATAAAAGCTTCATCGACCACTAGCCAGCCGCCACGCTCAGCCAGACGCGAATGCCATTGCAGTAACTGCTCCGGCTCGATAAAGCGCCCAGTTGGATTATTTGGGTTGACCAGCACCAACACATCCAGACGTTCAAGCGCACGATTGATACTGGCTTCGCTAAAGGTCAGCAACTTATGCCCGTAACGTCGCCATGCAGCAGCATGTTCTGCGTAAGCCAAAGGCATCATGCCGACAATTGATTTACGCCGCAGCCGAGGCAATGCCTGAATTGCAGCTTGCGAGCCAGCCACCGGTAAAAGCGAGCGGCAGCCATAATAGTCGCGCGCAGCCGACTCCAAACCGTCTTCAGTTTCAGGTAGCCGCTGCCAGGCGGATGCAGGAATATCGGGCAGCGCCAGGCCATAAGGGGCTACGCCCGTTGATAAATCCAGCCAGTCCGCTAGCGCGATACCGTATTGCAGCGTGGCAAGTCGCAACCGTCCACCGTGTTCAAGCACTGAACAACTCCCATGCACCTAACAGCAGCAGCCAAAGCAATACACCGCCGTAAACCAGGTTAAGCGCACGCTCGATATCGGCAGCGCGCGCTTGCGGCCCTGAACCTAAGTCCGGGCGCTGGTGTGTTTCCCCGTGATATTGCGCAGCACCGCCCAGTTGAACATTCAAGGCCCCGGCCCCTGCAGCCATTACCGGCCCTGCATTTGGGCTATCCCACAGCGGAGCTTGCTGACGCCAACAACGCAAGCCATTGCGGGTATGGCCCAGCAGCGCATAGGTCAGGGCAACCAAGCGTGAGGGAATAAAATTGAGCACATCATCTATTTTTGCAGCGGCCCAGCCAAAGCGTTCAAAGCGCTCATTGCGATAGCCCCACATGGCATCCAGGGTATTGCTCAGGCGATACAGGACCACGCCAGGCGCACCGGCAACCATAAACCAGAACAGCGCTGCAAAGACCGCATCACTGCCGTTTTCCAAGACAGATTCGGTGCCCGCTCGCGCCACTCCATTTGCATCCAGTTGCGCCGTATTGCGGCTGACCATATAACCCACTCGCTCGCGGGCCAAGTTCAGGTCGCCCAAGCGTAATGCCTGCACAATCGGCCGTGCGTGCTCGCCAAGGCTGCGCAAACCCAAGGCAAGATAAAGCGCGACGATCTCGACAAACCAGCCGAACGCCGCCACTTGGCTCAGCAACCAAACCATTGCTGTCAATGGCAACACAGCCAGGCACCAGGCGCTGACACCATGACTGCGCCAACCTGCCCCTGACGGATTGAATCGTTGCTCAATCCGCTCGGCCCACTGACCGAACGCCACCAGAGGATGCCAGCCCTTGGACTCACCAAACACGGCATCCGCCGCCACCCCCGCAATTGTGCTTAAAAACAAACTCATCCTTAGCGCTTCTACGCGACCTCTTATCAATGCCTCTAATTGCTGCATCTAGTTGAGCGCAGCAGTGTCGGGCAGGAGGATATCCGCCGATTTAATCTCGTGCAGCTGTTTTCCCCAGGCACAACCCCGAGCTAAGCCTGAGCTGACGCCTTCACGGGCACACAGCGTAGCTGCAATCAGGCTCCCCATTGGTTTTCAAAAATCAGTTCACGCAGCTCGCGAGGCTTCGCCCAGCCTTGCTCCTGCAACATGGGTTGCTGATAAAACGCGTCCACAGGCCCAATGCACAAAACGGCCAAAGGCTTACTGCCGAGGGGCATATTCAATAGTTTGCCAAGTGCAACCGGATCAAACAGTGACACCCAGCCCATGCCCAAACCTTCAGCGCGTGCAGCCAGCCACATATTCTGAATCGCACAGGCCACCGAGGCTAAATCCATCTCGGGTAAGGTGCGCCGGCCAAAAATATGCGCCTCGCGTCGATCCATCAGCCCCACCACCAACACCTCAGCACATTCCCGGACACCCTCAACCTTGAGCTGCATAAACGCGTCAGAGCGCTCATTCAGTGCTTCTGCTGTGCGTACTCGCTCCTGCTCAACCAACTCAGCGATGGCTTCTCGGGTTTGCACCTGGGTTATGCGGATAAATCGCCACGGCTGCATCAGGCCCACACTCGGCCCCTGATGCGCCGCCTCAAGCAGCCTGGCGAGTAATTCAGGGGCAACTTCACCGCCACTGAAGTGACGCATATCACGGCGTTCGGCAATGACCCGGTAGATCGCGGCGCGCTCTGCTGCGCTGTAGGCATGTTCATTCATGGGCGAAACAGCTCTGCCACGGCATGCGGATTGGAGGCGAAGTAGAAATGAATGTACGAGGCCGTCAGGCGACCATCGCGATAAACCGATTCGCTGGTGCGCCGGTAATTTGGACATTCACCCCGGGCGATTTCAGGCAATTGGCCCTCAAGCGTAGAGTGATGAAATGTGTGCCCCCGCAGCATGCCCTCTGGCAGCTCAACCGCCTGTAACGCCAGCGCGCTAAGGCGCGACTGCAAGATCGCGCGACCGGGGAGCACGCCAAGCATAGCGCCACTCTCGCCCTGTTTATCGGTCAGCGACTCAAGCAGATAGAGCATGCCACCACACTCGGCCAACAACGGCTTACCCGCGCCGTGATGTGCGCGAATTGAATCAGCCATGCCTTGATTTCCAGCCAGTTGCTTCAGGTGCAGCTCAGGATAACCACCGGGCAAATAAAGGCCATCGGCCTGTGGTAACGCAGCATCGTTGAGCGGTGAGAAGTAACAAATCTGCGCCCCAAGCTCGCGCAATACATCAAGATTTGCCTGATACAAAAAGGCAAAAGCAGCGTCCCGCGCAACCGCAATCCGCACACCCGCCAACAGCGGTTTAATGCTGCGTTCTTGAGGGGCTGCAAAGTGAATTGCAGGCGGCAATTCAATTTGCGCACTGGCGGCCAGTGCATCTGCTGCCGCGTCCAAGCGAATCTCAAGATCGGCCAGCTCATCGGCCTGAACCAACCCCAGGTGACGACTTGGCAGTTCGATTTCGACACTGCGCGGCAAAGCCCCATACCAGCGCATGGAGTCAGCTATCGAGTCGGCCAGAATCTGCCCGTGGCGTGCACTACCAACACGATTCGCCAGCACCCCGGAGAATGGTAAACCCACCTGGAACGTCGCTAACCCGTGGGCCAGCGCCGCAAAGGTTTGTGCCATGGCCGAGGCATCAATAACCGCCATCACTGGAACGCCAAAGTGCTGAGCAAGATCGGCGGCCGAAGGCGAGCCGTCGAACAGCCCCATCACGCCCTCGATCAAAATCAAATCCGCATTTTGCGCTGCCTGCCAAAGCAAACGACGGCTTTCGGCTTCGCCAACCATCCATAAATCGAGCTGATAGACCGGTTGACCCGATGCACGCGCCAGAATCATCGGATCAAGGAAGTCGGGCCCACACTTGAAGACCTGAACCCGCTTACCCTGCCGTGAATACAAGCGCGCAAGTGCAGCTGTAACCGTCGTCTTGCCTTGCCCGGAGGCAGGCGCTGCGATCAACAATGCCGGGCAATGATGCGGCGCTGTGCTGCTCATCTAACTCACCCCGCTAAGCAGATGGAAAGCACAGCAAGGTACATCAGGACTCACGCTTCTTTTGCGCATTATGGCGAGCATAATTATGACCGCACCTCACGCCGACGTGCTGCAAAGGCTGCGTGCAGGCCCAGATACAAAGCGCTGGCACCGCCCAGATACAAGGCCAAATTAGTCAGGTTACGCGGGTAGTACACCGCGATACGCTCAACCAACTGGCCAAGGCTTGGGTCTGGGTAACGGCCCGAGAAAAACAGAAATCCACCGCCCGAAAACAAATAGCACACAAAGGCGCTGACCGAAGCAATTGCAGCCAGCAACAGAAGACTGCTTGGCTGATGACGATGCATAACGGCGTAAAGCCGACCACCGAGCCACATAGCGCCATAGGCCGGAATTAACATCCAATAGGCAGGCGACATGCACCAGTCACTTACCCCAGCCCATTGCATGGCCGCGATATCAAGCAATGAAGCCTCGACAAACAGTGCTGGAAATACCCAGCGCGGCTTAAGCAAAGCACCCGCCAGAAAGAACACAGCCCAGGATGCACTGGGCAGGTTAACCGTGGCGAAATGCTGACCACGGGTCATGGCCATCAATGCGGCAAGCGCAATGGCGATCAGTAACTGGCTGCGTGGCGAAATGTTCATAATCTTCTCCTCTTGGCCGTGCCAGGGCGCAGAAACTACGCCATGGTCAAGGCATGGCGACTAGAGTGCTTGGTAACGCACGCTGAAATACACGGCCTGCCCCGGTTGGTTGTAACCGTCCGCAGTCTCATAATCAGCACCCAACAAATTCGCGACACGGCTTTGCAGCCGCCACTCTTTTGTGAGGCGATACTCTGCGCGCAAGTCAACGGTGGCGAAACCTGAAAGCTCCTTGGTATTGGCCAGGTCGTCATAACGCTGACCTTCAGCATGCACGCTGCCGCCGATGCTGAACTTGCCTAGTTGGCGATCAACATCAAGGTTGAACAGTTGCTTGGCACGCCGCGCCAACTGGTTACCGTCATTGGCTCCGCTCGACTGGTTCTGCGGGTCAATCAATGTGTAGTTGGCGTTCCAATCGAAGCCCAGCAATTGACTGGCCACAACCAGCTCCACACCATTGATTCGGGCTTTATCGACGTTGGATGGCCCTTGAATCGAAGCGTCGTATGCAATCAGGTCATCGATTTCATTGCGGAAAGCGTTAACCGACCAGTGCCCCCAATCGTGCTGACCGGTTAGCCCAACTTCAATGCTTTCTGAGGTTTCAGCATCCAGATTTGGATTGCCGTAGTCAGGGAAGTACAACTCGTTAAAGGTCGGTGCCTTGAATGCACTGCCGTAACTGATGGTGCTGCGCAACCAGTCGGTCAACGCAAAGCCGTAGGCGATATTACCGGTCTGATGATCACCGAACTGTTCGTTATCATCGCGGCGCAGCGCTACTTGCCAGTCATGACGCCCGGCCTCGCCTAAGTACTGAACAAAGTAGCCATTATTGTCACGTGAGTCCTGATCGTAATCAGTGCTGCCGTTGATTTCATCGCGCTGGTAATCAGTGCCGAGCGTCACTGTCTGACCCTCAGCAACGCTTATATCGTTCTGCCAACTTACCGTGTCGCGTCGGCTATCAAAGCGTGAGCTGAATTTGCCGTCCGTGTAGGCATCGGACTTATCCTCACTGCGTCCAGCCTGCAAAGTCACCAGCCAGATATCGAACGGCGAGAAACGGGCACGGCCACCATAGACATTGGACTCGCCGTCAGCATTGGCATTGAAACCTGAGGTACGGCTGCGGTTAACGCTGTCGTAATCGTTGTGCGACTTGGCTTTAAGCAGGTTTGCATCAAGTTCCAAGCCGTTGTCGAAACGATAACCGGCACTCAGGGTGCCGGACAGATTGCGATAACCATCGTCATCACTTTCAGCCCCGCTGACCCCAGCTGATTTGACGTTAATCCCGTCAGTATCCGAACCGCTGACGCCAAGGCTGTACCAACCCTTGTCACTGCCCCCAGAAACACCCGCGCTGCCGGTAGAGGCGTCATGCGTGCCGTAGCCAGCAGAAAAGAACGGTTTAGCCTCGCCCGTCTTTCCTTTGCGGGTAAAAATCTGGATAACCCCACCAATGGCTTCAGAACCATACAGGCTGGAGCGCGGTCCACGTACGACTTCAATGCGTTCAATCAACTCAATGGGCAGATCCTGCAAGGCAGCACCGCCGGAGCTGACCGAACCAATCTTGACGCCATCAATCATGACCAACACGTGATCAGACTCAGTGCCACGCATAAATAGCGAGGTCGACTTACCGGGCCCGCCGTTATTGACCAACGAAACACCTGGGACTTTTCGTAATAACTCAGGCACAGAATTGACCTGTGTTTGCTCGATTTCTGCACGATCAAATACCGTGACAGCAGCCAGGCTCTGGTTGGCCGTTTGTGCTGTACGCGTGGCGGTAACCACGGTGTCGTCAAGCTGGTTCGGTTCTACTGCGAAAACCTGGGAACCACTGGATACGCCACACAGCACGACGGCTGCTGACGTGAAAAAGGACTTACTGCTCATTGCGTATGCTCCGCCGCTCTCACCCGTGCGACCTAGACTGGGAAAGACATACGGAGAACAGCAGACGCATTAGCCACAGGTACGCAAAAAAACGCCCACAGGGTGATACGCCCGACAAAGCCCTCCGCGATGCCGTGAACATGCGACAGGCCGGTCTCCGGGCTTACGAGCAGCGCACTGTTGCCAGCACACCATCAAACACACCTTCCCATGCCTGAGCACAGTGGTTGAAAAAGCGTTTGAGTTGACTCGTTTACCGTTGCGGGGGCAGCGTCGGAATTGCTTGCGTGAACACGCAAAACTCACCGACTTCCCTGTTTCACCCTGTAAATACAAGGCACCTGAAGCAAGCCGCGCAGAGTAGTGACTTGCGACTAGAAGGTCAAACACCAATGCAATGGCACTGGGCGTGGCAACGCGACGTTTACCCACCATTGAGCACTCAAAAAACCGATTGCCGGTTAAAATGCTGGATGAAAAAGTGTCGATTCAGTTTCAATGGCGCGGATAAAAGTCGGCGGGTTTGACCGCAAGCCACTCAACAAAGGTGCGCAGGCGCTCATCACTCAACAAGCTCTCCCGCGAGTTGTAGGTCAGCGCCAATTCTTTTTCGCTAAACAAGCGGTGCACTTGGTTGTGACAGGCGCGACACAGCCACAGGGTTGCAGTGATGCGCTCTGTCTTGGCGTAGCGCTTTTGCACATAGGTTTTGTTGTGCAGCGCTTTGGGAATCAGATGATGTCGAGTCAACAGCGTATCGCGCGCGCACAATTCACAGGCGTCAGGCTGGGGTGGCAGACGAATAGGTTCGGACATAAGGCAGATGTTAACGCTTGCGGCAGAGTGTCAAACCATCACCCAGCGGCAGTAATGTCAGATCGATACGCGCATCATCTTTGAGCTGCGCATTCAGCGCTTGAATCGCGCGCGTGTCTTCGCTTTCAGGCTCGGCTTCAAGCACCCGTCCACTCCAGAGGGTGTTATCGAAAAGCAGCAAGGCACCCGGCTTAAGCAAGCGTAGCGCCTGTTCAAAATAGTCGGGGTAATTGGCTTTATCGGCATCGATAAACATCATATCGACCGTCTCTGCAAACCCCTCGCGCTCCAGCTGTGCAAGGGTATCCAGTGCGGGAGCCAAACGCTGCTCGATACGATCACTAACCCCAGCCTCTTGCCAATAGCGCTCAGCGATTGCGTTGTAATCGGCCACCAGATCACAACAGATTAGCTTACCGTCAGCGGGCATTGCCTGAGCCATGCAGATCGCGCTGTAACCGGTGAACGTACCGACTTCAATGATCCGTTTGGGCGCCAGCAACTGCACCAGCATCGCCATAAACTGCCCCTGCTCGGGTGCAATTTGCCAGCGCGCATTGGCAAGCATGGCCGTCTCTTCACGCAGCCGTTTCAGCGTAGAGGATTCGCGCAGGGAAACATCCAGCAGGTAGTGGTACAAGGGTTCGTCGAGATTAAGCGTTCGATTGGTCATTGGCGTCTCCGTACCGAATGCAGCCCTTTACATATTGTGCGCCAGCTCACCGCTAAATACGCGCTTGGCATCCAAGTAGACGCCCTGCCAATAACTACTACTCAGACTGTCGAGGCGTACAGTACCGCCACTCGAAGGGGCATGCACAAAACGGCCCTCACCCACATAGATGCCCGCGTGGCTGACCTTGCTGCCGCCACTGGTGGCAAAGAACACCAGATCACCGCTTTGAAGGTTGCTGCGGCTGATGTTTTGCCCACGCATCTGACTTAACTGGCTGGTGGTGCGCGGCAAGCTAATACCGGCAACGTCACGGTAGACAAAGCCGATTAAGCCACTGCAATCAAAGCCGCCATCAGGGGTATTGCCACCATAACGGTAAGGGGTGCCAACCAAGCCAATAGCACGAATCAGCACATCGTCGGCATTACCATTAGCAGCAGGATTGGTTATTCGAGGGACAGGTTGCGGCGAAGGAGGATGACTAGAACAGGCGCTTAGTAGCGCTGCAAGTGATAACAATGCAATGCGGATCGTTCGAGTCATGCGAGGCGCACCAAATAACGTAGTGCGCCTACTCTGCCGTGCTATCGCTTATGACGCAAGCGTGAGCGTGACGCGAGCATTGGCTGACTGCGCGAAGCCTTGTGCGCGGAGACGACAGTGCGGGTAAAACCGGCCTGATGGCCGAGCTTCGAATGCCCCCGCGAAGCGAGCATAGGCTGATCACGTGACCCATCGCCTTTAAGGAAGCGCTTGGCACCAATGTAGTGACGGCTCCAATAGCTGTTACCCAGCTTGCTGATGCGGATGGACTTGCCCGTACGCGGTGCGTGAATGAACTCTCCTTCACCGATATACAGGCCAATGTGACTGACCCGGCCATTACCGTTGTGATTAAAGAACACAACATCACCGGCACGCAGGTCGCTTTTGGCGACTTTCGGCGCGTTCATCTTGATCATCTGGCCTGTGGTGCGCGGCAGATGGATATTGGCCTCGCTACCGAAAAGATAAACAATCAAACCACTGCAATCGAAACCACGACGCGCATTGGTGCCACCCCAACGATAAGGCACACCGATCAATTCCTGGGCACGCCCAACAACCGCAGCCGCTTTAGGCAATGAGGCCTTTTCCAAGCTGGCGTGCTTCTCATTTGCCTGAGCTGAAAAGCTGGAAAACAACCCAAAGGAGCAACAAAACAAAACACTTAAGAGAGATTTACGCATTACGAAACCCGAGCAGCAACAGCGGTTGCGGATGCCAAAAAAATTAAAAATACAGTTTTACCGCTCCATACCCACAAACGTGCGAGACAACCGGCACCACCAAAAATGAAAAAGGCGCCTAAGCGCCTTTGCACACACACTAACGGACAGTAACTCCCTGCCCGGTTGAAGCCATCGCCAGTACGCGCTTAGCTTCCATGTAATTGCGCTTCCAGTAGGCGTCCTGAAGACTGTCTATTCGGACGCCACCACTGCGCCGACTGGCAGAGTGGATAAAACGATCATCACCCATGTAAATCCCGGCATGGCTGACACGACCACGGCCGTTGGTGCTAAAAAACACCAAATCCCCGGGTTCCAACTCATCGCGCTTCACAAGCGGCGCATCGATGTTAATCATTTCACGGGTTGAGCGCGGCAACTGCATGCCCGCTTCTTCTTCAAACAGATAGCCAATAAAGCCACTGCAATCGAAACCCGATTTCACGCTACTGCCGCCCCAGCGGTAGCGCGTACCGACCAGCGAAAGACCGTGTTCTAGAATACTGTCAGCCAACTGGGGCAACTGATACGACTTCTGTGCGGCTAGCGCATCAGTGAAGTCGGTAAAGTCTTCCGTCGCTGGATTGATCGCCTCAGCCACCGGTTCTGGTGTGCTGATTTGAGGTTGCGGTGCCTGGCTAGCACAGGCTGCCAGAAGGACCGTAAGTGCAATAGGCACGAGGGGTGCGAAGCGTTTTAGCATGGGCACAGCCGTGTCGAATTTAATAAATTCGCGAGACTATGCCTTCTATGGCGATGATTTGCAAATTCTATTGACTGAAATGTGACTTAAGAGTTCCGGCAAAACATCTAAGGCTCTTCCAGCCAAATACACATCGACACTGTCGCTAATTCCAGTTCGGGCAGGATTTATCTCCGCAGTAAACGCCCCAACTGCCCGTGCACGCAGCACCGGCTCGACAATATACGCAAAGCTGGAACTGGTGCCTATGGTCAGCACCAAGTCAAAGCCCTCGCCCAGCTGTTCATAGAGTGTGCTGATGGCCCGCTCAGGCAACATCTCTTCAAATAACACCACCGGTGGCCGCAAGATACCAGCACAATGGCGGCACAGCGGCGGCAATTGCTCGGTTAAACGACCCGCCAAGTCATCCTCTTGCTGGCCACAAGATTGGCAATAGAGCGGCGCAAGCTGGCCATGAATTTCAATCAGCCGATCATCAGGGCTGCCGGCGGCTCGGTGAAAGCCATCGATATTCTGCGTGAGCAACCAACACTGCGGCTTGAGCCTTTGCAGCTCCGCAATAACTTGATGCCCGACATTTGCCTGGGCACCGAGGCATGCGCGGCCCAATTCGGCCAAGTATTTCCAGCACAGCGCAGGATCGCGCTGAAGCATTGGGCCACTCAGCGCCGCTTCAATCGGCAAGCCGTCGCTGGTATTGCCGTT
The DNA here is from genome assembly GCF_044542375.1 of Pseudomonas sp. NPDC078700. Lineage (NCBI taxonomy): Bacteria > Pseudomonadati > Pseudomonadota > Gammaproteobacteria > Pseudomonadales > Pseudomonadaceae > Pseudomonas > Pseudomonas sp. NPDC078700. The sequence goes on from NZ_JBITUI010000003.1 coordinate 357,508, forward strand.
GTACAGACCACCAACACCACGGTAGGTGGGCAGCCCTGAATCTGCGGAAAGCCCCGCACCGGTGATAATCAGTACCCGCTCAGCGCAATTGAAGGCCTGGGCCAGCCGTTCGATATCACTCAACATCTCGTCCCCTTGCCGACGCGGTAAATAGTCGTCGTCAGTGATTAACCGTATAAGCCAACATCGTAGACAGTTGACATAAAGGGCGGCCACTTTGCTCATGCCAAGTGTTGAATGCAGCTTGCACCGTGGCGAGATCCCTGAGACTGGTTGGGACTTTATCGATGATATTCTGCGCATTGAGTGCCGCGACCATGTCATTGGTCGGCACAAAGGTATCTTTTCCGACCATGCGTAAGAAGCGCGGTGCAGACAATCCACCCATTTGCGCACCGTGCTTGGCTATGTATTTCCACAAGCCCACAATATCGTTTACCGGCCAGTCGGCAATCAGCTCGCCAAAACTGCCCTTCTCATGGCGTACATCGAGAATAAACTGAGCATTGCGCGGCACGCTTTTAAGCTTGCCGAGGTGGCGAATAATTCGCGCATCCTGCATCAGGTTCTCAATTCGCTCAGCCCCCATCAGCACAACCTTGTCGGGGTCAAAGCCAAAAAAGACCTGCTCAAACGCCGGCCATTTTGCGTCAATCACGCTGTGCCTGAGGCCTGCACGAAACACCCGCAGGCTCATCACCGACAGATAACGGTCATCAGGAATGCTGCGTAAGTATTCAGAGGTTTCAGGTTGCGGCAGGTGAGCCTCAAGCTTGGCGGCTGATCCAAAGCGATTGAGGCAGTACTCGTTGAGCCATTTATAGTCGCGCATGGGTTACCTTTGCCAAGTGAGGGGTCTGCATTTTTAGCCCAGCAGGCTGCAAGCAATTGCTTGCAGCCTAAATAATTATCGGGCGTTACAGGTTCATCACATCGACAAAGCGTGGCGTCGCATTCGAATCAATCTTCAGGCTGGCGAAATCAAACAACTCACGATCAGCCAATTGCGACGGCACAATATTCTGCAATGCTCGGAACATGATTTCAGTGCGCCCTGGGGTCTTGCGCTCCCATTCTTGCAGCATGTGCTTGACCACCTGACGCTGCAGGTTCTCCTGAGAACCACACAGGTTGCATGGAATGATCGGGAATTGCTGCAAGGTCGAATAGGCTTCGATATCAGCTTCATTGCAGTAGGCCAGCGGGCGAATCACCACGTTACGACCATCGTCCGAACGCAGCTTGGGCGGCATCGCTTTCAGGGTGCCGCCGTAGAACATATTGAGGAAGAAAGTTTCCAAAATATCATCACGGTGATGACCCAGCGCCATTTTCGTCGCACCGATTTCATCAGCGAAGGTGTAGAGCGTGCCACGACGCAGACGCGAGCACAGTGAACAGGTGGTTTTGCCCTCAGGGATTTTCTCTTTCACCACTGAGTAAGTGTCTTTCTCGACGATGTGGTACGCCACACCGATCGACTCCAGATACGCCGGCAACACGTGCTCCGGGAAGCCTGGCTGCTTCTGGTCCATGTTCACCGCGACGATTTCAAACTTAATCGGCGCTACTTTCTGTAAATGCAGCAGTACATCAAGCATGGTGTAGCTGTCTTTACCGCCAGACAGGCAGACCATCACCTTGTCGCCATCTTCGATCATGTTGTAGTCAGTTATGGCTTCGCCAGCCTGACGACGCAGACGTTTTTGCAGTTTGTTCTGATTGACCGAGAGGGTGCCCATGGTGCGCTGGTGTCCGCATAGAAATACTAAGCCCGCTAGTTTACCTAGATTGTGCGCGCCGCCCTACCCCATTAATCAGCTGATGCCACGCAAGTGATAAATGAGACGCTATACGCAGATATCGAGCCTCGACTGCACGGAGACCGCTTAGTTGGTAGGCTTGGATTATGAAGACTGTTTTAGACCCCGAGCTCGACCTACCCGCCCAAATACTCAGCCTGCTTAAAGCGACGCCTGCTGGGATCAGCGAATATGCACTGATTCAGCAGCTTAAAAACCAGCACTCAAGCCACATACCCAATCTGCCGCTGACCGACAAGCTGGTGCTGTTTCGCACTCACTTTTTGCTGTTTAACGCGCTGTACCGGCTGCGTGACCAGCTTTTTCAACAACAAAGCGCTTGCTTGCATATCAGTGCACTGCTTATTGAGCTGCGTCCCTATCAACCTAGCTTGCAAGCGGACGCACAAATGCCCAGCGAACAAGATCCGCTGCGCAGCTATTACTTGGACATGGACAACCTCAGCGGTATTGAGACCCAGGATGTTGAAAAACTGCTGGTCAGTTTCTGGACGAGGATGCAAGGCGGCGATGAAAAACGCGCGGCACTGGAACTTTTCGAGCTGAACCAAAGTTCTGAAGCGCTGAATTTAGTCCAGATCAAACAACGTTACCGCCAACTGGTCAGCCTCCATCACCCGGACCGAGGCGGCAATACAGAGCGCTTGCAGTCGATCAATAAAGCCATGGAAATTCTTACACGCTATTACCAGTGACTCGTAAATACCGATTTGCTCTAAGCCAGCCCTCCTCACTTTCGCCACACAGTGCCTATACTGCGACATACGGTCGCATTTAAATTGGCCTGTACCCGGCAACGCTGCTCACGCGCTCCGGGCGCTCCGCCGGGGGGCGACCGCTATAACAAAAGGAGGTGCCAGGTATGATCCACCATGTTTGGGGGCTCTTCACCCATCCTGACCAAGAATGGCAAGAAATCCGTGGCGAAGAAGAATCCATAAGCCACATGTATCTCACCCATGTCCTGCTACTCGCAGCGATACCCGCAGTCTCAGCCTATATCGGAACCACACAAGTAGGCTGGTCAATCGCCGGCCATACCCCCGTGATGCTCACTGAAGGCAGCGCATTACAACTCACGATCATGGCCTACCTTGCCATGCTTGCGGGGGTTGCGGTCATGGGCGCGTTCATTCACTGGATGGCACGAACCTATGACGCCACCCCGTCATTTACCCGCTGCGTGGTCTTTGCCGCTTACACCGCTACACCACTATTTATAGGAGGTTTGGCTGCACTTTATCCACACATGTGGTTGGGCATGGTGATTGGCACCGTAGCCATCTGCTACACGGTCTACTTGCTGTATGTCGGCATTCCAACCTTTATGAGCATTCCTGATGATGAGGGCTTTATGTTCTCAAGCTCGGTGCTTGCCGTTGGTTTGGTGGTGTTGGTTGCGATGATTAGCGCATCGGTAATCCTTTGGGGCATCGGTCTTGGCCCGGAATACACCAGCTAATGACAAGGTAAAGAGGCAACAAGCGAAACCACCTAAGGGTGGTTTCGTCGTTTTGTAGCTGCCAGAAAGCTTGGACGCGGGCATAATCAGGCGCTAATCATTGACTGTGACGCTTATGCTCGACCAGATACACGAACGTGTAGAGGCCTGTTATTTACAAGCTGAAGCCTTCTTCAAACAGCCCTTTGTGCGCCCTGAAGTCTGCTTCAAGCTGCGCGGACAAAAAGCCGGGGTTGCACACCTCACAGAGAACAAACTGCGCTTTAACCCGCAATTGTACCGGGAAAATCAGCAAGACTTTCTCAAACAGACAGTCCCTCATGAAGTCGCCCACCTGATTGCCCATCACCTGTTTGGCCTGAGCATTCAGGCCCATGGCGAGGAATGGCAACTGATAATGCGTGGCGTGTACGAGCTACCGCCCCATCGCTGCCACAGCTACGAAGTCAAACGCCGCCAAGTCCAGCGCTATATCTACCGCTGTACCTGTCCCGATACTAAGGGCGAATTCCCCTTCTCTGCCCAGCGTCACGCGCTGGTTGCCAAAGGTCGTCGCTACTTCTGCCGCCGCTGCAAAGTCACGCTGAGTTTTACTGGCGAACAACGGGTCGAATAAACCTGGTGCATGCGGTCCTGCTGAACCGTTAATCGCTGCGCTGGCAACTATTGCGCCATCGCCTCGTCAAATGCCTCAAGTATGACGACAAGGTGCATACTCAACCTTCACATGCGCAAGGACACGCCGATGATCGAACCCATTTTGCTCGCCGCAACCCGCCTCTCGACTTTTGATATAGATCGTCACCTGACTAACGCCACGGGCTTTTATTTTGAGCGAGACGAACGCCTGTTTTTAGTCACCAGCCGGCACGTGGTAATCGACGCAGCCACCGAGCACTACCCCAGCCGCCTCGAAATCGAACTGCACACAGACGCTGACAACATCGCACAATCAATCGGTTTCTCTGTCCCGCTGTATCACGAAGGCAAAAGCATTTGGCGGCAGGCTGAAGACACCACGGGCGAAATTGACGTGGCAGTGGTAGAACTTGATCGCGCCGCCTTGCCCAAAGAAATGTTCTATCAAGCCTACACACCTGAGCACCTGCAGCACTCGCTGGACCAAGTCGAGGTCGGCACTTCACTGTTGGTGGTAGGTTTCCCGCTGGGCTTTCACGACACCCTGCACCACATTCCCGTGGTCAGACAGGCCGTGATCGCATCCTCATTTGGTCTACGTTTTCAGGGCCAGGGTTACTTCTTGAGTGATGCCCGCACGCACCGTGGCATCAGTGGTGCACCCGTAATCATGCGGGCGACCTCGGAGCAAAAAGACGCACTCGGCGAATTACCCTGGGTACTGCTGGGCATCCACTCGGCGCGGCTTGATGTCGGCACCCGCGACCTTGCGCTCGATGAAGCGCTAGGCCTCAATTGCACATGGTATGCCGATGTTTTGATGACGCTGACGGAAAGCTGAGCCCGTGAAATCAGGGCTCAGTCATAACTGATCCCTGATGAGCCCGCTAATGTCTAGGTTGCAGCCTTACTGGCCCTCAAGTCTGCAATTTGTTGTTCGCTGTAACCCAGGTTAGCTAACACCTCAGCAGTATGCGACCCGACCTCAACCCCCACATGACGAGGCTCGGGCAAGCCAGAGGAAAACTTGATCGGGCAAGCCAACTGTTTTTGCGCAGATTGGCCATCGCGCGAAACCTCTGTGACCACCCCACGAGCCTTGAGTTGAGGATGCTCACAGGCCTCAGAAAGATTAAGCATGGGTTCTACGCAGGCATCAATTTGCGCAAAGCGCTGACACAACTCATCGAAATCGTGTTTTTCAAATTCGATTTCCAACTCACGCTTGAGCGCCTGTTGCTCCTCAGCCTTAGGCGACAAACCATGTAAAGCCAATTCAGGCCGGCCAATTGCCGAACAAAACTGCTGCATAAATTGCGGTTCCAGACTGCCCACCGAAAACCAACGACCATCACGGGTGCGGTAGTAATCATAAAAGCTGCCACCATTGAGCGCCTGCTTTTGCATCTGCGGCTCAACACCAGCAGCTAAATACCCGGCCCCCGCCATGCCATTGAGGCTGAATGCGCAGTCAGTCATGCTGATATCAACATATTGGCCTTCACCGCTGTGATTACGCTGAATAACCGCTGCCAACAGCCCCATGACACCATGCAACGAACCGCCGGCTATGTCCGCAAGCTGCACACCCAAGGGTAAGGGCCCGGTTTCACTGCGACCGGTATAACTGGCGATGCCAGCCAATGCGAGGTAGTTGATATCGTGTCCGGCGCGGTCTTTGTAGGGGCCGGTTTGCCCGTAACCAGTGATGGACACATATATCAACTTGGGATTTATTGCCTTTAATGCTTCGTAACCCACCCCAAGCTTGTCCATCACCCCAGGCCGGAACTGCTCTAGCACGATGTCATAATCCTTGACCAACTGCTTGACCACCTCGACCGCTGCGGCCTGCTTTAAATCCAGGGCAATACTGCGTTTATTGCGATTGAGGTAGGCATGGCTGGCTGAAACGCCGTCTACATGCGGTGGCAAAACCCGCACAAGGTCGACCCGAGTAGGTGACTCAACACGTAATACATCTGCCCCCATATCCGCCAATAACAGCGAAGCAAATGGCCCAGGTAGCAGCGTCGAAAAATCCAGCACTTTGAGCGAAGCAAGCGGGCCGTTCATTGCAACTCCTTAATCATTATGGATCGGCTAATCTTTAAATTGGCATTAAGTAACGCGAACAAAGTTTTTACCGTAAATAAACTGCTTAGCAGTAATTCGGTTCTACCGAATAAGACTAGATCCCGCAGCGCTGAGCCTCAATGACCCATATGCTCAGACTGCAGTGACTGTTTCAGTCAGGTACTATAGGCACCTGTCACAAAATATTCCGAACAGCCAACAGCCCGCGCGAGTGATATCAAAATGCTCTTCGGCGCTGAACCAAATAGCTGTTCAAATATTCTGATGCTAACTATCTACGAACCACAGCAGTCGTTCATTTCTAACAGGAGCTTTATCTATGCGCACAGCTCGTGCACGGAGTCGCGGCCGAATACCCGCCAAATTATTAGCTGGGCTTCTCCTGATCATGGGCTTGGCTTTATTGATCGGTGGCATTCGCCTGGGCATGCTTGGCGGCTCCTGGTATTACTTGCTGGCCGGTATTGGCGTTAGCCTGAGCGGCTTCTTCCTGTTCCGACTGCACCCAGCAGTCATCATTATTTATGCGATTTTCCTGTTTGCCAGCACCGGCTGGTCGCTGTGGGAAGTCGGCCTTGATTGGTGGCAGCTGGTCCCGCGTCTGGCGTTGTGGTTCGCCATCGGCTTAGTCCTTTGTCTACCCTGGATTCGCCGCCCGCTGCAGCCACAACCTGTTGGCTTGGCCAACGGCCTGCTCGGTGCCTCGGTGGTGCTGGCTGGAGCGGTGGCAATTGCTAGCCAATTCACCGGTTACAACGGAGAAATCAAAGGCGAACTCAGTCGCGCCAGCACTGATGTCGAAAACGCTGCACCTGAGATGCCTGACGGCGACTGGCAATCATATGGCCGCACCAGCTTTGGTGATCGCTATTCACCACTGGGGCAAATCACCCCGGAAAACGCGCACCAGTTAGAACTGGCCTGGACCTATCGCACTGGCGACATCCCAGGGCCAAACGACCCGCAAGAAACCACCGCAGAAAACACCCCGCTAAAAGCCAACGGAATGCTTTATGTGTGTACACCACACAGCCAGGTAATAGCTCTGGACCCAGACAGCGGCAAGGAAATCTGGCGCTTCGATCCTAAAATCACCACGCAACATGCTGACAGCTTCAAAGGCTGGGCACACATGACCTGCCGTGGCGTGGCGTATCACGAAGATAAGAGCGCCGTTCAGGCCAGCACCTCGCCTGAGCAAAATGCCTGCCCGCGACGCTTGTTCCTGCCAACAGCTGACACCCGCTTGATGGCGATCAACGCCGACACCGGTAAGGTCTGCAGCGACTTTGGCGACAATGGCACAGTTGACCTGACCGCCAACATGGGCAGCTTTACGCCGGGGGGTTACTACTCCACCTCGCCTCCAGGCGTGAGCGGCGACTTAGTCATCATTGGCGGCCACGTGACGGACAATGTTTCGGTGGATGAGCCTTCAGGCGTCATTCGCGCCTATGACGCGAAAGACGGTCATCTGGTATGGAACTGGGACAGCGGCAAGCCTGATGCAACCGCACCGATAGCCGAGGGTGAAACCTACACCCGCAACTCGCCGAACATGTGGTCGGTGATGAGCATCGACGACAAGCTCGGCCTGCTGTACCTGCCGATGGGCAACCAGATGCCGGATCAGTGGGGCGGCAACCGTTCCAAGGCATCGGAAACCTACAGCGCTGGCGTAACGGCACTGGACATCAAAACCGGCAAAGTCAGCTGGACCTACCAGATGACCCACCACGACCTGTGGGACATGGACATTGGTGGCCAACCGACCCTGATCGACATCAAGACTGCCGACGGAGTCAAGCCAGCGGTAATCGCATCGACCAAGCAAGGCAGCATCTATGTGCTTGATCGCAGCAATGGTCAGCCGATAGTTCCGGTCAAGGAAGTGCCAGTTCCGCAGGGCGCAGTCGAAGGTGATTTCACCTCGCCGACCCAGCCTATGTCGGAACTCAACTTCATGCCAAAAACGCTGACCGAAAAGGACATGTGGGGCGGCACACCGTTTGACCAGATGCTTTGCCGCATCCAGTACAAATCGCTGCGCTATGAAGGCATCTACACGCCGCCCTCTTTGCAAGGTTCTATCGTCTACCCGGGTAACTTCGGGGTGTTCGATTGGGGCGGTATTTCGGTTGATCCTAAGCGCCAGATTGCCATCGTAAACCCTAACTACATGGCGTTTACCTCGCAATTGGTGCCAAGCGAAGCCGTTGAAGGCGGCCCCGCGCGCAAAAGTGAAACCGAAGGTGTACAGCCCAACAAAGGCGCGCCATACGGTGTAATCCTGCAGCCGCTGCTGTCGCAACTGGGCCTGCCTTGCCAGTCACCACCTTGGGGCTACATTGCAGCCGTTGACCTGACCAACCATCAGGTTATCTGGCAGCACAAAAACGGTACTGTGCGCGACAGCTCACCGGTGCCATTGCCACTGCCGATGGGTGTTCCAAGCTTGGGCGGGACTATCACAACTGAAGCAGGCGTTGCCTTCCTCAGCGGTACGCTGGACCAGTACCTGCGCGCCTACAACGTCAGTAACGGCAAGCAACTCTGGGAAGGCAGGCTTCCTGCTGGTGGCCAGACCACGCCGATGACTTACACCGGCAAAGACGGTCGTCAGTATGTGCTGGTGGTTGCCGGTGGTCACGGTTCACTTGGCACCAAGCAAGGCGATTATGTAATGGCCTTTGCTTTGCCGAAAAAGTAACAGCCGCTAAATCGACTCTATGTACTTATAAGAGGGCCGCAAGGCCCTCTTTTCGATTAAGCCAAGGAGCCAAGATGCTCAAGTCTCTTGCCCTACTCCTAAGCCTCACCAGCTTAGGCGCATGCACCACGAGCCAGACCATGCCAAGTCAATACGATCTACTTATCGGTAGCTACACCCAAGGCACCAGCCAAGGTATTTACCGTTATCACTACAATGCGCAGACGGGTCGCATCAGTGAGCAACCGGTACAGATAGTCCCGGCAGCTAACCCCTCATTCTTGTTGCTCTCGGCGGATAAGACCCGGTTATATAGCGTCAACGAAAACGGTCCGGGACAGGCCGACAATGTGGGTCAGGCCAGCAGCTTTACTGTGGAGCCTGATGACCATTCGATCAGCCCAATAAACCGAGTAGACACCGGCGGCGATGAGCCAACCCACGCCAGCATGAGCCCTGATGGTCACTTCTTATTCGTCGCCAATTATGCGGTTCATCCAAAGCCCGGTGGTAGCCTGAGCGTACTCCCGGTTAGCCCGGCCGGCGAACTACAGCCGCCAAGCCAGCTGTTGACGAACAAACCGAGCAACGCCAATAAAGAGCGTCAAGCCAGCTCACATGTTCACTCGGTGGTGATGAGCCCAGATCGGCAGTATGTCTTTGCCAGCGATTTGGGTGCCGACCAAGTTGTCCGCTATCGCTATGACGCCCAGTCAAACAAACCGCTAAGCGAGGCTAGCAGCACTGCTTTACCCCCCGGCAGCGGCCCGCGTCACTTGCTGTTTGGCAACGATGGCACTCATGCCTATCTGACACTGGAACTGAGCAATCAGTTGGCAGTGTTCAGCTATGCGCAAGGTTCGTTGCATCAGCAGCAAATAATCGACCTTGACCCGCCTGGCTCAGGCTCTGCTACCTATGCGGCCGGCGCTCTGCATACCTCGGCTGATGGTCGTTTTTTGTACGTGGCAATTCGCGGGCCCGTAAGCCAGATATTGGTGTTTAACACTCAACTTGAATTGCTGCAGCGCCACCCCGTCGCCGGTAAAGAATTGCGTGAGTTTCGCATCGATCCAAGTGGCAAGCATATGTTGATTGCCAATCAAGGCAGCAACGAGGTGCTGGTGATTGGCCGCGACCCACAGACGGGAAAACTCGGTGAAGTACAACAGCAGGTCAAGATCGGTAACCCTTCCGACCTACTGTTTATCGGTGCAGATAGATAACAACAGATGCGCTGAATTGGCCAATTCAGCGCATGGCTAAGCAGGCATGCTTGTCCCTGTAGCGACAGACTGGCACCATCGGCCAGCCGCTATCAGGGATCTGTGTTTATGAGCGAAGCAACCATCGCCAGCCATTTTGTCCGCGCCGCCATAGGCGGTGCGCAGCGCAAAGGTTACGACTGCTCAATGGTGTTGCGTCAGCTCAATATCCAACCAGCACTACTTGACGAGCCACGCGCACGCATCACCCCGGAGCAATTCGCGTTGCTCATTCAGCAGCTGTGGGAAATGCTCGACGACGAATACCTCGGCCTCGGTAAATACCCAAGCAAACGCGGCACCTTCGCGATGATGTGCCACGCCATAATCCATTGCCGCTCACTGGAAAAAGCCCTGAGTCGGGGCTGTCTGTTTTATAGCTTATTTCCTCAAGCCCCCAGTATTCAGCTTAGCCATGAAGGTGACCTCGCCTGCCTCACTGTCGATGGCTCAGCTCTGGATGATCCAGAGCACTTCTTAGTCGAGTCATTACTGGTGATTTGGCACCGGCTGGGCAGTTGGCTTATCGGCCAACGTATTCGCCTTGAAGAGGCCACATTTAACTACGTCAAACCAGAGCATGAACCCCACTACCAGTTGCTATTTCCTTGCCCCCGGCACTTCAATAGCCCACGCACCTGCCTGCGCTTTCACAAGCGTTACCTGACGATGCCCTTGTTGCAGGACGAACGCACCCTCAAGCATTTTCTACAGCATTCACCGGCCGACCTGCTTGCAAGACCAGACGGCGGCCATAGCTTGATCAGCCAGATCCGGCGTTTGCTCGGGCGCGACTGTAACCAATGGCCCGACCTGGAAAGCATCGCGCAAAAAATGCACATGAGCCCACAAACCTTACGCCGTCACCTGCGCGAGGAAGGTTCAAGTTTTCAGGAATTGAAAGACAATTTGCGCCGTGACTTGGCGATTTACCACCTGAGCCGCGATGAAGTCTCAATTCAGATGCTTGCCGAACAACTCGGTTTTTCCGAACCGTCGGCTTTTCATCGGGCGTTCAAAAAATGGACAGGCCTGACGCCCGGTGCCTACCGCACCTTAGAACACTAAGCCCAAGATCACAGACGCCGCGCTCGCCATGCCGCAACCATAAACAGAGCGGCCAGAATACCCAGCAGCGCCAGCCAGCCGGCGTGCTCCCACACATAGCCGCCGACATAACCGACCACGCTTGAGCCGAGGTAATAGGCACATAGATAAAGTGCCGAGGCTTGTGCCTTGGCGCCTTTGGCGCGCTGGCCAATCTGACCGCTGGCGACCGCATGGGCAGCAAAAAAGCCCAGGGTAAACAGACCTAAACCGATCACCACAGCGACCAGCCAAGGTGTTGCGCACAAGCCAACTCCCACCAGCATGATGACAATACCGCCCTGCATCACTTGGCGTGCGCCCAATCGCGGCACCAGTCTACCGGCCCAACCAGCGCTGAAAATACCCACCAGATAAACCGTAAACAGCAAACCAATCACAGTCGACGACAGGTTGAAAGGTGCCGCAGCTAAACGGAAGCCGACATAATTGAACATGGCGACAAAGCCGCCCATCAACAAAAAGCCCATGCTGAACAACAGGCGTAACTCTGGGTTGGCCAGATGGATTTTAAAGTTACGCAGCAACCCGCTGAGCGACAACGACTGCGCCTGAAAATGCCTGGATGCTGGCAACAGCCAGATAAACAAGCCCAGACCCAATACACCGAGGCTGCCAATACCGGCCAAGGCCAGGTGCCAACCGCCAATATCGCTGAGAAAACCCGCCAACAAGCGTCCCAGCAAGCCACCCAGTGCAGTACTGCCGATATAAAGTCCCATCGCTGCAGGCAAGGCTTTGGGGTCAAACTCCTCCCCTACATAGGCCATCGCCAAGGCCGGTAAGCCACTGAGCGCCAAACCAAGCATGCAACGCAAGATCAGCAAGTGATCCCAATCACTGACCAATGCACAGGCAATTCCAAGCAGGCTAGCCAAGCCCAACGCCACCGCCATGACCGGCTTGCGGCCCCAGCTTTCGGCAAGCGCGCCTGAAACCAGCAAGCACAATGCAAGACTCAATGTAGTGAGGGACAACGCCAAACTGCTTGCTGCGGCAGAAACACTAAAATAACTGGCCAATAACGGCAGTAAGGGTTGCACACAATAGAGCAAGGCGAAGGTCGAAAACCCTGCGCAGAAAAGCGCCAAGGTGGCGCGCTTATAGGCTGGAGTGCCTTGCTGCAGATGGCTTGTACTAGCTGTATCGGACATTAAATAGCTCACAAAAAACGGCCCCTGACTGGCCGCATACAAATGTTAGCATGCTACCTACCTTGTTTACCCCTCTAACCTGCGCAATCAGCAGCCATCAACACACTAGATTTTTCCTTACCATTTGTCTGGTTATTGACTCAGATCATTCGACGCTCCGCATCCAAGTCTAGACTTTTGTTCAGACCACCTGATGAGTGAGCCTGTATGCAACCTTCGACGGATAAGAAGGGCACGAAGGGCAAAGAGACCCGCCTCTTCCTATTTTTAGTGATCTGCCTATTTCCTGCGCTAGCCGTTGCCATCGTGGGTGGCTATGGCTTCTTTATCTGGTTTATGCAGATGCTTGTCGGTCCGCCTGGCCCGCCCTCCTAATCACGCCCCCCTCGTTCGACATGCCCTAGGCCTGGAGCAAAGTGACCATGGATGATTCCCTGCATATCGCCAGTTTGCTTGTACACGCTCGCCCCGAGTTTTTCGTCGCGGTGAAAGCCAACTTGCGCCTGTTACCGGATCTTGAACTGCACCAGGAGAGCCCCTTGGGCAAGCTGGTTGTGGTGATTGAAGCCTCTGATGAGGCGCAAATACTCCAGCGCATTGAGCAGATCAACAACATTCCCGGCGTGCTGAACGCCGCATTGGTTTACCACGAACTCCTCGCCAGCGAAGGAGAAACACCATGAATCTGACACGTCGCCAGTTTGCCAAAGCTCAAGCTGCTGCAATAGCTGCAGCCGCAGCAGGCCTGCCAATCATTACCACCGCCTCAAACTTGATCACAGAGTCGGACATGACCACGCTGAACTGGAACAAGGCCCCCTGCCGCTTTTGCGGCACCGGTTGCAGTGTGATGGTTGCCACCCGCGACAATCAGGTTGTGGCCACCCATGGCGATGTGAAGGCAGAGGTCAATCGCGGCCTGAACTGCGTTAAGGGTTATTTCCTGTCGAAGATCATGTATGGCAGTGACCGCCTGACTCAACCCATGCTGCGCATGAAAGACGGTCAGTACGACAAACAAGGTGAGTTCCAACCGATCAGCTGGGAACAAGCCTTCGACATCATGGAAACCAAGGTCAAAGAGGCTATCAAGACAGACGGCCCGACTTCCCTAGGCATGTTTGGCTCGGGTCAATGGACTGTCTGGGAGGGCTACGCCGCCAATAAGTTAATGAAGGCCGGGTTTCGCAGCAACAACATCGACCCTAACGCACGGCATTGCATGGCCTCTGCGGTAATGGGCTTTATGCGCACCTTCGGCATGGATGAGCCCATGGGCTGCTATGACGACATCGAAGCCACCGACGCCTTTGTGCTCTGGGGCTCGAACATGGCCGAGATGCACCCGATTCTTTGGAGCCGCCTGACCGACCGACGTTTAAGTCATCCCCATGTCAAAGTGGCAGTGCTGTCGACCTTTGAACACCGCAGCTTTGAGTTGGCGGACATCCCGATGGTGTTCACCCCACAAACAGACCTGCTGATCCTTAACTACATCGCCAATCACATTATTCAGTCGGGTGCGGTAAACCAAGACTTTGTCGGCAAACACACCCGCTTCGCCAAGGGAGCCGATGATATTGGCTACGGCTTGCGCCCTGACAATCCACTGGAAACCCAAGCCAAGAACGCTGACAAAGCCAATACTTGGGACGATATCTCCTTCGAGCAGTACGCCGAGTTCGTCAAGCCCTACACCCTTGAGCGTGCAGCCAAAGAAAGCGGTGTACCCGCCGAACGCCTGCAAGCGTTAGCCGAATTGTATGCCGATCCAAAGCGCAAGGTGGTGTCCTTCTGGACCATGGGTTTTAACCAGCACACCCGTGGTGTCTGGGCCAACAACATGGTCTACAACATCCACCTGCTTACCGGCAAAATCAGCGAGCCCGGCAACAGCCCATTCTCCCTGACCGGGCAACCATCAGCCTGCGGCACCGCACGTGAAGTGGGCACCTTCTCCCACCGCTTACCGGCCGATTTAGTGGTCACCAATCCAAAGCACCGGGAAACCGCAGAAAGAATCTGGAAGCTGCCCGCCGGAACCATTCAAGAAAAACCGGGGTTCCATGCGGTGCAACAGAGCCGCATGCTCAAAGACAGCGTGCTCAAGGTCTACTGGACCATGGCCAGCAACAATATGCAGGCTGGCCCCAACATCATGCAGGAAGTCTTGCCCGGCTGGAGAAACCCGGAAGTATTCGTGATTGTGTCGGACCCCTACCCAACCGTTTCAGCACAAGCTGCCGACCTGATACTGCCCACCGCCATGTGGGTCGAGAAAGAAGGGGCTTATGGCAATGCCGAGCGGCGCACCCAGTTCTGGCACCAACTGGTCAGTCCACCGGGCGAAGCCAAGTCGGACCTGTGGCAACTGATGGAGTTCTCCAAACGGTTCAAAACCGAAGATGTTTGGCCGCAAGAGCTGCTGGCAAAAACACCAGAACTCAAGGGCAAGTCGCTATTCGATGTGCTCTACAGAAATGGCCAGGTCGACCAGTTCCCCAGCGAGCAATTGGCTGAAGGCTATCTTAATGATGAAGTCAAAGCCTTTGGCTTTTATGTGCAAAAAGGCCTGTTTGAAGAGTACGCCTCCTTCGGCCGTGGCCACGGTCACGACCTGGCTCCCTTTGACGATTACCACAATGCCCGTGGCCTGCGCTGGCCAGTGGTGGATGGCAAGGAGACGCGGTGGCGCTACCGCGAAGGCTCAGACCCTTACGTAGAGCAAGGCAGCGAAGTGCAGTTCTACGGTTATCCGGACAAGAAAGCCATTATCTTCGCCTTGCCTTATGAGCCACCGGCCGAGTCCCCTGACGCCGAATATCCGTTCTGGCTGTGCACCGGTCGCGTGCTCGAACACTGGCATACCGGGAGCATGACCCAGCGTGTGCCTGAACTGCATAAAGCGGTTCCAGATGCAGTGGTTTACATGCACCCAGAGGATGCCAAAGCCATGAATGCGCGCCGCGGCAGTGAAGTTAAGGTCATCAGTCGGCGCGGCGAAACCCGCGCCAGAATCGAAACTCGCGGCCGCAATCAACCGCCTCAAGGGCTGGTATTCGTACCGTTTTTTGATGCCCGCAAATTGATCAACAAAGTCACCCTGGACGCTACCGACCCGATATCCAAACAAACCGACTACAAAAAATGTGCGGTGAAAATCGAACTGGTCAGCTTGGCCTGAGGAATGCAGCCATGAGCTATCGCCTACTGCCACTGTTATTACTCGCCGCCTTCGGCATTGCCGTCGCCAGCGATCTCAACTACCCACTCGATGCACCGGCTCCGGATGGGCGTCGTCCGGGTGGCACATTGAGTCAGGATCTGCCCGCGCCCAAATTGAGCAGCACCGAGAATAAAGACATCAAGCGCGAACGTAATTACCCCGAACAACCACCGACAATCCCCCACAGCATCCGTGGCTATCATTTGGACAAAAACAGCAATAAGTGCCTGTCATGCCACAGCCGCGCTAACAGTGCCAAGACGCAGGCGCCGATGATCAGCATCACCCACTATATGGACCGTGATGGTCAGGCGCTGGCGGCAGTCTCGCCTCGCCGCTATTTCTGCAACCAGTGCCATGTGACCCAGGATGAAACGCCACCGCTGGTGGGCAACACCTTCGAGAACATCGATACCGTTCTTGAAAAAGAAAACAAATCGGCCACGGGCAATCCTTAAGGAGGCGTTATGAAATCTTTATTCGCCTGGCTTAAGGGATACTGGAACACCCTGCGTCGTCCTAGCCTGCACTTTAGCCTGGGCTTTTTAACCCTTGGGGGCTTTATTGCCGGCATCATTTTCTGGGGTGGTTTCAACACCGCGCTTGAGGTCACCAACACTGAACAGTTTTGCACCTCGTGCCATGAAATGCGCGACAACGTATTTGCTGAGCTCAAGAGCACCATTCATTACAGCAACCGCTCGGGCGTTCGCGCCACCTGCCCGGATTGCCATGTACCGCACAAATGGACCGATAAGATCGCCCGCAAAATGCAGGCATCTAAAGAGGTGTGGGGAAAAATATTTGGCACCATCAACACCCGCGACAAATTTCTCGCCCACCGCCGCGAGCTGGCTGAACATGAATGGAAACGCCTCAAAGCCAACGATTCATTGGAGTGCCGTAACTGCCACAACTTTGACTTCATGGACTTCACCAAACAAAGTAAACGCGCCGCACAAATGCACTCAACCTCACTGGCCAAGGGTGAAGCCACCTGTATTGATTGTCATAAAGGCATTGCCCATCAATTACCTAGCATGAGCGGTGTACCGGGTTGGTAAATTGTAAAAAGACAGGTGTAAGCTAGCGCGATCGCCTGTTTCTACTGTTATGGATATAGCGCGTTAGTCGTACAGACGTTTTGCACAAGGATCCACGCGCTTGGACAGCAGTATCTTTTTCGCCGTAATGGCCGCCGCTGGCCTGCATGCCGGTTGGAATGCCTTGATTAAAATCGGCCTCGACCGCTACCTGAGCGTATGCCTGATTCAAATGGGGGCTGGCATTGCCGCCATTTGCACGCTGCCGTTTTTAGCCTTTCCTGAAACCGCTGCCTGGCCGTGGATCATCCTCTCGGTGCTGCTGCATATTGGTTACAACGGCTTTCTTGCCCATGCTTATAAATACGGCGACTTGAGTCAGGTCTATCCACTATCCCGTGGCAGTTCGCCGCTGATTGTGGCCTTGATATCCGTTGCTCTGCTGCATGAAAGCCTGAGTTGGGGGCAGATCAGCGGGTTGATGATCCTGGTCACCGGCATCTGGTTGATGGCATTGCGCACCAACAAAGACAGCCCGTTCAATACCCCGCTGCTGCTTACAGCGCTCACTACTGCGAGCTTTATCGCCGGCTACACCCTGACTGACGCTGTAGGCGCACGGATCAATGGCGATGCACTTTCCTACGCCATGTGGCTATTTGCGATGAATGGAGCGGTGACATTTATCATTCTTATAGGCATGCGCGGTCCAGCAGTCATGGGCAAACTAAGCCAGCACTGGAAAGGCGGATTGGGCGGTGGCGTGATGTCACTCATGGCCTACAGTATCGTCATCTGGGCCATGACACTGGCACCTGTTGCCGTGGTGTCAGCGCTGCGAGAAAGCAGTGTGTTGTTTGCCTTGTTGATAGGCCGCTGGTTGCTCAAAGAAACATTACCGGTTCTCAGGATTGTCTCTTGCCTGGTGATCTTGCTCGGCGTCGTGACATTAAAACTCGCCTGAGTAAGCAGACATTTTGCTGGCTGGACGTAGCGTTCACGACCTCCTAA
This sequence comes from Pseudomonas sp. NPDC078700, assembly GCF_044542375.1. NCBI lineage: Bacteria > Pseudomonadati > Pseudomonadota > Gammaproteobacteria > Pseudomonadales > Pseudomonadaceae > Pseudomonas > Pseudomonas sp. NPDC078700. The sequence goes on from NZ_JBITUI010000003.1 coordinate 375,045, forward strand.
TCTGAGTCTGTCGACCTGTTGGCAGCCATGGAGGATTTCACGATGAACGATTTCGTCGTCAGCGCACGTCGCATCAAACAAGGAGCGTTTATTGCCGAGCCCGGCCCTTCCCGATTCCTGCTGGTTGCAGACAACCAGTTACCGCAACCCCAAGATGGACGTACCGGTGTTACATGGATTAACGCCTGGTTGCAGCAAATGCTTGAGGTGGCGATTTGGGGTGTTGATGAGCGCACTGGAGCTGCACGTGGCGATATTTTGATTTTCGTCCATGGCTACAACAACAGCCCGGTGGACCTGATGGCACGTCACCGCCAGCTCAAAAACGACCTCTACAAGGTTGGCTGGAAAGGTGCGTTGGTCTCGTTTGACTGGCCTAGCGACAACAAAACCGCAGGCTATCTAGAAGACCGCCACGATGCCAAGCAAAGCGCGATGCAACTGGTCACCGATTTGATCTCGCTGCTGGCCGCCAAGCAAACCCCAGATTGCGCGGTCAACACCCATATTCTGGCCCACTCCATGGGTGCCTATGTGGTGCGCGAAGCCTTCGACGATGCCGACGATGCCCGGCTTGAGAACAACAGCTGGATGATCAGCCAATTGTTGTTTATTGGTGCAGACATTTCATCCGGATCACTGAGTGAAGGTAACGCCACAAGCGATTCGCTCTACCGCCACAGCACCCGCCTGACCAATTACTTCAGCCTGGGTGACAGCGTGTTGAAACTGAGCAACGTCAAGCGCGCGGGTGTCGCGCCACGTGCCGGGCGTATTGGCTTACCGCCTTTGGCACCGAACACGAGCGCCGATATTGACTGCTCGCTTTACCATCAGGCATTACTCGAAAATGAATCCCTGCAAGCGGCTGATCAACCCAATGGCTTTCATGGCAACAAAAACCATTCATGGTTCTTTGGGAACCGGGTATTTACCCTTGATCTGTTTGAAACACTCAAGGGCGACCTTGACCGCAGTATCCTGCCGACCCGCAGCCCTGCTGTGGCGCAGCGGTGTTACAACCTGATCCGCCCAGCGGCGACATAATCCCCACTGAGCATCGCAACACCGTGTATTTACAGCTTTGTCTGGCTCCGCTGCCTGACACAGGTCAGAATACAGCGATGCATGAAGACTATTTGCCGAACTGCTGCTCGCCATTGAGTGCAGACTGGCCATTGCCACTGGAACTACCGGGCACGCAGTTAATCAGCACCCGGTTTGACCCCAGCCTACTCGATCCCACCGCCTTTGAACGCTGTGCAATTGCCCCTGTGCGTGGCGTCGCCAAGCGCCAAACCGAATACCTGGCTGGGCGTCTTTGTGCACGTGAGGCACTGCGGCTCGTGACCGGCGAACCTAGAGTGCCAGCAGTGGGTGAAGACCGTGCGCCGGTTTGGCCATCCAGTGTTTGCGGCTCAATATCTCACGGCAGCGGTTTGGCTGCGGCCATTGTTGCTGACAGGACCCGCTGGCAAGGTGTTGGCCTAGACATCGAGCAACCTCTGAGTACCGAGCGGGCGGCCCGTTTGGCCAAGGAAATCCTGACCCCACGCGAAATGCATCGGGCCGCAACTTCCAATCCACAGCAACAAGCCAGGCAGGTCAGCCTGACGTTCTCGCTCAAGGAAAGCCTGTTTAAAGCCCTGTACCCATTGGTTTTAACCCGCTTTTACTTTGAAGACGCCGAACTGGTCGACTGTGACAGCGGCGAACAGGGCCATGCCCGCCTGCGTCTTCTGGTCGATCTGAATCACCACTGGATTGCCGGAAGCGAAGTCGAAGGGCAATTCTGCAGGCTCGACAACCATCTGCTGAGCATGGTCCATATTCCCGCTTAATCATCGCAGTAGCCTTAGTTAATCCCCTCTGGCGCGCAAATCCGATAAACTCTGGTAATTGCTGCCAGGAGCACCTATGCGCGACGAACTGAATCAAGGCTTGATCGACTTTCTCAAAGCCTCGCCTACACCCTTCCATGCCACAACTAACCTTGCACTTCACTTGGAAGCAGCTGGTTACCAACGCTTGGATGAGCGCGATACCTGGCACACCGAAGCCGGTGGCCAGTACTACGTCACTCGCAATGATTCAGCCATCATTGCCTTTAAAGTCGGCAAACGCCCGCTGACCGAAGCCGGTATCCGTCTGGTGGGTGCCCATACAGACAGCCCATGCCTGCGCGTCAAACCGACCCCAGAATTACAACGTCATGGCTTTTTCCAACTCGGTGTCGAAGTTTATGGCGGAGCCCTGCTCGCGCCATGGTTCGACCGAGACTTATCCTTGGCCGGGCGCGTGACCTTCCGCCGTGACGGCAAGGTTGAAAGCCAACTGATCAATTTCGAGCTGCCGATTGCAGTCATCCCCAACCTCGCCATTCACCTTAATCGTGAAGCGAACAACGGTTGGGCAATCAATAAGCAAATCGAAATGCCGCCTATCTTGGCGCAAGTAGCGGGCACTGAACCGGTTGATTTCCGCGCCCTGCTCGCCAGCCAGCTAGCACTTGAGCACAGCTTGAATGCCGATGCGGTGCTCGATTACGAACTGAGCTTTTACGACACCCAGCCTGCAGCAGTGATCGGCCTTAACCGTGATTTCATTGCCGGCGCCCGTCTCGACAACCTGCTGTCTTGCTACGCCGGATTACAGGCATTACTTAGCGCCGGGGACGCCGAAACCTGCGTACTGGTCTGCACTGACCACGAAGAGATTGGCTCCAGCTCAGCCTGTGGTGCAGACGGCCCGATGCTTGAGCAAGTGCTGCGTCGAGTCATTCCTAATGATCAGGATTTCGTGCGCAGCATCCAGCGCTCATTGCTGGTGTCGGCGGATAATGCTCATGGTATTCATCCGAACTACCCTGACAAACATGACGAGAATCACGGGCCCAAACTTAATGCCGGTCCAGTGATCAAAATCAACAGCAACCAGCGCTATGCAACCAACAGCGAAACGGCGGGCTTCTTCCGCCACCTGTGCCTGGAAAACGAAGTCCCGGTACAAAGCTTTGTGGTGCGCAGCGACATGGCCTGCGGTTCGACCATCGGTCCAATCACTGCCAGCCAGCTGGGTGTTCGTACCGTTGATATTGGCTTGCCAACCTTTGCCATGCACTCAATCCGTGAGCTTGCCGGCAGCCATGATCTGGCTCACCTGGTTACCGTTCTGAGTGCGTTCTACAGCAGCCCTGAGCTGCCTTGAGGCCTTTATGATTGAGCACATTCGCAACAGCCTGCTGGAAGCGCAAAGCGCGCTGGATAACTTCATCAACAATGAACAGACCCTGCACAACATCGAGCGCGCCGCACAAATGCTGGTCGATAGCTTTGAGCAAAAAGGCAAAGCCTTTTCTTGCGGCAATGGCGGTTCGATGTGCGACGCCATGCACTTTGCGGAAGAGCTGACGGGCCGTTATCGCGGTAATCGCCCCGGCATTGCGGCTGTCTCAATCAGCGACGCCAGCCATATCAGCTGCGTGGCCAACGACTTCGGTTATGAATACATCTTCTCGCGTTATATTGAATCCCATGGCCGGGAAGGTGATGTTTTGCTGGCCTTCAGCACCAGTGGCAAAAGCCCCAACGTGCTCAATGCTGTAGCCGCCGCCAAGCAACTTGGGGTCAAGGTCATCGGCCTGACCGGCAAGCCTGGCTCCAAGCTCGAAGAGCTGGCGGATGTGTGCATTTGCGCTCCTGGCGGCAACTATGCAGACCGTATTCAGGAGCTGCACATCAAGGTTGTGCACATCCTGATTGAGCTGATCGAGCGTAAGCTAAGCCCTGAAAACTACGCATAACTGCACCCTATTGGGTGGATGAAAATAGCTTCATCCACCCACACATCGCCCCCGACAACCCGCACAACCATGAACGCCGTGCATCGCGTGGCAGGCCAAGCCAAAGCTTGCCAACCGTGGCTCATGCAAATACCCCGAATGCTCTCGACCGCAATGGCGGATCTAAAAAGCGCCGCCCACATCGATTAATCCGGCACTTCAACGCTGACGTGAATGGCGTCATGACGCCAATATTCGAGGTCGCAGTCGATCAAACGATCATGCTGATCGCGATTAATCCGCGTAATCCGTAGTGCCGGGCTGCCTATCGCCACTTTCAAACTGCTCGCGGCCTCTGCATGCAGCGCCGTGGGCACCATGTCGAAGCGCACCCGCCCGTAACGAATCTGATATTGCTTGGCGTAGAGTTCGGTAAGCGAACGGGTCAGATCAAATCCGAGAATTGCCGGAAAATAAGCTGGATTCAGGTAATGCTCGACATAAAGCACCAAGCGACCATCAATACGGCGGGCCCGGCGAATCTGATATACGCTGGTCAGCGCTGCCAGGCCCAGTATCTGACAAATTTCTGCATTGGCCGGAATCAACCGGGCGCTTAATACCTCAGTCGCAGGCTCTCGGCCTTGCTCTGCGACCATCGCATGAAAATGGCTGCGCACCAGAGGGTTGTACGCCACACGTGCTGGCGAAACAAACCAGCCCCGTCGCTCCTCACGGTACACCAAACCCTGCGCTTCCAGCTGCCCTAGAGCCTCGCGCAACGTAATACGCGTGGTATCAAACAGCTCACTCAACTTACGTTCAGCAGGTAGCTTGGTTCCGGATGCCAATAAGCCGTGCTCAATCTGCTCTTCCAGCGCACGACAGATGGTCGTCACGGCCCGCGGCGATACCTCACGCATCAAGTTGTTCCTCTTGGACTAGTCCAGCCCTATTTAAGGGCATGAATTACAGCATTTAAGCAGCTCAGCAATTGCGCCAAGCCTAGGCAGTCTAGATGACCGCTAGATGACAAGCTGATCTAAAGCACCTCCCATGCCAGCGAGATGGGCAAATATGATCCATTAAAACAGCCACTTATCTATGGTCTACGCTTGAAGAGCAGTACGCCGCCAGAGCGTATTAACAATAAGCAGTGGCGGAGGACATAAAACTGTCATTTTTTCCGCCTAAATTGGCTCGGGTATTGCTGATCTAGACCAACACTCAATTGCAAGGGAGTTTCCAATGAAACAACTGCTGCTAGCTACATTGATGGGTTCGGCCATCGCCATGGCGACACACGCAATGGCTGCGGATACAGATGTCAAAGCACTCGAGCAGGCTGCTCGCACTGAGGGCGAAGTGAACAGCGTCGGCATGCCTGACAGCTGGGCTAACTGGAAAGACACCTGGGCTGATCTGAACAAAACCTACGGCCTCAAACACCTCGATACTGACATGAGCTCCGCTCAGGAAATCGCCAAGTTTGCCGCTGAAAAAGACAATGCCACTGCCGACATTGGGGATGTTGGTGCTGCATTTGGCCCAATCGCCGTGCAGCAAGGTGTCACTCAGCCGTACAAACCAAGCAACTGGGATCAAATTCCAGATTGGGCCAAAGATAAAGATGGCCACTGGATGCTCGCCTACACAGGCTCCATTGCATTTATCGTCAACAAACAGCTGGTCAAAGACATCCCCAAAAGCTGGGCTGACCTGAAAAACGGTAAGTACAAGGTTGCCATTGGTGATGTCAGCGCGGCCGCTCAAGCCGTAAATGGTGTGTTGGCGGCGGCTATCGCTAACGGCGGCGACGAGAAGAACATTCAACCGGGCTTGGACTTCTTCGGTGCAATTGCCGAGCAGGGTCGTTTGTCGCTGTCCAATCCGACCATCCAGACCTTGGAGAAAGGTGAAGTTGAGGTCGGCGTAGTCTGGGATTTCAACGGTCTGAGCTACCGCGATCAGATCGACCCAAGCCGCTTCGAAGTGCTGATTCCATCTGACGGATCGGTCATTTCGGGCTACACCACCATCATCAACAAATACGCCAAGCACCCCAATGCAGCCAAACTGGCGCGTGAGTACATCCTCAGCGACGCAGGCCAGATCAATCTGGCTAAAGGTAATGCACGGCCCATTCGCGCTGACCACCTGAAGCTGCCAGCCGAGGTTCAGGCCAAGCTGCTGCCTAACGAGCAGTACGCCAATGTTAAGCCAATCAAAGATGCCGCCGCTTGGGAAGCCACATCCAAAGCACTGCCGCAACTGTGGCAAGAGAACGTCATCATCAACATGGAATAAGCGCTTCGAGCGTGCACAACCAATAGGGAGGCAATGTGAGTTGTCTCCCTATGCCACTTTTGAACAATGCTGAATGGGCCCTGAGTCGACTATGAAACACAATGTCATTCTGGTGATTTTGGACGGCCTGAACTATGAGGTCGCCCAGCATGCCATGGGTCACCTGCAGGCTTACTGTGGCGCTGGTCGCGCTGCGCTCTATAAGCTCGAATGCGAGCTGCCGTCGCTGTCTCGTCCTCTCTATGAATGCATCATGACCGGTGTTGCACCTATCGACAGCGGCATCGTGCATAACGATGTTGTACGCCTTAGCAATCAACGCAGCATTTTTCATTACGCTCGTGATGCCGGCCTGAGCACGGCTGCGGCGGCTTATCACTGGATGAGCGAGCTGTATAACCGCGCCCCCTTTGTCCCCGCGCGTGACCGTCACACTGAAGACGCTACGCTGGCCATTCAACACGGCCACTTCTACTACGCCGATCATTACCCAGACTCACACCTGTTTGATGACGCTGAACACTTACGCGCTCTGCACGCACCGAATTTCTTGCTGGTTCACCCTATGAATATTGATGATGCAGGTCACAAGCATGGGCTCGACTCAGCGCAATACCGTAACAGCGCCAGGCGCGCTGATTTGGTTCTCGCCGAATATTTGCAACGCTGGCTTGATGCCGATTACCAAGTTATGGTCACTGCCGATCACGGCATGAATAACGACCGCTCACACAACGGCTTGTTGGCCGAAGAACGTGAAGTCCCGTTGTTTGTTCTGGGTGACGCCTTTAGCTTTGATCTACAAGCCGCGCCCAAGCAGACGCAGTTGTGCGGCACTGTCTGCCAGCTACTGGGGGTCGCTCATGACAAACCACTGTGCAAGGAACTGCTTAAGTGAGTGCTGCTAAACCCCCACTGTCCCGTAGCAAGTGGCTGGCCATACTTTGCCTTGTGCCCTTTGCTGTATTTTTTTTCGCTTTTCAGATCGCCCCTCTAATCTGGATAACCCTCAACAGCGTTAACGTTGACGGCAGTTGGAGCCTGGGCAACTTCGAAAAAATATTCACGTCAAAATTCTACCTGCAAGCGATCAAACACAGCTTGCAGGTTGGGTTCTGGTCGAGTCTGTTCGGCATTATCATCGCCATTATTGGCAGTTACTCGCTGCACCAAGTCGACTCAAAGTTGCGCGACTTCGTGATGGCTTTCTCCAATATGACCAGCAACTTTGCCGGGGTGCCTCTGGCCTTCGCCTTCATCATCTTGCTCGGTTTCAATGGTGCCATCACCCTGCTGCTCAAGCAGATTGGCTGGATTGATGACTTCAATCTGTACTCCAAAACCGGCCTGATTGTGCTCTACACCTACTTCCAGATTCCGCTCGGCGTGATGCTTCTCTACCCCGCCTTCGACGCCTTGCGTGAAGACTGGCGCGAGTCGGCTGCACTGCTGGGTGCCAACACCTGGGATTTTTGGCGCCACATTGGCCTGCCTGTGCTGACACCGGCACTGCTGGGCACCTTCGTGATCTTGCTGGCTAATGCATTGGGCGCTTACGCCACGGTGTATTACCTCACAACCGGCAACTTCAACATCATGCCGATTCGGATTGCAGGCTTGGTATCCGGTGATATTTCGCTGAATCCGAACCTGGCGAGCGCCTTGTCCATGGTGCTGCTCGGCCTTATGGCGCTGATTACCATCGTCCATCAGGTACTGCTGAAGAGGAGCTACCATGTCGCGCGCTGAGAGCCATACCGCCAGCATCCTCTACCACCGGACAGTCGTGTGGTTGCTGTTTTTAATCCTGCTGCTACCCCTGGCGGGAACCCTGTTGTACTCCTTGGCCACAAGCTGGTCGGCCACCATTTTGCCTGACGGCCTCACCTTCAAGTGGTACATAGACCTCTGGGGTGAACCACGTTTTCTCAGGGCGTTTGGTCAGTCACTCCTGATCTGCTTTGCTGCGCTGTTTTTGGCTTCGGTGCTGATTCTGCCGTTACTGTTCGTGGTGCATTACTACTTTCCGAAGCTCGACGCCCTGATGAATATCCTGATCCTGCTGCCCTTCGCCATGCCGCCAGTGGTGTCATCGGTTGGCTTGCTGCAGGTCTATGGCTCTGGACCCGTTCAGCTGGTCGGCACGCCGTGGATTCTGATCGGTTGTTACTTCACCATCGCCCTGCCCTTTATGTATCGCGCCATCACCAATAACCTGCAGGCAATCAACCTGCCCGACCTGATGGATGCCGCCCACCTGCTTGGCGCCAGCACTTGGAAAGCCGCCTTCCTGGTGGTGCTGCCAAACCTGCGCAAAGGCTTGATGGTTTCGCTGTTTCTGTCGTTTTCGTTTCTGTTTGGCGAGTTTGTCTTTGCCAATATGCTGGTCGGTACGCGCTACGAAACCTTGCAGGTTTACCTCAACAACATGCGCAACAGCAGCGGTCACTTCAACAGTGCGCTGGTGATCTCTTATTTCTTCTTTGTGCTGATATTTACCTGGGCCGCTAACCGCCTGAACAAGGACAAATCATGAGTTTTCTGAGTATTCAGGGCCTGAACAAAAGCTATGGCAACACGCAAATTTTCAGCGATATTAATTGTGAAATTGCCCAGGGCGAATTTGTCACCCTGCTCGGTCCTTCAGGTTGCGGCAAGTCGACGTTACTGCGCTGCATTGCCGGGCTAACCACAGTCAACGGTGGCCAGATTCTTCTCGATGGTGATGATTTAGTACCGGTCAGCCCGCAAAAGCGCGGCATCGGTATGGTATTCCAGAGCTATGCGCTGTTTCCAAACATGAGCGTCGAGCAAAACGTCGCTTTTGGCCTGCGCATGCAGAAGGTCAACAAAGAACAAAGTCGCGAGCGCGTTAAGGATGCGCTGCAAATGGTTGAACTTGGCGATTTCGCCAATCGTTACCCCCATCAACTGTCGGGCGGCCAGTGTCAGCGTGTGGCACTTGCACGCTCGCTGGTGACCCGTCCGCGTTTATTATTGCTTGATGAGCCGCTGTCGGCGCTTGATGCCCGGATCCGTAAACATTTGCGCGAACAGATCCGCGAGATTCAGCAAGACCTGGGCCTGACAACGGTCTTCGTCACGCATGATCAGGAAGAGGCACTGGTGATGAGTGACCGTATTTTCTTAATGAACGCGGGCAAGATCGTGCAAAGCGGCAATGCTGAAACCCTCTACGCAGAGCCAGTTGATGCCTTCGCTGCGAGCTTTATCGGCAACTACAATCTGTTGGATGCTCAAACCGCCAGCCGCCTGCTCGATCGCCCGATCAGCACCCGCGTTGCCATTCGCCCGGAAGCGATCGCCATCAGCCCCAGTGGCGAGATTGAAGGCCTGATCCGCAGTCACAGCTTGCTCGGTAATGTGATCCGCTACCGGGTAGAGGCCCGTGGTGTTGAACTGCTGGTCGACGTGCTCAACCGCAGCGAGAGTGATCTGCACAGCAAAGGCCAGCGCATCATCCTCAGTATCGACAGCCAAGCCATTCGCGAGGTGGCGTGATGACCCTGGCAATTTTTGATCTGGATGACACCTTGATCGATGGCGACTGCGCCAGCTTGTGGAGCAATGAGATGGCCAAGATTGGCTGGGTCGACGGCGAAAGTTTTCTGGCCCGTGATCATCAGTTGATGGCCTTGTACGCCAAAGGCGAACTGGCGATGGAAGACTACATGGCCTTTAGCCTTTCGCCACTTGTGGGGCGTACAGCAGAGGAAGTCGCGTTTGTGGTCGAGCCCTTCGTCGAAGATGTGATTGAACCACTGTTGCACAGCGACGCAACTCGCTGCCTGGCCACTCATCGCCAGGCAGGCGACCGAATCGTGATGATCTCCGCCTCAGCTCACTTCCTGGTCAGTGCAATTGCTCAACGCCTAGGCATCGAAGACGTTTTGGCCATTGACTTGGACATTCAGCATGGCTGCTACAGCGGCAACACTCAAGGCGTGTTGACCTATCGCGAAGGTAAAGTCATACGCCTGAAACAGTGGCTGGCGGACAATGGCGAATCCCTTGCCGGAGCCTATTTCTACTCGGACTCACGCAATGACCTGCCTCTTCTCAAGCAAGTCGACAACCCGCGTGCGGTCAATCCAGACCCAGAGCTTAAACACTATGCCGAGCAGGCTGGATGGCCTATCCTCAACTGGCGTTGAAGGTTTTAGCTGCCTGCACCGCGACCGCTGAATAGCGCTTAGTTGACCGCTGACCTTCACTCACTTGCTGCGGGTTGGTCGGCAGGCTTCGCCTTGCCACACCTTTTGTAAGGTGGAGGGTGCATTATTCGTCAACGGTTACAGGCCAAGCTGCCAATCAACCGATCTTTTTGTAACACTGTGCCAGCTCGTACGTCTCTATGTGCGTAGACGCCAGTTAGCCCGCTCGCTGAGAAGTCACAGGCCTTGATTTCTCAAACAAAGCGAAACAAATAGCGACTACCTGTGCTGTCTCACTCAGCTGCACAATCGATATTTAGCTAGGAGCCTTAGATGCATAACTGGAACGATGTTATTTCTCGAGCCACCCACGGCAACCCAGCGCCCGATCACAAGGTCTCCAAGACCGAAGAAGAGTGGCGCGCTCAGCTTGACGCGGAGCAATACAGGGTCACTCGCCAAGCCGGAACAGAACGCCCACACAGTTCACAAATGTGCAGCCTATTTGAACCGGGTGTATATGGATGTGTGTGCTGCGATACGCCACTGTTTGACGGCAGCAACAAATATGAGTCGCACAGCGGCTGGCCATCATTCACCCAGCCCATCAAAGACAATGTGGTTGCCTACCATTCGGACTCAAGCCACGGCATGACCCGGATTGAAAACACCTGCAACGTTTGTGATGCACATTTGGGGCATGTCTTCCCAGATGGCCCAGAACCAACGGGCTTACGCTTCTGCATGAACGCAGTCGCGCTGAAAAAGCTCGACTAGCACCGCTGATCAAGCTGGGTTCAGGGCATGGTGTCTACTCGCACCATGCCCTGTTATGCGATGAGGACAGAACGATGCAAGCAATATGGAATAACACCGTGATTGCTCAATCAGACGCAACCGTTGTGGTTGAAGGTAATCACTATTTCCCGGCAGATTCCATCGTCAGCCAGTACTTCAAACCCAGTGACCACAGCAGCCATTGCCCATGGAAAGGCCAAGCGCAGTACTACTCGCTTGAAGTTGAGGGCAAACACAACGCTGATGCAGCCTGGTACTACCCAGAACCCAAAGATGCAGCAGCCAAGATTCGTGGTTATGTGGCGTTCTGGAAAGGCGTCTCCATAAGCGACTGAAAGTCTGGCCGTGAAGCAATCACGGCCAATTACATACGCCCTACGCCTTCGCTACCTCTGGTGCCAGTATCCACTCGGCACTGTCGTTCCAGACATCCATCCGAGTAATTTTCCCGTCACGCACTTCAAAGCGGTCCAGGTAGCGATTGCCACTGAAGCTGCGGCCATCAGGCCATTCGCCGTAAAGTGTGCCGTTCGAGTACACCACCGTATGATCCTGACGCTCTGTCCAATCAAACTGGCCCAGGGCCTTTTTCACCCAGTTATAGCGCGCCGCGTTGAAGGCCGTGATGTCTTTTGCGGTTGGCATGACACGGCCACCGGTAAAGGTAATCCGGACATCTTCAGACATGTAGGTTGCTGCCTTGACGGGGTCAGGTGCCATCGATGCGTCTAAAAAATCACTCACAATCTGTACTGCCGGGTTGTCGTGCTGCATAGCTGTTAACTCCGAATCAATAGAAATGTACACCGTCAAACTGACGCCTTGCTCTGGTGCGAGCCGCCCAAATGCTGTGCACAAAAGCTGCAAAATTGTGCCCAACACCCCAGAAACACTGGCGTTTCATATGTGGCACCCAGTTTGCTAGCAAAGTTCATACAAATGCTAGCAATCTGGAGAAACAACATGCAAAACATGCAAAAACTGCTCTCCCCCCTGACCAACTTACTGCCTCAGGCGATAGCTATAGCCACAGTAAGCTTACTGACGCTAAGCAGTGCTTATGCCGAAGAGCCGATCAAAGTGGGGCTGGTTGCAGCGCTCTCCGGACAATCGGCCAAATCAGGGGAAGCCTTAACTCGTGGCTTGACGGTGGCCATTGATGAAATCAATGCCTCTGGGGGGATTCTCGGGCGGCCTGTGGAACTCATTCGCCGTGACGATGAAAGCAACCCGGCCAAAGGCATGCTGGCAGCACGCGAGCTGATTCAGCGCGAGAAGGTTGCCGTTTTATTTGGCGGTCTCGACACCCCGGTATCACTGGCTATCGTGCCACTGGCCAATCAACTCAAGGCCCCTTTCATGGGGATCTGGGCGGCCGGAACCAAGATCACTGAAAACGGGGCTAAAGATAATTATGTGTTTCGGGTGTCAGCCGTCGACGAGCTGGTCGACGAAGCCTTGGTTGAATATGGCGTCAGCAAAAAAGGCATGCACAAACCCGGCATGATCCTGATTAACAACCCGTGGGGCGAGTCGAACGAAATCGGTTTCAAGCACGCCCTGGAAAAACGCAACATGCAAGCAGCCGGCATTGAGCGCATAGAAGACAGCGATCTTGACGTTGTACCCCAGCTAACCCGCCTCAAAAATGCCGGCGCCGACAGCCTTTTGATGGTCGGCAACGTGGGTCCTTCGGCGCAAGTGGTGAAGTCACTCGACCGCATGGGCTGGGATGTGCCGATTGTTTCTCACTGGGGTCCGGCAGGTGGTCGGTTCGGTGAATTAGCGGGGCCAAATGCAGACAAGGTTCACTTCATCCAAACCTATGTCTTTACCGATAAAAACAGCGCCAAAGGCGACTCGGTTCTGGCTGCACTGAAAAAGCGCTACCCGGAAATCAAAACCCTGGCTGATGTCACGCCAGCCGTGGGTATTGCCAACGCCTACGATGCCATGTTCCTCGCCTCTCTAGCTATCGAGAAAGCCGGCAGCACCCAAGGCACCGAAGTACGTGATGGCTTTTATGCAATCACCGACTACAACGGCCTGATCAAAGATTACAAACAGCCGTTCACGCCGACCAAACATGACGCCCTGGGCCCGGATGATTATGTATTCACACACTTCGTAAACAACCAGATTGTTCCGATCGCACCCTAAACGCTGTAGTGAGCGGCTCTGCGTGCAGGGCCGCGAAAAGGATACTTAGATGATCACCGCCGCCATCATTACCGGCATCGGCCTGGGCAGTATGTACGCCCTGCTGGCCCTGGGTTTTCATATCACCTACGTGGTTTCCCGCACGGTCAATTTCGCTCAGGGCAGCGCCATGATGGTGGGCGCTGTTCTGGGCTACAGCTTCTATATCACTTGGGGCTGGCCGCTCTGGCTGGCGGTCCCGGCGACACTGACATTGTGCGCGATTTACGGCTTGGCCATTGAACGCTTTCTGGTCAGGCCCTTCCACTCGCGCGGCTCTGAAGCCTGGCTGATGGCTACGGTCGCCGGAGGTATTTTGGTCGATAACCTGGCGATGTTCAGCTTTGGCAAAGAACCGCGCCAGTTCACTTCAGCACTGGCCAACCAGAGCGTTGAGCTCTTTGGTAATAGTGTTGGCACCTTGCAACTGCTTATTCCCATTGCCGGTGCCAGCATCGCGCTTGCGCTATTCCTGGTACGCCGCTATACGCGTTTGGGCAAAGTGCTGGAAGCCTGCGTACAAAATCCGCGTGCAGCCATGCTGATGGGTATTCGCGTTAATCGGGTAGTGGCTATCGCTTTCGCCGTGTCGAGTGTATTTGCTGCTCTGGCCGGATTGCTGATAGCGCCACTCTTCAACGTCAGTGCTGAGATGGGCACCTTGTTTGGCCTTAAAGCCTTTGCGGTGGCTATTTTGGGCGGAATTTCCAGCGCCAGCGGCGTCTTCGCGGCTGGGCTGCTATTTGGCTTGGCTGAAGCCCTGATCACGGTTTATTTCGGTTCAGCGTTTACCCAGATATTTACCTTTGCGCTGGTTATCCTGGCCTTGGCACTGCGCCCTAATGGCCTATTTGGCAGCAAGACACTGGTGAAAGTATGAGCCTTAACAAACGACTAGTAGCACCCGCTTGCCTGGCTTTGCTTGCAGTTAGCAGCGCCGTGCTAGCGCTGACACTCGACAGTTATTCGCTGTTGGTATTCACCTTCTGCGCGCTAACCGTCGTGGTCGGTGTTGGCTTGAACATTCTGATTGGCCTAAGTGGCCAGATATCTTTTGGCCATATCGCTTTTTATGCGATTGGCGCGTACGTCTGTGCGTTGCTGACCATGGCGCAAGTCCCCTTGGGTTTCGCCATGCTGGCCTCAGGACTGGTGTGTGCAGTTATTGGTGGGCTACTGGCAATTCCGGCCTTGCGTGTGAGCGGCCCTTACCTGGCGATGATTACTATTGCCTTTGCCTTGGTGGTCCATCACAGCTTGATCGAATGGCGCTCAGTCACCGGCGGCGCGAATGGTCTCATGGGGATTCCATTGCCCGCGTTGGGCTCACTTGACCCAACAATATCCCTGGCCTTGATTTCAAGCGCCTTGATGATTGCATCATTGGTGTTCTATCAGCGCTTACGAAATAGCGGCTGGGGGCTGGCGATGCGCGCGGTTAAGTCAACCGAGATTGCCGCCAGATCACTGGGCTTTAACCCGATGCACAGCAAAACCCTGGCCTTCGCCTTGTCAGCTGCACTGGCAGGGTTAGCAGGTGCCTTGGTTGCACCGTTGATGATGTTTATCAATCCGGCCTCCTTCCCATTCTCACAATCCATCCTGTTTGTGCTGGCAGTAATTGTCGGCGGCAGCGGCACATTGTTTGGCCCTGTACTGGGCGCATTATTAATCGTGCTATTACCTGAAATGCTTTCGGATTTTGCCGAGTACCGGCTACTTATTTTCTCTGCCCTGTTGCTGGGAGTGCTGTGGGTAGCCCCGCGCGGCGTGTTGGGTACGCTGGCCAATCTATGGATGCGCCCGAATAAGCTGCTGGTCAGCAGTACTGTCGACACACAGCTACTGGCACAACACTTCGCTCAGCCTGAAGCCAGCGCAGGCTTACAGGCCAACGACATAGGTATTCGCTTCGGGGGTGTTCAGGCAGCCCAAGGCATCAGCTTTACGGCGCAGCCCGGCAGTATCACCAGCATTATTGGCCCCAACGGCGCGGGTAAAACCACCGTACTGAATATGATCAGCGGTTTCTATGCACCCGACAGCGGCAGTATCGACCTGAACCAAGCCCTGGCTGGCAAACCTGCCTGGAAGGTTGCCCGGGCCGGTATCGCCCGTACTTACCAGACAACGCAGCTATTTGGTGAATTATCGGTACTTGAAAATCTGTTGGTTGCCCTGCAAAAAGGCCGACTCAAGCAACCCTTCAGTCAGGCAAATGAGCAACAGCGTGAACTGGCTATGCAGCTACTGGGTTTGGTTGGCTATGCGGGCTCAGTGAATACGCCTACTGAAGACTTGCCGCACGTAGACCGCCGCTTAGTTGAGATTGCCCGTGCCCTGGCGACATCTCCAGCGGTGCTGTTACTCGATGAGCCTGCGGCAGGTTTGAGCCGCAGTGACACGGACAAACTGGCAGTTCTATTCAAGCACTTGGCCGAGTTTGGCATTGCCGTGATTTTGGTTGAGCACGACATGACATTGGTTATGGCCGTTTCCGAGCGTTTGCTGGTGCTTGATGCTGGTAAACCTATAGCCTGGGGAACGCCTGAGGAAGTGCGCAACAATGAGCGCGTAATTGCGGCGTACTTGGGCAGTACCAGCTATCAGGCGACCCCGCGTGATACCCCTTGGGATGGATCACGCGATGCACGTCTGTTTGTCAAAGACCTGGTCATTGACTATGGCGCATCCCCGGTCGTGGACAAGGTCAATCTGCTGGTTAATCCGGGCGAACTGGTGGCTATCCTCGGCGCTAATGGCGCGGGCAAATCAAGCATCCTGCAATGCCTGGCGGGCCTGCACTCAGCAACCTCCGGCTCCATCCTGCTGGATAACCAAAGTATTCATCATGCCCCACCCAACAGTATTGCCGCGCAAGGCCTGGCGTTAGTGCCGGAAGGCCGCCAAGTGTTCCCCTTGCTGAGTGTGCGCGACAATCTATTGCTCGGCGGCTACTCACGTCGCGATACCTATGATGCAACAACCGAAGTTGAAGCCATTCTCAAGCGCTTCCCGCGTTTGCGCGACAGGATAGACAGTCCAGCCGGATTGCTCTCGGGCGGTGAACAACAGATGGTCGCCATTGGCCGCGGGCTAATGGCCAAACCCAAAATATTGTTGCTCGACGAACCCTCACTGGGTCTCTCACCCGCCATGATCGGTGAGCTGTACAACACGCTAGCAGCACTGCGCGATGAGGGGGTGACCATCCTGCTGGTTGACCAGATGGCTAACCTCGCTCTGCAGGTCGCAGATCGCGCCTACGTGCTTGAAACCGGGCGGATCGTTAAGACAGGCAGCGCCGAACAACTGCGCGGTGATCCTGAACTGGAAGCCGCCTACCTGGGAGAAGGAGCCGCCGCATGAAGTACTTGAAAATCATCAACGCACGGCGCGCCGAACACCCCAGCCAGACAGTCGACTTATATGTTGAGGACGGTTATTTCGTAGCCGCCCCCTCCCCTGATCGCAACGTCGAAATACTCGACCTTGCAGGAAAGTTAGTCCTGCCGGGCTTGGTCGAAAGCCATATTCACTTAGATAAAGCCTGCATCATGTCACGCTGCCAACTGGTACACGGCACCCTGAGTGAAGCAATCAGCCAGACCCGCGCCGCCAAAGCCAACTTTAGTGAAGAGGATGTCTATCAGCGCGGTGCAAGTGTGCTCGAAAAAGCCATAGTTCAAGGCACCAGCCACATTCGAACGCACATTGAGATTGACCCTCAAATTGGCTTGACCGGGTTTAACGCGATCAAGCGCTTGCAGGCGGACTATGCCTGGGCGATCACCTTACAGCTGTGCGTATTCCCCCAAGAAGGGCTGCTTAATAACCCCGGGACCGAAGCACTTATGCGTCAAGCACTGGAGCAAGGAGCCAGCGTCATTGGCGGCTGCCCCTATATGGACGATCAACCCGTGGCGCATATCCAGCGCGTGTTTGAATTGGCCCACGAATACGATTGCGATATCGACTTCCACCTCGATTTCGACCTGAACCCCGAAGGGTTGACGGTTGATGAAGTGATTCGTTGCACCCTTGATTTTGGTTGGCAAAACAGAGTTGCCATCGGCCATGTAACCAAGCTATCGGCCCTGCCCCAAGCCCAGTTGATGAGCTTGGCAATGGCGCTGGCCGAGGCAGGTGTACAGGTGACATGCCTGCCAAGTACCGATTTATTTTTAACCGCTCGCGAGCATTTTCATAACAAACCCAGAGGCTTGGCCCCACTCGCCCACTTACATGCCTGCGGGGTGAGGTGCTCGATTTCTACCAACAACATCGGCAATCCATTTACCCCTTATGGTGACGCTTCTCTGGTACGCCAGGCAAACTTGTTTGCCAACGTAAGCCAACTTGCCACCGAGAGCGAATTGCTCAACTGCATGAGCTGGGTATCAACGGAGTCAGCAAAACTTCTGCATTTACAAAATTATGGACTTGCGCCGGGTTGCCAAGCTGACTTTATTGTCTTCGATGCCCCAAACAGTGCAGCAGTGATAGCCGAAATCAGCCCACCGCTGCTTGGTTTTAAAGCGGGCAAACAAACCTTCCAGCGCAATCAGGCAAAATTGCTAAAGCCTGACCGGACTCGTGATAAGCCAGAAACATCACGGACTCTCGACCAATAACCCAGCCTGCTAGCTCATGGGGCAATGTTTCAATTAAGCTATGGCCCATGAAGCCTAAATACGACGACACTCGCCAGCACCTACTCGACACCGGTCATCAGATCATGTCGAGTAAGGGCTTTTCGGGTGTTGGCCTCAATGAAATCCTGCAAACGGCCGGTATTCCCAAGGGCTCGTTCTACCATTACTTCAAATCCAAAGAGCAATTCGGCCAAGCCCTGCTCGAAGACTACTTCAAGCACTATCTCGCGCAACTTGATGAGCGATTTGCCAATCAATTAGTCAACGGCCGTGAGCGGCTGTTGAGTTACTGGCAACAATGGCTTAACGGCTACAGTGGCTCGCAATGTGAAGCCAAGTGCCTTGTTGTGAAGCTAAGTGCCGAGGTTGCAGACCTCTCAGAGCCTATGCGTATCACCCTGCGCGATGGCACTGACCAGATAATTGGCCGGTTGGCGGACTGCATTGAAACCGCCAACGCTGACGGTTCGTTGCCAGGCCTTGAGGCCAAAACCAATGCTGCAATGCTCTACCAGTTATGGCTGGGCGCAAGCCTGTTGAGCAAGCTACACCGCACCAGTGAGCCGATGCAGCAAGCCATGCGTGTATCGCAGCAACTGCTTGCGCCCTGAGCTCTCTGCCCGTCAGGCGGGTTATCATCCGCCAAAACCAGCGATGCCACTCCAGACCAAACCTCTTCCTTTCGTCACACAGTGCTCACTGGTTTCACCTCCCCGGATGCCAAAAGGCAACACCTGTTGGCCCTCCAGCCGTAAGTAAATTGATTTGAACCATAACTAGACGACCAGTCTAATAAAACTCATGATAAAGAACGACTAAGCTGAGCGGGCACCGCTGAAATTGAAACCATTGCGCTGAAAGCCCGACTAATACATTCAGTAGCCACGCGTTAAGTCGTACCTGAACCCACTCAAAAGGAGTCATGCAGATATGCAGCAATCAACGAGTATTAACCGCCAAGTAGTTCTCGCCTCTCGCCCGCATGGCGCACCGACCGTCGACAACTTTCGAATTGAAGAAAAGCCACTGCCCACCCCTGAACACAATCAGTTGCTACTTCGCACTGTCTACTTGTCACTCGACCCCTATATGCGCGGACGCATGAGTGACGCTGCCTCCTACGCCGATCCAGTTGAGGTCGACAGTTTGATGGTAGGTGGCACTGTTTGCCGGGTCGTGAGTTCAAACAACCCGGACTTCAAGGTCGGCGATTGGGTGTTGTCTTATAGCGGATGGCAAGATTATTCATTGTCCGATGGCACTGGCCTGACCAACCTTGGCAGCAACCCCAATCACCCTGCTTATGCCTTGGGCATCATGGGCATGCCTGGTTTTACTGCTTACATGGGCTTGCTCGATATTGGTCAACCGAAAGCCGGTGAAACCTTGGTCGTGGCAGCTGCAACTGGGCCGGTTGGCGCAACCGTTGGCCAGATCGGCAAAATTAAGCAATGCCGTGTAGTTGGTGTCGCAGGCGGCGCGGAAAAATGTCGGCATGCGGTTGAGACGCTGGGTTTCGACGCCTGCCTGGATCACCATGCCAGCGACTTTGCGGAACAACTGGCCAACGCCTGCCCGAATGGTGTTGATGTGTATTACGAAAACGTCGGCGGCAAGGTCTTTGATGCTGTTTTACCGCTGCTCAATGCCCAAGCGCGGATTCCGGTTTGTGGGTTGATTGCTCAATACAACATGACAGCCCTGCCCGATGGGCCTGACCGCATGACCTTGCTCACCCGGACGATTCTGACCAAACGCCTAAAAATTCAAGGCTTCATCATTTTCGATGATTACGCTCACCGTTATGACGAATTTGCCCGCGACATGAGCCAATGGCTCGCCGACGGCAAGATCAAGTATCGCGAGCAGATAGTGGAAGGTCTGGAGAACGCGCCAGAAGCCTTTATCGGCCTACTTCAAGGGAAGAACTTCGGCAAACTGGTGATTCAAGTGGGTAACGAGGACTGATCCAGCGCATAGCGCATTTGCACTCTTATCGATGAGGTTTATATGAAAGTTCTGATGGTATTAACGTCCCACGACCGCCTGGGTGATACCGGTAAAAAAACCGGATTCTGGCTTGAAGAGTTTGCCGCACCTTACTACGTGTTCAAAGATGCTGGCGCCGCAATCACAATCGCGTCCCCCAAAGGCGGCCAACCACCTCTGGACCCCAAAAGTGATGAGCCCGATGCACAAACGGCGGCCACCGAGCGTTTTGCAGGTGATGAAGCGGCGAAAAAGGCCTTGGCCACTACCGTTAAACTTGAAAGCGTAAATGCCACCGACTATGACGCGGTGTTCTATCCAGGTGGCCACGGCCCATTGTGGGATTTGGCGGAAGACAAAACCTCAATTACCCTGATCGAAGACTTATATGCTGCTGGTAAACCGGTCAGTGCCGTTTGCCATGCACCGGCTATTTTCCGTCATACCAAAGGGGTTGATGGCAAGCCACTGATTAACGGTAAAAGCCTGACCGGCTTTAGTAACAGTGAAGAAGCTGCCGTGCAACTGACTGATGTTGTGCCCTTCTTGGTTGAGGACATGATCCAGGCAAATGGCGGTATTTACTCAAAATCAGCCGACTGGGAAAGCTACGTGGTCGGTGATGGGCATCTGATAACCGGCCAGAATCCAGCATCATCGGAAGCTGTAGCCGAAGCAGTATTGAAACTGCTTCAGTAGGCTATGAACGTCCCGTCACATCGCTTACTCAGCGTGCCGGGGCGTTTACTTTTTGCCCATCTGCGTCTGGCTTAAAGCCCGGCAAGGGCTTGACGTAAATTCACTTCTTCAGGTGCTTGCTCATCAAGTGCCAACTGCCCCTCAAGCTCGTTCAGATGCTCAAGCATGACCTGCGCAGCCTTTTCATTATCCCCCTCTTGCAAGGCCGTAATAATCTCTTGGTGTTCGTCGGAGGCGCAAGATGGCACATCATTGCGCTGATACAGCGCAACAATAAGGGAGCTGCGTACCATCAAGTTGGCCAGGATCTCACTCAACACACTGTTGCCGCTGAGCTCACCTAATAACAGGTGAAACTCACTAAGTTCACGCACGATGGCACGGCGATCAGTTGCATTGGTGGCGCAGCGCTCGTTACTTAAATGAGTGCTCACGCGCTGCGCATGCGCCTGCATCATCCGGGGGCTGATACTCTCGACTATCGCCCGCTCAATAGCCCGACGCGCAGCAAATACTTCACGCGCCTCTTTTGCTGTTGGCTGCGCAACCAAGGCACCGCGATTTGGCTCGATGGTGACAATACGCAGCATCGCCAAGCGCTGTATCGCCACTTGTACATGGTTGCGATTAGCGTGCAGCGTTTCGACAATCTGCGCCTCAACCAAGCGTGTACCCGGTCTTAAGCGGTGCTGGGCAATCGCTTTTGACAGCACATCAACAATGCGCTGAACCTCAACTTGTTTAGCACTGACGCTCATCGAACCCATCTTGTCCTCGGTCACCCAGTCGCTAGATTGCAAAACACTCATATTATCCGCCACAGGCGACAACCCGGCAAATGCTGAACGCGCATGCAAGGCCTATTCGGCCTGGGCCAAACTCACACCTTGGCCCCGTGGGTCATGCATTGCAAAGCGCTTGCCATTTGTCTCAATGGCGATTGCACCGGCTTGACCTGTAAATGGACTGCTTGCCGGAATAATTTCAACCTCATGGCCCAAGGCGACCAGTTGATTGACCACGGCGTTGTCGATATTCGCCTCGAGTTTTAGATTATCGGTGCTATCAAAGAAGCTTCTGCCCAATAAAAACCTGGGCATGCTCAAGGCTTTATCAATGGGTTGCGCAAAGTCGATCAATTGGGTTGCCAGGACCATCTGCGTTTGTGGTTGTCCATCACCGCCTTGGGTGCCAAAGAACAATTGACGCCCATCATCCGCCAAGTAACAAGAAGGATTAAGCGTATGGGCCGGGCGCTTACCTGCTCCCCAGGCATTTGCGTGTGCAGGATCGGCGCTAAACCCCGCTGCCCGATTTTGCCAAAGCACCCCCGTATCACCGAGGATGCAGCCCGAGCCGAAGTCATGGAACAAGCTCTGAATCAGACAGGCTGTACGGCCCTGCTCATCCGTTGCGGCCATCCACACCGTATCGGCAGGGCGTCCCGGCTCAGCCCAAGGAGCGGCTTTACTATCATCAATTTGCGCGGCGTATTGCCGGGCACTCAAATCAGACAAGCTGGCGTTGTAATCCCAGCCCGTCGAAAGTGGATCACATAACTGCGCATTGCGCCGCAGAAGGCCTTGCTTGATAGCCTCGACCAGGCAGTGATAGTAAGGTGCAGAACCATTTGCATATTCGTAAAGCGGTTTATGCTGCAGCGCAGACATGGCCTGAAGGGTGTAAAGCCCTTGGCAGGGAGGCGCAATATTGAAGAGCTGGCCCTGACGATAGCGGATGGATATAGGCGCAACTTCTGGAGCCTGTGTGGCAGCTAAATCTGCAGCGGTTAAGCCGCACCCCAACTGATTGAACGACTGGGCAAATGCCTGAGCCAACTCACCCTGATAAAAATCATCGATCCCGGCATGAGACAGTTGCAACAGCGTATTGGCCAGTTCAGGCTGACGCAATATATCGCCCGCTTGCATCCAGCGGCCTTGACGCTTGCACAGCGAATGCAGGTCAGGCAGCCCATCAATGATGCCTTTACGTCGTTCTTGCCAGAACAATTGCGACTCGGATATTTCTACACCGCGCTGAGCGGTTGCAGCCGCGTCGCCGAGCAGGTCAACCCAGCGCATCCCTGACCCCCATTCGTGCTGGCTGATCTGCTGGGCAGTCTTCCAACTGGCCATTGCACCAGCAGTGGTTGCCACAGCACCCGGGCCACGCAAGGTAATAACTCCACCCTGAGGTAGCCGCTGCCCAGCCTGACCGATACCCATAATGGTGCGAACCCGGCTGTCGTGAATCATCCATAGCGCATCACCACCCAAGCCGGTCATGTGTGGATAGACCGCTGCCAGCATCGCACTCGCAGCCAACATGGCATCAATCGCAGTACCGCCTGCCTCTAGAATCTGCATGCCTGCGGCACTCGCATCCGGGTGTGGGGTACAAATCACACCCCCTCGGGACTCAGCTATCATGAATTCAACTCCTGACTTTGCTAGCTATCTACAAGCACTTTGCTAACAAAGTAAGCAATATCTGTTCCCTAATCTTTTTCACCTCATGGCTGAGCACGTTACAATCGGGTTTATGTGCAACCCATACTCGCCTGCGCGATCGCCCAAGCTGTATTGTCGAGTAAAACTCTAGAGCACACGCGTATCCATGACCGAACTCGCCCCTCTTGCCGCTTATCAGCATGCCCTCGACGAACTGGGTTTCAAGCCGGACAACTCTCAACTGTTTGCCGCCCAACAACTGCAAGCCTGTTATGAAGCGCTGCATTGCAATGCAACGAACAAGCCGCTAGCAACCGGAGTGTATCTGTGGGGCCCCGTGGGTCGCGGTAAAACATGGTTGATGGATCAGTTCCATAAGAGCCTGCAGGTTCCCGCCCGACGTCAACACTTCCATCACTTTATCCGCTGGGTCCATCAGCGCATGTTCCAGTTGACGGGCACAGCGGACCCTTTGCGAGCGCTGGCCTGTGAGCTGCGTGATGAAGTCCGGGTCCTGTGTTTTGACGAGCTTTACGTCAATGATATTGGCGACGCGATTATTCTCGGCACGCTGTTTCAAGTCATGTTCGAGGAAGGCGTGGTCATGGTCTGCACCTCAAATCAACCGCCTGACCAGCTTTATGAGGGCGGCTTTAATCGTGAGCGCTTTCTCCCTGCAATCGCCGCTATCGAGGCGAGCATGCAGGTGGTGAATGTAGATGGAGGCCAGGACCACCGCCTGCATCCGGGCACGCAAGTACAGCGTTACTGGCTCACCGCCAATGACAGCCCCAGCGCCTTGCATAGCGTCTTTAATACGCTGAGTAAGGGCCAGCCAAACACAGCTGACGCGATTACCCTGAATCAGCGCGAGATCAAACTGGTGCGCCGTGCCGACAGTGTTATTTGGTGCCGGTTCGCCAATCTCTGCGTAGAACCGCTGGGGTCTGAAGACTATATTGCGCTTTGCGACCGATTCAGCGCGATTTTGATCAGCGATGTGCCATGTCTAAGTGGCCAGCAACGCAGCGCAAAGATCGCCCGCGGCACGGAGGATGGGGTACAGCGCATTGACGCTGGAGACCGCGAGCTGCCAAGCCTGGCGGTGTTTGATGACAGTGTGCGCCGCTTCATTGCCCTGATAGATGAGTGCTACGATCGGCGCATACCGGTATATCTTGAAGCGGCAGTACCGCTGACCGAGTTGTATACCGAAGGTTATCTAGAGTTTGCCTTTCGCCGTACCCTCAGTCGCTTGCAAGAGATGCAGTTGCAACGCTTCAGCGGTGAAGCACCGGCAAAGACGGGCACACTAGAGACCAGCGAAGCTTGACCCTACAGAAGGCCGGGAACTGTTATTGATCGGTAGCGCTCAAACTAGGCTACACCTTGATTTTTTGATGGGTTAACCACACGCACGCAGTAAGGAAACAGCATGCTTTTTCCGGATTTGACCGGTCTCAAGTTACACAAAATCATCAAGAAAACCGTTGTCGATTTCGTCGATGACGAGTTGCCCACCTATGCCTCTGCATTGGCGTTTCAGCTTTTTTTCTCTCTGTTTCCCTTCCTGCTGTTTTTAGTCGCAATCATTGGCGTACTCGATATACAGCCGTTTTTTGATTGGCTGCGCCAACAAGCAGCGCTGGTAATGCCAAGCGCTGCATATGACTTGGTGAATCCAGCCATTGATCAACTGCAATCAAAAAAAGCAGGGTTGTTTTCGGTCGCTATTGTGATTGCACTCTGGACAGCGTCATCAGCAGTTCGCTCGGTCATGGTTGCGACCAACCGGGCTTATGGTGTCAAAGAAGGCCGTCCAGCCTGGAAGCGCTTTCCACTGTCATTCATTTACACCATCGCTATCGCCATTACCTTGCTCGGCGCAGCAGGCTTGATGGTGTTGGGACCTCAAGCATTCAACTGGATTGCACAACAGTTGGGGATCGAGCAAATCGTGGTCACACTCTGGGCAATCCTGCGCTGGCCCGTTGCAATTGCCATGTTGATGTTGGTGGTATCCGTGGTTTATTACGTGGCCCCCGATGTCGAACAAGAATTCCGGTTCATCACGCCCGGCTCTATCCTTGCGGTTATCGTCTGGATAACCGCGTCATTGGGGTTTAGTTATTACGCTCAGAACTTTGCCGACTACAACGCCACCTACGGCAGCATTGGCGCAATCATCGTTCTGTTGCTGTACCTGTACATATCCTCCGCAGTGCTGCTGTTTGGTGCCGAGTTGAATGCGGTCATTGAACACAGCGTCGAAGAAGGCAAAGACCCGGGCGAAAAGCAGATTGACCCCGACTGAGACGTTGCAGCCTTGAACTGCCCGCTAACGCTTTAACACTCTGCTCTGGACGACAGCCTCTTTGGAGGCTGATCATCCAGGCCGCTCACGCACTGCGCGTCGCTGTGGCTTTAGTGGACAAGCGCTGCCTGATACTCCTCTACCAGCAACTTAAATAGTTCAGCTGCTGGGAGTGCCCTCGCCAGTGCTGCACCCTGCCCCGCCCAATAGGCGGCGAACTCCAGATTACCCGCTGCCGCTGCGGCCGCGATCAACTGCTTACCCGCGTCGTAACCGATACCAAAACCGGGCACGGGTGGATGCCCTGGGGCACCCACTTCCCGCATAAAGCGATTGACCATGCCCCGCGCCGGACGCCCGGAAATCACCGTGGTCACTTGCGTGGTATGCGCGCGATCACTGCCGAGCATGCTTCGGTAGCCGGCGTTCGCAGCGCTTTCCGGACACAACACAAAGGCTGTCCCCAATTGCGCTGCACTGGCACCAAGGGCCATAACCGAGGCGATACCCGCACCATCCATAATGCCCCCTGCCGCAACCACTGGCAGCCGAGTGTGAGTGGCCAATAAGCGCACCAAAGCCGTTGTCCCAATCGCCTGATCTTGCTCTGGATTGAAAACACCACGGTGTCCACCCGCCTCAATACCCTGAGCAACGATTACATCGATGCCAGCCTCCTGCACCCTTAGGCCCTCTTCAAGGGTTGTCGCCGATGCAAATAAGGTAATACCCGCTGCTTTAAGTGCATCAATGCGAGATTGTGGCGGTAAGCCCAGGTGGAAACTCACCACGGCGGGACGCTCAGCCAGCAACACGTCGAGCTGTTCATTGTTGTTGCAAAAGTTGCTGTAAATGTCTTTCAACGCGGCCGGAGCAGGTACAGCAAACTCAGCGAAGTAAGGCTGCAAGTGCTCAATCCAGGCCTGCTCAATCGCCGCGTTCGGTGTACTCGGCTGGTGGCAGAACACATTCACATTAAAGGGTCGCGAAGTCAGCGCACGGGTCTCAGCGATCATTTTTTGCCCGGTGCTGGCATCAACCGCCGCTATAGCAATTGAGCCCAAGCCACCCGAGTTGCTGACCTGCGCAGCCAACTGCGCAGTTGAAGTGCCCGCCATAGGTGCCTGAATAATCGGATGCTCGATGCCTAAACGCTGGGTCAGAGCTGTCATTGTGTCCCCTTGTATTCCTGCAGATGCCACATTGGTTTTGGTGGAAGTGCCGGTCAGGCTTCAAGCGCGCTGGCCGGACCAAAAAACTCATAATGGCACTGATCGCTCGGCACGCCCAAATCGCTCAAGTGCTTTTTAACCTGCGCCATAAAAGGTTTTGGCCCTAGAAAGTAGGCGTCCAGATCCAGGTTCTCGGGCAGCCACTGCGCCAACTGCTCGCGACTTAGATAGCCTTGGGCATCGCTCTGATCCTCCGCTGCGGGCTCGCTGTAACAGAAAAACCGCTGCAACTGAGGATGCGCTGCAGCTTGTGTTTCAACCCAATCTTTAAATGCATGCACCGCACCATTACGTGCACAGTGAATAAAGTGAACCGGCCGACCACTGACTTTGGCCGCATCAAGCATGGTCAGCGCAGGCGTGATACCCACCCCTGCGGTTATCAGTGCCAGAGGCTTATTCGACTCACGTAAAACAAAGTCTCCGGCTGGGGCAAATAGCTCGATTTCAGCACCTTCAGAGAGGTTGTCATGCAAGTGATTGGACACTTTGCCCTCTGGCTCGCGCTTGACACTGATGCGGTAGGTTTCACCGTTGCTCAGTGCTGACAATGAGTAGTTACGCCGTACTTCCTCACCATTTATAGTCAGCACCACACAGATGTACTGACCCGGCTGATGAGCAAGAACCGGTTTGCCGTCGACTGGGCTCAAGTAAAACGAAGTAATCTCTTCACTCTCAATGACTTTGCGCGCAACTTTGAAGCGACGACGCCCACGCCAGCCGCCTGCTGCATGCTCATTGCTGCTGTAAGCCTGCTCTTCGGCACCGATCAAAATATCCGCCAGTTGGCCGTAGGCCTGTGCCCAGGCGTCAATCACTTCATCAGTGGCAACTTCTTCACCCAGCACCTCACGAATGGCCCGCAGCAAACAAGTACCTACGATTGGGTAGTGTTCCGGCAAGATATTCAAAGACACGTGCTTGCTGACTATCTGACCAACAAGAGGGCCTAACGCCTCAAGGCGATCAATGTGCTTGGCATACATCAACACGCCATTGGCTAATGCACGCTGCTGATCACCACTGGCCTGATGCGTTTGATTGAACAGAGCGCGAACTTGCGGGTACTCAGAAAACATCATCGCGTAAAAATGCCGGGTGAGCGCTTCGCCACCGGTTTCAAGCAATGGCACGGTTGATTTTACGATTGCACGCTGTTCGGGGGTCATTCTGGTATTTCCTTTAGCAAGGTCAGCAAACTAGTCGGTAGTAAAGCCGCGTGATACTGTTGTTCGCTGATAGGCAATCATTTTCCATGCCAAATAAATTAACCTTTAAACTCAACAGCTTATAAAATAAATAGTCTTTGTGACTCTAGATATTTGTAGTCATAAAGACAAAAGGAGTCATTTTGACTAATCCTTTATTATTGGCGCTGATACCGCTGATGGCGGACCTCACCCGCGACCTGCCAGACGATGAGCGTTACCGCCGCCTGCTTCAGGCACTGCGCCAATTGCTGCCGTGCGATGCTGTGGCACTGCTCAAACTGGAGGGGCCGGTGCTGGTGCCTTTGGCCGTCAACGGCTTGAGCACAGACACATTAGGCAGGCGCTTTAAAGTGGATGAGCACCCACGTTTGAAAGTGTTGCTGGAGAACAACGGTCCAACCCGTTTTGCAACGGACTGCGAACTGCCTGACCCCTATGACGGCTTGGTTGAAAACCACGGCGTGCACCTTGAGGTTCACGATTGCCTGGGTTGCCCGCTCTATGTGCAAGAGCAACTATGGGGACTGATTACCCTGGATTCACTGGACCCCTCCCGTTTTGGCAGCGTTGACTTGAGTAATCTGGAGGCATTCGCCAGTCTCGCCGCTGCGACGGTAATGGCCAGCGAACGGATCAATCTACTGGCGCGTAATGCTGAAGATCAGCGACAACTGGCCGAGATCTACAAACGTGCAGCCGACGGTCATCAAAACAAGGAGTTGATCGGCCAAAGCAACAGCCAGCGCCAATTGCGCAAAGAAATCGAAGTCGTTGCCAACAGTGCCTTGAGCGTGTTGATTACCGGCGAGACCGGGGTCGGCAAAGAACTGGTTGCCGAGGCGATCCACCAACAATCGCCACGTGCGGGCAAACCCCTGATTCGCCTTAACTGCGCCGCGCTGCCGGAAACACTGGCCGAGAGCGAGTTGTTTGGCCACGTCAAAGGGGCATTCTCCGGGGCCATGAATGAGCGCAGCGGCAAGTTTGACCTGGCGGATGGCGGCACCCTATTTCTGGATGAAGTGGGTGAGTTACCACTGGCCATGCAGGCCAAGTTATTGCGCGTCTTACAGAGCGGCCAGTTGCAGCGGGTCGGTTCCGATCGCGAGCACCATGTGGACGTACGGCTGATCACTGCAACCAATCGCGACCTTGCAGACGAAGTGCGCAACGGACGCTTCCGCGCTGACCTGTATCATCGCCTCAGTGTTTACCCGCTGCACGTG
Source organism: Pseudomonas sp. NPDC078700 (assembly GCF_044542375.1). Lineage (NCBI taxonomy): Bacteria > Pseudomonadati > Pseudomonadota > Gammaproteobacteria > Pseudomonadales > Pseudomonadaceae > Pseudomonas > Pseudomonas sp. NPDC078700. The sequence goes on from NZ_JBITUI010000003.1 coordinate 404,087, forward strand.
CCTGCGCTGCGCGAACGCGGCCGCGATATCTTGCTGCTTGCGGGCTATTTTCTCGAACAAAACCGCGCACGTCTCGGCTTGCGCAGCTTGCGTTTAAGCAGCGACAGCCAACACGCATTACTCGCCTACGACTGGCCCGGCAATGTGCGCGAGCTTGAGCATCTGGTCAGTCGGGCAGCCCTAAAAGCTATGCAGGCCAAGCCTGAACGACCGCGCGTGTTAACTATCGATGAAAATGCCTTGGGACTGGATGCACAAACCCAGAACAAGATGACCACCGCCCCACAGAGCGACGCCTCAGTTGTTCGCGGGCGGGATTTGAAAGAGTCGATTGATATCTATCAAAGCGGCTTAATCAGCGAAGCACTGACTCGCCACCAAGGTCGATGGTCAGAAGTGGCCCGTGAACTGGGGGTCGATCGCGCCAACCTCAATCGACTGGCCAAGCGTTTAGGGCTTCGCTAAAAAATACTCAGGAGCATGACTGATGCAGACACCAAACCCACTCGAATTTATGGCCATCAATCAACTGTTGAGTCAGTTCTTTTTGGCATTCGATGCCCGCGACTGGCAATTGATGACCGACTGCCTCGCACCGCAGGTGCATATTGACTACGCCTCATCTGGACGCGAGCAGCCCAGCCTGATGACCAACCATGAGTTCGTGCAGCGCCGCAAAAATGCAGTAGACAGCCTCAATAAGCACCACAGTTTTTCTAATCTGTTGCTGTCGAAAACTGCTGAGGGCATTGAGGCTCGGTGCAAGTACCTAATCCTGCGCTTTGCTGATCATGTGAGCGAAAACAGCGAAGACTTTTACCACTCATGCGGGGCTTACGAGTTTGTCTTACGGGAAGAGGACGGCCGATTAAAAATCGCCAGCATCACCCAGCGCTTGCTACGCAGCTGGGGTAACCGCGAATTGCATGGGGGTTCGCGTAAAGGTTGAGGCAAAATAAACGAGAAGGACTTAGGCCTGTTTGTTACAGTCCCTTTATTGGCCCGGGATACGCCGCGACCTTCGAATCACGGGTCAGTAACTCCATACCCTCGACGTTGGCTTGGGCAACAAGAATACGGTCGAACGGGTCTCCATGAATTTTTGGCAAGCTAGTTACAGCAGCGCTGTGCTGGCCGTTGATGGGGAGTTCCTGATAACCCACTTCCAGCATTTCACGACGAAATAGACTAGGGTCGAGGTCAAAGCCCGACTTAGCACTCTGCTTGATTGCCAATTCCCAAATACTTGCAGCACTGAAGAAGATTTCGTTGTCCTGATTCTCAATCATACTCACCGCCAAAGCTGGCAGTCTCTCAGGCTCAACCATCGCCCAAATCAGTAGGTGAGTGTCAAGTAAGAGCCTCACTCAGTACACCCATTGAACAGCGTTTCAATTTCGTCAGCCATCAAAGTGTTGAAATCATCAGGCACCTTGCAGATACCGCGAAGCGCGCCTAGACGAGACTTCGGTTTAACCGACTCCACTCTGACCATTGGTTTGCCAGCTTTAGCGATGATAAAGGCTTCGCCCTTACTCGCTTGCTCGATTAACTTAGACAAGTTGGTCTTAGCGTCATGAATGTTAACGACTTGAAGACTCATGATTACTCCCCAATGAACTAACTCGGTTAGTTTAGTCGAGAAATCAAGGCGGCTGAAGAGCAAAGCGTCACGATGAAAAAGCAACCGGTAGATGGTTGTACGGGAGTGAACAGACTCACACCGTCTTAGCGCTACGGAGGGGTCGAGCCTCTCTCAACCACCCTGTAGCTGACGCCCTCCGCAATGCTCTGCGGGTGGCAAACATCGCCGCGCCTCAAACTAGACCACAGCGATTAGAACCACTGATCATTACGCTTGCGACGCACACGCAGTAATGACGGCAAGACCAAACCCGCAAACAGTCCCGCGCCGGCAATACCACCGCCGTACACCATATAGCGCATCAAAACTTGCTGCTGCTCATTGCCGAGCTGGGCTTTGGCTTCGCGCAGCTCGGAACGTGCTTGGCTTAACGCTGTGTCTTGCGTGGTACGCGCCGTTTGTAACTCGTCGATCAGCTTTTTACGCGCATCCATGGTTTCCTGCATGCCCTGCACACGGTTTTTCCAGGTGTCGTCGATACCCGCCAACTCAGACGTCAGCTCAGCAGCCTTTTGCTCCAATTGGGGCAGACGTTCAGCTTGGCCCGGTACATCCTGCAGATCGCGACTTGGAATCCACACGCTGTCGCCATTTTCGCTACGCACTTGACTGTAGTCGCCTTGGGTTTTCAGCAATTCAAGTTTCTGCCCGGAAGCCAATGTGCCGACGATGCGGTAGCCATCGGTGGGGCCGCTACGCACATAGGTGTTAAGGCTATCGCTTACCCAGCGAGAATTGGTAGCAGCTTCTTCGGCCTGCACAGATGCGCCAGCGACAAGCAAACCACCGAGAACACAGGCGCTGAGCGTATTGCGCTTAGATGGAAAAGCACGAACAAGAGAGTGGCTAAATAAGGACATGGGGCAATATCTTCACATGGCAATCAAAAGAAACCCGGCAAACGGGCACGCAAATAAGATCGGCCAAGTAAAATGCAGAAATACGCGCGGGTGATGGTATGAGCGGCCGAGCAGTCCCTTACTCCAACATCATCCACCCGGCGGGCCGACAGAACACAGACAGCAGCTCACTAGAATGAGTTCACTGCAAAGGGATAGATGGCGCTATGGATTTGCCGAGGGCTTTGAAACAACAGCTCAACAGGTCGACATTTAGCCGCTGCCAAGACTGGATAAAACCCGCTAAGAACGCCATCCTAAGCGCCTATTTTCAATGCAGCCATTAACGCTGTAGCTATCCATTACTGAAGGAATCTGCCATGCAAGACCAACCTCTAAACGCCACTGAGTTCGACTTTCTTGAGGCTGCTCTGCTCCAGTACGGCAATGATAATTGCGTACTCAACTGTTCTGAACTTGATGGCTATTTCACAGCACTGGTTTCTGGCCCTGCGCAAGTGGAAATCAGTGATTGGTTCCCAGCGATCTGGGACGGGCAAAACCCAGACTGGAGCAGCCCTGAGGAGGCCAAGCAGTTTATCGAATTGAGCGTGCGTCATATGAATACATTAGCCAGCCAACTGGCGACCAATCCCCTGGCGTTCGAGCCTCGCCTTGAGCAAACCGAGCATCAAGGCCAGCCGCTGACGCTCGCCGAAGAATGGTGTTTTGGTTACCTGCGCGGTGTTTCGCTGGCCAACTGGACAGAACTGCCCGCTCCCCTGACGGCAACCTTCCAAACCCTCTCGCTGTGCGCTGAGCAAGACAATTTCGAGCTGCCGGCTGACCTTGATATCGACCTGCATCAGCAAAATGTTGCAGCGATTAAACCTGCAGCGCTGGCGCTTCACGACTACTGGGTCACCCAGCGCTAGGCAACCCAGAGCGGTTCAACTAAGTTGCGTCTCAACCACCCCCTCAGTGCGCACCGCTTTGGCTGGAGCAAACTGCAGGTAGGGATCAGCAACCGGCTCTTCAAGCAGCATGGTTGAATCGCGGGCATAGTCATTGAGTAACCGCCACGGCAACTTTGAACCCTGGCGCGGAAGGACTTCATTGGCACGCTGCACATAACCTGATTGCAGTGCCCCCATGATCGACTCATCCACCGCGCACCCTTCAGTGTCGCGCGCGACCACAGTTTTTTGTTGCTGCTCATCCATGTGGTTGAGCAGACGACAAAGGTAACCGGCGGCAATATCAGCCTTAAGCGTCCAGGATGCATTGGTGTATCCGAAGATCCATCCCATATTCGGCACACCCTCCATCATCACACCTTTGTAGGTGAGTTGTTGATTGATCAAGCACGGCTTGCCGTCGAGGCTTAGCGTCAGCCCGCCAAGCACCTGCAATTGCAGACCGGTAGCGGTAATGATGATGTCGGCATCGAGTTGCTGGCCCGACTTGAGGCGAATCCCCTGCGGGTTAAAGGTGTCAATTTGATCCGTCACTATGGACGCTTTGCCATGGCTGATTGCGCGAAATAAATCGCCGTCAGGCACCGCGCACAAGCGCTCATCCCATGGTTTGTAGGCTGGGCTGAAATGACGCATATCAAAGTCATCCGGCAGTTGTTTACGCACACCCTTGAGCAATATGTTGCGGACTTTATTTGGCCAGCGCTTGGCGGCCTTGAACATCCAGCGCTGCACGGCGATATTGCGCTTGCGTGCCAGCTTGTAGACCCATGACTCAGGGAGAAACCGCCGCAGCAAAGCACTCAACTGATCCCGCCCCGGCACCGAAAAAATATACGAGGGGGAACGTTGCAGCATGGTGATATGCCCGGCCTCCTCGGCCATTGCTGGCACCAGCGTTACAGCGGTTGCACCACTGCCAATCACCACGATGTTCTTGCCTCGGTAATCGAGGTCCTCAGGCCAGTGTTGCGGATGAATACATTGACCATTGAACTGCTCAATACCCGGAAAATCCGGTAAGTAGCCGCTGCGGTGGTTGTAATAACCAGTGCAGGAGATCAAGAAATCACAGCTGACAGTGCGTATCTGGCCAGTGGCGTTGGCTTGCACTGTTAACATCCAGCACTGCTCAGCGCTGGACCAGTCAGCCGCGGTGACTTCATAGCCAAACTGGATGTGTTGCGAGATGCCGTATTGCTCAGCGGTTTCGCTAATGTACTGACATATGGAGGGGCCGTCGGCCAGCACTTTGAGTTCATTCCAAGGACGGAACTGGTAACCAAAGCTGAACATGTCCGAATCGGAGCGAATACCCGGATAGCGAAACAGGTCCCAGGTGCCGCCCAAGTTGTCGCGCCGTTCAATAATGCTGAAGCCTTTGCCCGGGCACTGACGCGAAAGATGGCAGGCCATACCGATACCGGACAAACCTGCACCAATAATCACAACTGAATGATGTTCATGAGCCATTGTTTTTGTTCTCGCACTGAACACTTGAGGAACCCAAACAATAGCACCAAGCAGGTGCTTGGTTTAAATTTGCAATCATCACCACCAAAAAAAACGCCGAGCCTCTGAAATAGAAGCTCGGCGATTGCCTGGGTTGCGCGAGTACCTTCAATAAGCCGTATTGATCAGTGGCTTTTGACCTTACGCCGCTCAGCCACGGCCTCAGGTGTAACCACCGCACCGCTCTGGCCAAACTGCTTAAGTACGAAGCTACTGACAGCAGCAAGCTCTTGGTCGTTATAGCCTGTGGCAAAGTTCGGCATTCGGCGGTCGACGGGGGCGCCCGGGTTCATATGGCCGTTGAGCAGGACGCCCAGCAGATTTGCAGCGCTTGGATCATTAACGGTTTTCAGCCCCGCTAATTTAGCGGCTGGACTCTGATTACCCTCACCGTCCCAACGGTGGCAGGCGGCACAAGCCTCGGCGAAAATCTTACTGCCCAGATCATTGGCAACCACCGCCCTGACACTCAGATCATCGGTGACTGCACGTGCAACACCGGTGGTTTGGGCTGGAGTGCTTTTCAGGTACACCGCAATGGCTTTTTGGTCTTCCGGAGTCAATTGGCTCAAGCTGTGCTTGACCACATCAGCCATGGGGCCACCCGCAAAACCGTAGCCTGAGGCATACCCCTTGGCCATGTACTGAGTCAGGTCGTCGGTTGACCACGCGCCAATACCATGCACCGGATCACTGCTAATGTTGTAAGCCTGCCAACCTTGAATCGGCGCACCCGCTAATTGTTGATCTGAATCGAGCGACTGGAACAGAGTGCGTGGCGTGTGGCACTCACCACAATGGCCTGGCCCCTGCACCAGATAGGCACCACGGTTCCACTCGACAGATCGCGTGCTATCGGGTGCATAACGCTGGTTATCAAGAAATAACGCATTCCAGAAGAACATACCCCAGCGTTGGTTGAACGGGAACGACAAGCTGTTTTCAATCGGGGCTTGTTTGACCGGGGCCAAACTGAACAAATACGCCTTAATCGCCAGAATTTCATCTTTAGGCATCAAAGTGTACGAGGTGTAGGGAAACGCCGGGTAGTAATGCTTGCCGTCACGGCCCACACCTTCTTGCATGGCGCTGACAAAATCGTCATCAGTCCAGGCACCAATCCCGGTATCGACGTCAGGTGTAATATTCGGAGAAAACAACGAACCGAATGGCAGCTCGAACTCGACGCCACCGGCAAAGGCTTTGCCTTGTTTAGTGGTATGGCAGGCAACGCAATCAGCCGCTTTGGTCAGGTACTCGCCCTTTGCGATCAGAGCGTCTGTACTGGCTGTCGCAGCACCTGCGGTGCCTGTTATTACGGACAAACCTAAAAGCACCAGGGTGTTTTTGAAATAGCTCATACGTTCATCCCTAAACAATGAAGTAGCCAGCACGGGTCAATGGCAAACGTCGTTGACGCGTACCAGACGCCGCATGCAGTGCGTTGACCAATGCCGGGGCGATTAGCGCAGTTCCTGCCTCACCTACACCGCCAGGCATTTCGAGGCTTGGCATTAGATGCACTTCAACGCCCGGCGCTTCACTGATACGTAACTGGCGATAGTTATGGAAATTGGTTTGCTGGACCTGACCTTGCTCAAGCAAAATCTCGTTGAAGAAGGCTGCGGACAAACCAAACAATGTGCCCCCTTCAATTTGTGCCATAACCGACGTCGGGTTAGTTACCAGGCCGCAATCGACAACACTGACCAGGCGTTTGATGCGCACGCCTTTGTCGCCCTGCATCTCCAGCTCTACCAAGGTTGCAACATAGCTACCGAATACCGCACTCACCGCTAACCCCCTGCCCTGACCGGCAGGCAGTGGCGTTTTCCAGTCGGCTTTTTCAGCGAGCATTTTCAGCACTGCTTGCGCGCGGGGCTGGTCTTTCATCAGCTTAAGGCGATACTCAACCGGGTCAGCTTTGGCGTTGTGGGCCAATTCATCAATAAAACTTTCAACCGCATAGGTACTGCGCAGCGGCCCCACCCCACGCCACCACGAAACCGGAATAGTCTTTGGTTCTTCGCGGATGTAGTGAACTTGCAAGCTGTCCATGGCGTATAGCGGTTCTATCGCCACTTCTACCGCATCAGCATCCACACCGTTTGGCGGCAGGCTGCCAGCGTAACGAGCCAACACTGATGCGCCTGCGATCCGGTGCTGCCAGCCCAGCAGCTTGTCACCATCAAAGGCCGCATTCATGCGGTCAACATAGTGAGGACGATACATGTCATGGGTCATGTCCTCCTCGCGGCTCCAGATCATTTTGATCGGGTAACTGACCTGTTTGGCGATGGCCACAGCCTGAGTAATGAAATCAAAATCCAGGCGCCGACCAAAGGCTCCGCCAATCAATTGGTTGTGTATGGTAATTTTTTCAGGGGCCAAACCGGTGATTTGTGCAGCGGTCTGCTGGGCAAAAACCGGGACTTGAGTGCCGACCCAAAGGTCACAAGCATCGGGCCGAACGTGGGCAACACAGGTCATGGGCTCGAGCGGTGAATGTGACAGGAAGGGTTGCTCGTAAACCGCCTCAAACTGATGGCTTGCAGACTTCAAGCTTGCGGCGATATCACCGGATTTGTGCGCAATGACGCCATCACGACTGCTGGCATCTTGCAGGGCCTGGTCGAGCCCGGCCGAGTTAATCGAGACATTAGCGCCAAGATCCCACTGGATTTTCAGCGCATTAAGCCCCTGCTGGCAGGCCCAGTAGTTACTTGCGATGACGGCAACTGCGTTATCCAGCTTGACCACGTCACGCACGCCTTGCACCTTGCGCGCGGCACTGTCATCAACACTGCGCAAGGTGCCGCCATACACAGGGCACGTCAGTGTCGAGGCGATCTGCATCTCAGGAATATTCAGGTCGATGGTAAATTTGGCTTTGCCATTGACCTTGTTTGGCGTATCGATTCGCTGCAATGGTTTGCCAATGATCTTGAACTGCTCTGGTTGTTTGAGCACCACATCTTTCGGTACCGGCAGCGCGCTTGCTGCATCAACCAACTCGCCGTAGCCCGCACGTAAACCATTGGGGCCAATGACGGCTGCGTTTTCGGCATGGCACTGGCTCGGCGCTACTTTCCAGCGCAGGGCAGCGGCTTGAATCAATAGGGTTCGTGCTGTGGCACCGGCTTGGCGCAATGGCTCCCAAGTCACACGTGTCGACGTTGATCCACCGGTTGCCTGAAACTGCAACAGCGAGTCGGTATAAAGCTCAGCATTCGGTGGTGCATCAACCACGTCAACCTGATCAAGACTGACCTCAAGCTCTTCCGCCACCATCATCGCGATGCCGCTATGGGTACCTTGACCCATTTCAATTTTGGGTGAAATTACGGTTACCCGACCATCGTGCCCAACCCGTACAAAAGCGCCATAACCCTTGGGGCTTTGCTCACCCAAACGCCCTGCTGCCACGGCGTCAGCAGCCGCACTGCGCGCAACCAATGGCGGTAACCACGTACTTAATACCAGCCCTCCCATTGCAAGCGTACTGCCCTGCAAAAAGCGTCGGCGAGAAGATTTAAACCTTGGATTTTCCATGAATAAACCTCTCCTTAGGCTTGGCTGATGCTTTTAATGGCAGCACGAATACGGGTGTAAGTTGCACAGCGACACAGATTTCCAGCCATGGCCGCATCAATCGCTGAGTCATCTGCACCCGGTTGTTTCTCAAGCAAAGCAACTGCAGACATCACCTGACCCGACTGGCAATAACCGCACTGCACCACTTCATGCTCAAGCCAGGAAGCCTGAACCTTTTTACCCATTTCGGTTTCGCCCACAGCCTCAATCGTGCTGATCTCATGACCAACAGCGGCACTGATAGGCAGCACACAGGACCGCACTGCATTGCCATCAAGGTGCACAGTGCAAACGCCGCACTGTGCAATTCCACAACCGAACTTAGTGCCGGTCATACCCAAAACATCACGCAGTACCCAAAGCAGCGGCATATCGCCGGGCACATCAACCTGTTGTTCACGTCCATTGACCAAAAGTGTGTGCATAGCGACCTCACGGATAATTTATGTGTGCCCATATTTATTCAGGCTAAGTAGACTGGATTTCTTTCTCAGCAATTAGTTACAAGTCAGACAAAAAATAATGGCATTTACCTATTAAAGGCACTGGATCTACATTACAGGTTCAACGCGTCGAAGTGCCAATTGCGAGAGGAAGGAGGTAAGCCAGAAAGGCCTTCTACATATTAGACCAGTCGTCTATAAATTTCACTCATAAACGCACAAATGACCGCTGATGCTTCGCCCGAAAAAGTGAAAGACAATTTCGACGCGCGCTTAAGGTCAAATAGAGACTGGATTTTAATGCGCCCTGCTACGGGAGAAAAACACGCAGCATGCAAGGGGTGGGCAAGAAGCGACTGAAACTGGACGGCTACCGAGATGCCAGCAAGCTTTGCACCCAGGCTTTTGCATAACAGGTCGAGAGGATCGTTGTACTGCATTTACCAGCACGATAGGCGGTGCGGATTTTCAGCGGATCAGCCTGCAGCACATAAGCTAAAGCATCTTCCATGTTTTGCGGGTCGCCATAGCCGCCGCTGCGCATCTCGTTCAATGCCTCGGTTTTGCTCCAGCCTTGGATAACCATGCGATACATCGCCGCCATCAAGCCGGTGCGGTCGCGACCATGCTTGCAATGAATCAACACTGAGCCATTTTTCTGCGCATCTTCAAGCACATGCAATACACGAATGACATCGGCATCGGTGACCCGGTCAGCATGCAAAGGAATACTGACGGTACTCATCTGTGCATTGCCTATCCACTGCTTGTCATCATCTTTAATAAAACTGACCACAGTTCTGACATTGGCCGCCTTAAGGGTCGCAACATCGTTGCCATCCGGCAATGCACTGCGATACAGCCAGGGTGTCATCCGATACAGATTAAAACCTTTGTCCACTGGCGAGGCCCACTGCTGCTGATGCTGCGCCGCGATGGAGCTGGCATTGATGCCCCCTACCCCACGCAAATCAACATTGGCATAAGCAGCAGCGGCTATGCCGACCGCAGCGACACCAAGAATGATTTTGCGGGAAAGTAATGACATGAATGGCTCCTAGAATCAGAAGCACAACGGTACTACCTCACATGTGAAAACCGCATGAAATGGATGTGAAGAAAACGCCATAAGTAACGATAAGCAACAAAGGTGGTCTAGGTTAGTAGTCGATACCAATGGATAAGGGAACACATGGGCTAAGCTGAGTAGTCTGAGCATCAACTTGATCCGCATAACCAATCAGTCAAGGGACCCAGTGAGTCTCTGAACAACCCAGCCGCAGCCCCTTCAGAAACCTTATCTGCAGAGCACACCCATAACTAGGAACTCAGCAATGACCGAGAAAAGCCTGACCCACGCAACCGGCGCACCTGTCGTCGACAACCTCAATATACAAACCGCTGGCCCGCGCGGCCCGGCCCTCTTACAAGACATTTGGCTGATCGAAAAACTTGCCCACTTCGACCGTGAAGTGATCCCGGAGCGGCGCATGCACGCCAAAGGTTCTGGCGCTCACGGCACCTTTACCGTGACCAATGACATCAGCCAATACTCCCGCGCCGCCATGTTTTCGACAGTGGGCAAAGAGACACCACTGTTTGTACGCTTCTCAACGGTTGCAGGTGAACGCGGTGCCGCTGATGCTGAACGCGACATCCGTGGTTTTGCGGTGAAGTTCTACACCGAAGAAGGCAATTTGGACATTGTTGGCAACAACACACCAGTATTCTTCTTTCGCGACCCCATGCGCTTCCCTGACCTCAACCATGCGATCAAGCGCGACCCACGCACTGGCATGCGCAGTGCCACTAGCAACTGGGACTTCTGGAGCCTGCTGCCTGAAGCCTTGCACCAGGTAACCATCGTCATGAGTGACCGTGGCATCCCGAAAAGCTTTCGCCATATGCACGGCTTCGGCAGCCATACCTTCAGCATGCTCAATGCCGCCAATGAACGTGTGTGGGTCAAATTTCATTTCAGGTGCTTGCAAGGCATTGAAAACCTGACGGACGCAGAGGCTGAAGCCGTGGTCAGTAAAGATCGCGAAAGCAACATGCGCGACCTCTACGACAGCATTGAAGCGGGTGACTTCCCGTCTTGGAAGTTATGCATCCAGGTGATGACGGAAGAACAAGCACGCGAGCACAAGCATAATCCTTTCGACTTGACCAAAGTCTGGCCCCACGGCGATTACCCATTAATCGATGTCGGTGTGATGCAGCTCAATCGCAACTCGGAAAATCATTTTGCCGAGGTTGAGCAAGCGGCGTTCTCCCCCGCCAACATCGTTCCGGGCATCGGTTTCTCACCAGACAAAATGCTCCAAGCACGCCTGTTCTCCTATGGCGATGCACAACGCTATCGTTTGGGCGTCAACTTCAACCACATCCCAGTCAATGCGCCTATCTGCCCGCATCAAAGCTATCACCGCGACGGCACTATGCGCACCGATGGCAACCAGGGCTCAAAAATCGCGTACTGGCCAAACAGCTATGGCGAATGGGCAGACCATCAGGATCAGCCTGAGCCGCCATTGCCACTAGATGGCGACGCCAAAGCCTGGGACCATCGCGTTGACGTGGACCATTACGAGCAGCCAGGGGATCTGTTCCGCCTGATGAGCCCAGAGCAACAACAGGCGCTGTTTGATAACACGGCCGGGGCAATGGAAGGCGTGCCCAATGAAATCAAACAACGCCATGCTGACAACTGTGCCAAAGCCGACCCAGCTTACGGCGCAGGCGTTGCCAAGGCGCTCGGTTTGTAAAAACTAGTGATGTATAAAAGCCCGCCAGCGCAAATCTGGCGGGCTTTTATATGCCACGACGAATACCCCGCAGAAGTCGCCTAAGCTTGCATCGCCCAGCCGTGGACATTCATCGCCGCCTGATGCAAAGCCTCTGAGCGTGTTGGGTGTGGAGGGTGGCGTTATAACCGCCAGCTCCGCCGCCAATGATGATCACGTCGTCCTGAACCTCTCCATCAATCAATGGGTTAAGGCAAAGCGGTAGCCCGCCGGGTCTGGCGTTGCAGCAGGTGGAATATTGACCAGGCGACAAATGCAAAGCTCGCATTGAGCATGACCATAGCCCAGGCGCTGCCGTCCTGCAGTGTGGTCAGCAATAACCCGCAAATCGTTGCGCCGGCCATTTGCGCGAACCCCATAAAGCCCGCCGCAAGCCCTGCTCGATGCGCATTGGGAATCACTGCACCGGCGACACTGGCCGGCAACACCATGCCGCCGCCGAGCGTCACTAAAACCTGCGGCAGTGAAAGCCCCAGCACAGATAATCCGAGAATTTGATGGGTGACTAAGGTCGCAATCCCACCCAGCGCAACCAAACTCACACCCAGGCTGACGATCTTGTTCGGGCCCAGCCGAGTAATGGTGCGCTGAGTAAAAAGCGCACCGGCAATCAACGCCGCAACAATGGCGCTTATGGTCATCCCGTACTGGCTTGGGCTTAAGTGCAGCAAGCCGATATACACCGCTGATGAACCGGCAATAACCGCAAACATAGCGCCATAGGTGAATGCCAGCGTCAGGGCCAAGGCGCAAAATGAGCGGTCCTTGAGCAAGTCCGCATAGTTAGCTGCCAGCGTTGACAGCCTGCCCGCCTGTGGATCACGCACGAGGTTACTTTCCCGATAGCGGCTAAGGACAACCACCACAATTACGCTCGCCACAATCAGAACCAGCAAAATCGGTGCTTGCCAACCGCCAAGGCGCGTCAGCAAGCCGCCCAGCGCTGGAGAAACAACAATGGCGCAAAGCATACCTATCACAGTCATGGCCAATGCGGGCCCGGCTTGGGCCTGCCACACATCTCGCACGATTGCTCGCGCCATCACCAAGGCCGAGCAGGCACCCAATCCCTGTAGAGCGCGCGCACCGATGAACTCGCCCATGCTGTTTGCCAGCAGCATCCAACTGGTGGCCGCCAGATACACAAGCAACCCCGCCAACAGAATAGGTCGTCGTCCTAGACGATCAGACAGCGGCCCGAGCACTAGCTGGCCGAGGCCAAATGCCGCCACAAACACTGACAGCGCCAGCAAGCTACTCCCCGGCTTAGCGGCCATCACCCATTCAATAGCCGAAAGACTGGGAATAATCAGCTGGGTGGATATCTCGCCCAGCGCTGTGAGTGCCATCAATAACACCAAAAGTTGTCGCGTCGGTCCAACAGCGGTTTGCATCACGATTTTCCTGCACAAAGGTGGCTTGAGCCAGTCATCCAATAAACATTGCTATGTTTATATTATGACTATAATTTACACAGTAAAATTACATGTGTAATTTAATAAAGCAATCACTCAGATAAACTTTTATAGAGAGCCCACCATGAGCACAGCCTCAAGAGAGGAAAAACTCAGCGCCTGGATTGACGCCGAACAACTCGCCCGCAGCAAACTCGCCGCCCCTGGCAGCATGAGCCTTGCTCAAGTGAGTGAAATGACACCGGCAGAGTTCTTCAACGGCATTGGCGAAGGGCAACTGCCCTGCCCGCCGTTCGGCCACCTAGTGGACTTTGTGCCAGTGCAATGGTCAGAGGGCTTTTTCTTGTTTCAGGGCTCGCCCGATGCCCGGCATTACAACCCGCTGGGCACGGTGCATGGCGGTTATGCAGCCACCTTGCTCGACTCCTGCATGGGGTGTGCGATTCATACCCGCTTGGAACGCGGCCAGGGTTACACCACCACTGATTTACGCATCAGCTATATACGCGCCCTGACCAGCAAAGTCGGGCCAATACGCGCGGAAGGTCGCATCGTGCATGTGGGCCGCTCAACGGCAATCGCTGAGGGGCGCATTTATGATGTTGACGATCGTCTTTACGCCGTTGGCTCAACCACCTGCATGATCCTTGGTACAGCGAGTTGAGCTATCGAACATTCACCCTGCTCTTTAAAAGCAGTAACAGGGGCATGCGCGCTGCATGAATCCGTTGATCATTAAGGATTCCCCCTGTACTGGAGAGTCCTTTAATATGTCGATCAGCATGCAATAATCGATGAGGCAAGCGATGCGTTACTCAGATGATCACAAGGCCAAGACCCGCCAGCGCATTATTGAAGAAGCTGCGCACCTGTTTCGCCGCGACGGTGTCGGTGCGACTGGCTTGCAACCGCTGATGAAAACCCTTGGGCTGACCCATGGCGGTTTCTATGCACACTTCAAGTCAAAAGATGAGCTGGTGGAAACAGCGCTTGCCCATAGTGCAGAGCAACTGAATTCCAGTACTGAACATGTGTTTGCCAGTGAAGCGCCGCTTGCCACATTCATCCGCAGCTACCTGTCCACAGCCCATTGCGCCAACCCCGGTGAAGGCTGCCCGCTGCCGACGATGTCTGCAGAGCTTGGGCAACGTGGACAGGCCAGCCCCGTTACCGATCAAATTGTACGCAACCGACTCGCCGCCATAGAGGCATGCCTGCCCGGTGAAAATGCCGCTGAAGAAAGTATCGCCATGCTCTCGACGATGATCGGTGCACTCGTGCTCGCACGCAGTGTCAGTGATCCTGAGCTGTCGCAACGGCTGCTTAAAACCGCCCGCCAACAGCTCTTGAACCAAGCCTGAGTGCACTTGGCAAGCTGCAAAAACGCCCCACGCAACGCAGGTTGCCTGGGGCGTTTGTTGCAGCGGATTTACTTATAGCGTGCAGCAGCCTGATTACGTGAAAGGTTAGGCCCCAAGTGTGTGCGCGCGATGACCATGGCCTGCCAGTCTGCCGCATCAGGCAATGAGGGAATCGTCACCCCTTCACCTTGATCAAAGCCTGCCAGCGCAGCGTCGACCATCTCGCCTACTTCCATAATCATTTCTGGCGGTAATGCCGATGCATCCATGCCTGAGCGCTCCCAGATTTCCGTGCGGGTCACGCCAGGCAGTACCGCCTGAACCTGTACACCTTTGCTGGAAACTTCAGCTTGCAAGGTTTGAGTCAAGCTCAGCACATAGGCCTTGCTGGCGCTGTAGACCGCATTGAACATCTCGGGAATCAAGGCGACTACCGATGCGAGGTTGATAATTGCGCCGCGGCCCGCTGCACTAAAGCTGGATGCGGCAGCCGCAGACAAATGCGTCAGGGCCACAATATTGAGTTGAATCAGGGTATCGACCTTGCCTGCATCCCCTTCTGCAAGCGTTCCATTTATTGCTACCCCAGCATTGTTAACCAACAGGCTGATCGCCCCATCACTGCGCAGCCGTTGCACGACCCGCTGCAAATCAGCACTGTCAGTCAGGTCCGCTTTGAGCACCTCAACCTTGACACCGGTGTCTTTGCTTAAGGTTTCGGCAAGGGCTTCAAGGCGCTGCTGATCACGGGCCACTAACAGCAAATCGTAGCCTCGGTTAGCCAGGCGCTGCGCATAGGTGGCACCTATCCCTGAGGATGCGCCAGTGACCAAAGCAGTGCCTTTAGTTGTTTGTTGATTCATTGCTGCGTCCTCTGAGTGTTGTGGCTGCGTTTGAGCCGGTGAAGCCACTATTGCGCGCTTTAGATTACAATCATAATTCTATATTTATATTATGATCATAATTTTAATTAACCAAGCTGCCGAACAACAACACAACAAGGCTAGCTGATCCCTAAGCTGCGAGAGGCAAGCAGCGACACACGGGTGTTACAGCCGATACCCAGGATCATGGAACGCCTGACAGGCGCAGAAAATAACAAACCAGCAGGCACAAAAAAGCGGATAACCATTTCTGGTTATCCGCTTTCGAGGCGTGCAGGGGGCTTAAATGCTTCGGATCAGGTGATCGAATGCACTTAACGAGGCTTTCGCGCCCTCACCCACAGCGATGACGATTTGCTTGTATGGCACAGTGGTCACGTCACCGGCAGCAAAAATGCCTGGCACATTGCTCTGGCCTTTAGCGTCAACGATGATCTCGCCGCGTGGTGACAACTCGATCGCGCCTTTGAGCCAGTCGCTGTTCGGCAACAGCCCAATCTGCACGAAGATACCTTCGAGCTCTACCGTCACCAACTCATCCGTATTGCGATCCTTATAGACCAGTGCGCTGACCTTCTGGCCATCACCCAATACTTCAGTGGTCAACGCACTCTTGATCACCGTCACGTTTGGCAGGCTGGCGAGTTTCTTCTGCAGCACGGCGTCGGCTCGCAACTGGCTGTCAAACTCAATCAAGGTGACCTGCGCCACAATACCGGCCAGATCGATTGCGGCTTCGACACCCGAGTTACCGCCACCGATCACGGCAACACGCTTGCCCTTGAACAACGGACCATCACAGTGTGGGCAGTAAGCCACGCCACGACCACGATATTGCTGTTCACCGGGCACATTCATCTCTCTCCAACGTGCGCCAGTGGCAAGAATCACTGTTTTAGCTTTTAGCGACGCGCCGCTGTCGAACTTAACCTCATGCAAGCCACCTACCGCGGTGGCCGGAATCAAGGCACTGGCGCGCTGCAGATTCATGATATCCACATCGTATTGCTTAACGTGCTCTTCCAGGGCGCGGGCCATTTTCGGGCCGTCTGTTTCTTGCACCGAGATAAAGTTTTCAATGGCCATGGTATCGAGCACCTGACCGCCAAAACGCTCAGCCGCAACGCCAGTACGAATACCTTTGCGCGCAGCATAGATAGCTGCGGCAGCACCAGCCGGCCCCCCGCCAACGATTAATACGTCGAAGGCCTCTTTGCTGCTGAGCTTTTCAGCATCCCGTGCAGAAGCGCCAGTGTCGATCTTGGCCAGAATCTGCTCGGCGTCCATACGCCCTTGGGCAAACAGTTCGCCGTTGAGGTAGATGCTTGGCACCGACATGATCTGGCGTGTTTCGACTTCAGCCTGAAACAGTGCACCGTCAATCGCCACATGACGGATATTCGGATTGAGTACCGCCATCAAATTTAGCGCCTGAACCACATCCGGGCAGTTCTGGCATGACAGCGAGTAGTAGGTTTCAAAGGCGAAATCGCCCTCAATCCCTTTGATCTGTTCAATAACATCGGCGGCCAGCTTCGATGGATGCCCACCGACCTGTAGCAACGCCAACACCAATGAAGTGAATTCGTGCCCCATGGGGATACCGGCAAAGCGCAAGCTGATTTCAGCGCCAGGACGGTTTAACGAGAACGACGGCGTACGTGCATCAGCGCCATCGGTCTTCAAGGTAATCTTGTCGCTAAGGCTGCGAATATCTTCAAGCAAGCCATGCAATTCGCGAGATTTTGCGCTGTCATCAAGGGACGCGACGATCTCGAACGGCTGGGTGACCTTTTCCAGGTAGGCCTTCAACTGATTTTTTAGATTTGCGTCCAACATGATTTGACTTCCCGTATTCCAAATTCCAGAGACAAAAACGCCCGGACGGATTGCGCCCAGGCGCTTGATGCGTCATCGATGTTGATTCGAAAACGCAGTTGCCAGCTTCATCAAACGACACAGGTGCCTAGACACCTCAGCCGTTATAAACCTGCGATCAAAAGTTGCCAGCCATTAGCTGGCAACGTTCAAAGCGGTTTTAGATTTTGCCGACCAGATCCAGCGATGGAGCCAAGGTGGCTTCGCCTTCTTTCCACTTGGCTGGGCAAACTTCGCCCGGGTGAGTAGCAACGTATTGAGCCGCTTTCACTTTGCGCAGCAGTTCTTGGGCGTCACGGCCAATGCCACCAGCGTTGACTTCAACGATCTGGATTTTGCCTTCTGGATCGATTACGAACGTGCCGCGATCAGCCAAGCCAGCTTCTTCGATCATCACACCGAAGTTACGGGTGATGGTGCCCGTTGGGTCACCAATCAGTGGGTACTGAATTTTGCCAATGGTGTCAGACGTGTCGTGCCAGGCTTTGTGCGTGAAGTGGGTGTCAGTCGACACGCCGTAAATCTCAACATTCAGCTTCTGGAACTCAGCATAGTTATCAGCCAAGTCGCCCAGTTCGGTTGGGCAAACGAAGGTGAAGTCAGCCGGGTAGAAGAATACGACCGACCACTTGCCTTTCAGGTTGGCTTCGCTGACGTCAACGAATTCGCCCTGGTGGTAGGCAGTGGCGTTGAACGGCTTAACTTCGCTATTGATATAAGACATCGGTGAACTCCTTGGGAGGGTTAAAAATTTACCCTGCCAAGGTTACCCACCGACTCATCAAAGGTCTTATTGATTGATCCCATAACGCTGATAAGCTTACTCAATCGAACTATGATAAAACCTTTTTAAAACATATAGATAAGCTGTGTTCTAGCCCGTCAATAACGCCGCTTTTGGCTGTAAATCAAATGCAAGAGTTGCAGCAAAATATCGCCCGCGCCTGCAAAGCAGCGCGGTCAACATTCTTTTGATCGGTAATACCAATCTGCTACAGCTTAGGAGTTAGGGCTTAGGACAGGCTTGGGTCAATCACCAAAATCAGCTTGCCGCTGACCTGATTACCCGCAAGTTCGGCAAACGCAGCTTCAGCATCTTTAATCGGGAAGCTCTTTACAAGCTGTGGGCTGATGCGGCCTTCGCTAAACAATGGCCAAACCTGTTGCAGCAGATCACTCATCAGATCCGCCTTAAACTGGTCGTCCCGGCTGCGCAAGGTCGAACCAATAAACTGCACCCGCTTGCTTAACAGCAGCGCCATGTCCAATTCAGCCTTGCGTCCGCCCATTAAACCAATGTTTATCCAACGCCCATCCAGCCCCAACAACTGCAAGTTGAGCGCAGCATATTTGCCGCCAACTGGGTCGAGAATCACATCAAATGGGGCAAAATCGCGCAGCGCTTGCGGGCCATCATCCCCCCGCAGAACACCGCCCTGTGCACCCAGGCCCTCACAATAAGCCAAGCGCTCAGCCGAACCTACACTCACCCAGCAAGGGCTTCCAAAGGCCTTACACAGCTGAATGGCCGCCGAACCCACACCGCTGGCACCCGCGTGCAGCAGCACTTTTTCACCCGGTTTAAGTCCGGCCAATTGAAATAAATTAAGCCAAGCGGTCGCGTACACCTCGGGTATAGCGGCGGCTTCATGGAGTGAGACACCGTCTGGCACTGGCAACGCATGGCGCGCATCGACGACCACTTCTTCGGCCATTCCACCGCCAGTGAGCAGCGCACAAACCCGATCGCCCACCTGCCAATCGCTACCTGCACCGACTTCTGTCACCACTCCGGAGCACTCAAGGCCGAGCGCAACGCTGGCACCAGGTGGCGGCGGATAAAGCCCTGCACGCTGCAGTAAATCGGCTCGATTAAGCCCTGCAGCCGCCACTTTTATACGGATTTCACCCACATCACAGGGTGTGTTTGTGAGCTCTAACCACTCAGTACGACCTTCAACGCCTTGCAATGCCTTCACGCTGCCTCCATAGTGCATTTGAACCGAGCCCGGCACGACTGTCGGGCTTTTGCATTGCGCCGGTGGAACTCGGCGCCCTTAAAGATGGCCTAATATGCTTTATCAACAGCCCCTACGTCGAATCAGCATGAAGCGTTCATTTATCAGCGCCACCCTCGCCCTTGCCCTCGGACTGAGTGCATTGCCTTTGGCAGCAAAGACCACCAGCGACCATAGCTGGGATTATTTGACGCCTGATCGCGAACAAGTCATTGCAAGTCTCAACGTAGTGGAGCTGCTTAAGCGCCATCACTACAGCAAGCCACCGCTCGATGATGCCCGCTCGGAGATCATCTACGCCGGCTACTTGAAGATGCTCGACCCTCAGCGCAGTTATTTTACTGACGCCGATATCGCCGAGTTCGACAAGTGGAAAGATCAGTTTGATGACTTCCTCAAAAGCGGCAACCTTGAGCCTGGCTTTGTCATGTACAAACGCCACCTTGAGCGCCTGAAAAATCGTCTCAACTCCGCCTTGGCGATGCTCGAAAAAGGCGTCGACAAAATCGACTTTACGGTCAATGAAGAATTAACCCTCGACCGCGAAAAATCGCCGTGGGTTAAAGACGAGGCGGCTTTAGAAGACCTTTGGCGTCGCCAGGTCAAAGATGAAGTGCTGCGCCAGAAGATCGCTGGCAAAGACACCAAGACCATTCAAGAAACCCTGATCAAGCGCTACAAGCGCCAGTTAGCGCGACTTGACCAAACCCGTAGCGAAGATATCTTCCAGACCTACATCAACGCCTTCGCGATGTCCTATGATCCGCATACCTCTTATCTGTCGCCAGATAACGCGGAAAACTTCGACATCAACATGAGCCTGTCGCTCGAAGGTATTGGTGCCGTGCTGCAAAGCGACAATGACAACGTCAAAGTCGTGCGCCTGGTTCCTGCTGGCCCTGCTGAAAAGAGCAAGCAGATTAAGCCTGCAGACAAAATCATCGGCGTCGCCCAAGGCGATGACGAGATGGTCGATGTCATCGGCTGGCGTCTGGATGAAGTGGTCAAACTGATTCGCGGCCCTAAAGGCTCGAAAGTGCGCTTGGATGTGATTCCGGCAAGCAATGCACCGAATGACCAGACCAGCAAAGTCGTCACTATCACCCGTGAAGCGGTGAAACTTGAAGACCAAGCGGTGCAAAAGTCGATTCTCAAGCTTAAGCACGATGGCCGTGACTATAAGCTCGGCGTGATTGAAGTACCTGCCTTCTACCTCGACTTCAAAGCATTCCGTGCTGGCGACCCGAACTACAAAAGCACGACCCGTGACGTTAAGCGGGTATTGACTGAGCTGAAGAAAGAGAAAGTCGATGGCGTTGTGATGGACCTGCGCAACAACGGCGGCGGTTCCCTGCAAGAAGCCACCGAACTGACCGGCCTGTTCATTGATCAAGGCCCAACGGTACTGGTACGCAACAGCGACGGCCGTGTTGATGTGCTCAACGATGAAAACCCGGGCATCTTCTACAATGGGCCAATGGTGTTGCTGGTTAATCGCCTGTCCGCCTCGGCGTCAGAGATTTTCGCAGGTGCCATGCAGGATTATCACCGCGCCTTGATCATCGGCGGCCAGACCTTCGGTAAAGGTACCGTACAAACCATCCAACCACTTAACCACGGCGAGCTGAAGCTGACCCTGGCCAAGTTCTACCGGGTTTCGGGACAAAGCACACAGCATCAAGGCGTGCTGCCTGATATCGCCTATCCGGATGTAATGGACACCAAGGAAATTGGCGAAAGTGCGCTGCCTGAAGCCATGCCTTGGGACACCATCAGCCCGGCCATCAAGCCTGAGCGCGACCCGTTCAAGCCTTACTTGGTGCGCCTCAAGGAACACTACGAAGCGCGCACGGCACACAACCCAGATTTCACATACGCGCGTGACAGCTTGGCGCTTGCGCAAAAGCTCATGAAGGAAACCGAAGTCAGCCTCAATGAAGTCACCCGCCGTGCACAGCACAAGCAAATCGAGGGCGAGCAACTGGCCATCGAAAACAACCGACGCAAGGCAAAAGGCGAAGAACTGCTGACCAAACTCAAAGAGGTGGATGAAGACGCCACCCCGACCGAGGAGAAGAAAACCAAGCCGGAAGATGATGCCTTTCTTAGCGAAGCCGGGCAGATTCTGCTCGACTACCTGAACTTGAGTTCAGCTGTCGCTAAGAAATGATCTGCACCTGCTCAAGCTCGAAACGGAGTTTGAGCAGGTTTGAGATTTGCCCCTAGCGGCAAGTCGAGCTGTCATTAAAGAGTCATTAATTTGTCGCAAAATCAGGGGCTGATATCACTATCAGCCCTTTGTTTTTTCTGACGCTGAGACTCTAAATGACCGTCCCCGAGCAGTTGAGCGCCTTGGATCACATCCTGGCTCACGGCGACTTGCATAGCCTTTTCCAACCCATAGTTTCGCTATCTGAGCGACGCATCATCGGTTACGAGGCGCTCACTCGCGGCCCGTCCAATAGTGTCCTGCACTCTCCGGTTAACCTATTTAGCGTGGCGCGTCATGCCGGTCGCCTCAGCGAGCTGGAAATGGCTTGCCGTAAAAGTGCCTGCCAAGGTTTCAGCCAACAAAAACTCGAAGGCAAGCTGTTTCTCAACGTCTCCCCCGACTCATTGCTGGAGGCCAATCACCGCCCCGGGCGCACCCTGCAACTGCTGCAAGCATTTGGCATATCACCCAACAATGTGGTGATCGAGCTCACCGAGCAAACCCCAACCGAAGACTTTGGCTTGCTTCATACCGCGCTGCATCACTACCGTGCAATGGGCTTTTCAATTGCTCTCGATGACCTCGGCGCTGGTTATTCAAGCTTGCGGTTATGGTCAGAGTTAAGGCCTGACTACGTAAAAATTGATCGCCACTTTATCGACGGCATTCACCTCGACTCAGTAAAACGTGAGTTTGTTGGCTCAATCCTGAAAATGGCTCAAGCTTCACGGGCAACGGTCATAGCCGAAGGCATTGAGCTTGAAGAAGAACTCGCAGTGCTGTCAGAGATGGGCATCGACTTGCTTCAGGGCTATCTACTCTGCCGCCCGCAGGAGCAGCCGCCACGTGATGCACGCAAGCTACTGCCTATACAGCACAACTCGCCTGCCACATTCAGTGAGGAAGGAGGTGACCTCTGTGCCCTACTCAACGAACAACCTGCCGTGACCATCAACACCTCAACAGCCGCGGTGCTTGAAGCTTTTCGCCTGCAAGCCAACCTCAATTCACTTGCGGTGCTGGACGATGAGAAACAGCCTGTCGGTATAGTCCACCGCCAAGCCTTTGCTGACGCGCTGCTTAAACCCTTTGCCGCCGAACTCTTTGCTCGCAAACCCATAAGCCGGTTGATGAGCACCGACTTTCTCAGCGTCGAGATTGGCCAATCACTGCAAAAAGTCAGTCGCCTGCTGACCAGCCGAGCGCGCCAACGCATTGAGGAAGACTTCATCATCACCCTCAACGGCCGCTATCAAGGACTTGGCAGAGTCATTGATGTGCTCAAGCTCATTACCGAACTGAAAATCCAGCAAGCCAAACACGCCAACCCACTGACCATGCTGCCCGGCAATGTCCCCATCCAGCAATGCCTTAACCGCCTGCTCCAGCAAGCCAGACCTGCTGTGGTTTGCTATGTGGATATTGATAACTTCAAACCCTTCAACGACTTGTATGGCTACGCCAAAGGCGATGAGGTTTTACTTTACCTGGCTCAATGCCTGAGTGAATGCGTCGACCCGACCCGTGATTTTGTGGGCCACATTGGGGGGGATGACTTCTTGTTGGTACTCAGTTCGGAGCAATGGCGTACTCAACTAAGCCGAGTATTTGAAACCTTTCAAAATCAATGCAGGCGCTTCTACCGTGAAGCAGACTTAAATGCTGGCTGCTTTGTTTCCCATGACCGCCACGGCACACGCCAAGAGTTTGCCTTGTTGTCGATCTCAATAGGCATTGTGCAGATTACCCCGCAATCTTCTACAGACATGGACGCCAGCCAGCTTGCCGCCTTAGCCTCAGAAGCCAAGCACCACGCCAAGGCAATTCCCGGCTACAGCCTGCACCTGATTGACACAGCCTGAACCCTCTGAAATAGACCGCAGCGAACCTCTGGCAACGTAATTAGTCACAACCTCGCTGCGATAGACTCAGACCTTGCGTTAAGATTGTCGCAGCGAGACTGACTGCCATTGTTGGTAGCCAGCGACATACTTATGACCAAGGCCGGTAACGTGCGCACATCCTTTATCAGCGCATTGATGCGCAAAATCGCCAGACCCATCACAGACCCCTATCGGCGTTATCGCAATGCCAGGCTGATTCACTCGGCACGAATTTCTGTTGGCTTGCTGACATCGATCCTGCTCACCACCGGCTTCAACTTGCCCCATGGCGAATGGGCCTCAGTGACGATGCTGGTGGTAATTGGCGGCCTGCAACACCATGGCAATATTCGTAGAAAAGCAGCTGAACGAGCCGTTGGTACATTGATCGGTGCAGGCCTTGGTTTGCTCTTGGTATTCCAGCACAGCTACATGGATGTCCCGGGGCTGACCTACGTCTTGATGTCCATTTGCTGCGGTTTCTTTGCCTATCACGCCATTGGCAAAGGGGGGTATACCGCCCTCCTCGCCGCCATCACCTTGTTCGTAGTTGCCGGTCACGGCGAAAACCCGATCAGTGATGGTATCTGGCGCGGGATCAATATCCTCATTGGCATTGCCCTGGCACTGATCTTTTCGTTCGCCCTGCCGCTGTATGCCTTCTACTCATGGCGATACAACTTGTCAGGCGCGCTACGCGATTGCGCGACCATACACAGGCGCATCATCAGCGGCATGTCAGTGACCGATGACGAACACCAAAAGCTCCTTAGCCGCCTGAACAAACGGATGGTGGAACAACGCTCGCTGATGCCCTCAGCATCAAAAGAAATGCATGTATCCATGACCCGTCTGGACGCCATTCAGCGCAGCTTGCGCATGTGCATCAGCACCTTGGAAATTCTCTCGCACACACGCCCAGAAGCAGATGACAGCAAAGGTCTGGCACTGTTGCAATCGACCCTCGCACCTGAAAACAAACGGATCAGGGGGCTATTGATCGGCATGGCCCGCGCCCTGCGCCTTGGCTCAGCAAGAATGCTCGATGATCCTGGTCCGACGCAGGAGAAGTTGATTGCTTTGCAAGCAGCTGCTGCCTCCAGCATGGGCGGTTATGTGCTGCTGACATTTGAGCTATCCGCCAGCCTGGAGACCATGCGCCAGCAACTCGCCTACAGCGCCAAGCGCTGGAAAGCCCATTAACAGGCTGGCGATGCGTCAACTACCCCTATGGCCACCAACATCGGAGTCGTCGAGTGGCCAACACGAAGCTTGGCCACCGTGGTTCAAGCGATTGCAAGCTTGAGGTGGCCTCCGTCCGGGGATTATTCGGCACTAAATGGTGGCCGAAAACAGCGCCGACACCCTGAAGCAGCAGGAATGACCTCGCAGGAGAACAGGATTGATTAAAGACCGAGTGATTCGGCACGCATCGCGAAGTGCTCTGCTTGCACGGGATCCGCGGGTAGGCCGGGGCCACCATCTCGGTATAGCTCAGATAAACGCTGCGCAGCCAGTGGATGCCCGGCAGCGGCAGCGATTGCCCACCAATGTGCGGTTTGACTCGCATCGGGTGCTTGCCGAGTGTCGCCCTTGAGGCACAACACTCCGACCTGATATGCCGCTTTTGCATCACCCGCAGTTGCCGCTAAACGCAACAAGCGAGCACCCTCTTCGCGAGCACCCAACCCTTGACCGCGAAACAGCAGAATGTGCCCATAAAAACTCTGGGCATGCACATCACCAATATTAGCCATTCGAGCAAACTGCCCTTCAAGCCACTGCCAACCCCGGGGCTGCTTCACAAACCATGGCCAGTGAAACAAACGTCGAGCTAACCAGTAGCTAAATTGAGCACGCAATTTATGCAGCATTTATTGCTCCGCGGGATAATCGAACTCAAACACCCGCACCACCTCAGCAGCATGCCACGAAGCAGCCGCCACGCCATCAGTCGCGCCACTGAAGCGCCCTAGGCGGGCTACACAATCAAAATAGCCAGTACGCGGAAGGCGGCTAGCGCCTTGGCTTATAACCAGGGAGCTGCGCAACGGACGGTCCGCTCTCGCGTCCAGGGCCGCCAAGTGCTCAAGCGCTGCTGTCAGTGTTTGCATTGCTGGCGCGGGCAATTCCAAACGTTCAATTAGGGCCCGGTAGGTCAACAGATGGCGTTGACGCCGAGCATCATCCAGGGCGATCAGTAGAGCGTCATAGTGGTGTCGAGTAATTCGCACACTCAAGAGTCTGACTCCCAGCCCTCAACGCCCAGATTCCAAGCTAACGCACGCTGAATCGCGGCATCTGGCTCCCGTTCACCACTTTCGATCATCTTTAGATAATGAGGGCTTATCCCCACGGCACGTGCCAATGAATCAACATCCATGCCCTTGGCTTCGCGCAGAGCGCTTAATCGGCTTAAAGCGGTGGTTTCACCAGACTCAGGTTCAGCAACACTCTGAGCGGCCCCTGCTGCCTGCAAAAGCGCTTGATACTGCGCCCAAGGGATGACTGCATATTCAGGCTCACCATCACGTGAGATAACTTGCAAACTCATGTTCAACTCTCCACCCCGTTGCGCTTCTTAATACAGAGCAAATGCTCGTGAGAAAGCGCAGCGCCTGTCTAATTTTTGCAACTGCTAATCAACATCTTAGCAGTCCACAGGGGCAATAAGCGTGATCGACGCCTGTTTGGCGCCATTGAACAAGTCTGCGGGTATCAATTGAGCCCATTAAACCGAGCCGAAATCACCAAGCCTGCCTTGGATTTAAGGCTTGAGCTCTTTCATTTCAAGCGCAGGCAATTCAGGTAATTGCTCGATGCGCTTAAGCTTTTCAGCCGGTTGCTGTGATTGCCACAAGCGGAACATGCGCAGTTCATCTGACCATTTGCGTAGCACCCAAGCGAGCACTGTTAGATCATCAACAAACCCGACGCCGAGAATCCAATCGGGTATCGCATCAATGGGTGTTACGAAGTATAACAACGCCCCCACGAAGGCCAGTAACGCTTCGTTACTAACCGCACGGTACTCGCCTCGCCACCAAGCCATGCACAGACTTTGCAGCAAGACCAAGTCGTCTTTCAAACCGCTCAAGGCTGCACTTTTTTTGGTGATTTTCTGAGTGGTGGCCGCGAGTAATGCTGGCAACCTTCCATTGCTTAAAAAATTTTGTGCAAGCTTCAGGTAGCGCGAAAAATTACGCGGTGTTTTCATCGTGCCTCCCTCGTCAGCCCGCGCCTCGCAAGGGCTGGCATAGGTTATCCACCAAAGCTGTGGATAACCTTGTTAACAAATACTGGATTAGCTTACCAAACGCCCAGCTCATGCGGTTTCTCAACAGATCGGGCATTTTTTGCTCAGCAAATATATTCCTTTAAATTCAATAAGTTATATAAATCAAAGGTTTTTTTCAGGCCGGGTAAAATTGCTAAAAAAGAACTGTTCAACAAATGTGCATAACCGTAACAGTCGTAGACTCTCCTCTTCACTTTCAGACCGAAGAGTCGCTTTTTGGTTCTATTTATGACCCGCAGAAACAACAACGCCCCGTCGAAACGGGGCGCTGTCCACTGTATGAATTACTCGGCCTTATCAGCCTCTGCTGCTGGCTCGGCGGGAGCGCCAGGAGCGGCGGACTCAGCTGCTGCTGGATCCTTGATAGCGATCAGCTCCAAATCGAAAACCAGAACCGAGTTCGCTGGAATTGCCGGGCTTGGGCTTTGTGCGCCGTAAGCCAAATCACTAGGGATATACAGCTTGACCTTCTCACCAACGTGCATCAGTTGCAGGCCTTCAACCCAACCAGGGATTACGCCGTTAACTGGCAGATCAATCGGGCTACCACGCTCAATCGAGCTGTCGAAAACAGTGCCGTCAGTCAGCTTGCCTTCATAATGGACAGTCACGATATCAGTAGGCTTTGGCTGGGCGCCGTCAGACTTCTTGATTACTTCGTACTGCAGACCAGAATCAGTGGTCACGACACCGTCGCGCTTACCGTTCTCATCCAAGAATTTTTTGCCAGCTGCTTTCGACTCGTCACTTAGCTTGGCCAGGCGCTCTTCGGAACGCTTTTGCAGCGAAGCAAATGCCTTAACCAACTCATCATCTTTAAGACGCTGATCTTTCTTGCCGATTGCATCTTCAATGCCCAGAGCGACTGCTTTCGAATCAAGATCGTCCATGCCTTCTTGAGCCAGGCTACGACCCATATTCAGGCCGATACCATAAGAAGCTTTTTGCGCTGGGGTTTTCAGTTCCACGCTGTTGGTTTGCGAATCACAACCAGCGAGCACCAGCCCAACCAGGGCTACCGCAGCTGCTAAACGATGCTGTTTCATGCTTATTCCTTGTTCGGTGCACGCCCGTAGGGCATTCGAGTGAAAGCGCGAGCTTAGCAGGCCACAACGATCACTGGCTACCAGCTTAAGAGTAGGAAAATGCCTATAAGTTCAGCTATTTAAGTCGAAA
Organism: Pseudomonas sp. NPDC078700; assembly: GCF_044542375.1. Taxonomy (NCBI): domain Bacteria; kingdom Pseudomonadati; phylum Pseudomonadota; class Gammaproteobacteria; order Pseudomonadales; family Pseudomonadaceae; genus Pseudomonas; species Pseudomonas sp. NPDC078700. The sequence goes on from NZ_JBITUI010000003.1 coordinate 432,029, forward strand.
TCCTGCTAAAAGAATCGATCAAAAGCGAAACAGGGTGAACTAGAGGGTGTATTGCAAAAACAGGAGGGGATGTTGCGTTTGAAGCGAGGGGGAAAAATGGCGCAGCGGACGGGACTCGAACCCGCGACCCCCGGCGTGACAGGCCGGTATTCTAACCAACTGAACTACCGCTGCGCGTAACTTCAAAAAGCGAGTTGGTGGGTGATGACGGGATCGAACCGCCGACCCTCTGCTTGTAAGGCAGATGCTCTCCCAGCTGAGCTAATCACCCTTCACTCTCGAAGTGGGGCGCATTCTAGAGAGCCAATCGCACCTTGGCAAGCCCCTTTTAAAAATAATTTTTATTTAGTTGCCAAAGGCTTAGATAAATCCTGAAAAACTACTCTAGCAGGCACTCCTGAGTTAAAACGTTGCCCAAGCGACGCACCTTCACACTATTGAACCTTGCACCGCTGCCGTTTACCCGCTTTTAAGGCAAATGCTCAACTCAGGGTTGGCCTGAGACGCTTACGCGGGAATAATGGCGGCTTTGCGTTAATGGAGAGTCACCCTGCTATGTGGTTTCGTAACCTGCTGGTTTACCGCCTCACCCAAGATGTGCCGTTTGATGCAGATGCGCTAGAAGCCGCACTTGCCGCCAAGCCGGCGCGCCCATGTGCAAGCCAGGAACTGACCACTTACGGTTTTGTCGCACCGTTTGGCAAAGGCGAGGACGCCCCCCTGGTTCACAGCAGCCAAGGATTTCTGCTGATAGCTGCGCGCAAAGAAGAACGCATTCTGCCGGGCAGCGTTGTACGTGACGCTGTAAAAGACAAGGTCGATGAGATCGAAGCTGAGCAAATGCGCAAGGTCTATAAAAAAGAGCGCGATCAAATCAAAGATGAAATCGTCCAGGCTTTCTTGCCCCGCGCGTTCATCCGCAAGTCCGCAACCTTCGCCGCTATCGCCCCTGCGCAGGGCCTGATTCTGGTTGATGCATCCAGCCCTAAGCGTGCTGAAGATCTGCTTTCAACCCTACGAGAGGCCATTGGCTCACTGCCTGTGCGTCCTCTGACCGTCAAAATCGCCCCAACCGCGACCATGACCGACTGGGTCAAAACCCAGAAAAGTGCCGACGATTTTTACGTACTCGACGAGTGCGAACTGCGCGACACCCATGAAGATGGCGGCGTGGTGCGCGTCAAACGCCAAGACCTGACCAGCGATGAAATTCAGCTGCATATGGAATCTGGCAAGCAAGTGACTCAGCTGTCCCTGGCGTGGCAGGAGAAACTGTCGTTCGTACTCGATGACAAGCTGACGGTTAAACGCCTGCGTTTTGAAGACCTGCTGCAAGAGCAAGCGGAACAGGACGGCGGCGATGACAACCTCGGCCAACTTGATGCCAGCTTCACCTTGATGATGCTGACCTTCGTCGAGTTCTTACCGGCCTTGTTTGAAGCCTTGGGCGGTGAAGATACGCCCCAAGGGCTCTAACCCGTTGAATGTTGGGATGCGCCTGACTGACGCATCCCAACGTTTGCTCCACCCTATAAATAAGAGTGGCGCATGCCTCTGCCTCAGTCCTAACCTTCCGTTGGATCAACAACATGCGTGCATTAATTAGCCTGAGCCGTTTTGTCGGTAACACTTTCGCCTTGTGGGTGCTGTTATTTGCAGTCTTGGCCTTTATGTTGCCAAGCGTATTTTTACCGCTCACAGCCTGGATCGTACCGCTGCTGGGTTTGATTATGTTCGGCATGGGCCTGACCCTGAAAACCGAAGATTTTCGTGAAGTTGCCCGTCGCCCAATCCGTGTTTTTGCCGGCGTTATCGCGCAGTTTGTGATCATGCCGTGCCTGGCGTGGCTACTGTGCAAACTGCTCAACCTGCCAGCCGAGATTGCCGTCGGGGTGATTCTGGTCGGCTGCTGCCCAGGCGGCACCGCGTCAAATGTCATGACCTGGTTCGCCCGTGGCGATGTCGCGTTGTCAGTGGCGATCACCGCAGTGACCACCCTCCTCGCTCCGCTGGTGACCCCTGCACTGATATGGCTGCTTGCCTCAGCTTGGCTGCCGGTATCCTTTATGGCGATGTTTATCTCGATCCTGAAAATGGTCCTGTTGCCAATCATCCTCGGCATTATCGTCCAGCGCCTGCTGGGTGAACGCGTCAAGCTGGCAGTTGATGTACTGCCGCTCATTTCAGTGGTCAGCATCGTAGCGATTGTCGCTGCCGTTGTTGCTGCAAGCCAGGCCAAGATCGCTGAATCGGGCCTGCTGATCATGGCAGTGGTGATCCTGCATAATGGCATCGGCTTGGCGCTTGGCTACCTTGCCGGACGAATGATGGGCATGCCATTGGCGCAGCGCAAAACCATGTCCATTGAAGTCGGCATGCAAAACTCAGGGCTCGGCGCTGCCCTTGCCAGCGCCCACTTCTCACCACTGGCAGCAGTGCCTAGCGCCCTGTTCAGCGTTTGGCACAACCTTTCCGGCCCTCTGGTCGCAAGCATTTATCGACGCATGAAAGATGAAGCGCCAGAGCAAGAGAAGTAAGACAGAAACATTTGGATATTGCGGCGCTTCACCGCGCCGCTCTTCCAGCGTAAAACTAGGGTAGACTAGGCAAATATTGAGGACGACCTCAAACCACACACCCTTTGTTCGGGGACGACCCCAGCGACGTTTGCTTATCGTCTGGAGGTTTGTATGTCTTGGATTATTCTGTTTTTCGCCGGCTTGTTCGAAGTTGGCTGGGCTGTCGGCTTAAAGTACACCGACGGCTTTACCCGCCCCCTACCTACCGCACTGACCATCGCCGCCATGGCGATAAGCCTGATGCTGCTTGGCATGGCCATGAAAGACCTGCCGCTCGGCACCGCTTACGCGATCTGGACGGGGATTGGCGCCATCGGCACTGTGATTGCGGGCATTATTTTGTTTGGCGAATCCATGGCGCCCATGCGCGTGATCAGTGTGGCCTTGATCGTTTGCGGCTTACTCGGCTTGAAGCTCAGCAACTAAAATCCAACAGCCCGCCATCCTGCGCTGGCGGGCTGTTGGTCATGCTCAACGAATATCGCTACGCAGCAGCTCAACCTGCTCTTGCAGATACCCACGGCTAGCCTCTTCAGCAGCAATAGGCTGTCCGGCAACCAAAGTGATACGCGACCACAGACGCTTTAAAAACACCTTTCCCGGGTCACGGCTAAAGAAGCTCCCCCACAGGCCTTGCAGCGCCATCGGAATCACCGGCACAGGGGTCTCTTCAAGAATGCGCTCAACCCCACCCTTAAACTCATTTATCTCGCCATCAGTGGTCAACTTGCCTTCGGGGAAGATACACACCACCTCACCATTGCGCAGGTATTGGGCAATCTTCTTGAATGCCGCATCGTAGATCAGCAGGTCTTCATGACGCCCGGCAATCGGCACGGTGCCCGCTGTACGAAAGATAAAGTTCAGTACAGGTAGATTGTAGATTTTGTAGTACATGACAAAGCGCACTGGCCGCCGAATCGCGCCGCCGACCAGCAAGGCATCGACAAAAGAAACATGGTTACAGACCAACAGCGCTGCACCTTCATCGGGAATCGCATTTAAGTGCTTGTGCTCAACGCGGTACATCGAATGGCTAAGCAGCCAAATCATAAAGCGCATGCTGAATTCTGGAACAATCTTGAAGATGTAGCTGTTGACGGCAATGTTCATCAGCGAGATGACCAAAAACAGTTGCGGGATCGACAACTTGGCCAGTGTCAAAAACGCAATCGAAACGATTGCCGAGACCACCATAAACAAGGCATTAAGAATATTGTTCGCGGCAATCACACGCGCCCGTTCACGCTCAACACTGCGCGACTGAATCAATGCATAGAGCGGCACGATATAGAAGCCACCAAACAGGCCTATCCCCATGATTGAGCCCATAATTGCCCAGGCCTGGGCGTGGCTCAGCACACCGAGCCAGTCATAGGGTTGCGCGCCTTGTGGAAAACCACCTGAAACCCACCAGAGCAAAATACCAAAGACCGTCAGGCCAATAGAACCAAACGGGACTAAACCAATCTCGACCTTCTCACCGGACATTTTCTCGCACAGCATCGAACCCAGGCCAATACCCAGCGAAAAGACCGTGAGAATCAGGGTCACAACGCTCTCATCGCCGTACAGCCAGTTTTTCGCGTAAGCCGGAATTTGCGTCAGGTACACCGCACCGAGAAACCAGAACCACGAATTCCCCACCAATGAGCGTGACACGGCTGGGGTCTGGCCCAGACCGATTTTCATTGTTGCCCAGGACTGGCGGAAGATATTCCAATCCATCTTCAGCTCGGGCAAGGCGGCAGGCCCAGCGGGAATTTTGCAGCTGGTTAGATAGCCCAGCACAGCGACAGTCACCACAGATCCCGCGACGATGCTGGCATAGTTGCTGCTGGCCATGATCACGCCAGCACCAATGGTCCCCGCCAGAATGGCCAGAAATGTGCCCATTTCAACCAATGCGTTGCCGCCAATGAGCTCACGCTCCTGCAAATGCTGCGGCAGGATTGAATATTTAACCGGGCCAAAAAGCGCTGACTGGGTGCCCATCGCAAACAACACCAACAGCATTAGCGGCAAGCTACCCAGTATCACCCCTGCCGCACCCGCGAGCATGATGATGATTTCAGCGAACTTGATCTTGCGGATCAGCCAGTCTTTATCGAACTTCTCACCGAACTGCCCACCCAGCGCGGAGAATAGAAAAAACGGCAGGATAAACAACAGCGCGCACAGGTTGACCAATAAATCGCGGTCTGCAGTCACCGTGAGCTTGAAGAGAATGGCCAGAATCAACGACTGTTTGAAAATATTGTCGTTAAAAGCGCCGAGCAACTGAGTCAAAAAAAACGGCAAAAACCGCTTGGTGCCGAGTAACGCAAACTGCGATTGTTGGGTCATCGTCCATGTACCTGTGGCGGATTCGTTATGCATTTGACTGCATCCCATCCGCCGAAAGCCACATCCAAAGGAATTATTTGCAGATAATTAGTGAAAAAGCACAGTAAACCTCACCCCCACCCAAAGGGGGTGGAAGATCCCGAATGTTAACGAGCGCAATGGTGGCTGAAAAACCTCAGCGCCCAGTACAAGCGGGAGTGGCGCGCTTTCATTGTATAAAATGTTAAATCGGCAACTGTCCCATTGCCCAACGCAGCAGGAAAAACACCAATAACCCACCACCGATTGTGGCCAGCAGATGCCGAGTAAAGGCCGCGATAGCAATGGTGATCAAACCCGCGATGAGGTAGACGTTGTCCAGTGACAGCTGCCAATGCTGCCCGTCAGGTAGCAGCATGCCAGGCACGACGATCGCAGTCAGTACAGCGGTTGGCACGTAGTGCAGGCCTTGGCGCACCAAGGGTGGAAAGCTCAAGTTTGGCAAGGCAAACAAGCTGTAACGAATGCTGAAGGTAATGACCGTCATGCCGAAAATCAGCAACCAATTATCCATCAGGCAAGCTCCTGCTCTGGCAACTCAGTGCGTCGTTCCAATACCACACCGACAATAATTCCACTGAAGGCCGCAGCCATTAGCCCCAACTTGTAAGGCAGGTCATGGCAGGCTAAAGCAACCGCCGCAGCTACCAACGCCGCTGCAACCTGTGGCCGATTACGCAACATTGGCACCACGATGCCGATAAATGTCGCGAGCATGGCGAAATCCAACCCCCACTCGGCCAGGTTCGGCACCGACTGACCAAACACCAAACCAATCACCGTGCACAGCAGCCAATTGCTGTACATCGCCAGTGATGCGCCGAGAAAATACCAATGCTTATTGACCGACTCATCACCCAAGGCATAGCGGTGTTGCACTACAGCAAAGGCTTCATCTGTCAGCCAAAAGGCCAAACTCATGCGCCAGCGAGTAGGCAAGTGACGCACAAACGGCTGCAAGCTGGCGCTGTAGAGTGCATGGCGCAGGTTGACCACAAAAGTGGTCAGCAGTATGACGGTAATGCCGACGCCCCCCCCGAGCAAACTGATCGCAATAAACTGCGCAGAACCAGCAAAGACAAAAACCGACATCGCCACGGTTTGCCATGGGCTGAGCCCTGCAGTTACAGCCAGGCTGCCATAGATAATGCCGAACGGCATGGCCCCCAACAGCATTGGCAGCATGTCGCGGACACCTTGAGAAAATTCCTGCACGCGGGTCATAACACTTCTCCTTGACCCGCAAGCCTAACGCAGGCGCAGACGTGCAGCTTGAACGATATTGCTCACCTACAGAGTTTTGCCAACAGGCCTACTGCAGACTTGCCAACCCCAAACTTGCCGCTCGATACGCGCCGGGCGCAACACCAAAGACCTGCTTGAACTGACGACTCAAGTGGCTTTGATCAGCAAAGCCAAGCTGCATGGCCACTTGCAGCGGCATACACCCCTGCTTGAGCAAAGCCCGAGCCTGACTTAGACGCCGCTGCTTCAACCAAGCATGGGGCGGTAAGCCCGTCGCCCGGCGAAATACTCGAGCAAAATGAAATGGCGAAAGATTCACCGCTGCCGCCAAAGCCTCAAGTGAAGGTGGGGCGGCTAACTGGCTGCTGAGCAGCTCCTTGGCTTGCTCCACCGCCCGGGTTTCACGGCCCGGTGCACGCGGCTCCGCCACCTTGGCGTAGCGCTGGAACAACAGCAAGATCGCTTCACGCCAGACGATTTGCTGCTGCAAGGCGTCAGCGCCACCCTCCAGCAACAGGTGCAAGCTAGTAAATGCGGCGTGCAGTTGTGGGTCGTGGAGTACGCTAAGCGCAAAGCTGGGCAGCCCGGACCCGGCGAGATCAAGCTCTTGCAATACGCCGAGCACTTGGCGGTTGTCCGGATAAAATGCGCGATATCGCCAACCATCATCATGGGCCTTGGAGCCTGTATGAACCTCATCAGGATTGATCAACACCATGCTGCCTTGCGGCGCTAAATGGTCGCTGCCACGATGCCTGAATTGTTGAGCACCGTTTTGAATCACGGTGAAAACAAAGCCCTCGTGAACATGGGGAGCAAAGCGCTGCTGCACATAGCGCGCATGCAGCAGTTCGACATCGGCCAAACCGTTAGCCTGCCAGAACCGTGTTTGCTCACCCACCTGACTCATTGCTTCACAACGCGCTAAACCGCGCCTCCAATTGCTGTTTGATTGCTGGCCACTGCTGATCAGTGATGCTGTATAGCACGGTGTCATCAAGGCGCCCATCAGCCAGGCGGCGATGATTATGCAGCAAGCCCTCCCGCTCAGCGCCAAGTTTTTCTATCGCGGCCTGCGAGCGCAAATTACTCGCCGCGGTTTTTAACTGCACACGCACCATTCGCCAGTTTTCAAACGCATGGCGCAGCATCAGGTACTTGATCATGCTGTTGAGTCCGGTACCGTGCTGGGCGTGATCGAGCCAAGTCCAACCAATTTCGGTGGCGGGCAGCTTAGGCAGAAAATCTGCAAAGCGCGTGGTGCCGACCAATTGATCACCGAGGCGGATTACAAAGGGCAGCGCCCTGCCTTCGCGCTGTTCCGATAGCCCCTGACGGTACCAGTCAAGGCGCTGGGCACCATCGACGTAGACCAACTCATGCCGGTTAGCTTCTGCTAACTCGACCAACGCCGGAATATCCGCGTCAACCATTGGCTCGATGCGCAAGGCGCCCCGCTGCAGGGTTACTAATTGCGGCTTGAACATAAGGCTCCTCTACATGCGTTTCAAGCAACAGATCACGCTAACAGGCTGGCTGGCACTACACAAAGTCCGAACGTTGATTTATTGCCTTGCACGCGCTCTGCGACCAAGGTCGCAACTGACGTTTGCAGACTTTACTGCGACACTGTCGGTACGTTTGAAGCGCCACACCCAAGCAACCTGAAAAGTTGTGTTGAGGTGGCCAGCTGTTTTTTCTGAAACGCCAAAAATATTATAAACATCGGTTGCTAGAAATGAGACCGAGTTAAACCTACTTAGTTTGCTGTTGGAGTCTGCATGTCGCTGTCTGGCGGGCTGATCGCTGCTGTTGCCCTTACTTATATGGCGGTCTTGTTTGCGATCGCATTTTATGGCGACAGACGTCGCAAACCCTTGCCGTCCAAAGTTCGCGCTTGGGTCTACAGCTTATCACTGACAGTTTACTGCACAAGCTGGACATTCTTCGGCGCGGTGGGCCAGTCTGCCGAGCAACTGTGGTCGTTCTTGCCTATTTATATCGGCCCTATTCTCCTGCTGCTGTTCGCGCCCTGGGTGCTGCAGAAAATGGTGCTGATCAGCAAACAAGAGAACATCACCTCAATTGCTGACTTTATCGCTGCGCGCTACGGCAAATCGCAAGGCCTTGCCATCGCGGTGGCGTTAATCTGCCTGGTTGGTGTGCTGCCCTATATTGCCTTGCAACTCAAAGGCATCGTGCTCGGAGTAAACCTGTTGGTCGGTTCCGTACCCAACTCCACCGGCACCCGGGCGCAAGACACTGCACTGATTGTCACACTGGTATTGGCGCTGTTCACTATTTTATTCGGCACGCGCAACCTTGATGCCACCGAGCACCACCGTGGCATGGTCTTGGCTATTGCCTTTGAATCCCTGGTAAAGCTGCTGGCATTTCTCTCGGTTGGTGCCTTTGTAACTTTTGGCCTCTTCGATGGTTTTGCCGATGTATTCAGCCAAGCGAAACACTCCACCGAGCTGACTGACTTCTGGCAAGTAGCGGTCAACTGGCCCGCCATGCTTGTGCAAACCTGCCTGGCAATGATTGCAATAGTCTGCCTGCCGCGCCAATTCCACGTCACCGTTGTAGAGAATATCGAACCCCAAGACCTGCGCTTAGCGCGCTGGGTTTTCCCGGCGTACCTGGTGCTGGCGGCAATGTTTGTGGTGCCAATAGCCCTGGCCGGGCAGATGCTTCTGACTGATGGTGTGACCTCCGATTCATTTGTGATCAGCCTGCCGCTAGCAGAGGCTCACCCAGCGCTCGCCTTGCTCGCGTTCATTGGGGGTGCCTCAGCGGCAACCGGCATGGTTATTGTTGCCTCTGTTGCACTCTCGACTATGATTTCAAATGACATGCTCTTGCCTTGGCTTTTGCATCGCAACAGCACCGAACGGCCATACGAGGCATTCCGCCACTGGATGCTTACGGCGCGTCGCCTCAGCATTGTATTGATCCTGTTGCTCGCCTATGTCTGCTATCGCTTACTGGGGTCCAACGCGAGCCTTGCCACCATCGGTCAAGTGTCATTCGCGGCTATTGGTCAATTGGCACCGGCTATGTTCGGCGCTTTAGTGTGGAAACAGGCTAATCGCCGTGGCGTGTTTGCCGGGCTGCTTGTTGGTGCGATTATCTGGTTCTACACCCTGATAATCCCCTTGATAGTCGGCGGCCTGGGTTGGTCGATTGACCGCATGCCCGGTCTTCACACCCTGCTGTATGCACCCATTGGTTTTGAAGTGGATGCATTGACCCGCGGCGTGGTGTTGTCGTTGGCGGGCAATATGCTGCTGTTTGCCTGGGTCTCATACTTCTCACGAACCCGCGTCTCGGAACATTGGCAAGCCGGGCGTTTTATTGGCCACGACCTGGGCAGCAAGCTCGGCGCACGCAACAGCCTGGCGGTGCAAGTAAATGACTTGCTGCTGTTGGCCAGTCGTTTTGTTGGCGAAGAACGGGCGAAACAGAGCTTTATGCGCTTTGCGGTGCGCCAAGAGCTTGAGTTCAACCCCAACCACCAAGCCAACAGCGAGTGGATCGCTCACACTGAGCGCTTGCTGGCCGGCGTGCTGGGTGCCTCCTCGACACGGGCAGTGGTAAAAGCGGCAATTGAAGGCCGTGACATGCAGGTTGAGGATGTCGTACGCATCGTCGACGAAGCCTCTGAAGTGCTGCAGTTCAATCGAGCCTTGTTGCAGGGCGCGATTGAAAACATCACGCAAGGCATCAGTGTGGTCGACCAGTCACTACGGCTGGTGGCGTGGAACCACCGCTATATCGAGCTATTCGAATACCCAGAGGATTTGATCTCAGTAGGCCGCCCAATTGCAGATATCATCCGCTATAACGCTGAGCGCGGGCTCTTTCGTGAAGGTGGCATTGAAGCCAACGTCAGCAAACGCCTGTACTGGATGCGCAAAGGTGCACCCCACACCTCTGAGCGCATGTTTCCCAATGGCCGGGTGATCGAACTGATCGGCAACCCAATGCCGGGTGGCGGGTTTGTCATGAGCTTCACTGACATTACCGAGTTCCGCCAAGCCGAGCAGGCCCTTAAAGAAGCCAACGAAGGCCTCGAGCAGCGGGTCAGCGAGCGCACCCATGAGCTGTCGCAACTCAATGTTGCACTGACCGATGCCAAGGGTAATGCTGAAGCGGCCAATCAGTCGAAAACCCGCTTCCTGGCAGCAGTCAGCCATGACCTGATGCAACCTTTGAATGCGGCTCGACTATTCTCCGCCGCACTGTCCCATCAGGATGATGCCCTGCCCCATGAAGCGCAGGAGTTGGTGCGTCATCTCGACACCTCGCTACGTTCTGCTGAGGAGCTAATCACCGATCTATTGGATATCTCGCGCCTGGAAAGCGGACGCATCACCCCAGACTGCAACCCCTTCCCGCTCAGTACACTGTTCGACACCCTCGGCGCTGAGTTCAAGGTATTGGCTGCCGAACAAGGTATCGATTTTCGTCTTCGCGGCAGTCGCCAGCGTGTAGACAGTGACATTCGCCTGTTGCGCCGCGTGCTGCAGAACTTCCTGACTAACGCCTTCCGCTATGCCCAAGGCAGGGTGATCCTGGGCGTGCGCCATACTCCCGGCCATTTGCGCCTTGAAGTGTGGGATCGTGGCCCGGGCATTCCTGAGAATAAGCGCAAAGAAATTTTTGAAGAGTTCAAACGCCTCGACAGTCATCAGACCCGCGCAGAAAAAGGCCTGGGCCTGGGCCTGGCGATTGCAGACGGCCTGTGTCGCGTACTTAATCACCCTCTGGAAGTGCGCTCATGGCCTGGTAAGGGCAGTGTATTCAGTGTCACCGTTCCTCTGGCACGGGCCCCGTTACACAAACCTGTCGTTATTGGCGCTGAACAAAATAATGCGCTGCTTCCAGGCTCCCACGTGCTGTGTATCGACAACGAAGACAGCATCCTGACCGGCATGCACAGCTTACTGTCTCGCTGGGGCTGTCAGGTTTGGACGGCGCGCAATCGCTTGGAGTGCGAGCACCTGCTGAGCGAAGATATTCGTCCGCAACTTGCGCTGATCGACTTCCATTTGGATGAAGGCGACACCGGTACGGAGCTAATGGCATGGCTGCGCACTCGGCTCGGCGAGCCGGTGCCCGGCGTGGTGATCAGTGCTGATGGTCGTCCTGAGTTGATTGCTGCTGTGCATGCGGCAGGGCTTGATTACTTGTCCAAACCGGTCAAACCAGCAGCGCTACGAGCCTTGCTCAGCCGACACCTGACCTTACGCTAAACCTAAAATGGTTAACGGGTGGGTAGCGCTTTTTTACCCACCAAAACGTCGGCAATCCTTGCGCGAACTCAGAATTTTGCGCTGGCAGGTGGTTTGGCTCTCGTTAGGCTGCGACAAGCTAAGCTTGTCCACCAATATCGTCCAATCGACACACTATCTGAGCTGCAAGTGACGCGCTGTCTTCCCTAGGGTTTGTTTGGCCAGGGGCAACAACGCGCTGCGCTGCCCGGCCAAGCTTCAAGAAAATCCATTTATTAAGGCATTCGCTGCCTAACGCATTGGCAAACTACTGGGTATACTTCCAGTAATGTTGATGCGGAGTTGCATATGCCTATTGATTTACCCAGTGTGTTCATCGGCCTTGCCGGGGCCGGCATTCCTTTATTGGCACTGGCGCTGGTGCTGCAGCGTCGGGCTGCTGCACTGGGGTTTGAATGCAGCTTGCTGCAGGAGCGCTTAAGCAGCGCGCAACTGGCACAAACTGGCTTGAGTGCCCAGCTCGATGCCTGCCGCGAAGAAATCTCTGAAATCGCTGAAATCAAAGCCGATCAGCAAGCCGAGCTCGCGGCTATGCGCCGTGAGGCCGAACTGTTGCAGCATGAGCAACAAATAGCCCGAGAAGCGGCCCGCGACTGGCAGCAGCAGCGTGAGCAGCAAGAAGCTGAATTGCGTCGCCTAGGCTCAGAACGCGCAGCCCTTGGCGCTGAGCTGCGAGATCAGCAAGAGCACCATCAGCAGCGTCTCAATGATTTACAAGGTTCGCGAGATGAATTGCGTGCGCAATTTGCTGAGCTTGCGGGAAAGATTTTCGATGACCGTGAACAGCGCTTTGCTGAAACCAGCCAGCAGCGACTAGGCCAGTTGCTCGATCCGCTAAAAGAACGGATTCAGGCATTCGAGAAGCGCGTCGAAGAAAGCTATCAGCATGAGGCCCGTGAGCGCTTTTCCCTCGGCAAAGAGTTGGAACGCCTGCAGCAGCTCAATCAACGTTTAGGCGATGAAGCCACCAACCTGACCCGTGCCTTAAAGGGCCAGAAGACTCAAGGCAACTGGGGTGAGTTAATTCTTGAACGAGTGCTTGAGCACGCGGGTTTGGAAAAAGGCCGCGAGTACCAAACCCAAGTCAGCCTGAGAAGCGCCGAGGGCGAACGTTTTCAACCTGACGTATTGATCCAGTTGCCCGGCGACAAGCAAATTGTGGTGGATGCCAAAGTCAGCCTGACTGCCTACCAGCACTATGTGTCGGCGGAGGATGACGCCAGCCGCACGCAGGCGCTAAAGCAGCATGTGCAGTCGCTGCGCAGCCATCTCAAAGGTTTGTCGATTAAGGATTATCAGCGCCTTGAAGGCCTGCACAGCCTGGACTTTGTTTTGCTTTTCGTACCGATAGAAGCTGCATTCGCCGCTGCATTGCAGGCCGAGCCTGGACTTTTTCAGGAGGCATTTGAGCAGAATATCGTGATCGTCAGCCCAACCACCTTGCTGGCCACTTTGCGGGTGACAGACAGCCTCTGGCGTCAAGAACGCCAAGGCCAGAATGCTCGGGAAATCGCCGAGCGCGCCGGGGCGCTGTACGACAAATTCTATGCCTTTATCCAAGACCTCGACGAAGTAGGCGCACGCCTGCAGCAACTGGACAAGGCTTATGCCTCGGCGCGTAACAAGCTCTGCGATGGCCGCGGCAATATTATTAGCCGTGTCGAGAATCTAAAGCTACTGGGTGCCCGCGCCAGCAAAAGCTTGCCAGCCGACCTGCTCGACCAAGCAGCGCAACTGCCCTTGGATGACGCCTAAACATAGGGAAGACAGCGCTTTTCTGCCCGTCACTTAGACCACAGCTATTTCGCCGATTTGCCAGTCTTGATGGACAAGCTCCGCGTGTGGCCCCCTAGGAAAGCCAAAACCGGGTAGATCACAAGAGAGGTCTTGGCATAAATACCTGGCTGAAAAAACCCCGGAAAACGCCCATAATGACAACACAAGCGACACCATGAAAGGCCAGCAACTATGACCACAATCCACTTCCGCATAGATGAAGAAACCAAGCGACTAGCGACGCAGGCAGCCGCCCGACAAAAAATTAGCCTGACGGAGTTAATGAGACAGCGGGCGCAAGAACTGGCAGCTCAAGAGCGCCAGTATCAGGACAATACGCAGGATGATTGGCTAGAACAGCAAATCTGCGAAGCCTTCAGTCGTTATGATGCCGGAAACAGCGTCTTTATCAGCAATGAAGAGATGAGCCAGCGCATGGATAACCTTAAGGTTCTGGCAGCGCAAGGTAAGTTGTGAAGCATCATGTACTTTGGGAGAGTCGGGCTCAGTTAGACCGAGAAAGCAACTACCGCTTCCTATTTAAGGAAGCAGGGTTGCAAGTAGCGAACGCCACGGACGATAAGTTCAAGGTGTTAGCTGCGTTGCTGCAGGAAAACCCGCAGGCCGGGGTATAAATCGCGCGCTCAGCTAAGCAGCGCAGATTGACGGTAACACGCTTCCCATTCGTGATGGTGTATGCGATTGAAGCCGAGAACGTGCTTATCTTGCGAGTACTTCATACGTCGAGAAAAATAGCCACAAGTTACAGACAGCTTAAAGCCTAAACATTGGGAAGACAGCGCTTTTCTGCCCGTCACTTACACCACAGCTATTTCGCCGATTTGCCAGTCTTAGCGGACAAGCTCCGCGTGTGGCCCTACAGGGTTTTGAGCAACGCTTTGGCTTCTTGTGAACCGTGGGCGGCGGCCTGCTCAAGCCATTGATGGGCTTGACGCGGCTCGTTAACGCGAGGCTTGAGATAATGACGGCCCAACTCCAGCTGAGCACAGCTATCACCGGCACGCGCAGCCAGACGCAGCATTTCAAGGCCCATACGGCGGTCGCGAGTGTTACCACAATCACGGCAAAGCATTTGCCCCAAACGGCTTTGCGCAGCGACCACTCCTTCACGGGCAGGCTGCTTGAGCAGTTGACCCGCAAAGCGCTTAACCGAAGGTGCATGACCCAAACGCGGGCTGTCGAGCAGCCACAGCGCGACGCGCATCGGTAACTTTGAACTAATGGAGACAGGTGCTGCTTGGGTACGGGGCAATACGCGAGGCATAAATAACGGCGTTAGGCTGGAAAGGCGCGCCACTCTACTCTTTTTTTTTCAGAGGTAAACCCCTAAACAGACTAATGTGACAAACGTATGTAACGCCTAGGCAGACAATCCACAGAAGCTGTGGATAACTCGGTGGACAAGATGGGAGCAAGCGCTGTGAACGCCTGTAGTATGGGGGCTGAGCTTAAACTGACGATTTTTTCACCAGCAAAAAAAATTGATATTTTTCATTGACTTAAAAAATCTCTATGAATAATCAATGATTTACGGCGCTCTTTGAAACAAGCTTGATAAGGCGCATTGAAATTGTGCACAAGTCAATTTACCGCAGGTCAGAAATGCCCTAATAGAGCGCATATTTACCATCTTTAAATCCGCGCCAGCAGGCGTCAAAGTCTTGACCATAATTTGCAACCCCAGTAGCCAAGCGATCTCCAGCCGACCTGAACGCTCAAGGTAAATAAATCTGCGACAAATTCGCACACAGCCAAATAATTTTGTCGGCGTGGCCAATTCTCACCTAGTTAACCGGTCGATCAGCTTATTACCGGTAACGGCAAACATTCGGCGCGCATAAACCGGAACCATTTGAGACGCACCGACATCTCTGCTTACAGCAGCAAATGGTCTTGATGGTGCTCATGCACAAAGCCGCGGACATCTGCATTGGCAGCAGTAGCAGCATGCGCTAACGTCATCCCATGCTGTAGCGAGCCGAAGCACAATCACTCAACACCGTCGTCTTCAGAGGTTTCATCGCAATTGATTGCCCGAGTTCACGCAATGGAAGGTTACCCATGATTAGCCGAAAAACCTGGCTGCGATTAGCCGGGCTGATTGTGCTTCTATGTTTGCTCGCTGTTTTTGCTGCCGTCAGCTGGCAGCGCTTTTTACAGCGTCAACAGATCAGTCATTTCGACTGGCAAGGTGTATCCATCTCCCTTGACGGCATTCATCTGCAAACACTCTCCATCGCCCAACAGAGTGAAAACGCGAACCTCAGCATTGACGCCCAAGGGCTGATCCTAAAATGGCAGGACTTCAGTACAGTCACCCCCTTCTGGCAGCACATTGAACTCGAAACACTCAACCTAGACTGGCAAGGCAAACCCAGCGCCGCGCCTGCACCCTCACCCGCCATTGATCTGCTGCAGTTGCTTGGCCCGCTGGTTCTGGCACCGCAATCACTCACAATTCAACAGTTCACTGCCCAATTGCCTTGCGCGCAAGGACGCTGCACTCTGCAAGGCGATTTAACGCTCAACAAAACCTCACAACAGCCATTGGCTATGACCCTTAAGAGCAACCTACAGAGTCAAGGGGAACTGCTGACAGTAGATGGCCAGTTGCACCGCTCAGAAACCGATTTAGAACTGCAATTGGCGCTTCAAGTCGACGAACAACCACAGCTTGGCGTGACTATCAGTTATCACAAGCTGACCGATGCTGCTGGGCAACCAAGCAGCGAACTTAGCGGCGCTATAGCTGCGCCCAACCTGAGCCAGGCCAGCACCTTGCAAGGCTGGCTGCGCCAGTGGGCTTTGCCGGCAAAGGTTGAATTACCTGATGCGCCACATGCAGCTGCGTTATCCGCAAATTGGCAACTAAAGTTGCCTGCCGGGGCGATCAGCCTTGAACAGCTGCAACAGGCAACAGGCACCATTACCGCCACCGCCCACCTACCCGAGCCTTGGCCAGTGCCAGGTGTTGGTCAGGTTCAAGGCGAACTCAGTCTGGCTCTAGATGCCCAAAACGGGCAATGGCTGGCCAAGCAAATTAAAGCGAATCTAACGCTGCAACACCTCGCTGAAACACTGCGCAACCAACTGCCAGAAGCACTGGAAAATGATGCGTTCACCCTAAATGTGCAGCCTGCTGAGCTGCAAGATGAGGCGTCAAACCCTCTGCAAGAACAACTGCGCGGACGCAATTTGCCGCTGGACCTCAATATCAGTAGCCGTGGTGCTAGCCCCTTTGAGTTGCAGGCCCACCTCGCGCTGGCCAACACTCTGCCTTGGGCTGTGCAACTACGCGACGCAAGGCTCAAGGCCAATAGCAAAACGCTGCAACTGGGGGACTGGAAAGCGGATGGTATCAACGCGGCCCTGGCCTTCAATGGCTATGCTGACGCGCAGCAAGTCTGGCTCACTCTAATTAAAGGTTCACGCCTGCAACTGACGCAGCTGAATCACCCTGAAGTGCGTGCCAGCGGCCTCGAAGCCACAACAGCAGGGCTCAACCTAACAGCCCAGCTGAACGACTCTGCGCTCAGTGATTGGCAAATCAGCGGCCCCTTTGCCCTCAGCGTTAAGTCGCTGCAGCAGTCAGCGGTGAAGCCGCAAAGTTGGACCCTCAAAGGCAAACTACAGGCCGATGCACAAAAACAAAGACTGGAAGGCTCGCTGACAGCTGGATCGGGTCTAGAAGCCCAGTTGATTGCACTCAACGACGCCCAAAAGGGTGTTCAGTTAGACGCCAAATTCGCTGAGGTCTTCCTACGTGCAGGCAACCCTATCAAAGGCACCCTTACCAGTTGGCCAGCCCTGCTCGACCTCAATAATGGTCGGATCAGTGCCAAGGCCAATCTGCACCAAGCCCCAGGTGGTCACCCAGAAGTAACCCTGGATCTCACCAGCAAAGGGCTTTCAGGCATTTATGACCGTACCGAATTTAGCGGCCTGACCACTGAGGTGCAATTAAGTCTGGCGAACCAACGACTCCAGGCCGAGGTCGAACATCTAACCCTAGCGGAGGCAAATCCGGGTATAGCGCTTGGCCCTATCGACCTGCGTGGCAGTTACAAGGCCACAATCAGTGCACTCGATAAAGGCCAGCTTAAGTTGCAGCAGGCCACGGCCCAAATACTTGGCGGACAGGTCACCTTACCAGCCGAACAATGGGATCTAGCGCGGCCTGAACTGCTCTTCCCGCTGACCCTAAAAGGCTTAAAACTGGAAAACCTGTTTGCAGCGTACCCAGCCCAAGGCTTGTCAGGCAGCGGTTTGATTGACGGCTCGATTCCTTTGCACATTAACGCTGCGGGGTTCAGCGTGAATCAAGGCCAAATCCACGCGCGACAACCCGGTGGGCGTTTACAATTCGACAACGACAAAATCAAAGCCATGGGCAAAAGTAATCCAGCCATGCAATTGGTCGCGCAGTCGCTCGAAGACTTCCACTACACCACCCTTTCCAGTGGTGTCAGCTACGACCCGCAAGGCCAGCTCTTACTCGCCCTGCGTTTGGAAGGCAGAAACCCGGCAATCGAGAAAGGACGACCGATCAACTTCAATATCAACCTGGAAGAAAACATTCCAACATTGTTGGCCAGCATCCAGCTCAGCGATAAGGTCAGTGATATCGTTCAGCAACGCGTCCAGCAATTCATTCTCAAACGGAAGCAACAAACAACGCCAAAGGACAATCAATGAGGGAGCACGCAGCATGCGTTTACGCAACGGTTTAGCCGCTCTGACGTTGGCTTTGATGAGTGTGGCCTGTACACCAACAGTCCAGCTTGCGGTGCCAAACGAGCCCATCAATATCAATCTCAACGTCAAAATCGAGCACGAGATTTACATCAAGGTCGATAAAGAACTCGACAGCATGTTTAACGAATCAAGCGGACTGTTTTAAGGAGCTAACACATGACCCTGTATAAACGTATCGCCAGCCTGGTGTTGCTGCTCAGCCTGAGCATTCCTGCCTTTGCCATGAACCTAAATGATGCCATGTCGGCACTCGGCGGGGCTAAATCGTCCGGCCAGTTGGGCGAAATGCAAACCGGTTATTTAGGTGTGGTTAAACCCGGCGGCAATGCCGATGAAATTGCCAAACTGATTAACGACGCACGGCGCAATGAGTACAAGAAACTGGCCGAGAAGAACGGCATTGAAGTCAGCGCGGTAGAAGCCATTGCCGGTAAGAAAGCCATTGAGAAAACCCCTTCTGGTCAGTACATCCAGCAAGGCGGTCAGTGGGTTAAAAAGTAGGGCTGCAGCCAAACCAAACAACAAAGGCGCCATTTAGGCGCCTTTGTTGCTTTTGATCACAGCATCACACCAACGTCAGGGTGACATCAATGTTGCCACGGGTGGCGTTTGAGTATGGGCAAACGATGTGAGCGCGCTCAACCAGTGTCTGCGCGGCATCTTTATCGAGGCCTGGCAGGCTTATGCGCAGCTCAACTTCGATCCCGAAACCATTGGGAATTGCACCAATGCCAACAATCCCTTCAATCGAAGCATCTGCCGGAATCTGCAGCTTGTCGCGCGCCGCTACGAACTTCATCGCACCGATAAAGCAAGCAGAGTAACCCGCGGCAAACAGTTGCTCAGGATTTGTACCCTCACCGCCTGCTCCACCCAGTTCTTTTGGTGTGGTCAGGGCAACATCAAGCACACCATCGGAAGAAACAGCACGGCCATCACGGCCGCCAGTGGCTTCAGCATAAGCACGATACGCAACAGTTTCGATCGACATAGCAATTTCCTCTTGGTACTCAAATAAGTGGGTGATTTCAAAACTGCAACAAGAACTTGCTTGTTCAGCTTAGCGTTCCCGTTGATCTTGAGAAAATATTAGCGCGCATTTATTTAGCGCGCAATATAATTAACAAATAATTCATCTATCGCCATGATTGAGCGGCTCAATCACCTTTTGCGATTGCCCTCAGCAAGGCCAAAGCTTATTGGCGTAGAGGCTGTTAGTGCGTTAACTTAATTGCCTTGTTCTCCCGCACACAGGTCATCTCGATGAACACCCCGCTTGACCCATGCAATGCCCTGCTGCTGGATAACCAGATGTGCTTCGCCTTGCATTCAACATCGCTCATGATGACCAAAACCTATAAGCCCTTGCTGCAAGAACTGGGGCTCACCTACCCGCAATATCTGGCGATGTTGGTGCTCTGGGAAACGGACGGCATCACCGTGGGCGAAATCAGTGCCCGCCTTCTCACCGACCCGGGCTCTGTGACACCGCTGCTTAAACGCCTTGAAGCCGAAGGTTTGCTCCAACGTATCCGCACCAAAGCAGATGAGCGCGTGGTAGAGCTGCATCTAACCGCCAAAGGTCGCGCTTTGCATGAACAGGCTAAAACGATTCCGGGCTGCATCCTCAAAGCCACTGGCTTGCCCATGGAGCAGCTTGAAGAGATCAAACAAGCCTTGGTGACCTTACGCAAACACTTGCGCGAATCGCTGGACAACGACTGAAATGGCTACAGACTGATTGAGAACACTAATGAGCAACGAATTAATTATCGAGGACATCGTTCTCGGCGACGGTAAAGCAGCAGTCAAAGGCGCACTGATCACCACCCAGTATCACGGCACACTTGAAGACGGTACGACCTTCGATTCGTCCTATGATCGCGGCAAACCCTTTCAGTGTGTAATTGGCACAGGCCGGGTCATTAAAGGTTGGGATCAAGGCCTGATGGGCATGAAAGTCGGTGGCAAACGCAAGCTCTTTGTACCCTCAGAACTGGGCTACGGCGAGCGCTCAATGGGTCAGCACATCAAACCACACTCAAATCTGATTTTCGAAATCGAACTGCTTGAAGTGCTGACTCGAGATGATGGCTAGCCGCGCATAGGTCATCAATGAGTGGCCGTCATTACTCGCCATATAACGCCAATTTCATCGGCCAAAATGGTGGCCGAAAAAGGCGTCGACCACCCTACAAGAGCGTCTGCCACAAGCGTAGATTTATGGCTGCGAACGTTGGCCATCGTAGGGTGGTCAACGCGAAGCTTGGCCACCGAAAACCGGCACAAAAGCCAATTTGCATCGGCCAAAATGGTGGCCGAAAAAGGCGTCGACCACCCTACAAGAGCGTTTGCCACAAGCATACCTTTATGGCTGCAAACGGTGGCCATCGTAGGGTGGTCAACGCGAAGCTTGGCCACCGCAAACCGGCACATAACGCCAATTCGCATCGGCCAAAATGGTGGCCGAAAAAGGCGTCGACACCTTACAAGAGCGTTTCCCACAAGCGTACATTTATGGCTGCAAACGGTGGCCATCGTAGGGTGGCCAACGCGAAGCTTGGCCACCGCAAACCGGCACACAACGCCAATTTGCATGAGCCAAAATGGTGGCAAAAAAAGTGTCGGCCATGCTACTAATCAAGGTCTACGAATTACAAAGCAAGACTCGGAGTTTTACTTTCGATCTAACCCCTTAAGCTTCAATCAACTTCATAGCTTGTGGGCACTGCGATGAGACAGGCCAAATCTACAACCGCTAAAGTAACAATAAGCGAACAGGACCCACGCTGGCAGCGTGTGCTTCAGCGCGATCCTTCTCTGGATATGCCCTTTGTCTACGGGGTTAAAACCACGGGCGTTTATTGCCGCCCAAGCTGCCCTTCACGGCGTCCTAAGTTGAGCAATGTCGAATTTTTCGACACACCAGAACACGCCGTTGACGCGGGCTATCGCCCTTGCAAGCGGGCCAACTGCGGCGACACTTCACTCAACCAACAGCATGCGCAACTGGTCAATAAAGCTTGCCAGATTATCCAGCATGCCGAGCAGATACCGAGCTTGAATCAGTTGGCTGAACAACTGGGCGTTAGCCCCTATCACTTTCACCGCCTGTTCAAAGCGGCCACAGGCTTGACGCCCAAGGCCTACGCCACGGCAAACCGCGCGCGCAAGGTGCGCGGCCAACTGAGAAAAGGCGGTTTGGTCACAGAAGCTTTATACGATGCGGGGTTCAACGCCAGCAGCCGCTTCTATGAAAGCAGCGCAGAGTTACTGGGCATGAAGCCCAGCGACTACCGTGCAGGCGGAGCTAATACCGACATCCGCTTTGCGGTTGGCCAATGCTCGCTTGGGGCGATTCTGGTTGCACAAAGCAGCCGTGGGGTGTGCGCGATTTTACTTGGCGATGAGCCCGAAGCCTTGGTCCATGAACTGCAAGACTGCTTTGCTCATGCCAACCTGATTGGCGCTGACAAAGCATTTGAACAACTGATTGCCAAGGTCGTCGGCTTTATTGAAGCACCAGCAATCGGGCTGGACCTACCGCTGGATCTTCGCGGCACGGCGTTTCAGGAGCGCGTCTGGCAAGCCCTGCGCAATATCCCCGTGGGCACAACCGCCAGCTACGCTGAAATCGCCCAGTTAATCGGCGCACCCAAATCATTCCGGGCCGTCGCCCAAGCCTGCGGTGCGAATAAGCTTGCAGTTGCCATCCCTTGCCACCGGGTAGTCAGAAGCGACGGCAACCTGTCGGGCTATCGCTGGGGCATCGATCGCAAACAGCAACTGCTGGAGCGTGAGTCGCAAAATTAACCGCTTTGGCTATGTAAAAATCTCAGCAACGCCGCAATGATAGCTTCCGGTGCATCCTCTTGGACCAGATGCCCTGCATTCGGCACGCGCACCATTTGGCAGTTACGAATTTTTTGCGCCAGCTCCATGCCGCGATCAACCGGTATCCATTGATCCTGCTCGCCCCAGATCAACAAAACCGGGAATTCAATCGAATCATAGGCACTTTGCACTTCATCGGTATAACGCTGATCCATCTGCGCGATCTGTCGATAGAAAGCGTCTTGCCCGCCCTCGCCCAGCCAGGGCTTCAGATAGTGCATCAAGTCGCTATCAAGCATCGGCTGATACACCGCGCCCTGAATATAGGCAGCGACAACCGTCTGATGGATATAACCCGGCAAACCGCTGAATGCCTGTTGATGCTGACGCACGTGCTGCACAAATGGCGAGCCCCACGGAGCGATTGCCACCGGATCAATCAAGGTCAGTGTTGCGTAGTCTATTTGGTTGAGAATCAGGCAACGCAAGGCCGTAGCACCACCAAAATCATGGGCAACCAGATGAGGTTCATCCAGCCCCCAATGCTCGATCAACCCAGCCAGCAAGCCATTTTGCACACCCAGCGAAACATCCTGCCCCTGGGCCATTTCTGACTGCCCATAGCCAAGCAAGTCAAAGTAATGGACCCGATACTGAGTGGCGAGAAGCGGCGCAATACGCCGCCAAACCTGAGACGAAAATGGCGTGCCATGCACCAGAACCAATGCAGGGCCATCGCCCATCACGCCGTAACGAACCTGCTGACCGGCATACTCAAAACTGTGTGGCAGCGGTAATGATTGATCGGCGGCATTCATATTTAACCCCTTTTAGCTTATTTAAAGGTTAGAATATTTTTCACCATACCTAACCTTTATTATCTTTTAAAGGGGTTAAATGAACACAATCGAAAACCCATACTGGACTGCGGCAGACTTCATCGCAGAAGACCTGCTGCTCGACTTCCTCAACACCACGGGTGGTAAAAGCAAAGCGCGCGAAAACGAAAGGCTCGCTTCCAGCCCGGCATTATTTGACTGGGGTTTAGCCTCCCAATTGATTGATAACGATGAATATCAACGGTTGTTGCAGCACTCTCAAGCCGACTCAGCAACTGCTGATAACGAACTGAGTCAGGTAATCCAGTGGCGTGAGGCGGTGCATGCGCTACTGCATGCACTCGCCTCCGGTGAGGAACCGCACGCCGTTGCGGCGAAGCGTGTGCAGACGGTTATCAAGCAGGCATTGGCCTCTGCTCAGTTGCACCACGCGCCAGGTCAGCCCTCCGACTGGCGCATTGACTCACACCAAGCAGCGTTTTTGACCATCAAGTACCGTTTGGCACTGCATCTGAACCAAGCCATGACTGGCGGGAAGTATCAGCAGGTCAAAGAATGTGAGGCCTGCTCATGGATGTTTATCGACACCTCACGCAGCCGCAAACGACGCTGGTGTTCCATGAGCACCTGCGGCAACCGGGCAAAGGCACGGCGCTTCTATCAAAATGAAAACAACACATAACGCCTTACTAAAGCGTTGTCGTTGAGGGGCCTTGGTATTTGGGGCCATCAGCGAGCAGCTTAGACGGCCCAAACACCGCGCTTAGGCTTTTAAGCGGGCAATCAAGCGTGCCTGCAAGGCTTCAAGTTCGGCTGCATCGGCTTTGGCACTGGCATGAATGCCAAGGTCTTCACCAGCAAAGCGTGGGATCACATGCATGTGGATATGGAACACCGTTTGTCCAGCAGGCGCGCCATTGAACTGCGCAACCTGAACGCCAGCGGGCTCTAGCTCAGCAACCAAAACTCGGGTGATTTTCTGCACCACTTGCATGACCTTGCACAGGCTGTCGGTGTCAACATCAAGCATATTGCGTGCGGCAGATCGCTTAGGGATTACCAGCGTGTGGCCAAATGACTGCGGAAACACATCGAGAAATGCCAACACATCATCGTCTTCATAGAGCTTGTAGCACGGCGCATCGCCACGGATGATCTGGGCAAAAATGTTTTGAGAGTCGTAATCGCCATGCAAGCTCATAAGTGTTTCCGTTATCCGTGGATTAAGCTGTAACCATACCGGTTTTGCCGTGTCAGATAAATCCACTGCACTATTCGCATAACCTTGAAACCAGGAGCCTATATGCCAGATCTATCCGCATTTAAGATTACCCAGAAATGGCCAGCCACTCACCCCGAGCGCCTGCAACTTTATTCCTTGCCAACACCGAACGGCGTCAAGGTGTCGATCATGCTCGAAGAGATCGGCTTGGCTTATGAGCCACACCTAGTGAATTTCGAGACCCGCGACCAGTTTTCAGCGGAATATCTGTCGCTTAACCCCAACAACAAAATCCCGGCGATGATCGACCCCAACGGGCCGAACGGCCAGCCGCTCGCTCTTGTTGAGTCCGGCGCCATGCTGGTCTATCTCGCGGAAAAAACCGGCCAGCTAATGTCGAGCGACCCGGCCCTGCGCTATGAAACCCTGCAATGGGTGATGTTTCAAATGGGTGGCATTGGCCCGATGATCGGCCAACTGGGTTTCTTCCATAAATTCGCCGGCAAAGACTTTGAAGATAAACGACCCCGCGACCGCTACGTGGAAGAGGTCAAGCGCCTGCTCAGCGTATTAGAGCAGCGCTTAGAGGGCCGCGAATGGATTATGGGTGACGACTACAGCATCGCCGATATCGCCATCTTCCCGTGGATGCGTAATCTGATTGGCTTCTATGACGCAGGCGAGTTGGTCGAATTCCACAAATGCCCGAACATCAAACGCGTACTGGATAAATTCGTCGAACGCCCTGCTGTTAAACGTGGCTTGAACATTCCAAGCCGTGGTTAATCGACTAACATGCGGCGTGAGGTTGCAGCGCTGCGGCTAAATAAAAAGCGCATCCACTTGCGCCAGGGCGTGCTCGTACGAAGCTAACCTCGACGTCTCGCCCATGGCGGTTTGATTGACTTTGATGCTTGTCACATCGGTGATCCCGAGCATAAGCAAGATTGCCTTCAAATAGGGCTCTTGAAAATCCATGTGCTCATAGATTTCACCCTTACCAAAGCCGTAACCACCACGCGCCAACAATAAATAAGCCTGCTTGTTATGCAGCAACCCAACATAGGGACTGCCGGGAGTACCCGGTGCCAGCGTGGTGGTGACCTGCATCCTTATCACTTGGTCGATATAGGCTTTCAGGCTGCTAGGTACAGACAAATTATGCATTGGGCTGCCAAGTACAATAACGTCTGCGGCCTGTAGCTCTTTAACCAGCAAGTCGCTAAAAGCGATGGCTTGGTTGTCCTCAGTGTCCCTTGCCTCTGGCGGCGTGAACGCAGCCTTGACCCACTGCTGATCAACATGGGGGATTGGTTCATTGCCCAATTCGCGAAAGATGAAATGATCCTCAGGATGTTGTTGCTGCCAAAGGCTGACAAAACGCTCAGTGAGTAACCGGCTATGGGATTGAGTTTTGTTAGGGCTGGCATTTATCACCAAGAGCGTCTTCATCGATATCCCCTATCCTTGCGAAACTATTTATTCGCGAGTGGTTCCAGCAGCGCGCTGGGCGTAAGCACTTGTGGCAAGACCTTTAGCTCTGGCTCACCCGGCCTATACCAGAGGTACAGCGGTACACCTGAGCGACCATGTTTGGCTAAGAACTCAGTAATTTTTGCATCACCATTGGTCCAGTCGCCCCGCATCACCACCACACCAGCCTTGGCAAAGGCGGCATGGGTTTCAGCTCGATCAATCGCCACTTGCTCATTGATCTTGCAGGTCACGCACCAGTCTGCGGTGAAATACAGAAAAACTGGCTTATCAGCTTCGCGCAATCTCGCCAGCTTAGCTTCATCAAACACTAACTGATCGGGTTGAGCCACTGCAGTCACAGGCTTGTGACTGGCTTGGCTGATCCCAAGAGCAAGTGCCAGCACCGTCGCCAATACGGCAGGCAGCCAAGCCGCTCTCTTGAACAACCGCTGACGTAAACCCGTTGCCCACAAACCAAGAGCAAGCAACATGGCACAGCCAATCACGACGATCAACGCATTAGCACTGACTTGCTGACTGAGCACCCAGAGTAATGCCAGCGCCGTTATGAACATCGGCACCGCAAGCACATTGCGCAGCGTTTGCATCCAGGGACCCGGCTTAGGTAAGCGGCGCTGCAACGGCGGGATAAAACCCAATAACAGAAATGGCAATGCAATGCCGAAACCAAGCCCAGCAAATACCAGCAAGGCCGCCGCTGTCGGCAGGATCAACGCAGCGCCTAGTGCAGCCGCCATGAATGGACCGGTACAAGGAGTGGCGACGAAAGCTGCCAGCGCGCCAGTCCAAAATGCACCCGCGGCCCCCTTTCGTTCGGCCAGGCTCGTGCCAGCACTTAGGGACGACAACTCAAATAACCCTGAAAGGTTAAAGGCGATTGCACTGGTAAGAAGCAGCAAAACGACAATCACCCGCGGGTCTTGCAGTTGAAAAGCCCAACCCACTTGGCTGCCCCCGGCACGTAATGCCAACAGCAAGCCACCGAGCAACAAACACACTGCTATCACGCCTAACGAATAGGCAACCGCCTCTGCTCTTGCCGTGGCCGCGTTGCTACTTGAACGGGCAATGCTCAGTGCCTTGAGACTGAGTATTGGAAATACGCAGGGCATCAAGTTCAGCAATAAACCACCGACTACAGCCCCGGCTAACGCCAGCAAGGTCACACTCAAGGTGCTTTCACTGCTGCTCGGCGCGGCATCAGCCGTGGCCTCAAACTCAAGCCCTAAGCCATTACCGATCGCCAAAACGCCACTTAATGAGTCGAATGGCTGGCTTCCCGCTTGAGTCTCAATAATCAGCACATCGCCTTTACGTTCAAAGCGCTGTGGCGCTGCATTTTTAACCGCATCTTTGCGCGCTGAAAACAGATGCGGTTGCTCGATCTGCATAGAGGCCGGAAGTGGCACTTTAAGCTGCAATACACCCTGATCAATATTGAAGCTGGCCTTTGACCCCAGCGGCCTAGGCAAGGCCTGACGCCACTGTGCGAATTGTTGTTGGCGGGTTGGATCCTTAGCTCCGTCGCCAACCATTAGCGTTAGATTTAATGAGGCACGCTCGGGCACGCAGGCATCATAGCGACAGGCCAAATACTGCATATCCAGACCTATCTCTAACGGGGTTCCAGCAGCAATTTCTTTAGTAATATGCAGCGGCAATAACAGGGCATAAGGATGCTCATACACATGGTTCATCAAACCATCGACAAGCAGAGTCTGTGGCACCGGATAAGCCGCCTCCCCGACGCTAACACCCTGGGGCAAATGCCAGCTTAACTTGGGTGCCAGACCGACATCCCCGGGCTGCTTCCAGTAGCCATGCCATTCACCTTGCGGCTGCATGTAGATGGCGATTGTAGTGTGACTTCCCGCGGCTGGCGTTTGGCTTTCAGCTACCAGCGATGAAGCAATTAATACCTCATCTTGAGCGGGCATGTCGGCTGCAACACAAACAGCAGGCACGAAACACAGGCACAGATAAACAAACAGCGCCTTGAAAGATGCGATAGGCATAAGCAGCTCGGCCTTAGGCAATAAAACAAAAGCTGGACTGACACAACGTCAGCCCAGCAGCGACAACTATGCTCAGCGTAAGGCCTTCACAGCACCCTGTATGTCGGTGTCTTGCGGGCCTATGATCTTGCTAACCCGGCCTTTTGAATCAATCAGCACCACGCTCGGAATATCGCGAATGGCAAAGGCGCGAAACAAGGCATCTTCAGCATCGAGGGCAAGCGGCAATTGGGTCGTGGTGGTTTTTTGATAATCCAGCAAGTCATCCTGGCTCGCCCACAGCCCTGAAGAGATGCCGAGCCATTCGACATCACCTTGACCGAGCATTTTCTCAACTGTTTCGCGTACTCTCAGGCAGGCTTTTGATGTTTGCGGACGGCTGGTCTCCAAATACGACTCACACCAAGGCGCAAAGAAAACCAGCGCCTGCGCCTTGCCCGATGCAGCCTTACCCAACTCAACTTTTCGACCATCAACGGTTGTAGCTTGCAGCCCACTGACGTCATCACCTACGGCAAAAACCTTATCCGTATTGGCGCTTTCAGCTGTCGCCTGAACGGGCGCTTGAGAATCCTGCACCAGCGCTTCTTGCAGGGCGTCATGCAAGACCTGATCATCAAGATGACCGACATAACTAATACGACCACTGCGATCAATCAATACATGTTGCGGGGTCACGCGCAGATTAAGCTCTGCGGCCAAGCTGCCATCATCGATTACAATCGGCATCGTCAACCCATGCTCTTTGCGATAAGCCAGCACCGCCTCACGGTCGTCACTGAAGCCAGTATTGACGGCAATGATCTGAATCTTATCGCCCAGCTCTTGTTGAGTTTTCTCAAAACCCGGCATCTGCTGACGACAAGGTACACACCAAGTGGCCCAAAACTTCAGGTAAACCGGCTTTTTGCCGTAGAGCTTGGACAGGTCAATCTCTTCACCATCTACGGTTTTGAGTACCGCTGCCGGCCCCGGCTTGCCAATAAGTGAAGACCCGGCAGCCTGAGCACGGCGCTTACCTTCGGCGTCGTAACTGTGATCGATTTGATTATCTGCATGGGCAAGATGACAAACACTGGCAAGCAATAACAATGCGGCCAGTTGCTTAAAACAGGTTGAAAACGTTAAGCGTTGCACGGCGAGTCTCCTTGAAACCGTCATTACAAAATACCCCGGTCCTGCTAGGTGCAGCATGCAGAAGGTTCTGCGGGGTTAATAGCACCGATGATCCCGACTTATAGGTTCAGGATAAAGACCCAAGACTGATGCATTTGGCTGTACCATCAGTTATGCAAAATTTACATATCGAGCTAAACCGCGCCACAGGCGTACCCATAGCCGCGCAAATAAGCACCGCGATTGGCGCATCTATTCGTAGCGGTCGCCTGTACTCGGGTGCACGTTTGCCCTCTTGGCGTGATCTCAGCGCACAGCTTGGCGTTGCTCGCGGCACTGTGCGTGTGGCCTATGAGCGCTTGATTGATGAGCAGCTCATCGTATCGCGCGGAGCAGCGGGCACTTTTGTCGCCCATCAACTGCCCTTAAGCAGTAATGCCGATATACGCGACTTACGCAGCCCTCTCCCAGATTTTTTTGTACATCCGTTCAGCCAGCCACCGCTGATGTTTCAAATGGGGGTGCCCGCTCAGGATATGTTCCCGGTAAGCCTCTGGAGTCGCCTAACCTCGGCAGCCGCACGCGAAGCGGCAACAGTCGGCTCTGTCAGCTACCCAGACCCGCGCGGTGAACTCGCACTGCGTACAGAAATCGCAGCCTATTTGTCTGTCGCACGTGGTTTGAGCTGCTCCCCTGCGCAGATCATCATTACCAACGGCTATACCGGTGCCTTGGGTTTAATCATCCATGCGCTGGGTCTGATCAAGCAAACCGCATGGGTGGAAGAGCCCGGATACCCACTCACACGCACGGCCCTGGCCATCGCCGGGTTAGACACCGTATCAATTGCAGTTGATGAACAAGGCATCAATGTCGACAACGGCATTGCCCGCGCCCCTGATGCTGCACTCGCGGTAGTCACCGCAGGGCAACAGGCACCGCTGGGTATGACATTGTCTTTGTCACGTCGCCACCAACTGCTCGAATGGGCCGGACAAAATAACAGCTGGATCATCGAAGATGACTACCTGAGCGAGTTGCAACTCTATGGCCGAGCAGCACCGGCACTCGCCTCACTCGACCGTTACGGGCGGGTAATTCACATAGGCACTTTCAGTAAGACCGTCAGCCCAGCCCTGCGTATGGGTTTTATCTCGGTACCCGCCGAACACACCAACCACTTTGCCGATGTAGCTGCTGCGCTAGCACCCGCCTCATCAATAGTCACCCAACTCGCGTTGGCCCAATTCATGCGCAAAGGCCATTACATGCGTCACCTGCGTAGGATGAAACGCATCTACAAACACCGCCTTGAGTTACTGCGCCACTCATTACAAATACCCGCTGCGACCGAAGCAATGGCCGGGCTGGCATTGCTGCTGAAACTGCCCAGGGATACTGACGACAAGATGATCGCCCAACAGGCAGCAGCGTTTGATCTGGCGCCTACTCCACTGTCCAGTTGGTATGCACAAACTCAGCACAAGCAATCCGGTTTGCTACTCGGTGTAACCAACATCACCGAGACCGGTCTGGATGCAAATTGCGAACACCTAAGGCACCTAATCGCACAAAGCAGCTAATCAACCGGCCTGCTTAACCACGCGAACTAAACCGCCCCAACCATCCTCCCGAACAGCGTCATCCGTCGCAAGCACATGAAAATATGCGAAAAATTACAGAATGGGCTTCGCCAAACGGCAATCAGCTGATATTATGCGCGCCGCTGTGGGAAGATGCCGGAGTGGCCGAACGGGACGGATTCGAAATCCGTTGAACTGGCAACAGTTCCTAGGGTTCAAATCCCTATCTTCCCGCCATATTACAAGGGCTCCAGAGGTTTTCGCCTCTGGGGCCTTTTTCGTTTCAGGCCCTTTTGGGGGAAATTTGGGGGAATGACTTTGCGTTACATTCCCCCAAACGCTCGGCTACAGCTCCCCCATGCCCCATCCACTGAGGCTTAACAAGAGGCCTGCCGAAGCTGTTCGATGATCTTACGTGCGCGATTTGCGCCCACATCCACATGGATATCAATCATCGGCGGTGAGCCGAAGCGACACATGTTCTGGTACTGCGCTTCAATGACCACTTTGTCTTCATCGAAGGTAAGGGCCGTTTGCTCAATCACTTTGGCTTTGACAGCTTCATGATCGTTTTCAGGATTGGTGGACATCGTCCAAAAATAGTGGCTGGTGGTGTCGGTTTCCGGGGTAACACCATGGAAGCCGCGCATGTGAAAACCGCCACGATCAGGGTCAAGCAGAGAGTCAGTATTGGCATCAACCGCACCGGTCCAAATGCGCAAATGACTGACGTGAAATTCGATTTCCTGCCAACGATCAACCTTGTCTTTAAACGGGTATGCGGCCACATAGGTCGGTGGTGGTACTGAGCCCGGCATGTGGCGGGTAACCTTAACCATGCGCTCGTCACTCTCGACCTTCATTTCGGCATTCATATGAATGCTGGCATTGCCACCAATAGTACGTAGGTGAACGTACCCCAGATGGCTAAGGTCCATCAGGTTGTCGTGGATGAGTTGGTAAGGGGCATCGTAGTGATAGACATCGCCATCAAAGATGTATTTGCCGCTGCTATGCACATCATAAGCAGGTGGCTCATAGGTGGGTTCTGGGTGTTTATCGCTGCCAAACCAGATCCAAACAATCTGGTCTCGCTCGCGTACGTGATAAGCAGGAACTTTGGCTTTGCTGGGGATTTTTTCCTGACCGGGAATTTCCACACATTTGCCTGCGGAGTTGAACATCAAACCGTGATATCCACAGCGAAGCCCTTGAGCCTCCAGCGTGCCATGAGAGAGCGGCAAAGCGCGGTGACAGCAACGATCCTCCAAAGCAGCCACTTGCCCATCTGAAGTACGGAACAGCACCACAGGTTTATTCAGCAAGGTACGGCCCACTGGTTTGTCAGTTAGTTGCCAGCCTAATGCGGCCACATACCATTGATCCAGGGGAAAACTGGGTAGCGGTGAAGCAGGCGCTACATCGTAGGCCAGAGATTGATTGTTCGAGGTTGTCATTATTGTTCTCTCAGGTTTGTCGTTATAGGTCACAGGTCCAAAACTAAGCGGGAGGTCTTGGAGCGCGAGCAGCAGGGGGTGAATTGGTCGTTAGCCGCATGTTCCGCATCAGTCATGAACTGATCGCGATGGTCCGGCGTACCGCTGAGAACGCGGGTAATGCAGGAGCCACAGATGCCCTGCTCGCAAGAACTCTCAACCTCAATACCGGCCTCATCCAGTACTTCAAATACCGACCGGTCTACCGGGATGTGGAAGATTTTTCCTGACTGCGCCAGCTCAACTTCAAAAGGCTGATCCGCGTCATGCTCGACAGGCGCGGCGGCAAAGAACTCTCGATGCACATGATCGTCTGGCCATCCAGCCGCTTTCGCTGCACTGAGAATGTGTTCTATAAAGCCAACCGGACCACACACATAAAGGTGCCGGTCATGCTCTGGATTCTGCAGGAGGGCATCAGCATCCAACACTGCACTCCCCTCTCGACTTCCGTCGTACAGGGTCACTCGCTTAGCGAATGGGGCGCGCTCAAGCTGGCCCAGAAAAGCGGCGCGAGCCCTTGAGCGAAAACAATAATGTAAAGCAAAGTTTGCCTGTTGCTGCTCAAGCGCATGAGCCATCGCCAATATCGGAGTGATGCCAATGCCACCCGCGATCAACAGATGTTTCTTACCTGTTACGGCTAGAGGAAAGAGGTTGCGCGGCTCACTGATCTGCAAGGTATGGCCTTGCTCCACTTGTTCATGCATAGCCTGCGAACCACCACGGGACAGAGGGTCTTTCAACACCCCAATCACATAACGATGACGCTCACCCGGAGGATTACACAGTGAGTACTGACGAGTAATCCCGGAAGGGGTATTAACATCTACGTGGGCGCCTGCGGTAAATGCCGGTAAAAGAACGCCATCTAGAGCACTTAACTCAAAGCTAACTATGCCATCGGCCTCGATGGCCTTGTGCCTGACTAAAACTTGAAGCATAAAAAGACCCTCCACAACAAAGTGGCTGCAAAAAACACATAGTGGATTTGTGGTGCGCTAGCGCGGGTTATGGAGGTCTGGTGCGTGCAGGAACATGCCGAGGGTGGCAGGCTATGGTTTTACGGTTCATTGCAACTACCTGTTATTTATTCTTGTAAGTTCTGCTGTCGCATATGATATGGGCAGCACACGCATCGCGTGGTTAGGAGTAGAATCCAACCATTTAGTTGCGGTGTCAACTAATTTATGCGTGCCGTTTATCTAACTTTTGAGGTTGCTGCTTTCATGTCAGATTCTTCACAGCTTGACCTGTCAAGATACGTCCCAGCCATGCTCACTTTTCTGGCCAACAAGTTATCCACGGGCGCGTCGATTAGCTATCGCAAGCACTTTGGAATTGGCGTGGTTGAATGGCGGGTAATCGCCCTAATGGCGGTAGAAGATCAAATTACGGCGAATCGCATCTGCCAGGTTATTGGCCTTGATAAAAGCGCGGTCAGCCGCTCGCTACAGCTTCTGGAAAAAGCCGGTCGCATAACCGGTCAAGTCGACAGCCAAGACGCGCGACGCTATGCCGTCAGCCTCACTGCTGAAGGAAGAGCCCTGCATGACCGCGTGCTGAAGGTGGCGCTGGAGCGAGAGCAGCGGCTGCTGAGTGACCTCGATCCAACTGAGGTCGAAACCCTGATCAACTTGCTCGCACGCCTACAAACCAAAGTGGCGCAGGTGAACGAATATGACCCAGCAGCGCCTTAAGCTAATTAAGCGATGGGCATGCGGCCGGATCGACTAACAGCTATTTGCGGTAATAACCGACAGCAATCATATAACCACCAATTTTGCGCATCAGGGCATGCTTGTCTTCCACTTTACTGGTCACTGGATTTTTCCAGCGATAGTCATACCCTGCTCGTTCTGCCTTCTCGATCAAGGCCAGCATAGGCTTACCCACTGGCCTGCCTTCCGGATCGACAATGCTCGAAAAATCCACCCCAACAAGGCGTCTGTTGTAGCCGTGGGCAACGTAGCGCTTTGTACGCAGATCGATGACAAAGGC
The DNA here is from genome assembly GCF_044542375.1 of Pseudomonas sp. NPDC078700. Taxonomy (NCBI): domain Bacteria; kingdom Pseudomonadati; phylum Pseudomonadota; class Gammaproteobacteria; order Pseudomonadales; family Pseudomonadaceae; genus Pseudomonas; species Pseudomonas sp. NPDC078700. Next base: position 465,690 of record NZ_JBITUI010000003.1, read on the forward strand.
GTATAAATCATCCTCGTGATAATCGGCGCTCAGGTTGTTGATCGCCTCAAGGGTGCCATCAGCGTTTTTACCCAACTCTTGGGCCACGCGATCAAGAAACGTCTCTGCCTGTGCAGGGGTTGCTCGTGGTAAGTACAAGCCCACGGCGAGTATTCGATCACCCACACGCTGATAAAAGACCTTCTTGCGCTCCACTCGACCGTCACGCACGTTGAGCCAGCGATATTCAGCACTGCGCACCTGACCATCTTCGTCGCTCAGCAAGGCCGCCTGAAAGGCTTTATTAAGCTCGGGCTCTATTGCTTTACTCACATCGCGCCCAATCAAAACAGCTGAGCTGCCGCCACTGGCCAGCATGGTGCCTTTGCTATCAACCACAAACACATAGTGCTCGCCGTCAATAAATTCGCCCTGACGGCTAAACGCGGCAAATGCGGCATCACCTTGAGTGCGGTAATACGCCACCGCGCTGTTCAGGAGCTTACTTGCCCTTGCCTCTTGTGCCGTATGTACGTCGGCCGCTAGCGCAAGGTCACACGTGGCAAAGACTGCAAGCAAGGCAAAACTGAGGTACTTGATAATGCGCATACTCATAACACTCCATAACAACTGTGCGGCGCATGCCGCACAGTTGGGGTTATAACCACGAGGTCCGTCGCCTGTTACTGCTTGGCAACCGGTACCGGCGGGAAAACCACACCAACCTGCTGTGTATAGGCCAGCCAGCGTTTCTTCAGGCGCTCGACATCCTGTGGCTGACTGGCCGCAAGATCGGTTGTCTCTCCGCGATCACGGGCCAAATCGTACAGCGTCCATTGCACAGGTTGTGGCTTATCACCGAAGCCCAAGGGGCGTAATCCCAGCAGTTTTAAATTGCCTTCACGTAGGTATGCATTGCCAAATAACTCACCCGCTAACACTGGCGCAGGATTGGCCTTTCCTTCCAACATCGGCAGCATGGAAGTACCGGTAATAGGGTTCTTATCTGCAACCGCAGGAGCTTTAATACCGGCAATCGACAAGAAAGTTGGCAGCAGATCATCGACACGAGCGACGCCACTTTCACGCCCTTGACGCGGCTTGGCACCCGGTAGTTTCACAATTGCCGGAACACTTATGCCACCTTCGGCAGTTGTGCCTTTGAACAGGCGAAAGGGCGCAGCACTGACTTCAGCCCAACGCACGCCGTAGTCGATCTCGGAATTGATCCGACCTAAGTTTGCGTAGCTGTTATCGGTGAGCTTACCCGGCTTGTACCACTGTGCATGGTTCTCCCCTGCTGCGCCGTTATCCGACATAAATACGATCAGGGTGTTTTCGTATTGGCCACTTTCGTGCAGATAATCAAGCAAACGGCCGATATTATGGTCGAGGTTATCGACCATGGCCGCGTAGATTTCCATCTTGCGCGCTTCAGTCTTCTGCTGCTCAGCAGTCAACTGCTCCCAGCCTGGCAGGTTAGGATTCGCCGGAATTGTCCGCGCAGCATTAAAGTCCGTCGGCAATAAGCCGAGCTTTTTCATCCGCTCAATGCGTGCTAAACGAGTGCTGTCATAGCCCTTGTCATAACGCCCTTTATATTTATCCAGATACGCTTCTGGAGCTTGCAGAGGCCAGTGCGGCGAGGTGTAAGCCGCGTAAGCAAAGAAGGGTTTGCCATCCTTTTTGCTGCTTTTCAGATAGCTCAGCAGCTTGTCGGTGTAAAAGTCGGTCGAGTAAAAATCGTCAGGCAACTGGGCAGGCTTGCCGTTCTCCACATAATGAACCTGTTCAAGCAAGCTAGGTGCATCAGCTGAAGGTTTAAAGTGGGCAGCGCCGCCTTCGAGCATACTGAACGACTGCTCGAACCCCCGTTGCGCAGGACCCTGTTCAGGCTCAAGACCTAGGTGCCATTTACCCACCATCATTGTGTGATAGCCACCTTCGGCCAACAGTTGTGGCATCGAATAAGAACGCTGGTTTAGATAGCCTTCATAACCGGGTTTACCGCGTTGAAATGGCTGCATGCCTTCGGCCATCGTGCCCAGACCGGCCAAGTGATTGTCTGTGCCGGATAGCAGCATCGAACGCGTTGGCGAGCAGGTTGGCGCGGCGTACATACCGGTCAACTGCAACCCGCTATTGGCCAGAGTATCCAAGCGTGGCGTGCTGATTTCACCGCCAAACGCGCCTAAATCTGAATAGCCCAAATCATCGGCCAAAATTAGCAGAATATTGGGTTGTGCCGCGGTAACAGCGGCGTACGAGGCATTGCTAAGGGCTAAGCAGCTGAACAACAGAGCCCCTGAAAATTTTGAGCTAATCATCTGCACTCTCTTATTTTTATCGCACTATTGATCTTCAAAAATTGCCACGGCCCGAACAAAGCCCGCCGAAGCGTGCTTAATTTTGTAGGGAAAGCAAGAAACGGTAAATCCTGTTGCCGGAAGGCTTTCAAGATTGGCCAGTTTTTCCATTTGGCCATAGCCAATATCACGACCGGCTTTATGACCTTCCCAGATAATTGACGCATCGCCACTCTCAGCGAATCGCTCACGCGTGTACTTGAAGGGCGCGTCCCAGCTCCAAGCATCCGTACCGACAACCCGCACGCCGCGCTCAAGCATGTACATAGTTGCTTCACGTCCGATGCCAACCCCCGCATCGAGGTAGCCGGGCTGGCCGAAAATACTGCCTGCACGGGTGTTGATCAAGACAATGTCGAGCGGCTGCAACTCATGGCCAATGCGAGCGAGTTCCGCTTCAACTTCTGCCGCCGTCACCACGTGCCCATCAGCCATGTGCCGAAAATCCAGCTTTACCCCTGGCTGTAAGCACCAATCCAGCGGTAATTCATCAATCCCAAACGCGGGTTTACCGCCATCAGTGGTCGAGGCGTAATGCCAAGGCGCATCCATATGCGTGCCGCTGTGCGTGGTGATGCTCAGGCGTTCTGCCGCCCATGACTCATCGCCGGGTAGTTGAGATTTCTCGAGCCCCGGAAACATGGCCGCCATTTCCGGCCAACCCTGTTGATGATCGGTGTATTCAATTTTCGGCAACAATGGCGGCGGGTCTGTGTAAGGGTTGTTTTCTAATGTGACCGACAGGTCCACCAACCGACGTTTTGACTTAATCATGAGCGAGCGACTCCTGCACGGACGCTTTACGCCGTGCCTTGGTTAATGGTTTAAGAGAATTTCGAATCAAACTCGCGGCAGATCCGTCGTGACGAAAACCCAGGGCACGCGCAGTAGGTGTGCTCATTCGAGGGTATTGCCCGAACAAAGCCTCAAGCTGCGGGTCCGGATTGAAGCTAATCAACTTGCGGCGTTCCTCGCCGTATGTCTTACCCAGCGCATCAAGAACTTGCTCAATGGATAATTGCAACAATGGCAATTGCCAGACCCGTGAGCCTTCCAGCTCATCAGTGTTTAAATTGGCAGCACGCAGCAGGTTGTCGACACAACAATGAGCGGACATCCACCAGGCAGTCGCCTGTTCTGAGACGGGGCAGCAATATTTTTCGCCCGCCGCGAAGGCGTGTAGCAAGTCGCTCATAAATGCTGAGCGCAAACCATTGGGCTGCTGCGGGCGGGCGACAATACCGGGTAAGCGTACGACGCGACCATCCACCTCCCCACGCCTGGAAACGTCGTTGATGGCGGTTTCAATCATCGATTTGTGCGCGCCATAGGAAAGTTCTGGCTTAAGGCCTGCTGACTCATCCATCCGCGCAGACAGGTTACCCCCGTAAACCGCCACGCTGCTGGCGTAAACCAACACCGGAACGGTGGGCATTGCACGTATCTGTTCAAGCAGCTCAAGACTGGCCAGAAGGTTGACTTGGTAACCCAGTGCGTACTGTTCTTCAGCGGCGCCACCGGGCAAGCTCACCAGGTGAAAAATCACATCAATACCGTCCGCCAATACTCGTCGCAGTAAAGTTGCGTCAGTCACACTGCCGGGATGAAGTCGCAACCGTGGATCGTTGCTAAACCCTTGCAACTCCTGGTCAAGCAATATCAAACGGTTTATCGCTTCGCCGCGAATTTCGCCATCTGCCAGCAGTCGCTCAACCAAGGCACGACCGACAAAACCATTCGCTCCTGTGACAATCACACGCATCGTCATGCTCCTTAATTGATGGCCTGAACAACGCGCTGATCGATTGCCCCAAATATCGACTGGCCATCTGCGCCGAACACATCCATGCGCACACGATCACCAAAATGCATAAAGCCGGTGTGTGGCTCGCCATGCTCGATCATCTCAATAGCGCGGCGCTCAGAAATGCACGCCGAACCGGCACTGCGATCAGCGTTGGAGACAGTACCTGAGCCAATCACAGTGCCTGCGCCCAAACGCCTGGTCAGCGCGGCATGGGCAATCAACTGAGCAAAATTAAAATTCATTTCTGCAGCGTTTGGATGCCCAAACCACTGATCATTCCAGTGCACGTGTAGGGGTAAGTGCACCCGTGAGTCTTTCCAGGCATCGCCCAGCTCATCTGGCGTCACGGCCACCGCAGCGAAACTTGATGACGGTTTGGCTTGAAGAAAACCAAAACCGGTTTTCATTTCACGGGGGGCCAATGCTCGTAAGCTGATGTCATTGACCTGCAGAATTAACTTGATGTGTTCGCGCGCTTGCGCTGGCGAACAGCCCAATGGAACTTCATCGACCAGCACCGCAAATTCACCTTCAAAGTCGATGCCCTGGGCTTCACTTGGGAGCTTGATGTCATCACGACCACCGAAAAAATCGTCCCCCGCCCCCTGATAAATCAGTGGTGTAGTGTCTGCACCCTCTATTGGTTCAAGGTTGAACGCCTTCTGCATCAAGGTACCGTGATTGAGAAATACCGAGCCATCTAACCATTGATAAGCCCGTGGCATTGGGGCCATGGCCTGGGCCGGATCAAAGGCGAAGGCACCCTCTGCGCTGTAGTCATTTAACTGCTGATACAAAGCTTGTAATTGCGGTTCAACGACGGCCCAATTTTCGATAGCCAATTGCAAGGTGGCGACGATATGCGCCACGTCCAATGCGTGAGTTAAATCTCGTGAGACCAAAACCAGTCGACCATCACGCGTACTGCTTTTTAAGCTTGCCAGTTTCATCAGTGCTCTCCTCGTGACGCCATTAACTCAGAAGCAAATTTGCCATCGAGCAGAATGAAAACCATGCGTGCCATCTCCTCGGTGCGGTTACTCCAGGCATGGTTGGTCCCACGTTGCACGACAATATCGCCACGTTTTAGGGACACTTCCTCGTTGTCCAAAACCAATACAACCTCACCCTCGGTGACGATGCCGTAATCAAGGGTTTCAGTGCGATGCATTAGCTTGTGCTTGGAGTCAGCCTTGCCGGTACCGGCATGGGACTCACCGATTTCAGCAAAGGCTGCAGCAGCTTCTTCGGCACTGACCTGGTTCTGCACGCTGTCTGGTGGAATATCGACAACCCGTATCAGACTGCCCAACGGGCTCGGGCTGAGTTGCAGTGGCTTTTCGGTGGGGTCAGTGGCGTTGTCTAACGGTGCCGGGCTGGAGGCACTGTTCCAAACTTCATAAAAAATCGTACCGGGCACGGCTTTCAACGGAAAATTATTAGTGGTCGCGCCGAGCAAAGCAGCAATGGCCATACCTTGGGCATCGTGGCCTGTGACCACACGTTTAAAACTTGGAAGTTTGTTCAACTTCGACTCCTTATCATGGGTGCAAACATCGCTTTCAACGGAGCACGTTAATAGAGCGCTTGCTGGTCACGTTGCCGGCGATCAAATAAGCTCACACGCCTGAGCAAAAGACAGGCGCGGGCCCGCAGGACGCAACTTGCTGGCGTCGCCATAACCAAGACTGCAAAGGAAGTTGCTCTTCCAACGCCCATCGGTGAAAAACGCCTCATCAACCTGAGTAGTGTCAAAGCCGGACATCGGCCCGCAATCCAAACCCAAGGCACGTGCAGCCAACATCAAGTAAGCACCTTGCAGACTGCCGTTACGTAAGGCTGCGATATGCGCAGCCTCTGGGTTTTCCCGGTAAGGGGCTGCTGCGTCATAGATTGGAAAAAGCTCGGGAAGAAATTCAAAAAAGCGGCTGTCAAAGGCAACAATCGCGGTGACCGGTGCTTGCAACATTTTCTCGCCGTTATGGCCTTTAAGTGCGGGCAGTAACTTTTGCTTGGCTTCATCCGTTCGCACAAAAACAAACCGTGCCGGGCAGCAATTATTGCTGGTAGGCCCCTGTTTAAGCAGTTCATAAAGCTGTTGCAAGTCGCTGTCTGTGACAGGTTGATCGAGCCAGGCATTATGTGAGCGCGCTTGCAAAAAGAGCTGGTCAAGTGCAGCAGCACTGAGCGCTTGAGTCATAAGATTTTCTCTTCAATTCTGGGATTATTTAATGGATTGGCTGAGCCGTCGTAGTTGCAACTGGGGCTAAGCCCGGCAAACGCGGTAAACCAAGACACAGGCCCGCGATAATCAGTTGGGCGATAGCAAGCACGCTCAGTGCAGCAGGCAACTCTTGGATGGCACCGCCCGTGAATGCAAGGACCACCAAGGGACTGGCAAACTCACCCGCAAAAATTGCGGCGGTAAAACAACCAGCCGCCCGCCCTCGTTGACTAAAATCAACCTGAGCCATTACCCAAGTGATCAACGTTGGCAGCATCAGACCGATGCCCACGCCATTAATAAACACGGCCGCGATTACCAGCGCATGGTTACCTGCCTTGGCCATCAGCAAACCACCAACCCCAGCAAGAATGAATGCCACAACCATATTCCGGTGTGCTGGTATACCGCTAAGGAGCCTGAAGCTCAGCGCTCCGGCCAAAACGCCCAGTTGGTTAGAGCCCATGGTCAAACCAATTTGCTGCGGTGCAGTCACATGCAGCAAATTAAGTAGGTAGCCCGCCTGTACCGGCACCACAAACAAGCTAACGCCTGCTAACACCGCCAATAAATAAAGGGGGGTCAGCGTCTTCCAAGGAAAGCTATGGGCAGTGCTGGGCTGGCTAGTGTTTAGGTTTTGGGCAACAGGTTCCCAGAGCAATTTGGCCATAAGAGGCAAGAACAGCAGCCCAACGGCATAGAGCACAAAGGGGGTTCGCCAGCCACTCTCTCCCAGTGCGCCGCCAATCGCCATAAACAATGCAGCAGAGAGCGAGGTGGCGACCATTTGCAATGCGAACAATCGCTCACGGCGTGCCCCGTCGTAATAATCGCCCATCAAGGTTGTACAGCAGGTCATGATTGCTGCTTCGGCCAGGCCAATGCCAGCGCGACTGATAACGATGGCCTGCAACGAGTCCAGCCACAGCGGCAGTACCCCACACAGGGTGTAAAGCAGCATGGCCACAAGCAATAACGGTTTACGCCCAAACCGGTCGGCGATAATCCCAGCAAAGGGTGCCAAGAGCGCGATAATCAGTGCAGGTAGTGTCAGCGCAATGGGCACCAGCACCGCCGCGCCTGGTGTCGTGGCAAAGTGCTCTTGCATCCGGGGCAAGACTGGGGCTAACAGCACTGCCCCCAATACCGGTAAACAACTGCCAAGCAGTAACAGCGTTGACTGTGCCAATCCAGCTTTACGCTCAGTACTCATTGCCGCTCTCCAGCAAGTGCACCGAACAAACAGCGGCACCGTAAAGTGCTAAGCCGTTAGTAATTGCACTACATAACCGCAACACAAATCGCTTCACTTCGGACATGGGCCTACTCTCTTGTTGTTATTAAGCGTTCATACATCAGTGCACGCTGCTGGTAGCCAGCGACGCGTCTTTGCTGTGCTCAGTTTTCGAACGCGCTGTTTGATTGCGCGAATGCTTGGCCCTATGGGGTTCATTATTTACAGCTTGCTCGCTGCGTTTAACCGGCAACAGGAAGTAGGCCAACGCTGGCAACAGAACCAGTGCACCGACCATGTTCCAGACGAACATAAAGGCCAGCAGTACGCCCATGTCCGCTTGGAACTTGATTGGTGAAAGAATCCAAGTCGCTACGCCGATGGCCAGCGTAATACCGGTAAGCATCACCACCTTGCCGGTGGAAACCAGTGCCCGGTAATACGCCTCGGAGAGGCTTGAGCCTTGGCGCAAATGACTGAGCAAAATACTCATGACATACAAGGCGTAGTCGACCCCGATGCCGACACCCAAAGCAATAACCGGTAGCGTTGCCACCTTTACACCGATGTTGAGACCAACCATCAGGGCTTCGCAGAGAATGGACGTCAGCATCAGTGGGATCACAGCGCAGATGGTTGCGCGCCATGAGCGAAAGGTAATCAGGCACAAAATGATCACCGCGCCATAGACCCAAAACAGCATCTCGCGGTTGGCCTGCTTCACCACAATATTGGTTGCTGCCTCGATACCGGCACTACCCGCCGCCAGCAGAAACTGCACATCATCTGTGTTGTTGGCAGCGGCAAACTGCTCGACATGATCGACTAAACGGGTCAGCGTTGCGGCCTTATGGTCGGTCAGGTACGCATACTGAGTCAGCAAACTGCAGTTTTCGTTGTACAGCCCACGCGGAGCTGCAGCGGTGATCATATTGAGCATCGCTTGGTTATTTTGCAGCTCGTACCATTTAGGGTTGCCTTCACTCAAACCAACCAGGACACGACGGTTGAGCAAAGCCAATGAGTTGGTCGAGTCCACCCCTTTCAAGTTGCGCAGCTGCCAATCCAAGGCATCAACTTTGCGTAAAACCTCATAGCTTGAGCAGGCGCTGGCTGGGGTTTTGACCATGACGGCAAATACGTCGCTGCTCGCACCGTAATGCGTTGTGAGATAACTATCGTCCTGGTTGTAACGCGAATCAGCACGCAACTCCGGAGCACCTGCGTCCAAATCACCGATTTGCAAATGCTCGCTGACCATAAAACCCAGAACTGCCAGCACCAGACTCACAGCAATGCAAAGGCTCGCCCAACCACGGCGGGTAAACAGGTCAAGAAAACGCCAGAAGGCATGACGCTCAAGGCCAGCTTCCTCTGCTTGCTCGCTCTTAAGGCTCAGTTGCGCCGCACGACCGCTGACGCCGACATAAGACAGCAACACCGGCAACAGAATCAGGTTAGTGAAGATGAGTACCGCTACGCCGATACTGGCGATGACGGCCAGATCCTGAATAACCTGGATCTTAATAATCATCAGCACCGCGAAACCCACTGCGTCACACAACAGTGCGGTTAGCCCGGCGAGAAACAGCCGTCGGAATGTAAAGCGAGCGGCTACAACGCGGTGCATACCGCGTCCGATATCCTGCATGATGCCGTTCATTTTCTGCGCGCCGTGGCTCATGCCAATGGCAAACACCAAGAAGGGTACTAGCACAGAATAAGGGTCAAGCTGGAAGCCCAGCACCGGCAGTAAACCCAGCTGCCAAATAACCGCTACCAGCGAGCACGCAACAACAAGCAAAGTGCTGCGAACGCAGCGTGTGTACCAATAGAGCACCACGGTTGTAATGATAATCGCCACAGCGAAAAACAAGATAATTTGCTTAAGGCCGGCGATCAGATCACCAATTTTTTTGGCAAAGCCGGTGATGTGAATATCGACACTATCGCTGGCGTATTCCTGGCGTAGCGACTCCAGTTGATCAGACAGCACGGCGTAGTTAAGTGGCTGTCCGTCTTTAGTTTTACTCAGCAGCGGAACGTAGATAATGCTGGACTGCTGGTCGAAAGCCACCAACTGTCCGATCTCATTGGACAGCTGCACATTGCGTTTCAGATCTCCCAGACTACGAGGACTGCCGTCATATTCATCAGGGATTACCGGGCCGCCATCCATGCCATCTTCTGTCACGGCAACCCACCGAGTCGCGGGCGTCCACAATGACTTCATGTAGGCGCGATCAACGCCCGGGAGCAAGTACAGTTTGTCGCTTAAGGCTTGCAGGGTTTTAAGGTAGTCGGCGTTGTAAATATCGCCTTTCTTATTGGCCACCGCGATGCGCAACGCATTACCCAAGCCAGTCAACTCGTGCTGATGCTCCAGGTAGTTGGCAATGTATGGATGCTGGGTTGGAATCATTTTCTCGAAGCTGGCATTGAGTTCAACGCGCAGCGCTTGATAGCCGAGAAACAACGTAGTCAGCGCACATAGAATCAACACCCAAATGCGATGATTAAACAGCGCTCGCTCCAGCACCGAACCGGAACGCGGATCGAAACGCGTAACATCCGCTGACGACGGGTCAAAAGGTTGGTTAGAAGGCTTCATGACCTCACTCCGAAACAGAGGATGCAGTTGGAGAAATACGCATCAAACCGGTGAACCCGGCAACAACAAGAGCGCCATCGGCCGCTTGGATTAGGCTCGCCACTGGTCGCCCAAGAGGTTTACCCACTGGCTGCAGGTTGGCGCTGCTAGCGCTGGAGCGAAATATTCCCCCCGCCTGATTGACCAGCAAGACTTGGCCATCGGCCAAACGAATCGAGTCGCTAAATGAAACGGGCGCAATTACCGGTGCGGCCGCAAATGTCTCTCCAGCGTCAGAAGAGAGGAATGCCTTGCCTTTAAGGCCGGCAACAAGCACCTCATCATTACCCATCATTTGCAGGGTAAAAAAACTGCCTTCATAAGGACTTTCCAGCGCAGTAAAGACCTGCGCATCGTCATCAGAACGGGCTAAATACCCTTGTTCACCAGCCAAAAACCACCGCTGTCCTTGATGGGCGACGCCATACAAGTGCATACCCATGGGGTTATCGATTTGCCCCATGAGCGACTGCCAACTGGCACCGCCGTCATGGGTTTGCATGGCCAAACCATATGCGCCGACAATCACACCGCGCTTGGCATCAACAAAATCCAGCGCCAGGAATGGCTTATCCGGGCCGTCATCAACTAAGCGTTGAGCTGCATCGACGCGAACCTGTGCGGTTTCAGCATCAGCAGCGGAGGCAAGGGCCTGCTGCGCAGACTGCAGCTCGATCTTCGCAGCACGAACACCATCGAGCTGAACGCTCCAGTGATCTCCGCCATCGACAGTTGCTAACACCACACCTGCATGGCCGACCGCCCACCCCTGCTTGGCATCGACAAATTGCACAGCTGTCAGGCCAACAGAAACCGGAACATCGGCCTGACGCCAGCTATTGCCGTTGTCATCCGATAGCACCACGGTGCCGCGTTCACCAACAGCCACAAGACGCGTTCCGGCTCTAGCAAGATCGAGCAATACAGCTTGCGCAGCCAGGTCAGTATGAAGCGCTGATGTCGCCAATACTGGCCCTATAGTCATCTCATTGGCCAAGCTAGGCACCGCTACCAGCGGCAGACTTAACGCTAACAACCAAGTCTTTGCCCGGGTAAATCTGTTCATCGCACACCTCAAAAAATACTTAGCTCCAACGGGCCTTCCGCAGGGGAAGACCCGACGCGGCATAAGCGTTAACGCACGCCCTGCCCGGCCATTACCGCCGGCTTGAACTCAGATTTTTTATAGCGATCAACAACACCATACTGCTCAGGTAATCCGGTATAGACGTTTTGGATAAACCAGGCGCTAGAGGTCAGATCATAGAATCCAGAAGACAGTACAGCGTGGGCAGGGATATCCGGCATCACTGCAGGCAGCGCCCAAAGGGTCTTGGCCAACTGGCCACTGGCATCCCAACGGTCACCGAGCAGAGCCTGCCAGGTATCTTCATCCAGGTAATAGCGGCCTTTAGGTAGCTGGTGACGCATCCCAGGGGCTAAATCGGCTTCAACCACCCAAACGCGATGCAATTCCCAACGCACGTAGTCAGGGTTCATGTGGTGCTTCTCGAACAAGTCTTCAGGCTTCGCTGCCGCCTGGACCTTGTTGGTGTTGTACGGCACATACATTTCTTGCTTGCCGATTAACTTCCATTTGAAGCGGTCCAGACGGCCTTGATAGACGGACAATTCGTCAAAGGTCATAACCCCGGCGGTGGCCGGTGTAGGCGTATCACAGCACGCATTTGGCAATTTGCGCACACGGCGCTGACCAGCCAGATAAACGTGTGCCTGCGACTTGTCACCATTAACGTTGGTGCGCCCCATAATCTGCTCACCCGCGCGAATCGGTGGGCCTACGTTGAGCAGACGGAACAGCCAGTAATCACCATCGAAATCAGCTGCCGAGCCTTCGGGGTAGTAATACGGCATTTCTTGTAGCGCTTTGCCGTCGGTGGTCATGACCTGACTGCCATCAGCCGTAATCAGGTAGTGACGGAAGTGCATCGCAATGGAGGTTCCGCGCCAGTTGAGAATGTGATTCCAAATCGCTTGATCGCCATTCTTTGGAATGGGGAATGGAATACCGCCATAAGCACCTTGTGGAATCGGACCTGCACTGCTGTCTACCAATGTGGCTGCAGTGGCGTTCTTCAGCGTGTTGTCATATACCCATTTAGGCGCCGCTGCAGTGCGATGCGTTGGGTAGATATCAAGGCGATAGGAATCCGGATAACGCTTGAACATTTCCTTGGTGCCATCGCTCAACTTGTCAGCGTACTGCGCCAAGTTCTTCGCGGTGATGCTGAACAAAGGTTTTTCATTGGCGAAGGGATCTGAACGTTTGCCACCTTCTTTATAGGCTGGGTCAACCTTGGTGTAGCCGCCGTCCCAAGCCGGGATAGAGCCATCAGCATTGCCAGCTCGCTCGCCGCCCAGCGGGGTCAATGTAGTGCCCAATTTTGCGGCTTCTTCGGCAGAAACAGCAGCCATCGCAAGATTTGCAGTGAGCGCAAAACCACCGAGCAAAGCAATGCACAGGGCTTTGAGTTTGAATGAGTGGGTCATGTGTTCAAGTCCTCTTAGAACGTGGTCTTGACGGAGAAAGCCAGGTAATCCCGGTCTTTCAGCGACTGCTTAAAGGTGAAGTGAGACGCCGCATCGAGGTTGGTGTCTTCAGGCCCGTAATAATGGGTGTAGGTAAGGCCAGCGGTGACGCGTTCTTTGTAGGTGACGGAGATGCCGATGTTCATGTCGCCACCGTTATCAGGACCAAATGAACTGACGACTGCCGATTTACCCATCGGGAAATAGCTGACACCGACCGGAACGCTGATGTCGACGCCCGAGAACACTTGTCGGTAGGTTGGCGCAAACACCAACTTCAGGCCCAGACCATCATCCGTCGCACCTGGGGACAGTGCTTCCCTGTTCTTGCTGACGCTTAGCAGGCGGTTCCAGGCAATCTCACCGACCAAGCTGGATTCTTGGGAAATGAATGAAGGACCAAATGAAGCAATGGTATTGAGGTTGATATGTGCAGTACGGCCAACGGCATAGAGCGCATGGTTGTTGTTGTCGGCCTCAACCCCTGGAGTGATGGTTACACCGTTTGAAACCAATGGCATATTCCAGCGCAGCGACGCTTCACCGGCAAAGCTGAACTGTTCAACCGTGGTGATAAAACTGGTGCCCAAGGCTTGTATGTCTTCTGGGTAGACCCAGTAGTACTCGCCGATTTTACCCGTGCCAAAATCAGGGCCAGTTGCACTAGGCTTTAGGTAAAGCTTGGGGCTTTTGTCATGGTATTGAATCGCATACAGACCGTATTCAACTGTGTCGGCGCTGTATTTAAGCTGCAGCCCCCCTTGGCCCGAACTGCGTGCTTCTTTGTCATTGCCGTGAAAAAAAGCAGCTGGGCTGTTGGGGTTGCCGCCCAAAAAGCCAGGAAAAGGTGCGCCGACAATAAGTCGTTCGTTACCCTCACCGATCGTGTCGCTGACAGAAAAATAGCTGCCCGAACCTGGCAGACGCGTTTCTTCCCACTCGAGCTGATAGTAAGCGCCCAAGGACACGTCATCACTGATTTGGTAGGAGGCCGAGATTTGGTTAACGGGACGAACAATCTCTTTGAACTGGGTATTGGGAACCGAAACCGCTTTAACCACATCGACTGGCGCCATGCCGCCAGCAATACCATTGGCACCAAAGAACAGGCTTTCCCCCCAAACCAAACCATGTTGACCAAGGCGCACCGACAGCGCACGCTCAGCCAACTCGCCATTCCAGTAGACGAAGGCATCAAGCAATTCGCCGTCACCACCGTGTAAGTGGCGGGTGTCATCGGTGAATTCATCGTAGGCAACTGAACGCTGGTTGGCGCGGGTTGGGTCATCGTTATCCGTGTCATCCTGATAAACAGTGTCATACCAAGCTGCACCGCTGAGACGGGCACCGAAATCACCAACAGCCAGGTCCATTTCTGAGAGGATATCCAGGCGGTTCGAGATCAAGCCTTTATCAAAATTGCGGTCGCCATCGTCCTGGTTCAGCGCCACTTGCCCTTCAGCCAGCTTGCTGCTCTGATCTTGCGTGCGCCAAGCACTGCTGTACTTGAACGTGTTATCCCAACGCAGGCTGACATCAGAGTTTCCAGTATCGATCTGAAATGCCTGAGCCAGTGGGGCACACATCACCAAGGCGGCTGCCATTGTCATCGGGAATGGCGCAAGCCGTGCGCCGGCTCTCTTGCGAATAGCCATCGAAAAAACCCTCATTATTGTTGTATGGGTGTTGGTTTCCGGATATAGCTCCCCCAACCCCGCGCAAGACATGCGGGTGAAGGGGATTAGTTGGTTACTCGTTAAATAGGGCGGATTCGCCCGAGTCTCTAGACCGGCTCAGCCGTTCTGGCCAACATCTGTTTAACCAAACCGATGCGGTCAAAACTCTGGTCGTGAGCAATTTCTTTATCACCGGCCAGTACTGAGCTTTCAGCAATGTATTTGCAACGCTCAAAGCGGCGCGCCATGAAACGCTGCAATACGTCATTGATAGGGCCGCCTGCTGTCAGCTCTTCGCTGAGAACGATGGCGTCTTCAATCGCCATCCCGGCACCTTGCCCTAAATGTGGAGTAGTCGCGTGAGCGGCATCACCGATCAATAACACGCGATCGCGATACCAAGGCTCATCAACAAACACAACTTCCAGTGGTTTGTAGACAACCTTTTCGCCATCTGTAATTTGTTCACGCAGCTCTCCAATGGGACCGGAAAAACCACTCAGACGCGAACGCATTTCAGCTGCCAGGGTGCTGGTGTCCATCCATGGATTGGAGGGCTCGTGTGAAGTCAGAAACATGTACATCAGATCATCAGCCAGCGGCACCAAACCCGCATTGCCAGCAGGGCCCTGATAGTTAGCCAGATGATCGATTTCAGGCAGGCGTGGGAAGTTGTAGCGCCACACCGATTGCCCGGTAAAACGTGGCATGTACTTATCGCCGAAGAGCATGCTTCGAACTTTGGAATATAAACCATCTGCGCCAACAACCAGCGAGTAACGGCTTTGCGAACCATCGGTAAACTGAACGTCCACACCGTCGCTATCTTGCGTAAGGGTATCTACCGTCAGCCCTAGGCGCACGTTGGAACCAAGTTCAATCGCGGTTTCACTAAGTACTTTGTGTAATGCTAAACGTGAGATTCCAACATTTGCCGGGTACTCAGGCCCCGCTAAGCGCTGGCCTGGGATACGCGCCAATAATTGGCCGCCAGTGGTATTGATCGTCACGTCTTCAAATGCGTAAGCAGCATCGAGGTAACCATCAAGCACACCCAGCTTAGCCATTTCACGTACAACGTTGCTCTGCTGAATAATGCCGACACCGTAAACCGTCCACTCAGCTTTGAGCTCAACCAGATCGACCTCAATACCTTTGCGACGCAGGGCGATTGCAGCGCACAGACCGCCAATACCACCACCGACGATTAACACTTTACTGGCTGTAGTCATTACAAATCTCACTTTTTGTTTTTGTTTGCGACTACCGATCACAGGCATGTGCGGCGACGCTTTTAAACAGCTTCTCGTCAAATGACCGATTTGACTAATCGCATGATCAGATGCGATCTATCGCCAAACGCGATACCTCAATACGCTTCAGTTGCGCGACGTTCAGGGTCAACCACCCCTGTTCTTGCGAGTGTTCAAGGAGGGTTAATCGCTGACCTAAACAGGGGCCGTACACGCACTCGCCATCGTCTATCCGAAACTGCGCACCGTGCGCATAACAGACAATCATCTGGCCATCGGCCGAGAGGAAACGGTCTTTGCGGTACTGCATCGGCACATCCAGATGCGGGCAACTATTGAGGTACACCCGCAACTGACCGTTGCTGCGTACGGCAAAAACGCTGTCTTTGCCGCGCTGCAATGGATCAAACCCGCGCGCTTGGCCCTCGCTCAATTCATCGAGCCGACACAGCACGATAGATTCAAAGGACATGGGCGCACTTATCCCTGCTTCGGAGGCGGGCCACCTGGTGCCCATTTCTCACGGGACGTGAAGAGAAACAGCTGAGAGTTATCCGCTGACATCGGTGCCTGACGGGCAGCCCATTCGTCATCGTGCTTGTCCATATCAGCATCGTATTCAATGTGGCAGCCCAAAGGGCTGTTGAAATACCAGAACCAATTGGAGCCAAACAGGTGACGACCAGGGCCCCAGAAGCTAGTCCAGCCGCTCTGCTCAAACCGCCGTCCGGCCAGCAACACTTCGGTGCCACTGCCCATGTGAAAGGTGAAATGCTCACAGCCCTTCATGTGAGGTGGGGTTTGGATCATGAACAAGCAATGGTGATCATCTGCGCCAGCAGGACGCATAAATGGACCTACACCAACAAAGGTGTCAGTGGTTCTGAAACCCAAGCGTTCAGCATAGAAAGCCTCTGCTTTTGCTGCGTCGGGGACGAAATACACGACATGGGAGAGCGTGCGCGGTACAGCCGGCATATCCAATGTGATGCCGGGTTGATTTAGCGGTCGCTGCGGCTCACTGCCTGGTGCGTTGGTCAGGTCAGCCGGGGCGCTGAAGGGACGACGTACGGTTACCTGAAAACCAATAGCAAACCCCATGTCATCAACGCTGTGCACACTGCCATCAGCACCGCGGCTGACTTCACGGTCTTTACCTAACTCATCTGCAATAGCTTCTAGGTCATCGATGGCTGCTACACCGTATACGGTTTCGCGCAGCGACGGTCCTGGACCGATAGCAGCAGGCAGTTCGCTATTGTCTGCATGACGAATGATGATCGAGGTGCCATCAAGCGCCTCGAAACGGCCGCCCTGCTCGTTAGCGTCAACGGGGGTCAGACCATAGTCACGCAAGCAGTCAGTACAGGCTTGGATGTCGTCGACACCAAAAATCAGGGTATCAAGGCCAATGATATTCATGGCTACCACTCCATTAAAATTATAGTGCGAACAGCAACAGGTTTTACTTACTCATCAAGTAGCTGTCCGATGTTCGATGGTGGCGTCACTGGTTTGACCAGAGCACTGCGCAGAGATTGGCGTAAACAACTGTTGGCGACTAATCGTGTGTTGGGATGTGACCTATCAGCGAACGCGATACTTGAGGGCATTGATCAATCCTTGCTCAATACAGATTCGCTTCACTCGCCGCGACAACAAAAAGCCACTGAAACAGCACAACACGTTGGTCGCACTGCTCAAGTGGCAAGGTCGGTTTTGCAGTATTTATGAAGGCTAAAAATGCCTAATCAACTTGGTAGTCTGCTGCCATGGAATGAAGACATCTGCCAGCCTTGCGCGCCATGCACTCAGACTTGAGTTACAAAGCCTTCCCCTTTGATGACAGTGGTGTCGCTGCGTTTTTGCATAGTATTGGTTTGAAACCCGGTCATTACCGCCGTATCGCCATAAAGGCGGACTTCAAGTTGATCACGCTGCACATCCACATAGCGCACAACATCACGCGCATAGGCCAAGTAATCAGCCTTGCTATGAATCAGGCCCGTGGTATGCACATAGACCAAATCATCAGCAAACAGACGTTCAACCTGCTGATGATTTTCTTCAACCAAGGCGACACGTCGCAGCCGCTCAGCCTCGAGAATTTGTGCAATTTTTTGTTCGCTCATTGTGTGTTTTACCTGTTGATTGAAATTTACAGCTCACCGTGATCAGCTACCAAGCTCGCTGCCACAACAGCAGCTATTGCGCAGCGCTCATCGTTATCTGAGGTATCGCCGGTAATGCCTATGGCGCCCAACACTTCGCCTAAGGCATTGCGAATCAATACACCACCGGGTACAGGCACCATATTGCCGCCTGCCAAATCGCTCAACGCATTGAAAAAGGCTGGCATCGCTGCCGCGCGCTTGGCCAATTCGCGACCGCCAAAACCCATACCAAGCACGCTCGCGGCCTTGCCGTTGGCAATCTGTGGACGTAATAAACTGGACTTCTCGTCGCGCTTTAACGCGAGCAAATGACCGCCTGCGTCCAGTACTGCCACGCACAGCGGAGCTAAACCTAAACGGCGACCTTCGGCCAGTGCTGCATCAACCATGATTGATGCAGCTTCAAGGGTAAGTTTGTGCATACGCGGCTCCTTATTGATCGATTCTGGCCGGGCGCTTGCCCATTTCGACCGCGCGCTGGCGAGTGTGCAGCTCGGACCACTTCACGGTATTGAAGTCAGAGACCTTATTCGGGTCGTATCCCGGCACCGTCGGTTCGACGCGCTTGCCGCCAAGGTAAACGCTACGAATGCGACTGCGCTCCTGCAAAATCGCGACATTCTCAAGAGGTGAGCCATCGACAAAAATAAAGTCCGCGCGGCGACCGACTTCCAGTGCACCCACCGGTTGCGATGCCGGCAACATTTTTGCCGATACCGAAGTGGCTGCACGCAATGCTTCTGCTGGAGTGAAGCCCAGCCAGTCAACCAGAATTTCGATTTCACGAGCATGCCATTCCCCGTACGGAGTAATGGCAAAACCACTGTCGCTGCCCGTCATAAAGGGAATGCCTGCTTCACGGGCACGACGAAGATTGCGACACCCAACATCGATCACCCGGCGTTGCATGGCCGCGTAACCACTTTTGGTTGATGCTTCATAGTCCTCGGCGAACTCCACATTGTTGGCCAACATGGTGAATGTCGGCGCTAAGTGGCTGCCTGATTTAAGGATGGCTTCAATGCACTCATCATCCATGAAGAAGCCATGAAAAATCACATCAACCCCGGCCTTCGCGGCATACAGAACCGCCTCGCGGCCATAAGCATGCACCGCCACCTTCTTACCCAGACGATGAATTTCCTCGACCATAATCCGAGTTTCTTCTTCAGTGAACGCCGCAATGTGCTCACCATTTGGACGGAAGTGCGGGCCATCCATCGCGATCTTGATGACGTCTACACCGTCTTTAGCTTGGCGACGAATCTCGCCGATTTGCTCATCACGCGTCGCGCACAAACGACCACTGAAGTATTCAGGCGTGCCTACCCAGCTCGGGAACCAATCATTGAGGCTTTGCCGGTTAGCAATCACGTTGCTACTGGCGGCGATGCGCGGGCCGGTGAACATGCCGGCGTTAATCGAGTTGCGCACGGCGATGCTGCATTGACCTGCATCCCCAGGTACGACTACAGAGGTGTAGCCTGCAGCCAATAAATGCTGGGTGAAAAACAGCCCGCGCAAGGCGCGAAATTCCGGAGAGACATGCAGGTCGATGTCTTCTTCACTCTTGGCATTACCAAAAACCAAATGCGTGTGAACATCGACTAGACCCGGCATCACAAAATGGTCGCCAGCATCGATAACCGCTTCACCCGGTGTCGGCTGTGGCGCTTCAGCGCGTGAGCCAACGTAGCTGAACATACCGTTTTCAATGACCAGCGTTTGCTGTTGCCGTGCCTGATCTTCCAAACCGGTAAACAGCGTTTGGCAATTGACGTGTATTCGTGACATGAGATTGGCACCTGTTGTTGGAGTGCCACCACGCTAGCTGCGCGGTCATGCTCGAGGAAGTGAATGTTATTGCTGGCCCCTCATTCTGAAAATTAATAGTTAATAGAATCAGATAGTTGCAGAATCAAGCAGCAGTTGCCGCAGCCATAGTAGCGCCGGATCGCTATCCTGATAAGCGTGCCATTGCATGACTTGTAGTGTCGGCGGTATTGGCAAGGGTGGCTCCAACACAAGCAAGGAAAAGCGCTGAGCGTAGAGCAAGGCAAGTCGCTGGTGCAGCGTGGCAATACAGTCGCTGCCCAGCACAAACTCCGGAATCAAAGCGAACTGCTCCACCGTCACGGCGACACGTCTCTCCAGACCTTGACTGGCAAGAAACTCAGCTTCCATGCTGCCCGGCCCGCCAGCGCCCGGCGCGCGGACAACATGGCGTAACGCAAGATAACGCTCCAACGTAAGGCCATCGGTGATGTGAGGATTATCGCGACAAGCAATAGTCCTGAAACCATCCTCAAATAACGCAGAACTGGGGTGCCTGAGGGAGCGGTGAGCGTGGGGCAAAATCACCAAGTCACAATGTTGTTGCTCCACAGCTTCGTCCACCAAGCCGCCCTGCTCTACTGCGCGCTGCGGCACCAAAGTGACGAATTGCAGATCAATCCCGGGCGCAATTTTGGCAAGCTGGCGCTGTACATGCGGCATCAATACAGCGATCACATAATCCGACGCCAGAATCTTAAAGCGCCGTTGAGTATTGCCGGGGTCAAACCCAGTATTGGCTACGGCAATATCACGGGCTATTGCCAATACATCATGTATGCGTGGATACAGTTGTTGCATTAGCGAGGTCGGTAACATGCTACCGCCCACCAACACAAACAAAGGGTCATCAAAGTGTTCACGCAATCGGCCTAGAGCCGCACTCACCGCCGACTGAGTCAGGTGTAACCGTCCTGCGGCACGCGTGACATGCTGCTCAGTAAACAACGCATCAAGCACTGCCAACAGGTTTAGGTCGAGTCCGTGATAGCGCATGCTTATAGATCATCGTTGCTGGTTTACACGTTTTCAGCCTGTCTACGGCGGGTTCCCGCACGAATCTAGTAGTTTTGACTGCACGTACAAATTGTTATGAGTGGTAAAGGGCAGATCAAACCCTAAGGCTCATAACTCTGTCACGAACCCACTGACCTCAACCTATCGCGATTGGCAATGCTATGTATCGTACTTATAGATACCTCTGCCCCATCCATCTGTAGCAGTACTCAAAGTCTGCGAAGCGTCTGGGCTGGCTGGTTTTGGTAAATACTCTGGAGGCCAATAGCGGCCAACCCGCAAAAAGTCTGCGCCCATCAACAATTTGACTAATCGTTAGTTCGGATGCAGGGTATCGCCAAAATAAATACAACAATGAGAAGCCTGATATGCGTTTCAAACACTTGGACTTAAACCTCCTGGTGGCGCTCGATGTGCTGCTTGACGAGCAAAACATCACCCGTGCTGCTGGCCGTTTGCATATGACTCAGTCCGCAACCAGCGGTGTGCTCGGTCGACTGCGAACCTATTTTGAAGACGACCTGCTGGTTCAAGTGGGGCGTAAAATGATGCCGACCCCATTGGCCAAAGACCTGGAAATTCCAGTGCGTGAAGTGCTGTTAAAAATCCAGACATCAATAACTGCCAAACCCGTGCTCGATATTGCCAAGAGCAAACGCCACTTCCGCATCATGGCCTCGGATTACCTCATCAGCGTCCTGTTTGCTGAGGTGATCCAAGCCGTTAATTACGAAGCACCTCAAATCACCTTCGAGCTGATGAGCCCGGGGGAAACCTCGATGGAGATGCTGATGCGAGGAGAGGTTGATTTACTCATTGCCCCAGAAAACTACATGCCCCAAGAGCACCCCTCTCAGCTGCTTTTTGATGAGGAGCACGTCTGTGTTGTGTGGGAAGGCAATACCAGCGTTGGTGAAACGATGAGCCTCGAGCGTTACTTGGAGCTTGGCCACGTATCTGTCGCCTTTGGCCGCAGTCGCACCCCAGGGATCGAGGAATGGTTTATGAATCAATACGGCTGTAAACGCCGCTTAGAGGTCATTACGCACGACTTTAATACCTTGGCTCAACTGGTTATCGGCACAGAACGCGTTGCCACTATGCACAGTCGTTTAGCACGACTCTATGCTCGCAGCCTGCCATTAAGAATCCTGCCGCCGCCCGTGGAACTGCCCGTTATGAAGGAATTCATGAGTTGGCATCGCAGCCTTGATCGGGATCCGGTTTTGCGCTGGTTACGTGAGAAATTGATTGGCATGGCGCAAACCAATGATGCCGAAGCGGCGGCCTGACAACAGCTTATGGGCCAAGGATGGCGGCCAAATCCTGCATAACACCATGCGACAACTCGGTTGCCCCCCTCTCCCTCCTAAGCCGACTTTGCAACCTTCTCAGTCAACGCCCAGGTATCGCATTTGCCGATGGCTGGCATCCTAATTAGCAATTTGTCGAATCCTCAAACCCATGCGAGCTTGCTTCAGCAATCATTGCTTGGCTGGCCTTTGCCGACGCCAACACCACTTTTTAACCGCCGGAATAACCAGACACTTCACATCTATCGGTTTCAAATTGCGGTCTGTCTAGAGCCAGCAAAGCGCTAGTGATCATTAGAAACAGCTGAGGAAAACAACAATATGTTTCGCTACTTCCCTACCAATTACGTTTGGAATTTGTCTGTAAACCTCGCCATCGAGATGGGCGCTCGCATTGGCGAAATCGAGGAAATGTGTGCGCCTTTGCAAGAAGCTGCAAAACAACCTGATGCCGCTGGCACCAAAGCCTTCCGCGAAACCTGGGCAAAGATGGCCGATAAACTTTGCTCGCTTGCCAGCGAAGATGAAGAGAAAGGCCGACTGCTCTCTGCCGGTGAAAAGTACAATCGCGCCGCCACTTATTACCTGACTTGCGAACGTCTTCAGGCTCACGGTGCAGAAGGTCGAGCTGAGCTATATCAACGTTTCCTCGCAACCTTCGCCAAAGGCCTTAAGCTGTCGGGCGAAAACTGCGAACGCGTAGAAATCCCATACGAAGGCAAAGTGATTTCCGGTCTGTACGTGCGCGCCGAAGGTGTCGACGGCCCGGCCCCGCTTCTAGTCCAATTAAACGGTTTGGATTCAACCAAAGAAATGAAATACCGCGTAGGCCTGCCGGCTTGGTTAGCAAAACGCGGCGTCTCGTCACTACTGATCGATCAACCCGGCACCGGCGAAGCCTTGCGCCTGCACGACCTGAAGGCACGCTATGACGCCGAGCATTGGGGAAGCCGTGTATTTGATTGGTTGGAAGATCGCCAAGATGTCGATGCCAAGCGCATCGGCTGTGAAGGCGTGTCGCTCGGCGGTTATTACTGCCCGCGTGTTGTGGCCTTTGAACCACGCTTCGCCTGCGGCGTAGTCTGGGGCGCAAACCACGATTGGCGAGATGTGCAGAAGCGTCGCTTAGAACGTGAAGGTAGCTTCCCGGTCCCTCACTACTGGGAGCACGTTCGTTGGGTGTGGGGTGGCGAAACCATTGAGGAGTTTATGGCCATCGCCGAAAACGTACACCTCGATGGCGTGGTCGAGCGCATCAAGGTCCCCTTCCTCGTAACCCACGGAGAGAAGGACTCACAGATCCCACTGAAGTGGGCACACCGCACATACGAGCAATTGGTCAATAGCCCAAAGCGCGAGCTGAAAATTTTCACCGAACGTGAAGGTGGCGTGCAGCACTCAAGCTTCGACAACTCAATTAATGCCGGTCAATACATTGCTGATTGGGTTGCTGAAAACCTGGGTGGCCGAACGGCTTAGATCGTCGCCAATCTGCTGATGCGCAATTGAGCGCATAAAAGTCGTCACGCTCAGGCGTGACGACTAGTCCATTAGAGTCGCTCACATATCACTGTGAGCGGCCACAACGACAAGCTCACTGACCAATCAATTGCATTCGATTTGACCATGTTGACGACAGGGAGGAATCGGCCAAAAGCGGACAGTTTGAGGCCCGCTATTCGGTCGACATAGCTGCTTCTTCCTCAAGGAATGAGCTCATCAAACATGGGGCTATCAAAGACTTCACTGTCCTGGAGAGTCGGCATCTAAAACTGCGGAACAGCCGCGCCCTAGACTGCTGGTGAGCTGTTCGTAAAGCAGAATCATTATTCTCCAACGTCGAATTACGCCTGGTGCAGCTCCTGCATCATCAACGACATTTTCTCCGCATCTGCCAAGTAATCGTGACGGATCATTCGGTCGAGGATGCTGGTACGGTCGAAGACAAAGTCTCGCAGTTTCGCTAGTGGATAGGGCAACTGATGGAACGTATTACCAAGCTTCCTTGCGAATTCTACGTGGTTATTTACATAGTCCACCCGCTGTGACTCGAACTCATGGAAGCTGTTACTAACCTGCCTAGCATCATTCAAGTCGGAGCCTGCAAGTGCCTTGGCAAGAAAATAGCCATCCTCAATAGCCATACCCATGCCGTATGCGGCATAAGGTGACACCGGATGCACGGCGTCTCCCAGGCACACCACACGTCCATTACTCCACTGTTTTAACGAAGGGCGATTGTAGATGTCCCACTTGAAAATCTGGGTTTCCAGATTAGTCGACTGTAGAAAACGAGGGAGTGGATCGGGGAACTTGCTCAGAATTTTGCCGAGGTGGCTGGCAATGTCAGCAGGCGTGGGGGCATTTTCCTCGCAGGGCTCCACAACCCACCATTCATATCCCGGCTTTCCGTCGTGCAGCATCGGAAAGAAGCTGGCCTGGTACTTATGCGAGTGGATGATGCGTCCGGTTTGCGGCGGAATACCATCAATAGGATCGCACCAGGCGAGCCAAACGCGCAGCCCAACATGAAACAGCCCAGGGTCACCGAAGGCCTGGTGCGACACACCGGAACGAATACCGTCGGCACCGACAAGGATGTCAGCTTCAATGGTCTTGCCATCCTTCAAGTTAACGGTCACCCCATCCGCTGTCTGCGTGTAGTGGTCAAAGTCCGAATTAGGTACCAGCATGCCTTCTGGCATGAGCTCCATCATTTTCGCAAAGGCATTGGAACGAAGCATGCCGTAGTGCCAGCCGTTAATACCGAAGGACTTTTCTACCGACTTATTAAAGGGGAGGCGCGAACGTAGCTGATTTTTATTATTCCGAAACTCGGTGACAGTGAATGAGCCGAAGTTGTTCAAGTCGATACCGTAATGACGCAACACGGCAAGTACAGGAACGCTCAGCAGTACGGCCCCGCCCAAAGGCTTAGGCTCTGGCTGCTTCTCGAAGACGAGCACATCGAAACCTTGCTGCTTCAGAGCTAGCGCGGTAGAGACACCACCCGGCCCCGCACCGATCACCGCAACTCGTTTTCCAGGACGCCATTGGAGGCTAGGTTCGACACGCATTCGCAAATACCTCGGTTTGTTATTGTGCCGGCATTGTGGATGCTCTTTTCTGGACAATAAATACGTATCTATCTATATTTCCGGATAAATACTCTTAATTTTGAGCCGAAATGGATTTGCTGAGCCACTTTCTTTCAATGCTGAAAATTGAATCGACCAGCATCTCTAGTTGGCATCTGTCAGAGCCTTGGGGCGTGGAAGTTCGCGACTATCAGCCTGGTTTCTGCTTCATCGTCACCGAGGGACGTTTTGTAGTAGAAACCTCCGCAGGACAGACCCTTTACCTTGCGACTGGCGACACATTATTGGTTCCATGTGGCGGCAAATGCCGATTGCTGTCTCAATCAGGTGTTGCTGCCACTGACATTCATAAACTGAATTGGAGTGACTTGCGTTCGCCCAAGCTGGATCGCAGTGTGCAGCCCGGCTCGGCAATTTCCGTCGTTCATGGTGGGGGCGGTGAGCGCTGTCGCTTGATCGGCTTGGCATTCAGCATACACAGTGGACATGGATCCTTTGCACTGTCCGCGCTACCGGACTTCATTGTGATGCGCGAGGGAGAAGCCAGCATTCTCAACCATACTCGCCCGGCCATTGAGGCGTTGCTGGTAGACGAAAGACCTGGCTATTACGCAGTAGCCAAACATATGGCAGAGCTGATCATGGTCAGCCTGCTGCGCAATTACATCCTTACCAACAACGGCTTTTCTCCTGGCTGGATGAAGGGCCTACAAGACCCGTACATCAGCAAGGCGATGCTGGCCATTCATGAGGCGCCTCAGCGCAAATGGAGCGTGCCACTGCTGGCTGCGGCCGCCAATTTATCGAGATCTACTTTCGCCGCTCGCTTCTGCCGACTGATTGGTCAATCGCCCATCGACTACCTTAATGCATGGCGTATTAGCCTGGCAGCAGAACTATTGAGCGACAGTAACGACTCCGTGGCGCAGATCGCCTCAGCTGTGGGCTACCAGTCCGACCGGGTGTTTCGCAAGGCTTTCCACGAACGTATGTCCATGTCGCCCCGGCAGTACCGCAACCAGTACTGCTAACTGACGCAAATCAGCTTGCCTAGCTTACAGATGATGTATGACCGCTCATGGCCGAGGCTGTGTGAAAACGTTTTTCAGCGCGACAGGTACTCAAAACCGGAATGGAAATCGCGCTTCTACGCGAAATCCACATCTGTGAGGTGCCGATAAGTTTCAGATTTAACGTAGACGCGTGCACTAAAATTTTGGCGAAGCGTTTTTACACTCTCTGGGCCGTTCTCTGCCAATCATGGCCAGAAAGTTTACGGGGCAAATCCGCTGCAATCGGTGACCATAAACTGCACATGACAAGTCACGTCGAACGCAAGCTGCTGGTGAACTGGCATGCAGTTTCGCCGTTAGCCCGGTTAGTGCACAGACGCTGCGCCAGACAGGTAGAATCAGCCAGTTAATGCAATGTGCGGATGGGCTTAGTGGAATTTCAACACGGTTTTATTTTGTCGCGACATTGGCGTGATACGCCAGGCGGCAGCGTGGTGGAGTTCTGGCTGGCAACCGATCAGGGCCCGCGCCAGTTGCGCTTGCCGCTGCAAACCTCGGTTGCGTTTATTCCGGCCGAGCAGCGCCAGCACGTTGAAGCCTTGCTCGCCAATGAGGCGGGCTGCGATTTACGCACGCTGGGGCTGCGCGACTTTCAGCAACGCCCGGTGCTTGGCTTGTACTGCCAGCAATATCGTCAACTCATGCAGCTGGACAAACTGCTGCGTAAATCCGGCGTGGATGTTTACGAGGCCGACATTCGCCCGCCCGAACGTTACCTTATGGAGCGCTTCATCACCGCGGGGCTGAGTTTTGCAGGCACTGTCGATGCAGACGGTATCGTGACGAACGCGCAACTCAAGCCGGCTCCAGACTATCGCCCGACCTTGCGGCTGGTCTCGCTGGATATCGAAACCACAGAAGATGGCGAGCTGTATTCGATAGCACTTGAAGGATGCGGCCAGCGCGATGTGTACATGCTCGGCCCGGCGAATGGCGATGCGACCCCGCTCGACTTCAACCTGCAGTACTGCGCCTCAAGAGTCGAACTGCTGCGGCAGCTCAACCAGTGGTTTGCCACCCACGATCCCGACGCAATTATTGGCTGGAACGTGGTGCAGTTTGACCTGCGCATTCTCCACCAGCACGCACGCAGGCTGGCCGTACCCCTACTGCTTGGGCGTGGCAACAGCGAATTGCTCTGGCGCGAACATGGCAGCCGCAGCCACTACTTCGCAGAAGCGGCGGGCCGGCTGATTATCGACGGCATCGAAGGCTTGCGCTCAGCCACCTGGAGCTTTCCTTCATTCAGCCTGGAAAACGTCGCGCAGACCCTGCTTGGCGAGGGCAAGTCGATCAGCACGCCATACCAGCGCATGGATGAAATCAACCGGATGTTCGCCGAAGACAAGCCGGCGCTGGCGCACTACAACCTCAAGGACTGCGAACTGGTAACCCGCATCTTCGCCAAGACCGAACTCCTGCGCTTTCTGCTCGAGCGCGCCAGTGTCACCGGCCTGCCTGCGGATCGCAGCGGCGGCTCGGTGGCCGCCTTTACGCACCTGTACATGCCGCTGATGCACCGCAAGGGATATGTCGCGCCCAATCAGGGCGAGCGACCGCCCGAAGCCAGCCCTGGCGGTTTTGTGATGGACTCGCAGCCGGGCTTGTATGACTCAGTGCTGGTGCTCGATTTCAAGAGCCTGTACCCATCAATCATCCGCACCTTCCTGATCGACCCGGTCGGCTTGATCGAAGGCCTGCAGCAGCCGGATGATGCACATTCGGTCGCCGGTTTCAGAGGCGCACGCTTCTCGCGCGAAACCCATTGCCTGCCGTCGATAGTGGCGCGGGTTGCCGATGGCCGCGAGACAGCCAAACGTGAGCACAACGCGCCCCTGTCGCAAGCGCTGAAAATCATCATGAATGCGTTCTACGGAGTGCTGGGTTCCAGTGGCTGTCGCTTCTTCGATCCGCGCCTCGCCTCCTCCATTACCCTGCGCGGCCACGAGATCATGCGCCTGACCCGCGAGCTTATCGAGGCCCAGGGTTACGCGGTGATTTACGGCGACACCGACTCGACATTTGTGTGGCTCAAGCACCCGCACAGCGAGGCCGATGCTACCCGTATCGGCCGCGAGCTGGTAGCCACTGTCAATCAATGGTGGAAGACGCATTTGCAGCAGCACTACGGCCTTGAGAGTGCGCTGGAATTACAGTTTGAGAGCCACTATTGCCGCTTCCTGATGCCGACAATTCGCGGCGCGGAGGAAGGCAGCAAGAAGCGTTATGCCGGCAAGGTGCGGCGCAGCGACGGCACCTCGGAAATGGTCTACAAAGGCCTGGAGACCGTGCGCAGTGACTGGTCGCCACTGGCTCAACAGTTTCAACGCGGGCTGTATCAACTGATCTTCGACCAAAAACCGTATCAGGCCTATGTTCGCGACTACGTGCAACGCACGCTGGCGGGTGAACTGGATGAACTATTGGTCTACCGCAAGCGCCTGCGCCGACCGCTCAATGATTACCAACGTAATGTACCGCCACATGTACGCGCCGCCCGCACAGCGGACGAATACAACGCCGAGTTGGGCAGGCCGATGCAATACCAGAATGGCGGCTGGATCAGTTACGTCATCAGCAAGAGCGGCCCCGAGCCTCTGGAAATTCGCCGCGCATCAATCGACTACGACCACTACCTGACTCGCCAGCTGCAACCGGTTGCGGACGCCATTCTGCCGTTTGTTGATGACGACTTCAGCACCTTGATTGGCGGCCAGCTGGGCTTGTTTTAAGGACCACCCTCGCCTGCAGCCTTTATTCGGGTATTACAAGGAATTGACCAAGAGGCACCGTAGCCTTGGTAGGCAGGAATCGACCAATTGCGGCCAGATTTCAGCTGTTGCGGGCATTAAACGGGCGCTCATTCGCCAAATCAGCCATGGGCGTACCTGTTCGTGCATTCTTTTTATGCCACACGAAAATCAGGATACAGCGCGCAATGCAGCCTGTTGTCCCGGGCCCAGGCTGGTGACGCTTTTAACTGCCCAGTTCTTACAGGCATGAATTTAGCGTTCTCGGCCCGCAGGCGTCACTCAGCGCCATTGTGCTCGGGGAAATCCGGGTGAACTTTCCAAACTGCTCCGACCTCACATCTTCAATGCGACGGATAAATCATCACCCGCATGCTTCCTTTATTACCTAGACAAGAGGCCAAAGTGAACGCCATGAGTAATCGACTAGCAGGTAAAAAAGTATTGTTCATCACATCGAACACTGGGATCGAGCGGGATGAATTGATAAAACCGTTGGAAACACTCAAGGCACAGGGTGCTTTGCTCACTCATGCCTCATCTGACGGCGGCACTACCCAGACATTTGTTCATGACACTGAGAAAGATCGCACTGTCGAGTCTGAGGTTTCGCTGGCGGGGCTCAAAGCGTCGGATTTTGATGCGCTTGTGATTCCAGGCGGTACGGTCAACGCCGATACGCTGCGTCTGGATGAGAACGCCCAGCGCCTGGCGAAGGAGTTCGCCAGTGCGGGAAAAATAATCGCTGCGATTTGCCATGGGCCTTGGCTGTTAATCAACGCTGGAATAATCAATGGCAAGACGCTCACCTCCTACACTAGCGTCAAGCTCGACCTGGAAAATGCCGGTGCGGCCGGCTGGGTAGATGTTGAAGTCAAACAATGCCAAGCCAATGGATGGACTTTGATTACTTCGCGAACGCCCAAAGATATTCCGGCGTTCACAGAAACTATCGCTACGGCGCTTGAGGCCGACTAAGCCGCAGGTACGTCAAGGGTTCAACTGACTGGCAACTGGATCAGTGACTGGGGTCTGAAATCAGTCTGGGCGTTTGGCTTCTGGCCGATAGCGACGGTATTGACTCGACTGCCCTTGTGTAGGGCCAGATTTTAGTGTGCTCCGACATTTCCAAAGCATCATCGACCTCAACCCCGTGGAATCGCAAGGTGCTTTCAAGCTTCATGTGACCGACAAGCTTTCCCTTGTTCCGCGGTTGATGTTTGAAGTGAGTAATGGTGTTCATGGACCACTCATCAATAACAAACAGCTGCGCCGTGCAGCATGCGATTAACCATCAGGGGGCGTCATGCGATTAAGCAATAAAGTAGCGATCGTAACAGGGGCCAGCCGCGGCATCGGGTACGCTATTGCACAACGATTTATTAGTGAAGGTGCTCAGGTTGTACTGGCCGATATAGTGGATGCCAGCGAACAAGCCAAGACGTTGAGCACTGCGACCTGCCGAGCCATTTACGTTAAGACTGATGTCAGCAGCGACATTGACGTAAAAGCGCTTATTCAACAGACGACCAGTGAGTTCGGTTGCATTGATATATTGGTCAATAATGCCGGTGTCGAGTTTGCCAAGACAGTTGTGGATACGACCGAGTCTGAATGGGACTACCTGATGAGCGTCAATCTCAAAGGGGTTTTTCTCTGCGCACGGGCAGTAATCCCGCTCATGCAGCAGCAAAAAAAAGGCGTAATTATAAATATAGCTTCTGAGCTTGGCTTAGTCGGCGAGGCCGGTGTGGCGGCGTATTGTGCATCAAAGGGTGGCGTGGTGATGTTGAGCAAGGCACTGGCAATAGACCATGGCCCCCAAGGGATTCGGGTGAATTGCTTATGCCCCGGGCCAGTTGCCACACAATTACTAGAAGATGTTTTTGCCAGCAGCAGCAACCCAGAAGAAATGCGTAAATCGTTTGAAAGCAAAACAGTGCTCAAGCGACTTGGACGCCCGGAAGATATCGCGGCCGCGGCTACATTTCTTGCCTCAGATGACTCAGCTTTTATGGCCGGAGCAGACCTCGTTATTGACGGCGGCTGGACTGCAAGCTAACTGGATCTGCTCTCTCTGCGAAGAAACAAAGGAGGCAAATCACAATTTTGATAATGCTGGCTGGCAGCTTTCTGCCAAAAGCAGACCTTCACTACAGGCTGAAATTGACCAAAAACAGTCCTTCAATGTCCATGGAGTTGAACCAATTACACCAGGATCTTGAGATCCGTCACGGTATAGGACATAGAGGCCCGGAAGCCAGCGCCAACCCGTACCGGAGCCAAGTCTGAAACCTCTTCGCGATCTACGATGGGCAGGGTGAGCTGCCCTTCGCCGGTCCACACTTCAACCAGCTGCGTGTTGTCCGTTATAGCCATCACGAGTTCATGCACGGCAGGATTGTCATGTTGCCCGGCTGCGAGGCGGGGAAAGTGACGCATGTTGACGATGGGTCGAGCGCTCAAGCCAAGTTTGGACAGATCCTCAAGTTTCTCGGTCAGTTTGACTTCGGCGTGTGCCAAGCGTTGTCCGGCTGACGATGCCGTAGCTGCGAACCTAGCCCCAACAGCGACCTGAGACGCCGCGGGGCCTGGAGCAGTAAATGCACGAGAAAGATGAACCTCGCCCATTCGCTTGGGAAACCCCTGAATCAACCCGCGCATCATTGCCGAATCATTATCGACAAAAATGTAGGGGCAATAGGAAACTGGTTTTCCCTGGTGCAGTGCGTCCACTAGGATAAAAAACTCGCGATATTGATATCGTGCAGGGTCAAGAAATTCATCGTTCTGACCGGTAAACTGCCAATCAAAGAATAGCGCAGCGGCATGTCCCTTTGAGTCCGGGTCGAGAGTAAGGCTCTCTGGCAAAGTCGCCGCCAAAGCTGCCGGGTTGGCTCAAAACTCCACCATCAAGAAGTCGCCAGAGTAGTGCCAGGGAGGTGCGGGCGTGATGCTCGATAGGCCGCGTGGTGACAGAGGCGTTGCGTACTGCTTCGACATGACTTTCTCCAGCGTTGAGCGAATCAATGTAATTGACCCGCTATCAGTGCACTCAGGCCTTACGTGCAATCTCGTAGACGAAGGCCGGTTTCATGGTGTCGATCTCTGCCGCATCTTGCGGTGGGCGGTACATGTACATGGTGAAGGTCATCTTGTCTGGTGTGATGTCGATAATGCTGAAGCCATTCTTTTCGGTAATTTTCAGGGCCTCCTCCATGCCGATTAACTGCGAAGGTTTAGATTCCACAGCGCGAAAAGAGGATGGGAATACCAGGTCACCTGTACCTAATGTGCCGGTGAGCACTACATCGACTGACCGTGGCAAATGCAACTCGCCGCTACGGTGGATTCTGCCAGCAGACGATGCGTGGAAATCACCTTGAATAATCGCCGGTGCCCGCTTCTCTTGAGACGCGATGGCACTTATCAAGCGCTGGTGCTGGCCGAACCAACCGCGCTGCCACCCAGGCTTTTCTTCATACAGAACCATCTTCCCGGATTTGGCATCGAGCAGATCGGGATACCAGTCGCCCAGCTTGCCCGAGGAGTAGGCGAACGGCAGTGACGGTACATGTAAAAAGTGGCTGGTGTCTTCGGTCACCGTGCGCTTTATCAGCCAGTCCTCCACCCACTGGGGAATAACTTGAGCGTGGTCGCCCTTGTAGTTCACATAGCGGCGGCAGTCGTACATGACAGCCTCTAGCAATGAGCCGTAGCGCAACGTACCGAAGGTCATATTGGTATCGGGCGCCATACCGGCTCTGTCACCACCGGGCAACCAGACCGGCCGATTGGCGTCAGGTAGGTACTCTGGGTAATACAACTGCTGGGTCTGTTCCGCTCCGAGCAAGCCATAGGTATCGGTCGGTAGCGTGACGTTGATGGCGTCGTACTCATCGTTCTCAAACAGGTCGTGGTCGTCTGTAGGGAAGTAGGCGGGAGTGGAGCGCAGTGTCGTGCCGTAAAGCCCCGCAATTTGGTAGTCGCAGACTTTCATAAAGGTTTCAGCATTCTTCGGATGCATCATCGGCACACTGATATCCAGCTCGCCGAATTTGCCCCACATTTCCTTCTTCATGTAGTCCGGGGCGACCTTGGCAAAGGTTGTCGTCAAGTCCCAGTAAATATGGTCGCCATTGGCGATGACGATATCCGGTGCATGAGACATACCGCGTGCCAACAAACGCTTGCGCACCGCCATGTCGAGAAACGTGGTTTTACCGTGCAGTGGCGCGCTGTCATAACCGCCGCCGCAGGTGTAGGAAAGAATGCGTAGGTGCTCCGGGCGGGCGTCTGGGGCTGGGAAGGTTTTCAGCGGCCAAGTGCCGCATAGGGCTTTACCTGCTGGGTCCGTAATCTGCAACTCATAGCGCGTGTCGGGTTTAAGCGTTGATGCGTCGAACCGCCAAAAACGTCCCGCAATATCAGTTTTGATGCCACTTACCGGTTTGCCATCCACCATCAAGCGTGGCGTGAACCCAAGCGCTTGTTTGAATGAAGTCTTGATTAGAAACCGCTCATGGTTGGCGGCGGGAATGATGTGCTTGAGCTGACCTTCGTCCCAGCTATCAGCAGCCGCCCCCCAACTAAGTGGATGAAAGCCAAGAGAGCCTAAAGCACTTGCTGCCGCAAACGTTTGGATAAACTGCCGTCGGGTGAAGTTTGCGCGCTGCTTAGGGTCCATAGTGTCTCCGTTAAGTTCCTGCGTCCAATGCGCTAAGAGTAAAGTAGACAACGCGATCCGGCGCAAACTTCGATCTAAACGTCCGCTTTTGGCCCAGACCGTGTAAAAACGTTTTCGAGAATGAACGCTGCTCAGAAAACGAGCAAATTCCGCGCTCCCTCGCGAATTCCAGCCGGGCCAGCGAGGAAAATTTCCGAAGATTTCACGTAGCAACGTGAACCTCGAAATTGAGCGAGCGTTTTTACACAGCCTCGGCCGATAACTGCCGATTACAACAAACAGGAGTCGGCCAGAAGCGGACGGTTAGCAACATCAATATCGTGGTCTGCCCCCGATTATTCTCAGGCCGCCCGCGGTTGATCACAAAAAGGTAATCCCTGCGAGCAAAGCCCGAACTGGAGAACCTCAATCGGCTAGTGTGGCGTTGTCGATCACGAAACGGTATTTGACGTCGCCCTTGAGCATGCGTTCGTAGGCGTCATTGATTTGATTAGCACTAATCAGCTCAATGTCCGAAACGATGCCGTGTTCGGCACAAAAATCGAGCATTTCCTGAGTCTCGGGAATACCGCCAATCATCGAACCGGCGAGCGTGCGGCGCTTCATGATCAGGTTGAACACGTTAGGCGATGGATGCGGCGACGCGGGTGCGCCTACCAAGGTCATCGCGCCGTCACGCTTAATCAGTACCAGCAACGCGTCCAGGTCGTGAGGCGCGGCGACAGTATTGATAATCAAATCGAAGCTCTTCAGGTGAGCGGCCATCTGTTTTGCATCGGTCGAGACTACAACTTCGTCTGCCCCCAGTGCTTTAGCTGCATCGCGCTTGGACTCGGAGGTGGTAAACGCCACAACGTGGGCACCCAGTGCATGAGCCAATTTGATACCCATGTGGCCTAAACCACCGATCCCGACCACGCCTACTTTTTTACCGGGGCCAGCCTTCCAGTGCCTAAGAGGTGACCAAGTTGTGATGCCCGCGCATAACAATGGTGCAACGGCCGCCAACTGTGCCTCGGGATGACGAATGCGCAGCGCGTAGCGCTGATCAACCACAATTGCCTGGGAGTATCCCCCGAGCGTCCAACCCGGAGCATCTGGCGTGGGGAAGTTGTAGGTACCGACCATGTCATCGCAGTAGTTCTCCAGACCTGCATCGCACTCCTCACAATGCTTGCAACTGTCGACGATGCAGCCGACGCCGACTAGATCACCCGGTGCGAAGTTGGTGACATTCGGCCCAACTGCCGCAACGCGCCCCACAATCTCGTGACCCGGCACGCAGGGAAACTGTGTACCTTCCCATTCGGCTCGAACTTGGTGGAGATCAGAGTGACAGACGCCACAATATGCGATGTCGATCCGAATATCCTCGGCGCTTAGTTCGCGGCGAGTGATGCGCAGTGATTCGAGAGGCTTATCACCCGCATGGGCACCATAGGCAGCTACTTGCATTTGATATCTCCTGTTACATTTCGAGCCATTGTCAGGGTACGAGGTGCCCCTTCCCTAGCGCATTCCTATTGAATACTTGCCCAATCCGCTGAGGATGCAGTCGAGTGTTAGTAAACGCTTTCAGCGCGGGCTAGAGTTCGGTTATCAGGAGTACGTCACCATGACTCACAACCGTGATAGCCAGACAACGATGCTGGCATCGAATATTGCCCGTCGAATACATCAGCCCGGAGACATCGAGACGCCGATATCGGGCGTTACGCTATTTCGCCGTGAACAAGCAGCACCGCCAGTTATTTGCATGATTGAGCCGAGCCTAATTTTGGTGGCCCGAGGCGAGAAAAGGCTATGGATCGGCGGCGAAGGTTACAGCTATGACCCATCGAATTTCGTCATTACATCACTGGATCTGCCCGCCAACTCAGAAGTGGTGACCGCAAGTAACGAGCACCCATGCGTTGGATTGGTGATGAAACTGGACATCTCAATACTGGCAGAGGTGATCGCCGAAATCGGTCTTCCAGCCACACGCGAGCGAGCCGTGGGTAAAGGGGTCGGGATCGCAAACATGAGCGCGGCGCTGGAAGGGGCAGTCGATCGGCTGGTAAGTTTGCTCGATGAGCCTGATGCCATTCAGGTACTTGCGCCGCTGATCCTGCGCGAAATTCACTACCGCCTGCTGAGCAGTGATCAAGGGCCGCGGCTGCGACAGATTGCGGCCGTTGATGGGCAAGGCTATCGCATCGCCAAAGCAATTGACTGGCTCAAGGCCAATTTTACCCAGCCGCTGCGTATCGATGAACTGGCCGCCAAAGTACAAATGAGCGCGCCGACATTTCATCACCATTTTCGTCAGCTCACCGCCATGAGCCCGCTGCAATACCAGAAGTGGATGCGCCTCAATGAAGCGCGCCGCCTGATGCTCAACGAGCATCTGGATGTTTCACGAGCCGCCTTTGCAGTCGGCTACGAAAGCCCTTCGCAATTCAGTCGTGAATACGGGCGAATGTTTGGGGTCACCCCCAGCCGTGACATCGCCAGCGTGCGAAGCAAACCCTATGAAAGTATCCGCGCACAAATGTAATAGCCGGGTCAACAGCCGAGCCAAGAAGCGCGTCGCCAATTATAACAATGCCTATCAACCGATGATTAGCGGGTGAGACATGGAATTACGAATCAATCAAAAGATCTATCAAGTCGATGCCGATGCAGACACGCCCTTACTTTGGGTGATCCGCGATGACCTGGGTATGACCGGCACCAAATACGGTTGTGGACTGGCACAATGTGGTGCCTGTTCGGTCTTGGTAGACGGCAACGTGGTGCGCTCTTGCGTCATGCCAGTGGCTGGAGTTGTCGGCCGCGAAATAACGACGATCGAGGCCATCGAATCAGATGAAGTGGGCAAGCGCGTCGTTACAACCTGGGTTGATCAGCAAGTTGCTCAATGCGGCTATTGCCAGTCTGGACAAGTGATGGCGGCCACCGCGCTGCTCAAACAAAATCCCAAGCCCAGTGACGCGCAGATTCAAGCGGCAATGACTAACCTGTGCCGCTGTGGCACCTACAACGCCATCAACGCTGCGATTCACGATCTTGCGGGTCAAGATTCACAGAAGGAGAACGTCTGATGCGCACCCCTATCGATGCGGCTAAAGACCTGTCCACGCTGTCGCTCACAGACCCTGTCAATCTGTCCCGCCGCCGTTTTCTCACGGGCACTGCCGTGGGCGCTCTGGTGCTGGGCCTTGGGTTACCACTTGGATCGGCTCGCGTGCAGGCAGCCGCTGCGACCGTTCAACGAGGAACACAAGTACCGGTCTTTCTGGAGATTCGACCCGACAGCAGCGTGCATTTTTTGTGTCCATTCATGGAAGGTGGTCAGGGGACGTTCACCGCCATGGCGCAAATCATCGGTGAGGAGCTGGATGTCGACCCGGCGCACTTCTTCGTCGAGGCAGCGCCAGCTGGCGAAGAGTATGTGGTACTGGATAACGGCATGCGTATCACCGGCGGCAGCATGTCCGTACGAATGTCCTACCCCACCATGCGCCGTTTGGGAGCATTGGCCCGAGCCATGATTCTACAGGCGGGAGCGGAGAAACTCGGCGTGCCAGTGAGTGAACTGTCCACTGAGCCAGGCAAAGTGGTGCATGCCGCGTCCGGTCGCTCCATCGCTTACGGCGAACTGGCGGAGCGCGCCATGGACCTGCCCGTGCCAGATCCTGCCAGCGTGAAACTGCGTGATCCCGGCCAATTCCGCTGGATCGGTAAACCCGTAAAACGCCTGGATGCCTATGACAAATCCACCGGCAAGGCACTCTACAGCATCGATTTAAAAGTCGACGGTATGCTTCACGCCGCTGTTCAGCATGCTCCGCGCTTGGGCATGACCGTGGGCAACCTGCGCAATGAAGAACAGGTTAAGGCTATGAAAGGCGTGCATTCAGTTCACCGCCTGCCAGGTGCAGTAGCCGTGGTGGCTGAGCGCTGGTGGCACGCCAAAAGGGCAGTAGAGGCGGTTCAGGTCGACTGGCAAGAGCCCGCGGCTGACAGCAAAGTACGGCCCATGCCAGCGGATTTCTCCAGTGATGAGTACTTCAAAAAACTGGCATCCGTGAAAGGTCCGGCCCGTGATGCTGAAAACGAAGGAAGGGTAGCGGATACACTGAGCAACGCCAAAACCAAGATCGAAGCCACCTACCATAACCAATACCTGAATCATGGCCAACTTGAGCCCCCTTCTGCCCTCGCCCGATTCAATCCAGAGGGTACACTCGATGTCTGGCTACCAAACCAGGCACCGGACATGTTTCGTGGGGACATTGCCAAGCTCACCGGCCTCAACCAGGCACAGATCACCGTGCATTCACCCATGCTCGGCGGTTTCTTCGGGCGGCATTTTCTGTATGACTCAGCCAGTCCTTACCCGCAAGCCATCGCATTAGCCAAGGCTGTCGGGCGTCCGGTGAAGATGATCTGGAGCCGCGAAGAAGAGTTTCTACGCGATGTGCTGCGCCCCGTTGCTGCGGTCAACTTTCGCGGCGCGCTGGACGACGAAGGCTGGCCAACAACAATCGAAGCAGTAAGTGCAACAGAAGGACCAACAGAAGGCATTGCCGGCAAGCAAGGTGACAGTCTCGACCCGACTGCGCTTGAAGGACTGGCCGGTAAGTCGTACGCGATACCCAACAAACGAATCGCCCAGATCTATGTTAAAGGCCCGGTCATGCTGGGTTATTGGCGGTCTGTGGGCAATTCATTGAATGACTTTTTCTATGAGTCCTTCTTGGACGAACTCGCCGAAAAAGGCGGCAAGGACCCTTTCGAGTTGCGCCTGCATCTATTGCGTGACAACCAACGCCTGACGACATTACTCAATGCCGTTGGTGAATTGTCGGGCGGCTGGAAACGAGGACCGTTCACCGCTGAGGATGGCAGCAAGCGGGCGCGCGGCGTTGCCATGGCGTCTCCGTTCGGAACACATACAGCGGTGATCGCGGAAGTTTCGATCGAGAACAACCAGGTCAAGGTGCACGACATCTGGCAGGCGATCGATCCAGGGAGCATCGTCAACCCGGCGATTGTTGATGCTCAGGTCAGAGGTGCGGTTGCATTGGGCTTATCGCAAACACTGGTGGAGGAATCGGTTTATGTGGACGGCATGCCCCGTGCGCGTAACTACGATCTCTATCCAATTCTGCCACCGTCGCGCATGCCTCAAGTCCATGTTCGGGTTGTCGAAAGTGGTGAAAAAATGGGCGGCGTCGGAGAGCCACCGTTGCCGGCAGTTGCACCAGCAGTGGTTAATGCCGTGGCGGCATTAACCGGTAAGCGCGTGCGCAGCATCCCTTTGAGCCGACATTCATTTAGCTGACCCGCACTGGAGTGCCCATGAACAACAGCCGATTCGTAAGAACCGCTGGCTGGCTGGCCGTGCCGTGCCTAGTCGCGGCAGCCCTGCTAGTTTGGTATGTCAATCGCGAGCCCGCCTCGCCTTTGGAAGGCGACCAGACGACCGTCAATGACATCGACGAGGGGCTCGTCAGCCGTGGCGAGTACGTTGCCCGCCTCAGTGACTGCGTCGCTTGCCACAGCGTGCCGGGTGGTAAGCCCTTTGCGGGGGGCTTGGAAATGGCCACACCGCTGGGAGCCATCCACGCCACCAATGTCACCCCAGACGATGAGACCGGAATTGGCAGATACAGCCTGGCCGAGTTCGACCGAGCCGTGCGCCACGGTGTAGCGCCGGGTGGCCGTCGCCTTTATCCGGCGATGCCCTACCCCTCATACGCCAAGCTCACGGATGACGACGTTCACGCCCTCTATGCCTTTTTCATGAAAGGCGTGCCTGCAGTCAAGCAAGCCAATATTGCCAGTTCAATTCCCTGGCCGCTCAACATGCGTTGGCCAATCGCGCTGTGGAATGCTGTGTTCACCGACAGCACACCCTACGAAACGAAATCTGAAAAAGATGAACTGTGGAATCGTGGTGCCTATCTGGTTCAAGGTCCGGGGCACTGCGGCAGT
The DNA here is from genome assembly GCF_044542375.1 of Pseudomonas sp. NPDC078700. NCBI lineage: Bacteria > Pseudomonadati > Pseudomonadota > Gammaproteobacteria > Pseudomonadales > Pseudomonadaceae > Pseudomonas > Pseudomonas sp. NPDC078700. Next base: position 505,359 of record NZ_JBITUI010000003.1, read on the forward strand.
TGCCACACGCCACGGGGGTTGGCATTCAATGAGAAAGCGCTAGACGAATCCGGCGCAGCATTTGTCTCCGGCGCCTTACTCGACGGCTGGTACGCCCCGAGTCTGCGCACTGATCACAACACCGGTCTAGGACGCTGGAGCGAGCCGGAAATCGCGCAGTTCCTTAAGACTGGTCGCAACAAACACGCCGTTGTATTCGGATCAATGACCGAGGCATTCAACAACTCCACGCAGTTCATGAGCGATAACGACTTGGCCGCCATTGCCCACTACCTAAAGTCGCTACCCGGCGATAGTCAGCGCGACGGTGCACCTTGGCAATATCAGGCTGTATCTGCAGCAACGAAGCTGGATACACCCGGTGCGCGCACCTATGTCACCCATTGCGCGTCCTGTCATGGGGTTGACGGCCAAGGTCAGCCGGAATCCTTCCCCCCGCTTGCAGGTGCCACGTCTGCGCTGACCAAAGAAAGCGCGTCGGCAATTAACATCACGTTGAATGGGTCACAGCGTGTTGTTATGGCAGGTGTGCCGGACGCATACCGAATGCCGGCATTCAGGCAACAATTGTCCGATCAGCAGATTGCAGACGTGCTGACCTTTGTGAAAAGCACCTGGGGGAACCAGAGTCCAGCGGTAGACGCTCAGGCGGTAAACGAACTGCGTGAGCGCACTGACCCGGCCAGCAGCAGTCCGATCATTTTACAAATGCGTTAACCACGCACCTGATGGACGTGTTGATCTATCGCCCACCAACAGGCTGAGAATTCGCCTGCATCAACGCTCGTAGCGCAGTGCTTGCGCTACGAGCGTGAAGGCTGGGGATGGTTGTCGCCGGCTTGGGTAGTAAAGGAAATAACCGGGAAAGGAAGGACACCATTCATCCAAGACTCGAATCAAGCGTCCTTGCTCGATGTGCGGCGCAAACTCTTCTTCTGGTAGCCAGGCGATGCCGAGTCCGGCCAGTGCCGCATCGACAATATTAGGCGAGGTGTTGAAGACGACTTGGCCGTCCACACGGACGTTCAACTCGCGCCCACGTCGCTGGAACTCCCAGACATAAATCCCCCCAGAGGTCTGCATGCGCTGGTTGATGCACCTGTGCTTCAACAGATCGCGCGGGGATTTTGGTTTAGGGTTAAGCGCAAAATAATCGGGTGAAGCAACCACAGCCATGCGCAATTGGGGGCCAATTGGCACGGCGATCATGTCCTTATCAATGGTATCGCCCATACGCACACCTGCATCGAAACGATCTTGCACGATGTCGCGAAAGCCATAACTCACATCGAACTCAATGTTGATATCTGGGTATTCGAGCATAAGCGGCGTTAGCTTGGGCAGAAGGGTATTACGCAATATGTGATCACCGCTGGTGATCCGTACGGTCCCTGCTGGCTTGTCACGCATCTCGGTCAGAATGTCTAGCTCTGCCTCAATCTCATCAAATCGATGGCCGATGGCGTTAAGCAGCTTTTCGCCTGCTACGGTGGGCGAAACGCTGCGTGTTGTGCGGGTGAGCAAGCGAATCTTTAACCGAGTTTCTAAGCCACTGATGGTCTGGCTCAGGGCTGATTGTGTAACACCCAGCACCGCCGAGGCCCGAGTGAAACTGCCTTCCCGGGCGACAGTCACGAATGCAACTAGATCATTGAAGTTACGTTTATTCATGCCCCAGTCTCGCACAAACAATTAATTAGTACAGCTTATAAGGCTGTTACTTATTTAGTAGCTAGTAGCCTAGCTGTATAACGAGGAAAATGCACCTTAGCCGTCAGTCGAGCATCGCCAGCGGTTTAACTCTAAGGAGACCTCCATGACAGTATTAAACGAACAGACCCTCGATCATCAGTATGCGCTTGAAACCGATATGGGTCGGCGCAACATGTTGAAAATGACCGGTACTGGACTTGCTGCCATCGGCGTAAGCGCCTTTATTCCTAGTGGCTCGGCCTTTGCTCAGTCAGAGGTGAAACTCGACAGCAAATGGGATAAGACCTTCCGTAAAAGTGACAAGGTCGATCATAAGAAGGTCACCTTCAAAAACCGTTACGGAATCACCTTGGCGGCAGACCTCTACATACCGAAGAATGCCAGTGGCAAGCTCGCTGCTCTTGCCGTAAGCGGCCCTTTTGGCGCAGTTAAAGAACAAGCATCGGGTTTGTATGCGCAAACCATGGCCGAACGTGGCTTTGTGACGCTGGCCTTTGACCCGTCATTTACAGGTGAAAGCAGCGGTGAGACGCGCAATGTGGCTTCGCCAGACATCAACACCGAAGATTTTAGCGCCGCGGTAGATTTTCTCGGCTTGCAGTCCAACGTTGACCGTAACCGCATCGGCGTCATCGGTATCTGTGGTTACAGCGGTATGGCATTAACCGCAGCCACAAGCGACTCGCGCATCAAAGCGGTAGCGACGGCCTCTATGTATGACATGTCCCGTAGCATGAGCCGCAGCTACAAAGACAGCTACACCATGGAGCAGCGCCATAAGGTCCTGGACTATTTGGCTGAACAGCGCTGGAAAGATGCAGAGAGCGGCAAATACGCACTGGGCTATCACGAAGTGCCGTTTGACGATAAGGGCAATATTATTCAAGGCCAGCGTGTACTGCCCGAAACGCTACCTGAAAACCCAGACCCGGTTTTGCTCTCATTCTTTGATTATTACAAGACCCCGCGTGGCTTCCACCCCAGAGGAATCAACTCATCAACGGCATGGACAGCGACGACCCCAATGTCGTTCTTCAACTTCCCTATGTACGCGAACATAGAGATGATTTCCCCGCGGCCAATTCTGCTCATCGCGGGCGCAAATGCCCATTCGCGTTATTACTCCGAAGACGTGATCAAGGTAGCTTCCGAGCCTAAGGAACTGCTGATCGTGCCCAATGCAGACCACGTTGATCTGTACGATCAAATGGACAAAATTCCGTTCGATAAACTGACGGCTTTTTTCCAGAAGAATTTGGCGTAAATACTAGAGCGAGCTGGCGATGAAGACGAAAATCAGAAGCTTAACGTTATCTGCGTTCATGGGCGCGCTGCCCTACATCGCCCTCCCGATGGCCGCAGTTCCATCGTTGGCGTTTGCCAATACGGAGACAGCAAGCTTTCCTGATCTTGAGTCGCTCGTTCACTACACCACGGTTCGCCGTGGTGTAACGCGCGAGCATATGCTCACCACTCAGACGGCCATTGATGCTATTCAAGCTGGGCAACCCATTCCGACCGGAACTCATATCGTTTTGGTAGACCACCAACATGACGTTCTCGCCCGTTATTTGGTAGCCGAAAAACAAGGCGACGGCCCGGACGATTGGGCATATCAAGCCTACACGCCCGAGCGTGAACTCAAAACTGACGATGAAAGTCCCGCACGCTGTTACTCCTGTCATCAGTCCCGTCAAAGCCGGCAATACATGTTCACTTACAACGATGCAAGGAGCTTCACGCCTTGATCGCTGACCAGCTATCCACGCCGGATAAAGGACGCATCTCGTGGTGAAGTCTTCCCTTGTCTCACGTCTACTGTTGCCGGGCGCAATGGCAATCTTCCTTTTGCTCTCGCTCGCTTATTGGTGGCTGGAAAACGTACCGCACGAGATCTTCGGCACAGCGCTGTTCGGGTTGCTAGCGTGGCACATTGTGCAGAACCGTGTCTGGTTCAAGCGTTTACTCAAGGGACGATATGATCGCCGCCGCTCCGTCATTGTGGCGCTGCATATGCTGCTGATCATCAACATGACGATCCTACTGGTGACTAGCATTGTGATCTCTAAATCACTGTTCAGTGCGCTGCCGATCCCAGACAGTATTTACCTGCGAGAGATTCATTGGTTCTCGGCCTACTGGGTAATGATTTTGGTCGGCATCCACCTTGGCCTCCATTGGCCAAGAGTGATCACATCAATCCGCTCAGGACTAGGGTTGTCAGCCGATGGGGCAATCCAAAATCTGGCGCTTCGTATAGCAGTGGTGTTGGTTTTTGGTCTTGGGATCTGGAGCTTTTCAGTACTCGATATCTGGACCAAGATCACCTTCACTTACAGCCTCGATGTCTGGAACTTCAAGACCTCTGTCGCGCCATTTTTCGGGCATTGGGCCAGTGTCCTCGCACTCCCGGCGATTGCCACGTACTACCTAATGGCATATTGGCGCCACCGCCGCATGGTTGATTGAAGAATCGAGCAAGACTGCCTTCAAAACGCTGCCAACTTTTTTCAAACGACGCCCCTTGTAGCTTTGAACTACCCGGAGTTTCGCTCTCGTACAAACGCCTATTGTTTCACCGTAACCGTTCGTTGAATGGGGCGGTCTTCAGGATGGGCAAAACTATATACAGTCACAGGTTTTATTATGATCGATACCCCCAGCACAGCCGCTGATGGCGCTCTCTCTGCGTCCAAAAACGCCCAAACTCAGGAAGCTCACTGGAGTGCTGTGTACGCAATGACACTTTGTGTCTTTGCGCTCATAGCCTCCGAATTCATGCCAGTAAGCCTGTTGACACCGATCGCAACCGACCTTGGTATCAGCGAAGGAATGGCTGGCCAAGGCATTGCCATCTCAGGGGCATTTGCCGTAATCACGAGCCTGCTGATCACTTGGATCGCCGGCGACCTTGACCGCAAGCCCATGCTGCTCGGTTTCACTGTGCTAATGGGCATATCAGGCGTAATTGTCGCGCTGGCGCCGAACTACCTCATCTACATGACGGGACGTGCACTCATCGGTGTCGTAATCGGCGGGTTCTGGTCGATGTCGGCTGCTACAGCCATGCGTTTGGTGCCTTCAGACCAGGTGCCCAAAGCGTTAGCAATCTTCAACAGCGGTAATGCTCTCGCTACTGTAATTGCGGCTCCCCTCGGAAGTTATCTAGGGTCCATAGTGGGTTGGCGCGGCGCTTTCTTTGCGTTGGTTCCTACCGCGATCATCGTTCTGGCATGGCAGTGGATCAGCCTGCCCTCCATGAAAACCTCAACGGCGCGCTCTAAGTCCAAGAATGTTTTCAAATTACTTAAAAGAAAGGACGTGGCTTTGGGTATGGCAGCTAGCGGCGCTTTTTTCATGGGGCAATTTGCGCTGTTCACCTATGTGCGGCCATTTCTCGAAACGGTGACGCATGTCGGCACTCCCACGCTCTCGTTAATCCTACTGGTACTTGGTGTGGCAGGTTTCATTGGAACTGCTCTGATTGGCATTTTCCTTAAACGCGGGCTTTACAGCACAATCATCGTAATCTCATGCTTGATGGCGGCAATCGCCGTATCACTGATTATGCTGGGGGCGTGGGTTGTTCCGGTGGCGGTGCTTTTAGGCCTTTGGGGGCTATTGGCGACATCGGCCCCCGTCGGATGGTGGAGCTGGGTCGCCCTAGCTTTGCCTGATGACGCGGAAGCCGGCGGTGGACTTATGGTCGCCGTGATTCAACTTTGCATTGCACTCGGCTCAACGCTGGGAGGGGTTCTATTTGATACAAGCGGTTATCAAAGCACATTCATTGCAAGTTCGATCGTGCTGTTGATTGCCGCTGTGCTTACCTTTGTGACCTCTCGTTCACAACAAACTCAAGCAGCATGAGGTCCTCGGCGAGTCAGGTCTGACATAGACGCTATGTCTACCTGAAATAATGCTCAAAAAAGGGCTGCAATGCAGCCCTTGAATAAACTTAACGTAAGCAACCGAAGCGGTTAGCGCACATGCTCGGCAAAACTGTCGGTGTCGACATCCTTCGGGTGGGGACCTGCCCGCATCCCCGCCTCCAATGCATCGATCTGCGCCATCTGCTGGGCGGTCAAAGCAAAGTCGAAAATATCGATATTCTGAGCAATGCGCTCTGCATTGGTCGACTTGGGGATAGCGACCACTCCATTCTGGATGTGCCACCGAAGAATGATTTGGGCTGGAGTCTTACCGTGAGCCTGACCTATCGCGATGATTGCTTGTTCGGCCAGCGGATCCTTCGCTCCACCATATTGGTCCCAGCTACCATAATTTTTGACTCCACCGATTGGCGACCATGCCTCAGTTACGATTCCCAAATCCTTGTTCTTGCGAATAAGTGATTTCTGGTTGAAGTAAGGATGCAGTTCAATCTGATTGATTACCGGGACAATCTGGGTTTCAGACAGCAGCATGTCCAAGTGGCCTTCCAGGAAATTGCAGACGCCGATGGACCTGACTCGTTTTTCCGAAAGTAGTCGTTCCAGCGCCTTCCATGATTGAAGGGTTGCCTGCCAATTTTGCGTCGGCCAGTGAAGCAGGTATAGATCCAAGTACTCAAGGCCCAGCTTTTGAAGACTTTCATCAAATCCCCGTAATGCACTGTCGTAGCCATAGTCGCAATTGAACAGTTTGGTTGTCACAAATAATTCTGAGCGGTCGATCCCGCTCATTCGCAAGCCTTCTCCCACTTGTGCTTCGTTGCGATAGGCTTTCGCTGTATCAATGAGGCGGTATCCCGCAGAGATAGCGGCGCGAGTTGCACTTACTGTTTCTTCTGGTGAAGCTTCGTAAACGCCAAGTCCCAACATGGGCATTTCGAGGCCGTTATTCAATTTGATTACAGCGCTTTTCGCTGACATGTTAACTCTCTCTTCTGGTGACTAGCTTGGGGTTACCGGCCGCTGAATACCAACGCGCAAGCACGCCTCAACGATCAACACGTTCAGATAAGGCGATTAAGTGCTGCGTCAGGTTGATTGAGGCGAACTTAGATATTTAGGTCGCGGCTCGTGCTGTTGCTCCCGCCTGAGAACATTCTGGCTAGAAGCTGACGCCGAGCTAAAGGAAAGCCTCCAGTTGAACTCACTGCTGGAGGCTTGATACTGCTTACTGGCGCTCAAGCGCTTGCCGCGCACGCCCGGCCATTTCATCGCTGACGTGTTCAGCTAATACCTCGGTCAGTTGGCGAAGTTGCGCTGCGCTGAGCCCTGTATTCATGCTGATGCGCATATGTGCCTGTAGCTGCGGCTCGGCACCGGGTAGCGCCGCGAGCATGCTCACGGTGGCCAACTCGCGGCTCTGCCAGTCAAGGTTGTCACGCTCGAAGATATCGCCGAACAGGTGGGTGCGAAGGTATTCGTTGGCCACTGGGGCAAAGTCAAACAACGGGCCCTCAACCGGTGAACCAGACAGTTTGGTCTGATTTGCAGTGCCAACAGCCAGCAATGCATCACCTTTGGGCGCAGGGTGGCTGGGCTCGCTGCCGGGCTCATCCTTAATGCCTTTGGCCTTGCGAGCCTCCACGACTTTCATCAGCTCAGACAATGCATTGAGGCTGCGCGGGAAGCCAGCGTATGCGTAAAGCTGGACCAAAATTTCGCGGGCGTCGCTGATGGTCAGCCCGGCATCTAAGCCTCGATTGAGTGCCGCGTTAAGTCCGGCGATGTCACCAACGGCTGCAAAGGCAGCAACCGGTACGATCGCTTGCTGACGAGCATTGAGGGTATCGCTGATGCTGGCCGAGGTGGATGCTGTCATGTTCTGATTCTCCTGAGCAGTGGCTGTCTGGTTAAGTTCGCCTAGCCCCAAGGCTAAGGTGAGTGCACCGATGGCCAAGTTCGACTTACTCTTGATGTGCTTGGTCGTACTGCTCATCGGTCACTTTCTCCATCCAGTTAACATTCTTACCATCGAGAGTGGCTGTAACCGCGATGTGCGTCATCGCCGTCTTCGCTGCCGCACCGTGCCAATGCTTAACACCCGGCGGACACCAGACCACATCGCCGGGGCGAATCACCTGGATCGGCTTGCCGACTTCCTGAGTCAGGCCTACGCCCGAGGTGACCACAAGACGCTGGCCTGCCGGGTGGGTGTGCCATGCGGAGCGAGCGCCGGGCTCAAAAGTAACCAGCGCACCGGACGTGTTGATGTGCTCATCGGCAGGCCAGAGCGGATCGATGCGTGCGCGTCCGGTGAAGAACTGCTCAGGGCCGGGAATTGATGCCTGCTCGCCCGCCCGAACGATCTGCTGTTCGCTCTCGGCAAAAGCCAAGGTGGCCTGCAGACCAGCCATGCAGAATGCCATTTTCAAGACGTGTGTATTCATGCAGTTCACCTTGTTGATGTGTCAGTTCGATAGGTTATTGCAGTACAGCGCGTAACAACTTTTGCAGCTTTTCAAAGGGGATCAAGTCAGTCTTTCTTCACAGGCCCGGCGAGAAAGACTTCGTCAGTTACCGGCTCCAACCAGTCAACGGGCTTGCCATCAAGGTATTCATTGATGGCTACGTGCTGCATGGCCGTAGTGTCAGTAGCGCCATGCCAGTGGCGACGTCCGCAGTTGCACCAGATTAGATCGCCGGAGCGGATTTCGGTTTTTGGCCCACCCTCGCATTGAGTCCAGCCCACCCCATCGGTAACGAGCAGAGCTTGGCCCAGTGGATGAGTGTGCCAGTTGGTGCGCGCACCCGGCTCGAAGTTGACCACTGCAACACCAACTCGAGCAGGAGCCGGTGCGGTAAAAATACGGTCGATGCGCACCCGACCGGTGAAACAGTCACGCGGCCCTTCGATGGCCTGTGACGAGCCTGCTCGGTGAACTTGCATATCGGCGTTGGCCAGCTCGGTGTCACTCATGTCGATTTCCTCAATCGGTTGCTATACGGAAAATGTAACCGCTTGCAATTACTTCGTGTATACGCAAAATATAGAATTCGGTATGAAGCTGAGCTTAATAATGTTTGTTAGCGGAATGGACGATCTCGTTGTCTTTGTAACGGTAGCGCAAGAGGGGAACTTCACCCGCGCAGCAGCCCGCTTGAGCGTTTCCCCTTCAGCGGTGAGCCAGACCATACGCGGCTTAGAGGAGAGACTGGGTGTGCGGCTGCTGACACGTACCACCCGCAGCGTGACGCGCACCGAAGCAGGCGAGAAGCTATTGAACGAGATAGCCCCACTGCTGGATCAGATCGAAGGTCATCTCGGTGCCGTTTCTGACCTGCGTCAACACCCAGCCGGCACCGTGCGGATTACCGCTGATGAGTTTGCCGCACGTTATGTTTTGTGGCCCAAGCTATTGCCCATATTGGGTGCCTACCCTGACGTGACCGTAGAGCTAATCACCGATTACGGGCTCACCGATATTGTCGCCGAACGCTTCGATGCGGGAGTCCGACTCGGCGGTATCATCGATGCGGACATGGTGGCCATGCCTATAGGGCCGGAAATGCGCATGGTGACAGTGGCAACACCGGGCTATCTAACCAAGCATGGCACGCCACAGCGACCGGAGGACTTGGCCGCTCACCGTTGTATTAATTTGCGCCTACCCACCCATGGAGGTCTTTATGCATGGGAATTCGGCAGTGGCGAGAATGAATTCCGAGTTCGGGTTAAAGGCCCATTAATTATGAACAGCGTGCTGCAGATTCTTGATGCTTGCCTTGCTGGCGTTGGCATTGCGCAGCTATCAAACAGCCAAGTTCAGCCTCATTTGGATGACGGCTCATTGCGAGAAATTCTGACACAGTGGTCTGACCCCTTTCCAGGCTACCACTTGTATTACCCAAGCCGCCGTCAACAAACAGCGGCATTTCGCGTGGTAGTGGATCACCTGCGTATTGTATCCAGTTGAGTCGCTAGGGGCTTTAGAGGCAAACATTGAACTCATCACTAGCCTAGCGTTATTAGGTAGGTATAAGCGCAGATAATTGACGTAGATTACGCATACAGGGTTTAAGAAAAACCGCAGGGCTATGCAGCCCGCTCCAATCCCCCGAATATCCTTAAACACCCACTTTCAGTGGCCTTGAGCGGACTGTCAAAGCTGGCTGCGGGGTATGAATCCCTATCTTCCCGCCACTATTCAATACTTAAACCCCTGAAATTCTTAGCGTTTCGGGGGGCTTTTGTTTGTACGCTGTACTTAGTCGTTGTACGTATCTTCCTCGGTGCAACTTCGCATGTAGGACATTACGTCTACCGGAATTTCGGGAATCCATGCGGGTTCCCTTCAGTAGATCAGGATGAACAGACTTTCTGTGAGCGCCCCAGCGAGTGGAACTTCATACACCTGCGCGTATTAGATGCCAAAATATGCCAACCACTCGATCCACTACAGACAGCTATCGAAACTAGCGGACCACATACACTCTTTCTACTCCCAAATTTCACATGAACACACGACTTACAACCAGTCCTCCTGCCACGGATAATGCGAAAGCACCTCGCTGCCGTTTTGGGTAATTAAAACTTGTTGTTCAAGTTTTATACCTTCCTTCCCTCCTCGTTCGCCCATGTAACTTTCTACGCAAATCACCATGTTTTCCTCGAAAACACCATCATAACCACTGCGTTCCCAAGCAATACCTTTATGCGCCAGTGCCGGATATTCGTCGGCCAAACCAACACCGTGTACGACGCAGCAGTATCGGTTGTGCTGATAAGGCTGTGGAATATCCCAAGATCGCTGAACGAACTCGCGATGGCTCAGGCCAGGGCGCAACAGCGCCATATTGTGCTGAATCTGTTCATGGGCCAGCGAATACAGCTTGCGCTGCTCAGTCGTAGGGGCAACGTGACCGACGGTCCAGGCGCGGGATATATCCGCGCAATAGCCATAGGGTCCGATCAGATCAGTGTCGAAGGAAATGATTTCACCTTCCTGCATCACCCGATCGCTGGACTCCTGCATCCACGGGTTGGTTCTAGGCCCGGAGGCCAGCAGGCGGGTTTCGATCCACTCTCCACCGTGACGGATGTTCTCGTAGTGCAGCCAGGCCCACAGTTGGTTCTCGGTCATGCCCGGGCGCTGCTCATCATGCATGCGCTGGATGCCTTTCTCGCACACCTTGATGGTCCAGCGCATCAATTCCAGTTCGGCGGCTGACTTAATCTTGCGTGCCTCCTCCATCAGACTGTGCCCCTCGACCAGGCTCAACCCCTGAGCCTGGAGTAGCTCAAGCCCTTCGAAGTCTGCCTTGTCCACGGCCAGGCGCGCGTTGGCACCCGCATGCTCGCGCACCACCTCGACGATTTCACGGGCCCAAATGGCAGCCTTCTCGGATATCCGCGAACCGGCGCCGAAATAACTCCAACTGACCGCTTCGCGCACTTCATCGATCAGACTGATGCCCTCGTGCAGGTGTTCGCAACGGTGGAACTCCCACAGGATCACTGGCCCATTGGCAAACACCAACGCGTAACGAGCGAAGTTGTGCAAGGTCCACACCTGCATGTTCGAGGTGTCAGTGGCATAGCGGATATTGACCGGATCATAGAGCAGGATGGCAGCACAATCGCGCGCCAGTAATTGATCGCGCACCCGTTGCAGGCGGTAGGCACGCGCCTCTTGCAGTGTTTCCAAAGTGACCGGGTTGTGTAAGGGTTGGGAGGAGTGATCGCCAGTAGGGTATTTATTCTTATTTTCAAACATACGTTGATTCCGTTAATCGCAATAGGAGAAAGAAAGATCAAATTCGGGTTTCATGGACAATTCAACGCCGTGGCTATTTCAGTCTCGTAGATCGCTCTGTCGCACTGCGTGCTCTGACCGAGCCGCTCTTGGTCAGGTCGCAGGCAAAACCGACACAGGCCCAGGTTTTGCCCATCACCTAGTCAGGCTCCAATTCGAAGTAATGTTGATGGGTATAGAACTCATTGCTCAACCCGGTGGCTTGATGAATCGGGTTAAGTACGGTTTCCAGATGCTGCGCAGGAATTTGTTGCAAGGCGGTATTGCTCATTATTGCTTTCCCCTGCTGGGCACGGGGTGAAATGTTCGGCACGCTCACCGTACATCGTCCGTTGGCAGTGAGTTTCGAGAAAACGAGCATCGCTCGACAAACGATATTTACATCACGATTTATGATTTTTAATCATAAACTCAAGCATGCTGAATTCATGCATCAGAGCGACACACACGCCATGCCCGAGGATTGTTGATCAACGCTTTCAGATGCTGGTAATGCAGCAGAATCTGATGAGGCGCAAAGAAAGGGAGACGGTGGAGGCACTTGCCACCTTGTGCATTGGCAGTGGTAAGGGTGTAGCGCTAGCCATCGAGCGCAACCGAGCCTGGAAAGTGTCTAAGAAATTTGGGGCGATTCATTCCCCCAGTTGCTCGGTGACACATGCCCACCATCTATCTAGGGATTGGCAAGGATGTGGTGGACTTTATTTCTGATAGGGCAACGGTAGAGTTGATCTCTTGAATGCCTGGGACGAGAGACAATTTCTCGAAGAAGAAACGCTCGTACGCCTCGATATCGGAGGTCACAATGCGCAACATGAAATCTACCGAGCCCATCAACACATGGCATTCCATTACCTCGGGAAAACCCTGAATCGACTCAGCGAATTCAGTGAGGTTTGAGCGACCATGGGCATTGAGTTTGACTTGGGCAAATATTTGCGTGTGTAAGCCGATTTTTTTGCGATCAAGGAGCATCACTTGAGCACGCACCACGCCTTCATCCTTTAATCGCTGAATGCGGCGCCAGCAAGGTGACTGAGACAATCCGACACGCTCGGCAATTTCACCCGTGGAAAGGGTCGCATCAACCTGCAATAACTCAAGAATGCGCTTATCAAATGCATCCAAAGTGACTGACATAAAAATTCCCCAAAAGCAGATTCATACGAATAGTCTATTTAAAAAAACTGCATACAGGTGAATTAAAGACCAGAATTTTCTTAAAGCCGCCCCCAAACTAGTCATATCTTTCAGCTGGACACTAAAGACTATGAACTCACTCAATGCTGCCGTACTTTTTGCGGATACGGATGCCCCGCTGGGACAGGACTTGCCACTCAACGCCTCGTTCGTAATCACAACAGAAGTTGAGTCTGAAATACTCTGCCGTTTGTTGAGTTATTTCACCCAGCTCGGATTGGTGCCGTTGAGCGTTGTCGCCTGCCAGCACAATGGGTGCTTGCAGGTAAGCATTCAGCAGTTGGGATTGAGCGTGCAGCGGGCAAATGTGATTGCACAAAAGATGCGTTCCCTGGTCTCGGTGTTTCAGGTAGAACTGCAGATGACGAAGTTGGCGTCAGAGAACACCGCGGAGACCGAGTTAGGCCTCGCAGAAAAATTGGCGCAAGTTGATGCTTACGATCCCACGCAGAATCACCAAGTTGAACAGCAAATATCCCAGTTCATCGCAGGATGAATGAGGCAGGAAATTACTCAGATAAGAACAGGCTAAAGCTGTTTGATCATATCAACCAGCGCCTGTCTATCTGGCGTGGTTTTGATGAATTCTGCGAGCACCGGCGGCTGCATTAGCTGCACCTCCCCTGCATTGAGCACCGTCACATCCATGCCGACGTCTTTAAGCTTCGCGACGCCCTGCGGATCGAGCTCATTGGACGTCGGCAATAAACTTTGCTCTGCTTGATGAGCGGTCATGTTTCTAGCGAGACCGGCCCGTGTGGACGGCTCGAATTTAGGTAAGGAGTGACAAGCACAGCGTGTCCGCTGTTTCTAAAGGCCTGCCACGTTCACAACTTAGTTATCGGGCAATAAAAAACCGGAAGCGAAACGTCTGTCGTTCGGCTTCCGGTTTTGTGTTCAGTCATGGCTTAACCCGATGAGTCCTGGCCGCCAAGCTGTAGGAACTGCACTTTGTGTACATCGCCCTGGCTGTCTTTGTAGATCATGATCACAGGAACCACGCCTCTTTCTTGGCTGACATCGGTCAGCGAGATCACTTTTGCCACATCCAGTTTGGTGTCGTAGCTGTACTGAACGAGTTCGAGATGGTCGTAATTGCTGGCGAAGGCAGATGGTGCCAGGCTCAATACTGCTACTGCGAGGGCGATGGTTGCTTTCATGTCGGTCACTCCTGAGTTTATCAAAGGGTTGTATCCAGGCAGCTAGCGGGCCGTACTTTTAGGTTTGAGGCCGGTAGTTGCCGGGTACGGAGCTAGCAAAACACCCGCTGCTGCGCTAAAGAAATTGAGTAGAGCGGTACTAAATATTAGCGCGATGAATAGCTTAAGGTAATCATCCAAAAACCACCGATAGAAATCGGCTATTTATATGGCTTGTGCTTGCCTCCCATTGGAGCGCTAATAGCCTGTGCTCTTTCCTCTGCGTACAGTGAGTAGAGTTAGATGGCCCTATGAAATTACAGAGGAGGACAAAAGAAGGTCGTCCCCCAGCACGGATCACAAAAAACCTGAGTCGCTGCCACCGCCCAGCAGCAGAGTTATTCCGGTCAAAGCGCCGCTCTGATCTCAGCCTGTAAATGCGCAGTACACGTCGATCTCATCGGGCGGAGCAAAGCGCTGAGTAGCCACCGCTTTACGAGCTTGCTCGCGGATGCCTTCACGCTAGGTGCCTTTGGTGTAGCCATGTCGCTGAGCCTTCACGCCCTCAGTTGCGAAAATCGCCCACGGTGGAACACCAGCATCGCTGGCAAGGATAACGACCTGCACACAAACCGCTGGCTCATGCAGGAAGTGCGGCGGCCTGGGCGGTTCATTGCCACGGACATTGACGCCCCCCCTCAAACACCCGCTTGCAATAGAGATCTCAAAGCAGAAATTTTGGCAATAGCTAAAAGCGGGTGATCACAATCCACTACAATGCGCGCCGTAAACCATCTTGCGCCACTAGGCACCAGGTATTTTCTGGGCCTGGCAATCAATGCCAGTAAGCTTTAAGGATGTATTGCATGACCTCCCCGATTAACCCTGCTCAGGCAGAGCGAGTCCCGTTAAGCCCAGCTCAACTACGTCATGTTCTAGTCGGTTTGATTCTTGGCCTTTTTCTGGCTGCACTCGACCAGACGATCGTGGCTGTCGCATTGCCTGATATCGCCCGGCAATTATCGGGAAAGGAATTACTGGCATGGGTTGTATCCGGCTACATGCTGGCCATGACAGTCAGCACACCGATCTTCGGCAAGCTCGGTGATTTGCTAGGACGACGCCGATTACTCAGCGTGTCAATTATCCTGTTTGTTGTGGCGTCATGTTTATGCGGCTTGGCTCAAAGCATGCCGCAACTGGTTGCCGCACGGATGCTGCAAGGTGTAGCTGCAGGCGGCTTGATGGCAATTATTCAAGGCCTGATTGGCGACTTGATTGCCCCCGCCGAACGAGGCCGCTACCAAGCATGGTTTAGTGGCATGTTCGCCCTTGCCAGCCTGATTGGCCCGCTACTCGGAGGCCTGTTAACCAGCAATTGGTCATGGCGCTGGGTATTTTGGATCAACCTGCCACTGGGTGCTATGGCGCTCTGGCTCTGCCATCAAAGGCTGGCAAACCTACTCGAAACCCGACGCAAAGCGCAGATTGATTATCTAGGCAGCGCCTTGCTGATAGTCGGGCTGGGCAGCCTGTTGTTTTTGATCAGCCAACTCGGCCAACAGCCGCAATGGCTGACGGCCAACAACGCTGTTTTTTTACTACTGGCACTGGTCGGAACCGCTTTATTTCTGTGGCAACAGCATCGTGCCCCGGAACCGCTGATATCCCCTGAGTTACTAAAAATACCAGCCATTCGCTCCGGCTGGTTGATTCTGTTTTTTGCCAGCTTCCAAGCCATCGGCCTAGGGGTGCTTATCCCGCTCCAGGCCCAAGGCACCGGTGGTATTCAAAGTAGTGCCTTACAGTTGATGGCAATCGCTTTTGGTGCCCCATTGGGTGCCTTTATTGGCGGCAAACTGAGCGCTCATTTGGGTCGCTATAAACCTATGATTTTAAGTGGTGCCGTGTTGCTGCCACTGAGCCTGGCTCTTCTGGCATTACTGCCGAATCAGCACGAGTTTGTGACCCTGGCGATACTATTGCTCTGCGGCACCGCCCTGGGCCTGCAATTCCCAACCTCACTGGTGGCTGTGCAGAACGCCGCGCCAATCCAGCACCTTGGATCGGCAACAGGCGTCTGTGGTTTATTTAGAGGGTTGGGCGGTGCTGTTGGCGCAGCCATGCTATCGAGCTTGTTCTGGCACCTCTTGCCAGACGCTCAAGTCACTCTCAGCGATGAGCTTTTGAGTCGAGCCTTCCACCACCTCTTGCTGATCGATGCAGGCATAACCCTGATCCCGCTGCTGATCGCTTTGCGTTTGGAAGACAGGCAACTCAGTCGCACGCTGGCGAGGAAGGCATAAACCAACGTTGATTACTTGCCCTAATGCCCCACCACATGACACGCCTTGCACGACCGAATTGGGCCGCTGGCGTGGAAGGTTTGCAGTTGTTTGAGGTGGCAGCTTACGCAGAGTTTGTGGAAGTCGCGCTCGATATTGACTGCCAGCCTTGGGGTTTCTTTGTGGCAGAGCACGCAGGTGCGACTGCCGGTTGCTGAGGCAGCGGCTGATTTATCGGTGAAGTCGTGATGGCAAACCACGCAGTTAACGCTGCCGTGGTTGTTGTGTTCAAAGTTGATCGGCAGCACTGGGTGTTTACGGGCCAGATGATCATGTCCGGCGCTGATGCCAAAGATGAAGGCAATCAGCAGCGGGACGCTCAGCAACAATCCCCAGCGCCAAGTCATTGGGGCAAGTCCACATAGCCCAGTAACGAGTAGCCACCCGCGAGCAATATACCGGTGATCAAAACGCCAATGCTCAAGATGGTGGCTAAATAAGACGTGTGCCGCCTGCGCCCGCCCGGCCCCACTTGCGCCTTGCCGGATTTAAATAAGGGTAACGCCAATGCTATGGCTGTAAGCACAATCCAGAACACAACCTTAGTGCTCGAACCACTGTAATAACCGATGCCAATCATATGCACGGCCGTCAGCACGACGATGCCCGCGCTCAGCCCGTAGTGCCACCGCTTAAAGCGTTGATGGGTTTTCCATACACGGCGGCGCACGGCGGTCAAACTCATGGGCAACATCAGCAATAAACTCAGCGTTGCGACATTCCCCGCGACCATCGGCCAAGGCGCGCCCGGTAGTAATTGATCGATCACCAAGGGCTCATCAATCAACATTACAATGACATGCACCAGCAACATGATCAGCGCGACAAAGCCCAAGTCGCGGTGCAACACCATAAAAAACTTGCCATCATGGCGAGGCTGCTTTAGGGGCTGGCCGGTATAGGCGAACAGCAAAAGAAACAACACACCGGCGATAAAACCGCTGGTATTGGAGAAATCCCACGCAAGGTTAACCCCGGGCATAGCGCCGAGCAGAAAGATGGCCGCAAAGGGCAATAAAAGACAAAGCGCGATGCGCAAAACCAGCACACACATACAGCACGACCGAATAGAAAGTTGCTGATTCAGTTTACAGAGCAATCCTCAACCCTACACCCGAGGTTGATAGTAAAGCCTTAACCTGCCTGCCAGTCGTATTGCTGTGCTTGCCAACCGCTACCCTTGATGCACAAAAGTAGCGGTTGGTTGCGCCTTAAGCCTTAGACCGAGACGGCCACACGCGGGCGCTGGCTTGGCTGTTCGGCTTCGGGGGCACTGGCTTTTTGCAGTTGGAAATCGAAGTCGATTTCAGCAAAGCCAACCTCAACCTGACGAGCTTTGGCCGCTGCCGGGTCTTGATTGAACCGCACTGGTGCTACGAGCCCATCGCGCGTGGCGTAGGCGAAGTCATCCCACAGGTATTTATCACCTGAAAGGTTGATCTGCGTGGTCAAGTGGCGATAACCCGGCGCACTGATAAAGAAGTGGATATGCGCCGGACGATTGCCATGGCGACCCAACTGATCAAGCACTTCTTGCGTGGTGCCTGTCGGCGGGCAGCCATAACCGCTCGGCACAATGCTGCGAGCCTGATAGCGGCCTTCACTGTCGGTGACGATACGCCGGCGCAGGTTGAACGCCGACTGGCTGCCATCAAAATATGAGTAGGTGCCGTTGGTGTTGGCGTGCCACAAATCGACAATCGCACCGGCCACTGGCTGGCCATCGGTGTCGAGCACTTGGCCTTGCAAAAACATCACTGCGCCTGGATCGCTGCCATCATCCATACGTGCCTGGCCGTGGCTCAGCGGTGCACCAGCCACATACAGCGGGCCTTCGATGGTACGCGGCGTGCCGCCGGTCAAGCCGCTTTGAGCGTCTCGGGCGTCTTGCAGCAGGTCGAGAAAATGCTCAAGGCCGAGGCCGGCGATCAGCAGCCCAGCCTCTTGATTACTGCCCATACGATTCAGGTAATCAACGGCTTTCCAGAACTCATCATCGGTGATTTTCAGGTCCTCAATCACCTTGGCGCTGTCTTGCAGAATGCGCAGGATGATCGACTTCAGACGCGAGCTACCGCTGTCGCTGTTAAAGCCGCTGGCTTGCTTGAAGAACGCCTGAAGTTCGGCCGTTTGGGAAATAGTCACAGTCATGCTCAGCTACCTCTATTTATTGTTGTTTAGCGGTCGTCGCTATGGATGGATGAAGGATGGCGGCACAAGCCGTTGACCTCGATATCCATGTAGGGAAACAACGGCAACTGCATCAGGGTGTCGTGCAGCGCCTCAACACTGGGCACATCAAAAACGCTGTAATTCGCGTAGTGGCCAGCAATGCGCCACAGGTGACGCCAAACGCCCTCTTCTTGCAGGCGTTGGGCCAAAGCCTTTTCTTCTGCCTTGAGTTGCGCAGCCTTAGCCGAGTCCATATCCAGCGGCAGTTTCACGGTCATTTTTATGTGGAATAACATTGGCGATTTCCTTCGGTCAGTGGCGGCTGAAGAACGCCAGACGCTCTTCGTCAAGGGTTAAACCGAGGCCCGGCGTGCGTGGCACATGCAATGCAAAGTCGCGGTACTGCGGCGGCTCGGTGACGATCTCTTCGGTAAGCAACAAGGGGCCAAATAGCTCGGTGTGCCAGGTCAGTTCTTTCAAGGTGATAAAGGCATGCGCCGAAGCCAGGGTGCCGATGGTGCCTTCGAGCATGGTGCCGCCGTAGAGGGAAATCCCCGCTGCCTGGGCGATCTGCGCCGTGCGCAAGACCGCACGCGGGCCACCATTTTTGGCGATCTTCAGGGCGAATACGCTGGCTGCACCTTCAGCGGCGAGGCTAAACGCGTCTTCGACACTTTCGATGGACTCATCCGCCATGATCGCCGCAGGACTGCGTTGATTCAGACGAATCTGACCGCTGCGGTTGATCCGCGCGATGGGTTGTTCGATCAGGTCGACGCCGTTGTCGCCGAGCACCTGGCAGGCTTTTAGCGCCACCGACTCAGGCCAATACTGGTTAACGTCCACCCTTACACTGGCGCGATCACCCAAAGCTTTTTTGATCGCAATCACATGAGCCAGATCCTGCGCCACGGGGTTGGCACCGATCTTCAACTTGAACAGCCGGTGACGCCGCTGATCGAGCATCTGCTCAGCTTCGGCAATATCCCGTTGGGTATCGCCGCTGGCCAATGTCCAAGCCACTTCAAGGCTATCGCGCACCCGTCCGCCGAGCAGCTCGCTCACAGCCAAGCCCAGCCGTTTGCCTTGGGCATCGAGCAAGGCTGATTCGATTCCGGATTTGGCAAAGGTATTGCCGGTGATGTGCTTGTCCAGACGCAACATGGCGGCGTTGATATTGCTGGCATCTTGGTTAAGCAATAAGGGCGCAAAGTACGCATCGATATTGCACTTAATGCTTTCCGGGCTTTCATTGCCGTACGCCAAGCCGCCAATGGTGGTTGACTCACCAATCCCTTCGACGCCATCACTGCAACGAATGCGAATGATCACCAGCGTTTGCTTTTGCATGGTGTGCATTGCCAGTTTGTGTGGGCGAATGGTTGGCAGATCAACGAGGGTGGCGCTGATATGTTCGATAATTGCTTCTGTCATGGTGCGAGAGCCTTACTCAACAGTTAACCGGCACAGACGGCAGGTGCAGCGCGTTCAACGCGGTGAAACAGACGATTGAAATAAACCAGGCTATCGCCCTGTTCACGGGTCGAGACCTGATCAAGCTCGACGAACAACACCGAGTGCGAGCCCACTGATTTGCACTCGCTGATGCGCCCTTCAAGGCTGACCAACGCACTGCGCAACACGGGCAAGTCGGTGTTGCCTGCGTTCCAGATATCCCAAGCGAACCGCTCCTCCATGGGCACTTCGGTCATCCCGGCAAAATGCTTGGCGAGGTCTTCCTGATCACTGCACAGAACGTTGATGCACAGCTTGCCGTTGTCCTGAAACACGTCATGCATGGCGCTGTTGCGGTTCAGGCAGACCAGAACAGTCGGTGGCGAATCAGTAACTGAACACACCGCGCTGGCAGTAATGCCGCAACGCCCGGAAGGCCCGTTGGTGGTGATGATGTTCACCGCTGCTGGCAGTTGCGCCATGGCATTGCGAAAATCAATTTGGCTCTGGTCGAGAGTGCTCATGCTGTCGCCCTTTTATTAGAGTGGGCTGCATCTTTACTGGCGCTAGCGCGCTGCGCTGACAACCGGCAAACAACAGCCTATGACTTGATGAGCCAAGAGTAGGACGCGCCCAACGGCCGGTATATCCAGACGGTTCCCATTGTGCGAAGGGCTTTCCGCTAGTCGACTACGTAGTTTCTTTATCGTCATTAGCCTCAGGAGTAGGTAATCTCCCTAAAACGCCACACGTGCCCAAGCACAGGGAATGCAACCCGCTAGATGGCAGAAGCAACGAGAACAACAATATGCAAGCCTTGCCCCGTGATAAGCACAAACCCATTGTCTATATCGTTGATGATGACCAAGCCCTGCGCACCTCTCTGGCCTGGCTGCTGGAGTCCGTGAGCATTGCCTCGCAGTGCTATGCCGGTGCCGATGAGTTTTTACGCAACTACGATGCCAGCCTTCCGGCGTGCCTGGTATTGGATGTACGCATGCCCGAGACCAGTGGTTTCCAGCTGCAAGAGATGCTTAATGCACGCAGCATCAGCATGCCGACCATCTTTGTGTCCGCCCACGGCGATATACCGATGACAGTCAAAGCCATGCAGAGCGGTGCCATCGACTTTGTTGAAAAGCCCTACAACCCGCAGCAAATGCTTGACCGCATTCAAAGCGCGTTAAAGACCGCCGTACACAGCCACGCCCAGCAGCAACAGCGCCAGCAGCTCAAGGACAAGCTTGGGTTATTGACCGATCGTGAGCGTGAAGTGTTGATGATGGTGATCGACGGCAAAGCCAGCAAAGTGATTGCACGGGAGTTGAACATCAGCGTCAAAACCGTTGATGTTCACCGCACCAAAATCAAAGACAAAATGGAAGTGGGCAGCATCGCCATGTTGGTGCGTGAGGTCTTGAGCCTCAACAGCGAAGAATCATTGAGCGCCTAGAGTGTGACAAGCGAAGCATGTTCGCCAAAATCGGTAAACACAGCCCATATTTAAGCCTGCAAATGGCGGGTAAAAAGCGTTACCCGCCGTACAAGTCAATTCGCCAAGGGTGTGACAAGCGAAGCTTGTCCACCAAAATTGGTAAACACAGCCCATATTTGAGCCTGCAAATGGCGGGTAGAAAAGCGTTACCCGCCTACAAGTCCAACACTAAGCGTGTGCTTTTAGCGCGAGATACGCAGGCGCAGATCTGCTTGTTTGAAGCCTTTTCTTTTGTCGACAGGCAATTATCACGATGCTCAGGCTCGCCTTCGAGCACCTCGACAATGCAAGTGCCACAAATGCCTTCACGGCATTCAGTGTCGATGTCACACCCATACGCTTGCAGCACATCAACCAAACGGGTGTCTTGCGGCACTTGCAAGACCACACCGGAGCTGGCGAGCTCAACTTCAAAGCTGCCAGTCGCCGCCTCAAGTGCAGCCGGATCCGCCTGAAAATGCTCGAGGTGTATTGCCTCTTCCGGGCGGGTACGTGCAGCCACCTCCACCACTTTGCCCATAAAGGGCGCGGGGCCGCAGGTGTACACGTGAGCCTGTGCATCAGCCTGATCCAAACACTCACTCAAGGCGGCTTCTAACTGAGCAGGCTCGACACCAAAATGAAACTGCACATGCTCGGCAAAAGGCGGCGTTTGCAGCAACGCGGCAAAGGCTGCGAACTCCGGGCCACGGGCAAAATAATGCAGGCGATAAGGTTGCCCGCTGGCTTGCAGCCGGTATGCCATGCTCAACATCGGCGTGACCCCAATGCCGGCGGCGATCAATACGTGGGATGTGGCTGCGGCATCTAAACGGAACAAGCAGCGCGGTACGCCGATTTCCAGCTCTGCGCCCTCTTCCACCAGCTCATGCAAGGCTTGCGAGCCCCCGCGAGATTTGGCTTCGCGCTTGACCGCCACCAAATAGGCCGAGCCATCATCCGGCGGACTGCACAGCGAATACTGGCGCGTAACCCCGGTTGGCCCGGTGATATCCACATGCGCGCCGGGTTCATAGGCATCAAACGGTTGGCCATCAACGCGCACCAATCGCAGCGAGCGGATGTCTTGAGCCTCATCGGCAATTTTTTCAATTCGGACTTTCATCATCGCATCACCTGACGAATTACACCCGGAGCTGGGGTTCCAGCCCGGGTCAATGGAGCTAATCAATACGCCTTAGCGCATAAACAAACCGCCGTTAATATCCCAGCATGCCCCGGTAACCGAACTGGCATTATCGGCAGCCAACAACAGCACGGTATCGGCGATGTAATCAGCCGAACCCAGCGCACCCACCGGTATCATTTGTTTGATCTGTGCAAGCCGTTTCGGCGCGACCGTTTCATGCACCACTGGCAAATCCAGCGGCCCCGGTGAAATGCTGTTGACCGTCACGCCCTTGGCCGCCAGCTCACGGGCAAACACCTTGGTCAGCGTCGCGACACCACCCTTGGCGGCGGCATAATGCGCGCCGGTTGCGGTGCCACCGTTTTGCCCGGCCAGGGATGCAATGTTGATGATCCGGCCGAAACCACGATCGGCAAAATGCTGACCAAACACCTGGCAGCCCACAAAGGTGCCGCGCAGGTTGATCGCCATCGACTCGTCGAACTCTTCCGGGGTGATGTCCATTAACGCCGCAACTTTTGACTTGCCAGCGTTATTGACCAACACATCGGTGCCGCCCCAACGCTCACTTAGCACTGCGCAGGCTTGCTGGAAATCGGTCTTCAAGCGCACATCCAACTGCAAGGCAACAGCGCTCTGACCTGACGGATCAAGCTGATCCGCCAGTTGCTGTACGCCATCCAATTGCACATCGGCCAAGGCCACGCGATACCCGGCTGCATGCAGGCGCTGAGCAATGCTTGCGCCCAAACCTCGGGCTGCACCTGTTATCAAAGCCACTCGACTCATGGTGTTCTCCTTAAAGCAGGAAGCCGAGCGCGCTCAGGCTGTCGGTTGAATTGATCAGGCGCACCACTTTTTGCTCAAGTTTGGCCGCACCGTTGGTGAAGCGAATACGATGAGTAAGCTCGGCTGCCATCGGTGTGTGTACACCGCGCTTGTAGGCAAACAACAGTTGCGCTGAGGTCACTTCAACCACATCGCCACTGGCCTCAACCAGATTGAAACGCGAGACGCTGCGCAAGGTACGCGCCGCATCCACTGCCGAAGGCGAGTGGCCCGCGGACAAACGCTCGATACGCAACGCACGCATGCGCGCATCGTCATACACATAGTTGAGGCTGCTGGCGAAATCACGGGTTTCAGGATCAATCGGGATCACATACACACCGTCCTCACTCCACAACTGCGCCCAGGCGGCGTAGTCCTTGTTGTCGAGTAATGCGGCTTCGTTCCAGATGAATTCAATAGCCTTGGCCAGTGGTTGGTTCAGGCCAGCAAGCGTGTTGTGTTCAGTCATTGCTCATCATCCTTTTCCACATTGCATAGGCTTCGCGCATACCGGTTTCGTCGGTGGCATGGGAGACCTTGTCACCGTTGTCTGCCAGCACTTCACGGTTAAGGCCACGGTTGACCAGAATCGGTACTTGCGGGCCTGCTTCGGCACCACGCTGCACGCGCTCCCAAGCTTCAGCATCATCCGGGCTGCCAAAACCAAATGGGCCTTGGAAGTGCTCATGAATACGCATGCGCTCACGGTTAGCGATCTCAGGGCCACCGTCCATACCTAACGCGACGTGACGAATCTCGGTTTGCTTGACCGACAGTGGGTTCAATACGCGGAAGAACGACATCGACATGGCAACATTGGGGAACAGATTGAGGTTGAAACCCGCGCCGTGCAGCGAGCGGACGATCCGCCGAACCTGCGCAGGCTCCATGGTTTTCGACAACTCAGCGGTGACATGGGCAAAGCGTTCTTGCAGTTGCTCGCTGCCGTCGTCGTGTTCCAGATCAACGTGTTCAGGCACCATGACCATCACGCTGTGGCCGTTACCCAAACCATGGGTGACGGCTTCGGGGTCGGTCATAAACGAAAGCATTTCCGAGGTTTCTTCATCGACCGACGACATAAATGACTTATGCACGATCGGGAAGTGATAACCGTCGGTGGTGTTTTCCAGCTGGATTTTCCAGTTACCGTTAAAGGTGAACTTGTGCTCGCCCTGAGTCTTGATCGGGAACCCAGCGCCCTGTTTCATAAACAGGTCCATCCAATGTTTGGCACCGCCGAGGAAGTCTTCCAGCGGTTCTACGTCATCATTGAAACTGGCGAAAATCATCCCGGCATAGCTGCCAACCCGCAGGCTGTTAAGCGGCAACTCGCTCTTATCGAGAATGTCTTCGTAACCATCGGGATACGGCAGCGCACGCAGCTTGCCATCCAGCGCATACGACCAGCTGTGGTAGGGGCACGTGAATCCGGTGGCATTGCCTTTGTGTTTTTCACACACCGTTGCGCCACGGTGACGGCAACGGTTTTCCAGCACATTGATGCTGTTCTTTTTGTCACGCACCAAAATCACCGGACGACGACCAATGGTGGTCGTGCGAAAGTCTCCGGGGTTGCGCACTTCACTTTCGTGGCCGACCCATACCCAAGTGCGGTAGAAAATCTTTTCCAGTTCCTGCTCGTACAGTTCTGGGTCGTGGTACAGCGAAACGTCAACGCGATCAGCCTGCACCAGTTGGTCAGGGCTTGAGCTTTTAGCGATCAGCCCGAGTTCGTGGCTACTCATGGGTAAGTCCTCATACAAGGTTTTTATTAGTTGGCTGGGCGCGCAAGGCTTGCTCAAGCTGTGCGCCGAAGGCACAGACCAGGGCGTCATCGCCTTTGCGTCCGACGATTTGCAGGCCCACGCTGAGGCTGCCATCCGCCAGTTGTACCGGCACCGACAGCGCCGGGTGGCCGCTTAAATTGAAGGGCCGTGCCAGCGCCGTCATGCTCGCCACTGTGGGGCTGCTGGCGGCGTCGGCAAGCAACGGCGGCAGGCATGGCATGGTGGGTAGCACCAGCACATCCACCTGCTCTAACGCCGAATCGATGGCCTGAGTAAATTGGCTGCGCACCAGCTCGGCCTGAGCCACATCGGCTGCGCTGGTCGCCTTGGCATTGAGCAGGCGCGACTCAACATCAGCGCCCAGCAAACCCTGGCCAGTGAGATGGCCGAAGGCCGCCCATGTCTCTGCATTAATAACGGCCAAGCCAGCACTAAAGGCACCAGCAAAGCTGTCGATGGCAACCACCGAGCGCTGCCAGCCGACGCAATCAAGCGCCTGTTCAAGGGTGGTTTTAATCAGCGGATCAGATTCAACATCCAGCCATGCAATCCGCGCTTGAGTGCTTGGCAACGGCTCCGGTTCAAAGCCGGGGCAGATCACCTGCATGGCTGCAATCAGGTGGCTCATGTTGGCGGCAAAAGGGCCAACACAATCAAGAGAGGTAACCTGCGGATAAACACCCGCACGGCTGACTCGGCCAAAGGTCGGTTTAAGACCAAACACACCGCAGCACGCCGCAGGCACACGCACCGAACCGCCAGTATCGGTGCCCAAGGCAACATCCGCTAAACCGGCGGCAACGACGGCTGCCGAACCACTGGATGAGCCGCCCGGCACCCGTAATGGAGCCTGCGGATTAACCGGCGTGCCGGTCCAGGCGTTAATGCCCGTCACACCAAATGCCAGCTCGTGCATATTGGTCTTGCCGATAATCTGCCAGCCCGCCGCAAGCGTTGCTCCAACCACATCGGCATGCTGTGTAGCCGCTGCGGTGTCTTCCAGCGCGCGGCTGCCAGCGCGGGTTTGCTGACCCGCAATGTCGATTGAGTCTTTGATTGCGACGCGCAGGCCACTATTGCCCAGCACGATATTATTCACCCAGGCACTCATGCTGAACGCTCCGCCAGAACCGTATTGAACAACCGACAGGTGCGGAAATGAGCAATCAACCACTGCCCATCGACGCAGGCAAAGTCGATATTCAAGCGCGCACTGAACAGCTCGCTACCGCCTTGGCTGTAGGTGCAAACTTGCTGCATGATCCACTGACCGCTCGCCGTAACACCGCCCTGTTCAACCGCAATGGATTCGCTGGTGAGCAAATGCAAATTCAGGGCGAAGTGCTCGACTGGCGGCAAGTAGCTGGCAACAAATGCTGTTACTGCTTGGCGGCCTTGCTGACGACCAAAACTCTTGGCCGCCTGAGCGCCGACGCCTTCCCAAACCGCATCTTCAGTAAACAGCGCCGCCAACTGTTCAACCTGAACCGGGGCATGGGGCACATCGCACAGGTCCATATAGCGCGCCAGCAGACGACGGATTGCGCCTTCGGCTTCAAGCACGGCGAGGCGCTGGGTCAAGTCTTGCAATTGCAGAGCGCTGTCCATGACTAGCGCGCCGCTTCGGGAATGGTCAGTGGGCGGCCAATACGTGCTTCAACCTTGGCGTATTTCCACAGGCTGTACTCGCCAACCGGCGTGGTACGAAACAGGTTGCAGGCGTCGATCACGCTATGATGGCAATCAACGTCGGCCATGATGTAGACGGTCCACGGCGAAGTGGTCGACGGGCCGACCATCAAGCGGTCGTCGTCCAAAGCGCCCAGTACATTAATGCCAGGCATCGCACCCAATGCGCCCATCATCGAGCTAAAGCCTTTCCACACATCGAGGCCTTGGCCGGTGGGCAGGTCAAAGAAATTCTGGGTGATGCCGATGCAAAACATTACCCGTAGCGGTTCTTGAGTGGCTTGAGTCATGGTTAATCCTTAAGGTAATAAAGTCGAGGTGGACCAACTGCGACCACCAAGAGGCCCTACGGGGCCAGTGGAAAAATGTAGCGAGCGACGGGAGTGCAAGGCGAAGAGCTGAGAAAGCGCGCAGTTTAGTTGTCCTAAATGAGCATCTTGAGCAGCTGTTCAACGCGGCAATACCTAGCGCAGTAGTTTTTCAACGGCCCTCAGAGAAATCCGGGGAAAGGCTGTACACCGAGCATCACTGAGCCTGCGCCGTCATACATGCCTTCACCGAGAAAGGCGTGCTGGGTCACGACTATCGAGTCGCGCAGATAGCGCTGCAGCGGATGGCTCGAGTAAATTGCGGCAATACCGGCCAAGGTGTAGGCACGCTTAACCACGTCGGCACCGCAACGGGCCATATGTGTAGCTGCCAAACGCAAGTGAGCGACTTGCTCATCAGTCACCGGATTGCCAGCCATCAGCGAATCCCAAACCTGATGGGTCGCCTCATAAAAGAAGGCCCGTGCCGCGCAGAGGTCCGCTTCGATTTTGGCCGCTTCAACCCGGAAATAAGCGCGATCAGCCAGTTTGGGCGCGCCGGTTGCGCCGGTGCGCCCGGCTGCCATCTGGTTGATTTCATCCAAGGCGGCACGGGCCAGCCCGAGGTTGACCACGGCCAATACCTGAGCGGCGTAGGCAACGGTTGGGTAGCGATACAGCGGCTCATCGATGCAAGGCTCGCCGCCACGGATGAAGGTCCATTCATCACGGATGTCGCCACTTTTGATGCGCAGGTCGTGGCTGCCGGTGCCTTTGAGGCCGACTACATCCCAGTTTTCAACGATCTCAACTTGGTCCGCCGGAAAAATCGCCGTGCGCGGTTTGCCACCAGGTCCACCGCCAATGCCAACGCCTAAGACGTCAGCGCCTTTGCAGCCGCTGGCGAACTTCCAGGTGCCACTGACTCGCCAGCCGCCGTCGATGGCTTCTGCAGGTTGGATGGGGAACAGGCCGCCTGCGAACACAAGGTCTGGGCCATTGGCATAGAGCTTGGCTTGAGTCGCGTATGGCAGCGCCGCCAAGTAGGTGCTTGCGCTGCCGAAACTGGCGACCCAACCCGCCGAACCATCTGCCTGAGCGATCAGTTCGATCATCTGTAGAAATTGCGCAG
The DNA here is from genome assembly GCF_044542375.1 of Pseudomonas sp. NPDC078700. Lineage (NCBI taxonomy): Bacteria > Pseudomonadati > Pseudomonadota > Gammaproteobacteria > Pseudomonadales > Pseudomonadaceae > Pseudomonas > Pseudomonas sp. NPDC078700. Next base: position 533,463 of record NZ_JBITUI010000003.1, read on the forward strand.
GTGGCAGTGCATCACCGCCAAAGCACTTAGGTGTCGAGGCGCGATAAATACCCACCGACTTAAAACGCTCGATCATGTCGGCGGGAACGTGTCCCAACGCATCAAACTCCTCGCGGCGCTGACGCACCTCTTGCAGCACAGCTTTAAAGGCTGGCGAATCAATGCCCTTGCAGGCATCGGCCAGCACTGTGCTTTTCTCGGCAACCGCTGAGTGCGACATGGCGTTTTCTCCATTTGTTTTTGTAGTGGCTTGATGTCCAAGCCAGGAATGGAGCCAGTCTATGAAGCTGCGCAGGTGCCGCTCAATTAGAGCGTGCAGCCGTAAATTAGTGACTACCCCGGCCTTTTCTAAAGAAATCACCTAGACGCCGATGGGTTACTTCTAAGCGCACTCGGGCTAGGCTGAAGGTATAAAACCCATACCGGGCGGCTTGCCCTTCATCACCGCAGAGCGCAACCATGTTTACCCCCAGAACCGAGGACTTTCAGGCACTGCTTGAGGCGATGCCGATGTGCACCATCCTGCATGACGCCCAGACCAAGGAAATTCTCTGGGCCAATCTGGCGGCACTGGATGTGCTCGGTTTCAGCCTTGAAGAACTGGTGCCCTTGAAAGCACCGGATATGAGTGGCAGAGGCTTTCACCGCGCCGACGGCCTGCGCTGGTTGGAAGGTGCGGTGCGTACTGGGCAACAGGTGACTGAATGGGGCTATCGCTCCAAACAAGGCGTGGAAATCCTCTGCGAAGCAGTGGCAACCCTGGTTCACCTCAATCAGCGCGACGTGCTCTTAGTGCAGTTTCGTGACATTTCCAAAGAGGAGCAGGTCAAGCGCCAACTCAAGCGCTTTGAAAGTCGGCTCAATGCCTTTATGCAAGACCTTGCCGAAGGCGTAGCGGTGCTCAGCGGTGAGGGTCAGATTCGCTTTATCAGTGAATCCGGCCAGCGTCTGCTGGGCGCTACTGGGCGCTTTAATGTTGGCGATAGTTTTGTTGATGCATGCGATGAAAAATCCCGCGAGCGCCTGCTCGCCAGCTTTGGCGAACAACAGCCAAATCATGCGCCCTACAGCGTCAAATACCGTATTGAGCATGCCGATAATGACTGGCATTGGCATCACGCCACTTGCCGGTTTATTGAGCTTGAAGATGATTTAAGCGGTCACTTGCTGCTGTTTCGTGATGTCACCGAACAGGTCAATATTGAAGAGGCCCGACGCCTCAGCGAACGCAAGCTGGAATACCTGGCCCGGCACAACGCCATGGGAGAAATGGCACTGGCCATTGCCCATGAGCTCAGCCAGCCACTGGCCGCCACACGTAACTTTATTGAGGGCACGCTGATTCGTCTGAATCAGCAGGACCCGGCGCAAGCCAGTGCAGCCTGGGGTTTGGATAACGCCGTGCGGCAAATCGAACATGCTTCGGTGATCATCAAAAGTGTTCGAGAATATGTGGTCAAACTTGATCAGGCGGAACAACTTGTCGACCTCAACGAGATCCTGCAAGACAGCCATTACTTCATCAGCCTGCGTGCCCAGCCCAGCGCCATCGAGCTTGAGTTCGCGCCCTGCGATGAAGCGCTGATGATCAGCTGCGAGCGGGTCTTGATCGGTCAGGTGATTCTGAATCTGGCCTTCAACGCCATTGATGAACTGGCAGGCTTGCCCCAAACCCAGCGCAAACTGCGTATCTACACCCACAGCCACGAAGACAAGGTCATGCTCTGCGTCGAAGACCAAGGTCGCGGTATTGGTGCGGGCCAACACGAAAAACTCTTTGATGATTTTTTCACCACCAAAGTCAGTGGCAACGGCATCGGCCTGGCACTGTGCAAAAGCATCATCGCCCGCCACCGTGGCGATATCTGGGCACAAAACATCAGCCCCCACGGCGCAATGTTCTGCTTCACCCTGCCGCAAATCGCCCCGAGCTAAACCCAACCTCAGCATCGACAAGTCAGCCAGCCTGGTGCAATGACACAGGCTGTGCTTGTTCCTGCCCGGCAATAAACATTGCTAGCTAATTTTGGCAGGCACACACACAACGATGGCAGAGCCAAACAAAAGCCAGCCATTTGCTTCGCCTTAGTATCAGGAGGACCTTCGCGAGCCAACACGCCAAGGAACCTCTGAAAACCACTGCGCTAGGTATTACCGCGTTAAAAGACTGCTCAAAATGCTCATTTACAGCTCGTAAACTCCGCTTTTTCGCAGCTTTTTGCCTTGTACTTCCGTCGCTCGCTACCGTTTTCAAAGGATCCCTAACACCAATAATAAACGGAACGGATCTATGAATAAGTCGATAGCATTTCGCTTGAGTCTTCTGGCAACGCTCGTCGCAGTTGCCAGTCAAGCCAGCGCCTATGAGCTATACGCCGATGACGACAGCCACCTAAACGCCAACATTGAAGCCATGTACGGTGCATTCCACAGTCAGGAAAACTACGCGTTGTCTGGCCGTCTGGATAAAGGCTCATCGTCATGGCAAGAAGGCTATATCAAATATGGCTTGAGCTTCGATCAAGGCTTGGCAGGCGTAGGCACCGCTTATGGTGCCGCATCGCTGCTGAGCTCGGCGACATGGGGCGATGGCGATGCTGCGGGCTTTACCGATGGCTCTGAGCGCACCACAAAATTTGAAGATGCATACTTAGGCTGGAAATCAGGCGATCTGTTTCCCGTATTGGGTGCTGACGGTATCGACATTTCCTTTGGCCGTCAGAACCTGATGGTTGGCGATGGCTTCCTGATTAATGGCGACGCCCTGAACCTGGGCAATGGCTTGGCCGATGGCAGTTTCAATCGTGGCGGCGCTTACTACTTGGCCGCACGCAAAGCCTTCGACGAAACCGCCGTACTGCGCATTGGCGGTGAAACCGGCTGGCGTGGCGACCTGATGTGGTTAAAGTCTGATAACCCGGCACAGGCCATGACTGAAATGTATGTCGGCACCTTAGAACACGTCGCCGACGCAGGCACTGTTGGCCTGACTTACATCAATACCACTGACGTCGATGAAGCCTACGCCTCTCCTGCTCAGTTAGAGCGCGACGGCATGCACACCTACAGTTTGCGTGCACAGGGCAACGCGGGTGTGGAAAACCTGTTTCTGTCCGGTGAATACGCCAAACAGGATAAACCTCACACATCGACTGAAGACGCGTGGTACATGGAAGCCGGCTGGACGTTCGCCGACCTGCCCGCCAGCCCTTACGTGAGCTATCGCTACAGCCGTTTCTCTGAAGGGTTCGACCCACTCTTTTACGGGCTTAGCCGAGGCTTTGGCACTTGGTTTCAAGGTGAAGTGGCAGGCAACTATGCCGGGCCGTTTAACAGCAACTCGCGTATCCAGAATGTCAGCTTGAAGATCACCCCGCTGGAAAACCTGAGCATTGGTGCCATGGCGTTCAACTTCGACACCATCGACCGCAGCTTGGGCAATACTGACGGCAATGAGTACGACCTCTATGCCGAATGGGCAGTGACAGACAATGTAGTGATAATGCCGCTAATAGGCCTGTATCAACCGGACAAAAGCGCCGAACAAGGCGGAACCCAGCTGGGCAGCAACGACAGCAATCTGTACAGCCAACTGATGGTCTTTACCACCTTCTGATCGGCTGGTGAACAACACCGTTCAGCTACTCTATGAGCAGGCACGTGCAGATACTCGCTGTGATCTGGCACAGCTACACAATAGCTTGGCAGCCACAACAATGCCTTTATCTGCGCGACAAGGCAGACTCAGATAGCAGACCTGTATCGATACTCCACGACACAGCAGACCAATAATATTAAGGGAGCTCCCCTATGCGAATAACCAGGATCCTTGCACAGTCAGCCCTGGCGCTCGGCGTAACAGTTGCCAGCATCAGCGGTGCCTTTGCCGAACTACCGGCAGATGCAGGCGTTGGCCAGACCGTGCTGGACTTCCCGCCGAGTCCGCACCGTGCCTATATGGTCGATGTTGAATTCGACAACTTCGTCACTGGCCGAGTAATGGTGATCGACCCTGATCAAAAAAAGATGCTCGGCATGGTCAGCACAGGCTTCGCTGCGCCCTCGACGCTGAGTCATAACCAGAAGTACCTGTACAGCGCCGACCTGTACTATTCCCGTGGCGTTCGCGGCACCCGCACGGATGTTCTTACGGCCTGGAATACCTCAACGCTAGCGCCAGATTGGGAAGTGGTTATTCCATCGAAACGCTCCGAGGCACTAACCCAGCGCTACAGCATCTCGCCAAGCGGCGATGACCGTTTTGTCTACGTGTATAACTTCACACCGTCCACCTCGGTCACTGTCGTCGATACGCAAAGCAAATCAGTGGCGGGGGAGATTTCGATTCCCGGCTGCGTACTCGACTATCCGGTTGGCAAGCGTGGCTTTGCCTCACTCTGCGGCGATGGCAGCATTCAAGTCGTAACCTTGGATGATCAGGGTAAAGAGGCCAAACGCACCCGCACGCCATTCTTTGACCCGAATCAGGTCAAACTGGTCGAGCGCGCCGTCAAGAAAGGCGACACCTATTACTTCGTCACCACCTTGGGCACTGTTTACCCGGTCGATTTCTCCAGCGGCGAACCAAAAGCCCTGGAGCAATGGTCGCTGGTGACCGATGAAGAAAAGAAAGCCGGTTGGGCACCAGGCGGCTGGCAGATGATGGCCATCGCACCCAAGCTGAATCGCCTGTATGTGCTGATGCATGACGCGCATGAGCCGATGAAGTGGGAAGACCCAAGCCCGCTGGTCTGGGTCTATGATCTTAAGACCCAGAAAAAAATCGGCACCATGGAGTCGCCTAATCTGATCTGGAGCATGCAAGCCACCAGTGACGACAAGCCCCTGCTGCTAGGCGCCAACATTGATGGCGGCTTGGACATCTTCGACCTCACCACCGGTAAATACACCGGCAGCATGGACAAGATGGCCAAGACAACCACTCAGGTGATGAGTCACTAAGAGGCACAACCATGCAACCCGATCCAATTTTTGTCATCGCTTGTGCGCTCACCATTGCGGTGATTCTCGCCAGCGCGGCAACCCATAAATTGCGAGCGCCAAGCAAATTCGCCAGCCAGGTCGAGGACTATCAGTTGCTGCCCAAAGCACTGGTTAAACCGCTCTCTCGCCTGATTCCGCTAATTGAATTGGCTATCGCGTTGGCGTTGCTGATCCCGGCCAGCCGGTTTATTGCAGCCCCCATGGCGGCGGCTCTGCTGCTCGGCTATGGCGCAGCTATTGCAATCAACCTGTGGCGCGGGCGCAGTGACATTGACTGCGGCTGCTCCGGGCCTGATCAAGCACAACCGCTGCGCCCGGTATTGCTGGCGCGCAACAGCATCTTGGCCGCGCTTGCAGTGATTGCCAGCGTGCCACCCCATGCCCGCGACATGGGGGTATTTGATGGCTTTGTGGTAATCGCTGCCGCGGCGGTCGCGCTGCTTATTTATTCTGCTGCCGAAAGCCTGCTGGCTAACGGTCCTCGTCTCGCTAAACTTATTGGAAGGTAATTATGGAAGGCCTAATAGTCTCCAACGTTCTGCTCTGGGCACTGCTGATTGCCTTGGCATTTGCAGTTATGGGCTTGGTTCGCCAGATCGGCGTACTGCACTCGCGTCTGGCACCTGCTGGCGCTCTGATGGTCGATAAAGGCGTCTCGGTCAACGAGCCAGCTCCGCAAGTCACTGCCGCCGACCGTAAGGGTCGCCCGGTGAACTTCGGCTACGCCGGTGAGAAAGGCCAGCTGCTGTTCTTCCTGTCGCCGACATGCCCAATCTGCAAATCGCTCCTGCCCGCCATCAAGTCGATCGCCAAAGATCAGGCTGATCGTCTGGATGTGGTGTTTGTCAGCGATGGCGACATGGATGCTCAGGAAAAACTGATCCGTGAACACAAGCTCGAAGACGCTATCTACGTCGTCGGCCCAGAAGTGGGCATGACCTATCAGATCGGCAAACTGCCATACGCCGCGTTGATCGACAAAGCGGGCGTGCTGCGCTCCAAAGGCTTGGTCAACTCGCGCGAACACCTCGACAGCCTGTTTGAAGCTGAGCACCTGGGCAGCGCCACCTTGCAGCAATACCTGCACGGGCAAAACCAGACTCAACCTCACACTCACGCCCACTAATTAAGGAAAGGAGATCCCCATGAAACTGATCGACCTCCTGTTCGAACGCTCATCCCGACGCGTTGCCGACACCACCTCACGGCGTAAACTACTGGCGCGCATGGGCAACCTGTTGGTTGCGGGTGCTGCCCTGCCCCTGCTATTGCCGATTGACCGCACCAGCAAAGCACTGGCCGCCGAAGCGCCACAAGCCGGTGACCCGGGTGATCCAAACAGCTGCGATTACTGGCGCTACTGCTCCATTGACGGCTTTCTGTGTAGCTGCTGTGGCGGTAGCGTGACCTCTTGCCCACCCGGCACCGAGGCCTCGCAAGTCGCCTGGATTGGCACCTGCCGCAACCCGGCCGATGGCAAGGATTACATCATTTCCTATAACGATTGCTGCGGTAAGCACAGCTGCAACCAGTGCGCTTGTACCCGTAACGACAGTGAAGAACCAGCTTACCGTCCGTTCAACAACAACGACGTTAACTGGTGCCTGGCGGCCAAATCGCACATCTACCACTGCACCGTTTCGGTCATCCGTGGTGTTGCGGTTTAACCTGGCCATGCGCAGCCTGCTGATTGCAGGTTTGGCCTGCGCCATGGTTGCTCCGGCAGCCATGGCGCGCTCCATTCCAAACCCCAATCAGCGCCCAGCGCCCGGCAATGAGGCGCCACAAACGCCCATTGGTCAGGCTGGGTACAGCAACTCAGTGAACTACGAGTTGCAGTGTGCAGGTTGCCATTTGGGTGATGGCATGGGCTCCAAAGCCAATGACGTGCCGAAGATGAAAGGTTTCGTCGGTAACTTTCTCAAGGTTGAAGGTGGCCGCGAGTTTCTCGTCCGCGTCCCTGGCATGGCGCAATCAGCGCTTAATGACGGGCAACTGGCGGAGCTGGTTAACTGGCTGATCCGTAAAGACGGCATGGCAGGCGCAAGCACCCCGGAAGATTTCAAACCCTACACCGCAGATGAGGTCGCGCAGTTACGCCACAAAGCGATGCTCAACCTGCCGGGCACACGTTCAAAATTAATCGCCGAGATGCGCAGCCAAGGCATCAGCATCAACGACGGCATGGACGATTACTGAGTACCAGCTTCTTGTGATGCTCCACCTTTTACGCCCTGCGCAATCATCTTGCTCAGGGCGTTTTTTATTGTGTTTGGACAATGGTGAGCAAGTTTCGCCTTGGCCACCCTAGCAAATGCTTACGAATTGTTGGGTGGGTGATGCTTTTTTCACCCACCAAAGGTGGCAACCAACGGCCATGCTATCGGCTCAACCCGATGCCTGCTGCTACTTGATCCATGGCGGACATGCTTCGCGTTGTTCCAACCTATAAATCCGCGCACACAAAAAAGCCTGCCAATCGCGCGAACGACGGGCAGGCTTTTGATGTTACTCAGGCCTTAGTGGGCAATACACACGGATTTAAGCTCGGTGTAAGACTCAATCACTGCACGGCCAAACTCGCGACCCATACCGGATTGCTTAACCCCACCGAATGGCATGTTCGGATCAAGCAATACGTGGGCGTTGACCCAGACTGTACCGGCATGGATTTTAGGCACCAGGTTCATCGCTTTAGTCAGGTCGTTGGTCCACAGACTGGCAGCCAGACCATACTCACTGTCGTTGGCCATGCGTATGGCTTCTTCCTCAGTGTCGAAAGGAATGGCCGATAACACCGGGCCGAACACTTCAGCTTTGGCCACAGCCATTGCCTGAGTCACATCAGCCAACACCGTTGGCCGCACAAAGAATCCAGCGCCTTCAACCGGGGTACCACCGGTGACAACACGGGCCCCATCGGCACGTGCTTGCTCAATATGTTTAAGCACGCTTAGTTGTTGCTTGTGCGAAACCAGCGGGTTAATCGCAGCATTTTGATCAAGCCCGGCACCAATCGGCATGCCCGCAACAGCATCAGCCAAGCCTTGTACAAACTCGTCATAGCGCGAACGGTGCACATAGAAACGCGAAGCCGCTGCGCACACTTGGCCGTTGTTCAACAGGCCACCGAGCAGAGCGCCCTGAATCGCCTTGTTGATATCGGCGTCTTGCAGAATCACCATCGGGTTCTTGCCGCCCAGCTCCAGCGCAAAGCGGGTCATGTTCTGCACCGCAGCGACACCGACACTCTTGCCAACAGCTGTCGAGCCGGTGAACGAAACCTTATCAATACCCGGGTGTGCGGCCAGTGCAGCACCAATGTTGCCGCCACCGGTGACCAAGTTGAATACGCCAGCCGGAACACCCGCCTCAAACGCCAACTCAGCCAATCGCAGTGCGGTCAGTGGGGTTTCAGTCGAAGGCTTGATAACCACTGTGCAGCCGCACGCCAGCGCTGGCATCAACTTCCAGGCTGCAATCATCAATGGGAAGTTCCACGGCACGATGCCGGCAACAACACCAACCGGCTCACGACGCGCAAAGGCTGTGAACTTGGCACCTTCTGGAATAGGGATCGACACATCGAGGGTCTGGCCTTCGATCTTGGTGGCCCAGCCCGACATATAGCGCATGAACTCAACTGTCGCGTTGATATCAAGCATGCGCGCCATATTTATCGACTTACCTTGGCTCAGCGTTTCCAGCTGCGCCAACTCTTCAGCATGCTGTTCCACCAAACGCGTGAAGTCGAGCAGAATGCGTTCGCGATCAGCCGGACGCAAACCTGACCAAACACCTTTTTCATGAGCCGTTCGCGCCGCAGCGATGGCTTGATCCAAAACCTCTGGAGTGGCATCCGCAACCTGGGCAATGGTTTCTCCGGTGGCAGGGTTCAGCACAGCGGACGATGGCCCCTGCGGCACAACCATTTGGCCATTGATGAAACAACCGTGCTGACGGGCTAGAAAGGCTTTTACTTCTGGCAGTAATTCAACATTGCTCATAAACACACCTCATTATTCTTTGTTTGATGACGATTGCCCGTAGCAGCCGCCTTGACCTGCATGCAGCCCTGAAGCGATGCGTTCAATTACGTTTGTTCACTGAGATAGCAAGCAACAGCTTTACGCCCGGCCTTATCATCCATACCCATGTAGGGCATGTAGGTACCGGGAACCAAAGCCTGTGGCTGGGTAATAAAGGTTTGAATGCTGTCGGTGTCCCACGGCTTGGCGCGATCTCGCATCGCCTTCGAATAACTGAAGCCTTGGAGACTGCCGGACTGGCGACCGACAACACCAAAGAGGTCAGGCCCCATCATCCCAACAGCGTCTTTTTGCACTGAGTGGCACACCGAGCAGTCGGTATCGAACAGCTTATGACCTTGCTGCGTCTCAGTTGCTGAACAGCTGATTGCAGCCTGCGCCCCTTGAGTGGCGAGCACCAGAAACAGCCCAGCCAAACTCAAGCGAAATTGAATAATTTGCATAACACCCACACCTCAAAACCTGCCGAGACATCTTCTGCCTGCGGCCAGAGTAAAAATGCATCCCAACGCCAAAGCGCATGCCAATTGAGAGCAATAACAGTCTGATTTTCACTGGTGGGTAAGATGCAGGGTTTATCCTGCCTGCCATTTATATTGGCAGGTCTGCCAAACGCCTGGATGGCATGACCCTATGACTACAGCGAGGAAACCGCGGCCAACGATGGGACGGTTTATTGGGATATGGCGTTGCGGGGCTGCGATGCGCGTTGCATGCAGCCCGGGTCTTAGTGGTGGTAGCGCTTACGGTACTCACCCGGCGAAACACCGAAGCGATTTTTGAACGCAGTGGAGAAATAGCTGGAGTCAGAAAACCCCCACGCATAGCCAAGCGCTGAAAGCTTCTGCTCCGCCGTGGAATGACGCAGGGACTCGGCGCAAAAATCCAAGCGCCGATTCTTGATGTACTGCGCGACAACCAGGCCTTTTTTCGAGAACAGTCGATACAGGCCGCGAACCGATACACCCACCTCACGCGCCAGTAATTCAGGGCACAGTTCATCTGCGCAGATATGCTCATCAATAAAGCTAATGCATTTGCGGAACATGCGTTCATGCACGTCCGCGTCCATCTGCTCACCACCGATGACCGGCCGCAGCAGGCTGACGATGGCATCAAGCGTGGCTTCGCTTTCACACAGGCTAAGCCCTTGCTGTTGAGAAGCATCAAGGACCAGACGGTTGGCCAGGGTGGCGATGGGTGAGCTACCGGCAATTTTCTGGGCACACTGCACACGGCCAAAACGCATACTTTGCTCAACCAAGCGCCGCGGCAGTATCAGCGAGAGTTGACGGGAGTTTTCACTGTAGGTGAAGTCACTGGGTAAGGTTGCGTCGATCAGGGTGATGTCACCCGGATTCAGGACTACGCGTTTACCGTCCTGCTCCATATTTGCCTGGCCATGCAGCTGGAATGCCGCATAAAAGTTCTGGCCTTCACTGCGCTCGATTTCGCGCCCAGTTCGATACAGCCGGGCTTGGGCAACGTCGACAAAACTAAGCTTGATCGCCCCGGCCTTGTGCTCACGCACCGCGCCGAAGAACTCATTGCCCAATGTTTTAGCGCAAAAGTTTCCACAGACTTGATTGATGTGGCTGAGCCACTGATCGAAGCTGTCAGTTCTTTGTGCATACGAAGTTGCCATCATGCTTGGCCTCACACTATTATTCTTTTAGAGCGATCTGCGCCGCCCCTGACGGAAATACCAACAACTGAACGCGCAGACACTGGTATGAATTGCTTAATTTAACCTATTTCAACCCACCAAAACGCCGATAAAAACCTTCTCCGACCTCCGGTAGAGGGCCATCGGCTGTTTCCAAACTATTGTTCAGCCATTGTTCGGCTTTGCTGTAAATCAGCCGATAGATATTACGGGCTAACTGGCGTGCCGCCCGACCTTCCCAATCGCCAGGAAGTAACTCCGAAGGCAGTTGCGGATCGCGCAGCAATAATTTGCGGTATTCATGAATGAGCAAGGTTCGCGCCAAAAAACAGTCCGACGGCTCTAAATCGTCTTGTTCGCGCAACACTTGCCACAATGGACGGAACATCTGAATAAACTCGCTGTAGTGCGCAGCCAGTTCGCCCATGTCCCAGCTCTCGCGAACCTGCTTGCGCAGCGCCTTGGACGCTAAAACGTCTTGGGCGGTGGTTTCGAACATGATGGTGTCTTCCAACACCGCCAACTCTTGCAGGGTTGCGACTACATCAGTGCGATCACAACTCGGGCATGCGAGCATCAACGGCGAAAGCGCACCAAAACCTTGCCACTCAAATTCTTCACGCACTTGTTTGCGCTTATCCGGGTCGAGTTGAGTCAGCAGCAGCAAGCACCAAGATCCATCCCAAGTCGGCAAGCTCGCGCTATAGACCCGCTTGAAAGCCTTCTCGAAACGTCGCCGCCCTGCCCCAGTCAGGCTGTAATAGCTGCGACGTCCGACTTTTTCAGCAGACAGCCAGCCATCTTTGGCCAAGCGAAAAATCGAAGTGCGGATCAACCGTTCATTAATGCCCATTGGCTCAAGCAACTGGATCAAACTGCCCAGCCAGACCGTGCCGCCATGGGGTTCGATAGCATCACCGTAGAGCGTGATGATTAAAGAACTGGCACGAATCGGCGTCTGCTCCTGAAAGCGTGTAATCAGTTGCTGCAGTGGGACTAATGACGTCATTGGGTTCCGACCTTGGAAAATGATGCCGAATATACCCGTTTGGCCCTGATTCTGGCCAACCCACAGCCCGCAAGCACCGTCACAAACTCTCACCCTTGGTGCGATAGGCCCCGGCTTGCTGACGAGCGCGATTGCGTTCAACTTCAGTCAAGGGCTGGCATTCGACCATTTGTTCAAGGCAACGCTGGGCCAGCTGTTGATATTCGCGGGTACCGGCCAGCTTCCACGCCACCTCCTCGTCACTCAGGCGACGCTTGGTGATGGCTGGCGAGCCCATGACCAATGATTGCGGCTCACAGCTAAACCCGGCTTTGACAAAGGCGGTGGCGGACACAAAGGAGTTGGCCGCTATGACAGCGCCATCCATCACCACAGCATTCATGCCGACGAGTGCATTTTCACCAATCCGGCAGCCATGTAGCACAGCGCCATGGCCAATATGCCCGTTGCGCTCGATCAAGGTGTCACTGTCGGGAAAACCATGCATGACACAGGTGTCCTGAATGTTGGCACCTTCATGCAAAACAATCCGACCGAAATCCCCACGCAAACTGGCCAGCGGCCCGACGTAGCAGCCCTTGCCAATAATCACATCGCCAATCAACACCGCAGTCGGGTGCACATAGGCCGTTGGATGAACCACCGGCGTCAGGCCGTTAAGGCTATAGCAGGCCATGGCTGAACCCTGTCACGACAACACACATAAGTGCGACCTCTCAACACGAAAGCAACAAGCTATTTGCTGCTTAATCATTATTTTTGTATCAAATCAAAATAGAGCATAAAACACAATGATTGCGTATCGGTTTTTACTGTAAACACAAGGCATAAAGGCCTATTCAAACCCCATGAAATAGCTATATCGCTCGATTTAAAGCCACTTTATACGAGATATCGGGAAGCCTACCGCTCATGCATAAGACACAAAATTAATGCTTTTACATATTGTTTTGTATCGCTTCATACGTATACTCAAGCCACTTTCCCGGCGACGTGCAGTTAACGTGAAGCCGAGCGGAGAAACATAAAACCAAAAATCATCGGCTACCGCCGTGCAAACTGAGGGCACCTGCCATGCCTCAAACATTGAAAGTCTCACCTTGCGAGCAAGGCGTACGACTTATCACCTTGCATCGCCCAGAGGCCCTCAACGCCCTGAATACCGAATTACTCGGTGAGCTGGCAGCCGAGTTGATATCGGCCGAACAAGATCCCGACACCCGCGTTGTGGTGCTCACTGGTAGCCGAAAAGCGTTCGCCGCAGGTGCAGACATCAATGAGATGGCCGAGCGCGACATGGTCGGCATTCTCAATGACCCAAGGGTTGCTCACTGGCAACGCATCAGCAGCTTCAGCAAACCTCTGATTGCCGCAGTAAATGGCTTCGCTTTGGGCGGTGGCTGTGAGCTGGTTATGCACGCAGACATCATCATTGCCGGGGAAGACGCCAAGTTCGGCCAACCGGAAATCAATTTGGGCATCATGCCCGGCGCTGGCGGCACCCAACGCCTGCTGCGCGCTGTGGGTAAATCACTGGCCATGCAAATGGTGCTGTCGGGAGTCGCCATTGACGCGCGCCATGCTCAGCGCGCCGGCCTGGTCAGTGAAGTTACCCAACCCGAATTAACCGTCGAGCGCGCCATCGCCCTGGCCCGCGTGATTGCTCAGAAAGCACCGCTGGCCGTGCGCCTGGCCAAAGAAGCGCTGCTCAAAGCCCAAGACACCGACTTAGCCAGCGGCCTACGTTTCGAGCGTCACGCCTTCACGGTGCTGGCCGGAACCCGGGACCGCGCGGAAGGCATCAGCGCCTTCCAGGAAAAGCGCACAGCACACTTTACCGGCCAATGAGCGCCGCCGACCTTTGCTTATCAAGAGAGCGTTAGTGCCATGAACTTCGAACACATTCTGTTTTCCATCGACAATGGCGTCGCCCTGCTCAGCCTCAATCGACCTGAGCAACTGAACAGTTTCAACACCCAGATGCACCTTGAGGTTCGTGAAGCCTTGAAGCAGGTACGCAACAGTGGCGAAGCTCGCGTTCTGCTGCTGACTGCCGAAGGTCGTGGCTTTTGCGCTGGCCAGGACCTGAGCGACCGCAATGTGGCACCCGATGCACAGATGCCAGACCTGGGCATCTCTATCGAGAAGTTCTACAACCCAATGATTCGCACACTGCGTGACCTGCCCATGCCGGTCATTTGCGCGGTTAATGGTGTTGCGGCAGGTGCTGGAGCCAATATCCCGTTGGTCTGCGACCTGACAATTGCCGCCCGTTCCGCAAGTTTTATTCAGGCCTTTTGCAAGATTGGTCTCGTGCCCGATTCCGGCGGCACCTGGAGCCTGCCACGCTTGGTCGGCATGGCTAAGGCCAAAGCCATGGCCATGCTCGGTGAACGCATTAGCGCCGAGCAAGCCGAGCAACTCGGCCTGATTTATCGCGTGGTCGATGATGCTGACTTACGTCAAGAAGCCCTCAAGCTTGCTCGCCATCTGGCCACACAGCCGACCTACGGCCTGGCCCTGATCAAGCGTGCGTTCAATGCCAGCATGAGTAACAGCTTTGATGAGCAACTGGAGCTTGAGCGCGATCTGCAGCGACTGGCTGGACGCAGCGAAGATTACCGCGAGGGCGTCAGCGCCTTTATGAACAAGCGCACCCCTGAATTCAAGGGCAAATAAGCATGCAAGCACTTAGTACACAGGCACAGATTGCCGTCATCGGCGCTGGCGCAATGGGCGCAGGTATTGCCCAAGTTGCAGCGCAAGCAGGCCACAGCGTCAAGCTGTACGACATGCGTGAAGGTTCGGCCGCAGAGGCCATTGAGGCCATCGACCGGCAACTTGGCAAGCGTGTTGAGAGTGGCAAACTGGACGCCGATAAGCGCACCGCCACCGTCGCACGCTTACAGGCTGCAGGCTCTATCGAAGCATTGGCTGACTCAAGCCTGGTAATTGAAGCCATCGTCGAAAATCTTGATGTAAAACGTAAGCTACTGGCTCAGCTTGAAGCCCTATGCAGCGCCGAGTGCATTCTGGCCAGCAACACTTCATCGCTCTCTGTGACCGCGCTTGCGGCAGGTATGCAGCACCCAGAGCGCGTTGTCGGCATGCATTTTTTTAATCCAGCACCGGTGATGGCGCTGGTCGAGGTGGTCAGTGGCCTGGCTACTTCAACGGCTGTTGCCCAATGCATTCATAGCACCGCAGCGGCGTGGGGCAAAAAGCCGGTACACACCCGCTCAACGCCCGGCTTCATCGTTAACCGGGTGGCGCGGCCCTTCTACGCAGAAAGCCTGCGCGCCCTGCAAGAAGGCGCAGCGAGTTGCGCAACACTGGACGCCCTGATGCGCGAAGCCGGGGCGTTCCGCATGGGCGCATTTGAGCTGACCGATCTGATCGGCCACGACGTTAACTACGCCGTGACCTGCTCGGTATTCAACGCCTACTACAACGACATGCGCTTTCAGCCGTCGCTGATGCAAAAAGACTTGGTTGATGCCGGTCATCTGGGTCGTAAAAGTGGTCAAGGTTTCTACAGTTATGCCGTTGATGCGCAAAAACCTAGCGTCGACGAACTGAGTGCCGATTGTCAGGTTGAGACCTGCGTTGTCGAAGGGTCACTTGGTGCTGCACAGGGCTTGGTTGAGCGCATTAAAGCAGCGGGCATTAAGGTTATTCAGCGCGACGGCAGCGGCTTGCTGCGCGCTGGCGATGCTGTGGTCGCGCTTTCCGATGGGCGCATGGCCTGCCAACGCAGCCAACAGGAAGGTCTAAGCAATCTGGTGCTGATCGACTTGGCCAAGGACTACACCAAAGCCACACGCCTGGGCCTCGCTTGTGCTAAAGGCACCAGCGGCGAAGCGCTGAATCAAGTGGTCAGCCTGCTGGCCAAATGTGGAATCAAATCCAGCTTGCTCACTGACATCCCCGGCCTGGTGGTTATGCGCACTGTAGCCATGCTGGCCAATGAAGCTGCCGATGCTGCATTGCATAACGTTGGCACCGCAGCAGATATCGATCTGGCCATGTGTGCAGGCGTTAATTATCCAATGGGCCCACTGGCCTGGGCTGATCAAATCGGCCTGCCAACGGTGCTGAAAACCCTCGATAACCTACAAAGCGCTTATGGCGAAGAACGCTACCGGCCTTCGCTGTTGTTACGGCGCAAAGTCGCTGAAGGGAGCCGTTTCCATGACTGATCACAGCGCAACATCCTTGGCTCAGGCCTGCACCGAAGCCCTGTTCAACCGCGATATCGCCAGCCAACGCATGGGTATTCAGGTACTCGCCAGCGGCCCTGGCACTGCAGAAGTCAGCATGCAGGTGCGTGAAGACATGATCCAAGGTGTCGGCACTTGCCATGGCGGCTACCTATTTGCGCTGGCCGACTCGGCCTTTGCCATGGCTTGCAACACCTACAACGAAACCACCGTTGCCTTGGGCTGCAGCATCGACTACATCGCCCCCGGTTTTAAAGGCGACACACTCAAAGCGGTTGCAGCCGAACAAAGCCGCGGCGGACGCACGGGCAACTATGACGTGCGCATTGAAAACCAGCGCGGCGAACTGCTCGCCCTGTTCCACGGTAAGTCCTACAAAGTGCGCGGTACTGTCCTCGCGCAGGAGAATGCAAATGACTGACGCCCTGATTATCGACGCCGTACGCACCCCGATTGGTCGCTATGCCGGTGCATTGTCCAGTGTGCGTGCGGACGACCTTGGCGCGATTCCGATTCGTGCCTTGATTGAACGCAACCCCCAGGTTGACTGGTCGTCAGTCGACGATGTGATTTATGGCTGCGCCAATCAGGCGGGCGAAGACAACCGCAACGTCGCCCGCATGTCCGCCCTGCTCGCCGGGATACCTGTGACGGTTCCGGGGACCACGCTAAACCGCTTGTGTGGCTCAGGCATGGATGCGATTGGCAATGCAGCACGTGCACTGCGCTGCAATGAGGCCGGGCTGATGATCGCGGGCGGTGTTGAGTCCATGTCGCGTGCGCCTTTTGTTATGGGCAAGTCCGATCAAGCCTTTGGCCGCCAGGCCGAACTGTTCGACACCACTATCGGCTGGCGCTTTATCAATCCCACGCTGCAAACACAGTTCGGCAGCGACTCGATGCCCGAAACAGCTGAAAACGTCGCCGCACAGTTCAACATCTCCCGCGCCGACCAGGATGCCTTTGCACTGCGCAGCCAACAGCGCGCCGCTGCCGCACAACTCAATGGCCGCCTCGCCCAAGAAATCGTTCCGGTGCGTATCGCCCAACGCAAGGGTGCTGAAAAAGTAGTCGAGCAGGATGAACACCCTCGCGGCGACACCACCCTTGAGCAACTGGCCAAACTGCGTGCGCCCTTTCGTGACGGTGGCAGCATCACCGCCGGCAATGCCTCTGGGGTCAACGACGGCGCATGCGCCCTGCTTCTGGCAAGCAGCGAAGCGGCTCAGCGTCACGACCTTAAAGCCCGCGGGCGTATTGTCGGCATGGCCACAGCCGGAGTTGAGCCGCGCATCATGGGCATTGGACCGGTGCCTGCCACGCGCAAGGTACTTGAGCTGACTGGTCTGTCGCTTGCCGACATGGATGTAATCGAGCTCAATGAAGCTTTTGCCGCACAAGGCCTGGCAGTCTTGCGCGAACTTGGGCTGGCTGACGATGACGCGCGGGTTAACCCAAACGGCGGCGCCATTGCGCTGGGTCACCCACTGGGCATGAGCGGTGCACGCCTGGTTACTACGGCCCTGCATGAACTTGAGCAGCGTCAAGCTCGCTACGCCCTGTGCACCATGTGCATTGGTGTCGGCCAGGGTATCGCCATGGTGATTGAACGCCTTTGAACGGGTAACCCTAGCCCCTAGCAACCGGGAGCGGCTACGCTGCTGACTGTTTCAGCGCTTTAGCCTGCTGTCACACAAGAATAAATAGAGTGATGTCATGAACATGAACGCCCAACATGCCCTGCTTGACCCAATGGAAACTGTCAGCGTCGATGCTTTGCGTCAACACCAGCTGGACCGTATGCGCTGGAGCCTGAACCACGCCTACAACAACGTGCCACTATATCGACAGCGCTTCGACGAGCTGGGCGTGCATCCTGATGATTTGAAAAGCCTGGAAGATCTGGCCAAGTTCCCCTTCACCGGCAAAAATGACTTACGCGACAACTACCCCTTCGGCATGTTTGCCGTGCCGCAATCCGAAGTTGTACGTGTGCATGCTTCCAGTGGCACCACAGGCAAACCTACAGTGGTTGGCTACACCCAGAACGATATCGACACCTGGGCCAATGTAGTGGCGCGCTCGATCCGGGCGGCTGGTGGCAAACGGGGTGACAAGGTTCATATCTCCTACGGTTATGGTCTGTTCACGGGCGGTCTTGGCGCTCACTACGGAGCTGAACGCCTGGGCTGCACCGTGATCCCAATGTCCGGCGGACAAACTGAAAAGCAAGTCCAGCTGATCCGCGATTTCCAGCCTGACATCATCATGGTTACCCCTTCTTATATGCTTAATCTCGCCGATGAGATCGAGCGCCAAGGCCTTGACCCTCACAAGCTATCGCTGCGCCTTGGCATCTTTGGTGCCGAGCCCTGGACGGCCGAATTGCGCAGCTCTATTGAGCAGCGTCTCGGTATTACCGCACTGGATATCTACGGTCTATCCGAGATCATGGGCCCTGGCGTGGCCATGGAGTGCGCGGAGACTAAAGATGGCCCGACCATCTGGGAAGATCACTTCTACCCCGAAATCATTGATCCAGTGACCGGCGCGGTGCTACCAGACGGCCAGATGGGTGAGCTGGTGTTCACTTCGCTAAGCAAAGAAGCATTGCCGATGATCCGCTATCGCACCCGCGACCTGACTCGCCTGCTTCCAGGCAGCGCACGCCCCATGCGGCGCATGGACAAAATCACCGGCCGCAGCGATGACATGTTGATCATCCGTGGGGTCAACGTATTCCCAACTCAAGTTGAAGAGCAAGTTCTGAAAATAAAACAGCTTTCAGAATTTTATGAAATGCATTTGTATCGCAATGGCAATATGGATAGCGTTGATATCCTGGTTGAACTGCGCCACGGATTAGAGGCAATGGATGAGACTCAGCAAAAGCTCATCGGCCTGGAGCTGGCCAAGCAAATCAAGACCCATATCGGCATCAGCACCCGGGTACTTATTCAGCCTTTCCATAGCCTGAAGCGCTCAGAAGGCAAGGCTTGCCATGTAATAGACAAACGTAACGCAAACTAAGATCCGCTTCCCTAGCCCCGCACTCGCGGGGCTTTTTTTCGCCTGCTGAAAAGTCCCTTGATCCAGCTGCAAACTCATACCACTGGTCGGCAGCAGTGCCAATTTGAGAAAAAACAATTACGACACAACATTTATCGTTTGATATTTATTTGTGTATCATTTAAAAATACACACACGCCTAATAACAAGTCATAGCTGGAGGCACAGCATGTACGCACAACTCGTCGAAACGGGTGTTAAACGTCTCAAATCCTTGGACGAAATGGAGCCACAAGAACGCGCCTTCCAGGAACGCATCGACGCCGAGATCAAGATCGAAGCCAAGAACTGGATGCCCGAGGCTTATCGCCAAACCCTGATCCGTCAAATATCCCAGCACGCCCACTCGGAAATCGTCGGCATGCTGCCAGAAGGCAATTGGGTAACGCGTGCGCCATCGCTCAAGCGCAAGCTGCAGCTAATGGCCAAGATTCAGGACGAAGCCGGTCATGGCCTGTACCTGTACAGCGCCATGGAAACCCTGGGAGCCGACCGCGATGACGAAATTGCCAAGATGCACAGCGGCAAGGCCAAGTACTCAAGCATCTTCAATTACCCGACCCTGAGCTGGGCTGACATGGGCGCAGTGGGTTGGTTGGTTGATGGCGCGGCTATCGTCAATCAGGTGGTGTTGCAGCGCACCTCCTATGGCCCGTATTCACGGGCGATGGTGCGAATCTGCAAGGAAGAGAGCTTTCATCAGCGTCAGGGCTATCAAATGCTGCTGACCATGATGCAAGAAGGCACTCAAGCGCAGAAGGACATGGTTCAGGATTCGATCAACCGCCTCTGGTGGCCATCGCTGATGATGTTTGGGCCAAGTGATGAGCACTCCCCAAACAGCGCGCAATCGATGGCCTGGAAGATCAAACGCCAGAGCAACGATGAACTGCGCCAGCGCTTTGTTGACCAGACCATCCCTCAGCTCGAACTGCTCGGCTGCACTGCTCCGGACCCGGACTTGAAGTGGAATGAAGCGCGCGGCCATTACGATTTCGGCGAGATCCAGTGGGACGAGTTCTATGAAGTCCTCAAAGGCAATGGCCCCTGCAATCAGGAGCGTGTGAGCACACGCCGCAACGCGATTGAAAGCGGCGCCTGGGTTCGTGAAGCCGCTGTTGCCTATGCCCGTAAACAACAACTAAAACGCGACGTCGCCTGATCGCGCACAAGGAGATTACTGCCATGTCCGACTGGACCCTTTTTGAAGTTTTCGTACGCAGCAAACACGGCCTTAACCACAAACATGTCGGCAGCGTGCATGCCGCCGATTCCGCCATGGCCCTGGAAAACGCCCGTGAGCTGTACACCCGTCGCAATGAGGGCGTGAGCCTGTGGGTTGTCGCATCGGCGCTGATTACCGCCTCGGCACCAGACGAGAAAGAGCCGCTGTTTGATCCATCCAATGACAAAGTCTATCGCCACGCCAGCTTCTATGAGTTGCCGGCCGAAGTCGGCCACATGTGAGGTTGCAGATGAACGAAGATCTGATCCAATACCTGCTGCGCCTCGGTGATACAGCCCTAATCCAAGGTCAGCGCCTGTGCGAATGGTGCGGCAAAGCACCGGCCATTGAAGAGGAACTGGCGCTGATGAACGTCGGCCTCGACCTCGTGGGCCAAGCACGCAACTGGCTGGAATACGCCGCTGAGCTGCTTAACGATGGACGCACAGCTGACGACCTGGCGTTTGGCCGTGATGAGCGCGCCTATCGCAACCTGCTGCTGGTCGAGCAGCCAAACGGCGACTACGCCGTGACCATGACCAAGCAATTTTTGTATGACGCCTGGCACTTTGAGGTGTTGCAGCAACTGTGCGCCAGCACCGATGAGCGTATCGCCGGTATCGCTGCCAAAGCACTGAAAGAAGTCACCTATCACCTGCGCCGCTCCAGTGAGTGGGTACAGCGTTTAGGTGATGGCACGGCTGAAAGCCACAACCGCATGCTGGCTGCCACCGAACAGCTTTGGCGCTTTACCGTCGAACTGGCCAACGCCGAAGAGGCTGAAAAGCGTCTGGCAGATGCCAACCTGGCGGCAAATCCTACGGTCGTGGGTCAAGCATGGCTGGCAACAGTCACACAGATTTTCGAGCTGGCGACGCTGCCGCTACCGAGCCCAGCCAACTACTTCTACCTCAGTGCTCGCAAAGGCCTGCACACCGAGCACCTGGGCTTGATTCTCGCCGAGATGCAGTACCTGCCACGGACTTACCCCAATGCAACCTGGTGAGCTGATCACCAGCGACCACGGCGCTCGCCCGGGATCGGCCAGCGATATTGCAGCCGCCTGGCAGGTGCTTAATGAGGTGATGGACCCAGAAGTACCGGTCGTCAGCGTGGTGGACTTGGGCATCGTCCGTGAAGTTGATTGGCAGCACGGCCATGTGCATCTGGTTGTGACGCCCACCTACTCGGGCTGCCCGGCCACAGAAGTGATCGAAGATGACATCCGCTTGGCGCTGGAGCAGGCAGGCTTTGCAGCCCCTCAATTGGAACGCCGCCTGACACCCGCCTGGAGCACAGACTGGATCAGCGATGAGGGTCGCGAGCGGCTACGTGTTTACGGTATTGCGCCACCGGTTGGCAGCAGCAGTAAACGCAGCTTACTCGGTGAGGCCCCAATTATTTGCTGCCCACAGTGCAACAGTACCCACACAGAACTGCTCAGCCAGTTCGGCTCGACCGCCTGCAAGGCGCTGTACCGCTGCCGCGACTGCCTTGAGCCTTTTGACTACTTCAAGTGCATCTGAGCGCAGCCATCGCCGGAGAATAACAATGAGCAAGTTCCACAACCTAAAAATCAAAGAAGTTCGGGCAGAAACCCGTGATGCTGTTTCGGTGGCCTTCGAGATTCCCAGCGAGCTGCGCGAGGAATTCCGCTTCACCCAAGGCCAGCATTTGGTCATGCGTACCCAGATCAATGGTGAAGAAGTACGTCGCTCCTATTCGATTTGTACGGGCGTCAACGATGATGACCTGCGCGTAGCAATCAAACGCGTCGGTGGCGGTTTGTTTTCCTGCTACGCCAACGAAACCCTGAAAGCTGGCCACAGTGTTGAAGTGATGCCGCCCAGTGGTTCATTCCATGTCGAGCTTGATCCAGCTCGCAAGGGTCATTATCTGGCTGTGGCTGCAGGCAGTGGCATCACGCCAATCCTGTCGATCATCAAAACGACTCTGGAAACCGAACCCGATAGCCGCTTCACCCTGCTGTATGGCAACCGCTCCAGTAACTCAACACTGTTCCGCGATCAACTCAGCGATCTGAAAAATCTGTATCTACAGCGCCTGAACATCATTTATCTGTTCAGCCGCGAGCAGCAGGATGTCGACCTGTACAACGGCCATATCGACGCCGAGAAATGCACCCAGTTTTTTAAAAGCTGGCTGGATGTAAACAGCCTGGAAGCGGCGTTTATCTGTGGCCCCCAAGCCATGACCGAGACCGTGCGCGACCAACTCAAGGCCCATGGCATGAATGCCGAACGCATTCACTTCGAGCTGTTTGCCGCCGTCGGCAGCGATATAAAACGCGCCGCACGGCAGGCTGCCGCCGTTGTTGATAGCGCGCTATGCCAGATCACCGTGACCAGTGACGGGCACAGCAAAAGCTTCGAGCTGGCACGTAACAGCATGAGCATTCTTGATGCTGGCAATGCACAGGGTGCCGAGCTGCCCTACTCCTGCAAAGCCGGCGTGTGCTCCACCTGCAAATGCAAAGTGCTTGAAGGTGAAGTGGAGATGGACAGCAACTTTGCCCTGGAAGACTACGAAGTTGCCGCAGGCTACGTGTTGTCCTGCCAGAGCTACCCACTGAGCGACAAAGTGGTGCTCGACTTCGACGAGCTTTAACCCCTTAGCGCTGCGCAGGGCTAGCGCTGGCCCTGCGCCTAATTCGCTGGCGCGCAGTGACAAATCAACTGCGCCGCGCAACCGCCTGAATCCTCAGGCCAGCCCTATTCTGGAGATTGAAATGTCGCAACAGACTGTCTTGCAAAG
The DNA here is from genome assembly GCF_044542375.1 of Pseudomonas sp. NPDC078700. Lineage (NCBI taxonomy): Bacteria > Pseudomonadati > Pseudomonadota > Gammaproteobacteria > Pseudomonadales > Pseudomonadaceae > Pseudomonas > Pseudomonas sp. NPDC078700. Next base: position 556,480 of record NZ_JBITUI010000003.1, read on the forward strand.
TTTTATCGGTGAGCACTGGGTCGGCCAGCACGCTGCACAATCATTACGCAGCGCCATCAACGGTCAGCACATCGCCTACACCCATGAAGAAACCCTGGATTTCGCCGAAGCGGTGGACTTTGCCCGCCAACGCGGTATCAGCGAATTGATGGCGATGGACTTTCAGCAACGCGCACAACGCCTCAAGGCGCTGGCCAAATACCTGCTGGAACACAAAGAACAGCTCTATGCGCTATCCCATCACAGCGGCGCAACACGTGCTGACAGCTGGATTGATATTGAAGGCGGCGCGGGCACCCTGTTCACCTACTCCGGAATAGGCGCGCGCGAGATGCCCTCCGGCAATGTGGTGCACGAAGGCCCAGCCATGCCACTGGGCAAACTCAACACCTTCGCTGGGACTCATATTCTGGTGCCACGCGGCGGTGTGGCTGTTCATATCAACGCCTTCAACTTCCCGATCTGGGGCATGTTGGAAAAATTTGCCCCAAGCTTTCTGGCGGGCATGCCGTGTATTATCAAGCCAGCCACAGCTACCAGCTACCTCACCGAAGCCACAGTGCGCCTAATGCACGAGTCGGGCTTGCTGCCAGCCGGTAGCCTGCAACTGATCATTGGCAGCACGGGTGATTTGCTCGACCGCATGCAAGGCCAGGATGTGGTGACCTTTACCGGCTCGGCTGACACTGCCGCCAAGCTACGGGTCAACCCCAACCTTATCCGCAACTCAGTGCCCTTCAACGCTGAAGCAGACTCGCTTAACTGCGCCATTCTGGCACCTGAGATTACCCCGGACGATCCCGAGTTCGACCTATTCGTTAAAGAAGTTGCCCGCGAGATGACGGTTAAGTCGGGGCAGAAATGCACCGCGATCCGCCGCGCCATTGTTCCGGCCAAACATATTGATGCCGTCGCTGAGCGCTTGCGTGCACGCCTGGCTAAAGTGGTTGCCGGCGACCCATCGGTTGAGGGTGTACGCATGGGGCCATTGGCTTCGCACGCCCAGCAGGCTGACGTTGCCGAGCGCATTCAAGCGCTGCTGCACAGCAGTGATATGTTGCTGGGTGCCAAAGATGGCTTCTCACCGCTGGGTGAAGGCGTCGCTGAAGGCGCGTTCTGTGCACCGACCCTGCTGCTGGCCCGTGACCCGCACGCAGAAGGCGGTGCCCACGATATCGAAGCCTTTGGCCCGGTCAGCACCTTGATGGCTTACGATGATATTGACGAAGCCATTGCCCTGGCAGCCCGTGGCAAAGGCAGCTTGGTTGCCAGCTTGATCACCAAAGACCCTCAAGTCGCTGCACGGGTAGTCCCCGCCGCTGCCGCATTGCATGGTCGCTTGCACATTCTTGACAGCGAATCGGCGGCTGAGTCCACGGGCCACGGCTCCCCTTTGCCGGTCCTCAAACATGGTGGTCCTGGCCGCGCCGGCGGCGGCGAGGAATTAGGCGGCCTGCGCGCAGTTAAACATTATCTGCAACGCACGGCCGTACAAGGTTCGCCGAGCATGCTGATGGCTGTCACCGGTGAATACGTGCGCGGTGCCAAGGTCTATGAAACCGAGGTGCATCCGTTCCGCCGCTACTTTGAAGAACTGAAGATCGGCGAATCCCTGCTGACCCACAGACGCACCGTCACCGAAGCGGATCTGGTCAATTTCGGCTGCTTGTCTGGCGACCACTTCTACATGCACTTCGATGACATCGCCGCCAAAGAATCGCAGTTCGGCAAGCGCATCGCCCACGGCTATTTTGTCTTGTCGGCTGCCGCCGGCTTGTTCGTCTCGCCGGGGGTTGGCCCTGTGCTGGCTAACTACGGCCTCGATACCCTGCGTTTTATCAGCCCAGTCGGAATTGGTGACACCATTCAGGCGCGCCTGACCTGCAAGCGCAAAATCGACCAAGGCAAAACCAGCCCCAAAGGCGAGCCGCAAGGCGTGGTGGCTTGGGATGTTGAAGTGACCAATCAGGATGGCGAACTGGTCGCCAGCTACGACATTCTGACCCTGGTGCTTAAAGCTAATTAATTAAGCGGACGCACAGACCAAAAAGCCGGGATACCCCGGCTTTTTGCTGAATAAATGCATGCACGAGCTGATGGTCCTAGCCACTTAGCGCCGGTACATCGGCCTCACTGACCTGCTCAGCTTGGGCTGTTTTATTGGCCTCAATATGATCGTCTCTGTCAGCTGTTAACCCTTCTTGATCAGCACTGGACTCGGGGTCAAATACAAGCACGGTCAACAATGGGAAGTGATCTGAGCCAATGGAAGGCAACCGCTTGATAGCCTTCACTGTAAAGTGGGAGCTGTGGAACAGATGATCCAACGGCCAACGTAAAAACGGATACTTTACGTGGAAGGTATTAAACATACCGCGGCCTATACGCGGGTCAAGCAGGCCACTAATTTTACGAAAAAGCCGGGTTGAGGTAGACCATGCAACATCATTGAGATCACCCGTGACCACGACGGCTTGCTGTGTTTGCGCGACACGCTTAGCAATGACAATCAGCTCAGCGTCTCGCTCTGCCGACTCAGTGTTTTCCGTAGGGCTGGGTGGGGCAGGATGCACAAAATGCATCTGGACCTTATCACCCGTGCGCAACTCGAGTAACAGATGTATCGATGGAACATCGTCTTCAACTAAATAGGAAATGACGCTGTCGCTAAAGGGCAACCTCGAATACACATGCATACCGTAGAGGTTATCAAGCGGGCATTTAACGCTGTAGGGCATGTGCGCGCTCAACACGCTGAGCCTGCTCTCCCACCAAGTGTCCGATTCGAGGGTGACGAGAATATCGGGCTTATAGTCGTTAACGATCTCAATTAACGCATCGCTGTTTCGATTTGTTTGCAGGACATTTGAAGTCATGATGCTGAGCTGTTTATTGACGTCCTGCGTTTTGCAGGCTTTGGTTTCAACCGGCCACAGCCGCGTATAAGGCACGACCCACCATAGCTGCCATAGTAGACACAGCGCCGTCAGCAGAATAAACAAAGCTGTCAGGATCGGCTGCGATGGGAGAACGCAAAACTGCAACATCAGGGTAAGCGCCGCGCAAAAGGCGATTTGCACACGCGGAAAATCCATGACCCTGACAGTCCAATGCGTGCACTTTAAAATAGGCAGCAGCGTGACGACGACCACAAACAGCGTCGCAATAGTAAGCGCTATGAACATAGGGTCTCCTGCTGCATATTGCATGCTCCCCCGACACCACAGATTCCCGCCAGCAGAAACCGCAGAAACCCTGCTAGTTAGGTCGAGCTATTTACTAAACGCGTATGACTGGCTCAAGCCTGACCCACAAAAAAGGCGCCTAAGCGCCTTTCTCATACAACATGCAACTATGTGGTGAGTTTGGTCAAGGCTTCGCGGTATTTATCAGCGGTTTTCTGCGCGACATCCGCCGGAACGGTTGGCGCAGGGGCTTGCTTATTCCAGCCGGTAGACTCTAACCAGTCACGTACAAACTGCTTATCGAAACTTGGTGGATTGCTGCCTTCTGCATAACTTTCAGCAGGCCAGAAACGACTTGAGTCAGGCGTCAGCACTTCGTCCATCAGCGTCAGTGTGCCATCTTCATCGAGGCCAAACTCAAATTTAGTGTCGGCGATGATAATGCCGCGTGTGGCCGCATATTCAACCGCAGCGCTGTACAGGGCAATAGCGGTGTCACGCACTTTCAGCGCGAGTTCATCACCGATGATTGCCTGGCACTGCTCGAACGAGATGTTCTCATCGTGGTCGCCCACAGCAGCCTTGGTCGAAGGGGTGAAGATCGGCGCAGGTAGCTTGGAGGCTTCTTGCAGACCAGCAGGCAGTTGAATGCCGCAGACGGTGCCACTTTTCTGGTATTCCTTCCAACCAGAGCCGGCAATGTAGCCGCGTACAATCGCCTCTACAGCCACAGGCTTAAGGCGCTTGGCAACAACAGCACGCCCTTCAACCAATGGCAACTCAGCGGCGCTGACAACGTCTTCGACCTTGTCGCCAGTGAAATGGTTAGGCACCAACCCACTGAGCTTGTCGAACCAGAAGTTTGAAATCGCAGTCAGGATTTTACCTTTCTCTGGAATCGGCTCATCAAGAATGACATCAAACGCTGAAAGGCGGTCGGTTGCGACCATCAACATACGCTTGTCATCAATTTCATAGAGGTCGCGGACTTTACCTGAGTAGATTTTTTTCAGGCTGAGGGTCACTGGCGTGGTCATGTCAAAGTTTCCGTCTTGAACAAACGAAACAGGCGAAACACAGGGTTTCGCCTATCAATTTCATGCAGGCTGCCGAGGCCGCCCTGCGCGGGATCTGAACCACCTGAGCGGGTCAGGTGGTAATCGGTTTAACCCAGGTTATCCTGAATCAGACCAAGGATTTTGCGCGATACATCTTCAGGTGCCACTGTGTTGATGTCTTTCTCGACCGACACTTGCACACTGTCGCCCACGGTGGTCAGGCGAACCTGATAACGCTCGGCACGGGCTTCGATTTCTTCTTCATCCGGCTCGCTGCCAAACAAACTGCTGAAGAAGCCTGGTTTCTCTTCTTTAGCTTTAGAACCTTCCGCGAGGTTGATGTAGTAAACGCCGAGGCTACGGTTAAGGTCGTCGACACGCACGTCAGCCGAATCCAGCGAGCGACCCACACCAGACCAGGCGCGGTCGAAATCCGAGCTGAGGTTTAGGATTGGGTTGCCGTTACCGTCCTGCGACAGGCTTACACGGCTTGGGGCATCGTAGTCACGTGCGGCAAGTAACGAAACCGAACCACCCTGCTCGGCGCTACGTGCCATGCTCACGAGCATTTCATCAAGCAATGCAGCGTCAAGACTTTCGTTAACGCTCTTATCCGTGAAGGCAACATCGGCAGTGCTACCCGCTGGGCGCTCTGCGCTGACGACGTAGATTTCACTGGTATTGCGCTGCACACCCGGCTCGATACGCACACGAACGCGAGTTTCAGCATCAGGTGTGGAACCTGCAACACGGGTACTCAGACGACGGGCCATGGGTGCAGAAAGATCACTGAACTGCTGCCAGTCAGTGGTGAATTCACCGGTTTGCGGACGCTCTTCAGCAATACGAAAACCATTGGACTCATAAAACTGACGCGCCACAGGCCAGGCTTCAGAAGGCACACGTTGTGCAACAATCCAGCGCGAGGCACCGCTCTTCTGCAAGCTAAACTCACTGGCATCGGCCTGAACCGTCAAGGCTTGCGGGCGCGGCACATCATATTCGCCTTCGATGTTTTCGGTAGCAACTTGCTGTGGAATAGGCAGCAATGGGTCTAGCGGCTTGCTTTGGACATCGGCTGGCAGCTGCATTGGTGCAGTCTGACGAGCGGTCAGGTAATCGCTACCACGATCACGGAAGTAACCATCTTCACCCCAAATCCAGCCGCAACCGCTGGTACTGGAGATGATCAAGGCAAGTGTTGTAAGTCCGGCCAGTCGCTTCATGCGTAGTAATTCCTCAATTAAACCAATACGCCGCACTGGCGCATGGCCTGACGCAGCGGTTCATGACAGCGCGGGCTCAGCCAAGTCAGGGGCAGACGGATACCGTCTGGCATCATGCCCATTTCGTGCAGTGCCCATTTGACTGGAATCGGATTGGATTCAATGAACAGATTCTTGTGCAGTGGCATCAAACGGTCGTTGATGGCACGTGCGATAGCAGCCTCACCACGCATTGCTGCAGCACACAGGTCGCTCATGGCGCGCGGAGCAACGTTGGCAGTGACCGAAATATTACCTTTGCCGCCCAGCAGCATCAGTTCAACAGCCGTTGGGTCGTCACCGGAGTAAACCAGGAAATCCTTGCTGACCCGGTCAATTACTTCTTTGGCACGCTGCAAGTCGCCTGTGGCTTCTTTGATACCGATGATGTTGTCGATCTTCGACAGACGCTCAACGGTCTCTGGCAGCATGTCGCAGACCGTGCGGCCCGGCACGTTATAAAGAATCTGCGGAATCGCGACGGCTTCAGCAATATGCCGGAAGTGCAGGTACAGGCCTTCCTGGGTCGGCTTATTGTAGTACGGCGTCACCAGCAGACAGGCATCTGCGCCCACGTCTTTAGCGGCGCGGGTAAGCTCGACCGATTCACGCGTGGAGTTGCCACCCGTGCCCGCGATCACAGGGATGCGCCCCGCTACCTGATCAACAACGCGACGGATCGCCTCAATGTGCTCAGACACTTCCAATGTCGCCGACTCACCTGTGGTGCCGACCGCGACGATGGCATTGGTGCCTTCTTGCAGATGGAAATCCACCAGTTTGCTCAAGCTATCCCAGTCGAGATCACCTTGTGCATCCATAGGAGTGACCAGTGCCACCATACTGCCCGCAATCATGCAACCGCTCCTGCCGAAAAAAGAGAGCCGTAATGGTACTGGCGCTATGAGCCTTGCACAAGCGAAGCGCTAGGGTTACCGGCAAGTGGATGCACCACAAGCCGTACTTTTAAACCATTGGGCGGGGTATTCCGGGCCTAAAACGGCAAATATGCCCTGATATCAACGTAAATGAATGCGTGCTGCACACTGAGTAAATTGAACAAAATGCGCAACAAACGACCTATTACAGCATCAATATCCTTTGTTGATTACAGGTTCACTCGCTTTTAAGGAATTAATCCGCTGGTTATTTGAGCGATGATTCCCCTTCGCGGCGCTTTTCGCTACCCTTCCTTCTTTGAGCGACGCTGTGAAGACAAAGTCGCTCGCTCATTGTTTTAGGAAGGCTGCATGACCTCACCCTCAGTACGCGAACAATTCTTGGTTATCAGCGCGCTTGGCCCCAATGCCATGGAGCTGACCAATGTCCTGTGCCGCGCTAGCCACGAAAATCGCTGTGCAGTGATCAGCACACGCTTAAGCCGACACGGAGAGTTCAGCGCCCTGGTATTGCAGATCACTGGCAGTTGGGATGCCTTGGCTCGACTGGAAACAAGCTTGCCTGCGCTGTCTAAAAAGCACAGTTTCACTGCCAATGTAATTCGCAGTGCCGCCACCGAGAATCGCCCGCAGGCTTTGCCTTACGTTGCGTATGTAAGCTCGGTGTATCGCCCGGACATCCTCAATGAGCTTTGTCAGTTCTTTATCGACCACAACGTCGAGTTAGAAAACCTGACATGTGATACCTACCAAGCACCACAAACTGGCGGCACCATGCTCAACGCCACGCTGACCGTGACTCTGCCAGCAGGCACACAAATCAGCTGGCTACGCGACCAATTCCTGGATTTTGCCGACGCGCTCAACCTTGATGCCTTGATTGAGCCTTGGCGGCCACAGACGCCTTGAGCCTGAAGCGCCAGCAGTCCTTCACTTAGGGGCTGCAGTAGACCTATTCGAACAGCTATGCAGGAGTTTTTATGAGCGTAAGCATTGATGCCCCGGTAACCGACTTCCAGGCGCACGCCACCAGCGAGCAACAGGTTCAACTGTCTGCGCTGAAGGGAAAGCAAGTGGTGATTTACTTCTACCCCAAAGACAGCACCCCGGGCTGCACCACTGAAGGCCAAGGCTTTCGTGATCAGTTTGCTCAGTTTCAAGACGCGAATACGCTGATTTTCGGCGTGTCGCGTGATGGCTTGAAGTCCCATGAAAACTTCAAAGCCAAGCAAGGCTTTCCGTTTGAGCTGATCTCGGACAAAGACGAAGCAGTGTGCAACCTATTCAATGTGATCAAGCTGAAAAAGCTTTATGGCAAGGAATACATGGGCGTTGACCGCAGCACCTTTCTGATCGATAAAAACGGTGTGCTGCGTCAAGAGTGGCGCGGGGTAAAAGTGCCAGGTCACGTTGATGCCGTGCTGGCCGTCGCTCAGGCGCTGAATAAAGCCTGATTTAGCGGTACACATCCCGGCGATTGGCGAGCTGCACAACCAAGATGCGTAGCGCGCCGTCCTGAATATCGCAAATCACCCGAAAATCGCCAACCCGATAACGCCACAGGCCACCCAAAGGACCACTGAGTGCCTTGCCTGTGCTGCGCGGATCATCTCTGCCAATGATCCGTTCATCCAGATAATCGAGAATGCGCTTGGCTGACTGTTTATCAAGCTTACGTAATTGAGTTTTGGCCGTATGTGTGTACTCAATCGTCCAAACCAAGTTCTTTCCTCACCTCTGCTGGCGAATGCACCGACTCTTGGCCTTTGCGCACGCGCTCCAGAACTTCCGCTGCGAGGTAGTAATCTTCCATCTCTGTCAGCCCTTGATCGATGATTTCCCGCAAATAATACGCCTTGGTGCGCCCGGTATTAGCGGCCAAAAATGCTAAACGCTGCTCAATTTCAGGAGCCAATCGGATTGAAGTAGCCATTTCTGCACCTCACTGTGATACATGCATTCAATGTATCACAAGCCTTAACTCGATACAGACGCTTGCGACGCTTCTACGATTAGCAGAGCCTCAGTGAAACAAGCTATTTGCCCTATAACACCCATCTTTATAATTGCATCAAATAAGCAAAAGCCACTTCTATAGTGGCCTTGTTTGTGGTACGCCGTGACTTAGGTTTTGGTGGGCAAGCTTCGCGTTGCCACACCCAAAAACATCACTAAGCACAAGGCTGCACAGCAGGGCTGGTCGTCTCAACCCGCGGCCAAGCGTCCAAAAGCGCCTTGAACAGGGTCGCCAATGGAATCGCAAAGAACACGCCCCAGAAGCCCCACAAGCCGCCAAACAGCAGCACCGCGCAGATGATTGCCACGGGGTGCAGATTGACCGCCTCAGAGAACAGCAGCGGCACCAGTACGTTGCCGTCGAGCGCCTGGATGATCGAGTAAACCAGCATCAAATACAGAAACTGATCACCAAAGCCCCACTGAAACAATCCGATCAGCGCTACCGGCACAGTGACAACCACCGCGCCGATATAGGGCACCACGACTGACAACCCCACCGCCAGCGCCAGCAGCGCCGGGTAATTCAGGCCCAGCGCAGCAAAGGAAATGTAGGTCACAACGCCACAAATGATGATTTCGATCACCTTGCCGCGAATGTAATTGGCAATCTGCTTGTTCATCTCAGCGGCGACCTGACTAATCAGGGTGCGCTCTTGTGGCAAATATCCACGGAACCACTCACCGATGACCTCACGGTCTTTCAGGAAGAAAAACACCAAGATTGGCACCAGCACCAAGTAGATCATCACGCTGATCAACACGGGCAGGCTCGACAAGGAGAATGACAAAGCCCACTGCCCAAACCGACCCGCCCCACCGCGCAGCGATTCGATCGACTGCACAATCTGATCTTCGGTCACCAGACCCGGATAGCGCTCAGGCAGCATCATAAACAGTGACTGCCACTCACCGAGCATCCGCGGCAATTCATTGAACAAGGTACTTAGCTGATGCCAGAGCAACGGCAGCAAGCCCAGAATAATTAAGCCAAGCGCGCTGACAAAAATGGCAAAAACCAGCCACACCGCAATGATGTGAGGCACCCGTATGCGCTCAAGGGCACCGACCATGCCCTGCATAAGGAAGGCCAAAACCAATCCCGTCAGCACAGGCGCAAGCATGCCACCCAAGGTCAGGATCAAGGCAAAGCCAACAACCAGTAAAACAGCCAATACCACCGCTTGCTCATCGGAGAAATAACGGTGCAGCCAATCACGTAAAACCTTGAGCATTAAAAATCCTTGATCAACCAAGTAAGAAGCCGCACTAAAGACCGGGCTCTTTAGGCTTTGCGTAACCAATAACGATAAACCCCGTCCTGCACCTCTTCATGCAACAGACTGTGGCCCGCCAGCGTAGCGAAAGCACGAAAATCACGTTGTGAACCGGCATCAGTTGCTGTCACTTTAAGCACATCGCCACTTACCAGCTTGTTCAATTCAAGTTTGGCTTTAAGCAGCGGCATAGGGCAATTCAAACCGCTGGCATCAACCTGTGCATCGAAGGCTGGCGGCGAATCTTGTACCTCAGTCATCAAACAATCTCCAAAATTCTGCAGCAAAATAGCATTGATATCTTTACTGCTTGTTTCACCGCGAACAAACCCATGGCCCGAGGATGCGCATGAGTGCACGTGCAGGAGGCGCAACATACGCGATGTAATCCGAGCTTGCCATGCTGGTCATCGCAACCTGATCACAGCTACAGTACGTGCACTAGAAAACCAAGAGCACCTTGAATGAATTTTCTGCGCCCCGCCCTTTTGACGCTCGCCTGCCTGTCTGCCTCAGTTCAGGCCGCCAACGACTTGCCGTCACTGGGAGATGCCAGCTCGGCCATTGTCTCACCCCAGCAAGAACACCAGTTGGGCCGAGCGTGGCTTAGCCTATTGCGCGGCCAGGTAAGCCAGCTATCCGACCCGCAACTCAAAGACTTCGTTGAGACCAGCGTTTATCGGCTCAGCGAAAGCAGCCAGCTCTCAGACCGACGGCTTGAGTTTGTGCTGCTTAACAGCCCGCAGATCAACGCATTCGCCGCACCCGGCGGCATCATCGGGGTTAACGGTGGTTTGTTTCTGTATGCCGAGACTGAAGCTGAATATGCCTCGGTACTGGCGCACGAATTAGCTCACTTATCACAACGTCACTTTGCGCGTGGCCTTGAAGCTCAGCAACGTATGCAACTGCCAGTGATGGCGGCGATGCTTGCGGGGATTGTCGCCGCAGCAGCCGGCGCTGGTGATGCTGGTATTGCGGCTATTGCCTCAACCCAGGCGGCCGCGATTCAGGAACAGCGGCGCTTTTCACGGCAAAACGAAGCGGAAGCCGACCGCATTGGTATCATCAACCTCGAAAAAGCCGGTTACGACCCCACCGCCATGCCAACGATGTTTGAGCATTTGATGCGCCAATACCGTTACGACCGCATGCCGCCTGAGTTCTTGCTGACTCACCCAGTTTCTGAGTCCCGGATTGCCGACACCCGTAACCGCGCAGCACAGCTGCCTAAGGGCGGCAAAGAAGACAGCCTGGAATACCAGATCATGCGCGCCCGGGTGCAGCTGTTTTATGAAGGCACGCCTGGCCTTGCAGCCAAGCGCTTTCGCGCTGAGATGACGGAAAACCCGAAAAATGATGCCGCGCGCTACGGTTTGGCAATTGCATTAATCAAGGGTGGACGCCAGAAAGAAGCAGGCGAAATTCTTGATCAACTGCTGAAAAAATCACCAAAGTCGATCCCTTACAACCTGGCACAGGTTGATCTGGATACAGCAGCCAGCCGCTTGAGTGACGCACAAAGCCGCCTTGAGCGCATGCTGAACGACTCGCCAGACAATTATCCGCTGAATCAGGCACGGGTCGACTTGATGATCCGTCAAGGCCGCACCCAAGACGCTGAGAGCAAGCTCAACGCCCTTCTCAAGTCACGTCCGAAAGATCCTGACGTTTGGTATCAAGTTGCTGAAGTACGCGGCCTCAGCGGCGACAGAATCGGCCTGCACCAAGCGCGCGCTGAGTTCTTTGCCTTGGTTGGCGATTATAAGCAGGCAATTGAGCAGCTCGACTACGCCAAACGCCGTGCCGCCAACAACTTCCAGCTGGCCTCACGGATTGATGCCCGCCAGCGTGAGCTGATCGAAGAGAAGCGCATCATTGACGAAATGCTTAACTAGACCGACAAAGCCACCAACGGCGGGTAAAAGCGTTACCCGCCCTACCGGGTCAGGCGTTACCGGACAGCCTCATCCGCGCCGCCTTGGTGAAATCAAGCATGCGCGTCAGAGGTTTGATTGCCTTGGGAATCAACGCTGAATCGACAAAAATCTCATTGCTGCCTTCACGCAAGCAGCTCAAGGTACGCTCAAGGGTGTTCATCGCCATCCACGGGCAATGCGCACAACTGCGGCATGCCGCGCCGTTACCCGCCGTCGGTGCTTCGATAAACTCTTTATCCGGGCACAGCTGCTGCATTTTGTAGAAAATGCCACGGTCGGTTGCCACAATAAACTTCTTATTCGGCAGGCTTTGCGCCGCGGCTATCAGTTGACTGGTCGAACCCACCGCGTCAGCCAGATCAATCACTGCAGTTGGCGACTCGGGGTGGACCAACACCGCGGCATCAGGATAGAGCGCCTTCATGTCTTCAAGCTGTTTGGCTTTGAATTCCTCGTGGACGATACAGGCGCCATCCCAAAGCAACATGTCGGCACCGGTCTTGTTCTGGATATAACGCCCCAAATGCTGATCCGGTGCCCAAATGATGCTCTCGCCGTTGTCCATCAGGTGCTCGACAATCTCTACTGCGCAGCTTGACGTCACCACCCAATCAGCGCGCGCCTTTACCGCAGCTGAGGTATTGGCGTAGACCACCACGGTGCGTTCAGGGTGCTGATCGCAAAAGGCCGCAAACTCATTGACCGGACAACCCAGATCCAATGAACAAGTCGCTTCCAGCGTTGGCATCAGCACGCGCTTCTCAGGGTTGAGAATCTTCGCGGTCTCCCCCATAAACTTAACGCCCGCCACCAGCACGGTTTGCGCCTCATGCTGGTTACCAAAGCGCGCCATCTCTAAGGAGTCGGAAACACAACCACCGGTCTCTTCGGCCAGCGCTTGCAGCACCGGGTCACAGTAATAGTGAGCGACCAGTACAGCGTTCTGTTTTTTTAGCTCCGCGGCAATTTCAGCGCGATAGAAGGCTTCTTGCTCAGCGGTCAGCGCGACCGGTTGCTTGGCATCTAAGTGCGCCTGAACCAGAAGGCGTTCGGAAATCTGCGTCATGTCATCAGGCCCTGTAACGGTCTATCAGCACGGGAATCAAGTATACCCCTGCTGTTGGCAGTACAAACGCCGGACAAACAGCGGTACAAAAGGGTTTACGACGCGTGCCTGTTATCTTCAGGCCTCAGCGCAGTTTAGCGGCGGTCATAATATCGCGATCAGGCCCCACAGCTCAAACCACTTGAGTTGCATAACCTGCAATCCAGCTAAAACACAAAGGCACAAAAAAGCCCGAGGTTCTGGGTGAGAACACTCGGGCTTTCTTCCTTTACAGCCAACTACTGTGGCGGTAAAGGCAATATGGTGGGTCGTGTGGGATTCGAACCTACGACCAATTGGTTAAAAGCCAACTGCTCTACCAACTGAGCTAACGACCCGTTGCGGAGGCGCATAATACTGATTTAACTCAGCAATTCAACCCTTTAACGCATTTTTTAGGCATATCGGGTTGGATCAGCGATGCCAGCCGCATTGAAACCTTCGCTCCGCAACCGGCAGCTGTCACACTTACCGCAGGCTCTACCTTGGTCATCTGCCTGATAGCAAGAGACGGTCAAAGCGTAGTCAACACCCTGATTTATACCGGCTTGAACAATTTGCGCTTTGCTCATGTTTTGCAGTGGCGCCTGGATCCGGAAACCATTGCCTTCAACGCCCGCTTTGGTCGCCAGATTCGCCATACGCTCAAATGCTTCGACAAATTCCGGGCGGCAATCCGGATAACCCGAATAGTCCACAGCATTGACGCCGATGAAAATATCCCGAGCCCCCAGCACCTCAGCCCAGCCCAACGCCAGCGATAAGAAAACCGTATTACGTGCCGGTACGTAGGTGACTGGAATCCCTTCAGAGGGGGCCTCAGGCACGTCTATGCTGCTATCTGTCAAAGCTGAACCGCCCATGCCGTTGAGGTTCAGGCCAATCACCTTATGTTCAACCACACCCAACTGCGCAGCGATACGCTCTGCAGCCTCAAGCTCTGAGCGATGGCGCTGGCCATAATCAAAGCTCATGGTGTAACAGGCATAGCCCTCAGCTTTGGCCATCGCGACCACAGTTGCCGAGTCAAGGCCGCCCGATAACAGGATAACGGCTCGTTTGGTACTCATATTGAATCCTCGCGCCCTAGTTAACGACGCTTACACAGATTGAAGACTAAAATTCTGATTCGCTACGCCTAGCGGCCTTGCTCGTCATTCCAGAGTATCTTGTGCAGCTGCAACTGCAGGCGCACGGGCAAGTTGTCGGCGACAATCCAGTCAGCCAGATCTCGCGCTGAAACCTGCTGATGGCTTGGCGACAGCAACACCTCTCCGGCGCGCTCATTGAGTCGGTACTGAATCAGTTTAGTCGTCGCCCAATCGTAGTCTTCACGGGAGCAAATGACGAACTTGACCTGGTCATTGTGGGTTAGCAGGTCAATATTCTCGTAGCGATTGCGCGCCACTTCCGCTGAGCCCGGGGTTTTAAGATCAAGCACCTTACTCACGCGCGCATCGACAGCCGAAACATCAAGTGCGCCACTGGTTTCCAGCGACACCTCAAAACCGGCGTCACAGAGGCGCTCAAGCAGGGCAATGCAATTCGGTTGAGCCAGGGGCTCGCCACCGGTCACACAAACGTAACGCGGTGAATAGCTGGCGATTTTTTCAATGATGGCGTCAAGCGACATGAGCTCGCCGCCATTGAAGGCGTAAGCGGTATCGCAGTACTGACAACGCAGGGGGCAGCCGGTCAGGCGCACGAATACGGTGGGTAAACCCGCAGTTCGCGTTTCCCCCTGCAGCGAGAAAAAGATCTCGGTGATGCGCAGGGTCTTTTGCATATAAGCCACGGGCGTGACAGCTAAACAGGCTGTCCGCCTCCGTTGCGGGAAAGAAAGGTGCTATTCACACCCAGGACAAGCACAGTTAGCCTGTCCACCAATGAAAACGCCGTGCTCAATCTGGGCACGGCGCTCTTTTTACAAGTTTAACAAACTATGGTGACTCTGGTTACATCCGCTGCAGGTTGCGCTGAGCAAGCTGCGCAGCCGAAGAATTAGGGTATTGCGCAATGACTTGCTGGAAGGTGCTCTTGGCTTTGTTCTGATCGCCCATGCGCTGCTCAACATCACCTAACTTAAACATTGAGTCAGGGACTTTGCTGTGCTGCGGATACTTCTGGGCAACATCCGAAAACGCTTGAGCTGCGCCTTGCAGATTGCCTTGAGCCAGATTGACCTCACCTAACCAATATTGAGCATTACCGGCATATTGGCTTTTAGGGTACTTGCGCAAAAAAGCGCTGAACGCCTGATTGGCTTTGTCGAAGTCTTTAGCTTTGATCAGGTCGAAGGCCGCGTCGTAAAACAGCTTTTCCTTCTCTGGGTCTGGCTCACTCGCTCCCGCCCCTGCTTGGGCGTTGTTCGAGTTTTGTGTCGCGTCGGCGTTATTGGCGCCATCCGCTGAAGAATTCTGCGTGGCCGCAGCACCTGCTGCCCCACTGCTCAGCCGCTGATCAAGATCCTTATAACGCTCAAGGTTTTCTTGTTTCATCTGCCGGATATCATTTTGCTGCTCTTCAAGCATGCCGCGCAGCCGGCCAATTTCATCCTGCATCTGCTGCAGTTGATTAAACAGCATACTCTGCGCAGAGGCCGGAGCTTGCGCTCCGCCTCCTGCATAGGCACCGGACGCCTCATAACTCGGCGCTGGGTAGCTGCCCGAGTTATTGTCCATAACTGGAACCTCAGCCCATGCCACAAGTGGCAAGCTGAGAACGAGTAGGCTTACGAGACGTCGGCACGTTTGCATATCGAATTACTTACGCAGTTCGACGCGACGGTTCTGAGCCCACGACTGTTCGTCGTTGCCAGTCGAAACTGGACGCTCTTCACCGTAGGAAACCAGTTCCAGCTGAGCAGGAGAAACGCCCTGCAGAACCAGGTAGCGTTGAACGGCTTTCGCACGACGCTCGCCCAGAGCCATGTTGTATTCACGAGTACCGCGCTCGTCGGTGTTGCCTTCCAGAACGACGCGAGCGCCATTGCCTTTCAGGTCTTTAGCGTGAACGTCCAGCGCGCGCATGGCTTCTGGCTTCAGGTCTGAACTGTCGTATTCGAAGTAGAAGGTGGTGATAGCACGCAGAGCAGCTTCTTCGCTCATGTTGCCGTCAACCGAACCTGCGTCAGCACCGTAACCAGCGTTAGGGTCTACTGCGCCTTCGCCAGAAGCGTCGCCGCCTTTCGAAGAACAACCAACAGCAACAGCCAAAGCCAAGCTCAGTGCAGCAAACTTACCAAATTTCAGCATTTCCATCATATAGCTCCTAATGAACCCCAGTGTGTTAAGCAAAATTGCAAAGTAACAAAAGTACAACGCCGCATCAGTTCAGGTAGGGGGACCAGGAAGGCTCTCGAACTTCGCCTTGAGCGGTAGGAAGAGGGAGCCTGACGCGACCATTTACGGACGCTAACATCAAGACTCCCCGACCCTGCTGGCGGGTTGCGAAGATTATCATGGTGCCATTAGGCGCAACAGTGGGGGATTCATCCAAATTTGTAGATGAAAGTATCCGCACGTTTCCGCGCTGCAGGTCTTGAGCCGCTACTTTGAAGTTGGTGAAGCCTTCTTGGCGATGAATCATGACCAAGGTTTTCTCATCAGCAGACAGTTTTGGATTGGCGTTGTAGTTACCTACAAACGTTACACGCTCAACTGAACCGCTATTGATATTGGTTTTATAAATCTGTGGCTTACCGCCACGATCCGAGGTGAAGTAGATGGTTTGACCATCTTTACCCCAGAAGGGTTCGGTATCAATGCCCAACTGATTGGTCACGCGACGCAGTGACTTGGAGGCCAGCTCCATGACGTAGATTTCTGGGTTGCCATCTTTCGACAACACAAAAGCCAGGCGCTTGCCATCTGGAGACCAGGCTGGCGCACCGTTAAGGCCTTCAAAATTGGTGATTTGTTCACGACGACCAGTATCAACATGCTGAACGAAGATGCGTGGGCGGCGCTGCTCGAACGACACATAAGAGATACGCTTGCCGTCCGGCGCGAATGAAGGCGAGAGAATCGGCTCACGCGATTGCAGCAAGGTTACCGCACGAGCGCCGTCATAGTCCGAGCGCTGCAGGGTGTAGCGGGTATTGTCCACCGAGAAACGCTCAGCGGTTACGTAGAGCAAGCGAGTGGAGAACGCACCTTTAACGCCGGTGAGCTTTTCAAACGACTGGTCAGCAATGTAATGCGCCATGTCACGTATTTGATCAGCCGTGCCACCCACGCTACCGGTCAATACCTGTTGCTCGGTCGCAACGTTGAACAGCGCGTACTGCACCTGGATACGGCCGCCAGCTGGCACCATATTGCCGACCAAGACGTACTGAGCGTTTACCGCTTTCCAGTCGCGATAGATAACTTCGCTGGCCTGGGTCGGTTGGCTGATCATGTTTTGCCGTGGAATTGGCTCGAAAACACCTGAGTTGTGCAGGTCCTTGCCAACGATGTCGGCAATATCATCAGGCAGCACATTGCCGCCCTGCCATCCGAACGGCACAACCGCAATCGGTGTAGCGCGGTCAGTACCCGTGCTAATAACCAGTGGATCAGCCGCCTGTACTGCGCCGACCATCATGGTCAAACTCAGTAGAACGATACGCATCAGGGTATTCACAGATCTAAATCCTCCGGTTTAAAGATGGCGCGACGCTTACGGTATTGGCTATCAAACGTTGCACGATCAAGTTGTTGCATCTCAGAAATACGGCCGACGTTACGCACAGCTTGTATCGCTGAATTATCAAAGGGTGCATCGCCACTTGAGCGCGACACACTGGCATTGGTGATGGTGCCATCGGGCAACATCTCGATCAGCACTTCAACACTCATTCCATTACGAGCTGAAGGCGGACGACGCCACTGTTCACTGACCAACTTGATGATCAGATCATCCAGGTTGCCAGCGACTTTATCGCCTACTTCATCAGCCAGTGCTTGTTGGTGCCCCACATCATCTGCGAGCAACTCAGCCAAGGCAGCGGCCTTTTTGTCTTCTACTGCTTTACGACGCGCCTCTTCAGCGGTCTTTTTCTTCTTGGCATCATCGGCGGCCTTTTTCTTGGCGTCCTCTGCGGCCTTCTTTTTCTTTGCATCTTCGGCCGCTTTCTTTTTAGCGTCCTCAGCTGCTTTTTTCTTGGCCGCGTCATCGGCGGCTTTCTTCTTGGCTGCCTCATCGGCCTTCTTGGCGATATCAGCTTTTTTGGCTGCATCGGCCTTTGCCGCTTCCGCTTTTTTGGCAGCTTCAGCTTTAGCCGCTTCGTCAGCCTTCTTGGCGACCTCGGCCTTTTGAGCCTCATCCGCTTTCTTTTGTTCCGCAGCCTTGGCTGCTGCTTCTTTCTGCTCTTCGGCTTTTTTCTGCTCCAACTGCTCAGTTTCGTACTGTGGAGCAGCTGTTTTTTTCTTCTCGCCAGCAATTTTCTGGTTGGTCTGCGTGGTCGCCTGACTTTGCGACTTAAGCTGATACAAGGTTGCCTGAACAATCGGCTTAGCCGGCGGCAAATCTGGAGCAAAAGCAAAGCTGACAAACAACATGCCGAACATCAGCGTGTGCAGGGTTACTGCCCAGACAATCGGCCAGAAATAGCTTTCCGAGGTGGAACGCTCACGTTGCTCGCGCATTACGGGGCCTCAGTAATCAGCCCGACGTTACCCACGTCAGCCTGCTGCAAACCGCCCATGGCAGCCATAACCGTGCCGTAATCGACCGATTTGTCACCGCGAACAAACACCTGAACCTGCTTACCCTGACGGCGGCTCTCGTTAATGATCGCCGTGACTGCTTTGGTCATGCCATCGAGCGATACGGCTTGATCCTGCACCGTGTCGGTGTCGACCTCAGTGCCCATGTTCCAGTAATAGGACTTATCGGCCTTGATCGAAATCGTCAAAACCTTCGAGTCGTTGTCTTGCGGCAAGGTCTGGCTGCTGACTTTCGGCAGATCGACCTTGACCCCCTGATTGAGCATTGGCGCAGTCACCATAAAGATAACCAGCAGCACCAACATCACGTCGATGTAGGGCACCACGTTCATCTCGGCGACCGGCTTGCGTCTGTTACGAATTCTGGCCATCGCTTAAAAACCTATCGAGTGAGCCAACAGCTAAACCAGCCCTTGGCAGAATACTGCGTCAAAGATCGGTGGCTGGCGGGCTGTGTGTTGGCACTGCCCGCCTCGCGCTTTCGATCTGCTGACGCCCGCTATTAAATCAACTGGCGGTCAGTCTTCTGTTGTATGTACTTTGCGGTGCAGGATTGCGTGGAATTCATCGGCAAATGTGTAGTAACGCGCAATGAACATCTCGCCGCGCGAAGAAAAACGGTTGTAGGCGATTACGGCAGGAATCGCGGCAAACAAACCAATTGCCGTGGCGATCAGGGCTTCAGCAATACCCGGAGCGACAGTAGCCAGCGTGGCTTGCTGCACCTGAGCCAAGCCGCGAAATGAGTTCATAATGCCCCATACGGTACCAAACAGACCGATGTAGGGACTGGTCGAACCTACGGTCGCCAAAAATGGCAGGCTGGTTTCAAGCTTCTCTTCTTCGCGGGAAATGGCAACGCGCATGGCGCGGGCAACACCGTCCATGACGGCATCAGGATCAACATTGGGTTGTTGACGCATACGCGAGAATTCTTTGAAACCGGCGCGGAATATCTGCTCCAGGCCCGAATCAGGGTCAGGATTGCTGCCCGCCTGACGGTAGAGCTTGGACAAATCGATGCCCGACCAGAAACGCTCCTCGAAGGCGTCGAGCGAGCGCTTGGCCGCGCGAAGCATGGTGGTACGCTGGAAAATCATAATCCAGGAGGTGACCGATGCGGCCACCAGGGTCAACATCACCAACTGAACCACTAAGCTGGCATTGCTGATCAAACTCCACATCGACATGTGGTCAACGGCGTTGGCTTCCACGCTTACTCTCCTGCTGTAAATGTACCCGCGCCGCTCTGCTCAGCGAAGGCTGTGCGCAAAGCTTCGGGAATGGCCCGGGGTTTCAAATTGTCGGCGCGCACACAGGCCACCAAAAACTGCCCTTCACAGAGCAGCACATCATCCACAGCCCGCCTGACTTGTTGACGAAACTTCAGGCTGGCACGGTTTAATTCGATAACCTGCGCACTTACTAATAGTTCATCGTCGAGCTTCGCTGGTGCGTGGTAACGCACTTCAGTCGAATGCACGACGAATAACAGGCCCTCACCTGCCAGCTCGGATTGGGAAAAACCCAGATCTCTCAGCTGCTCGGTGCGAGCCCGTTCCATAAACTTGAGGTAATTGACGTAGTAGACGATACCGCCGGCATCAGTGTCTTCGTAATAAACCCGACAATGATGAGCGAACGGCTGAACTCCGTTTTGCGCGCGCATACTTTAGTGCTAGCTCCTGGTCTTGCCAATTGGGTAAAGCAAGTATTTTTCATCTATTTCACTTCCCAGCCACTTGCCAATCGATTACCCGACGATTGACCGGGCTATACAATTGAATCCCCGTCAACACTGAACAGATCTGCGGCCGGAAGTTCCCCCATCCGCTTGGGTACATTCAGCCCAAAGTGTAAATAGGCGTGCCGTGTCACCACGCGACCCCGCGGGGTACGCATGATGTAACCCTGCTGGATCAAATAGGGTTCCAATACATCTTCAATGGTGTGGCGCTCTTCACTGATCGCCGCCGCCAGGTTATCAACCCCAACCGGCCCACCATCGAATTTTTCGATCATGGTCAGCAGCAAGCGACGGTCCTGATGGTCAAATCCACGCTCATCAACATCCAGCAAGTTAAGCGCTAAATCGGCAACCTGCCGGCTAATATCACCATTGCTGCGCACTTCGGCAAAATCCCGTACCCGGCGCAACAAACGGTTTGCAATACGTGGCGTACCCCGAGCACGACGGGCAATTTCAAAAGCGCCCTGTTTCTCGATAGGCAGATTCAAAATACCGGCAGAGCGGCTGACAATTGTTGCCAGATCATCTGTGCTGTAGAACTCCAGGCGCTGGACGATACCGAAACGGTCGCGCAATGGATTGGTCAGCATGCCCGCCCGGGTCGTCGCTCCAACCAAGGTAAAAGGCGGCAGATCAAGCTTGATCGAGCGCGCGGCCGGCCCTTCTCCAATCATGATATCGAGCTGAAAGTCCTCCATCGCCGGATAGAGTACTTCTTCGACAATAGGCGAAAGGCGGTGAATTTCATCGATAAACAGCACATCGCCTGGCTCAAGATTGGTCAATAGCGCTGCCAGATCACCTGGACGTTCAAGCACTGGACCCGAGGTGCTTTTGATCGAAACACCCATTTCCTGAGCAATGATGTTGGCCAAAGTGGTCTTGCCCAGACCCGGCGGACCAAATATCAAGGTATGGTCCAACGACTCCTTGCGCCCTCGGGCGGCCTGAATAAACAGTTCCATCTGCTCACGCACACTCGGCTGACCGATATATTCGGCAAGCGTCAGCGGGCGAATCGCACGATCGACCTGTTCATCGCGGTCACGTGTGCTGGCAGTAATTAGGCGATCAGCCTCGATCATTTAAACCATTCCTTTCAGAGCACGACGGATCAAATCTTCGCTGCTCAAACCATCTTCTTTAATAGCCGATACTGCACGACTGGCCTCTTGCGGCTTATAACCCAGCGAGATCAATGCACTCACTGCGTCATTCTCAGCACTTGCTGCTGGTATACCTGCCGAGGCAGATACCACCAGCGAAGTCATGCCTGGCTGGGTTTCCCATGCCTTGAAACGACCTTTCAACTCGACCAGCAAACGCTCAGCGGTCTTCTTACCGACACCCGGAATTTTAACCAGCGCCGACGTATCTTGCGCCTGAACGCAGCGCACTAACTCGTCCACTTCCAAGCCGGACATCAGGGCCAAGGCCAACTTAGGCCCGACACCATTAAGCCGGATCAGCTCACGAAACAGCTCACGCTCGCGCTTTTCAAAGAAACCGTAAAGCAATTGAGCATCTTCACGCACAACCAAATGGGTGTGCAGCGTCAGAGGTTCGCCCACCGATGGCAAACGGTACAACGTAGTCATGGGCACTTCCAACTCATAACCCAGACCATTTACATCCAGAATCAAATGCGGCGGTTGTTTCTCCGCCAAGGTGCCGCGCAAACGTCCGATCACCGTTAAATCCTTAAAAAATCAACTTATAAACGAAGACGCCCACCGCGCCGTTTGGCACCCGCTAAACCGTGGGGAATAAGGCTTTGCCGATGATGTGCATGACACAGGGCGATCGCCAAGGCATCTGAAGCATCAATCTGTGGCTTTTTCACCAGTTTGAGCAAGTGCATCACCATCATTTGCACCTGCTCTTTGTCCGCACCACCCGTTCCAGCGATTGCTTGCTTGACTTGAGTGGCAGTGTATTCGGAAACATCCAGGCCCGCTTCGACCCCAGCGACAATCGCCGCACCACGGGCCTGACCGAGCTTGAGCGCCGAATCGGCGTTGCGCGCCATGAAGACCTGTTCAATCCCCATGGTTACCGGACCATAGGTTTCGATCACCTCGCGCACGCCACGAAAGACAATTTGCAGACGCTCAGGCAGCGGGCCATTACCCGTGCGGATACAACCAGAAGCAACATACTCACAGGTACGCCCAGTATCGCGCACCACACCATAACCGGTGATTCGTGAACCTGGGTCTATCCCGAGAATCAGTGTCATAACAGCAGGTTCTCACGTCGGTGAATTAAAAGTCGCGGCCTTGGCCGTAGAACGCAACGCGAAGCTTATCCAACCTGCCCCAACCAGCAAACGCCTCTAGGGTTCTTGCGTATGGGCATCTGTGGTGGATAGAAAAGTGTTATCCCACCAGCGTTAATTAAAAAAGCCGGAGCTAGCTCCGGCTTTCACTACCCTAGCAGGGCCATGACGTCGTCAGGAATTTCAGCATTGGAGTGGACGTTTTGCACATCGTCCAAATCCTCAAGCATGTCGATCAACTTCAGCACTTTCTGCGCGGTATCGACATCCTCAAGCGCTGCATAGGTGGACGGTAACATCACCACCTCGGACTCCTGCGCTTTATAACCCGCCGCAGTCAGCGCTTCGCTCACTGCAATAAAGTCGACAAACGCGGTAAATACGTCAATCGAACCGTCTTCGTTGGTGACAATATCATCAGCACCAGCCTCAAGAGCCGCCTCCATCAGCGCCTCTTCATCCAGACCCGGCGCAAAACTGATTTGCCCTTTACGCTCGAACATATAAGCAACCGAGCCGTCAGTACCGAGATTGCCACCGCACTTGGTAAAGGCGTGACGCACTTCAGCAGCCGTGCGGTTACGGTTGTCAGTCATGGTCTCAACAATAATGGCCACGCCATTTGGCGCGTAACCTTCATAGCTGAGTTCCTCGACTTTCTCGCCATCTGCCGAGCCGACACCGCGAGCAATGGCGCGATCAATGGTGTCGCGCGTCATGTTCGCCGTAAGCGCTTTATCAACAGCCAAACGAAGCCGCGGGTTATCTGCTGGAATTCCACCGCCCTGACTTGCAGCTACTGTCAGCTCACGTATAAGTTTGGTAAATATCTTGCCACGCTTGGCGTCTTGACGCCCTTTGCGATGCTTGATGTTTGCCCACTTGGAATGACCCGCCATAACAACTCCGCTTTCAATTACTTATAAGCGCCCCGTTTGACCGAGACGCCCTAACACCTATTACTCAGCTTTTGGCTGCTCACGCAGGCGAATGTGCAATTCACGCAACGCTTTGTTATCGACCAACCCCGGTGCTTGCGTCATTACGCAGGCAGCACTTTGGGTTTTCGGGAAGGCAATCACTTCACGGATCGATTGTGCGCCGGTCATCAGCATCACCAAACGGTCCAGACCGAATGCCAAACCACCGTGTGGCGGCGCACCGAACTTCAGGGCATCGAGCAGGAAGCCGAACTTTTCTTCTTGCTCAGCCGGCTCGATACCCAGCAGGCGGAACACAGCTTGCTGCATTTCTTTGCGGTGGATACGGATCGACCCGCCGCCCAGCTCAGTGCCGTTAAGCACCATGTCGTAAGCACGCGACAGCGCAGTGGCCGGATTGGCCTCCAGCTCTTGCGGGCTGCACTTAGGTGCGGTGAACGGGTGATGCAAGGCACTGAAGCTGCCGTCGTCGTTTTCTTCAAACATCGGGAAGTCGACCACCCACATAGGTGCCCACTCACAGGTCAGCAGGTCCAGATCGGTGCCCAGCTTAAGGCGCAGCGCACCCAGGGCTTCGCTGACGATCTTGGCTTTATCGGCGCCGAAGAACACGATATCGCCATCAACCGCACCGACGCGATCAAGGATCACATTGAGGTTTTCCAGCGGGATGTTCTTGACGATTGGCGACTGCAGGCCTTCAACACCGCTGGCGCGGTCATTGACCTTGATGTAGGCCAAGCCACGCGCGCCGTAGATGCCAACGAACTTGGTGTAGTCGTCGATCTGCTTGCGCGGCATGCTTGCCCCGCCCGGTACGCGCAACGCAGCAACGCGGCACTTCGGATCATTGGCCGGACCACTGAAGACTTTGAACTCAACGTCTTTGAGCTGATCAGCAACGTCAACCAGTTCCATTGGGTTTCGCAGGTCTGGCTTGTCAGAGCCATAACGACGCATGGCCTCTTCAAAGGTCATGTGCGGGAAGTCGCCAAACTCAACATCGAGGACTTCTTTAAACAGCTGGCGCACCATTTTCTCGGTGATGCCCATGATGTCTTGTTCATCAAGGAAGCTGGTTTCGATGTCGATCTGGGTGAATTCTGGCTGGCGATCAGCACGCAGGTCTTCGTCGCGGAAGCACTTGGCGATCTGGTAGTAGCGGTCGAAGCCAGCAACCATCAATAACTGCTTGAACAGCTGGGGTGATTGTGGCAACGCAAAGAAGCTACCTGGGTGCGTACGGCTTGGCACCAGGTAATCACGAGCACCCTCTGGGGTTGCACGCGTCAGGATTGGGGTTTCGACGTCCAGGAAGCCGTTTTCGTCGAGGTAACGACGAATGCTGGTGGTGATGCTCGAACGCAGCTTCAGCTTGGCTGCCATTTCCGGGCGGCGCAGGTCGATAAAGCGATAGCGCAGGCGAGTCTCTTCGCCGACATCGGAGTATTCGTTGAGCGGGAACGGTGGGGTTTCCGCTTCATTGAGCACTTCAAGCTCATAGCCAAGCACTTCGATCGCGCCCGAGGCCATGTTCGCGTTGCCAGCGCCCGCAGGACGCAAACGCACTTTACCGGTGATCTTGACCACAAACTCGCTGCGCACCTTGTCGGCCACGGCAAAAGTCTCTGCGCGATCAGGGTCAAACACTACCTGAGCCAGACCTTCGCGATCACGTATATCGAGGAAGATAACCCCGCCATGGTCACGGCGACGGTGAACCCAGCCGCAAAGGGTAATTTCCTGACCGTCCAGGCTTTCGTTCAACTGGCCGCAATAGTGGCTGCGCATCATGGTAGTAATCGCTTCTCTTGAGTCTTGAATTCGTAAGGCCACTGGCTTGAACGCCAAGCGTTCGAGCTGCAGCATTTAGCTTCAGGCCAATCTGGCCGTATAAATATATGCACTGCGTTGATCAGGCACACGCCAGTACAGGCATAAATCTCGGCAAAGCGCGAGATTATATATGGTTAAGCCGCCACATGCAGCCGCCCCGCTACGCCTATTCGTTAACAGATCGAACCACAGGCACCTGATCAGCAGTTCTAGGCTGGCGTTATAGCAATCCATCCCCCTGGCGCTGGCCAGCCGCCATTCAAGTTTTTTTGAACCTAATGGCTCTAGATAGGCTCAATCAATCACATTCATTGAGACAAGCAAAGGCAGAGTGTCATACTGCCAGTGCTAGAATTTGCCCATTATGGGGCACACCACCTCATGCACAACCTGAGAGGATAAATGGTATGGAAATCAACATCGGAATCGCTGAGCAGGATCGCGCCGCTATCGCCGAAGGGCTTTCTCGCCTACTGGCTGACACCTACACGCTGTACTTGAAAACGCACAATTTTCACTGGAATGTCACCGGGCCGATGTTTAACACCCTGCACCTGATGTTTGAAGGTCAGTACACTGAACTGGCGATTGCCGTTGACGATATTGCAGAGCGTATTCGCGCCATTGGCTTTCCAGCACCCGGCACCTACGCAGCTTACGCCCGCCTGTCTTCAATTAAAGAAGAGGAAGGGATTCCAAGCGCAGAGGAAATGATCAAGCTGCTGGTTCAAGGCCAAGAAGCTGTGACTCGCACCGCACGTGGTATTTTCCCACTGCTCGAAAAGGTCAACGATGAGCCAACTGCAGACCTCTTGACTCAGCGCATGCAAGTCCACGAAAAGACTGCATGGATGCTGCGTAGCCTGCTCGCCGCTTAATTAAGCTGCACGCCGCACGACCACAAGGCCCGACATGTTCGGGCCTTGTCATTTCCAGCTAGAAACATCAGCGACCATCAGAGCGGCAAAACAGCCGCACCTGCGGCATTGAGTCGCCCCGCCCTTTACTGTTAAATACGCCTCCGTGCTAGCGACTCCTGTTTTGGCATTTTTAGCACGCCTGCCTGCTTAAGCTATCCACGCCTTTCATATCCATGGCAACGCATAGGCAGTCAGTTTTCCTAGCGATTCGTTAAATTAAGTGAGCTCATTGAACATGTTGAAAATCGTCCACCTACTGACGGGTCTTGCGGCCCTGCTTCTATCTTTTGTGCCCAGCCTGACAAATAACGCCCCGGCATTCCTGCAACACGCCGATGCGCTATGCCTTGCTTTGTTTGGCCTCCTCAACCTTACCCTTGCCCCACAACTGCCGATTTGGCACGCCGGACAACGCAGTTATCTGCAAAATCTGGTTTCTGTACTTTTATTGACAGCCACCGTACTCCAAGCTTTGGTATTGCTTGCACCCTTGCCCGTTATTGCAAATTTACCCGCCATTCTGATTAGTCTCGCGGTATTGGCTGCCGGGGTCCTGCTGCACCTGTGCATCAACCTGCGCATGGCATCGCGCCAATCCCTATCGGCACCGACTGACGCCAACCGTGAAAACGGCACGGTCAAGTGGTTCAACACCTCCAAGGGTTTCGGGTTTATTTCCCGCGACTCCGGCGACGACATTTTTGTTCACTTCCGAGCAATCCGGGGTGAAGGCCATCGCGTGCTGGTCGAAGGTCAGCGTGTTGAATTCTCGGTCATGCAACGCGATAAAGGCCTACAAGCCGAAGATGTAATCGCTGCATCGCCCGTAAGGCGCTAACCACAGATACACGAAGCCCGCGTTTAGCGGGCTTTTTATTAGCGAGCAAAATCATTAGTAGTGCGGTGGCGGCTCATCATCTTGAGAAATCTCAAACTGACCGGTTAGCTCTTGCTGACGCTTGGCCAGTGCCTCAACCTGCAACTGTAAGTACTCGATACGCTTTTGCTGCTCAACCAACACATCGTTGAGCGACTGAATGGTGTCATCCTGAAACGCCAAGCGCGTCTCCAGCTCGACCACGCGACCTTCAATTTCCATCCTCACCCCTCAACAACACTAAAACCTGCAAAATTGGCCGAAACCAGGCGCTGACGCAAATTGTCAATTTCAGCCTCATTATAAGCCCGCGCCGCGACTTTCCCCCATACAGGGGCAGGCCATGCAACATCGGAGGTGTGCCGAACAACCACATGCATGTGCAGCTGGGAGACCATGTTCCCCAAGGTCGCGATATTGATCTTATCCGCCACAAATTCCTGCTTTAAAAATGCAGCCAACTGTGCGGTTTCCTGCCACAGCAAAAGCTGGTCAGGCGAATCCAGATCAAACACCTCACTCACTGCCTCACGCCGCGGTACCAAAATAAACCATGGATAGTTGGCGTCATTCATTAGCAGCAGACGGCAGAGCGCGAAATCACCCATGACTCGCGTGTCGTTGCTCAGGCGTGAATCCAATACAAACATAACCCCTCCAACACATTAGCAAAGCTGCGACCTGCGCCGCCAATACTCAAGGATACCTGCTCAACAGCCAGGTTACCTATTGCTGAGGTTCACGCATTACAGCCTGCGCACCAAGAGATCGCACAGGTATTTCCAAACAGGCGTTTGGATGCACCATTTTGTTCCCTTCGGTAATAAATGGCTGTTCAAAACCCTGCCTGGACAACACCCCGATAAACACTGGGTAAAGCGCAGATACAAAATTGAAACAGCTTCTCAAGCGTTGAAATTACAAGAAAAAATGCTTGTGAGGCCCGCAAAGACTAGCTATAACATGGCCCCAGATCACCCAGCCGCCAGCAAGAGTGGTTTCGATGATCAAGGAATTTAGGAAAGATTGCGTTTTGAGCACGACTTTTGCTTTGTGCTACGACAACGCTTGAATTGCGGCGATGCAAGCCAGCAAATCAGGCTTATAAACCAAACAATTACAAGATCCGTTGGCGTTATTTAGGACACAAGTAAAATCTACAAAATTGCGACATGTTCCATCAGTATTTGCGACATCACTGAGAAGAACTAGCAACGAGCAGATGGCAACTATCGCCAATTATAGGCTGCGTGTTATAAGTTTAGCGCCGACACAAAAAGAAAGAGCCGCCCATACAATAATTAATTGGGTAGCACAACTCTTCTAAAAAACCAAAGGAGCAGTCACGATGCAAGTGATGAAGTGGAGCGTAATGGCCCTGGCAGTAGCCGCGGGTAGCACTCAAATGGCTTTCGCCTCTAGCCAATCCGAATCTAACGGCTTTCTTGAAGATAGCAGCTTCGACATCTTCAACCGCGTTCTGTACATGAACCGTGATTTCCGTAACGGCCCTAACCCGTCCGCCCCTAAAGGTGACAGCGGTTACCGTGAGGAAACTGGCTGGGGTCTGCGTACCCTGTTCGAATCGGGCTTCACTCAAGGCACCATCGGTGTTGGCTTTGACGCTTTCACGCTGAGCAGCTTGAAGTTGGACGGCGGTAGCGGTCACGGCGGCAGCGGTCTGTTTTCGGCTGATAGCGAAAGCAACTACGAGAAAACTCAGTCCCAAGCTGGCGGCGCAATCAAGTTCCGCGTTTCCAACACTGGCCTGAAATATGGCGATATGTTTGTTGGCAGCCCAGTATTCAGCACTGACGACAGCCGTATCCTGCCTGAATCTGCAACTGGTACCTATCTGGTTAGCAACGAGATTGAAGGTCTGGAACTGAGCGCTGGTCGCTTCACCGCCATGAGCAGCCAGGTTGCTACTGGCCGTGACACCATCGACGGCACAGGCCTGAAGTCAGCTAACATCTACGGTGCGAACTACAGCTTCACTGATAACCTCAGTGCTGGCGTGCACTACTCAGATGTTGAAGACTACTTCAAAAAGACTTACCTGAACGTTAACTGGACTGTTCCAATCTCTGATGATCAGGGCCTGAACTTTGACCTGAACGGCTACCACACCAAAGGTGATGGCGAAGAGCTGTACGGCGAAGTTGACAACAACATCTGGAGCTTGGCTGGCGCTTACAACATTGGCGCTCACACCTTCACTGTTGGCTATCAGAGCTCCACTGGCGATGCTGGCTATGTCTACGGCGTAGACGGTGGCGGTACCATCTTCCTGGCGAACTCGGTTCAATACTCCGACTTCAACGGCAAAGACGAAAACTCTTGGCAGGCCCGCTACGACATCAACATGGCTAGCTATGGCGTACCAGGTCTGAGCTTTATGACCCGCTACCTCGCTGGTGACAACATTGACGTTGGCACAGGTACTGACGCTCAAGAGCGTGAAGTCGACATCGAGGCTAAGTATGTAATTCAGGACGGCGCGGCTAAAGACCTGTCTTTCCGTGTACGTAATGCGTTCTACCGCTCGAGCAACGCCTATGGCGGCGATATCAACGATTTCCGTCTGATCATGGACTACCCGCTGGACGTGCTGTAACCCTCGGTTAGTTTGTAAGCGTTATAAAAACCCGGCTTCGGCCGGGTTTTTTATTAGCGCGATTAACTATCGCCTAGCGATATAAACAGCACGATAGTCTCAAATAGGCAGCGCATAAGTTCCGGTGACATGCGCAACCAACTC
Source organism: Pseudomonas sp. NPDC078700 (assembly GCF_044542375.1). Taxonomy (NCBI): domain Bacteria; kingdom Pseudomonadati; phylum Pseudomonadota; class Gammaproteobacteria; order Pseudomonadales; family Pseudomonadaceae; genus Pseudomonas; species Pseudomonas sp. NPDC078700. Next base: position 586,299 of record NZ_JBITUI010000003.1, read on the forward strand.
ATCGGCATTACCCGCTGAATACAATGCAACTTCACAGACAGCTTGTCGCCGACTTAAGCGCAATATCTTAGCCTGCGCTAATAAGTCAACGGCTTTGGGTTTGACCAAAAAGTTAATATTTAAATTTGAAGTCACCGCCATCTCAACCCGCCCTAACCGGCCCAATACCACCGCATACATTGCTGCATCCGCCAGCGCCATGATGGTCGGCCCTGAAATGGTGCCACCGGGGCGCACCAATCTTGCGCAAAAGGGCACGCGCGCTAAGACACCGTCTGAATCAAGTCGATCAATGGTCAGCTGCATCTCTTCAGCTTGCGGCAATCCAGACCAGATAAGTGCTTGTACTTGCTCAGCAGTCAGTCCCGACATCCCAATCTCCTCTTATTGTGCATAGCTGCATCCTATACGTCTTGGTGCAGGCACCGTACAATGCCGGTCAATTTATTGCCCTTGCAACAGACAGAACGGTCAACCATGCGTACTAGTCAGTTCCTGCTCGCCACACAAAAAGAAACGCCTTCCGATGCCGTCGTTGTCAGCCATCAGCTGATGCTGCGCGCCGGGATGATCCGCAAACTTGCTTCCGGCCTCTACACTTGGCTGCCTATGGGCCTGCGCACCCTGCGCAAGGTTGAGCGCGTAGTCCGTGAAGAAATGGACGCCGCTGGCGCACTTGAAGTGCTGATGCCCGGTATTCAACCTGCCGAGCTGTGGCAGGAGTCTGGCCGCTGGGAGCAGTACGGCCCGGAATTGCTGCGCATGAAAGACCGTCATGGTCGTGATTTCTGTGCCGGCCCGACTCACGAAGAAGTCATCACCGATATGGCACGCAACGAGCTAAACAGCTACAAGCAGCTGCCAATCAATATGTACCAAATCCAGACCAAGTTCCGTGACGAAATCCGTCCACGCTTTGGTTTGATGCGCGGCCGTGAGTTCATCATGAAAGACGCCTACTCCTTTCATGCGAGCCCTGAATCCCTGCAAGAAACCTACGAGCGCATGCATCAGGCCTACTGCAACGTGTTCAGCCGACTGGGCCTGGATTTCCGCCCAGTACAAGCTGACACCGGCTCGATTGGCGGCACCGGCTCCCATGAGTTCCACGTACTGGCCGAATCTGGCGAAGATGATATCGCCTTCAGCGATACATCTGAGTACGCCGCCAATATCGAAAAAGCCGAAGCCGTACCTCGTGAAACTGAACGCAGCGCTGCAAGCGAAGAATTGCGTCTTGTCGACACGCCAAACACCAAGACCATCAATGATTTGATCACCGGTTTTGCTCTGCCAATCGAAAAGACCATCAAAACGCTGGTCGCCCATGGCAGCGAAGAAGGCACGCTGGTTGCCCTGATTATCCGTGGCGACCACGAACTCAATGAAATCAAAGCGGCCAACCTTGAACAGGTTGCCAATCCACTGGTTTTCGCCACAGAAGATGAAATTCGCACGGTGGTGGGTGCTGGCCCAGGTTCGCTCGGCCCTTTGAATATGCCTGTTACCTGCATTATTGATCGCTCTGTAGCGATGATGAGCGACTTTGCCGCTGGCGCGAACATCGAAGAAAAGCACTACTTCGGGGTTAACTGGGAGCGCGACTTGCCACTGCCAGAAGTGGCTGACCTGCGTAATGTTGTCGAAGGTGACCCAAGCCCGGACGGTAATGGCACGCTGGTGATCAAGCGCGGCATTGAGGTCGGCCACATCTTCCAACTGGGCACCAAGTACAGTGAGGCCATGAACTGCCAAGTGCTTGGCGAGAATGGCAAGCCAGTGACCTTGAGCATGGGCTGCTACGGTATCGGCGTATCACGCGTTGTTGCTGCCGCTATTGAACAGAACTCCGATGAGCGCGGGATTATCTGGAATGACGCACTGGCGCCCTTCCAAATCGCCTTGGTGCCACTGCGCTACGAAACAGAGGTTGTCCGCGAAGCAACCGACAAGCTCTATGCAGAGTTAACCGCTGCCGGTTACGACGTATTGCTTGATGACCGTGACAAAAAGACCAGTCCGGGCATCAAATTCGCAGACATGGAACTGATAGGCATCCCGCACCGCATCGTGGTCAGTGACCGCGGCCTTGCTGAAGGCAACCTGGAATACAAGAGCAGAGTGGAAACTGAAGCTCAAGCCGTTCCAGCCGCTGACATCCTGTCATTTATCAAAACACGTATCAGCCGCTGATTTCAGCCTTTAGCAAGAGTCATCATGTTCAATAGAAACACCTTACGCCTTGGCGGCGCCGCAATTTGCGGCGCCGTTTTTCTGAGCGGCTGCGCAAACCAACTTCCTCAACGCAGCGAACACGAGGAACGCATTGAGCGCAAATTGCTTGATCACAGCCTGCAGATAGATGCCGGTCAACCCGGCGTGCTAGAACTGCCGCAGCGTCGTGTTCGGGTCAATGAGCAAAAGACCTTTGAAGTCACCGCTTTCGAGGTTACGCGTAAATACGACCGCTACACGCCTTATCAGCCGTGGCGCGAGCTATACGAAGTGCCGCTAGGTGCGGTAGCTGTGGTCGCGGGCGTGGGGGCAAACATATTGAACGTGGTGCTGCTGGGCAGTCTGCCGGACACCGCCACCAAAGGCTGGATCAGCTACGGTTTTGCCGGGCTTAATCCGTTTATGAACGTGCAATCCAATGGCCGCTCGCAACAGAACCTGGCCAGCATCGACGAACAACGCCAAGATGCTCGCCTGGAATATTCAAGCCTTCCCTGGTCTGAGCGTCCTGTAATGGTCAAAGCAGGCGAGCAGCAGCATGAACTGTCAACCGATCGCAGTGGCGTACTGCGTATCAACCTGCTCGACAGCCCCTTTGCCGAGCAAGACATCAGTCGCGTTAGTTCACTGCACATCAGTGTTGAAGACCCCGACAACGATGTTCACGCAGACGCAAGCCTGCTCGTCAGCCGCACCCTGCGGGGCAAGCTAAATGAGGCTCATGGGCTGATTTACGACGACCTTGAGGGAGACGACACCAATCAGTGGGTGCATCGTGTCAAGCGACTCTCCGAGCTAGGCCTTGAAGAAGAAGCCAGTGAGCTTGAGCAAAGCCTCATTGAACTCACCCGCAACGACCCCGAGCTGCAAGAAGCCTTTGTGCGTTCACTGACCAAGGATGCGGGCCGCTTGGTAGCCGACCCCGGCAGTGACTAACTCGCGAATTTGACTGCCCCTGCTGTGCTTAGGCAGCAGGCTGTTGGTTGAAGCAATAGGTGCAGCACAGCTTAGCGAACGATAAAGCCCGCAATGCCTTGAACCCCTTGCTCGGTCAACTCAATTGACTCGACCTTGGCGCTTTTGGGGCCGCGTGCTAGCCATTTGCGCAGCACCTCGATAGCCTGCCTTTCACCCTCACACATCACTTCAACCCGGCCGTCGGGCAGGTTTCTCACCCAGCCATCAATCCCAAGCTGCTCAGCTTGCTCGGCTGTGGATTGACGAAAGCGAACCCCTTGTACACGACCGCTGATATAACCATGCATGCTGATTCTGGCTTCGTGTTCACTGCTCATTAAGATTTACCCCTCGGCCTTGAGCGTTGCAAGCTTGGCTTTAATCCCCTCTGCGGTTTGCTCACCCAACAAACGCTCACGCATGCGCCCAGACTTATCAATGATATAAGTCACCGGCAGGGCTTCACTGCGCGGTAATTTAAAACGCTGGGCAGGATCACTGGCCAATACCGTAAACGTGATACCCAACGCCTCACTGACTTTCTTAAGTTCGGCACCTTGCACGTTATCAAAGTTGACCCCTAAAACGCTGACCCCCTGATCTGCCAATTCTTTATCCAGCGCGTTAAGCTGTGGAATCTCGGTTCGGCAAGGCGCGCACCACTCCGCCCAATAATTGATAACCAGCCACTGGTCTTCAATCCGTTCAACCGGTACCTTGCGACCATACTGGTCAACACCTACCGCATCGGAGCATGCTGTCAGGACGACCACTGCAAATGCGCCTATAACTATACGAATGCCCCATTGGAGTTGTGCGACCATGTATTCGATCCTCTTGCTGGCAGGGTTGACATGACACTCGATGCCTTGCGCTTGGAGGTGCCGGACATCACTGATGAATCTTGCGTACCACAATCTGAGCTGGTTGAGCTTCTCGGCAACGCTCGCGCACAACCCCAAGAAGCTGCCCTAGAGCAAATCGTCAGCCTTTTGTTTCGGCTCAATCGCAGCACAATGACCTTACTCGAAAGACAGCGCGCGCTGCAAAACTTCAGCGATGAATATCGCCACTATTCGCTGTCTCAGCAAAGCCAAGTCCCGCCTCCTGCGCTGTATATACACTTGTGCAGCGAACTGGCGATTGGCTTTAAGCGCCTATTATTGCAAATCTTGCAAGGTCGGAACCCGTCACGCCCGCATCTGGCATGGTGCCTGTACATGGCGCAGCACTTCTTGGCGCAGACCCAACTCCGACATTACCAAGTCTATCAGGAGCCACCTCCGAGCCTCTGGCGAGACTGCCACCTGCTCTACTGGATCTGCGAGCACCAGAACTGCCTTGATGAACCAGTTGCAGCGGCCTTCAGGCCAGCCCCAGCGCCGACCTTGCGGGGCGTCTACCAGCAGATGCTGATTCTGGCACTGAGCAACCCGTTCCACCTGCATGAAGGTGAATGCTTATTGCTATTCAGTGCACTTGCACCGCTCACCGGCTTAGCCCGGCTTTTACCTTGGGAAGAGGATGACGAAACCGACGGGCCAATTGTTGATCTGAGCGAGTCACAACCCTGCTTGAGTTTCGCTCAGCCGATAAGAAGCGACCCCCAGTATTTACGCCGCTTTGAACTAGGCCCCTTGCTGGTAGCCCTGCATGATCCGGCACCCTTGCAATCAATCGCCGAAGCCAAAGTACTCAATCACGTGCAGCAACACTGGATGGGCCGTCAACAGCGACGTCACGAACGTGCGCCGAGCCCTTCGAACTGCGAACTGGTGGTCGGGCTGAGCGCCATTCATACCCAATTGCTGGATCAACGCCCACCTACTACCGAAGCGCAGATAATGGACGCCAGCGCAGGCGGTGCCCGCTTACTCTGCAACTCAGACCGTTCAAAGGCTATACAGGTCGGCCAATTAGTCTTGATTGTCAGCAGCAGTGACACGCCCACCTTGGCCTTGATCCGCTGGCGTCACCTGAACCCAGAGGGTTTGCATATTGGCCTGCGTTACCTGAAAGGCTTGCCACGCCCGGTCTGGTTGCGCCGGGCACCCGTCGCACAAAGCCATCCGGGCTTATTGCAAAGTACACCCGCACCCGGCAGTGGCTGGCATCACGGTGTGTGGCTGCCGCTTGGTCAGTTTGTTGAGGGTGAGAACCTGTGGCTGCAATTAGCCAACACCCACAACCAAAAGATTCTCATGCTACCGGCCTCTAACCTGAACACGCCAATTGTCAGTCGTCATCCTGTGGGGCTGGGCTAAGCGCCCTAGCAATGACAAAATCTGCGAGACCGATCACGCGACACAGCGCTTGAGCGCACAGTTTGGCCTGCACCGCCAAGCCTATAATTACCCGGACTGGTTCTCAGCCTGGATGCCCAAATGCCACAGCCTCACGACACGTTAATCGGCCCTGTTCCCTCACGAATTGTTAAAAGCGCACGCCAGCAGGTGACCGCTTTTGAAGGACGTATTGCTGAATACAATGTGGCCGTATGGCTTCAGGTTCCAGGGCTGGCAAATTTACCGGCGTCACTGGTTGTGACCTTCACTGACGCCGGAAAACGACGTGAAGTGGCAGTCGATCATGGCCAGGTGAACAGTCACAACAAGATCATGCTGTCGGGCGTTGCACGCCTGCCGTTCAAACAGCAAATTGAAGACATGCAGCTACAACTGCGAACAGCCGTGAGCTTCCAGACCCTCACCGTTGAAGAGATGTTTGTGCAAGCTGCCGAACTCGAACTGAGCGCGACTCAACAAGCATTGGCCTGATCACTTGAGCTCAAACAGGCAACGCAACTTGACCTAAGCCGAAATGCTTTCGGCAACAACCACGTCCTCTGCGCTCATCTTCTCATCGCCATCACAGCCTTGTGCCTGCGCCGCGAGGGATTCTGGCCAATGCGCAAAACGCAGCCCAGTGATTCGGTTTAACCGCTCCAGCGCTTCGTCCGAGTCTTGTGCGCATAGTGCGATGACCTTGCTCTGCTTTTTACCCATAACTCGTTTAACGCTCCGTAACTGACTGCGCCGATGGCAGCTCAAGCACTCAGTTCATTGTGTTGTTAATGTGTTTACTAGTCACTGTGCCAGAAGCATGCCAGAGCTGAACAAGCCACTCCCAACGGCGCTAGCTGCCAAGCGCCCCATCGACTAAGCAGCAGCTCGCCTTAAACTGACACTATTTGTCAGTCGGCGACGGCTGTAGCCATTGTGCCAAGCTGCCCTCGAATAAACGGGCTTGCTGCTCATGAAAACGCTCAAGCAACTGGCGAAATGCCGGGTACCAAGGCTCGTCCATTGCTTCAGGCAATTGATCCATTTGCGGCATAGGCCAGGGACTTTCAGTGATCAGGCGCTGCAAGGCAAAATTACTGAGGTCTCGGCTCACTACCCATGCGCCAGTCCCACTTGGAGTGACCAGCCGCTGACTTTCCAGAAAAGCCAACACCTCCTCCCACTCATGCTCGGGTAGCGCCCACCCTTTGCGGCGAACATCGCGATAACGCACCTTCAAACCCGATTGTTGACGCTCATAAAAAACGCGCAAAACGGCCATCACCAGCAGGATTCGCGGAATCTCCAACCGCCGCCACTGGTAGGAAGAAGACAAATTACACACCAGCTCAGCGCCAAACAGCACAATCAACCAAGATAAATAAATCCACAGCAAGAACAGCGGCACCGTGGCAAAAGCACCATAGATAAGCTGATAACCGGGGAAAAAGCGCACATACAGGCCGAATATGGTCTTGGCCACCTCAAATAAAACAGCCGTAAACAGGCCGCCGATTAGCGCATGCTTAAAGGGCACCCGGGCATTGGGAACCGTGGCGTAAAGCAGGGTAAAGGCCGCCATACTGAAAATTAGCGGCATAAAACGCAGCAACGTTTTTGCCCCGAGCAGCGCATCCGGCCCGGTCATCAATGACAAAGAAGCGATATAGGTGCTGACTGCAAACCCAGCACCTAGCAAGATTGGCCCTAAGCTGAGAATTGCCCAATACAGCAAAAAGCTGGATACACCACGCCGAGCCTGACGTACACGCCAAATGGTGTTGAAGGTTTTCTCGATCGTCACCAGCATTAAAAATGCCGTTACCGCCAAGATAATTACCCCAATCCAGGTTAACTGACGGGCCTGAAGCGTGAAGTTGCGCAAGTACTCCTGAACCGTTTCGCCAGCAGATGGCACAAAATTGCGAAACACAAAACTTTGGATCTGCACATCAGTGCCCTGAAATGCCGGAATCACCGAAAGCATGGTGAAGGTTACGGTCATCATCGGCACCACAGCGAACAGCGTGGTATAGGTCAGCGCGGCTGCATTGCTGATCCCTTGATCAGCAGAAAACCGCTGCAACAAGAAGCGCCAAAACTCGAACCACTCTCTTAACCGTTGGAGCATGCCTTCTCCTTAGCGAGTCGCGTCATAGCCACGCCTAATCCTTGATATACATCAGTTGTGCCCTTAATCGACAACTGAAAGCAAGACTTTACTGCATGAGGGGCTGCGCACTTCTTCGCTCGACACGGTTAGAATAGTCGCCACCTGACGCAAGATGCGAACCGCACATGACTGATTTAACGCTCTACCACAATCCGCGCTGTTCAAAATCACGCGCTGCATTGCAGCTTCTGGAAGACCGCGGCCTAGCCCCGCAGATCGTCCGTTATCTCGAAACACCGCCAACTGCCGGGCAACTGACTGAAGTGCTCAGCAGACTCGGAATTACCGCCCGGGCGCTGCTACGCACCGGTGAAGATGACTACAAGACATTGAACTTGGCTGCGCCAGAGCTAAGCGAAGCTGATCTGATAGCGGCAATGGTTGCCCACCCGAAACTGATTGAGCGACCTATTTTGATCGCTGGAGATCGTGCAGTAATTGGACGACCACCTGAGCGTATTCTGGAGATTCTGCCGTGAGCGCCGCCTATATTTTGGTGTTGTATTACAGCCGTCACGGTGCCACCAGCGAAATGGCCAAGCAAATCGCCCGAGGCATCGAAGCTACAGGACTGGAAGCCCGCCTGCGTACCGTACCGGCAGTGTCGGCGGATTGCGAAGCCACTGCGCCAGATATTCCAGAACAAGGCGCGCTATACGCCACCTTGGATGACCTGAAAAACTGCAGCGCCTTGGCACTCGGCAGCCCAACCCGCTTCGGTAATATGTCCGCGGCATTGAAGTACTTCCTTGATGGCACCAGCAATCTCTGGCTAACCGGTGCCTTGGTTGGCAAGCCAGCGGGAGTGTTTACCTCAACCGCCAGCCTCCATGGCGGACAAGAAACCACACTGCTTTCGATGATCATGCCATTACTGCACCACGGCATGCTGATCACAGGCCTGCCTTACAGCGAATCGGCCTTGCTTGAAACCCGCGGCGGTGGCACACCCTATGGCCCAAGCCACCATGCAGGGGCAGACGGTAAACGCACCCTCGACGAACATGAGAAAACCCTGTGCAGAGCACTTGGCAAGCGCCTGGCTGAAACCGCACAGAAATTGGAGACGCCACGTGGCTAAAGAAAAGAAGCCATTGCCAGAACTGCAGTGGTTAGAACCTCGGGTCAAGCTAAGCCGCGCTCTAAGCCTGTTTAACTACATCGCCCTGCTGATTCTGATTACTGCATGGAATCTGGCGTTTGCTGACCTGCATGGCGCACGCAACTGGGTAGTGTTGAGCATTCAGTTAGTTCCACTGTTGATACTCGCCCCGGGCATTGTACTGGGCAACGCCCGCGCCCACGCCTGGCTATGCTTCGTGATCAACCTGTACTTTATTCAGGGAATACTGGCCGCCATCGACCCGGCAAGAGCAATCTACGGCGCACTGGAAACAGTCATCAGCCTCGCTCTATTCTGCACCGCCCTGCTCTACACCCGCTGGCGTTTTCAGTACGATCGCAAACTGGCGGGCGAGCAATAAAGAAAAGCCCCTTGCCTAGGGAGCTTAGGTAGGGGCAAAGACGTTTTTTCATCCACCATTGCGGCAGTATATATTCGGGGTCTTGGCTTAACCTTGGTGAATCAGCTTTGTGCTTTTAACCCAAAACCCAAAATCTGACTTTTAAGCGTAGCGAGCGTAGGTCAGACAAGGCGAAGGACTGCCTGAAACGCGGAGTTTACTCTTGTAAGTGAGCATTTTCAGGTAGTCCTTCAACGCACTATCACCATCAGCTTTGTGCTTTTAATCCAAATAATCCAAAA
>NZ_JBITUI010000003.1:595807-817997 GCF_044542375.1 Pseudomonas sp. NPDC078700
AAACCCAAAATCTGACTTTTAAGCGCAGCGAGCGTAGGTCAGACAAGGCGAAGGACTGCCTGAAACGCGGAGCTTACTCCTGTAAGTGAGCATTTTCGGGTAGCCCTTCAACGCAGTATCACCAAGCGCAGCCGCTTAATCAGCTTTGTGCTTTTAACCCAATACCTAAAACCAAAATCTGGCTTTTAAGCGCAGCGAGCGCAGGTCAGACAAGGCGAAGGACTGCCTGAAACGCGGAGCTTACTCCTGTAAGTGAGCATTTTCAGGTAGTCCTTCAACGCAGTATCACCATCAGCCTTGTGCTTTTAACCCAATACCCAAAACCCAAAATCTGACTTTTAAGCGCAGCGAGCGTAGGTCAGACAAGGCGAAGGACTGCCTGAAACGCGGAGCTTACTCCTGTAAGTGAGCATTTTCGGGTAGCCCTTCAACGCAGTATCACCATCAGCTTTGTGCTTTTAACCCAAAACCCAAAATCTGACTTTTAAGCGTAGCGAGCGCAGGTCAGACAAGGCGAAGGACTGCCTGAAACGCGGAGCTTACTCTTGTAAGTGAGCATTTTCAGGTAGTCCTTCAACGCAGTATCACCAAGCGCAGCCGCTTAAAAGCAGATTTTTACCAACCGAGGGTTTCCTTGAGAAAGGGTATGGTCAACTTACGCTGAGCTTGCAGCGACGCTTGATCCAACTGCTCAAGCAGATCAAACAGTGCATTCATGCTGCGCTCGCCCCGCGTCAGAATAAACCGCCCCACCTCTTCACTCATGTGCAGACCACGGCGTGAGGCACGCAATTGCAGCGCGCGCAATTTATCTTCGTCAGACAACCCCTGTAGCTGAAAAACCAAGGCCAGTGTCAGGCGTGATTTCAAGTCTGGCAGCTTGATTTTCAACTCTCGCGGCGAGGTATTGGCAGACAGCAACAACTTGCGGCCACTGTCTCGCAACCGATTAAACAGATGAAACAGCGCCTCTTCCCAAACTGGCTGACCAGCCACTGTTTCCAGATCATCGAGGCACACCAACTCGCAGCGCTCTAGGTTATCAAGCAAGGCAATACCGTGAATGGCAACGTCCGCCAATGGCAAATACACCGCCAACTCATCGCGCTGCTCAAACTTAAGACAAGCCGCCTGCATCAAGTGACTGCGCCCTACGCCGTGGGCACCCCACAGATAAATCAGGCTCTCGGTCCAGCCTGCATCGGCTTCACACAAGCGCTCGACATAGCCCAGCGCCGCAGCATTGGCACCGGGGTAAAAGTTGGCAAACGTGGCGTCATCTCGCAGACGCACACCTAAGGGCAATTGAATCGGTTTCATACGGGGTTTTGCGGCTCTTCAAAAGCGCTGGCTGGAGATTCTCCATAAAGTGTGGAAAGTTTATAGAAATCATGAGCATGACGCAGCAAAACCATGATCACAGCTGCAACGGGGAGTGCCAGAAGAATCCCGGAGAAACCAAATAGCTGCCCGCCGGCCATGATTGCGAAGATCACCGCGACTGGATGCAAGCCGATACGGTCACCTACCAGCAATGGGGTTAGGAGCATGCCTTCAAGCATTTGCCCCACAATAAATACCGCAGCAATGGCCATCAGTGGGTAGGGTTCAAGTCCGAATTGAAATAATCCTGCAATCAATGCCGACGAAATACCGACGAATACCCCCAGATACGGGACGATACTGGCCAAACCAGCGAACACACCGATCAACAGGCCGAGTTCAAGCCCGATGAGCATCAGCCCGGTGGCGTACATAACGCCAAGCGCCAACATCACCAACAACTGCCCACGCATAAAGGCACCGATAACTTCGTGGCATTCCCCCATCAATCTTACGATGGTGCCTTCATGCTGGCGCGGCAACATTAGGCGGACTTTTGCCACCATCAAGTCCCAGTCGCGCATCAGATAAAAGCTAACCACCGGAATCAACAGTAAGTTCGCCACCAAGCCAACCAAGACCATGCCTGAGGCGGTGACCTTTTTCACAACCACCCCGACGATGTCAGTGGTTTTGCCGAGGTTGTCAGAGAGCGCGCCCTTGAGCTGGTCAAGCCGCCAGAAATTGTCATTCAAGCCAAACTTTGCCTGCACCCAAGGCAAGGCAATGTGCTGTGTCCAGTCGATCATCTTTGGCGCTAACTCGTACAAGCGCACCAGTTGTTTGCCGAGCAGCGGGACTAAAACCACCAATAAAATGGTCAAGACCAAGCTGAAAACAGCGAAGACAATGATCACGCCCCAGGTTCGTGAAATCCTCATCCGCTCTAGGCGATCCACCAATGGATCACCCATGTAGGCAAGCACGATTGCAACGATGAAAGGTGACAGCATCGGCCCAAGCAGATAGAGCAGCCATGCCAGCAGTGCGAAACCTGCAATCCAATACCAGCGCGGCAGAGCCTTCATCCTAAATCCTCAGGTAATCATTGTATGGGGTACAGACAAAACAACCGCTGAAACAGTCAGCGGTTGTTGAGCAAGAGAGGTAACGGCTCAACGCTTACCAGCGAAACCGCAACACATTGGCGCGTGGCACATTACTTTGAGGCGCTGGAGCCTGTGGCGCAGCACCCTCTGCTGCGGTCTCCGGTGCGTTGGTCCCTGGCGTCGCAGGTGTGTCGTCCTGGGCTGCAGGCTCAGGATCTGCGGTGGCCGGTATCTCTTGCAGATCCGCAAGTGCTAATTGAGAGCGCAACTGTTCTGCGTTGGCTTTGACTTTAAACACCAAGCGCCCGTTGTCGACTTTGCTAAAGCTGGAGTCGAACGGCTCAAGTATGCGCTGAATCTCAGCGTACCGGGCCAAGCTGGCCCCTTCGATTTCAAGGGTCAGATCGGTCGAAGAACCTGCCGCCGCAACGAAGCGCTTAGCCAGCAACTCACTCACCGCTAGCATCACCGAATCAGCCACTGCTGCTTGATCATCGCCTTGCGCGCTACCTTTGAAATCATCGTTACCGACCCAAAGACGCCAATCCGCAGTCCACTTGCCTTCAGCTTCATGGGCCTGCACAGCCAGCAGCGCATCAGCTGAGTAACGCTCAGACGCACTGCGCAACTCATCTGGCGACTCGGCGCTTAGGTTTTCGGCAGTACCGACCAGTTGCTCACTGAGATCAGCCAAGGGCAGACGCAAGGGCAACCCACGGTGTTGTGCTGCACGATTCAAAGGTTCAGCACTGGCAAGCCCGTCGCCGACCAAACTGGTACCACTGACGTCCTCGTTCAGCCACCAAGTCATGACTGCTGGGCGATTGGCGCTCCAAATCGGCAGGCCCGCCTGGCGCAGCGCACGATCAACACTTGAAGGGTCAAAATTGACCACAATGCTGTCACTTTCAAATCCATACTGAGTAACAATTTGTTGCGGATCTTTATAAATCTCGGCCAAATCTGGATTTTTTGATCCATCGGCCTTGCCGGTCAGACGCATAACCAGCGTATCCAGGGCACGACCTAACTCAGTATTGCGCTGATCAGGCTGCTGGCTAGCACCCGCCTCACGCACTTCATAGAGGTCAGAAACCGTGGCCGCCAGGCTCGGCAAGCTATACAGCAGGGGTAATGACAGGGCGAGCATACGAGCGATCAGGCGCATTAATTAGGTTCTCGACGGGCTGGGAGCGGTTAAAACGCTTCATTAAACAGGCTATACCTTAAACAGCCGCTCGTCCCCCGGCAACCATAGCGCTTCGTGGGTGGTCGCTGCCTGGCAAGCCTGATAAAATCGCGCGCCTCGCAGCCCGGCCCATACAATGCCGGTACACATCCGAATTTTCCTAAAGGCCTGGATCTATGAGCAAGCAACCCTCCATCAGCTACAAGGACGCAGGTGTAGACATCGACGCAGGTGAAGCCCTAGTTGAACGCATCAAGGGTGTCGCCAAGCGCACCGCTCGTCCGGAAGTCATGGGTGGCTTGGGCGGCTTTGGCGCGCTTTGCGAAATACCTGCTGGCTACAAACAGCCTGTATTGGTTTCGGGCACCGATGGTGTCGGCACCAAACTGCGTTTGGCATTAAACCTCAACAAGCATGACAGCATTGGTCAAGACCTTGTCGCCATGTGCGTTAATGACTTGATCGTTTGCGGTGCTGAGCCACTGTTCTTCCTTGATTACTATGCCACCGGCAAACTCAATGTTGATGTTGCCACCCAAGTGGTAACCGGCATTGGCGCAGGCTGCGAACTGGCTGGTTGCTCGCTGGTCGGCGGAGAAACCGCTGAAATGCCAGGTATGTACGAAGGCGAAGACTACGACCTCGCAGGCTTCTGTGTCGGTGTCGTGGAGAAAGCTGAAATCATCGACGGCAGCAAAGTCTGCGCCGGTGATGCGCTAATCGCCCTGCCGTCTTCTGGCCCACACTCAAACGGTTACTCACTGATCCGCAAGATCATTGAAGTCTCGGGTGCCGATATCGAAAACACTCAACTTGAAGACAAGCCCCTCACCGACTTGCTGATGGCACCAACGCGCATCTACGTTAAGCCATTGCTCAAGCTGATCAAAGACACCGGGGCGGTTAAAGCCATGGCGCACATTACCGGTGGCGGCCTGCTCGACAATATTCCACGGGTTCTGCCAAAAGGCGCTCAGGCCATTGTTGATGTCGCCAGCTGGAAGCGCCCTGCCGTGTTCGATTGGCTACAAGCTCAGGGCAATGTTGAAGAAACCGAAATGCACCGCGTTCTGAACTGTGGCGTTGGCATGGTTATTTGTGTTGCTCAGGATCAAGTAGAAACAACTCTGAACAATCTGACTGCCTCAGGCGAACAGCCTTGGGTGATCGGCCAGATTGCCGATGCTGCAGAAAATGCTGAGCCGGTCGTGCTTAACAACCTGAAAAGTCATTAATGGCGATGCCTTGCAATGTAGTTGTGTTGCTTTCAGGTTCTGGAAGCAACTTACAAGCGCTGATCGACAGCCTCGACTCAAGCAGTTCAGCCCGCATCTGCGCGGTGATTTCAAATCGCGCAGATGCCTATGGACTTGAGCGTGCCAAAGTCGCTGGCATTGCAACTGAGGTGCTGGACCACCGCCAGTATGAAAGCCGCGAGTCATTTGATAAGGCGTTAATGGAAAACATTGACGCCCATGCACCAGACCTCGTTGTGCTGGCGGGCTTTATGCGCATACTCAGTGCCGACTTTGTTCGGCACTATGCAGGACGACTGCTCAACATCCACCCTTCGCTGCTTCCTAAATACAAAGGCCTACAGACCCATCAGCGGGCTCTGGACGCTAAAGACAGCGAACATGGCTGTAGCGTGCACTTTGTTACAGAGGAACTCGACGGCGGACCATTGGTCGTACAAGCTGTAGTACCAGTAAATGCTGACGACTCAGCGGCGAGTCTGGCTGAACGGGTTCATCAACTAGAACACCAGATCTATCCGCTAGCAGTACATTGGTTTGCCGATCAACGCTTGCACCTTAGCTCGCAAGGCGCAATGCTTGATGGTAAGCCACTGGCAAGTACTGGCTATATTTTCCGAACTTAGGAGAGAACATGCGTCGCGCCTTACTGTTCGCACTTGCGCTAATCAGCGCACCCGTCTTTGCAGACGAGATCAAACCCTTTACCGCAAGCTACACCGCAGACTGGAAACAACTCCCTGTCAGCGGTTCAGCAGAACGCAACCTGACTGATTTAGGTGACGGCCGCTGGGAGTTAAACTTCGAAGCCTCAATGCTGGTTGCCAGCCTCACCGAAACCAGCACCTTTCGCATTGAAGACAATGCGTTTATGCCCCTGAGCTACAAATATGAGCGTGGTGGCTTAGGCAAAGGCAAATCAGTCGAGCAAGACTTTGATTGGTCGGCCAAGCAAGTCATCGGCGATGACCGTGGAAACGCTGTGCGTCTTCCACTGAACCGTGGCCTGCTGGATAAATCCACCTACCAGATGGTGTTGCAGCACGACGTAGCCGCTGGCAAGAAAAGCATGAGCTATCAAGTGGTTGATGGCGATGACATTGAAACCTATGACTTCCGCGTCTTGGGCGAAGAAGCCGTCACGACCAAGGTTGGTCAAATCGACGCGATCAAGGTCGAGCGGGTCCGCGACCCTACTCAAAGCAAACGCAAAACCACATTGTGGTTCGCCAAAAATTGGGATTACTTGCTGGTTGCTCTGAACCAGATCGAGAAAGACGGCAAGGAATACCAAATTATGCTGGAAGAAGGCACTGTAAACGGTAAGGCCGTTAAAGGCCGCTAATACAGAGGCGCATAAAAAAACCGAGCATTGCTCGGTTTTTTTATGTCCGCAATTAGCCTCTGAGCATCACAGCAGGGCTAGCTTGCTCAACGGGCACGGGGCTCAGCACCTTAAGCGGTACTGGCTGCATGCGTGTCATTACAGATTTGACCAAGGCCAGAAACACTCCAAGCATCAATCCCAATACCAGCCCCAAAACAACAATCAAAGCCTTTTTGGGCTTGATCGGTGAAAGTGGGCTAACAGCGGGTTGGTCAACATCAACCAAGTCCTGCAATAGCAATTCAGGCTTTAATGACTGCAAATAGGATGACTCTTCTTCCCACTTGGCTAGCTTGCTCAGGAACAGGTCATCGTTGTCGCGCTTGCGTAATGCTTCGACTTCTCGATTATGCCGCAGCATCCGCAACTGCTTCTCTATTTCGCCAACGTGTGCATCGGTAAAGTCATCGGAGGTACGCGCCCTTAGAGCCTTACGCTCAGCACCTAAAGCCTCAGTCCCCATAAAATACAGAGGAATTTGTTGATTCGTTACTTCGGTGCGAACCAGGTTATTTGAATTCTGCTGGCCAATCTCACGCAAAGATGAAGGTGTAGCGGGCTTATGTATGCCTAACTGTTCGGCAATCATCATTGCTTCTGTCAGTTGGGTAATACGATTTTGGCGGCGTAGCTTAAGCTGCTGACGCAGACCTGATAGCTCATCAAGGAGATCCGCCCGCTTGACGCTATCAGCCTCCAGCAATGAGGCGATTTTGGATTGCTTATCGGTTTCATAGCCAATACGTGCAGCGGAAATCTGGCTTTGCAGCTTATTCAGGCGATTAGCCACCAAGGTATTAACCTCAGCGCCAATACGGGTACGCTCTTGGTCGACCGCATAGGCGATTAATCCATTGACCACTGCCGGCCCATCAACACCCTCTGGATAGACAAAGCTCAAGCCCACATAGTTGGCCAAGGAATCAGACTTCTTGGCATCGGGCTTTAAAATAGTAAAGGCCGACGCATTTAATCGCTCGAAAGCCTGCTCTACAGGGATTCCGGGCTTTTCTAACGCCTGGAAAAGCTCAGGATTAGCTTGGAAGAAGGCATAGCGGGTTGAGTAAGACTCAAGTGAGATACCAATCCGCTTAAGCACCTGATCTCTATCAACTTTATACACGCCAGTAAGATTGAGTTGGTCGAAGCTTTTCAACGATGCTGGCTTGAGTACGCTTTGCGCTTGGTAGTAAGGCGTTGCCAACATGGCGTAGGCAGCAGCAACGATACCAACCAGCACCATAACTCCAGCGATTAACCAGCGCTGTTGCCACAGGCTTACAGCCAGGGCAATTAAATCAATTTCATCGTTCTTGGCTTGTGGATTATGACTCACATGAGCGTTCATTACGGCATCCATAAAATTGCTGAAAATTCCCTCTTCAAAGCCTTTCTAACACGTCTAGAATAGGCCTCAAACCTAGCAAAAGGCTGGTCGCCCCAGGCGGCGGGCGAAGATATCATTTAGCCATCATTTTGCCAACCCATTGATTTTCTTGAATAGCTCTATAAACCGGGCCATCCAGTCATCAATTCGGAGTTCTCAGCAATGCAGCCAACACCCTATCAACCACTTGCCTGCGACCTGTATGACGTCATAGAGGTCGCCTGCCTGCATCGTTACGATTTGGTCATCGAGCTAGTTGATGGCGGGATGCTAGAAGGACAAGCGCTGACCACTGAAACCAGCGCAGATAAACACGAATTTCTAATTATCAGAGTTGCAGACGAAAGAATCCGCTTGCGTCTGGACCACCTACAAGCGATTACTGCCGTGACCGAAGGCGCCCGCTTCAAACGCGTTGAACTGAACAGCCCGAAGCGTTCAAGCTAATCGCTGGAGCGAGCAGGCATAAAAAAGCCGAGAATTAACCCGGCTTTGGATAGTGCGCAGTATCACCACATCAAATCATCAGGCACTTGATAGGCCGCATAGGGATCATCAGCATCTGGCGCTTCGGTTGGGGTGTTGAGCAGCACCACACGGCGCGGATCACGCTCTTGAATCTTCAGCGCGGCTTCACGCGGAATCACTTCATAACTGCCGCCATGGCGCACAATTGCCAGCGAACCACTGCTTAGCTTGTTACGCATCAGATCGTTCACCGACAGACGCTTAACCTTCTTGTCGTCGACAAAATTGTAGTAGTCCTCAGTCGTCAGCTTAGGCAAGCGCGACGCTTCAATCAGCTGTTTAACCTGAGCCGTTTTAGCTTTTTGCTCAGCCTTCTCTTGCTGTTGGCGATTGAGCTCCTGGTCACGCGCAACTTTCTCAGCCTTCGCCTGTTGCGCTGCGAGCTGTTGCGAGTTGTCTTTCTCTACTTGGCCTTTGTGCTCCATGCGCTGCTGTTTTTGCTTTTGCTTACCAGCCTGTTTGGCCTGTTTCTCGTTAACCAACCCTGCCTTCAGTAGTTGGTCGCGTAGTGATAAAGCCATGAATT
Source organism: Pseudomonas sp. NPDC078700 (assembly GCF_044542375.1). NCBI lineage: Bacteria > Pseudomonadati > Pseudomonadota > Gammaproteobacteria > Pseudomonadales > Pseudomonadaceae > Pseudomonas > Pseudomonas sp. NPDC078700. The sequence goes on from NZ_JBITUI010000003.1 coordinate 604,513, forward strand.
ACCTATCCCAAACAGTATTCAACGACAGCAACCTCGATCTAGGCGTTGTTGCCATGTTTATTGATCCAATACAGCGGTGCTGCACTCAAACTAAAGGCGCAACCCAAACAACTTACCGCGCATATTGATGGCTTACGGCCTAGCAGCCAAGTGTTTGCTGCTTTTCCAGCTTCTTGGCTTCACCCCACAATGCATCGAGTGATTCCAGGTCGCACAGAGCAATGTCACGCCCGGAGGCTTTCAGCGCTTGCTCGATAAAGCGAAAACGCCGCTCAAATTTGCTGTTTGCTGCGCGCAGTGCCATTTCAGGATTGACCTTTAGATGCCGGGCCAGGTTAGTCACCACAAACAGCAGATCGCCGAGTTCTTCTGCGATTGCCTGCTCATCGTTTTCACTCATTGCCTCAAGGACTTCATCCAGCTCTTCGCGGACTTTATCAACAACCGGCAGTGCTTGCGGCCAGTCAAAGCCAACCTGCGCCGCACGCTTTTGCAGCTTTACTGCACGCGCCAGCGCCGGCAATGTGCTGGGCACATCGTCGAGCAGTGAAAGTTGCTCAGGTTGCTCGGCTTTGCCTGCACGCTCTTCAGTCTTGATCTCATCCCAGCGTTGTTTAACGGCAGCCTCATCCAGCTTGGGCAGTTCGGGCGCGCCGTACAGATCACCATCAGGAAACACGTGGGGATGACGACGTACCAGCTTGCGGGTAATAGAGTCGACCACCTCGGCAAAACCAAAGCGCCCCTCCTCCGCGGCTAGCTGGCTGTAATAAACAACCTGAAACAGCAAGTCACCCAATTCGCCGGGGAGCTCGTCAAAGTCGCCCCGCTCAATGACGTCAGCGACTTCATAAGCCTCTTCAAGTGTGTAGGGGATGATCGTCGCGTACGACTGCTGCAAGTCCCAAGGGCAACCATGCTGCGGATCCCGCAAGCGCGCCATAAGGTGTAGCAGGTCATTTAACTGGTACATAAACCCTCAGGACGTGCTGCGTAAACGGCGAGCTTCAATGATATTAGGCAATTGGGATATCCGCCCGAGCAAACGCCCAAGCGCTTCCAGGCCAGGAATCTCAATGGTAATCGACATGGTCGCAGTGTTGTCTTCCTTGTTCGACTGGGTATTGACCGCCAGCACATTAAGCTTCTCATTGAGCAATATCTGCGTGACATCGCGCAACAAGCCTGACCGGTCATAGGCACGAATAACCACATCGACTGGATAGGTTTGAACCGGCACCGGCCCCCAGCTGACCTGAATCATTCGCTCGGGCTCACGCCCAGCCAGCTGCAGCACTGCCGCGCAATCCTGACGGTGAATGCTCACGCCGCGGCCGAGGGTGATGTAGCCCACGATGGGGTCGCCCGGCAGTGGCTGGCAACAGCCCGCCATCTGCGTCAGCAGGTTGCCGACACCCTGAATCTGAATATCCCCCCGCTTGCCGGGCTTGAAGCCCAACGCTTTGCGGGGAATCAGCTCAAGCTGCTCGCTGTTACGCTCCGGCTCAATCAACTGCTGGGCTAGATTGACCACATGCGCCAAACGCACATCCGCTGCACCCAAGGCTGCGAACAGGTCTTCAGAGGACTTCAGGTTGGCCTTTTCAGCCAGCTTCTCAAAGTCAACGTGGGACAGTGCCAAGCGTCCCAGTTCACGTTCAAGCAAGCCCTTACCGGCAATAACGTTTTGATCCCGGTCTTGCAGCTTGAACCAATGGACGATTTTCGCCCGGGCACGGGAGGTGGTGATGTAACCCAAGTTAGAGTTCAGCCAGTCCCGGCTCGGCGTGCCTTGCTTACTGGTGATGATCTCGACCTGTTCACCGGTTTGCAGGCTGTAGCTGAGCGGCACAATACGGCCATTGACCTTGGCGCCACGGCAGTTGTGACCGATTTCGGTGTGAACCCGGTAGGCAAAGTCCAGCGGCGTTGAGTCTTTGGGCAAGTCAACCGCATGCCCGTCAGGGGTAAAGACATAGACGCGGTCAGGCTCGATATCGACGCGCAGTTGTTCCGCCAAGCCGCCAATATCACCCAGTTCCTCATGCCACTCGAGCACCTGACGCAGCCAGGAAATTTTTTCTTCGTAGTGATTCGAACCGGCCTTAACGTCGGTGCCTTTATAACGCCAATGAGCACAGACCCCCAGCTCGGCCTCTTCGTGCATGGCCGCGGTGCGTATCTGCACCTCGAGCACCTTACCTTCAGGACCCAGAACTGCTGTGTGCAGCGAGCGATAGCCGTTTTCCTTGGGGTTGGCGATGTAATCGTCAAACTCTTTGGGAATATGCCGCCACAGGGTGTGAACGATACCCAGCGCGGTGTAGCAATCGCGCATTTGCGGCACCAAAACCCGAACGGCGCGCACGTCATAAATCTGGCTGAATTGCAGGCCTTTGCGCTGCATTTTCCGCCAGATCGAATAAATGTGTTTGGCCCGCCCGCTGATGTCGGCCTCGATGCCCGTGGCTTCGAGTTCTGAACGCAGCTGATCCATCACTTCATTGATGTAGTGCTCACGATCAAGCCGACGCTCATGCAACAAGGTGGCAATCTGTTTGTATTGCTCAGGCTCAAGGTAGCGAAAGGACAAGTCTTCAAGCTCCCACTTGATATGACCGATGCCTAAACGGTGAGCCAGTGGCGCGTAAATATCGAAGACTTCGCGGGCAACCCGTTGGCGTTTCTCGTCATCTGCCAACTTCACGGCACGAATAGCGCAAGTACGCTCAGCCAGCTTGATCAGTGCTACGCGCACGTCATCAACCATGGCCACGAGCATTTTGCGCAGGTTATCGACCTGCGCCTGTGAGCCCAGCACTAAAGAGTCACGCGGGTTCATGCTGGCACTAATCGCAGCCATGCGCAGCACGCCTTCGATCAGCTTGGCGACCACAGGACCAAAGCGCTGATGCACAGCAGCCAGTTCGACGGTGCCCTCGCGAACACCGCGATACAGTACCGCAGCCACTAAAGAATCTTGATCAAGTTTGAGGTCGGCCAGAATCTCAGCGATCTCCAGGCCTACGCGGAAACTGGAGGCACCTTCACTCCAAAGATTCTGCGCTGCATTAGCTTGCTGCTCGGCCTCACGGGCGAACTCGCACGCGCCACGCAATGCATCACGATCCAGTGCAGGATCAACACCCAGCACATGATCCAGCCAGGCCTCAAGGTTGATGCTGCCGTCATCGTTGATCGGCTGATGCGCTCTCACCTGAACCATTTTGCATACCTTCCCTACGAAGCGCGCTTTGCGCTACGAAACTACGCCAACCCTCGAACTGAGCCGGTCGGTTTAACTGCTGTTAGGCGCAAATCCTTCACACCCCTGCATGGGCAAACCAGAACTACTCAGTTTAGAGCAGTGGCTACGGTCCTGATCTACCACCTTCGAACTACATAAGACGTTTTCACGCCCTTCGACCCGCAAGAGTCAAGCCGGCTAATCAGCCAGTTCAAATAAAGCCATGGCCTCAACATGCGCCGTCTGTGGAAACATGTCGAGGATGCCAGCTTTTTTCAACTGGTAACCTTGGGCAATCAACTGTTGAGTATCACGCGCAAGGGTTGCCGGATTACAAGAAACATACACCACCCGCTTGGCACCCAGTTCAGCAAGTTGTTTCACAACTTGATAGGCACCATCGCGCGGCGGGTCAAGTAACACTGCAGCAAACCCACCTTTGGCCCAACTTTTTTCAGCCAGCGATTCGGACAAGTCCGCATGATAAAAGTGCACATTATTCAGCGAATTATCCAGTGCATTTACAGCCGCCCGTTCAACCATTGCCTGCACGCCTTCAACCGCGACCACTTCTTGGGCTTGGCGCGCCAACGGCAGTGCAAAGTTACCCAGCCCACAAAATAGATCAAGCACTCGCTCATCGCTTTGCGGTGCGAGCCATTCCAACGCTTGAGCAATCATCGACTGGTTAACTGGCGCATTGACCTGAACAAAATCACCGGGCCGGTAAGCCAACTCCAAGCTCCAGTCGGTCAAGGCATAACCTAAACCGTGACCGGCGATAAAAGGCTCAGGCGCAGAATCCCCCTGCAACCAGAGCTGCGCATCGTGCTCAAGGCAAAACTGTTGTAAAACGTTGAGATCAGCATCACCCAAAGGTGCAGTATGGCGCACCAAGACTGCACTGGTTGTACCGTTAAAGAGCTCAACATGACCAATAGCCTGTGGTTTATCAAGCAGACGCAGCGCCTCAGGCAAACCACGCAGAATGGGCTGCAAGGGCTGTACCAGAACGGGGCAATCATCGATCGAGATAATCTCTTGGCTTGCGGCTGCACGAAAACCTACCGCCAGTTGCTTAAGCTTAGGGTTCCAGCGCACCGCCACACGCGCACGACGCCGATAACCGAACTCTGGCCCCGTCAATGGTGCAGCCCACTGCTCGGGCTGTACTTGAGCCAAACGGGTTAATTGCTCCTCAAGCATCAACTGCTTAAGCGCTAACTGATCACTATGCGGCATGTGCTGCACGCTGCAACCACCGCAAGTACGAGCATGGACGCATGGTTCAGGCCGGCGCTCAGGGCTCGCCGTCAGGATGCGCTCGCTGCGTGCTTCAACCACTTGGCTGCGCGACGACAGCACACGGGCTTCAACCTGCTCGCCCGCCAGCGCACCCGAGACAAACCAGGTGCGCCCCTCACTGAATGCGATGCCACGACCATCGTTAGCCAAGCGCTCTATGCTTAGTTTCTGCTTTTTGCCAACGGGCACCTGCGGCGCACGTGTGCCACCGCTAGGCTGGAAGCGTAAACCGCCGTTTTTCTTGGCCATTAAGCGTGCGGCGCATCGTAAATACCGGTAGAAAGATAACGGTCGCCACGATCACAGATGATCGCCACCATTACTGCATTTTCGACCTGCTGCGACAGGCGCAGCATGGCTGCAACTGCGCCACCCGAAGAAACGCCGCAGAATATGCCTTCTTCACGGGCAAGACGGCGCATTACCTGCTCCGCTTCGTCTTGGCCCATATCAACCACCTGATCAACCCGCTCGGCATCAAAGATCTTCGGCAGGTACTCATGGGGCCAGCGACGGATGCCCGGAATCGAGGCACCTTCTTGCGGCTGTAAACCGACAATCTGCACCTGCGCGCTTTGCTCTTTTAAATAGCGCGAGACGCCCATAATGGTGCCTGTGGTACCCATTGAGCTGACAAAATGCGTAATAGTGCCCTGCGTCTGCTGCCAGATTTCCGGGCCCGTGGTGTCGTAATGAGCCTGGGGATTGTCGCCATTACCGAATTGATCAAGGACTTTGCCGCGACCACCACGCTGCAAGCTTTCCGCCAGATCACGCGCGCCTTCCATGCCCTCTTCACGAGAGACCAGGATCAGCTCAGCGCCATAAGCAGTCATCGCCGCCTTGCGTTCAGCTGTCGAGTTATCCGGCATGATCAGGATCATCTTGTAACCCTTGATCGCCGCAGCCATCGCCAAGGCAATCCCGGTATTGCCCGAGGTCGCCTCAATCAGCGTGTCACCGGGTTGAATATCTCCGCGCAACTCTGCACGACTGATCATCGACAACGCCGGACGATCCTTCACCGAGCCGGCTGGGTTGTTCCCCTCAAGCTTTACCAACAGGGTATTGGAGGTGTTGCCAGGCAGGCGCTGCAGACGCACCAGAGGTGTGTTGCCGATGCACTCGGCGATGGTCGGAAATTGCAAAGTCATGACGTCAACAGGTCCAAACGACTTGAGGGGGGCCTATGATAACGGCAAACCACTGCGGACCCACAATAAAGCCTAGCCCGCTTTGTTATAAGAACCTGGGCTAGCCTATTGTTGGATAAGGCGCAAACGGTACACTGCACCCTAATAATCAGTGGGAGATCTGCGTGTTCAAGGACCTAGGCATAAAAGGCCGCGTGTTGATATTGACGCTGTTGCCGACCAGCCTGCTGGCATTCTTGCTCGGCGGATACTTTATTTGGGCGCAGCTCTCAAACCTTCAGGGCCAGTTGCTGCAACGCGGCGAGATGATCGCCGAACAACTGGCACCACTTACCGCTCCAGCTTTTCTGCGCGGCGATATCAGTGTACTCCAGCGCATTGCCAGCCAATCCCTTGATCAGGACGATGTTCGAGCAGTCAGCCTGCTCGATAAAAACAAAGTCCTGCTCGCCCATGCCGGGCCTAGCATGCTCAACCCAATGCCCACCGTTGGCAGCGGCACCGAAAAACTTACAGCAAAACGTTCCAACGAAGATGCCACGCGCTTTTTGCTTCCAGTGTTTGAACACCACTTGAGCCTGACTGGCGAGCCGCTGCATATAAGCAACGACGAACTGGTCGGCTGGGTTGAGCTTGAGCTATCGCACCATGCCACGCTGCTCAGCGGTTATCACAGCTTACTCACCAGCTTATTACTGGTGGCTACCGGTCTAGTGCTAACCGCGTTGCTCGCCCTGCGCATGAGCCACACTATTAACGACCCCCTACGCCGGATTAAAGAAGGCGTGTCACAGCTTAAAGAAGGCAAGCTTGAAACACGTCTGCCGCCACTTGGCAGCCAAGAGTTAGATGAGCTGGCATCAGGCATCAACCGCATGGCCGAAGCCCTGCAAAATGCTCAGGAAGAGCTGCAACATAGTATTGATCAAGCGACCGAAGACGTTCGACAAAACCTCGAAACCATCGAAATCCAGAACATCGAACTGGACTTCGCACGTAAAGAAGCCCTTGAGGCTAGCCGCATCAAATCCGAGTTTTTGGCCAATATGAGCCATGAAATTCGCACACCGCTCAATGGCATCCTTGGTTTTACCAACCTGCTGCAAAAAAGCGAGTTGACCCCTCGCCAGCAAGACTACCTCAGCACCATTGAAAAATCGGCAGACAACCTGCTGGGGATCATCAATGAAATTCTTGATTTCTCCAAGATTGAAGCCGGAAAGCTGGTGCTTGAGAATATCCCCTTCAACCTGCGCGAGTTGATTCAGGACACCCTGACGATCCTGGCTCCAACCGCCCATGAGAAACACCTTGAGCTGCTGAGCTTGGTCTACCGCGACACGCCCCTTTCACTGCTTGGTGACCCATTGCGCCTCAAGCAAATCCTGACCAATCTGGTAAATAACGCGATCAAATTTACCCGCGAAGGCAGCATTGTCGTACGCGTGATGCTCGAAGATGAAAGTGATGCTCGCGCACAAATACGCATTAGCGTTCAGGACAGCGGCATCGGCCTCTCAGACGATGACCTGCGCCTGCTTTTTCAAGCCTTCAATCAGGCCGACAACTCATTGTCGCGCCAAGCAGGCGGTACCGGCTTGGGTCTGGCCATCTCGAAACGCCTGATCGAGCAAATGGGTGGCGAGATTGGTGTCGACAGCGCACCGGGCGAAGGCTCGGAGTTCTGGATAAGCCTGAGCCTGCCTAAGGCTCGGGCAGATATCGAAGACCTGCCTCGACCGCCACTGCTCGGGCGTAGCGTCGCGATTATGGAAAGCGGCGAACTGTCACGCCAGGCACTGCAACACCAGCTTGAAGACTGCGGGCTGAATGTCAGTTCATTTAGTGAACCAGAAAGCCTAATTGAGGCAATTAAACACTCACAAAATGCCCCGTCGCCAATAGGCATAGCGGTCCTCGGCGTAACCTTACGCGAGCTCCCACCCGAGACGCTCGACCAGTACATCCGCCAGCTCGAACAAATGTCCTGCAAGTGCATTGTGCTCTGCCCCACTACCGAGCAACTGTTCTATCACGGCTCACTTCCCGACGCGTATACCCAGCTACATGCCAAGCCCGCCTGTACACGCAAACTACAACGTACCTTGAGCGAGATGATTAGCCCCCGCCAACAACGCCTTATCACTGAGTTGCCGGAGCTGATACGGCCGCCAAAAATTCTTTGTGTTGACGATAATCCGGCCAACTTACTCTTGGTGCAGACCCTGCTTGATGACATGGGCGCCAAAGCCAGTACCGCCAAAGATGGCTATGAAGCACTAAACAAAGCCCAACATGAGCGTTTCGACATGGTCTTCATGGACGTACAAATGCCAGGTATGGACGGTCGAGAAACCACCGAAGCAATTCGCCTCTGGGAAACAGAGCACAACAAAAGCCCGGTGCCGATAGTCGCCCTCACCGCGCACGCGCTGTCCAATGAAAAGCGCACGCTATTGCAAAGCGGTATGGATGACTACCTCACCAAGCCGATAAGCGAACGACAACTGGCTCAAGTCGTGCTGAAGTGGACTGGACTGTCGTTACGAGCGCTGATGCCTGAACCTCTCGAAGAAAGTGCACGCCCAGACATAGACCTCAACCAGATCAGCACGCTGGATGCTGAAGAAGGGTTGCGTCTGGCCGCTGGAAAAGCGGATTTGGCCGCGGATATGCTGAATATGTTGCTGGCGGGTTTGCCGACCGACTTACATGCGATACGTCAAGCTCGCGAATCAGCCAATCACATACTGCTTATTGAGCGGGTACATCGCTTACATGGTGCAACCCGCTACTGCGGCGTGCCACAGTTACGAGCAACCTGCCTGCGCAGCGAGACGCTGCTCAAACAGGACGACCCAACGGCTAAAAATGCATTGGACCAGCTCGAAACGGCTATTGAACGCTTAATGGGTGAGACCCAACTCAGCTAGTCAGCGTATTTTCACAAGCCATGGCCACACCGCGATGTACGGCGGCGCTGCGCGGTCATACGCTGTGCTATAAACAGTGAGCCTCAGGCACAGATACCCATCAGGTTTAGGGCGCTGCGTGGTAGCATTCGCGCGAATCTGGAGGAACCATGGCCGAACACGATTTTCGCTACAGCTTACTCAACCCCGAACATACCTTGATTGAATGCCGGGCGATGGCGCCTGGGCGCTATCAAGTCACTGGCAACGGCGGCTCAATCAAAAGCGCCGACAGCCTGATCGTGACCCTCAAAGGCAGTCGTGATCTAAGCATGCGCCTGCAAGTCGAAAAAGTACGTCACCTGATCAACCCACCGGGCCAGTGGGTTGCTGTCGCTCGCGGCCCCGTATTTAAAGAGCTGGCAATTCATCAATGGCAGGTCACGTGTGACAGCTGCGGCAAGCAACTTGACCTCGAATTTGCGGTTGACAGCGCACTTGGCAAAAAAGCTCAGGCACTTGCAGCGCATCAGCGGGTCAATGAACTGGGGTGGCTCAGTAAAAACGAGCGCCACACTTGCCCGCAATGTCAAAAGGAATGACGATGAAAGCATTACTCGCCATCAGCTTAATCAGCGCCAGCCTAGTGGGTTGTGCAAGCAGTTCAATGAACATTGAAACCGATCAAAGCTATCAAGTTGAATGGATTGGTGAACGTCCGCTGATCGACAACAGCCACCTGACCATCACCCTGGGTGCCGACGGCCGCGCCTATGGCAATGCTGGCTGCAACCATTGGTTCGCCAGCTATACGCTGGATGGCGACAACATTCGCTTCGAACAGCCCGGCAGCACACGCAAAATGTGCGCTCCAGCCCTGATGGAGCAAGAAGCTCGCTTCCTCCAGAGCCTGCCAAGCATTACCCGCTGGGACTTTTCCGAAACCAGTCAGCTGCGCCTGTGGCCAAGCGAAGGTAAACCACTGCGCTTGTGGCCAATCACAGACTGAAACTCAATGGTTGGCTTGGGTTATTCGCACGCTAGCGTTCAAATAGCTCAAGCTGCTCATGTCGACCTCGCAAGTCGTGCAAACGCACCCCCACACCTAAAAGTCGCACCGCTTTGTTACCCCGAGAGAATGCTGCGCTCATCAACAGCTTGTAGCTGTCCAGGTCATGGCGCGCACCTGCTTGCTCAAGCGTGGTTTGGGTAAAATCGTGGAACTTGATCTTGACGAAGGGCTTATCCGCTCTGTAACTGTTATCAAGCCGGGCCATGCGCCGATCCAACTCTTGTAGCAAGTCCGGCAGTTGCTCTAAACAAGCAGCTAAGTCAGGCAGGTCCTGATTGTAGGTATTCTCCACACTGACCGACTGCCGACGGCTGTCAGTTTGCACTGGACGCTCATCAATCCCACGCGCCAAACCCCATAAGCGTTCACCAAAGCTTCCAAACTCACGGACCAAGCCAAGCTTGTCCCACTCACGCAGCTCACTGCACTTTTGAATGCCTAAGCGCGCCAACTTTGCGGCGGTGACCTTGCCAACACCGTGCAGCTTGCTGACCGCCAGATCCGCCACGAAATCATCGATTTGATCCGGGGTAATCACGAACAGACCGTTGGGCTTTTTCCAATCGCTGGCGATTTTGGCTAAAAACTTGTTGGGCGCGACTCCAGCCGACACGGTGATATGCAACTCAGAGGAAACACGCCGACGAATATCCTGAGCAATCCGCGTTGCGCTCCCGCCAAAGTGCGGGCTGTCGCTAACATCCAGGAAGGCTTCATCCAGCGACAACGGCTCAATTCGATCGGTGTAATCACGGAAAATGGCGTGAATTTCCCGGGAAACCGCTTTATAGGCATCCATCCGTGGCCTGACAATCAGCAAATCAGGGCACAACTTTTGAGCATGCCCGGAAGCCATGGCCGAACGCACACCGTATGCCCGCGCCTCATAATTGCAGGTCGCAATAACACCACGCCGATCAGCAGTACCGCCCACCGCCAGCGGCTTACCCGCCAAACTGGGATCATCACGCATCTCAATGGCTGCGTAAAAGCAGTCACAGTCAACGTGAATGATTTTGCGATTAGTCGTGGCCAATAGAGTCACGCATCCGCTGAACACGGCATTTACCAGGGCTCGATGCATCAAGCGCGACGTTCAAGCTGCTTGATCCATTCAGAGTCGAATCTGGACTGGTCGAGCTCAATCCCCAGCGTCGTCATCTTCTGTTGATGCTGATCGATTTCAGCGAGCATTTGCACATGCTCACTGGAGTTGCCATCGAGCAGGTGCATCTGACTCACGCCAAGGTGATAAAAACGCAGTATTTTCATGCTCAGGGGGTCTTCAACTCTAACCCCCGCTGTGACGTGATGCATGACGTTGGTGATACGCATTAGCGACCGCTTGAGTTGCCAGCTATAAACCGCTGCGGCCATCCACGGCTGCGACCAAAACACCCCGCGCACCAACGCAATAGTCAGCACCAAGGCCACAATCACCCCAGCAATATTGAGGCGAAAGTTATCTCCGCCGGGCAGGCCAAAGAGCTTAACAGCCAGGGTCGAGCACAGCAGGGTCAGCAGTACAAAAGTCGCAGCAACCAGCAGCGTGCTGCGCCGAGTTTGCTGTCGGTAAAGCTGCGGATCAAAGGGTTTGACTTCGAACGCCACCAATGAGCTCCTTACTGATTTTCGAATGGCTGGCATTATCACCCAACAACACGCAAACCGGCACGCGTTACCGCCACTCGAACAATCAATAAGACCCTAGGGGCGCCTTTTAGTAGACCAGGGTCAGCACGACATTGAAGATCAAAGCCACCGCAAACCCAAGTGGAGCTGCGCGGAATAGTAGCTTAGGGAAAAACTCAGAACGGCTTTGTTCGGTCGGGCATGAGCCCAATAGCAGGCTGCCTCCCGAAGAAAACGGCGAGATTGAAGTGGCTTGCGCGCCAACAACGATACACACGAAGATGACCAGCGGATCAATTCCCAGGGATGCCGCGATGGGCGGCACAATCGGGAACAGCGCAGGTGTCACCACGCCCAAGGTACTGGCGAACAACGACATCAGCGCCGCCACGATACCAAAGGCTACCGGCACCATAACCGGGGGAATCGAGGTGCCGATCCATGAGGCCAGCAGGTCAATGGTGCCGACCTTGATTGCAATGGCGATCAACATGCCTACACCGCAAATCATTACCAGCGTGGCCCAAGGCACGGTTGCCATAGCCTTGCGCTCATCACCCAGTTTGAGTAACAGGGCAATCACAGCGAACACACTGGCAATCAGGCCGATGTCCATCTTCGAGTTTATAAAACCAACCGTTTGATTATCCGGCAACAGGATCTGCGCAATGGGTGCAATCAACACCAATACCATCATGACTATCGTCAGTAACAAAGTGGTTTTCTGTTGCTTGTTCAACGGGCTTGGCTCGCTGATGGTGAACGTCGAGCTTTGCATCTGCTGCTTGTGCCCGGTAAACAGCATAAAGCCGGTGATGACGATCAACGGGATGACAAAAGTGCTGATAAAAATACCGAAACTGTTAATAAACGCTGTGTTCTCAGCAATACCCGAGTTGGTCATCAGGCTGCGGAAGATAATCCCGCTCTGGCTCGAAACAAAGTTGGCACCGCCCAGCGCGCCGTAGTTCACCGCCATGGCCCCAAGAATCAAGCTCATGCGGGTTCGCTCACACAGCATCAAGGTCAGTGGTGCCATAAATGCCAGCACCGTGTAATAACCTGCCCCCAACCCCGCAATCAATGCCGAAGTCAGAAACACCGCATAGGGCAACAAATGCGGGAATTTGCGGCAACTGTAGAGCAAATGCTCAGCCAGCTTTTCAAGGGTGCCATTCACAATCGCAAAACTGTAAAACAGGCAGACCGAGAAAATGATGAAAAACATTTTCAGCGGCCACATTTTGATTACATCAGAGGGGCTCAGGCCCATCACAAAGCAACCAATCAGGTAAGAAAAGGCAATGGCAAACAAACCAATATTGATCTTGGTCTTGTAGCCCAGGGCTATGGAAATCACGATAGCCGCGATAACAATCAAACTCATCATTTACTGACCCGCCTATTATTTTTGTACGGATTGAATTTGGGTGGCGAACTTAAAAAGTCGAGCCGGGTTTTCGATCAAGACTTTTTCCCACTCCAACGGATCGGTCAGCAGCGATTGAATCCTTTGAAACTGCTCAAGGTAATGGGTCGAGCTTTCAAACTGAGTATTTGGCCAGTCGCTACCCCATAGCATGCGCTCGACACCGCCACTGGCACTGCGCAGCAATTCAAGCATCTGTGCGACTTGCCCCGCGCTAGAGTGACTGCGATAAGGCGCTGACAGTTTGATCCAGAGCTGCTGATTGCTGAGTAAATCGAGAAACGCTTTATGGCTTGCCTGCTTGGGGTTGATCCCACCGACGGGCAAGCCGAAATGATCAACCACCACGTCGACGCCTGCGCTCAGAATTGCTGGCAGTATCTGCGCCAGATCATCAATGCTGCGTTGAATTTCAACCGAGCATTGCCGCGCAGCTAACTGCTGAAAAAAAGCCTGCCAGTGATCATCGCTGTAGTCTTCAAGCGGCTGGCCAACCAAATTTAAACGAATACCCACAACCCCGGATGCAACTAGCTGATCCAACTCACTGGGGCCGATGCCAGGCGAGACAACGGCAATGCCGCGCAAACGCTCCGGGTAGTTGTTCAGAGCCGCGAGCATGAAGCTGTTATCGGTTCCCAGAAAACTAGGTTGTACCAACACGCCATGGGACAAGCCGCAACTATCGAGCAGGCTTAAAAACTGCTCAGCCAGAGCATCGTATTCAGGGCTATAGCGGCGACCGGGAGCCAAAGGTAACTCGCGGTTAAAAATATGTGCGTGGGTGTCGATACCCGTAATTCGCGGCAGTTGCGAAGAGGTCATAGGACATTACCTTGGACAATTTTTCTTAGCGTGCCGTCGCAGGACACATTTTATTCAATCATACATTCATATATATGACTGAATGACCATATATTTAGCCTTGCTACCTGTCAATACAACTCAGACACCATTGGTCAGTGCTAAAGTGTGTCCAGACAAGTCCTGTGGATGTATGTATGAATGGCTTAAACCTAGGTTCGGATCAGCGTCTGCCGCTCTACCAAAGGCTTCGCGATGAGATGCTGGCAAAGATTTCCTCAGGCCAGTGGCGTCCTGGCGAGCCAATCCCGACGGAGGCTGAACTCACTAAAATCTATAGCGTGGCGATTGGTACGGTCAGAAAAGCCGTAGACACACTGGTAGCTGATGGTTTGTTGCAGCGCAACCAAGGCCGAGGCACCTATGTGCGCCGACCTGACTTCAATGCCTCGCTGTTCCGTTTTTTCCGGCAGGTCAGCAGTTCCGGAGAGCAGCAAGTTCCGCAAAGCCGCATTATTTCGCTCAACCTTGAACAAGCGCCAGAAGCAGTAACCCACGCCTTGAATCTCAACCGCGCAGACGCGGCTATCTGCATGCAGCGCATCAGGATGGGTAATGAACGCGCTATTTTCAGTGAAGAGATCTGGCTACCCGCCCCACGTTTCGCCAAGCTGCTTGACCTGAGCCTGAACGAATTCGGCAACCTGCTCTACCCTTTTTACGAAGAGCAATGCGGGCAGTTGATTGCTTCAGCTAAGGAGACCCTGACAGTCGAACCGGCTGACGCGCAAACCAGTGCAGCCTTAGGTATAGACGCTGGAAAGCCGGTAGTGGTTATTGAGCGGATTGCCCTGAGTTACGACAGCACCCCGCTTGAGTACCGAATTTCCCGGGGGGCAGCCGATACCTTTCGCTATCAGATAGAGATTTCCTAAGCCGTGGCGCAGCCACTACTGAGCCGCAGCTTTGACCGGCTCAGTTGGTGCTGCATCTTTATTTTCAGGCTTATCCATATAGGCTTGAAGCACCAAAATAACGATCAACATAAAAGCGGCGATTGGCAGCAGCTTTGGTTTTGCTGGCAGCTCTGCACCACATGCCGAACACTTCTTGTCGGTTGCCTCGACCGCAACACCACAGGCTTTACATTTATTTGCCATAACACCCTCACTAAAATCGCCCTGAACTCTATCAGGGCAGCCGCCTCAGCAGCTAGGCCATTGTAATAAGCCGATAACTATCTAATTTTATGACAATCAGATGAAGCGCAATCGAACCCCGCTAAGCCACTGCTGACAAGGGCTAAGGCCTGACTGTAGACAAGCAATATGCCTAAGCATTTGAACAAACAGCAGTTTTTTCTGTGTTGGGTGGTTGACCGCAGCGTTTCAGACGATAGAATAGCCGCCGCGGGATGGAGCAGTCTGGTAGCTCGTCGGGCTCATAACCCGAAGGTCGTCGGTTCAAATCCGGCTCCCGCAACCAAACATATAAAGGTCACTCAATTGAGTGGCCTTTTTTGTTTCTGCGCTTCTGATGATTTAAGTATTTGATTAAAAAGCAGAAATAGATTGACAACATCTCTCATCTGAGTAGAATTGCCGGCGCGGGATGGAGCAGTCTGGTAGCTCGTCGGGCTCATAACCCGAAGGTCGTCGGTTCAAATCCGGCTCCCGCAACCAGATTCATGCATAAGGCCTCGGCAGTGAAAACTGTCGGGGCCTTTTGCTATCCGCCTGTTTTATCCAAGCCCCTTTCTTTGGCGCTGGCGAACTGCCTTAGTGCAGGCACAAGCCACGTACAACCGGTGCCCTGCATCGCACACCGCCCCCAAACAAACCTAAACGACTGAACAGAAAACAGTTTTATTACAGATTAGGTTTGACACTGAGACTCAGATAGATAGAATGGCGGCCGCGGGATGGAGCAGTCTGGTAGCTCGTCGGGCTCATAACCCGAAGGTCGTCGGTTCAAATCCGGCTCCCGCAACCAAACATTTAAAGGTCACTCAATTGAGTGGCCTTTTTTGTTTCTGGGGCACAATCATCAGAGTTGAACAGCCCCTCCTCGGCGTGATACCTGCAAAATACAAAAGGCCGCATCAGCAGCCTTTATAACAGTAGCGAACGGCGCTGAAATCAACCGCCCGTTGCGTTCATGAAGCGCACAACTTGAATCTGATCATCATGGCTGAATTCATGGCGCTCCGGTTTGCGCTGCAACCCTGCGCCTACCGCATCCAATAATGGCTGATCCGTTTCAGGGTAACGGCGCAACAATGCTCGCAAATCGACCGAGTTTTCATGGCCCAAACAGAGTAACAAGCGCCCTTCCACCGTTAACCGAACGCGGTTACAGGTGGCGCAAAAGTTATGTGAGTGCGGCGAGATAAAACCAACGCGGCTGTTGGCATGGCCTTCTAAGCGGATATAGCGAGCTGGACCGCCACTTTGCTCGGCGCTGTCGATTATCGAATAACGCTCGGCAATCAACGCTCGCACTTGGTCACTGGAGAAGAAGCTCTCGCCGCGCGAACGCCCGACATCGCCCAATGGCATTTCTTCAATAAAGGTAATGTCTAAATCGCGGGCCATGGCGTACTCGACTAGATCCAGCACCTCGTCGGCATTACGACCGGCCATCGCCACGGTATTGAGCTTGATACTCTCAAACCCCGCATCTCGCGCCGCCTCAATGCCATCAAGTACTTGCTTGAGTTCACCGGTGCGGGTAATGGCGCGAAATTTATCAGCCTGCAAACTATCGAGACTTATATTCAGGCGCTTGACCCCGGCCTCGGCAAGCGGCTTGGCTAGCTTGACCAATTGAGAACCATTTGTGGTCATCACCAACTCACGCAAACCGGGCAATGCAGCAATTTGCTCGCACAACCCGACAATGCCTTTGCGGACTAAAGGCTCACCGCCAGTCAGCCGGATCTTCTTCACCCCCTGGCCGACAAACAACGCCGCCAGACGATAGAGTTCTTCGAGCGAAAGGATTTGCTGGCGCGGCAGGAAAGTCATTTCCTCTGCCATGCAGTACACACAGCGAAAATCACAGCGATCGGTCACTGACATACGCAGGTAGTCGATGCGTCGACCGAATCCGTCCTGCAAGTTACTGTGCATGCCTGACTCCTTTTTATGCAAAACCTTAAGCCTTTCAACACAAAGGCAGCGCATTACACTACCGACTTATAGACTACATGATAACTATAGCGACTACTGGTGGGTTTTACGTCAAAGCACTCAACCGCGCTGAGTCGAGCGCACTAGCAAACAGCCGACCCAGGGCATCAACCAGACCCAGCACAGACCCCTGCATAATCACCCACACTCAGGAACTCCTGTACAACGGCTTTATCGAAGATTTAACAGACTTGAATCAAGCCTCGCGCTATGCCGTTCATGCATTCTAATAAAGCCGCTGTCGATATTCAGCGCAGCTTAAGAATCCGTTGCTATTTTTAAAAAACAACTTGCCGTGATGAGCCAAAAAAATGACTTGGAAAAATAATGAACACCGCTATGGAAGCCTGTCCATAGGACTGCATTGGTTGATGGTCCTTCTGTTAATCGGGGTTTATAGCTGCATAGAGCTTCGAGGAAACTTCCCCAAAGGCAGCGACATGCGTGAGCTGCTAAAGCAATGGCACTTTATGCTTGGCTTGTCGGTTTTTGCACTGGTTTGGCTGAGGCTACTGGCACGCTTGATCGCCCCTACGCCCAAAATCGTCCCAGCGATCCCACAATGGCAAGCGCTCCCGGCCAAACTCATGCACTTAGCACTTTACGCCCTGATGATCGGCGCGCCCCTTGCTGGCTGGACTATTCTGAGTGCGGCAGGCAAACCTATCCCCTTCTTCGGCTTTGAACTGCCTGCATTGGTGGCAAAGAATCCTGACTTAGCCAAACAAGTGAAATACTGGCACGAACTGGCAGGCGTCACGGGTTATTGGTTGATTGGCTTACATGCATTGGCGGGTATCGCTCATCACTATGTCCTGCGCGATAACACCCTGACCCGCATGCTGCCTCAGCGCGGTCAGTAAGACCCTCGCCCTGAGCAACCCGGACAGAAACTCTCTGATCCGGGTTTGCTACGCCTAAAGAGCCCCGCTTCACCCACCATCACAACTCGCTGTGTTCGAGCTCGAATTGCACTTAATACCTGTTTGGGCCATACCTAGATGTGAAACGAGCACTCCAGCAGGCGACCAGCGCTTTAAATACACTGGCAAACTCCAGCAAGCGCCGCTAGAATTGCGCACTTTTTGATCAACGGGCCACCTTCGTGCCCGCCGTTCGTAGCCAGAGGTTTGCCGCATGTCCACCACCGCTCCTAAAGTCGGATTCGTTTCACTGGGTTGCCCCAAGGCCCTAGTGGACTCCGAACGCATCCTGACCCAGTTGCGCATGGAAGGTTACGAGGTCGTTCCGACCTACGAAGACGCTGACGTGGTTGTGGTCAATACCTGCGGCTTTATCGACAGCGCCAAAGCTGAGTCACTGGAAGTGATTGGCGAGGCCATTGCCGAAAACGGCAAGGTTATCGTGACCGGCTGCATGGGCGTTGAGGAAGGCTCAATCCGCGACGTTCATCCAAGCGTGCTGTCGGTTACAGGCCCACAACAGTATGAGCAAGTGGTCAACGCCGTGCATGAAGTGGTACCGCCGCGTCAGGATCACAACCCGCTGATCGATTTGGTGCCGCCACAGGGCGTCAAGCTGACGCCGCGCCATTATGCCTACCTGAAAATATCGGAAGGCTGTAACCACAGCTGCAGCTTCTGCATCATTCCTTCGATGCGCGGCAAGTTGGTCAGCCGCCCGGTTGGCGAAGTGCTCAGCGAAGCCGAGCGCCTGGTAAAAGCCGGTGTTAAGGAGCTGTTGGTAATCTCTCAAGACACCAGCGCTTATGGCGTCGACGTTAAGTACAAGACTGATTTCTGGAACGGCCGTCCGGTTAAGACGCGCATGACCGAGATGTGCGAAGCCCTTTCAAGCATGGGCGTTTGGGTGCGCTTGCATTATGTATACCCCTACCCGCACGTCGACGAGCTGATCCCGTTGATGGCAGCCGGCAAGATCCTGCCGTACCTGGATATTCCGTTCCAGCACGCCAGCCCGAAAGTGCTTAAGGCGATGAAACGCCCGGCGTTTGAAGATAAGACCTTGGCACGAATCAAGAACTGGCGTGAGATCTGCCCTGAGCTGACCATCCGTTCGACCTTTATTGTCGGCTTCCCCGGTGAAACCGAAGAGGACTTCCAATACCTGCTCAACTGGCTGACTGAAGCCCAGCTCGACCGTGTTGGCTGTTTCCAGTACTCACCAGTTGAAGGCGCACCGGCTAACTTGCTTGATGATCTGGTGCCAGATGACGTCAAACAAGATCGCTGGGATCGCTTTATGGCCCACCAGCAAGCCATCAGCACTGCCCGCCTGCAATTAAAGGTCGGCAAAGAGATGGAAGTCTTGATCGATGAAGTTGACGATCAAGGTGCCGTCGCGCGCTGCTACGCCGACGCCCCCGAAATCGACGGCAGCGTATTTATCGCCAACACTGATGTGAAGCCAGGTGACAAAGTCCGCGTGGTGATTGTCGATGCAGACGAATATGACATGTGGGCCGAGCTGATTTAAGCCACCCATTTTCACAACCGACGGCGATTGCCTCGTGGATGACGCTTTTTTCATCCACCCGCTGCAACGCCGATGGTTCGCCTGCACGCCAGCCCTGCACGCCAACATTGGTGGGCAAGCTTCGCGCTCACCCGACGACTGTTATATCGCTGGCGTTTTCCAGCCAGCGTTATTTTTTACACTTTGGTTCACTGGTGAATGTCTTAGACACATCTACCAAACCTAAATGTTCAAGGGTGCTGCGGCCAATCAGTACCGGATAATTCATCTTGCTGCGGTTGTTCAGCGAGAACTGCTCTTTATGCACCTCATCGCCAATGCACATGCTCATCATCACCACCGGGCGACGCTCTGCTCCACCGGCACCGCGCACTTTGATATTTCGCACAACCTTGCGTTCAACTTCGACATTTTTCTTCTTGCCGCTGTCAATGTCTTCAAGTTCGATGTTGAAACGCACCCACTCATCACCATCCTTTTTAAAGCGCTCAAGATCCTCGGCGTGCATGGATGACGTCTTGGCGCCGGTATCAAGCTTAATCTTGACTTCAATGCCTTCTGGCTCAATAGAGCCCTTCTCGACCCAACCGAACACTTTTCCCGACTGAGCGGCTGAGAGACCCGGAGCCATTAGACCCAGCGCAAGAATTGAGACCATTAGTGCTTTCATAGATTGCAACTTCAAAGTGACGCCCTCATTGAGTGAACACCCTGATATTGTGCACCTTCGCCTGTGAAAATCGCGTGATGCCCAACGGAGGAGTGTATTTGCAATAACGGCAAGGGCAGCTGTGCCCTAGGCATAGCGCTTATCCCTGCCTGCGCCAATAGATAGACAAGCCAAACCCGCAATAGCTCCCTTGTCGTGCACAAGGGAGCTGAACAAACTAGTTACCGGGTTTCTCTTCCACCCTGAACCAGGCTGCATAAAGTGCCGGTAAAAACAGCAGCGTCAGCGCCGTCGCGACGATCAGCCCGCCCATAATCGCCACCGCCATTGGCCCGAAAAAGATACTGCGCGACAGCGGAATCATCGCCAACACAGCAGCCAGTGCGGTCAAGGCAATCGGCCGGAACCGGCGTACAGTAGCATCGATAATCGCGCTCCAGCGATCATGCCCGGCACTGATGTCCTGCTCAATCTGGTCAACCAGGATTACCGAATTGCGCATAATCATTCCCGACAGTGCGATGGTACCGAGCATGGCCACGAATCCAAACGGCTGATTAAACAGCAGCAAAAACAAGGTCACACCGATCAACCCGAGTGGCGCGGTAATAAACACCATTGCCGTGCGTGAGAAGCTTCTGAGCTGCAACATCAACAGCGTCAACACCACTACAACAAATAGTGGCATACCGGCATTCACCGACTTCTGGCCTTTGGATGAGTCCTCAACCGTGCCGCCAACGTTTAGCAAATAGCCTGAAGGCAGCTCAGCACGAACTTGATCCAGGGTCGGTAATATTTGCGTGATGATGCTTGAAGGCTGCTCTTTACCGTATACGTCTGCACGAACGGTGACAGTCGGCAGGCGTTCACGGTGCCAGATGATGCCTTCCTCAAAGCCGTATTCCAGCGTCGCAACCTGAGACAGCGCAACACTTTTCCCGCTGCTGGTCTGGATCGCCAAACTCGGCAGCATGTCCAAGCTATGCCGTTCTTGGTCCGTACCGCGCAAGAGTATTTCGATCAACTCATCGTCATCGCGAAACTGGCTGACGCTGTTGCCTACCAAGGTACCGCGCAAGAAATTGGCGACATCTTCTGAGCTGACACCCAGAGCTCGCGCACGGTCCTGGTCAATATTGACCCGCACGACTTTGCTTGGCTCTTCCCAGTCCAGATGCACATTGGTCACATAAGGGTTTTCCCGCACTTTAACGGCGACCTCACGCGCCAGCGCCCGCACCTTATCGATGTGCTCACCCGAGACCCGCAATTGAATTGGATAGCCCACTGGCGGGCCATTTTCCAGCCGTGAAATACGGGTGCGCAGGGTCGGGAACTGCTCTCTCATGGTTTGGATCAACCAGCTGCGAATTTCCTCACGCTGCTCAATGCTTTTGCTGAGCACAACAAACTGGGCAAAACTGGCAGAAGGTAACTGTTGGTCGAGTGGCAAGTAGAAGCGCGGCGAGCCTGTACCCACGTAAGCCACATAGTTATCAATGCCGTCATGGGCTTTGAGCAAGGCTTCCAAACGCAGGGCTTGCTCCTCAGTGGCCCGTAAAGAAGCCCCTTCAGCCAGTTTCAAATCGACCATGAGTTCAAGGCGATTCGAAGCAGGAAAGAACTGTTGCGGTACCAGTTTGAATAAGCCCAGTGAGACCACAAACATAAGCACCGTAACCACAATCACTGTCTTACGGTGGCGCACGCACCAGGTAATGGTGCTGCGTACACGCCGATAGAAAGCGGTCGAGTAAGGGTCATGCCCCGCAGCATCACCGCCATGCTTTTGCGCGTGGAGCTTGGCAAGATCAGGTAAAAACTTGGCCCCCAGGTAAGGCACAAAAACCACAGCAGCAATCCATGAGACCAGCAACGCAATCGTCACCACCTGAAATATCGAACGTGTGTACTCCCCGGTACCTGACTGCGCGGTGGCAATCGGCAAGAACCCTGCGGCGGTAATCAGAGTGCCGGTCAACATTGGGAAGGCGGTACTGGTCCAGGCAAAACTGGCTGCTTTCAAGCGGTCGTAGCCCTGCTCCATCTTGATCGCCATCATCTCAACCGCAATGATCGCGTCGTCCACCAGCAAGCCAAGGGCTAGCACCAGCGCACCCAAGGATATTTTGTGCAAGCCAATGCCCAAGTAATACATGGACGCAAAGGTCATCGCCAGCACCAGGGGAATCGACAGAGCCACCACCAACCCGGTGCGCAAGCCCAGTGAGAAAAAACTCACCAGCAGAACGATGATCAGTGCTTCTGCAAGGACTTGGACAAACTCTCCGACACCCGACTTTACCGCGGCAGGTTGATCAGACACTTTGTGCAGCTGCATCCCCGCGGGCAAGGTTTGCTGGATGCGGGCGAACTGTTTCTCAAGTGCATCACCGAGCTGTAAAATGTCACCCCCGGCCTTCATCGAAACCGCAATGCCCAGTGCATCCTCACCCATAAAGCGCATACGCGGTGCGGCTGGATCATTGAAGCCGCGTCTAACCTCGGCAACATCACCCAGCCGAAAGGTGCGCCCGGCAACGCGAATTGGAAAATTACGAATTTCTTCAGGCGTTTTGAATCGACCGTCGACACGGACCTGGACACGGTCGGTCGGGGTTTCAAAAAAACCAGCTGTGGTCACGGCGTTTTGCTGATTGAGCGCCTGCTGTACAGCGGCCAAGGACAAACCTAAAGTCGCGGCCTTGGTATTCGACAGTTCAATCCAGATTTTTTCATCCTGCAGGCCGAGCAATTCAATCTTGCCGACGTCCTGAACGCGCTGCAGCTGCAGCTGTATGCGGTCGGCATAGTCTTTCAGAATCGGGTAATCAAATCCCTTGCCGGTCAGTGCATAGATATTACCGAAGGTATCGCCAAACTCATCATTGAAGAACGGGCCTTGGATACCTTGCGGCAAGGTGTGGCGGATATCGCCCACTTTCTTACGCACTTGGTAGTACAGCTCTTTTACTTCAGCAGGCTTGAGGTAGTCGCTGGCTAAAAAGGTTACCTGGGACTCACCCGGGCGCGAGTACGAGATCAACTTCTCGTACTCGCCGGTTTCCATGAGCTTCTTTTCGATGCGATCAGTCACCTGCCGCGCCACTTCTTCAGCCGAAGCGCCTGGCCAATTGGTGCGAATAACCATGGCTTTGAAGGTAAACGGTGGATCTTCGCTCTGCCCTAGCTTGGTGTAAGAGATTGCCCCCACCACACTTAGCAAAAGCATGATGTAGAGAACGATCTGCCGGTTGTTAAGTGCCCAGCGCGAAAGGTTAAAATCCATCGGAGTTAGTCCTTCGCCGTCAGCTTGATTGCGCGGTTGTCGCGATCCAATGGCTTAACTTGCTGACCCTCTTGCAAAACCTGAGTGCCCGCCGCAACCACCCAGTCGTCCGCCTTGAGGCCGGCCAGTACCGGTACAGAGTTATCCTTGTACGGCCCAACACGCACGGGCGTGCGCTTCAGCGTTGAATGCTGCGGATCAACCACCCATACATAGGGCTCGCCAGCATCAGCTGTGAGCGCAGAAAGCGGCACGGCTAACGCCACCTCGCCTTCACGGGCAATGTACACCCGAGCGCTCTGGCCCAACTCTGCCGGTACTTCTCCTGCGTTAAAAGCCACACGCGTGGCGAAGGTGCGTGACTGCGCATCAGCTGCCGGTGACATCTCGCGGATATGACCTTTAAAGCGTTTATCCGGCTGTGACCACAACTCAACAGTTACCTGCTGGCCCACCTGGTAATGCTCGAAGGCTTGTTCCGGCAAATCAATACGCACTTCACGCTCACCGTCCACAGCCAGTGAAAAGACCGTTTGGCCGGCTGCGACAACCTGCCCGACTTCCACCTCTCGCTGAGCAATCACGCCGTCTTGCGAGGCGGCCAGTACCGAATAGTCACTCTGGTTGTTGGCGACATTAAACTCCGCCTGAGCTTGCTTCAGACGTGCAGCCCCTGCGCGATAAAGGTTTTCAGCGTTGTCATATTGCGAGCGGCTGACCAACTGACGGCCCTGAAGAGTCTTGTAGCGGTCGCGCTCGGCCTTGACCAATTGCAAATTCGCCTGTGCAGACGCCACTTGTGCGCGGGACGACTCGAGCTGCAAACGCACGTCTTGCGGGTCAAGCTCGGCCAATGGCTGGCCCTTTTTGACCCGATCACCCACATCGACCTGCCGCTTGATCACCTTGCCGCCAATTCGGAATGCCAAATCAGGCTCATAACGGGCACGCACTTCACCCGGATAGGTATCCTGCAGCGCTGCAGAAGGCACCGGTTGCACCACCAATGCCGGACGCACCACCGGCTCGGTTTTTTCACCGTTACCGCAGGCGGCCAAGGCGGCCATAAGACTTATAGGAAGTGCAGCTCGCAAGACAACCTGGAACATGACCGAAGGCCTTTGAGGAAAGTTTTAGAATATTTATACTCGTCGGTATAGTATAAATACCAAACTCACCAGTCCAGTATTAAAAAACGCCAATGCCAAACAAGTTGTTGCAGACAAACGGCCCAGGTCGCCCCAAGGATCTTGCAAAGCGCAGCGCCATTTTGGAAGCAGCTAAAACGCTGTTCCTGCGCAATGGCTATGACGGCAGCAGCATGGATGCGATTGCTGCAGAGGCTGGGGTTTCTAAGCTCACGGTGTACAACCACTTCACCGATAAAGAGACCCTGTTTTCAGCAGCAGTCAAAGCCAAATGCGAAGCGCAAATACCCGAACTGTTATTTGAACTGAGCGATGACACGCCCATCGAGACAACATTGCTCAATGTAGCCCTGGCCTTTCATACCCTGATTAACAGCCGCGAGTCGATTGAGCTGCACCGGGTCATGGTGAGCCTGAGCGGCCAGGACACCAAACTGTCCAAGCTGTTTTTTGAAGCCGGGCCACAGCGCTTACTCCATGACATGCAGCGCTTACTGGAACGCGCCAACGCCAGCGGCAAGCTTAAAATTGAAGACAGCCATATCGCCGCGGATCAGTTTTTCTGCCTGATAAAGGGCGGCGCAAACTTCTGCGTATTGATTGGTCTGGAGGACGCCCTTGAAGGTGATGAGGCCCTGCACCACATCAAGCAACACGTCGCCATGTTTATCCGCGCTTACAAAGCCGATTAGTGCCTGGTTACTTGTCCGCTGGAGCCAGTTTTTTCAAGGGGTAGATATCGTACCGGCTGGATTTTCCTTCAAGCGCATAACCAGGCTTTGCACCCTCAACTATTGGCGCTTTACGCGGACGTTTAACCACCACCCGGTGTGTCGCTAATTTTAGCGCCGCCGCGAGTAGCGCTGGGGCATCCATGTCATCCCCCACCAATGGGCGGAATACGCGCATTTCTTTCTTTACCAGCGCACTTTTATCGCGATGGGGAAACATTGGATCAAGGTAGATCACCTGCGGGCGCTCATCTTGCCACTCCGCCATCAGACTGATCGCATTACCAATCAACAACTGCATACGTGCGGTAATAACAGCCACATCAGGGTCGCGTTCTGCACGCGTCAAACCATCCTCAAGCAGGGCTGCTATAAGCGGCTGACGTTCAATCATGCTCACTGTGCAACCCAAACTTGCCAGCACAAAAGCATCGCGCCCAAGCCCGGCAGTTGCATCCAGCACAAGCGGACGCACACCCGACTGAATACCCACAGCCTTGGCAATCATCTGACCGCTACCGCCGCCAAATAAGCGCCGATGAGCCACAGCGCCCTCAACAAAATCAACCCGTACAGGTCCAGGTGCTTGCGGGCCCAACTCGGCCAATTGCAAGCCGCCTTCGCCTAATTGCAGAGCAAACTCAGCTTCACCGCTTTGCGGCAAACCCAAACGTGCAGCCCATTGCGCAGCCGCGCCAGCCAAGTGTGGGGCCAGGGCATCCAAACGCACCAAGGCGATCTGTGTTTGTTCACTCATCTACATCTGCTCATCTGCAGCTAAATTGGTCTGGGTTGCGCAGAACTACCGCCGCTAACCTGATGCCTATTTTGCCAGAGCCTAGCGGGTAATGGTGGCTGACATGCACAACGCAGTAATACCCACCTGCAAACCCAATGGTTGGTTCGCACCTTTTAAATGTTTTTTCGATTAGAGCTGTAACAAACCGCTGTGTAGATTCTCATTAATAGCAGGCGCGCTTACTCACATAAATCGTTCCCTAGACGTTCTATTGACTAGCCAACCTGCTTATTGAATGCGCTCACAGCGCTTGTAATGTGTGTCGCCACCCCTGAGTTTGACCCTAACGCATCCTACGAACGGAGATTCACCTTTATGAATGGCAAAACTCGTACTGTTTCCGCTGCTAGCCTCGCACTCGCACTGGGTGCTGCTGTTGCACTGTCCTCTGCAGCAGTCACGACTGCACACGCTGCCGATAACGAAAAATGCTTCGGTATTTCCATGAAGGGCAAAAACGATTGTGCAGCAGGTGCTGGCACTACATGCGCTGGTACTTCAACAACCGACTACCAAGCCAACGCCTGGAAATATGTTCCAACGGGCACCTGTGAAAAAACTGAGTCGGCCACCTCACCAACTGGCTTTGGTCAGCTCACTGAGTACAAGCCAAAAGCTTAAGCACTGACGACGTGGAGCGCCGCACATGACATTACTCGCACAGTCCCATGCCTGCGGCGCCCGCGAGAAAAGCCCAGCCTTACCTATAGAGGTAGGGTTGGGGCTAAAAACGCAACACATCCAGCAAATTCTTAGCGAAAAAACCGATATCGGTTTTTTTGAAGTGCACGCCGAAAACTACATGGTTGCAGGCGGCCCCTTTCACCACCACCTATCTCAGATTCGTCAGCGTTATGCGTTGTCAATTCACGGGGTTGGCTTGTCTATCGGTGCGGAACACGCCATCGATGAAGACCATCTGGACCGTTTGGCTGAATTGCTCAATCGCTACCAGCCACATTCGTTCTCAGAGCACTTAGCGTGGTCAAGCCACGGCGAGAACTTTTATAACGACCTATTACCGATCCCCTACGATCAGGCCACACTAAGCCGTGTTTGTGAGCACATTGATCGCGTCCAAGAGCGGTTGCAGCGGCCCATGCTGCTCGAGAATCCTTCGACTTATGTTGAGTTCGCACACTCCAGCATGAGCGAAACCGACTTCATCAGTGCAGTCATTAAACGTACTGGCTGCGGCCTATTGCTCGACGTTAATAATGTCTACGTATCCTGCATTAACCACAATTGGAACCCGCAGCATTATATCGACAGCTTGCCGCTAGAAGCTGTCGGTGAAATACACCTGGCGGGCTTCGCTGAAGACCAGGACAGCTTGGGTGCACGCCTATTAATAGATGCCCATGGTTCACCCATCGACAATGCTGTTTGGTCGCTGTACAGCGATGTTCTCAAGCGCACCGGCCCACTGCCAACCTTGATTGAACGGGATAACGACATCCCTGCCCTTGCGGTATTACTCTCTGAAGCGCGACAGGCTGAAGCGTTATTGGCACGGCACCCGCAATTGCTGGAGCGCGCATAAACATGAGCGGCCAGCGTGATTTCTCCAGCGCATTACTCAATGCGAAGCAACCTTGTCCACCTCAGCTCAAAACCTGGAATGGCTCGGACAGCAGCAGCCGTTTTGCGGTGTATCGCAACAATGTTGTCAGTTCGCTGGTCAACGCACTGGCGGATAACTTCCCGGTGACATTGCAGTTGGTCGGCGAGCAGTTCTTCCGCGCAATGGCCAATATATTTGTACGCGAGTTCCCACCCCAGACGCGCATTCTAAGTAGCTACGGCGCAGGTCTTGCCCGGTTTATCGAGTCCTTTCCACCCGCTCGAACCCTGCCCTATCTTGCTGATGTTTCACGCCTTGAGTTTGCGCGTATCCAGGCGTATCACAGCGCCGATACCCCTGCCTTAGGTGCCGAGCAAATTGCTCAAGCACTGGCCAACCCCGAAGCGCTTGAACGGATGACCTTTACCCTACACCCCTCCCTTACAGTGCTTAATTGTGCCCACGCGATTGTTTCTTTGTGGGGTGCACATCAAGGACACATGGATATAGCGCGGGTCAATCCGAATAACGCCGAGCATGCTCTGATTTTGCGCAATCATTTAGAGGTTGAGGTGATGCAAATCTCCGCTGCCGCGGCAGCGTTTATTGGCGCGCTAATGGATCACCAAACACTTGCCGATGCAGCCGAATACGCCATGGCCTGCGAACTTAATTTTGATTTAACACCGACTCTAGCTCACCTGATTCAAGCAGGTGCAATTACCAACTACAGCACGGCCTAACAAGGACGAAACATGAATGACTTAACCCATCAACAGGCGTCAGCACCGGTACGCTTCATTACCAACCTGATCGATTTACTGCAAAAAATCCCCTACAGCTTGATTGCGTTTATCGGTCGTTTCTCCATTGCGGCCGTATTCTGGAAGTCCGGACAAACCAAGGTTTCAGGCCTTGAGATTGACATAGTTTCCGGCACATTCAATCTAGGCGCTCCATCACTCTCCCCTTCGGCAATTCCACTATTTGCGGATGAATACAAATTGCCTTTTTTATCTCCTGAGTTTGCAGCCACGCTATCTGCAAGCGCTGAACATATTCTGCCGATACTGGTGCTTTTTGGGTTTGCCACCCGCTTCTCTGCGATAGGCTTGTTGGTGATGACACTGGTGATTCAGTTGCTCGTTTATCCAAGCGCTTACCCAACACACGGCGTCTGGGCGGCAGTATTCTTAATGCTGATCAGCAAGGGGCCTGGCATTTTCTCGCTAGACCATCTGGTTGCCCGCCGATATGGTCTGAAGTAAAGTTAGCGAATATGTTTATTAAGCATGCACTGCGCATTTTGATCTGCCTGACACTGGCCTTTAATGGCTTGGTGCAAGCTGAGGTGCGCTTGCCATGCCCAATGAACGAGGCCAGCTCCAGGCAGCACAACGCAATGGAGTGCTGCGTTGAGCAAGTGGACACGGCTAAAAAACTCTGCAAAAGCGGTGTTCAGTGCCAAGCCATAAGCATTATGGTTCAGCTTCTAAGCTTTAAACCCCCTACCCAATATGCTCATCAGCCAGTTGTTTTGGCGAACACTGAGTTTATCGCAAGCGCTGCTCCCAGCAGCGTTTGGCGCCCTCCTCGCGCCTGATTCCCACCCTCTGTACTGAGTTGAAACCGGATCCATAACGATCCCGGTTAGTCGTTGCGCGTCTGTTTCTCCTTTGCAGGAGTCAGCACGTGACGCAACTTCCACATGATTGGAATCGTCGTAATGAATTTTAGATATCCAGGCTTACGCCCACTCGCCTGGGCCTTAGCCATTGGGCTCACCAGCAATGGTGCTCATGCGCTAACACTTCGCGAAGCCATGCGCGCAGCAGAACGTGATGCACCATCGCTCGCGGCCCAAGCCGCTGAAGTGGAAGCCGCACGCAACGATGCGATACCTGCTGGAGAACTACCTGATCCAAAGCTGCTGCTCGGCTTACAAAACTTCCCTATCAACGGCCCCGATAGCGGCGAGTTAAATGCTGTACCGATGACCTTTACAAAAATCGGTGTGAAACAGCAAATGATCAACAGCGATAAGCGCAAAGCCCGGGTTGATAGCGCCCATGCCAGCGTTGAACGGGCCAGTGTTAAACAACAGGTAGAACGTTTAAAGGTGCGCCGCGAAACCGCACTGGCGTGGATTTCAACCTTGGCAATTGAGCAAAAAATTGCTCTGTTCAAGACCCTTTACACCGAGAACCAATTGTTTAGCAAAGCTGTTAAAGCCCGCCTTGCCAGCGGTAAGGGACAAACGGCAGACAGTGTTGCACCAAAAATCGAGGCGGCACTGCTTGAGGAGCAGGAAGACCAATTACGTCAGCAGCTTGTTCAACAACGTGCTGCATTGCGCCGCTGGGTCGGCGTGCGCGCGAATGAACAACTAACGGGGCCGATGCCCAACTGGCCTGTTGATGCACAGCACTACAAACATAACCTCGACCGGCACCCTAATCTGGCAGTTTATGGGCCAATGACCAGCCAGGCAGAAGCACGGCTGCGCGAAGCACAAGCTGAAAAAAAGTCCGACTGGAGCTGGGAGGTCGCCTACCAAAACCGCGATCAGGATTTCGGTGATTTGGTGAGCCTGCAAGTAAGCATTGACCTACCGATCTTCAGTGGCTCACGCCAAGACCCAAAAATCGCCGCACGCCGCTCTGCGCTAAACCAAATCGAAGCACAGCGCGAAGCACAACTGCGCGCGCACATCCAACAGCTTGAGGACGATCTTGCCAGCTACCGGCGTTTGGATCGCGCACTCACGCGCAACCAAATGACATTGATTCCACTCGCCGAAGACAAAGTAAAACTGTCTATGGCCGACTACCGCGCGGCTCGCAATCAACTATCAACAGTGATCAGCGCCCGCCAAGAACTTATTGCAGCCCAGCTTAAGCAAATTGATATCAAAGAGCAGCGAGCACTGGCCAGCGCGCGCCTGTATTTCACTGACTTGGAGGCAGGCCTGTGAACATCCGCATTTTTCCAACATTAATCATTACGAGTGTCTTGTTTGCTGCCGGCGCAGCTGGAGGCTACTGGTTTGCCAACCAGCGACTCACGAGTAGCGCAATGTCAGCAGAGATGCCAAATAACGCTGCCAGTACAGAAAAAAAAGCCCTGTACTGGTACGACCCAATGTTCCCGCAACAAAAGTTTGATCAGCCAGGCAAGTCGCCCTTTATGGATATGCAACTGGTGCCGCGCTACGGCGGTGAAGCTGGCGATTCTGCTGGTGTCAGCATTGATTCAAGTGTCACGCAAAACTTGGGCATACGCCTCGCAACAGCAACATTAGGCTCGCTTAATCCTGAAATACAAGCCGCCGGCATTTTGACCCTTAATGACCGCGATGTTGCTGTTGTTCAAGCCCGCAGCATGGGGTTCGTCGAGCGCGTGTATGCGCGCGCTCCACAAGATGTAATACCCGCCGGGGCACCGCTGGCAGAGATATACGTACCTGAATGGTCCAGCGCCCAAGAGGATTACCTGGCACTACGTAGCAGCGGCGCGACCAACCTTATCGGCGCGGCAAAGCAGCGTATGCGACTGTCGGGTATGCCCGCAGGGCTGATCGCTGAAGTCGTGCGCAGTGGAAAACCACACCCCGAATGGACAGTGACCAGCCCTATCGGCGGAGTCATTGAGCAACTCGATATTCGTCAGGGCATGACAGTGTCCGCTGGCATGACCTTAGCCCGTATCAACGGGTTAAGCAGCGTTTGGTTGGACATCGCAGTTCCAGAAGCTCAAGCCACAGGCTTGGCTGCCAATCAAGCGATTGAAGCCCGCTTACCTGGCCTTGCTGGCGAGGTAATCAAGGGTCGTATCAGCGCCATTTTGCCTAAAGCGGATATGCAGTCACGCACCCTGAGCGTACGTGTTGAGTTGGATAATCCTGCAGGCAAACTGCGTCCCGGCCAAACCGCCAACGTGCGCCTCATGCAAAGCGCAACAGCACCCGCAATACTGGTACCAAGCGAAGCGGTAATCCGCAGCGGGCGTCGTGCATTAGTAATGCTGGCAAGTGCAGACGGTCGCTATCAAGCAACTGAAGTGACGTTAGGGCAAGAATCAGGCAATCAGGTCGAGATTACTCAAGGCTTAGATGCCGGCCAACAAGTCGTCGCATCGGGGCAGTTTCTGCTCGACTCAGAAGCCAGCTTACGCGGTATTGAGATAACAGCACTCGACGGCTCAAGCCGCGCCGTAATCAAACCTGCATTGCATCAGGCTGAAGGGCAAATTGTCAGCCTTGATACGACCAGCATCACCCTCGCCCACGGCCCATTCAAAACCTTGTCGATGCCAGGCATGACCATGCAATTCCCTGTTGCTGCCCCAGAACTCCTCGAAGGATTACAGGCTGGAGACGCTGTCCGAGTGGGTGTAAGCGAAGGTGATAGCGGGCTGGTAATTGAGCACATAGAACCTGTGAAAATGGAGATGCAGCCATGATCGCATCACTGATTCGTTGGTCTATCGGCAACCGCTTTTTGGTCTTGCTTGCCACTGCGTTTGCAGCGATGTGGGGGGCTTGGTCGGTGCAGAATACTCCCATCGACGCCTTGCCTGACTTGTCTGATGTGCAGGTTATCATCCGCACGCCTTATCTAGGCCAAGCCCCGCAGATTGTCGAAAATCAGGTTACCTACCCGCTAACCACAACCATGTTGTCAGTGCCCGGCGCGAAAACAGTACGGGGGTATTCGTTCTTTGGTGACAGTTATGTCTATGTCCTGTTCGAGGATGGCACAGACCTGTACTGGGCGCGTTCACGAGTGCTTGAATACCTCAGTCAGATCCAAGACAAGCTACCCGAAGGCGCGAAGCCCGTCTTAGGCCCGGACGCCACTGGAGTGGGTTGGATTTACCAATATGCTCTGGTCGACCGCACTGGCAAACATGATCTCAGTCAGTTGCGATCGCTGCAGGATTGGTTTCTCAAGTTCGAGTTAAAAACCCTGCCCAATGTTGCCGAAGTAGCCAGTATCGGCGGTATGGTC
Organism: Pseudomonas sp. NPDC078700; assembly: GCF_044542375.1. Taxonomy (NCBI): domain Bacteria; kingdom Pseudomonadati; phylum Pseudomonadota; class Gammaproteobacteria; order Pseudomonadales; family Pseudomonadaceae; genus Pseudomonas; species Pseudomonas sp. NPDC078700. The sequence continues at coordinate 636,929 of NZ_JBITUI010000003.1, forward strand.
AAGCAGTACCAAGTCCAGCTCGACCCTTTGAAGATGGCAGGCCTGAGTATTACTCAACGCCAAGTCACTGACGCTATCGGCAAGGCCAATCAAGAAACTGGCGGTGCTGTAATTTCCATGGCGGAAAGCGAATTTATGGTCAGGGCCTCGGGTTATCTGCAGAACCTCAGTGATTTTCGCAGCATTCCCTTACGCCTTGACGCCAATTCAGTGCCGATTACCCTGGGTGATATTGCCAATATCCAGATTGGCCCAGAAATGCGTCGCGGTATTGCCGAGCTTAATGGCGAAGGCGAAGTGGCCGGTGGCGTGGTGATTTTGCGCAGTGGCAAAAATGCGCGTGAAACGCTGACAGCGGTGAAGCATAAGCTCGACTCACTCAAAGCCAGCCTACCGCCAGGCGTGGAGATTGTAAGCACCTACGACCGCAGCCAATTGATTGACCGGGCTATCGATAACCTGAGCTTTAAGTTGCTCGAAGAATTTATCGTGGTGGCCTTGGTTTGCCTGATATTTCTTTGGCATTTGCGCTCCTCGCTGGTTGCAATCGTTTCACTGCCTATTGGCATTTTGGTCGCATTTATCATCATGCAGCAGCAAGGTATCAACGCCAATATCATGTCCTTGGGCGGCATCGCCATCGCTATTGGCGCAATGGTTGATGCGGCGGTGGTTATGATCGAAAACGCCCATAAAAAGATTGAAGCCTGGCACGCTAAACACCCCAATCAAGCACTGCGCGGCGAACAACATTGGCAAGTGATTTGCGCTGCTGCCGTTGAGGTGGGCCCAGCACTGTTTTTCAGTCTGATGATTATCACCCTGTCGTTTATTCCGGTGTTCACCCTACAAGCGCAAGAAGGTCGCCTGTTTGCCCCGCTGGCTTACACCAAAACCTATTCAATGGCGGCGGCTGCAGGCCTGTCGATCACTCTCATTCCGGTGTTGATGGGTTACTGGATTCGCGGGCGAATTCCAGATGAAGAAAGAAACCCGATCAATCGCTGGTTAATCAAAATCTACCAACCTGCGTTGGATACAGTGCTGCGCAAACCCAAGGCAACCTTGGCTGTTGCTGCGCTGGTACTGATCAGTGCGGCGTGGCCCGCATCGCAGCTTGGGGGCGAGTTCTTACCGCCGTTGGATGAAGGTGACTTGCTCTATATGCCGTCGGCGCTGCCCGGTTTATCCGTACAAAAAGCGGCCGAACTGTTGCAAAGAACCGACCGTCTGATCAAAACGGTGCCTGAGGTCGCACAGGTATTTGGTAAAGCAGGCCGTGCTGAAAGCGCCACCGACCCAGCACCACTGCAAATGTTTGAAACCACCATTCAGTTCAAGCCCCGTGACCAGTGGCGTCAATCAATGACACCTGAGAAGCTTATTGAAGAACTCGACCGCGTGGTGAAGGTGCCAGGTCTAAGTAATATTTGGATTGCACCCATACGTAACCGTATCGACATGCTCGCCACCGGTATCAAAAGCCCGATTGGGGTCAAGGTGGCCGGGCCGAATCTGCAACAAATAGATCAGGTCACCCAAGCCATAGAGCGCATCGCGAAAAGCGTCGATGGTGTCAGCTCAGCCCTTGCTGAACGACTCACCGGCGGACGCTATATCGACGTCGACATTAACCGTCAGGCCGCCGCACGCTACGGGCTGAATATTGCTGACGTGCAGGCTATTGTTGCCAGTGCAATTGGCGGAGCCAATGTTGGCCAAACGATTGAAGGGCTGGCTCGCTACCCAATCAACGTGCGTTACCCACGGGAGTGGCGTGACTCATTGAGCCGCTTGGAATCCTTGCCTATCTACACCCAACAGGGCAATCAAATCACTTTGGGCAGCGTTGCCGATTTGAAGATTACCGATGGCCCGCCAATGCTCAAAAGCGAGAACGCGCGCCCGTCTGGCTGGGTTTATGTGGATGTACGCGGTCGAGATCTGGCGTCGGTTGTGGTCGACCTACGCAATACCCTGGAGCAACAAGTCACTCTGCAACCTGGCATGAGCTTGAGCTATGCCGGGCAATTCGAGTTTCTGCAACGGGCCAATGAGCGGTTAAAACTGGCTGTTCCGGCAACGCTGGTGATTATCTTCGTGCTGCTCTATTTGACCTTCTCGCGGTTCAGCGAAGCCTTGTTGATTATGACAACCCTGCCCTTCGCCCTGACCGGAGGCATCTGGCTCCTGTACCTGCTTGACTACAACCTTTCTGTCGCTACAGGTGTCGGCTTTATCGCGTTGGCGGGAGTCGCAGCGGAGTTTGGGGTGATCATGTTGTTGTACCTGAAAAACGCTTGGTTGGAGCGTCAAGAGCAAGGCTTCAGCGATCAAAGCGGATTACTCGATGCGATACGCCAAGGTGCAGTACAACGTGTGCGCCCTAAAGCGATGACAGTGGCGGTAATTATTGCGGGTCTCCTGCCGATCATGTGGGGCAGCGGCACCGGCAGTGAGGTGATGAGCCGAATCGCTGCGCCCATGGTGGGCGGCATGATTACAGCACCTCTGTTATCACTGTTTGTATTACCGGCGGCGTATTTGTTGATGCATAAAAAAGCGAGCTAAATCGCCTACAGTAGCCCCAGTTGCTCAGCTGGGGCTTCTATATCGAGAGCTGGCAACTCTGGCAGTCCGGGCAAGCGCGCCTGCAACTGCTCATGAAAACGCCGGGCCAACTGCGGTGCCAAGCGGTTATCTGAGGTGTGCAAAAACACATAGGGGCTCAGGTCCTGCTCGATCCAACTGGCAACTTTATCCAGCCACGGAGCCATGAATGGGTCATTCTCCAGCAATTGTGGATGACCAATGAAGCGCAATTGCGGCGCCTTGCTAAAGGCAGTGGGTCGAGTCGGCAAACGTGGCTTTTTATCCTGCGCATGAATAATTGCAGGGGCTGTCGAGGCGCAACTAAACAGTGCTCGTGAATCCAGACAAATGCGCTCTATGCCTTGATCCAGCAATAGCCGGTTAAGCGCACGCTCAGCATCGCCTTTGGCGAAAAACGCTGGATGGCGCACTTCTATAGCGAGAGCGCGTCCACCGAAATGTTCCGAGCTCGCGCCCCAATGCTCTATCAGCATTGATAATTCACTCAGGCGCTGCGGGCCAAAACTGGCTGGCAATTGCAGCCAGTAAGGTGCCACGCGTGCTCCTAGCGGAGCCAACAATCGACGGAAGTCATCCACGGCATGTAATTGCTCGCGCAAGTCACCGGCATGGCTGATATCACGCGGTAGTTTGGCGCAAAAACGAAAATGCTCCGGCATCGCCTGCGACCATTTGATGATGGTTTCAGGTGCGGGGCGCGCATAAAAAGTGGTGTTGCCTTCAACCGCATTGAACAGTCGGCAATAGTGCTTAAGGAACGCTGTGGAGGGGGTGCTTTGTGGATAAACTGCACCGCGCCAAGCAGCTTCACTCCATGATGGACAGCCGAGAAAATACGGCAGCACTAGGCGTAAAGATCGAGACCCAGCACCTGCTGCGCATCGGATTCAGTAATGAACTCAGCGGTGCTGCTATAGCTGGCAATCGCTTGGGAGGCTCGATTGCTGATGGCAGGCTGTTGGTAAGCAAGTGCTTGCCCCTGCAAGGCGCGACTCTGACCGGATTCGCTGGAGGCCTGTACCCGACGGATCTGAGGCGTTGTCTCAAAACCTTGGGTGGCGCCAACTGCTGCAGGTTGTTCACGGCGCGTCTCAGCCTCGCGCTGGGCTTCGCGATACGGGGTGACTGCAGTCCCCGAGCGAGGGCCACGATCTGGCGAGTATGAGAGTATGGAGCCGTCAATGCGCATCAATTAGAGCTCTGAAATCCAGTCAACACGGTGCTTGCAGCTGCAATTTAGCCCTGCGTGAGCGGCTTGGCAATCAACAACTGATCAGCCGTAAGCATTTTTTGCACCAATAGCCTTGTAACTGTGCATTAACGGGGCGCTTTGGGGGTTGCTACCTGATCACGTAGGTAAACCGGTTGCGCCTGATCGGCCACGACAGACTCTCCACGTGCCCAGGCAAATTGCGCCAGCGTCAGCAAATCTTGCGCATGGGGTAGCATCGAAGGATCCTGAGCGCTGGGCTGGACATTAATGCGCTCAGCAAATGTCCCCCAACCGGTCCCCGCAGCAAACCAGTCACCGCTTACCCCTTCCGGAAGAGCGGCTAACTCGGGGGCAAGTACAGCTTCACGCCCGAGTAAACGCATCTCCCCCTGTTGCGCCTGATAACACCCCCAATAGACCTCATCCATCCGAGCATCAATCGCTGCGGCAACCTGCACGGCGCCCTGCTCACGCAGGGAGCGTTGAGCCAACACGGCCAGGTTTGACACAGGAATAACGGGGCGATCCAGAGCAAATGCAAGGCCTTGCACCACCCCAATAGCGATGCGAATCCCGGTAAAGGCACCCGGCCCACGGCCAAACGCAATGGCATCGAGTGCGGACAAGGGTAAATTCGCCTCAGCCATCAGTGTTTTGATCATCGGCAGCAGGCGTTGAGCATGCTGGCGAGGTATCACTTCATAATGGCTGATGGATTTACCGTCGTGCAGCAGGGCTACCGAACAGGCTTCAGTGGCGGTATCGAGGGCCAACAGGGTGGTCATGGCTGGATCCAGCAAACAGATGGCCGCGCAGTATAAACGCTGCAGCCAAGAAGCTGTAGGCGTACGGCTCCCGGCTGTCTACCCACGATGTTTATGCGCCGACACAAATGGCCCAAACAACAACGGCCCGCCTAAGCGAGCCGTTGAGTGAAATCATACCGAGGTCAAATCAAAGCGTTGAGCCCAGTTGTTTGCAATTGTCTTAAGACAGCGCCGCCAATACCTTGGTGGTGATCTCATCTACAGAACCAACGCCAGCAACAGCGCTGTACTTTGGCGTGCCATTAGCAGCGGCCATCTTCTGGTAAAAATCTACCAACGGCTTGGTTTGCGAATGATAGACCGAGAGACGATGACGCACGGTCTCTTCTTTGTCGTCTTCACGCTGAATCAACGCTTCACCTGTCTCGTCGTCAACACCTGCGACCTTAGGGGGATTGTGCTCGGTGTGATACACACGGCCAGAGGCTGGGTGAACGCGACGACCGGCAATGCGGCTGACGATTTCTTCATCTTCTACAGCAATTTCAACCACGTAATCGATGATCACGCCCGCTTGCTGAAGTGCTTCTGCCTGCGGGATGGTGCGAGGAAAGCCGTCAAACAGGAAACCATTGGCGCAATCTTCTTGGGTGATACGCTCTCTGATCAGGTCAATGATGATTTCATCAGAGACCAGACCGCCGCTATCCATAACACCTTTGACCTTCAAGCCAAGTGGGCTGCCGGCTTTGACTGCGGCACGCAGCATATCGCCAGTCGAAATCTGTGGAATGGCGAACTTCTTGGTAATAAAGCCCGCTTGGGTACCTTTTCCGGCACCGGGCGCCCCTAGCAAAATCACGCGCATCGATGTGCTCCTCAACTTATAAGTATTAAATCAGTGGACTCGCCTCTTGGGGCCAATCTCAGAATATTCAGGGCAGCCGCAAACTCACTCAACAAACTGCCAAAGGCCGATCAAGATACACAGCAGTCCCACCCTGCACAAGCCACCGAAAGTCGGATACATCCCTCAGCACTGAGCACGGCCACTTAGGCACTGAGCACTACAACCCTGCTGGAACGGGGCTGCAGCGCTGCTAGCAAGGCTATTAACAGGCACCGAAAAGCGACTGAGTTACCCCGTATTGCGTAAACCTGCCGCAATACCGGCCACACTGACCAACAAAGCCTGTTCCAGAGGGCTATCTGCCTGATTCTCACGCAGCCTGGAGCGCGCCAATAGCTCAGCTTGCAACAGATGCAGTGGGTCTAGGTAGGTGTTGCGTACAGTGATTGACTCTAATGTTTCAGGGCTGTGTCCCAGCAGTTGCGACTGTTGAGTCAGACCTAGCACGCACGTACAAGCCTGCGACAATAGGTCGCGCAGATGAGCACCTAAGGGCTGCAACGCCAGGTCGACCAACTGCTCATCGTAAAGCCCTGCGATTGCCTCATCAGCCTTGCTAAGCACCATTTCAAGCATATCAATACGGGTGCGGAAGAACGGCCATTGCTCACGCATTTGTTCCAGTAAATCGCCCTCATCACGTTGCAACGCGTTGTTTAAGGCACGCTCCCAACCCAGCCACGCTGGGAGCATCAGCCGTGTTTGCGTCCAGGCGAAGATCCAAGGAATCGCCCGCAGACTCTCAACGCCACCCGCGCGACGTTTGGCCGGGCGACTGCCTAAGGGTAAGCGGCCGAGTTCTTGCTCAGGGGTTGCCTGACGGAAGTACTCAACAAACTCGGGGGTCTCTCGGACCACTGCGCGATAGCCACCGACGCCATCTGTGGCCAGTTTATCCATCATCTCCCGCCAGGCAGGTTGTGGGGCTGGCGGTGGCAAAAGTGTGGCCTCAAGCACGGCAGCCAGATACAAATTCAAATTCTGCTCGGCGATGTCCGGCAGGCCAAACTTGAAACGGATCATCTCCCCTTGTTCGGTCGTACGAAACCTTCCGGCAACCGAGCCCGGCGGCTGAGAGAGAATCGCCGCATGCGCTGGGCCACCACCGCGCCCGACAGTGCCGCCACGACCATGGAACAACAACAGTTCGACATCATGGGCCTTACAAATATCAACCAAGGCCTCCTGAGCCCGATACTGCGCCCACGCCGCGGCGGTGGTGCCGGCATCTTTCGAGGAGTCGGAGTAACCAATCATCACTTCTTGCGGGCCATGCAACCTGGCGCGATAGCCTTTGATGCCTAAAAGGCGGTCAATCACCGGCCCGGCGTTATCCAGGTCTGCCAAGGTTTCAAATAACGGCACCACCCGCATAGGCCGTAGCAGCCCTGACTCTTTAAGTAGGAGCTGCACCGCCAGCACATCTGAACAAGCACCGGCCATGGAAATCACATAAGAACCCAAGGATGCCGCTGGCGCTCGCGCCACTTCCCGACAGGTTGCCAACACTTCAGCGGTGTCTGCACTGGGTTTGAAATGCTCAGGTAGCAGCGGCCGCCGATTTTCCAGCTCGGTCAGCAAAAACTGCAAACGTCGATCTTCATCCCAATCGGCATAGCTGCCGAGGCCCAGGTAATCAGTGATTTCGTTAAGAGCCGCTGCATGTCGAGAAGCATCTTGACGCACATCCAGTCGAACCAAGAACAGGCCAAATGTAGCGGCGCGGCGCAGGCAATCAAGTAAAGGCCCATCGGCAATCACGCCCATTCCGCATTCATGCAATGAGCGATAACACAGCTGCAATGGCTCCAGCAGCTCTGCGTTATCCGCCAATACTGCCTCACTGGCTTGGGCCTCACAGTGCAGTGCATCTTGAGCCCAGCTACGGGTTGCACGTAAGCGCTCACGCAACTGTTTAAGCAAGGCGCGATAGGGCTCAGCGGTTTGCCCCACCACTGCACATAATTCTGAACTGGCCTCTTGCATCGACAGCTCAGCGGCGAGCTGATCAATATCGCGCAGGTACAAATCCGCCGCCATCCAGCGCGACAGCAACAGAACTTCACGGGTTACCGAAGCCGTGACATTGGGGTTGCCATCACGGTCACCGCCCATCCAGGAAGCAAATCGTATGGGCGCGGCTGTCAGCGGCAAATGCAGGCCGGTCGCTGCATGCAGGGCAATGTCTGCCTGACGCATGAAGTTCGGTACAGCCTGCCATAGCGAATGCTCGATAACGGCAAAGCCCCATTTGGCCTCATCAACCGGGGTTGGCCGGGTACGGCGAATTTCTTCGGTATGCCAGGCCTCTGCAACCAATCGGCGCAGACGATCACTGACCTGTTTTCGCTCATTGCCGGTTAAATCGCTGTGATCTTGATGCGCAAGTTCGCCAGCAATAGCGTCGTACTTTTGAATCAAGGTACGCCGCGCAACTTCGGTTGGGTGTGCCGTGAGCACAAGCTCAATGTCCAGCCGGCTGAGCTGGCGGGCCAGTTCATCGGGGCTATGGCCACTGCCGAGCAATCGCTGTAACAACTCACTCAGCACCCGCGATTCAAAAGGCTCTGGTTCAGCACTGGTTCGCCGGCGAATGCGATGATATTGCTCGGCGATATTGGCCAAGTTGAGGAACTGGTTAAAGGCTCGCGCGACGGGCAGCAACTCATCATCATTGAGGCTATTGAGGGTCTCACTGAGCTGCTGCGCACCCTCTTTGGAGCCACGGCGCGCTGCTTTTGCGCCCTTTCGAATGCGCTCGATTTTATCGAGGAACTCATCGCCATACTGGGTACGGATGGTTTGCCCCAGCAACTCACCCAGTTGGTGGACGTTTTCGCGCAAACGCGCGTCAATCTCAGCCATATTCGTGCTCCCCGTTACGTTAAACAGAGTGATGCATAACCCAAGAGTGCCCCATTGCGGCAATCTCTTACAAGCGCACGACATCGAACTCATTAAGCCAATTAGGGGTCTAGTCTTGTGTAGTAGGCGTGTTTCAGGAAATCACGCCGAACCAAGATCGCACTGAAGCCTGCCACGAGCGGGCAAAGGATGAGGTAATAATGAGAATTCGCGAACTTGTAGGCCATTGGGAAGAGAATGCTAAAGGTCGCCTGACCCGCAGCCCTTATCAAATCCACTTGGACGTTGAGGCGGCCGCACGTGTAGCGGCGTTAGCTGAGATGTACCCCAAACGCAGCCCTGAGGAGCTTCTGGGTGAGCTGATTGGTGCTGCGCTTGAAGAGCTGGAAGCCAGCCTGCCTTACGTCAAGGGCAGCCACGTAGTTGCAACCGACGAACTTGGCGATCCGCTGTTTGAAGATATCGGCCCGACACCGCGCTTTTTGGCGCTGTCGCGCAAATACCTGCACGACCTGACACAGCAGCAACAAAGCACGGACCACTGAACCGGGCGATTTAGCCCAATGGCTTAGACCTCACGCAGGCGCAAAACCTGCGTGGTGCCAACTTCTGTCGATTTAAAGCAGCTGCGCGGCGATTGAAACTTGCTCTGCAAAGCGAACCTCTGGCTTAGGGTTCAATCTTTTGCGGTGTCTTCTCGCCGACACAATGCACAGCCTGCTTGTGCTTATTGACCAAAACGCCACTCAGGCCTTTTTGCTCGGTATCAAACATCACCACAACACCATCAACGCACTGAGCCACTTCAGACGCAGGCTTCAGGGAGATTTTGTAGTCCTCACCCGGCACTGTCTTGAGCATGGTGAACTCAGACAGCAACAAGGCATCCTCCGGCTTCGAAAACTGTATGTAGCCATAATAAGTCAGTATCGCCACGGTAGCGCAGACAGTGGCTACAGCAGTCAAAATCATTGGAATTGCAGGATCACGTTCAGTCATTGCGGACTCTCAGAGTTAGGAACTTCAGCTAAGCGGCGCAGGCCCTTAAAGCCTTGCGGATCGCTCATAAACATCAACAACACCTGACGCCAGGTTGGGTCATTAAAGGTCTGCACATGCGGGCCACGGGTCAGTTGCAGAACCCTTGGCGCCGGAGCAGCTTTATACAAGCTAATCGCATTGGACACCGGCACCACGGCGTCATCGATGCTGTGATACATAAGTAATGGTAAGCCTTTGAGCTTGGGAATTGCAGCAATTGCACTATCACTGTCCGGCACAAACTCACTGAGTGGCGCTTGAAACAACCAAGTGAGCCACGATGTGCTCAGCACGTATTGAGCAACATCACGGTAGCTGGCCGGTGTGCCGTCGATGATTAACGCATCGATCTTGCTGGCCTGTTGTGGGCGCTCAGCCAAGTAGTGCACCGCCAGGGCGCCGCCCAAGCTTTGAGCGAGCACAAACACCGGCTTACCCCGGACCTCTGCTGCGTTATCAAGCTGAGTGAAGGCTGCATCAATGTCCTCATACAAGGCCGGCAAGCTCGGCTCACCTTCGGACAGACCGTAGCCGCGGTAATCGAGCATCAACACTTGATAGCCCTGCTCAGGCAACCACCATGGTCCGCCCAAATGCATGGCCATGTTGCCGCCATTACCATGCAAATAAAGAATTGTGCCTTTGACCGCAACCCCAGCCTTTGCTGGCAACCACCATGCATTAAGGCGGGTACCATCGGCGGCAGTCAGGTATTCGTCACGAAACTCAAGTCCGGCGCGCTCAGGGGTGAATGGCAAACCTTTCTCGGGATAAAACAACAGCGAACTACAGCCTTGCAGCAAAACGATTACCAGCAGTATAAAAAACCGCATCATTCGCCGCCCGCACGGACTTCTTCGCGCGCCTTGTAGGTGGCCTCATAAATACGGTCTGCCAGCCGCGAGAACGGCAAGCTCTGAATCCAAACGGTACCGGTGCCCTTGAGCGTGGCAAGGAATATACCTTCGCCCCCAAAGAGCATGCTTTTCAGGCCGCCTGCCAGCTTGATGTCGTAATCGATGCCCGAACTGAAACCAACCAGGCAACCGGTGTCGAGACGCAGGGTTTCATTATTCAGCTCTTTACGAATGACCGTGCCACCGGCATGCAAAAATACCAAACCATCGCCTTCAAGCTTTTGCAGAATAAAACCTTCGCCACCGAAAAAACCGGCACCCAAACGCTTATTGAAACTAATGCCAATGGACGTGCCACGTGCTGCACATAAAAATGCATTGCGCTGACAGACCAACGAGCCGCCCACCTGCGGCAGTGATACCGGCACGACACTGCCCGGATAGGGCGCAGCAAAGGCGACACGCGCTTGCTTCTTGCCGGCATTGGAGAAGTGGGTCATAAACATCGACTCACCAGTAACCATGCGCTTGCCCGCACTCCACAACTTGCCGAGTACACCAGAGGATGAACCATCGCCCATACGCGTTTCAAAGCGCACATCTTCTGTCATGTAGTTAAGCGCACCCGCCTCAGCAATCACAGCCTCTCCCGGGTCCAGAATCACCTCAACACTCTGCGCAGAGTTGCCGAGAATTTCGTACTCAAGTTCGTGGCTGGTCATTAAAAATCCTTAGGCGGGAGACTCGAATTTGAGCTTTTTCATACTTGCCGACAACACCAATCGAGGGCGTAGCGAGCGCAGGCCAGACAAGGCGCAGACCATCTGAAAAAGCGGAGTTTACTCCAGTAAATGAGCAGTTTTCAGAAGGGCTGCAACGCAGTATCGCCAAGCGCAGTAGCCCGTCCGTCAAACATACCAAAGCGGAGTTTACTCCAGCCAATGAGCAGTTTTCAGAAGGGCTGCAACGCAGTATCGCCAAGCGCAGTAGCCCGTCCGTCAAACACACCAAAGCGGAGTTTACTCCAGCCAATGAGCAGTTTCGGGCGCCATTCCAACGCAGCATCACCAAAATACAGGACGCTTTAAAGGATGTTGGCGTAGTCGGCTTCTATACGATCCAAACTCAGGTTGTTGAGGAAGTTAGAAAAACACATCCACGCCGACAGCGAGTTCAAATCACTGAACTGCGGCGGCAGGTATTTAGGTGGCACGACCAAGCCTTCATCCACCAACTGCCGTAAGGTACGCATGTCTTCGAGGGTGGTTTTACCGCAGAATAACAGCGGGATCTGCTCCAGCTTGCCTTTACGCACTGCGAGCTGGATGTAGTTGTAGATCATGATGAAGCCCTTCAGGTAGGACAAATCCTTGGTGAAAGGCAAGCCGGTCGGGGTCGAGCCACGGAAAGCGCGATTCGCGTTGCTGTAGCTCTCCTCCATGCCCAAACCCTGTTCGCGGTAGAACTCGAAGACCTCTAGAAAATCGGCGCCTTCCTCGGCCATATGAATGGCGCGGGTGCGATTGGTCAGCTTGCGCAAACGGGTTGGGTAGGAAGCGAAGCTAATCACTTCCATCAGAATGGCCAGGCCTTCCTGGGTCACTGTGGAAGATGGCGGCCCCTTAGCCAGGAAGGTGCAAATCGGCTGATTCTGACCGTTAAGAGTGGTGGCAACGTGAACCAGCCCCTCATGGACTTCGAGGGCTTTGACATCACGTTCGTTGAACATCGCATCGGTACGGATTTTTATGTAATCAGCACCGGCGGCTGCATCCGCCAAAATGCCGTCAGATTCAAATACACGGATGGTGTCTTCATGCTCACCGAATACCTTGTTCAGCCGGTGTTGCAAGAGATCGACTGCAGCCTTGGCGTTGAGGTCCTTGACCTCATCCTTTAAGTCGCCACGGCTATCAATGTTGTTGAGGAAACCGGAAAACATAACACCCAAATCAGCCAGCGTTGGGTCGCCAGCATGAAATGCGTCTGAGGCCGCGCCGTAGAGATCTTGCGAGATCAAACCGAAATCCTCGGTGCCTCGGGCCTCAAGCATGCGTATGACCATGCGGTATTCACGGCACATACGGCGCATTATCTGGCCAACGGGATTGAATTGCCCAAGTTGACGTGTGATATCGCGCTCGATGTTTTGAAATTCGAGTTTTTTGGCTGTCGCATCAAAAGCCAACGGGCGGCTGTCATAGTATGCGCGGTCGACTTTAGGCAGCATGGTTCCTTTGTGCTTAAGGAACTCATTACGCACGCTTTCGTCCCACTTCACCGCATCCAATACCCGAATGGGCGTTTGCGCCTCGACGATCCTGTCTGACAACGCACGGACGATTAGCTGATAATCATCCAAACCTACATAGCTGTTCATCACGCCCTCGCGACTTTATGACCCGAATTAATCAGCCTCACGCTGATAACGCGCAACCTCGATAAATACGTCCGAGTTGGCGGGGTCATTCAAATAATCGAAAACTTTTTCCATGGGAGATGTGATCAATACGCCCTCACCCACCGGCATTTCAACCATTTTGCCCTGCCACATGCCCTCTTCAAGCTCTTGCAGCATGCGCTCTACGTCGAGACTGTACAGCACCAGCTCATTATTGTGCGTCAGCTCAAAACCAACAATTACAAAATTGGCCCCCAAGCGCTTCGGCAAGCCCGTCGATAAATACCAACGACTGCCATGATGGGCGACGGTAAAGCCGTATTCTTCAGCGTTCTCTATGTTGTCCAGACTGCCCTCAAAGCTTCTCGCCTTGTAGGTATTAGAACCCGAGCGACTGATGTCGAGGTACTGCAATTCGCCCCATTCATCCTTGCGCGACCACTCACCCAGTAGCGGAATGGGTGCGGCTTCATTCGCAGGAATCGGATCTTTGAACGTTACCAGGCAGCCACTCAACAACAGGAAGGACAAGGCGACAAGCGCGCGCCAAGCTTTCATTCAGCTCTCCTTGTGAAATCGGGTTGTGTACTGCTCCGACAGCTGTCGGTTGTTGTTCGACCGCAACTTACTGGTTGCAAGCGTCTTAGACACCTAAAACCAAATACATATAACGCTTAAGAATGGCTAACATTGCCTCAATGTCCAGCGCATCAACTCCCTCTATCAGACCTTGATACTCCATGCGCTCGACCACAGTCGTCAAGATTGTTGCGTCTTCAATCGGTTGTTTTGAACCGATGAGTGTGAAGAACCGTGTGGTGCCTTGCAAAAGGATCTGCCCTTGCGCACGCACCAGATCATGCAGCCGGGGATTGAGCAATGCCTCATGGCGGAACGCTTGCTCAGCCAGTAAATGATCACGACGATTAATCAACTGATCACGAACAAACGCAACGGCCATTAGCGCGACTTCATCAGCGAAGGCACGCAATGTAGCTGGAGAACCATCAAAACTGCTGACGCGTTCTTGCAACATCTCATCGTTGCTGCTCCAGAGTTCATTCTGATTCGCTGCACAACGTTCAACGAAGAGTGTGAAGCTGTCACTGATAAGATCGTTGATGTCTTTGAAGTAATAGGTCGTTGCTGAAAGCGGCACCTGCGCTTCAGCCGCCACCGCCCTGTGGCGAACGGCACGCACGCCATCGCGCACAATAATACGCAGCGCAGCTTCAAGAATGGCCTGACGACGTTTTTCACTGCCGGCGCGACTGGCTTTACGCCCTTGATACTGGATGTTGTCGGTTACAGCTGTGGTATCAGTGTCTTGAGTTATAAGTTGTTTCACAGGCCAGCAATCCTCTAACACATACTTAAACGATTTTTTAACGTCCTTGGCTTTTCGGCTTCACCGGCAAACAGTCGGCGCCTTGTCTATTGTGTTGGCCCTCATAGTGCCCGAAAAATAACAGGGTGGCTTACACCCTTATATTGCCCAACAGTATGACTTGCAGAGGTTCATTCAGATGACCAAGTGATATCACTTTGCGACACCCTGCTGCAGAAACAAAAAACCGCCCGAAGGCGGCTTTTTAACAACAGCTTAAGCTTGTGGTCGCATATGCGGAAACAAGATGACATCCCTGATAGAAGGGGCATCGGTCAACAGCATAACCAAACGGTCAATGCCAATGCCTTCACCCGCAGTCGGCGGCATGCCATATTCCAGAGCACGAACAAAGTCAGCATCGTAATGCATGGCCTCGTCATCGCCCGCATCCTTATCAGCAACCTGGGCCATAAAGCGTTCGGCCTGATCTTCTGCGTCGTTAAGCTCGGAATAAGCGTTGGCAATCTCACGACCACCAATAAACAACTCAAAACGATCGGTGACGCTAGGGTCCTGATCATTGCGACGTGCCAACGGGGACACCTCAAAAGGGTATTGCGTAATGAAGTGTGGCTGTTCCAGTTTTGGCTCAACCATTTCTTCAAAGATCATCACTTGCAGCTTGCCCAAGCCTTCAAAGCCCAGCACCTTGGCACCCGCTTTCTTAGCAATATCCCGGGCGACATCAATATCGCGCAACTGGTCAGCTGTCACATCGGTGTATTTGAGGATCGAATCAAATACCGATAAGCGCACAAATGGCTCGCCAAAGTGGAAGACCTTGCCTTGGTAAGGCACATCAGTGGTGCCCAACACCAACTGCGCCAATTCACGGAACAGCTCTTCGGTCAGGTCCATGTTGTCTTCGTAGTCGGCGTACGCCTGATAGAACTCAAGCATGGTGAACTCTGGGTTGTGACGCGTCGAGACACCTTCGTTACGGAAGTTACGGTTGATCTCGAACACGCGCTCAAAACCGCCAACGACCAAACGCTTGAGGTACAGCTCAGGCGCAATGCGCAGGAACATCGGCATGTCCAGCGCATTGTGGTGAGTTTCAAACGGCTTGGCTGCAGCGCCGCCGGGGATCGTTTGCAACATCGGCGTTTCAACTTCGAGGAAGTCACGCTCAGCGAGGAACTTACGAATGTGGCTGATCACCTGTGAGCGCACACGGAAGTCCTGGCGGACTTCTTCATTAACGATCAGGTCGACATAGCGCTGACGATAACGCTGCTCGGTGTCAGTCAGACCGTGATGCTTATCAGGCAACGGGCGCAAGGACTTGGTCAGCAGGCGCACATTGCTCATCTCAACATACAGATCGCCTTTGCCTGAACGTGCCAAAGTGCCTTCAGCGGCGATGATGTCGCCCAAGTCCCAGGTTTTCACCGCAGCCAGGGTTTCTTCCGGCAGGGTTTTACGGTTGACGTAGACCTGAATGCGACCGGTCATGTCTTGCAGCACCATAAAAGAGCCACGGTTGAGCATGATACGACCGGCAACCTTGACCGGAATCGCGGCGTCAGCCAGCTCTTCCTTGGTCTTATCGACGTACTGTTTCTGCAAGTCCGCACAGTAGCTATCGCGGCGGAAATCATTAGGGAAGGCAATGCCCTGCTCACGCACGGACGCAAGCTTTTCTTTGCGCTGGGCAATCAGCTTGTTTTCTTCCTGTTGCAGATCATGCTGGTCGAGTTGTTGGTCGCTCATGGTCTTTCGTCTGTTCCTGTATTCGTAGGGTGTTGCTGAGCGCAGCGATGCTCAACATCCGGCCTGTTTAGCCGGGATCCTACGCAAATGCAGCGCCGCTCGTTGAGCCCAGCTTAGCCGGATTCAACCTACATTGCGTTGTGTTGCACAGCCACGCCAAGCGCAGCTGTTTTACAGCCCTTGCTTGAGACTGGCCTCAATAAAGCCGTCAAGATCACCATCGAGCACTGCATCGCAGTTGCTGTTCTCAACGTTGGTACGCAAATCTTTGATTCGCGACTGATCGAGCACATAAGAGCGAATCTGATGCCCCCAGCCGATATCCGACTTGGAGTCTTCAAGCTCTTGCGATGCGGCATTACGCTTTTGAATTTCTTGCTCGTACAACTTAGCCCGCAACATTTTCATGGCGGTGTCTTTGTTGGCGTGCTGGGAGCGTTCGTTCTGGCAGCTGACCACCGTATTAGTCGGCACGTGAGTGATACGCACCGCTGAGTCAGTGGTGTTTACGTGCTGGCCACCGGCACCCGAAGAACGGTAGGTGTCGATGCGCAAATCAGCCGGGTTAATCTCAATTTCGATGTTGTCATCGATTTCAGGCGAGACAAACACTGCAGTAAACGAGGTGTGGCGGCGGTTACCCGAGTCGAATGGACTCTTGCGCACCAGGCGATGCACGCCGATCTCCGTGCGTAGCCAGCCAAAGGCATACTCACCCTTGATGTGCACAGTAGCGCCTTTGATGCCAGCGACTTCACCGGCCGAGAGTTCCATGATGGTGGCATCAAAACCGCGCTTGTCGGCCCAGCGCAGGTACATACGCAGCAGCATGTTGGCCCAGTCCTGTGCCTCTGTGCCGCCAGAACCGGCCTGAATATCTAGATAAGCGTTGTTAGGGTCCATTTCACCGCTGAACATGCGACGAAATTCGAGTTTCTCAAGGATTTCACGCAGACGCTGAACCTCAGCCGCTACATCATCAACAGCGTTCTGATCGTCTTCTTCAGCGGCCATTTCAAGCAAATCGCTGCAGTCAGCCAGACCTGTGTGAAGGTCGTCCAGCGTCTCGACGATTAAGGCAAGGGATGCGCGTTCGCGCCCCAAGTTCTGGGCATACTCAGGGTCATTCCAGACATTTGGGTCTTCAAGCTCACGGTTAACTTCAACTAAACGATCATGCTTTTGATCGTAGTCAAAGATACCCCCGAATAGTCAGGGTGCGCTCGGAGAGGTCCTTAATGCTGTTAACGATCGGGTTGATTTCCATAGCTGGCGGGCACTCACAGGTAAAACGTCGGAAAAGCCGACAATTATACCTGCTATAGCGCGCTATCGACAGCCCAGTGTTTACCGGGCGTTATTGCTCAACCCCGACCTGGTTGCGGCCCTTGTCCTTGGCCATGTACAAGCCGTTGTCGGCTTTCTCAACCAAAGCCAATGAATTGCCTCCAGCTGCTGGGACCATGGTTGCCACGCCGATGCTAACAGTGACGGGTGAACCGTCCCCGGGTCGACAATGTGGGATCGCCAGCGCCTCAATGGCGCGACGAACCTTTTCAGCCTGTAAACGCGCCCCGCCAGGTGACGTGCTCGGCAGAACCATGGCGAACTCTTCACCACCATACCGAGCCACTAGATCCGATGAACGCGTGCAGGACTCAGACAGCGCAGTGCCGACACGGCGCAAAACATCATCACCCGCTACGTGACCGAACTGGTCGTTATAAACTTTGAAATAGTCGACATCAATCATCACCAGCGAGAGCTGATTCTGCTCGCGCAATGCTCGATTCCACTCAATTTCAAGATATTCATCGAAGTGCCGGCGATTGGCCAAACCGGTCAATCCGTCGGACTTCATCATGCGCTGCAGCACCAGATTCGCCTCTAGAAGTTGCTGCTGGCTTTGTCGCAGCGCGCGAAATGCCTCATCGCGCTGCTGCAGGGCGAGATAGGAGCGCGAGTGGTAACGAATGCGGGCGATCAACTCAATGTTATCGGGCAGCTTTACCAAGTAGTCATTGGCACCGTTGGCGAATGCAGCGCTTTTAACCTGCGGGTCCTCTTTGGTCGAGAGCACGATGATTGGAATATCTTGCAAGTCCGGGTCTGCTCGATAATCACCCAACAAGCTCAGGCCATCGACGCCAGGCATGACCAAATCCTGCAAAATAACTGTTGGTTTTATTTGCCGGGCAATCTCTACCGCTTGAAAGGGGTCCGAGCAAAAGTGAAAGTCGATACCTTCCGCCCCCACCAGCGCACGGCGTACCGCCTCACCAATCATGGCCTGATCATCAACCAATAAAACCATGACAGCGTTCGCTGAAACGGCAAGCTTTTGCGCATCAATTTGCGTGGAATCTTGCATACTGTCTCCAATTAACCCAGCGCATTGTGCCTTCAACTAATTGACTGAGCCAATTAGCAAACTGTTACGCATAATATTTAACTAATTTAGGTGCAATCTGATCCAGCGGCAGAATCTCAACCGCGGCCTCAATCGCAGCAGCTGCTTTAGGCATGCCATACACCGCACAAGTGGCGCGATCTTGGGCGATGGTCAAAAAGCCTCGCTCACGCATGTGCTTCAAACCTTGCGCACCGTCACGCCCCATACCGGTGAGCAACACGCCCACGGCATCGCCCTGCCAATTACGCACCAAACTGTCGAAAAACACATCGATTGATGGCCGATATATTTCCTCAGTGGGCTCCTTGCAATAACTCAAACACCCATTGGCTTGCATAACCAGGTGATTATTAGTCCCTGCCAGCAGTATCTCGCCCGGCAGCGGTCGGTCATCCGGCTGCGCTAAACGCACCGGCAGCTTGGATTCGCTGGCCAGCCACTGCGCCATGCCCAGTGCAAATACTTCGTCTACATGCTGCACCAAGACCACAGCGGCACTGAAATCTTCTGGCAACTGCCTCAACAGGCAGACCAAGGATGCAGGGCCGCCCGCCGATGCGCCGATGGCAACAATCCGCTCAGGTTTGCGAGTGGTTTCGGTTTGAGTTGGCGCAGTGACCGGTTTGCCACCCTGCTGACCTATCATCCAGCCGATATTGTGTAATTTACGCAGCAATGCCGCGGCATCGACAGCTTGCGAATCGCCCAGCGATGGTGTGTTGACTACATCCAGTGCACCATGGCCCATGGCTTCAAAAACCTGGTTCATATTGCGCTCGATGTCAGATGTGACGATCAAAATAGCGCAAGGAAACTCGGCCATGATCCGCTGTGTGGCTTCAACACCGTTCATGCGCGGCATCAACAGATCCATTAACACCACATCGGGGCGTTGCTCGCCACATAGCCTCACGGCCTCAATGCCATCACTGGCGATCCAAATCACCTGATGTGCAGGCGCCTGGCTGATAACCCGCCGTAACGCCTCAACCGCTAACGGCATATCGTTGACAATCCCTATCCTCATTCCTGCGCATCCCCAATCAGTACCTGCACGGCATCAAGCAATGCTTCATCGTGGAAACTGGCTTTCGCCAAATAGTAATCGGCACCCGCGTCGAGTCCGCGCTGACGATCTTCTTCACGGTCTTTGTACGACACCACCATTACGGGCAGTGATTGCAGGCGACTGTCGCGACGTACCAGGCTGACCAACTCAATGCCGTCCATACGGGGCATGTCGATATCGGTGATCAGCAGATCAAATGACTCTGCGCGGAGCGCATTCCAACCATCCATGCCGTCTACAGCCACGGCGACTTCATAACCTCGGTTGAGCAATAATTTGCGTTCAAGCTCGCGCACCGTAAGTGAGTCATCGACCACCAGTACCCGCTTACGCGCTCGCCCACTGGCTTGTTTATCACGACTGTTAACCCGCTGCAGGTTGCCACTGCCCAGCAACTTGGCAATTGAGCTGCACAGGTCTTCGACATCAAGAATTAAAACCGGTGTGCCATCATCCAACAGGGCACCGGCTGACACGTCCCGGACTTTGCCGAGCCGTGGATCAAGCGGCATCACCACCAGTGTGCGCTCACCGATAAAACGCTCGACCGTCAGTCCATAGAGCATGTCACGGTCATTGATCAGCACGACCGAAATGCCCTCTTGATCGACACGCCCTTCTGCTTTTTGCAGCAGCTGACTGGCGGCAATTAACCCGACATGGCGGTTTTCGTACCAAAAGTGTTGACGCCCCTCTAGCTGAACAATCTGATCCTGTTCAAGACGCAGCATATGCTCGATATGCGCCAGCGGGATGGCATAGGCCTCAGCGCCAATTTCAATGACCAGACTGCGCACAACCGAGAGCGTCAGCGGCACTTCAATAATAAATACACTGCCCTGCCCAGCCTGTTGCTGCATGCGAACGCTGCCACGCAGTTGGCGAATCTCATGCATAACCGCATCAAGGCCAACTCCCCGGCCTGATACTTCGGTGACGTGCTCGCGCATGCTGAAACCGGGCAGAAACAAAAACGCCAGCAGTTCTTCTTCACTCAGCTGTACGATGGTCTCGGCTGTCGACAGTTTGCGATCGCGAATGCTCTGTTTCAGTCGTTCTAAATCAACACCGCCGCCGTCATCCTGCAGTTCCAGCACCAGCATGCCTGCATGATGGCGGGCGCGAAGTTTGATCGCCCCTTCGGCTGGTTTGCCGGCATTTATACGTTGTTCGGGGCTTTCGATGCCATGATCCACAGCATTTCGCAGCAAGTGGGTAAGTGGTGATTCAAGCCGCTCCAGTACATCGCGGTCGACCTGGGTGTTTTCTCCCTCAGTTTCTAGGCTTACTTGCTTGCCAAGCGAGCGTCCCAGGTCACGCACCATCCGCATTTGGCCCGACAACACATCGGCAAATGGGCGCATTCGCGAGGTCAGTGCGGCGTCGTAAAGTGCTTGAGTGCGCTTCTCGCCTTGCCAGGCGAACTCATCAAAGGCCTCCATGTGTTGCATCAGCATCTGCTGGCACTCACCGAGCAACCCCCGGCTTTCACCCAGCAGGGCCTGAGCGTGCACATCCATGGATGACTCAAGAGTTGCCTCACGCAACGCGTCCAGTGCGCGCTTGGTTGTGGCATGCAAGCGTTTGAGACGCGCCAACGACTCACTCAGCGGCTTAATGCGTTGAAACTCAACCAGTGACTTGCCCGACATATCCAAAAGATGATCAAGCCGCTCAGCAGACACCCGTAGCACGCGCCCGCGCGCATCACTTGTGGAGCCCTGAGCACTCTCTGCAGCAGATGAGTCATCTGTCGTTGAGACAATGGGCTCAGCTTGCGGCATTTCTGGTTTGGCTTGCGGTTGCGCAGGCGTGGACGGTGGCGTTTTTGCACGAGCCGGAACAGCGGCACCAAACAAGGCCTGCAAACGTGCAACCAGATTGCTAACGTGTTCGCTGAGCTGTGCTTGCTGTTCAGTGCTAAGCCCCACCTGACCAATGCGCAGCAGTGCATCGGAGCCCTGTAACAGCGCATCGACATGATCCGACTGTAAACGCAGTAAGCCTTCTTGAGCCCCGACCAGCAGGTCTTCCATCACGTGTGCAACATTGACGCCTTCATCGAGGCCAACTATTCGCGCAGCACCTTTTAACGAATGCGCTGCACGCATACAGGCTTCAAGCTGACCGGCGTGAGTAGGGTCACGCTCCAGTACCAATAAGCCGGCATCCAATACCTGTGTCTGTGCCTCAGCCTCCATTCGAAACAATTCAAGCAGCGATGCATCGCGCATTTGATCAGGGGTCATGAAAGGCTCCTGATCATTGCCTGAGCCAGTAACTGCTCATCCAACAGGGTGATGCTGCGTTGACGCCAGCGGACCACACCACTGGCGTACTGGCCGGCCGCCTGACCGCCCCCGCGGCCGGGCTCCCGCACATCGCGCAGGGCAATGGCGTGAATACCCTCAACTTCATCAACTGGCGCAACAAATACGCCATTGCTACTGCCGAGAATCAGCATCCGCGGTACAACCCTGCGCTCAGGACTGGTTATCACTGCCGAATCCAAACCGAGCAAATTTTGCAGTGAAATACAGGAAACCAACGCACCGTTCACGTTAGTTATCCCCAACAAGCTAGGCGAACGCTGGTGGGGCAATGAGTGAATCGCGGTTTGCCCAACGACAGAAACCAGGCCCGCAGTCGCAAGGCCTAGCCATTGTTCGCCCAACCGAAAAATCAGCATTGAGCGCTGTTCGCCGCGCTCCTCATCAACCTGCACAGCACTGTCGTCACGCTCAAGCAGTTGCGCACCATAGCGGTCGAGCAAGCTGATAGCAGCCTGGGCATACACCTCACAGTTGCGGCAATGCACATGCTCTTCCAGCCTGGGGCAGCTTTTATCGCCGTATACACCAATGCGCTTCCAGCAGTCATCGAGCACCGGCAGGGTCTCATCAGCGCTGAAGGCGTGCGTACTATCAACCACTGTTATTTACTCCACGGCTCGCACGCTGTCGTAACCTGCGGGCACCCGCCTGATCACCACGCGCTTCCAGCAACATCGCCAGATGCGATAACGCCTCAATGTGTTCAGGTTGTAGATACAACACTTTACGGTAATAGGTTTGTGCGACATCGCTATTGCCCGCGGTATCGTTGAGCAGACCAAGCCAGTAAAACAGCTCGGCGCCAGGCCCCTGAACATTCAATAATGCTTCACAGACCTTGAGCGCGTCAGCTGTACGCCCGCTGTTGGCAAGCCGCTCAACTTCGCCCAGTTGATCTGCCGAAACGTCCTTGTCCACCAACGCGCTCAACGAAGAAACCGCTGGTTTTACTGCAGCAGGCAGGGGTCGCATCGGCCTGGCCGTGGTTGGGGTTGCAACCGGCGTTCTGTTTTTTGCGGCCAGAGGCTGGGGCACAAACGCTTTGACAGCCGTTGACTTCACTGCGTACGGGTGACCCTCTGCGGTTTTAAAGACAAAGCTCAGTGGCACACCCATTGCCTGCATACCATTCTGACTGAACAACCCTGTTTCAGCTGGCCCGGTGAACATTGCACCGCCTGGCGCCAGCAAGCGCTTCAATGCCTGCAAAGCTTGTAGTTGGGTAGCCCGGTCAAAATAGATCAGTAAATTGCGACAAAAGACAAAGTCATAGGGCTGGCGACTGTTGAGTAAATTAGCATCCAGCAAGTTGGCGCACTGCAAGCTCACCTTACTACGCACAGCCTGATCCAGTAGGTAGCGATCATCCGCGACACTGAAATGCCGATCACGAAAGCTCAGGTTTTCACCGCGAAATGAATTGCGCCCGTACAAGCCCTTAGCTGCCAGCTCAAGAACTCGCTCACTGACATCCAGCGCTTCGACCTCAAACGACTGCGGTGCTAAGCCGCCATTGAGCAAGGTCATGACAATCGAATAGGGTTCTTCACCCGTGGAGCAAGGCAAACTGATGATCCGCAGCGGTCGCGAATGTTTCAACTCAGTTAGCCGTTCCTGAGCCAGTTTCAGTAACAGATTAAATGATTCCGGGTAACGGAAAAACCAGGTTTCAGGCACCACAACGGCTTCAACCAAAGCATGTTGCTCCGCTGCTGAGATGTGCAGTTGCTGCCAGTAACTGTCCTCATCAACGCTTGCAGTGGCCTTCATTCGCTGGCGAATCGCGCGCTCAAGAACCACCTGACCAACAGACTCAATATCCAGGCCAATCTTGCGTTTGAGTAACTCCTCAAAGCGTTTATTCATCAGCCGATGCATCCACTGCGTTGCGCACCAACAGCGCTCGCACGTCTTCACTTAACAGTTGCTCAACGCTGATACGCTGAACCATGCCCAGTGCGGTTTGCTGGATCATACCCAAATAGGGAGTGGCCGGGTTTTGCAGCGGATTAGGACTAAAGGCATCATCAAGCAGGCGCTGGGTATCGGTTGCTTGCTCCAGGATCAAGCCGATCTGAACAGGCTGGGCATCGGTGGCTAAATACTTGACCACCACCAACCGGGTACTGGCTCGCGCCTGGGCCGGAGTCGCCATTGCCATTTGGCATAGATCAATCACTGGCACCGGTTCGCCGCGAAAGACAAATAAG
Source organism: Pseudomonas sp. NPDC078700 (assembly GCF_044542375.1). Classification (NCBI taxonomy): domain Bacteria; kingdom Pseudomonadati; phylum Pseudomonadota; class Gammaproteobacteria; order Pseudomonadales; family Pseudomonadaceae; genus Pseudomonas; species Pseudomonas sp. NPDC078700. Next base: position 660,724 of record NZ_JBITUI010000003.1, read on the forward strand.
CCTGAAACCCAGGGCGGGGCGTCAGGTATTTGCTTGAGCCGCTGCAAGGGCAAAACCGCACTAATGGCATGCACATCAAGTGCATAGCGGTCTTTGCCGAGTGAAAACAGCAAGTGCAACTCACCTCGCGGGCGGCGAGCTTGCTGGTAATTGGCTCGCAGGCTCATTGCGGTTTAAACCTTGAAGCGGCTAACGCCGGAACGCAGGCTGCTGGCCACCTTGTTCAACTCATCAATTGCCGAGCCCGTCTGCCGCAGCGACTCAACAGTCTGACCACTGGCTTCGCCCAATTGAACCAAGGCCTGGTTGATCTGCTCAGCCCCTGTTGCTTGTGCTTGCATGCCCTCGTTGACCATCTGTACGCGTGGCGCTAACGCCTGTACCTGATGGATGATTTGCGACAACTGCTCACCCATCTGACCCACTTCGGCAATACCGCGACGCACCTCTTCCGAAAACTTGTCCATGCCCATAACCCCTGCAGACACAGCTGACTGAATTTCACGGACCATTTGCTCGATGTCGTAGGTTGCCACTGCGGTCTGGTCAGCCAAGCGCCGCACTTCAGTCGCCACAACCGCAAAACCACGGCCGTACTCACCGGCTTTTTCAGCCTCAATTGCAGCATTCAGGGATAACAAGTTGGTTTGATCTGCAAACTTAACGATGGTGGTCACGACGTGGTTAATGTTGCCTGCCTTCTCATTGAGAATTGCCAGCTTTGCATTAACCAGATCAGCCGCGCCCATGACTTGGTGCATGGTGTCTTCCATGCGAGTCAGGCCCAATTGGCCAGAGCCTGCCAGCACAGAAGTTTGCTCGGCCGTACCGGACACTTCATCCATGGTGCGCACCAGATCGCGTGCGGTAGCCGTAATCTCGCGCGAAGTTGCGCCAATCTCGGTGGTGGTTGCAGCAGTTTCCGTGACCGTAGCTTGCTGCTGCTTAGAGGTTGCAGCAATTTCAGTCACAGCCGTTGTCATCTGCACGGACGAGCGTTGAGCCTGGGTCACCAAAGCCTTAAGCGCTTCACTCATGTCATTGAAACCAACTTCGATCGCATTGAATTCATCATTGCGCTGCAAGTTCAGGCGCACCGACAAATCGCCCTCACCCATGACCCGCAAGGTTTTAACAATAGCTTTAATCGGGGTAGTGATGGCCCGCAGCAGGAGAAAGCCACAAATGCCAGCGATCAACATAGCCAGCAATACCGCAATACCGGTACTGATTTCCAATGCATGTACAGCAGAAGAAATACCTTTTACTGCCAGTGTTGCGTTGCTGCGGTTTAATTCGACCAGCTGATTGAGCTGATCTCGCCCTTGCAACCATTTACTGGCCAGTGGACCTCTTACCAGGACTGATGCCTGAGCGAGCTGCCCTTGATCTACCAGCGCCTTGTACTCGGCGTGAAGTTTTAGGTAATCCACACGATCTTGCTCAAAGGCAGCTAACAGCTCGTTATCGGCCTCATCGAATACGGTCTTTTTGTACAAGCTAATTTGTTTGTCGAGCTGACTTTCACTGGCCGCAAAACTCTTTCCGAACTCACTCTGGTTGTTCGGCCCAGCTTCGCCCTGGCCTACAGATGCACTCAGCAGGCTCTGCTGAGTCATCAGCATATGATCAACCCAGAAACTGCGAATTTTGGAGATCTGATACAGGCCTGGAACCGCATCTTGCTGAACCGACGTTGCTTCCTTGTCGACATTCATAAGGCGGGTGTAGGTATAGACCGCAAGCAGCAGCAGAATGGCTATGACAACCGCAAAACTTGCAACAATACGCAGCCGAACAGTCCAGTTCTTCACAGTTTTCCCCGATTTGAAAATACTTGATTCAGTGCAGGTCCGCAGCCTACAGCTAGCGGCTATGGTCGCGACTCTAGTGACTCAGAGTATCGACCGCAAGTGACTTATCTAAAGCAACTTTGTTGTTTCACAAAAAGTCACTCATCGAACGCCTGCGCTATTAACCATAGCTGCGCCACAGCCCTGCGTGATCATCTGAGCCGCTTTTTCGGCAATCATCAACACAGGTGAACAGGTATTGCCCGAAACGATGTTAGGCATAATCGAGGCATCGGCGACTCGCAAGCCACGAACCCCGTGCACACGCAACTGGGCATCCACCACCGCATCGGTGCCCTGCCCCATCTTGCAGGTGCCCACGGGATGGAAAATGGTGGTGCCTATCTCCGCGGCTGCACGGTGCAAATCCTGCTCGCTTTGATAACTTGGACCGGGCTTGTACTCTTCAGGTTTGAAGGCAGCCAACGCCGGCGCAGCAACAATCTGCCGGGTCAATCGAATTGCCTCGGCAGCAACCTGCAAATCACGCGGGTCGGTTAGGTAATTGGGCTGAATCAGCGGCGCTGCCGTGCTATCCAGTGAGTTAATTTCGACTTTGCCGCGACTGAACGGGCGCAAATTACACACCGAAGCGGTAAACGCCGGGAAAGCGTGCAAGGGTTCACCAAAGCGCTCAAGCGATAAAGGTTGCACGTGATACTGCAAGTTAGCGCTGGTTTGCTCAGCACTCGAACGGGCAAACGCGCCCAACTGGCTCGGAGCCATCGCCAGTGGACCGCTACGCTTGAGTAAATACTCAAGCCCCATGGCCATTTTGCCGGTCAGTTTTGAGGCTATTTGATTAAGGGTTTTGACCCCACTGATTTTATAGATAAGGCGTAATTGCAAGTGATCCTGCAGGTTCTCGCCAACGCCTGGCAATTCATGCAGTACAGGGATACCTAAACGCTCCAATAGTGGCCGTGGGCCAATACCCGAACGCTGCAATAACGCCGGAGAGCCAATCGCACCTGCACACAAAATAACTTCTCGGCGCGCCTTAATTGTCTGCTCACGCCCCTGAGCCCGTACGATCAGTCCCTGGGCACGGCCATCCGCCAAAATAGCCCGCTGCACATCAGCGTCGGTCGCAATATGTAAGTTGTCTCGCTGCTCGATCCCGCGCAAAAAAGCTTTGGAAGCGTTCCAGCGTATCCCCCGGCGCTGATTAACCTGAAAGTAGCTGCAACCCTCGTTATCGCCGCCGTTGAAATCCTCGATACTGGCGATGCCGGTTTGCGCTGCGGCCTGCCTGAACGACTCCAGCACATCCCACTTCAAGCGCTGTTGTTCGACTCGCCACTCACCTTTGCCACCATGCAACTCACTGTCACCGCCATAGTGGTTTTCAGTGCGCTTGAAGAGCGGCAAGACATCATCCCAGGCCCAACCTGAATTACCCGCGGCCGCCCAGCCATCGTAATCCTGACGTTGACCACGCATGTAGATCATGCCGTTGATAGAGGAGCTGCCACCGAGCACCCGACCACGCGGATACTTCAGCGAGCGGCCATTGAGCCCGGCCTCGGCAACGGTGTCGTAACACCAGTCAGTGCGCGGATTGCCAATGCAATAGAGGTAACCTACGGGAATGTGAATCCATAGGTAGTTGTCTCGCCCTCCCGCCTCAAGCAGCAACACCTGCACACTGGGGTCGGCAGACAAGCGATTAGCCAGTAAACACCCGGCAGGCCCGGCACCGACGATCAGGTAGTCATAGCTCTCGAGAAGTTGCTGCATTGACGCCTCGCTTTCTAATTTTTATATGCCCACGAGCCAGCCTACCTCCTTAACGGTGCTAACAGAATGATCTATTGGTCGGAGTAATAAATACGGGCCATGCGGGTGCATGAATTTGCCAGCCGCAGGACGCGGCTGGCAATGCTTGCCACGATCAATCAACCCTGAGGACGTGCGTGTGCTTCAAGTTGAGCCTGTAAGCCAGGATTGAGCTGTAACGCCGCCGCCAGTTGGTCAAGGTACTGCCGCTCACCGCCCTCCTGATCACCGATCAACAGTGCACTGGCCAAATACATTTCAGCGGCCATTTCTGGGCTATTGGCAGCTTGAGCAACCACAGTGGCATCCAGAGGGCTGCGGACTTCGCGGTCCAGCCAGCTTTGCAACTCAGGGTCAGAGGTGAGCTTGGCGATTTCCCCGTAGATTAATTTTTTCTCTTGCTCATCCACACGCCCATCGGCCTTGGATGCCGCGATCAGCGCACGCAATATCGCGTGACTGTGCTCCTCAACCTCGGGACCGGCAAGCATATCGACGGTTTGCGGCATGGCCATGGCAGCCGAAGCCCTCGCAGGTACTTCGGCATTTTGCGCCTGATTTTTTTGCCAAACGCTATAGGCCTGATAAGCCAGCATGCCGATGGTGGCCAAGCCGCTCATGCTCATACCGCCACCGCTGTTGGCGTTAGTAGCGCGCGGTTGTGCCTGTCCCGCAGGCCCGCCCCCGCCCAATAAACCACCCAGTAAACCACCCAGGCCCCCAAGACCTCCGGAACTTGCAGAGGTGCTGTTCGACCCGCCCAGCAGCCCGCCAAGCGCTCCACCCAGAGCACTTCCGAGACCACCCGCCATACCACCTGCGCCTTTGCTTGAGCCTCCCTGCCCCGACAACCCAGCGCGTAATAACTGTTCAAGTAAACCGCTAGTGTTCATATATGCCTCCGCTGCCTGAATACACTCGATTTAAGCGAATAAACCATAGTCCAGCTAAAAGCACCGCACCAGCAGCGAACCGCCCTTCGGTCTAGTAAGTGAGTCGAGTCACACCCAAAGCACACACAAAAACGCCCAAGGTAATTGCCTCGGGCGGTTGGGTGGAGGCTGCATAACAACACAGCCAGGAAGCCAGAACGTGCAGGTTAAGCAGGGATCAGCTCAGCTCGTACCTGCGTTTCCAGCTCCTGCTTCAATGCAGGGTCCAACTTCAGCTGACGTGCGAGTTCTTCAAGATAAGCACGCTCCATAAAGTGCTCTTCATCAACCATTAACACGCTGGCGATGTACATTTCCGCAGCCATTTCCGGAGTGGTAGCGGCGCGGGCGACATCGGCCGGGTCCAGCGGTTTGTTCAATTCGGCTTCAAGCCAGCGTTGCAATGATTGGTCATCCGCCAGTTTGCTTAGCTCGCCTTCAATCAACTGGCGTTCACGGGCATCGACATGGCCATCCGCTTTGGCGGCTGCCACTAACGCCTTGAGAATACCCTGGCTGTGAATCTCTGCTTCTGGCGCAGGCAAGCGGTCGATCGTTTGCGGCTCTTGCTGCACACTGCCCGCTTGCTGGGATTGCCAATTGCCATAAGCTTTGTAAGCAATAACGCCCAGTGCTGCCAAGCCGCCATAGGTCAGAGCTTTGCCACCAAATTTTCGGGCTTTTTTATTGCCTAGCAACAAGCCCATAGCCCCAGCAGCCAATGCACCGCCACCAGCACCTGAGAGCAAGCTGCCCAAACCACCGCTTCCGCCTGACTTGCCCAAAACACTACCCAAAACATCACTTAACCCACCGCCGCTGGAGCTTGAGGTTGAGTTATTGGCAGCGCCTTGAGAGCCTGATGACTTTTGCTGCATCAGGTCTTGACCGGACTTGAGTAATTGGTCGAGCAATCCACGTGTATTCATTTCATTCTCCGCGCCAAATCTACAGGCGTCATAAACCTTGGGTCTAATAAAATTGACCAGATTTAAGCGCATCAGTTGCGCGAAACCTACAAACAGAGTGCATCGAAATATTGCCGACTGTGGGCGTACAGGCGTCTATTTATGCATGCGCTAGACATAGACCGCCTGGGTAAATGGCGCTCAACAATCAGGGTAAAACAAGGCTGGCATACCCGTAGTTGAGCACTTCGATATTCAGCCTTGGTGGGCAAGCTGTGCATTGCCATACCCACGCACAATGGCTGCAGAAGTGCTTTAGCGCGCAGCCACGTGGGCGACCATCAACTGCACCGTCTCATTGCCACGGTACTCATTTACATCGAGTTTGTAGGCTAACTCGACCCAGCGCACGGTTGGATTCGGCCATTGGTCGCGGTCGATATTGAATGCGATGGCATCCAACGTTTGGCCGCCACATTCGGTTTTAAGCACCATTTTCAGGTGCTTTTCCCCCACTAACCGTTGCTGTAGAAGTTGAAATGCACCATGGAAAAGTGGCTCAGGAAAATGCTGCCCCCAAGGACCGGCGTTGCGCAGTGCTCGCGCCAGCTCTAGGTTGTATTCTTCAATCGACAATGTGCCGTCAGAGAATAAGCGCCCGGTAAGGTCATCCTCGACCAACTGGCGACGCACTTCATGATCAAATGCCTCGGCAAATGCTGGAAAGTTAAGCTCCGGCAATGACAGCCCCGCAGCCATCGCGTGGCCACCAAACTTGCTGATTAACCCAGGATGTCTGGCCGCAACGGCATCCAGCGCATCGCGAATATGAAAGCCTGGCACCGAGCGTGCCGAGCCCTTGAGCAGGCCATCGCCTGCATCAGCGAAAGCAATGGTCGGTCGGTGATAACGCTCTTTCAGGCGCGAAGCGAGAATACCAATAACGCCTTGGTGCCAGTCTGGCTCGAACAAGCACAACCCAAAAGGCATATCCTCAAGCGGCAAGTCTTTGAGTTGCGCCAATGCCTCACGCTGCATGCCTTGTTCAATGCTTTTACGGTCTTGATTGAGCTGATCAAGCTGCACAGCCATGTCGCGGGCCAGCATGTCGTCTTCACACAACAAGCACTCGATCCCCAGGCTCATATCATCTAGGCGTCCCGCCGCATTCAAGCGCGGCCCAAGGATAAAGCCGAGGTCGGTTGAGGTGATCCTCCCATGCTGGCGACCAGCAACTTCAAGCACTGCCCGCAAACCGGGCCGCGCACGGCCTGCACGAATTCGCGCCAAGCCTTGGTGCACTAGAATGCGGTTATTGGCATCCAGCGGTACCACGTCAGCCACACTGCCCAGCGCAACCAAATCCAGCAACTCGGCCAGGTTTGGCTCCTGTATGCCTCGCGCAGTGAACCAACCGTTTGCACGCAGGCGCGCTCGCAGCGCCAGCAACACATAGAACATTACGCCGACACCGGCCAAGGCCTTACTCGGAAAGTCACAGCCGGGCTGGTTGGGGTTAACGATGGCATCCGCTGCTGGCAACTCAGGCCCAGGCAAGTGGTGATCGGTGACCAATACGGTCAGCCCTGCAGCTTTGGCCGCTGCCACACCTTCGACGCTGGAGATGCCATTGTCCACGGTGATCAGCAATTGCGGCTCGCGCTCAAGGGCCACCGCAACGATTTCAGGGGTCAATCCGTAGCCATATTCAAAGCGATTAGGCACCAAGTAATCGACGTGGGCCGCTCCGAGCATGCGCAAGCCCAGCACGCCCACTGTGCTGGCGGTGGCACCATCTGCGTCGAAATCTCCAACAATCAACATACGCTGGCGTTGTTCGAGGCCAATCACTAAAAGGTCAACAGCGGCCTCAATACCTTTGAGCTGCTGGTAGGGAATTAATCGCGCCAGACCTTTATCCAGCTCAGCGATAGTTTGCACACCCCGCGCTGCATACAAGCGCGTCAGCAAAGGTGGCAAGCTGCCCAGATCAGGCAGGATATCCGGCAGTGGACGAGGCTCAATACGCATTAACTCAGTACCCAAGATGGCTGCACAACAAAGCACTTATGCAGTTTTTACAGAAAGATAGACGCTACAAAGAGGTAGCGGCGCGTGCGGCTTGGTCATAAAGCCCGGACATTGCCCGCAACATACCGGCGAGGCGATGAATGTCCTCGGGGTTGATATTTAAATTTTCAAAGGCCGAGATCAGGCATTCTTGACGAATTTCAGTGTACTCAGCGCACAGTTCCAGCCCCTTGGCGGTGGCTTGATAGAACATTTCCTTACCCTGCTTTTGACCCACAACCAGCCCGAGCTTGCTGAGCTTTTTCAGGGCGTAGGTCACTGTATGGGTGTCTTCAATATTCAGCAGCAGGCAGATGTCGGCCTGGCGTTTAGCCCGACCTCGACTCACCAGGTTGTGCAGCACCATCACATCCAGCGCATTCATTTCAACGCCGCCAGCAGCCTTCATGCAGCGCTCCATCCAACGCATAAAGGCGTTGCCCGCGATGATCATGCCGAACTCCATTTGCGAGAGTTCCTGCGACTGCTCTGCAAGGTGGCTAGAGGCCACAATAGAGCTGCGCGTGGACCGTGAAGAGTTACCGTCGATCATTTGAAATCCGTGGTTGAGCTAGAGTTTGTTATACGGTTTTTTGCCGATTCAAGCGTTGTTTGCAGGCAAGCATACAACAAAGCCATTTGTCTGGCAGATGGGTGATCGGAAGATTCTTTGGAAAAATACGTTGACGTTTTATCGATAAAATATCATCGTTTTGCCAAAGAAATTCTAGTTCGCTTTTCGAACGCCAATAATAAACAGGGGATTTCAATGAGTGGTTTACTCCTCAACTGTGATATCGGTGAAAGCTATGGTGCATGGCGCATGGGCCTCGACGCTGAAGTCATGCCGTTCATCGACTGTGCCAACATTGCCTGCGGCTTTCACGCCTCAGACCCCAGCATCATGCGCCGCACCGTTGCCCTCGCGGTGGCGCATCAAGTGCGTATTGGCGCACACCCGGCCTACCCCGACCTGGTCGGTTTTGGTCGCCGTTCGATGGCCTGCAGCCCGCAGGAAATCGAAGACATGCTGCTCTATCAAATTGGCGCACTCGAAGGCATGTGCCGGGCTGAAGGCACCCAGGTCAGTTACGTTAAACCCCATGGTGCGATGTACAACGACATGATGCGCAACCCGGACTCACTGCGTGCAGTTATGCAGGCAGTCGCCCGCTATAACCCCGAGTTGCCGCTGATGCTGATGTCGACTCGCGATAATAGCGCCAGCCAACGTCTAGCCGATGAGATCGGAATCAAGCTGTGGTTTGAAGTATTTGCCGACCGAGCTTATGACGCCGCCGGTATGCTGGTCTCGCGTGCTAAGCCAGGCTCTGTCCATCACGACGCTGAAACCATCATCAAACAGGCCACTGACCTTGCCAGCCATACAGCACTGGTCGCTGAGGATGGCAGTGCCTTGCAACTGCGCGCTGACACTCTTTGCGTACATGGTGATAACGCCGGATCGATCGCAGCAGTGCAGCAGATTCGCGCTGCCTTGAAGGCGCTTACGGCATGAAACTGCGTATTGAAGTGATTGCTATCGACAGCTTGATGCTGCGCCTGTTCGACGAAATCGCAGAAGACAACATGCCCTGGTTGCTGGCGGCAACCGAGCGCCTGCGTGAGCGCTTCGCTGACGCGCTGCTGGAGTTGGTGCCCTCCTACACCACCGTGCTGCTGCAATACGACCTGAATAAAATTGACGACTGCCAAGCGCGCGCACTGATTCATCAAGCGCTAACTGACCTGCAACCGCAAACCCGTGGTGCCGGGCGTGAGTTGCAGATTCCCGTTTGGTATGACCGCAAAGTCGGCCCAGAACTGCCCATAATTGGCCAGCGCACCGGCCTCGGTGATGCCGGCGTTATCAAGCTGCACAGTGAACACACTTATCAGGTTTTCGCCCTTGGCTTTGCCCCCGGCTTTGGCTTTATGGGCTTGGTTGATGAAGTGCTCGCCAGCCCCCGCCTAAGCACCCCGCGCCAGCAAGTCCCGGCTGGCAGTTTAGGGATTGCTGACCGGCAAACCGCGATTTATCCGCTGCAATCGCCGGGCGGTTGGAACCTAATCGGGCGCAGCCCTGCACGCTTGTTTGACCGCGAATTAGAAGGCTACAGCCTGCTACAACCTGGTGACCGAGTGCGTTTTGTACCCATTGATCACGCTGAGTTCATCACACTTGGTGGTGATGACACAGCCTTTGAGGCCAAGCCATGAGCCTATTAATAGAACGCAGTGGCGCTTTGGCAAACCTGCACGACACCGGTCGCGTAGGCGTACGTCATCTCGGTGTAACCCAGGGGGGCGGCGCAGACTGGATTGCGCAAAACTGGGCCAACTGGCTGCTCGGCAATCCGCTCAACGCGCCGGTGATTGAGATCACCCTTGGCAACCTTGAATTACTCGCCGAAGCCGATACCTGCCTGGCGCTGTGTGGCGCCGATCTTGGCGCTCAGCTCGATGACCAAACCATCACGCCTTGGCGCAGTTTTACCGTGCGCAAAGGTCAGCGCTTACGCTTTCAGAATCCAGTAGATGGGGTACGCGCTTACCTCGCAGCGCCCGGTGGTTTTGTCGCCCCGCAAGTGCTGGGCAGTTGTTCAAGCGTCAAGCGTGACCAACTCGGTGGCTTGCAAGGCGATGGACAGCCACTCAAAGCCGACGACCAACTTCAGTGGCACAAATCCGGCAATCCCCCAGAACCGCGCGAGTTGAGCGCAAGCCAAACGCCACAACGCTCAGGAAAAATCCTGCTGCCTGTGGTCTTAGGAGCGCAGATTGCTGATTTCAGCGGCCAGAGTTTGTTCGATGCATTCAACAGCACATGGCAGGTTGATCAGCGCGCTGACCGCATGGGCATTCGCCTACTTGGCCCGGCACTGCGCTGCGAGCGCCAGCAAATGGTGTCTGAAGGCGTGCCCCTTGGCGCAATACAGGTACCAAGTGATGGTCAACCGATCGTGCTGCTCAATGACCGCCAAACCATTGGTGGGTATCCGCGCCTTGGCGCATTGACGCCAACAGCGGTGGCCCAATTGGCGCAGTGCCTGCCCGGCACTGAACTGCAGCTCAAACCCATGGCGCTGGAGTCGGCTCAGCGCCTGCACCTGCGCCAACTGGCCCAGTGGGTTTAATGCCTCAAGGATCCCAAAACATGCAGCAATTAAACGAGCTGAGCCCCGAGCAACTGCGCCAGCTGATTCGCAGCCAACAGTTTACCGGACCAACAGCTGGCCTGGCCGCCGGTTTTGCCCAGGCTAATCTGCTGATCGTCAAACAAGCGCAGGCCTATGATTTTTTGTTGTTCTGCCAGCGCAATCCACAAGCCTGTCCGCTGTTGGATGTAACTGATGTGGGCTCAGCCGTTTCTCGATATGCCGCACCCGGTGCAGACATTCGCAGCGACTTGCCCAAGTACCGGATATACCGCCACGGTGTGCTCGATGAAGAAACCTGCGATATCTCAAGCCACTGGCAAGACGATATGGTTGCCTTTCTGATCGGTTGCAGTTTCAGCTTTGAAAGCGCGCTGCTGGCCAATGACGTACCAGTCAGGCATATCGAAGACCAGCACAACGTGCCCATGTACATCAGCAACCGCCAATGCCGTCCGGCGGGCCAGTTCAGCGGGCCGATGGTGGTGAGCATGCGGCCGATGCCCGCTGACAAAGTCGTGCGCGCAGTCCAAGTGACATCCCGCTTTCCCGGCGTGCATGGCGTGCCCGTACACATTGGCGACCCGGCGGCCTTGGGCATTGATGATTTATCCCAACCCGACTTTGGCACAGCGTCACGCTTGGCTGATGGTGAGATACCGGTGTTTTGGGCCTGCGGCGTCACCCCGCAGGCGGTTGCCATGCACAGCAAACCCGAACTGGCGATTACCCACGCCCCAGGGCACATGCTTATTTGCGATCTGCGCAACGAGCAGCTCGGCGTGATCTAGGCAAACAAATACTGACAGGCTTCGCACAATAACAATTTTGACTGCACCGCTTTTGTAAAACCGCCCTGCCAAACTCCAAAAAAAAAGAAGGTACTCATGCAACCTACGGCAAGCACTCTCAACACCGCCCCCGGGCAGCAGCGCAGCGTAATGCGCGGCGCGATTTTTATCATGGCGACCTCATCAATTGGTCCGGCGTTTCTCACCCAGACATCGTTGTTCACCGCCAAATACATGGCCAGCTTCGCGTTTGCCATTCTGATTTCATTGCTGATTGATATCGGCGCACAATTAAATATCTGGCGCGTACTGAGCGTCTCCAACCTGCGCGGCCAGGATGTCGCCAATAAAGTTTTACCAGGTGTTGGCCATTTGGTTTCCGGGTTTATCGTACTCGGCGGTATCGCCTTCAACATCGGCAACATTGGCGGCGCAGGCCTGGCCATGAACGTGCTATTTGGTGTACCGCCGGTCATTGGCTCAATCATTGCCGCCATCGCCATCATCGGCATTTTCCTGATGCGCAACGCGGCAAGGGTAATGGACAAAGTGATGCAACTGCTGGGTCTGGTGATGCTGTGCATGATCGGTTACGCCATGCTGCAATCCAACCCACCGCTGCTTGAAGCGTTGTCGCAGAGCATCAACCCTGATGATCCAATGCTTCTGCTGCTGCCAATAGTGACCTTGGTCGGCGGCACTGTCGGCGGCTACATATCCTTCTCCGGTGGTCACCGCTTAGTGGATGCGGGCATCACTGGCATCGAAAATGTAACAGCAGTCACCCGCGCGGCAGTCATCGGTATTGCCACCACTGGCGTGGTGCGGGTTTGCCTGTTTCTCGCTGCGCTGGGTGTCGTCAGCCAGGGCTTGATCCTTGACCCAGGCAACCCAGCCGCATCGGTGTTCTCACACTCGATGGGCACGATCGGCTACAAAATCTTTGGTGTCGTGCTGCTTGCCGCTTCGATCACCTCAGTCATTGGCGCGGCGTACACCAGCGTAAGCTTTATGTACTCGCTGCATGAAGGCATCAAACGCCACAACCAAGGCGTGGTCATTGCCTTTATTGTGTGCTCAACACTTATCTACAGCCTGGTTGGCCAGCCCGTGAAAGTGTTGGTCGTGGCAGGCACGCTTAACGCGCTGGTTCTACCCTTGGCACTGGGCTGCATTCTGATCGCGGCGAAGAAACCGAGTATCGTCGGCAAGGACTATCACCACCCGAACTGGATGCTCGGCTTTGGCATACTAGCCGTGCTTGCGACGTGCGTCGGTGTGGTGTTGTCGTTCGACTCGTTTATCAAGTTCTGGATGTCTTGATTGCACCTGATTGAAGCGTGATACAGCTGAGGGTGGGCAGGCGCCGTTCACCCTCGGCAATTTCAATGCTTAGCTGCGCTCGCCCTTGAGCCACTCCATCGGAATCTCATGCTGGCCGCGCTCATCGGTGACAAATAACTCACCGTCGCTGATCATCACACTCCAGTTCAACGCACGTGGCATATCCAGCGCTAAGTTGGCCAATTCTTCCTGCCCCAGCGCCACCACATTGATGTTCTTCAGGCTCAACACCGGTGCCAGAACTTTGGTCTGCCACACGCGCAGACTGCCATAGGCAACCAAGCTGAACTTTTCAGTACGCCGCGAACACCAGGTGATGCGATCGCTGTCTGGTTGGCCCACTTCAATCCAGTGCAGCACACGGTCATCCAGGCTTTTTTCCCACAACGCTGGCTCATCAACATCAGACAGGCCACGACCAAACGCCAACTGCTCGTCGTAGAACAGCGCATAGGCAATCAGGCGAACAGCCAGACGCTCTTCCGTCTCCGACGGATGCCGAGCAACAGTGAAGCGCAAGTTTTGATAAACCCCACGATCGATATCGGTGAGGTTCATCTCAATTTTGTACGTAGTGGAAGGCAGGGCCATGGGCGAGCTTCTTGGCTGATCAAATAGGCGGCAATTCTACCCGATGCAGCTTGCGCACGTCAGGGACATCTCTTGGGGATGATGGACGGAGGGACAGCGGTTCAAGCGGATAAGCTAATTTGTTATTAGATACAAATACTTATCCGCCCTTGGAAAATACTCAGCGGTTGCTATGATGCGACGCTTTTGGACGCCGTTGAATGTTTGTTCGCTTTATTCTCAGCCTTGCCTGCCTGCTGGTATGCAGCAGTATTTGGGCTAACCCGCCGCGCACCTTTAGCGAGGCGAAAAAAATAGGCTGGAAGCTCTACGCCGCTCAATCAACCGAGTTTTACTGCGGCTGCAAGTTCAGCGGTAAGCGTGTCGACCTTAAGAGTTGCGGTTACATCCCACGGAAAAATCGTAACCGCGCCTCACGCATTGAGTGGGAGCATATAGTCCCGGCCTGGGAGATCGGCCACCAGCGCCAATGCTGGCAAAATGGCGGGCGCAAAAACTGCACAAAGACCGACAAAGTCTACCAGCGCGCCGAGGCTGACCTGTTTAACCTCGTCCCGGGCATAGGCGAAGTGAACGGTGACCGCAGCAACTTTCGCTATGGCTGGCTACCACAACCGCCGAGCCAATATGGTGCTTGCCAGATGGTGGTGGATTTCAAAGCCCGGGTTGCAATGCCGCGCAAATCAATTCGCGGCATGATCGCCCGCACCTACCTATATATGAGCGACCGCTACAAGCTGCGCTTATCAAAGAAGAACCGCCAAATTTACCAAGTCTGGAACCGCACCTATCCGGTCAAAAACTGGGAGCGTCAACGCAACCAACAACTTGGCTGTGTAATGGGCTGGAGCAATCCTTATGTCGGAAAACTGGACCAGCAGGCATGCAACAAACAGCGAATTTAGGCGGGTTGATCACAGGTTTTAGGGGCGCTTGAGAACAGCCTTGAGCAGTGGATCATTCAGATACGCCACGTTTAACCGGGTCCAAGGGTTAATCCGTGACTGCTGCGGTGAAAATATATGGCCCGGCGCGATCATGAACCCTTTTGGTAGCAATTGACGGGTCAACTCACGGGCATCATCGACATGACCCATTCTTGCCCACAGATAAAGACTCTGCTCAGGGCGAAAGAACACTTCGGCACCTATTTCATCCAGCATTTGCAGGCCTGCCTCAGTCGCAGCTTTAAGGCGCTCTTGCAGACGGATCAAGTGCCTTAGGAAGTGGCCCTCAGCCAAAATCACATCGACGATACGCTCACTAAACTCAGACGAACTGGTGTGCAGCAACATCTTCAAATCCCCCAACTCGTCTATCACCTCTTTGCTCCCGGCGATAAACCCAACCCGTAGCGCGGCGGAGATTGATTTGGAGAAACTGCCGACATACAGCGAGTTTTTAAGTTGATCCAATGCGGAGACTTTAATTGCCGAAGCCGGTTTGAAATCAGCGAGGGCATCGTCGTCGACCAGTATGAAGTTATGCTCCTCGGCCAAGGTGACCAGACGATGCGCCTTGCTCGGTGAGATATCCGAGCCCGTCGGGTTGTGCCCCACTGACTGAAGAAAGAACAACTTAGGCTTCTCAACCCGCAGAATGCGTTCCAGCACGTCAATATCCGGCCCATCGGGCAAACGCGGTACGGACAACATCCGTGCACCTTGCAATTGCAACTTGCCAAACAAAGGGTAATAACCCGGGTCCTCGACCAGCACGCTGTCCCCAGCGCTAATAAACCGACGGATGATCAAATCCAGTGCGTGATTAGCGCCATGGGTGGTCACGATCTGGCGCGGTTTAACAGCAATCGAATAGCTCGCCAATTTCTGCGCGAGATGCTGGCGCAATCCCGCATTGCCCAAACGGTTGCCGTAGCGGAACAGGGTTGTCACCCCGGTGCGCATGATTTGCCGGGTGAACTTGTCCAGACGCATATCCATAAGCCACTCAACCGGCGGGAAACCCTCCCCGAGTGGCGACTGACTCGGCTCACGCACAAACTGCTGACGCATCAACCAGATGGTATCCATGGCCCGCGCGTAGGGCTGTGCTTCTTCCGGCTCCGTGTTAATGGGCGCTTGCTTGACGAAAAAGCCCTGCCCATGACGCGCTTCGATCAAGCCCTGAGAGGCCAGCAACTCGTAGGCGTTAATGACCGTATTTTTCGAGTAACCAAACAGACTGACGCTCTCGCGCAATGAGGGTAAACGGTCACCTTCACGATAGGTGCCGTTGGTTATCTGCTCAGCCAGTGTGCCTGCGAGCTTCTGGGCCAAAGTCAGACGCAACATAGTGGAGGTTCCTGCACAAATTAAATACCAAGCGTACAGCCAGGCACTGTTTGTCCTTACTGTACCTTTTTTATGGTTACAGTCCGAATTATGGTGAATTCATTCGAAAATAATAACTGCATCAGGATTACCCATGAGCATTGATTCGCGCCTTCCAAAATTTCGCAACATGAGCCCGGCCGAGCGCCTCGGCCACCTGCAAGAATTACTCAAACTGCCAAACGACGACATTGCCCTATTGAGCGAATCAGGCGCTCTGCCGCTTGAGATTGCCGACGGTATGATCGAGAACGTTGTCGGCAAGTTCGAACTGCCCTACGCACTCGCTAGCAACTTTCAAATCAATGGCAAAGACATCATCGTGCCACTTGTTGTCGAGGAGCCCTCGGTAGTGGCTGCGGCATCCTTTATGGCAAAGCTTGCACGCGAAGCGGGAGGTTTTATGACCTCAAGCAGCCTGCCGTTAATGCGCGCGCAGGTGCAAATCGTTGAGATTGAAGATCCGTTCAATGCCCGGCTGAGCCTGATGCGGCGCAAAGACGAGATTATCGAGCTGGCCAATCGCAAAGATCAATTGCTCAATAGCTTGGGCGGTGGCTGCCGGGACATCGAAGTGCATACCTTCCCGCAAAGCCCACGTGGCCCCATGTTGGTCGCCCACTTGATCGTCGATGTGCGTGATGCCATGGGCGCCAATACCGTTAATACCATGGCCGAGGCTGTTGCCCCGCTGATGGAGGAAATCACTGGCGGTAAAGTCCGCCTGCGTATTCTGTCTAACCTTGCCGACCTGCGTCTGGCGCGTGCACAAATCCGGATCGCACCAGAACACATGACGACGGCTGAGTACAAAGGTGAAGACGTCATCGAAGGCATTCTCGACGCCTACAATTTCGCCACAGTTGACCCATACCGCGCCGCCACGCATAACAAAGGCATCATGAATGGCATTGACCCGTTAATTGTTGCCACAGGCAATGACTGGCGGGCTGTTGAGGCAGGCGCTCACGCCTATGCCTGCCGCGATGGCCATTACGGCTCATTAACTACATGGGAGAAGGATGCCAAGGGTCACCTGGTCGGCACACTGGAAATGCCAATGCCGGTTGGCTTGGTAGGGGGTGCAACCAAGACTCACCCGCTGGCGCAGTTATCGCTCAAAATTCTGGGAGTCAAGACAGCCCAGGAACTCGCCGAAATCGCTGTTGCAGTGGGCTTGGCACAAAATCTTGGGGCATTGCGCGCACTCTCCACCGAAGGCATTCAACGCGGCCATATGGCACTGCATGCGCGTAACATCGCACTCTCGGCCGGTGCTCGTGGCGACGAAGTAAGCTGGCTGGTCAAGCAGATGGTCGAGGCGCGGGATGTTCGCGCCGATAATGCCAGCGAGTTGTTAAAGCAAAAACGAGCGCAGTAATGGC
Source organism: Pseudomonas sp. NPDC078700 (assembly GCF_044542375.1). NCBI lineage: Bacteria > Pseudomonadati > Pseudomonadota > Gammaproteobacteria > Pseudomonadales > Pseudomonadaceae > Pseudomonas > Pseudomonas sp. NPDC078700. The sequence continues at coordinate 677,868 of NZ_JBITUI010000003.1, forward strand.
AATGGCCGACGATAACTTCATTCGCCTGGTTGAGGTTGGTGCGCGTGACGGCTTACAGAACGAGCAACGTGCCCTGTCGCCCGAAACCCGGGTGCAGCTCTTGACTCGATTGGCTGATGCCGGTTTGCAGACCTTGGAAGCCGGTGCTTTTGTGTCACCCCGTTGGGTGCCACAAATGGCCGGCTCCGACCAGGTACTCAAGCAGTTACCAGCGCGTCCAGGCGTCACCTGGACTGCACTGGTGCCCAATCTCCAAGGCTTGGAAGCCGCTCTGGCTGCGGGTTGCCGAGAGGTTGCCGTTTTCGTCGCAGCCTCTGAGGCATTCTCGCAAAAAAACACCAACTGCTCGATCGCCGAGAGCCTGAACCGGGTACATGCGGTTATGACTCGTGCACGTGAAGCTGGCGTTAAAGTGCGCGGTTATATCTCCTGCGTCATGGGTTGCCCGTTCACGGGTGAGGTAAAACCTGAGGACGTAGCAGCCATTAGCGCATCCCTATACCAGATGGGCTGCTACGAGATCAGTTTGGGCGACACCATTGGCACCGGTACACCGGCAGCGACCAAGGCATTGATTTTGGCCTGCAACCAACACCTTCCACTTAGCGCGCTGGCAGGCCACTTTCATGACACCTACGGGATGGCCATCGCCAATATCTATGCGGCTATCGAGGCAGGTGTTCGGGTGTTCGACAGCTCGGTTGCCGGGTTGGGTGGCTGCCCCTACTCACCAGGGGCCACTGGCAATGTTGCCACCGAAGAGGTGGTCTATCTGCTCAACGGCCTGAGCATCAAGCATGGTGTAAACATTGATGCACTGATTGATATCGGCGTGTTTATCAACGCCGAACTAGACCGCAAGGTCACTTCCAGCGTCGCCCGCGCGTTGCTCGCCAAACGGAGTAACCGCTCCCTAAGCTAAATCGCAACTGCTGATTAATAACAATAAGAGCCCGCAAGGGCATAGGAGAATTTCCTTGAAGCCTGAACTGTACGAAGTATGGGGTGACACCGTAAACGGTCGTCACTTGGTTTATGCCATCGGCATTGGCGCAATCGTGAGCTTGAGTGCGTTCTTCATTGCCCAGGCCTTATTGGTCAACTGGGTAGACTCGCCGCAAATGGCTCGCGCCTACGCCATGTTGATCGGCATTGTTGGCTGCCTGGTGGGCGGAGCTATCAGTGCGACGTTGTTCAAGCCCAAGCGGCATGTCGTCGAACATCAGGCGGATCCAGCTTGGCGAGCCGAGGTTCTTAAAGAACTGCAAAATGAGTTCGGTGACCTTGGCCGCATGTCCGACTTACCAGCAGAAACGGTTGCTGAACTGCACGAGCTCGACCTTTTCGACCTATTTGCCGAGCATGAAAAAATGCACGCGACCGACGACACTGCGGCCCACTTACCAGCGCGCACGCCAGACTGCGCCGTGACCAGCAACGGAGCGGCGCACTAATGCCCTTATTAGACCAGATCATGATTGCACTGGGCATGGGCGCTCTAGGCGCTATCATTTTTGCGGGCATAGGCCTTATCTCCGGCAGTGACGAAACCACGACCCTCGCCCCGCTTACGTTGCTCGTTGTCTTACTAGGCGTCCCTGCGCCCGGTGTACTCACGTTCTTTCTTGCCGGTGCCGTGGCCAAGCATATGACCCATGCGGTACCCACAGCTTTACTGGGTATCCCTGGCGACACCATGGCAACACCGCTTATGCGCGAAGCCAACTTTTTACGCAACTTGGGCGTGCCGCACATTGCCCTGCGCAAAATGATTTCAGGCGCTGTTATTGCAGCGTTACTAGCTGTGCCCATGGCTGTGCTTTTTGCGGTGTTACTGACACCATTTGGCGACATCATCAAACACGCCGCACCTTGGGTATTTTTAGCTGCGGCGATTGGCATTGCCTGGTTTTCGAAAGGACGCCTTGCGGCAGTGCTGACCCTAATCCCGTTCGTCATGATCATCGTTGGCCTACAGACCCTTACTGCCCAGTACGGCGTCAAGCTAAGTGTCAGCTACTTTCTCGGCATCGCCATTGGCCCACTGATCGCAGCGCTGTTTTCGATGCTTGCACCTGCTGAGCGGGAAAAAATGCGCCGCGATGAAGTCCGCACCTTCTCCCTCTCACCTGATGTCAAAAGCTGGGGTGGCTTCTTTCCAAATCCACTCAAGGTTTTGGACAAGAAACAAAGCTGGTGGACCGCCGCGACGGCAACCATTTCCAGCGCTACCTTTGTCTTCAGCCCAGTGGCAATGACAGTCATTCTGGGTGAAGTGGTGGGTTCACGGGTCAAACACGTTTATCACCGGTTGACCACGGTCATCACGGCTAGAAACGGGGTTACCGAGGCCACCTATATAGCCGAAGCACTGATTCCATTGATCGCCTTCGGCTTGCCACTGAGCCCAGTGGCGGCGGGCCCTGCCGCGCCATTGTTTAATGCGCCACCGCGCTTCACTGTCGACAGCGCCAGCGGCCAGGTGGAAAACCTGCACACCCTGCTTAGTACGTGGGAGTTCCTCGGCTATGGCATGCTGGCTGTGGTGATCGCAATCCTGATTGCTTACCCATTCACCATGAATTACGCCCACAAAGCAGCCTCTTATGTATCACGCAAAATCAGCCACGAAGCCGTGATCGCGACCTTTGTCGGGCTAATTCTGGTCATCGGCATTTGGGAAGGCGGTCTGCTAGGGCTTTTGGTGATCGTCACCATAGGGCTTCTGGGCGGGTTCCTATCGCGTTTTTTGGGCTTCAATATCGGCGTGCAGTTTATGGGTTTTTACACCGCTGTACTCACGGTGCCGGCCTTGGTGGCCATGCTCAATGGCTAGTTAGCGGTGTTTATGTAGCCGCGACAAGAGTTGATAAACCTTTGTCGCGGCCAGGCTCGCAACGCCTAGCCAGTAGCACTTGGAATGGCATCAGGAAACTCTCTGACCAAGATAGACTTCAGCCATCCTTCGAACCACTGCATATCAGCACTTCGCGGTCCTGGCGGTACCAACAGTTGGTAACTGTCCAGCCGCACCTGATTGGGCAGTGCCCGCACCAAAAGGCCTGACTCCAGTTCCCTGCGCACCAGCACGTCATTAGCCAAAGCGATACCGGCGCCCGCCTCGGCCATAGAGAGCGCATGGTCGTTACTCACATAACGTACTTCCGAACTCACACGAAGTTCCTGATTGTTAGCGGCGAGCCAGGCGTTCCACCAGCCACCTTCGTCAACATGAATCAACTCGTGCTGCACCAACTCTTCAATCCCCAGCAACGGTCCGTGAGCGTTTAAATAGTCGGGCGAGCATACGGGGAACACTTGCGGGTGGAGCAGCATGCCCTGGCTCTGAGAGTAATCCCCGGGCATGCCATAGACGATACCCAGGCTGGCCACATTGGCATCAACCTCTGTGAAAGTAGGATTTGGCTCAATCGCCACCTTCAACCCCGGGCGCTCCTGACGCAATACCTCTAAATGAGGCATCAGCCAGCGCTTGGCAAAGGCTGGTACGACGAGAATTTTCAGCCAGCGCGCTGAACCACCTGGCGTCAGCTCAAGGCTGGCTTCGGCAATCTGCTGCAGAGCAATGGACACCTTGTCGAAATAACGCTGCCCTGCCGGGGTCAGGCTGACCCCGCGCGAGGTTCGCTCAAGCAATTTCACGCCGAGCCAGTCTTCCAGTAGGCGCACATGGCGACCAATAGCGGGTTGAGTTACGTGCAGTGACTTCGAGGCTGCAACATAACTGCCTAAACGCCCCGCCGCCTCAAAAGCACGCACAGCATTTAGCGGAGGCAGACGTGTTGAAGTCATAACGACCCTTCGTTTTGCTATTACTTTTATTAACAGCAACAGTAAACAAATTGAGCTTTTCACTCAACCGCAATCTGGGGAAACTCGACTCAAGCATTAAAAGCGGGCACCCAAACCAAAGTCCTTCGCGTGCTCAAGACAAGCTGGGCGCTGCAAGCAGGCAGTCTTAATCAAGGGTGAGCCCTACAGAACATCCTTTCAAAACCAGATTTCTAAGGCGAATGGTCATGAGCACAAATAACAACATCAGCGAACTCGTCCAACTTCAGGCCCATGAATTGGCGGAGCGTATTCGTTTGCGCCAAGTATCCTGCCGCGAAGTTATGAGTGACTATCTCGCGCATATCGAACGTTTCAATCCAACGGTAAATGCCATTGTCAGCCTACAGCCGCAGGAGACTTTGCTGGCCCAGGCGGATGAACGTGATGCCGAGTTGTCTCGCGGTGAGTACCACGGCTGGATGCATGGCCTACCCCATGCGATCAAAGATTTGTCACTGACCAAGGGCATTCGTACAACCGCGGGTTCACCATTGCTGCGCGACTTCATTCCTCAGGCCGACGGCATTATGGTTGAGCGTATTCGTGGGGCGGGTGCCATCATTATTGGCAAGACCAACACCCCTGAATTTGGCCTCGGCTCACACAGCTATAACAATGTTTTCGGTGTAACTGGCTGCGCTTATGACCCTAGCCGCACGGCGGGAGGCAGTAGTGGCGGCGCAGGTGCAGCACTGGCCTTGCAACTGGTGCCGGTGGCCGACGGCAGCGACATGATGGGCTCGTTGCGCAACCCTGCTGCATTCAACAATATCATTGGTTTTCGCCCATCGCAGGGTCGGGTGCCGTTCGACGACAGCGCTGACTTATTTATTGATCAGCTTGGCTACGAAGGTCCGATGGGGCGCAGCGTGCGCGACGTTGCCATGTTGCTCTCGACGCAGGCTGGCAGCGATCCGCGTTCGCCCCTATCAATCAGCGAATCGGGTGCGCAGTTCGCAGGCTCGCTTGAGTGCGATCTCAAAGGCGCAAAGCTCGGCTGGCTGGGCGACTTTAATGGCTACCTGCCGATGCAACGCGGTGTGATGGACTTGTGCAAGCGAGCACTGGGCGACTTCGAAACCCTGGGTTGCCATGTTGAAGATGCTCACACCGACTATGCCCCAGAGAACCTCTGGAAAACCTGGTGTACCCTTCGCCACTGGTTGGTAGCCGGCTCGCTCGGCAATCGCTATGCCGACCCGCAACAACGTGCGCAGTTGAAACCCGAAGCCTGCTGGGAAGTTGAAGGCGGCCTGGCCCTTTCGGCGATGGATGTTTATCGCGCCTCTGCTGCGCGCACCGATTGGTTCCGGGCGATCAGCAAGCTGTTCGAGAAGTACGACTATCTGTTGCTGCCCAGCGCGCAGGTGTTCCCGTTCGACAAGACCCTCGACTGGCCAAAAGAAATCGAAGGCGTAGCCATGGATACCTATCATCGCTGGATGGAAGTGGTGATTCCCGGCACCCTCTCAGGCTGTCCGGTGGCGAGCGTACCTGTTGGCTTCAATGAGCAAGGCCTGCCTATGGGCATACAGATTATCGGCAAGCATCAAGCAGATATGGCGGTGTTGCAATTGGCACATGCTTACGAGCAAGCCACGCAATGGTACCAACGCTGCCCGCCACCGATGCTCAGCATGGAAAGCTGAACCCTGTGAGTTATTAATTTCCTCTCAACAAGAACAACAGGATTGCAATGGAAGCTATAACGAATTTCTCGGTAAAAATGGTGCAGCGCTATCTGCCTAGCGCCTTCCTATTGGCCGTATTGCTGACGTTTATCGTGCTATTGATGGGCGTCGGCATCACTGGCCAGTCACCTATGGCCATGGCTGGTTATTGGGGTGATGGTTTTTCCAAACTGTTTAATTTCGGCATGCAAATGGTCTTGGTGTTGCTGACCGGTTATGTGCTCGCGTTAAGCCCTGCTGTTCAGGCAATGCTGACCGGCTTTACCAAGCATGCCAGTACACCGAAACAAGCATTGGTTTTGACGATCATCGTCAGCTTCGTTTGCTACTACCTCAACTGGGGCTTTGGCATGGTGGCGGGTGCCATCCTGGCGCGGGAAATGGGCAAGCGAGTGGCGATTCACTTCCCACTGATTGTGGCAGCGGCTTATGGCGGTGAACTGGTGCGCGGCCCATCGTCTTCGATCCCGCTGGTCATCGCGACACCGGGCCATTTTATGGAAGATGCTATTGGCATTGTTCCAGTCTCACAAACGCTTTATGCGACCTGGAATATCGTCCTTACCCTCTTGTTGCTGGTATTGCTCATTGGATTCTTTTTGCTGCAAAAGCAGCCGAAGAACATCATCCGCTTGCAGGAAACTGATGAGGACACTCACGAAGACGAGCCCATCAGCAAAAAAGACATGGCGCCTTCAGATCGACTTGAAAACAGTCGCTGGCCACTGTTCTTGCTGGGCTGTGTTGCGGCGGCCTATCTGATTGGACAAGGGCTCGACAAAGGCTTCAACGTAGACCTCAATACCGTCATCCTGTTCTTCCTTGCCCTGGGACTGATTCTGCACAAGAACTCAGCGTCCTATATGAAAGCGGCAAGCAAAGCGGTCACCGCGGGAAGCGGGATCATCGTGCAATTCCCGCTTTACGCCGGTATTGCCGGGATGATGACTGGCTCTGGACTGGTAACGGAGTTCTCTGAGGCAATCATTCACATTGCCACACCAGAAACCTTCCCGCTGCTGACCTTCCTTTGCGCCGGCATCGTTAACTTCTTTATTCCGTCCGGTGGCGGCCAGTGGGCGATCCAAGGCCCGATCATGATGAACGCTGCCTACGCACTGGGCGCAGATCCTGCGCAAACCATCATGGCCTTTACTTGGGGTGACGGCTGGACCAACCAGATTCAGCCTTTCTGGGCGCTGCCACTTCTCGGCGTTGCCGGGCTGTCAGCCCGAGACATCATGGGTTACTTGATCATCTGGTTGGGTATTTCCGGCGTCGCAATTGGCGGCACATTCGTCATTGTGTCGATGCTGACCTAAGCCCTTTTGCGCTTCGACCTCAAACAACAAGGGCTCACCTAATGAGCCCTTGTTGTTTCTAGCACTGCATCTCCATCTCGCAACACCCCTCGACATCACGGTAGTTGATGACTGCCGTCTTGGCGATCAAGTCGATGTCCAGCCGGCAATAAAACTCGCCGTGACGCCAGCCCATCAACACTCGACTATCGATAGATGAGTTGAGCTCAAAGCGCCCCTCGAAAGCCGGATAGTTGCTGCGAAACCGCATCAGTTCGAGCAGACGCTGTACCACTGGCCGCTGCACTTGCTGATCGATCTCGTCAAAGCTGTAATAGTGACGATTGATATCGCGCGCCTCACCACCACTTTCCAGCAAGTCATAGTCATTTGCCCCTGCCAGCAGGCCGACGTAATAAACCTGCGGGATGCCTGGTGTGAAGAACTGAATGGCGCGGGCCACGATGTAGGCATCGTCATCACACTGCAGCGCTTCATAAAAGGTGCAGGTCAATTGATAAATTGCGCCGACACTGTGCACATTCACCGCTGAACGACGCATGATTGGGTCGGCACTGCGCTCGGAAACATTGGCGACCAACGCCTTGATCTGATCTTCGGGCAGCACGCCCTCAACATCAGGAATACAGATCCCATCGTGGGTATCCAGTACCGTCACTTGGTTACGCGGACACATGCGCAACCAGTTTTTCAGGTAACGACTACTGCCCTCAAGCAGGCAATGCAGCATTAACGGCGGTAGCGCAAAGGCATATGGCCGCATGCCACGTCGAGAAATGGCGTATTGATAGCTGGTGTGATCATGTACTTCCGGCAGGGTTTCGGCGCCGTATTTCTGGGTGGTGTCGCGGAACCATTCAAGTATCCGGTAGACCTCAGGCTCCACCAGAAAACAGCTGCTGCCAATGCGCTTGGTGGTGTAGCCGAACGCATCGAGGCGGAACAACTTCACGCCACGGGCTGCAAGAAAAGCAATGTAGCCCTCCATCAACTGATAGGTGTGGGCGGCGGTGTAATCCAAATCAATCTGTTGCTCAGTGAAGGTACACCAGACGCGGCCACGCTCACCGTTGGCGAACTGCACCTCGCGAAAGGGTTCTTTCTCTTTGCGGATGTGGATCAGCGCCAGATCTTCCGCGCTAATGGGACCCAAGCGGTCAACCTGCACAAACAGGTCGGCATAGGCGGAGGCTGCACCCTTTTCGAGGAAGTCCTTGAATTCCACGGACTCATCGGAAATGTGATTGATGGTCAGATCCAAACACAAGTCATAGCGCGCGGTGATGCGCTCGATGTCAGCCCAGGTGCCAAACGCAGGGTCGACTTCAGCGTGGGTCAGCGGTGAGAAACCACTGTCGGCATTGGATGGATACAGCGGCAGAATATGCACGCCACCAATGGCATCGCCTAAATAACGATCGATAACGGTGTAGAGATCAGCGAGGTCATTACCCAAACGATTGGGATAACAGATTAGCTGGACAGCGTTACGCAGCGACATGGCAGCCCCCTTCCAGTTCGGCCCATACGGGCAGTACACGAAAACGCCCCAGGCGACGGCTTTCGATGCGATCTCCTCTACCCTAGCAAGTATCGCCGGTGCAGTTGATAAAAAATTGGGATCAAATGTAAATAGCGGCCACAAAAAAGGCCGGAACCCCTGGGGTTTCCGACCTTCTTTAAAGGCTAAAGTGCAAATCGCTTACAGCGACTTACCCCGATTACCATGAGCGGTAACAAAGCTCTGAACTGCTTTTAGGTCATTGGCAAGCACTGTGCAGCGCTCCTCGCGCTCAAACAGATCAACCAAGTGTGGCGGTAATGCCGGAGCCTGACCAACATTGGCCTTCTCAACCGCTTCCGGGAATTTAACCGGGTGCGCAGTGCCGAGAATCACCATGGGCACGCTCAGGCTACGACGACACTCACGTGCGGCTTTAACGCCAATAGCGGTGTGCGGATCAAGCAACTCACCACACTCCTTGTAAACCTCAGCAATGGTTTCGCAGGTCGCGGCATCATCCACCGCCAGCGAATCAAACAACTTGCGGGTTTCGGTCCAGCGATCTTGCTCAACGCTGAAGCCGCCACCCTTCTTGAAGTTAGCCATCAACTCAGCAATGGCTGCACCGTTACGACCGTGCATATCAAACAACAGGCGCTCGAAGTTCGAGGACACCATGATATCCATCGATGGCGACAGCGTTGGGTGCAGGGTTTCTTTAACGTACTGATTACCGCTCATAAAGCGGTGCAGGATGTCATTGCGGTTGGTGGCGACAATCAGCTGGCTGATCGGCAGCCCCATGTTGCGCGCCAGGTAACCGGCGAAGATATCGCCAAAGTTACCCGTTGGTACCGAAAACGCCACCGAACGCGCTGGCCCGCCAAGTTGCAGGGATGCGTGGAAGTAGTAAACGATCTGCGCCATGATCCGCGCCCAGTTGATCGAGTTGACCGCGACCAAACGCGTGCCTTTGAGAAAGCTCTGGTCAGCAAAGCTGTCCTTGATCATCTCTTGGCAGTCATCGAAGTTCCCTTCGACAGCGATATTATGGATGTTGTCGCCGGCGATGGTGGTCATCTGCCGACGCTGAACCTCTGAAACCCGATTGTGGGGGTGCAGAATAAAGATATCGACGTTTTCGCAACGACGGCAGCCTTCAATTGCAGCAGAACCCGTGTCACCTGAGGTTGCGCCCATGATGACGACGCGCTCACCGCGCTTTTCCAGCACGTAATCAAGCAGGCGACCGAGCAATTGCAAAGCGAAGTCTTTGAATGCCAAGGTTGGGCCGTGGAACAACTCCAACACCCACTCATTGCCATTGAGCTGACGCAGCGGTGCGACAGCGTTGTGGGCAAATACACCATAGGTTTCTTCAAGGATCTTCTTGAAGTCGGCATCCGGAATACTGCCCGTCACGAATGGACGCATCACCCGGAAAGCCAGCTCGTGGTATGGCAGGCCAGCCCAAGAAGCGATTTCTTCCTGGGTAAAACGCGGCAGATTCTCCGGCACATAGAGACCGCCATCGCTGGCCAGACCTGCCAGCAGTACATCTTCAAAATTCAGGGCCGGTGCCTGGCCACGGGTGCTGATATAACGCATAACGATTTCCCTTAGACCAGTTGTTCGACGCGGATACGCACAACGCTTCCAGCAATATCATCCAGCGCTTCAAGCGCGGTGATCGCTTCATCGATCTGCGACTCAACCACACGGTGGGTGACCAGAATCATTGGCACCAGACCGTCATGCTCTTCGGCCTCTTTCTGCATGATCGATTCGATATTAATGCCTCGCGCCGACAAGATGCTCGCCACTTGCGCCAGTACACCCGGACGGTCTTTAGCCTGAATGCGCAGGTAATAAGCGCTCTCACTGGCCATGATCGGCAGGATCGGATGATCAGACAGCGAGTCAGGTTGGAAGGCCAGGTGCGGCACGTGATTGGTTGGGTCTGTGGTCAGGGCGCGCACCACATCAACCAGATCGGCAACCACTGACGAAGCAGTTGGCTCCATACCGGCACCCGCACCGTAGTACAGCGTCGAGCCCACAGCATCGCCGTTGACCATCACCGCATTCATCACACCATTGACGTTGGCAATCAAGCGATCGGACGGGATCAGCGTTGGGTGCACACGCAATTCGATGCCCGCCTCAGTGCGACGCGCCACGCCCAGATGTTTGATGCGATAACCGAGCGCGTCTGCATAGTTAACGTCTGCAGTGGTGAGCTTGGTAATGCCTTCGGTGTAGGCTTTGTCGAACTGCAACGGAATGCCAAAGGCAATCGAGGCCAGAATGGTCAGCTTGTGCGCCGCATCGATACCTTCAACGTCGAAAGTCGGATCGGCTTCGGCGTAACCTAAGGCTTGGGCTTCAGCCAAGACATCGGCAAAAGCACGGCCCTTCTCACGCATTTCGCTGAGAATGAAGTTGCCCGTGCCGTTGATGATACCCGCCAGCCAGTTGATACGGTTTGCCGCCAAGCCTTCACGGATCGCCTTGATCACGGGGATGCCGCCAGCAACAGCCGCTTCAAACGCAACGATCACGCCCTTCTCGCGGGCCTTGGCAAAAATCTCATTGCCATGCACCGCAATCAGCGCTTTGTTGGCGGTGACCACGTGCTTGCCGTTTTCAATGGCTTTGAGCACCACTTCACGGGCGATGGTGCTGCCACCAATGAGCTCAACAACCACTTCAATTTCAGGGTTGCTGACCAACTCGAAGACATCGTTGGTAATTGCCGTGCCGGTTGTATCGCATTGCGGATTAGCTGAACGCTGCGCAATCTGCGCCACTTCAATACCACGCCCTGCACGTCGCGCGATTTCTTCGGCGTTACGCTTGAGCACGTTGAATGTACCGCCACCGACAGTACCTAAACCACAAATGCCTACTTTGACCGGTTTCACACTGAACTCCCATCTGTACTGCACAAAACGACCGACTCATAAGTCGGTCGCATAAAAAGAGAGCCGCACATTACGAAGCGGCTAGGTAATAGTCAATCTGCGCAGCCCGTAATTACTGGGCGGCGAGTGCCTGAGGACCGAGTTGAGCGGCAGGCTGATAACCTGGGATCAACTGACCATTGGCAAGCACCACTGCTGGCGTGCCACGCACACCGATGGTTTGCCCCAAAGCAAACTGCTTGGAGACCGGGTTGGCGCAAGCTGCAGCCGAAATATTGTCGCCTTCAACCATTTTATCCATGGCCTCGCGGCGGTCTTTAGAGCACCACACCGCCTGTAGCTGCTTGTCACCGGCAGAGCCCAGGCCCTGACGTGGGAACGCAACATAGCGCACCTCGATACCTTGTTTGTTCAGATCCGCCACTTCGCCATGCAACTTGTGGCAATACGGGCAGGTGGTATCGGTAAACACGGTGATGTGGGTCTTGGCCTTGCCGACAGCTGGATAGACCACCATTTCTGCTTGAGGAATGCCGTTGATCACCTTAGCAATGCCCTGGCTTTCAGCTTTTTCAGTCAAGTTGACCGGTGCGCCGTTTTGCATCTGGAACAAATAACCCTGCATGACAAACTGGCCGTCGGCACTGGCATAGATAATCCGGCCGCCTTCGAGCTTAACTTCATACAGGCCTTTGAGCGGGCTGGCTGTAACACTTTCAACTGGAACATCGATTTGCAAGGTGTCCAGTGTTTTACGAATGGCTTGTTCGGCTTCGTCGGCAAACGCCATGCTGCTTAACAGTGCCAGCGCAGCGGTCGCAATAATTCGGGTTAAGCGCATGTGTTCTCCTACAGAGCAGCGCGAATTCGGAGGCTGGAGACTATCATAATTCAGCCCTGCTGGGCGGCGCCAAACAGCCTTATCCGCGCGGATGGTGAACCGCGTGCAGCTCTTGCAGACGAGCACGGGCGATGTGCGTGTAAATTTGTGTGGTTGATAGATCGCTATGGCCCAGCAGCATTTGCACCACACGCAGGTCAGCCCCATGGTTGAGCAGGTGCGTGGCAAAGGCATGCCTAAGGGTATGGGGCGACAATGATTTGCTGATCCCCGCAACCTTGGCTTGATGTTTGATGCGGTGCCAAAAGGTCTGCCGGGTCATTTGCTCACCACGCGAACTGGGAAACACCACGTCACTGGGCTTGCCATCGAGCAAAAACGGCCGTGCCTCTTTGCTGTAGCGTTCGATCCAGACAATCGCCTCCTCGCCCAGCGGTACCAGCCGTTCCTTGCTGCCCTTGCCAAAGACCCGCAGCACCCCTTGTCGCAGATTAACCTGCTCCCAGGTCAGGCTGATCAACTCAGTCACCCGTAAACCGCAGGCATACAACACCTCCAGCATGGCGCGGTCGCGTAAACCTATTGGATCATCCAGTTCAGGCGCAGCCAGCAGCGCCTCGACATCGGCTTCGGACAAGGACTTGGGCAACGGGCGACCGAGCTGCGGCAGATCGACTTGTAATGTCGGGTCCTGACTGATCAAGTTTTCACGCAATAAGTACCGATAAAAGCCACGCAAACCCGATAAAAACCGCGCAGTGGAGCGGGCTTTGTAACCTTCATTCAGGCGCCACGCCAGGTGATCTAGAATCACATCACGCCCTGCGGCCTCCAAGGTCAAGCCGCGAGAGTCGAGCCATTTATTAAAATGAGCCAAATCACTGCGATAGGCATCTCGCGTGTGCGCAGAAAGGCCTTTTTCGAACCATAATGCTTCAAGGAACCGGTCAATCAGCGGATGTTCTAGCGTTGGCATAAGTAACTGCTTTAATGTGGCGGCGCTTTAGGGATCTCCTGAAAAAAGTAGCGAGCGACGAGAGCCTATCGAGCGCAGTATTTTTCAGAGATTCCTTAGTTTTCCACAGCCGGTAATGCTGTACCAGTGACAAGGAGTCTTGATGAACGAAACCCAAATTTTATTTGCCATTGGCGGCATAGGTGCAGCTGCCCTGGCAAGCCAATGGCTGGCTTGGCGCCTGCGCTTACCAGCCATTTTATTTTTACTGTTAAGCGGCTTGCTGGCAGGGCCAATCAGCGGAATTCTCGACCCTGAAGCACTCTTTGGTGATTTGCTGTTCCCACTGGTATCGCTGGCGGTCGCGCTGATTCTGTTTGAGGGCAGCCTGACGCTGCACATGTCCGAATGGAAAGAGATCGGCACCGTGGTTCATCGCCTGGTGACATGGGGCGCACTGATTACCTGGGCTGTTATTGCCTGCACCACCCACTACCTACTTGGCTTCAGCTGGGAACTGGCACTGCTGTTCGGCACCCTGACCCTGGTTACTGGCCCAACAGTTATCGTACCGATGCTACGCGTGGTACGGCCGAAAGCCTCGATTGCTAATATCCTGCGCTGGGAAGGCATTGCCATTGATCCCATAGGGGCTTTGCTTGCAGTTGTGGTGTTCAGCTTTATCGTCAGCGTCAAGGACGGCAGCCCATGGGGCCACAGTCTCTCTACATTCGGCGCGGTGATTGGCACGGGCGCGTTACTCGGCGTCATCGGTGGCTGGCTATTTGGCCAAGTGCTCAAACGCCACTGGCTGCCTGAATACCTGCACAATCTCGCCTCCCTGGCGGCGGTGCTGGGTATCTTCATTACTTCCAATCAACTGATGCACGAATCTGGTTTGCTAGCCGTTACCGTCATGGGCATGTGGCTGGCCAACATGCGCGGCGTGGATGTGCGGCAAATCCTCCACTTCAAGGAAAACCTGAGCGTCCTGCTTATTTCCGGGCTGTTTATCCTGCTCGCCGCCCGCTTGGACCTGAAGGCACTGATTGCTTTGGGGCCGGTGACCTTGGTATTGCTGGCAGTTATTCAATTTGTTGCCCGCCCACTGAGCGTATTCGCTTGTACCCTGGGCTCGAACTTAAACTGGCGCGAACGCAGCCTATTGGCCTGGATCGCTCCACGCGGCATCGTCGCCGCCGCAGTTTCAGCGATCTTCGCCCTGCGTCTGCAAGAAGCCGGTGATGAACAAGCCGTACTGCTTGTACCCCTGACCTTTCTGGTGATTATCGGCACCGTGGTACTGCAAAGCGCAACGGCACGCCCTTTAGCGCAACTGCTTAAAGTCGCCGAGCCCGCGCCCAGCGGCTTCCTGATCATTGGCGCTAACCCGGTGGGCCGCGCCATGGGTAAAGCCCTGCAAAGCCTTGGCAATCGCGTCTTACTGACCGACTCAAGCTGGGAAAACACCCGTGCCGCGCGCATGGCCAACTTACCCACCTACTTCGGCAACCCAACCTCACAACACGCTGAAGCCAATCTCGACCTTGTCGGCCTGGGCCACTTGATAGCATTGTCACCGTCCAGCGAGCTTAATGCGCTGGCCTGCATGCATTTTCGCCATGATTTTGCTGCAAAGAACCGCTTTACCCTGCCCTCTGGCAGCGACAGCCGACGCTCAGACAAACACCGCAGCAGTGATGGTGTACGCGGACGCTGCCTGGGCAGTGAGTCGATCAGCTTTCCGCAGTTTGCCAGCCGCCTGAGCAAAGGCGCTGAAATCCGCACCACCACATTGAAAGCGGCATTCGGCTGGCAGGAGTATCAAGACTTGCACGGTGAGAGCGCTTTACTACTGATGGCAAGAGATCCAAAAGGCTGGATCCACGTGGCGACCCAGCCTCTGGACTTTGTGCCGGAAGCGGACTGGACGCTGGTGTCATTGATTGATGAGAAAACACCTGCCGAGGCGGCAGCCCGAACAGATGTAATCGACAAGGATGAGCTTGAAAGCGCTATTAACAGCGCGACCTAGCACCGCGAAATAGATTGAAAAGGCGCCCATCCTGGCGCCTTTTTCATATCCGAATATCGCTTAGGCGTCTTGCGGGAAGTCCGGCAAGACCGGGATGGGTCGCTTGTCTTCGTCAATGGCCACGAAGCTGAACACACCGCTAATCGCCCGCTCGACACCATCCTGGTACATATTCTCAACGAACACTTCGACCTCAACCTTGAGGCTGGTATTGCCAACTTTGATCACCCGGCCAACCAGCTCGACGATCGAACCTGCGGGAATCGCATGGTTAAAGTCGATACGGTCCGTAGACACAGTCACCAGTGAAAGGCGGCAAAAGCGGGTGGCGGCAATAAACGACACTTCGTCCATCCAGGCCAACGCGGTGCCGCCAAACAGGGTGTTGTGATGATTGGTGGTCGGCGGGAACACCGCTTTGGCGACGCGGGTAGTCGACAGTTCGGTGCGGCGCTGAATTTCTTGCTCACGAGCGGTCATCAGATACGGCCTGTGGTTAGGTGCAGAGTGAATATTCATATGGTTAAGCATAGGTGCCAGGCAAGACAACGCGACATCTGTCCACCCTGACAAAACCCCTAGCGCGAATATTGACCATCAAAAGGGTGGGAGAAAAAACCTCGTCACCACCTAAAACGAAAAAGGCAGCCCGAAGGCTGCCTTTTTTCAAAGAAAAACGTCTTACGACAGTTTTTCTTTGATGCGTGCTGCTTTACCAGACAGGTCACGGAGGTAGTAAAGCTTAGCTTTACGAACGTCACCACGACGCTTAACGGCCAGGCTGTCAACCAGCGGGCTGTAGGTCTGGAAAGTACGCTCAACGCCTACACCGTTGGAGATCTTACGAACAGTGAAAGCACTGTTCAGACCACGGTTACGCTTGGCGATTACGACGCCTTCGAAAGCCTGCAGACGCTGACGGTCGCCTTCCTTAACTTTTACCTGAACGACAATGGTGTCGCCCGGTGCAAAAGAAGGGACTTCTTTGCTCATCTGCTCAGCTTCGATCTGCTGAATGATTTTGTTGGTCATGCTGCGCTCCTAAGACAAGCAATCTGGCTTGTCATCGATACATTAACTATCGTCCCGCTGGCGGATGTATTCCTCCAGCAGCTTCTTCTCTTCCCCAGAAAGCGAGCGGCTATCCAGAAGATCAGCGCGTCGTTCGTGCGTCCTACCAAGGGACTGCTGCAAACGCCAGCGCCGGATGTGTTCGTGGTTACCGCTAAGCAGCACCTCAGGAACACATTTATCCGCATACACCTCCGGGCGGGTGTAGTGCGGGCAGTCAAGTAAGCCATCCGTAAAGGAGTCTTCCTCGGCCGAACTTGCATGACCTAATGCACCAGGCAGAAGGCGCGTTACCGCATCGATCAGAACCATGGCTGGCAGCTCACCGCCAGACAGGACGTAATCCCCAATCGACCATTCTTCATCTACATGCGCTTCAATAAAGCGCTCGTCGATGCCTTCGTAGCGACCTGCGATGAGGATTAATACCTCAACGTTTGCCAGTTCGCGTACTGCTGACTGAGTCAGCGGGCGACCTTGCGGCGAAAGGTAAATCACCTTCGCTTTTTCACCTGCGGCGTGCTTGGCATCGAGCAAAGCATCCTCAAGCGGCTTGATCTTCATCACCATGCCAGGACCTCCACCAAAAGGTCGATCATCCACAGTGTGGTGACGATCAGTGGTGTAGCTCCGCGGATTCCAACAAGTTAGCTGCAACAGCTCTTGTTTCACCGCACGGCTGGTAATGCCATATTCACTGATGGCAGCAAACATTTCCGGGAACAACGTAATGACTTCAACGCGCAAGCTAGGCATAGCGCTTAAAAGTCCGCATCCCAGTCGACCCGCATTTCGCCAGCACTCAAATCAATCGACAACACGCATTGCTCTGTATAGGGCAACAGGCGTTCGCGATCATCAAGGCTGTCGGCGCAGGCTTTGACCACCATCACATCGTTGGCTCCGGTCTCAAACAGATGGTCAATCTTGCCGAGCAACTGCCCTGCCTGATCAATCACCTTAAGACCTTGCAACTGATACCAGTAGAACTCGCCATCGGTTAGTTCCGGTAACTGGCTGCGAGGCACGCAAATCTCAAAGCCGGCGTAAGTACGCGCAACTTCGCGATCGTCGAGACCTTTCAACTTCGCTACCAGGACCTTGCCTTGCAAGCGCCCACTGGCCACTTCAACCTGCTTAACCTCGTTGTCACGCCTAAGCGTCCAACGTGGATAATCGAGCACGTTATCGATTGGGTCCGTAAAGGAATACACCTTCACATCGCCTTTCACGCCATGCACCGATACGATCTTGCCAAGGACGACCAAGTCTTCGGCGGGAGCTGGCGTTGTGCTCATAAATACTTAGGCTGCAGCCTTAGCATTTTCCTTCAGCAGCTGAGCAACACGCTCAGACGGCTGCGCACCCTGGCTCAGCCAGTAAGTAACGCGTTCTTCGTTTACGGACAGCTTGATTTCGTTACCCGATGCAACTGGGTTGAAGAAACCTACACGCTCAACGAAACGACCATCGCGCGCATTGCGGCTGTTGGTCACGGTGAGGTGGTAAAATGGGCGCTTTTTAGAGCCGCCACGGGCTAGACGGATGGTTACCATTAAACTTCGTTCCTGTAGTCGGTGCTGCAAAACTGATAATGCAAGCATCGGGCACTAGGCCCGAAAGGCCGCATATTCTAAGGATAATCCGGGTTTTTGCAAATAACTTTTTGCCCCCGCCGGTCGAGGTGCCGACCCAGCATGCCTGCCAAGCCATTCAAATCATCTCGACCAAACACCTGAACAGCCCAGTTTAGGGGGCTGCAGGCCTAAATCGAGACACTGAATTACATCTTGGGCATCCCACCGCCACCTGGCAGCATTCCACCCATACCGCGCATCATTTTCGCCATGCCGCCCTTGGCGGAGAATTTCTTCATCATTTTCTGCATCTGCTTGTGCTGTTTGATCAGCCGGCCGATGTCTTGAACCTGGGTTCCAGAACCCATGGCGATACGGCGCTTACGCGAACCACTGATCACTTCAGGGTCACGACGCTCCGCTGGAGTCATCGAATTAATGATGGCTTCCATTTGTTTGAACTGTTTTTCCGCTGCGCCTTGAGCATTGCCCATCTGCGCCGGATTCATGCCACCCATTTGCGGCAGCTTATCCATGAGGCCGCCAAGACCGCCCATGCTTTTCATCTGCAACAACTGATCACGGAAGTCTTCAAGGTCGAAGCCCTTGCCCTTCTTCAGCTTTTTGGTGAGCTTCTCTGCCTTGTCACGATCAAGGGTTTGTTCGGCTTGCTCGATCAGGCTGAGCACATCGCCCATACCGAGGATGCGTGAAGCAATACGGTCTGGATGGAAGGGTTCCAGCGCGTCGCTCTTCTCGCCCATACCGATGAATTTGATCGGTTTGCCAGTGATATGGCGTACGGACAGGGCCGCACCTCCACGGGCATCACCATCAACCTTGGTCAAGACCACACCGGTCAATGGCAAGGCGTCAGCGAAGGCCTTAGCGGTGTTGGCCGCATCCTGACCAGTCATGGCGTCTACCACGAACAGGGTTTCAGCAGGTTTGACCGCAGCATGCAGCGCCTGGATCTCAGCCATCATTTCAGCATCAATGGCTAAACGACCGGCGGTATCGACCAGCACCACATCAATGTATTTGAGCTTGGCTTCACTGATAGCGGCCTGGGCAATAGCCACAGGCTTTTGGCTAATGTCCGACGGAAAGAAGGTTACGCCAATATCATTGGCCAGGGTTTCCAACTGTTTAATCGCCGCCGGGCGATAAACGTCAGCAGACACCACCAACACGCTTTTCTTTTTGCGTTCTTTAAGAAACTTAGCCAGCTTACCGACAGTGGTGGTTTTACCCGCACCCTGCAAACCCGCCATCAGCACCACGGCAGGTGGCGTTACATTCAAGGCCAAATCTTCGTTGGCCGCGCCCATCAGCTCTTCAAGCTCGGCGCGCACGATTTTTACAAAGGCCTGACCCGGCGTCAGGCTTTTCGAGACTTCAGTGCCAACCGCGCGGTCTTTGACCCGGTTAACGAAGTCCTTGACCACAGGCAAGGCAACGTCGGCCTCGAGCAACGCCATGCGCACTTCACGCAGGGTGTCCTGAATATTTTCCTCGGTCATCTTGGCTTTGCCAGTGACATTACGCAGTGACTGCGAGAGGCGATCTGTTAAGTTTTCGAACATGCTCGTTCCTTTCAGGTCCAGCTGTACCAACAAAGGTCTGCTGAGGTTTCGTTCACGGCCGGGCCGGAGCTTGCTTTAGTGGGAGGCAAGGCATGAGACACGAAGTTTGGTAGTTCCAAATGAGTGTCAAGAAACGCAGTATCACGCTAAAACAGGCCTGACCCACGATTATAACCAACTGTCTGCGACACCGACACCGCTATAGTAGTCTTTCGTGAGTGATGCTTTATGTGCCAAACTCAGCGCCTTTCGGGCTTTCCCTATTAGGATTTATGCACCCATTGCTGCCCAGCCTAGCGGCTGCCTGCCTTTACGGCGGCGCTGCAATCTACCAAGGACTGCGCCTTGCTAAGCGCAGTAACCCTGACAAACGCCTGCTAGGCCTGCTCGGCGTGCTTGCGCTGCTGTGTCATGGTGGCAGCTTGTATGTGCAGATGTATCACGACATTGGCATGCAGTTGGACTTCTTCAATGCGGCCAGCCTGATCACCTTCGCTGTGATCAGCATCACATTACTGGCCTGCTTACGCATTCCCGTTGAAAATTTATTACTGTTTTTGTTTCCCCTGGGCTGCATAACCGTATTGCTTGCGCAATTTATGCCCGTTGGCACCATTGACCCCATCGATGAAGAGCCCGGCATCATTGCCCATATTCTGCTGTCAATCATTGCCTACGGCATGCTGACCATTGCCGTGTTTCAAGCCTTGCTCGTGTCAATGCAGGATTACCAGCTCAAACATAAGCATCCATCCGGCTTGACCAAAAATTTCCCGCCGCTACAGACCATGGAAAGCCTGCTGTTTGGCTTCTTGTGGGCTGGCTGGATCATGCTCTCGTTGTCGTTATTATCGGGCGCACTTTTCATTGATGACTTGTTTGCACAGCATTTAGTGCACAAAACCATCCTTTCTTGCTTCGCCTGGGTCGTCTTCGCCGTGCTCCTTTGGGGTCGCCATCAACTTGGCTGGCGTGGACACAAGGCAATTCGCTGGACGCTGGCAGGCTTTTGCCTGCTGATGCTTGCCTACTTTGGCAGCAAGCTGGTTCGCGAATTCATTCTGCACATATAGGTAGGCCCGCACCCCGTGGACACTTTGCCCCCCGGCTTTCTGGTTGGCGTTTTGATTTTCCTGCTGGCTTGCTCAGCATTCTTCTCAAGTTCGGAAACAGGCATTCTCAGCCTTAACCGCTATCGCCTGCGGCATTTGACCAAAGAAGGTCATCGCGGGGCCAAGCGCGTCAGCGCCCTGCTCAGCCGTCCTGACCGGCTGTTAGGGACCATTCTGATTGGTAACAACTTCGTCAACATTCTTGCGTCTTCGATCGCCACCGTATTGGCCATCAAGCTCTGGGGCGAGGCTGGTATCGCCATCGCAACCATCGGCCTGACCATCGCCCTGCTGATCTTCGGTGAAATCACTCCGAAAACACTCGCAGCACTGCACCCGGAGCGCGTTGCTTACCCGTTCAGCATGCCCCTAAGCATCCTGCTTAAGCTGTTTTACCCATTGGTAATCATGCTGGGCTGGATCAGCAACGGCATTCTCAGGCTGGTTGGCGTTGATCCAACCAGCAAAAACAACGACAGCCTGACCACCGAAGAACTGCGCAGCGTTGTCCGTGAGTCCGGTCATGAACTGCCGAAGAATCGTCAGAGCATGCTGCTGGGCATCCTTGACCTGGAGAAGGTCACGGTCAACGACATCATGATTCCACGCAACGAGGTCACCGGAATCAATCTGGAAGATGACATCGAAATCATCATCACGCAGCTGGTTAGCACCACCCATACCCGCTTGCCGGTATTTCGCAGTGACATCAACCAGATCGAAGGCGTGGTGCATATCCGCCAGATTGCTCGGCTGCTGACCAGCAATCAGCTGACCAAAGACAGCCTGCTGGGTGCCTGCATGGAGCCGTACTTCGTTCCTGAGAGCACGCCACTTTCAACTCAGCTGATCAACTTTCAGAAGCAGAAACACCGTATCGGCATCGTCGTTGATGAATACGGTGACGTGATTGGCGTCGTCACACTGGAAGATATCCTTGAAGAAATCGTTGGCGATTTCAGCAATCAGAACACCTTGCGCAACCCCGACATTCACCCCCAAGACGACGGCACTCAAGTTATCGACGGTGCGGCATATGTTCGAGAAATCAACAAAGCCCTGGATTGGGAGTTGCCGTGCGAAGGGCCAAAAACCCTGAACGGCTTGATCACCGAAGCACTGGAAAGCATTCCTGACAGCCCCGTGTGCCTGAAGATCGGTGACTACCACCTGGAAATTCTGCAATCGTCTGACAACCGGGTAAAAAGCGTAAAAGCCTGGCAAGCGGAGAACCGCGCATCAGAAGACGACGCTAGCGAGTAATCGCAGCTGCCAAGTCCTGCGCCCACAACCGGTAACCAGCGCTTGATGGATGATAACCATCAAGCGCCAAGTACTCAGCAGAAAACTCAAGCTTCAGGGGGACGTACTGAGCGTCTCGCGCTTCAGCCAGCACCTGCAACTGCGCATCCAGTTGCTGCGCCCTGGCACCCAGCAGCCAGCGCATCAACCCAGGCAGTGCGCTGAAATGCTGCAACGGTGGCACACCGGTAAAGACAAGCTTGGCACCGCTGGCTTGCAGCCCAATCGCGAGCGTGGTTAACGACAAGCGCCAATTGCCCAGGGTCGTCAAATGGCTGCAGTCATTGACGCCGAATACCAGCACAGCCAAATCAATTGGACCCGCCTGAACCCGACCCAGCAAACGCTGACAAGCCTGAGCAGCGGTAATACCATTCTCACCCAACGCCTGCCAAGCGACCGGTCGCTGATGACGTACAGCTAACTCACCGGCCAACTGCACGACCAAAGCTTGCTGCATACAGCTGACGCCAACGCCGACAACCGTTGACTCACCGAGCACCAGCAAGCGCAAAGGTGGCCCCACGAACTGGGAGCCTGCCAGACCTTGATCAGCCCCAGCCGCAGGCTCAAGACGCAGCGCCGTGCGGCGCGTGTAGACGGCTAACGGCAACAACACCGGTGACAGCAATCCAAGCAGCAGCCACCAGCGCCAACCTTGAGCCTTCACAGCTCGACGTTTACTGCCTTGGCCGCACGGGTTGCCTTGGCTCTCGCCGACTCCAGCGACTCGTCCCGCGCCAGCGCCACACCCATGCGTCGCTGCCCACTCACCTGCGGCTTGCCGAACAAGCGCAGCTGCGTATCTGGCTCTGCCAAAGCTGCTGCCAGATTACCGAAACTCACTTGCTTCGACTCACCTTCAACCAGCACCACTGCAGAAGCCGACGGGCCAAACTGGCGAATAGTCGGGATCGGCAAACCAAGAATGGCCCGCGCATGCAAGGCAAATTCAGAAAGGTCTTGGGAGATCAAGGTAACCATGCCGGTGTCATGCGGGCGCGGTGAAATTTCACAAAACCAGACCTGATCACCCTTAACAAATAACTCGACGCCAAACAGCCCGCGACCACCCAGCGAGTCGGTCACCGCCAGCGCGATGCGTTCAGCTTCAGCCATGGCTTTCGGACTCATTGGCTGCGGCTGCCATGACTCTTGGTAATCGCCCTTCTCCTGACGATGACCGACAGGCGCACAGAAGGTGGTGCCGTTGATATGACGCACTGTCAGCAGGGCAATCTCATAATCAAAGTCGATAAAGCCTTCGACAATGACCCGGCCTTTCCCCGCACGCCCGCCATCTTGCGCGTAATCCCAAGATGGACGCACATCAGCAGCACTCTTAAGCACAGACTGACCCTTGCCCGAAGAACTCATGATCGGCTTGACCACGCAAGGGAAGCCAATGTTCTCCACCGCAGCCTGAAACGCCTCAAACGAGTCGGCAAACTCATAGGGTGAAGTCGGCAAGCCCAACTCTTCCGCAGCGAGACGACGAATACCTTCACGGTTCATGGTCAACTGAGCAGCACGCGCACTTGGAATCACGGTGTAGCCTTCGCTTTCCAGCTCGGCCAGGGTCGCAGTGGCAATGGCTTCGATTTCAGGGACGATGTAGTGCGGTTTCTCCTGCTCAATGACTGCGCGCAACTCGTCGCCATCCAGCATATTGACCACGTGGCTGCGGTGCGCCACCTGCATGGCAGGTGCATGGGCGTAGCGATCGACCGCAATCACCTCAACCCCAAGGCGCTGCAACTCAATCACCACCTCTTTGCCCAGCTCGCCGGAGCCACATAGCAATACACGGGTCGCACTTGGCGACAACGGGGTTCCAATACGTGGCATAACAATTCCTTGGGCTAAGCAAACAACTGTGGGAAAGACGACCCGAGCAGAAAGCGTCAGGGTCATTGGTGCGAGTCACCGCTAGAGAATAATACCCTTGCTCACTGCGCGCTGATGACACTGCACCAGCACCTCACGGCGCTCTTGGTTATCCATGCGGCTCCAGCGGGTAATTTCTGCAACGTTACGCTGGCAACCGATGCAAATGTCTTCGTCATCCAGGGCACAGACATGTACGCAGGGCGAAGCTACAGGACGCTCAGTACTCATTAATCTTCTTGCTCAGCCAAATCACAGGCATAACGTTGGGCATTGTGGACATAGTGCGCAGCACTGGCCTCAAGCATTTTCTTTTGTTGATCGGTGAGTTCACGTACCACTTTGCCGGGCGAGCCCATGACCAGTGAGCCATCAGGGATTTCCTTGCCCTCACCAATCAGTGAGTTCGCACCAATGATGCAGTACTTACCAATTTTGGCACCATTGAGTATTACCGCATTTATCCCGATCAAGCTGTAATCACCTACGGTACAGCCATGCAGCATCGCGTTATGACCGATGGTCACGCCCTTACCAAGCGTCAGTGGAAAGCCCATATCGGTATGCATGACAGTGCCGTCTTGCACGTTACTGTCTTCACCGATGTGAATCAGCTCGTTATCACCGCGCAACACAGCGTTAAACCAGACGCTAGCGCCCTGTTCCAGCTTGATTTTGCCGACCAGGGTTGCATTCGGTGCAGCCCAGCTTTCAGGGTGCGCCTCGACTGTAGATTGTCCTAAGCGGTATTTCATATGGCTCATCTTCCTCATGTCAGGCTAATGAAGTGCTTGGGTGGCGTGTGTAAATCAATCGGGGATTCGTCGTAGAGCAGGTTAATCAGCTCCACCAACATAATCGCCGTCAGCCCCCATATTTTATATTCGCCATAGCGATAACTCGGCACGTACCAACTCTGACCGAGGTAATCGATACGATGCGTGGTCTCACGTGGGTCTTCACGGAAAAACTTCAGTGGCACGCTAAACACTGCAGCGATCTCGCCATCGTTGGCCCGGTAATCAACGAAATCGGGAACCACCCCCACATAGGGCGTCACCTGAATACCATGGCGCGAAACCAGGGTACTGAGCGGGCCGATGACCTCAACCAGCCCCGGCGGCAATGCGATTTCTTCTTCGGCCTCGCGCAGCGCGGTTTGCACGAGATCCTGATCTTCAGGGTCGCGTCGCCCACCCGGAAACGCAACCTCACCGCCATGGGTGGACAAACCACTGGCACGCAGTGTGAGTACAACTTCAGGGTCATCACTGCGGGTTATGGGAACCAGCACTGCCGCCTCAGGGAAACCATGGTCAGTTCCCAGAATCAACGGCTGATGAGACCGTACACGTTGGAGTAGCTCATCGAGCATGGGCAATCTCAGTGTTCTATTTCTTACCGAGATAATGGCATGAAAGCTGGCCACACCCAAGCTTGAGACAATGGCGAAATTGCCTTATTGAGGACGCTGAGATTGATTCAAGCGGGCGTATCAAGCCAAGATACGCCATAAGCAGTGAGGAAATGGCATGAAATTCTGCAGTCAGTGTGGCAACCCCGTAAACCATCGCATCCCTGAAGGGGATAGCCGTTTACGCTTTGTCTGCGAGCTATGCAGTACGATTCATTATGAAAACCCGCGGATTGTCGCGGGCTGCATTCCGGCCTGGAACCAGCAAATCCTCCTGTGCCGCCGAGCAATTGAACCGCGCCGTGGCTTCTGGACCTTACCGGCTGGTTTTATGGAAAATGGCGAAACCATGGAACAAGCTGCCGCGCGCGAAACAGCAGAAGAAGCCTGCGCTCGCGTCCACGATCTGACGCTGTATAACCTGATTGATCTACCGCATATTAATCAGGTGCACGTATTCTTCCGGGCAGAGCTGACTGACCTCGATTTTGCAGTGGGCGAAGAAAGCCTGGAGGTCGCGCTATTTGATGAGGCGGACATCCCTTGGTCAGAGCTGGCTTTCCCGACAATCGGACGTACTTTAGAATGTTACTTCGCCGACCGCATAACGGCTCAGTTTCCGGTCCGCAATGAGTCCTTAGAGGCCTTGCGCGCGCACTATAAAGTAGCTTTTTGACCATATGGATATCGTTCTAATGCGCTGGTTGCTGTGTTTAATCTGCTTTTCAGTCATGACCAATGTGTGTGCAAACACACCCATACCGCCTCCTCCTCAGCAAAGCAGCCACATTCAACGCGTCGACAAAATCCTGATTCTGAAATCGGAACGCAAGCTGCAGTTGATCAGCAAAGGCCAGCCCTTCAAAAGCTACCGTGTTTCTTTGGGTAAAAAACCTCAAGGGCACAAGCAGTTTGAAGGCGATCAGCGCACGCCTGAAGGTATTTACTGGATTGATTGGCGCAAAACCAGCGACAACTATCAGTTGTCGATGCACATTTCCTACCCCAATGCTCGCGACCAAGCGGCGGCGCGCAATAAAGGGCTGTCGCCGGGCGGCATGATCATGATCCATGGCACCCCAATCGACGAAGAGTACCCCGAGTGGTACTTCAGCTCCCTGGACTGGACCAACGGCTGTATCGCCATGAAAAATACAGACATGCGCGAAATTTGGTCATTGGTTAAAGACGGCACCCTGATCGAGATCCGCCCGTAAGGTGATCGACGCTTTTCTCGGCCACTATCTGCGCAGCCGAAACAGAGCTAATTTGCCCCCTGATGGCCGGGTTAAAGCGTTTATTCAAAACTGCAAATCAGACAGGCGCCATACTTGAAAGGCTGGAGCTTCATAAGGATGGCTGGCTTTCAACGCCTTGACCGACTCATGGATCAACTCATCGGCCACAACCAACTCGACCTTCCACTCGGACAAACGCTCCACCACCCCTTCACTGCCCAAATAGGGCTGACTGCCTGGCAATGGCCGAAACTGGCCCTGCCCTGGCACCTGCCAGCAGCAACTATCATAGTGACCAATTTGCCCAGCGCCTGCGGCAAAAATCGCTGTTTTCACAGTTTCCAGGTGGCTTTCAGGCACGTAAAAGCACAATTTGTACATCAATATCTCCGCAATCCAGATCCACGAACCAATAATGTCATTTGGCCATCAATCTATCTAGCTACAGTTTGAATATGCCTAACTAAAGACTAGAAGACTGCGGAAATGTTCAACCCCTAACCCCCCGCCAGCGCTGCTTAAACCCGGAAGTCGACGAAGTATGACTGCCATCACATTCTGGCAATCCTGTAGAGCGCCCACAGCAACGCAGCAGCGACCATTGCTGACGCTTAATCTGTATCGGGAACAATCGGGAAGCGTGGACGAACGCCCACAGCGATAAAACAGTCAGGTGTCGCCAGGGCTAACCTGGCGCACCTCAGGTAACACAATGGCAGGCTCAAAAGAGCCTGCCAAACCATCAGTCAACCCATACGCGGGCGTTGCGGAACATGCGCAGCCATGCGCCATCTTCATCCCACTCATCCGGCGCCCATGAGTTCTGCACGGCGCGGAAAACCCGCTCAGGGTGCGGCATCATGATTGTCACGCGGCCATCGCGACTGGTAAGGCCGGTAATCCCACGCGGCGAACCGTTGGGGTTTGCCGGATAGTTTTCAGTGACCTTGCCGTGGTTGTCGACAAAACGCATGGCCACGCAACCTGACAAGTCAGCCTCAACCAGCGCGTCTTTGCTCTTGAACTCGGCATGACCTTCACCGTGAGCGATGGCGATTGGCATACGCGAACCGGCCATACCACGCAAGAAAATCGACTCCGACTCTTGCACCTGCACCATGGCCACACGCGCCTCGAACTGCTCGGAACGGTTGCGTACAAAATGCGGCCAAAATTCACTGCCCGGAATCAACTCATGCAAGTTGGAGAGCATCTGACAACCGTTACACACACCCAGCGAGAAGCTGTCCTTGCGCTCAAAGAAGCTGCTGAACGCATCACGTGCACGGCTGTTAAACAGAATCGACTTAGCCCAGCCCTCACCAGCACCCAGCACGTCGCCGTAGGAGAAACCGCCACAGGCGACCAGACCTTTAAAGCTCTCAAGGTCAACGCGCCCTGCCAGGATATCGCTCATGTGCACATCGACAGCGTTGAAACCGGCACGGTCGAATGCAGCAGCCATCTCGACCTGGCCATTCACACCCTGCTCACGCAAAACAGCGATCTGCGGACGCAGACCTTTCTTGATGTAAGGCGCTGCGATGTCTTCGTTAACATCAAAGCCCAGCTTGGCACTGAGGCCAGGGTTATCTTCTTCTAGCAGTGCATCGAACTCTTGATCCGCACACTGAGCATTGTCGCGTAGACGCTGGATTTGGTAGCTGGTCTCAGACCATTGACGCTGAAGAATGCGACGCTCAGCCGAGAATACCGAGAGGTCTTTGTAGCTAATCTCGACGTGGCCGTTATTGACCGGCTTACCAATGACCGCCACACAATCATCCAGACCGGCAGCCGAGAACTGTGAAAGCACTTCAGCTGTGAAGTCCTGATTGACCTGAATAACCGCACCCAGCTCTTCGTTGAATAGCACGCCAGCTATTTCATTGCGGCTAAGGGCCAGGGTATCGAGCTGCAGGCTCAAACCACAGTGACCGGCAAAAGCCATCTCAACCACAGTCGCCAACAACCCACCGTCTGAACGGTCGTGGTAAGCCAGCAAGCGACCATCTGCGTTCAGGCCTTGAATAACCGCGAAGAAAGCCTTGAGGTCTTCGGCGTCATCAACATCAGGCGCTTGCTTGCCCAGCTTGCCATACACCTGGGCCAGAATAGAGGCGCCCATTCGGTTCTGACCACGGCCAAGATCGATCAGAATCAGATCGGTCTCGCCTTTGTCCATGCGCAACTCTGGCGTCAATGTGCGACGAATATCTTTGACCGGCGCAAAGCCCGTGACAATCAAAGACATCGGCGAGGTGACACTCTTGTCAGTGTCACCGTCTTGCCAACGGGTCTTCATTGACATCGAGTCTTTGCCCACCGGAATAGTGATACCCAGCTCTGGGCACAATTCCATACCGACGGCCTTAACCGTATCAAACAGGCGTGCATCTTCACCCGGATGGCCAGCAGCAGCCATCCAGTTTGCCGACAATTTGATGTCAGAAATTTTGTCGATACGTGCCCCAGCCATATTGGTCAGGGTCTCGCCAATAGCCATGCGGCCCGAAGCGGGTGAATCAAGCAAAGCCAAAGGCGTACGCTCGCCCATGGCCATTGCTTCACCGTTGTAGGTGTCAAAGCTCGCAGCTGTAACTGCGCAATCGGCAACAGGAACCTGCCACGGGCCGACCATTTGATCACGCGCGACCATGCCGGTAATGGTGCGGTCGCCAATGGTGATCAAGAAGTTCTTGCTGGCCACAGCCGGGTGATGCAGCACGCGGGTGACCGCTTCGCTCAGGTCGACCTTGGACGGATCGAAATCATCGCCCACCTCCGCTTCACGGTCAGCCGTACGGTGCATGCGCGGAGCCTTGCCGAGCAATACATTAAGCGGCATATCGACAGCATTGTTACCGAAATGGCTGTCTGCAACCGTGAGGTGGCGCTCCTCAGTAGCCTCGCCGACCACCGCGAACGGGCAACGCTCACGCTCACAAATAGCCTTGAAACGTTCGAAATCAGCAGCATCTACCGCCATCACGTAACGTTCTTGAGATTCGTTGCACCAAATTTCCAGCGGTGCCATGCCCGGCTCGTCATTCGGTACGGCGCGCAGGTCAAAACGACCGCCGCGCTCGCCATCGTTAACCAGTTCAGGGAAGGCGTTGGACAAACCGCCCGCGCCAACGTCGTGGATAAAGCTGATCGGGTTGTCTTCACCCAACTGCCAGCAACGGTCGATAACCTCCTGACAGCGACGCTCCATTTCCGGGTTTTCACGCTGTACCGAAGCGAAGTCGAGATCAGCGGAACTGGCACCCGTGGCCATCGAAGAAGCTGCGCCGCCGCCCAAACCGATGAGCATGGCCGGGCCGCCAAGCACAATCAGCTTGGAGCCGACGGTGATTTCAGCTTTCTGTACATGATCTTCGCGGATGTTGCCCATACCGCCAGCCAGCATGATTGGCTTGTGATAGCCGCGCACTTCTTCACCGTGCGGCGTGTTAATCAACTGCTCAAAGGTACGGAAATAACCGGTCAACGCCGGACGACCAAATTCGTTGTTAAACGCAGCGCCGCCCAATGGGCCTTCGATCATGATGTCCAGTGCGGTCACGATGCGTTCAGGTTTACCGTATGGCACTTCCCACGGCTGTTCAAAGCCAGGAATCTGCAGGTTGGAGACGGTAAAACCAGTCAGACCAGCCTTGGGCTTAGCGCCACGACCGGTTGCGCCTTCGTCACGAATCTCACCGCCCGAACCTGTCGATGCGCCTGGAAAGGGTGCAATCGCCGTTGGGTGGTTGTGGGTTTCAACCTTCATCAGGATGTGCACGGGCTCAGTAACAGCACCGTATTGGCGGGTATCCGGATTAGGGAAGAAGCGGCCAGCCGTGCTACCCACGATCACTGCAGCGTTGTCTTTATAAGCAGACAGGACGCCTTCGCTGTGCATCTGGTAGGTATTTTTGATCATGCCGAACAAGGATTTTTCTTGCGACTGGCCGTCGATATCCCAGCTGGCGTTAAAGATCTTGTGGCGGCAATGCTCAGAGTTGGCCTGAGCAAACATCATCAATTCGATGTCATGGGGGTTACGGCCCATGGTGCCGAAGCTGCTGACTAAATAGTCGATTTCATCATCAGCCAGCGCCAAGCCCAACTCTATGTTGGCGTTTTCCAATGCCGCACGACCACCACCCAGCACATCAACCACGGTGAGAGGCTTAGGCGTTGCATGGCTGAACAGCGCAGCAGCGCTTTCAAAGTCATCCAATACCAACTGAGTCATGCGGTCATGGAGCAAAACTGCAACCTGCTCACGCGCCGCGGCGTCCAACTCGCCGGTAACGTAGTAGGAAATACCGCGTTCAATGCGCTGAATTTTCGCCAAACCACAGTTGCGGGCGATATCGCTGGCCTTACTCGACCATGGCGAAATAGTGCCGAATCGTGGAATCGTGAGAAACAAGCGACCGCTTGGCTCCTGCACTTCAACACTTGGCCCGTACTTCAGCAAACGAGCCAAGACTTGCTCTTCGTCAGCGCTAAGAACACCGACGACATCGGCAAAGTGTGCAAATTCGGCGTACAGCCCAGTAACAGCCGGTATTTTGCGGGTAAGTTGCTCAAGCAACTTGCCGTGGCGAAAAGCAGAAAGAGCGGGGGCGCCGCGCAGGATCAACATCGATGACAGCCTCTGGGAAGGGGTGTGCTTTGAGGCCGTGCATTCTAGCCTAAAGCGCCGCACACATCACCCGTTTGGCAACGTCAAAACGACAGTTTGTGCGCTAGCAGAGATGCGCCCGTCTGTCGAGATATTGCAAGGCGAATCCTTTGCGTATACTGCATCGATGTATTCCCAATCAGCGATCCGCACGCGCTACGCCAGATGGCTGTCAGCGATCGGAATCCTTCTGCTGCTAAATGGCTGTGGTGCCGAAGAAAAAGTACCCACAACCCTTGAGCAAGTGCAGGCGGAGGGAGTACTGCGGGTGATCACCAGGAACAGCCCGGCAACCTACTTCCAGGACCGAAATGGTGAAACCGGCTTCGAGTATGAACTGGTTAAACGATTTGCCGCCGATCTTAAAGTCGAACTAAAAATCGAAACAGCCGACAATCTCGATGATTTATTTAACCGTTTAAACAGTGCAGATGGTCCGGTATTGGCTGCCGCTGGTCTGGTCGATAGCGCTGGACGCAAACAACAGGCACTGTTTTCCAAAGCCTATCTCGAAGTTACCCCACAAGTTATCTACCGCAATGGCGAACGCCGCCCTACTCGTCCGGAAGACTTGCTTGGCAAACACATTGTTGTGCTTAAGGGCAGCAGCCACGCCGAACAGCTGGCTGAGCTAAAAGTGCAGATGCCAACACTTGAGTACGAAGAATCCTCCGACGTCGAAATCGTCGACTTGCTGCGCATGGTGGATGAAGGCCAGATAGACCTGACACTGGTTGACTCCAATGAGCTGGCAATGAATCAGGTGTATTTCCCCAATGTACGCGTAGCATTCGACCTCGGTGACTCACTCAATCTCGCCTGGGCAGTAAAACCGGGCGAAGACCATAGCCTGCTCGATGAGGTCAACGCCTTCATCGCCCGCGCCAAAGAGAACGGCAGTCTCAAACGCCTAACCGACCGTTATTATGGCCATGTCGATGTACTCGGCTATGTGGGTGCCTACACCTTTGCTCAGCACCTGCAAAAACGCTTACCGCGCTACGAGCAATTCTTCCGCCAGGCAGGACGCAGCAATAATATGGACTGGCGACTGCTCGCCGCCATGGGTTATCAGGAATCGCTATGGCAACCCACCGCCACCTCTAAAACTGGGGTTCGCGGGCTTATGATGCTGACCCTGCGCACCGCGCAAGCTATGGGCGTATCGAATCGACTCGACCCCAAGCAAAGCATCGAAGGCGGTGCCAAATACATCATTCACGTGAAGGAATTGCTCCCGGACAGCATTCCAGAACCGGATCGCACCTGGTTCGCCCTCGCCGCCTACAATGTTGGCGGCGGGCATTTGGAAGATGCCCGAAAGCTCACCGAGGCCGAAGGCCTGGACCCCAACAAGTGGGTCGACGTGCAGTCTATTCTGCCGCGCCTGGCGCAAAAGAAGTGGTACAGCAAAACGCGTTATGGATATGCCCGGGGCGGCGAGCCCGTGCACTTTGTGCGCAACATCCGCCGTTATTACGACATTCTCACCTGGGTGACCCAGCCTCAACTTGAAAGCAATCAAGTTGTCGAGAGCAGCATGCACCTGCCAGGCGTGAGTAAAGAGTCGATCGAAGCAGAGTCACCTCCACTCTAAGCATGGGCTGACTGTCTAGCCCGCCCCATTCCCACGGCGCGCCTTGAAAAATGCGCTTAGCACCTCACTGCACTCCTGCGCCAACACTCCGCCTTCAATCATTACCCGATGATTAAGAAAGGCTTGGCTGAAAAACTCACCGCGACTCAAGGCCACCCCCGCCTTGGGCTCGGTCGCACCAAATACCACGCGCGCCACTCTGGCATGAACGATCAGCCCTGCACACATGCTGCAAGGCTCTAAGGTGACGTACAGCGTGCTACCCGGTAAACGGTAATTAGCCAAGTGCTTCGCCGCATCACGTACCGCCACCATCTCGGCATGGGCGCTTGGGTCATGGGTTGAAATTGGGCAATTGAAACCACGCCCAATGATCTCGCCGCCCTGCACAAGCACTGCCCCCACCGGAACCTCACCCAGCGCAGCACCCTGCCTGGCCAGCAGCAGCGCTTCTTGCATAAAGTGTTGATCCTGACTGCGATCAATAATTCTCGGTTGGCGCATCAAACCACCGCAATAGCGGCCATAAGACCGGTTTCCATGTGATCAATCACGTGACAGTGGAACATCCAAACGCCCGGGTTATCGGCAACCAAAGCGATTTTTGCGGTTTCATTCTTGCCCAATAAATAGGTGTCGGTGAAGTACGGAGTGATCTTCTTGCGGTTCGAGCTGAGGACTTTAAAGGTCATACCATGCAAATGAATCGGGTGCAGGTACTGCGCCATATTGCGCAGTTCAAAAATATAGCTGTTATTCAACTTAAGCGTAGCGATGGGCCGATCAGCGCAAGTTTTGTCGTTAATATCCCAAGCCTGACCATTAATTTGCCAGTACTTAGCTGGCCCTTTCTGATTAGGGTCTGCCAGCGATGCCGCCCACTCAAAGTTGAATTTAATGGTCTCAGCGTTAGCCAAATCCGGCTCAGCCACAGGGTTGGCGGGCAATGCCGCTGGCCAGTCAGCCGCAGGCTCGGTCGAAGCCACACTCTTAAGCGTGGCTAAGCGTACAGAACCATTGCGCAGGGATAATTCTGTTCCTGCCTCCGGCACCCGAACAGCCAGATCAAGACGCATGCCGGCACCCAACCAATACTCTTTGCCTATGTCGCGAGGATCGATTGGGTTGCCATCGATTGCATAGATCCGGGCATCGCCCTTGGGCAAATTCAAGCGATAGGTAATGGTGTTATCAAGATTGATAAGCCGCAGCCGCACCACCTGCCCGGCAGGCAGCTCCAGCGTCGGCACATGCTCCGCGTTGATGGTCGACAAGCGACCGCGGGTGCCTTCCCGCGCAGCTTGACGCGGTATGCTAAACGGCGTGAACTGGCCCTGCTCATCAACGTGCCAGCTTTTTATGCTCAGCGTACGCTCATGCTTAAACTCACTGGGCTCACGCTCTTCAATCACCAAAGGCCCAACCAGCCCTTGCCCCATCTGTTCGGAACTGAAAAGGTGCGGGTGATACCAGTAACTGCCCGCATCAGGCGGCACAAACTGATAGTCGAAGTATTCACCCGGCAGCACCGGCATCTGCGAAACGTAAGGCACGCCATCCATCTCCAGCGGCAAGCGGATACCATGCCAGTGAATCGTGGTCTGCTCAGGCAGCTTATTAATAAAGCGCACACGCAACAGATCGCCCTGACGACAGCGAATCTCTTGGCCGGGAGCCAAGCCGCCGTAGCCCCAGGCAGTCGTCATATGCCCAGGCACCAGCTCTAGATCAACCGGGGCGGCGATTAATTCATAATCGTGGGTCTCTTGATTAAACGGACGACCCAACCACAGGCGAGCACCACCGACGCCAAGGCCAATAACACTCAAACCCGCAAGACCTGCGAGCACTTGTCTACGCGTGAACGACATATAAATGGGCTCCTAATAGCCAATCAATTCGAGCCCATCAGGCAACGGTTTATAGCGTCTTCTCTGTGGAAAACAGCCTATATGCTAAGGGTTGCAACAGCACCCCGGGTTGTCACAAATCACTTCAGTCGGCGATGCGCTGATTTTACCACGGCAAAAGCCCAAGACCGAGCGAACACAAGGTCGCGCTTGCGATGAAACACTTGATCAACCGCCACCGGTGCCTCATGGTTGTTCACGCCCGATCTAAACAGGATAAGAATGATGACATCTGACAGCCCAAGCATTGCTCTCGTCGGCCCAGGTGCAATCGGCACAACCATCGCAGCAGCCCTGCACGCAGTCGGGCGCACACCGACGATTTGCGGCCGCACTGCTTACGAACAGCTTGAGCTACGCCACGACGGCGGCACTATCTTAGTGCCAGGCCCTGTATTAACTGATCCGTCTGCAATCAAAACCACATTCGACTTGGTGTTTGTTGCGGTCAAGACCACCCAGATCGATGCAATAGTGCCGTGGCTGTCTGCCTTATGTAGCGAGAAGACAGTTGTCTGCGCGCTGCAAAACGGCGTTGAGCAAAAAGCGCTGATCACACCGCACGTCTCTGGCGGACCAGTACTGCCTTCGGTGGTGTGGTTTCCGGCGCAACGAGAACCCGATACTTCAGTGTGGCTACGCGCTAAAGCGCGCCTAACCTTGCCGGATACCGAGGCAACCGAGCTAGTGGTCAATGCGTTAAAGGACACGCTTTGCTCAGTTGAAGTAGCAGCAGACTTTAGCTCCGTCGCCTGGCGCAAGCTGCTACAAAACGCAGCCGCAGGCTTGATGGTGCTAACTGGCCGCCGTGCGGGCATGTTTAACCGTGAAGACATTAGCGAGCTAGCCTTAGCCTACCTGCGAGAATCCCTTGAGGTGGCTCGCGCGGAGGGTGCAGTGCTAAGCGACGGCGTGCCGCAAGATATCATCGATGTATTCCGCCGCTACCCGACTGACCAAGGCACATCCATTCTTGCCGACCGCGTCGCTGGCCAAACGCTGGAGTGGGATGGCCGCAACGGGGTCATTCAACGCTGCGCCAAGGCTCACGGCATCCCCACCCCTATCAGCGATTTGATCGTGCCGCTGTTGGCAGTCGCCAGCGATGGGCCGGGGTAATACGCTGACCGAAACATGTCCAAGCAGCCTGCGGCAGGTGAGCGTTCTAACAACTTTCCCATGGGTTAATTACGGTCAGGCCAGCAGCCCGAAAAGGGCTTGTGTCGCGCGTTGCAACAATCAGTCCATTCATACAGGCAACAGCCGCGATACAAACATCAACCAAAACTCGCTGCCCGAGCCGAGGTTTTAGCGCGCACACCGTCAAAAATGACTGACTCATCGTCATTCAAATTAACCTCACGACCGATTTCAGCCAACAGAGAACCGCGTTTGATACGCCCCTCTGGCTTTTTTCAGCCCGCTATACGCTTCGCCGCAGCAAGTACAATGATTGACAATCTTTGTAAGCCCACCTAGGGTTCTTTACGGAAATGTTTTCATTGGAGGTCATTATGCATGTATCACTCACTCCCGAACTGGAGTCACGCATTAAAGCCAAAGTGGAAACTGGCATGTACAACAACGCCAGCGAAGTCATTCGCGAAGCATTAAGGTTCATGGAAACCCACGAAGACTGGGTTCACGAGATCAAGCTGGCGCGCCTGCGTGAGCAACTGAAAGTCGGCACAGACCAGTTGGATCATGGCAACGGTATCGCGATCGAATCAAAAGTGGCGCTTGAGGCTTTTTTTGACGATATCAAACCTTAAGTTTCATGACCTCTCACCTGCTCGTCATCGCGCCTGCCGCCCAAAATGACCTCAAAGACATTTACCGATACGGCCTGGACCAGTGGGGACGGAACCATTGCGAAAGCTATCTGGCTAAGCTCAAAAATCAGTTCTGGTTACTGACCCAACAGCCGCTTATGGGTACCGAGCGCCCCGAGCTCATGCCTAACACCAGAAGCTTTCACATAGAAAGCCACACCCTGTTTTACCGAGTAATCGCCAACAGGGTTGAAGTCATCCGTGTACTGCACGGCCGCCAAGACCCACAACGTCACCTGATATAGCCACGGGCAAAAGCAGAAAAAAGCCAAGCCACAGACTCTGGAAAGGGTATAGCCCGCTTGATGACTGCCCCACCAGCCACGCTGCTCAAGCACTTAGACGCCATACCAGCGTTAACTTGCCTTTCATGGTATCGCGAGCTTTTGTACAACAGCTCGCCGCTAAAACCAAAAGCCCGCAATTAAGCGGGCTTTTGGTTGTTTATTTCGCTATCTCCAGCCTAGGCCGGACGCGGGATCATTCCCACTCAATGGTTGCCGGTGGCTTGCTCGATACGTCGTAAGTGACGCGTGAGATGCCTTCGATTTCATTGATGATGCGGTTGCTGACTTTTTCCAGCAGCTCGTAAGGCAGGTGCGCCCAACGTGCGGTCATAAAGTCGATGGTTTCCACGGCGCGCAAGGCAACAACCCATGCGTAACGACGGCCATCACCGACCACGCCAACGGACTTGACTGGCTGGAACACCACGAATGCCTGACTGGTCTTGTGGTACCAGTCAAAGTTGCGCAGCTCTTCGATGAAGATGTGATCGGCACGACGCAGCAGGTCGGCGTATTCTTTTTTCACTTCACCGAGGATACGCACACCAAGGCCTGGGCCTGGGAATGGGTGGCGGTAGACCATATCGAATGGCAAGCCCAGCTCAAGGCCGATTTTGCGCACTTCGTCTTTGAACAATTCACGCAGAGGCTCAACCAGTTTGAGGTTCATTTCCTCTGGCAGTCCACCGACGTTGTGGTGCGACTTGATTACGTGTGCCTTGCCAGTTTTGGCACCCGCAGACTCGATCACGTCTGGGTAAATCGTGCCCTGGGCAAGGAACTGGATGTTGTCCAGTTTCGAGGCTTGTGCATCAAACACGTCGATGAAGGTACGACCAATGATTTTGCGCTTCTTCTCTGGATCGGCTTCGCCAGCCAGATTGTCGAGGAACTGCTTTTCAGCATTGGCGCGAATGACTTTTACGCCCATGTTCTCAGCAAACATGGCCATAACTTGCTCGCCTTCGTGCAAACGCAGCAAACCGTTATCGACGAATACGCAGGTCAGTTGATCGCCAATCGCTTTGTGCAGCAGCGCTGCTACAACTGAGGAGTCAACACCGCCTGAGAGACCGAGCAGAACGTTAGCATCACCCACTTGCTGACGCACTTGAGCGATGGCGTCATCAACAATGTTTGACGGCGTCCACAATGCTTCGCAACCGGCGATATCCAGCACGAAGCGCGACAGGATACGACCGCCCTGCTTGGTGTGCGTAACTTCTGGGTGGAACTGCACGCCATAGTAGCCACGCGCGTCATCGAACATGCCGGCAATCGGGCAGCTCGGCGTGCTCGCCAGAACACTGAAACCTTCAGGCATGGTGGTGACTTTGTCGCCGTGGCTCATCCAGACGTCCAGGCCGAATACACCGTCGTCATCAACGTGGTCTTCGATGCCGTCGAGCAGACGGCCTTTACCGACCACATCAACTCGCGCATAACCAAACTCACGAACATCAGAGCCCAGCACTTTGCCGCCCATCTGCTCAGCCATGGTTTGCATGCCGTAGCAGATACCCAGAACCGGTACGCCCAGCTCGAATACAGCTTGCGGTGCTCGCGGGCTGTCGGCCTCATGAACCGACTCAGGGCCACCGGCGAGGATGATGCCGCGAGGTGCAAATGCGCGAATCTCGTCATCGCTCATGTCGAACGGATGCAGCTCGCAATAAACCCCGATTTCACGCACGCGACGGGCGATCAACTGGGTGTACTGGGAGCCAAAATCCAAAATAAGGATGCGATGGGCGTGAATATCAGGATGAGCCATAACCGTCTCTCGTAGCGGAATTCACAAATGACAAGGGGCTGATCAACTCAGCCCCGTATTTCATAACCTATATAAAAATCGTTTTGTCGCCTAATGAGCGCAGCTGAAGCAAGCGCAATAGCGTCAAACTGATTTTTAGCCGACGCGGTAGTTCGGCGCCTCTTTGGTGATCTGCACATCATGCACGTGCGATTCAGCCATACCAGCACCGGTAATGCGCACAAACTCAGGCTTGGTGCGCATGTCTTCAACCGTTGCACAACCGGTGTAGCCCATCGAGGCACGCAAGCCACCCATCAACTGGTGGACGATTGCCGCCATCGAGCCTTTGTAAGGCACGCGCCCTTCAATACCTTCCGGCACCAACTTCTCAGCACCCGCCGAGGAGTCCTGGAAGTAACGGTCGGAAGAGCCTTGAGCCTGGGACATAGCACCCAGCGAGCCCATGCCGCGATAAGCCTTGTACGAACGACCCTGGAACAGTTCAACTTCACCCGGTGCTTCTTCAGTACCGGCAAGCATCGAACCGATCATCACGCAGGATGCACCGGCAACGATGGCTTTCGACAGGTCGCCGGAGAAACGGATACCGCCGTCAGCGATCAATGGCACGCCTGTGCCTTCAAGGGCTGCAGCAACGTTAGCCACTGCAGAGATTTGTGGCACGCCAACACCCGCGACGATACGCGTGGTGCAGATCGAACCCGGGCCAATACCGACTTTAACGGCGTCAGCGCCTGCTTCGACCAAGGCTTTAGCCGCAGCACCCGTGGCGATGTTGCCACCGATGACCTGAATGTCCGGGAAGTTTTGTTTAACCCAGCGCACGCGCTCGATCACACCTTTGGAATGACCGTGAGCCGTATCGACGATGATGACGTCAACGCCCGCCGCTGCCAGTGCAGCCACACGGTCACCGGTTTCAGGACCCGTGCCGACTGCCGCGCCAACACGCAGACGCGCTTGGTCGTCTTTGCTGGCCAGCGGGTAGGCTTTAGCTTTTTCGATGTCCTTGACGGTCATCATGCCCTTTAGCTGGAAGGCATCATTAACGATCAGGACTTTCTCGATACGGTGCTTGTGCAGCAAGTCACGCACAAGGTTCTTGTCAGCGCCTTCTTTAACCGTGACCAAACGCTCTTTCGGCGTCATCACTTCATGGACTTTAGCGTCCATGCGGGTTTCGAAGCGCACGTCACGGGAAGTGACGATACCGACCAGGTCACCGTTAGACAGCACAGGCACACCGGAAATGTTGTTCTGACGCGTCAATTCGAACAGGTCACGCACCGTGGCATCAGCCTCGATAGTGATGGGGTCTTTAACCACACCCGCTTCGAATTTCTTGACCTTACGCACTTCGGCAGCTTGCTGCTCGATGGTCATGTTCTTGTGGATGATACCGATGCCGCCTTCTTGCGCCATGGCAATCGCCAAGCGCGCCTCAGTAACAGTGTCCATTGCAGCTGAAAGCAAGGGAATATTCAGCTCGATTCCACGAGTCAGGCGAGTCTTGAGGCTGACGTCCTTCGGCAGAACATCGGAATAACCGGGAATAAGTAAAACGTCGTCGAAGGTAAGAGCTTCTTGACTAATACGCAGCATGGCGGGGGCTCCCAGACGGGAAAATAGGAAGCGCGCCATTATACCCAGCAGAGGCCATCCACTCAATGCAAACAAGCAAAGGAATTTAAATGCTTTGCAAAGGTTGGTTTTTGAGCTTTAAAAGCACTTACAATAATGATTATCAATTGCACCAAAGAATTAATCACTAATGCAGCCATTTCTCATAAATAAGCTCTATGTCTTTGCCGCTCTCACCCTCTGCCCTTTTGTTGTTCGCGCTGACGAAGCACTGGAATTGCCGGGTCAGCAAATCACCGCACAGCAGCAACCTGACCAATACACGACAAGCACCGCTAGCACTGCAAGTAAAAGTGCTGTGCCTATCATGCAGGAAGCACAATCAGTGCAAGTGGTGACTGAACAGGTCATTAAAGACTTCCAAGTCAACAGCTTGGACGACGCAATGAATTTCGTCAGTGGTATCACCCAGAGCAATACCTTGGCGGGCAGTCAGGACGGATTTGTTAAGCGTGGCTTTGGCAGTAATGCCGACGGTTCTATTCTGCGTGATGGTATTCGCTCAAGCTTATCGCGCAATTTTAGCGCCACCACCGAGCGAGTCGAAGTGCTCAAAGGCCCGGCCTCGCTACTTTATGGCGCCCTAGAACCCGGCGGTCTGATCAACGTCATCAGCAAACAGCCCGAGTATATCTGGAGCAGCCAAATCAGCGGCGAAACCTCCAGCTTTGGCGGCGGTAGCGCGATGATCGATGTCACAGGACCCTTGGCAGACAGCGGTCTGGCCTTTCGCTTTATTGCTGAACGTAAACATGAGGATTATTGGCGCAATTCGGGCGACGACAGCCACAGCTTAATCGCGCCATCGGTCAGTTGGACTGGCGATGACCTAACGTTGAGCCTGGCCTACGAGCGCAAAGAGTACTCGACACCACTGGATCGCGGCACAGTGATAATTAATGGAAAACCTGCCAAGGTTGATTACAACAAACGCTTTAGTGAATCTTGGTCTGAAGCTGAAGGCACAGACGAATTGGTTACAGCTAAAGCCGAATACCAGATCAACCCCAACTGGTTAACCCGCCTCACTTATGGCTGGAACCGCGAAGACTACGATTACAGCGAGGCGCGACCCGCTTCGCTTAACGAAAGCACCGGCGAACTGACGCGCCGCGCCGATGGCAGCGAGCACGATAATCAAACCCAATACCTAGCATGGGACTGGGTCGGCCAGGCGCAGTTGCTCAGCCAGCAACACGACTTGCTACTCGGTGCAGACACCGAACGTGTCGACAATTTCCGCGGCGACACCTATCGCGGGCGTAACAGCACAGGCTTCAATATCTATGATCCGCAATATGGCAATCTGGATAAGCCTTCGTTGCTCAGCGAGTCGCAAAGCGACCGCAGCGATGAACTGCACTCTCAGTCGGTTTACTTCAAGGATAACTGGCACTTGGACGATCAATGGATTGCGGTGCTGGGCGGCCGCTATCAACGCTTTGATCAGTACGCTGACCAAGGCCGTGGCGATGACTATATAAAAACCACAGACCGCACAGACAACACCTTCTTGCCGTTCGCTGGATTGGTTTACCAACTCGATCCAAGCACCTCGCTTTACGCCAATTACAGCCGCTCGTTCGTGCCTAACTCGTCCGACGCAGACACGGGCAAATCATTCGATCCAGAGGAAGGCCGCAGCTATGAACTGGGGGTCAAACTTGACCTTGAGCGCGGGCTAACTGCCAGTGTTGCCGTTTTTGATATCGAAAAAGAAAACGTCGTCGTTAGCAATAACGGCAGCTCTGAGGCCGCAGGAAAAGTGGGTTCAAGGGGCGTGGAAGTGGACATCAACGGTCGCATTGCTGAGCGCTGGAACCTGCTTGGCACTTATGCCTACACGGACACAGAGATTAAGGACGACCCGGTAAACAAGGGGAACGAACTGGTCAACGCCGCGAAAAATATCGCCAGCCTGTACCTCTCCCATGACCTTGATCTAAATCCCGCAACCGGAAACTGGCGCATTGGCGGCGGTGCACGTTATGTGGGGGAGCGCGCTGGCGACAACAGCAACTCCTTCTGGCTCGACAGCTACACTGTTGCCGACGCTTTTATCGCATGGGACAGTATGCTGCTAGGCGATAAAACCCACTTACAACTCAACGTGCGCAACCTCTTCGACCAACACTACTACCCATCAAGTGGTGGTAATTTACGGGTCAATGTCGGCGAGCCCCGTGAGGTTCGCTTGCAAGCCAGTGTCGACTTTTAATTGCGTCAGCAAACTGCGCGCTTGGCCCCCTGCCAGCGCGCAAAACCCTTATGATTCAGCGATGTATATGATCAGTTCGCTGGAACATTTGAATGCTGTCTACCGTTAAACGCTACAAACTTATGTTATCCGGGGCATTGGGCCGTTATTTCCCACGCACCAGCGCCTATCTGCGCGACGAAGATGGCCAACTGCTACGCCACCCTTCAAGTACCACAGGCAAAAAATCCAAGGCCAAAAATCCAGCAAAGCCGCGAAAGACTGCTGCCAAAGCACCGCGCAAACCAACCGCTAGTCGCCCTAAGAAGAGCATTGAAGGCATTTATGGCCCGGCCCCGATGCCGATTGCCGAGCAGCAAATCCAAGCCATGCGTGATCAGGTCAGCAAAGCTGTCAGCGCTGGCGTGGTCAGCCAGCCATCAGCAGAGCAATGGGCAATGATTCTGAGCGATACCCCGCTCACACGGGTATTCGCCGGGGCAGGCTCGGGGAAGTCGACGACGCTGTTGTTGCGCATGGTATTTATGCTTTGCCACCTTGAGATTAAGCCCGAGCAACTGACGGTGATCTCATTTACCAGCGCGTCCTGCGAACAACTGCGCAAGCAACTGCTTAGCTTACTGAGCTTCTGGCAATACCCCTTCGACCAGACGCAGGCTCGCCAATGTGTGCGTACCTTCCACTCGGCCATGGGCACGCAGGCCACAGAGCTCTTAAACAAGCCGAGTTGGTTCGAGCAACTGAACGAGAAATCGGCCAAGCCCAATGAACTGGATAATCCACTCACGGCCTCACGTTTAGGCGCACCGCAGCAACGATTACTAAAGCAGGCGTACCAAAACTGCTACAGCGCAGAGCCCGAGTTTCGCCAGCAGGTGCATCAACTGCTGAATCTACCCGCGCCTGCAGCCATGGCAGACAACGCAAAAACAAAGCCCGCAGGCAAAGCGCCGCTGGATGGCTTCAAAGTCAAAGGCGAGTTCAGCCCTGCGCCATTGTTTGAAGCCTTTTATGCGCAGATCAACTTTATCCAGAGCATCGGGATTCGCATCAGTCAGCTAGACCCGGTGAAACTGGCATGCAGCACCAATGAACGCCTGTTCATTCAAGCGCTGGTAGCGTTTAACGGTTATTTTGAAACGACGCTGAAAGAACAAGGCTTGCTGACCTTCAACCTGGCCTTCGAGCAACTGACTGAGCGCCTCAATGACTGCAGCCATTCCTCTCTTGTGCCCTTCACGCATTTGATGATTGATGAATTCCAAGATATTTCACCGCAAATCGTTGAATGGCTACAAGCGGTGCAACGGTCGCTGGCCAGGCAAAAAAAAGCCGTCAGCCTGATGGCAATCGGTGATGATTGGCAGTCAATTTATGCGTGGCGTGGAAGTTCGCCCGAACTGTTTATGAATTTCGATAAACACTTTCCGAGCAAGGGCAAGGCAAACAAAAGCAGCGTA
Organism: Pseudomonas sp. NPDC078700; assembly: GCF_044542375.1. Taxonomy (NCBI): domain Bacteria; kingdom Pseudomonadati; phylum Pseudomonadota; class Gammaproteobacteria; order Pseudomonadales; family Pseudomonadaceae; genus Pseudomonas; species Pseudomonas sp. NPDC078700. The sequence continues at coordinate 721,582 of NZ_JBITUI010000003.1, forward strand.
CTGATGATGACCACCAACTATCGCTCGATTGAGCCCATCATTCGTGACGGCGAACAGGTCCTGAGCGGCGTAGAGCTAAAACAGAACAAGCTCAGCCGTGCATTCCGAACCCTACAAGCCGGCGAGCACGGGGTTAAGGTCATCAGCCGCTTTGATCTCAATAAGCGCATGCCTGAACTGCTCAAGCAAATCAGCGAGCAATGCCGCTATGCAGCCGAGCAGGACAAACCCGAGAAAACCGCCGTTTTACTGCTGAGCAGGGCCAACCATAGCCTGCAAACCATCCAAGCCCAACTCGACAAAAAATTGCCGGTTAAGGGCTACACCATCCATCGCGCCAAAGGCTTGCAAGCGCAGGTCGCTATTATTGTCGACGACTGCAAAACACCTGAAAGCTACCCTCTGCGCAACGCGCTGTACGCCTACTCAGGCTACTTTGTGAACAGCTATGACCAGGCCATGCGCGATGAAAGCTTGCGCTTGGGTTATGTGGCGATCACCCGTGGCGTAAGCCGGGTCTTCTGGTACACGCAAAAAACCTAAGGTGCCACTCAGCTCTTGGCGGCCAAGGCATGATCTAGGTTAGACATGCGCCCAGCCAGTTCGCAGAAGAACTCAACATATTGCTGATGGCCGCCACTGAAGATTACATCCAAGCGTAACGGGTCAGTCGCGTCGGTAATGCCTGCAAGCGCAGCCCATGGCTCCAGCGCTGGCTCGGTTTTGCGTCGCTGCAATAGCGCCGTATCAATACCAGGGCGGCGTACTTCACCGGCGCTACTGTCGATATAAACCAGTTTATTGTCACGCTCAAACAACTCGCCCAACGCCTGAATCAGCTGTAAAAAACCGCGATCACTGCCGCCCCGAACCACTTCAGATGAGCCTGGCAACAGGCTTGAACTTAGGGTATCGCCAACCCCGACTATGCGTGGCATGAGTTGCGGGTCAAAGGTATCACCCGCCAGCTTAAGCAACTCGGCCTGCCCATGAGGGGCTAGGCGCGGATTAAAATCAGCGCCCAATGGATATTCACCGGTTTGCTCAAAATAGTAATAATTGAGCAGCACCAGAAGGCCCACTTCCTTGATCGCGCCACTGAGCATAAATTGAAAGTCGGTGGTTCCAGCCATGCCATCAACAGCAAGCCTTAAGCGTTCATTACCCTGTGCATCACGCCCGGCGTTAGGTGCGTAGTGGGTAAAGAAGCTGCCCTCCAGACCTTGCTCAGCCGCCTGTTTGTGTAGATCAGCCATAAACGCGGCGACCTTTTGCTGTAAATGGCAGTAGATATCGGGCTGAGCCTTAAAATACTGGTACAGCACATTGATGTTCAGCGTGGGCGAAACCCGATTATCCAACACCGCTGAAGCCACTAGCGTGCTAATCAACGGTTCCTCAATTGCATAAGGCGCAGTTGCCAGCAGTGCCTGTAAAAAAGCCTCAGCTTTAGCTGGCACCTGCTGCAAGAACTGCAACTCGGTCTCGCTAACACCCGGATGAGAAACCTGCGCATACCGGTCTTGCAACTGCACGCCGCCGGCCGCCAATCCGGGTAGATACAAGCCTTGCTCACGTGCATGGGCAGGGTCAGCCAAGGCGTTTTCGACAATATTATTCACCCCGCGCCGCCCAATGTGCTCGCCATTGGTTAGCACATAAAATCGTCCTGCTAACCGCGCCGCTGCGGCTACGTAGCGGCGCTCAATGACACGGGTGAGCGGGTCGCGCACCAGCCCCATACAGACGCCATCCAGATCTTGGACGATCAAAAAGCGCTCTGTGGCAGCCAGTGAATTGAGCAGTTCGGTGGAGTCGAGGGAATACCCTGTTTGATAATCAGCCATGACAGTATCTTACGTGCTGACTTGGCCAGCACCAAACCAGCGCCCTATTTGCCAACCAAGATTGCAACTTTTCGGCTTACAACAGGGATGTAGGCTAACTTTAGTGACAACGGATAATTGGTGCTCTGGAGTGTGCAATGTTTAAGTTTCTGAAAACCACTGCACTCGGTGGTGTGTTGTTTATTCTGCCGCTGGTATTGGTCATCGTATTAATCGAGAAAGCCGTGCATCTGTTGCGCGGCCCGATCAGCAAGATAATACCGGTTTTCGATCACCACAGCGTCGCCGGTATCACTGCAGCGACCTTGGCGACCCTGCTTGCCTTGCTGTTGCTGTGTTTTCTCGCCGGCCTGCTGGCCAAAACCAGTGCAGCAAAGCGGGTTCGCACCTCAATTGAAGACAAGCTGCTCGACAATGTGCCGGGCTATCGCCTGCTTAAAGACACCATGGCACGCATGGCTGGGGTTGAAGAGGAAGGCGACACTCGGGTAGGCCTATATCTGGATGGCGATATTGTGCAGTTCTGTTTGATTGTCGAGAGTGGCAGTGACTGGATCTCAGTATTTATTCCGGACGGGGGTTCTGCTGGGCTTACCGCGGGCGCCGTACAAATCGTCCCGTCAGCGCATGTGCATCTTACCGAGCTGACGTGGTTCGAAGTCATCAAATGCCTCAAGCGCAACGGCCATGGCAGCTTAACCCTGGCCGAACCCTGGCTACCCAAAACCGATCAAACTGCTGTTTAGTGCAGCGCGCTCGGCTAGATGTCGACGCGCACCACAGTTGCCGCGTAGCCCAGACGCTCGGCGAACTCATCAACAAAGCTTTGCTTGAAAACCGCATCCGCCCAATTATTGAAGATAAACCCAAGGTTGGAAAAACCGCAGGGCTGAAGGTAGAGGAAGCCATTGATGTCATCCTCATAGCGACATTCAGGGCAGATAAAGTTATCGGTCTGCCCCGGCATCCAACGCTCAAGACTGTCGAACAGCGCCTCGCCGATTTCCTGTCGGCACTGCGGGCAACCCGCCTCCTCTTTAAAGTCTTTTTGCGGGGTAAAAATGCACCGCCGGGTAACAATTTCCAAACCGTTAACCGGTTGATTAAAGGGCAATAGCTCAGGCTTTTCGACGACTCGCCGTGCACCCGGTGCAATTGCATAAGCCATATGCTTAAAAGTGCGCCCGCAGGTGGTCAATTGCTCTTCGATAATCTTTTGCTGCACCAGCCAGCGCACAATCAAACGCGCCCGCCCCTCGTGCCCAGGGAAGCTGGATATCTGCGGGACTATGATGGCCTGATCATTCATCTGACGAACTCTGCTGAGGTATAAGTAGAAGGCGCGCAGCTTAAACGCACCAACCTCCGGGTCAAGACAATCTAGCCGTGTCGCTCTATGGCGTAGCCATTAAAGTCTTTATCATGCGCTCATGATTAAAGATCCGTTCCAGCGTTTAGACCTTGATCGCGAGGTGCTGAGCGTAAGCCAACTGAACAACCGTGCGCGTCTGTTGCTTGAAGACGTGTTCGGCGGCATTTGGGTTGAAGGTGAAATATCCAACTTAGCCAAGCCTGCCTCGGGTCACGTCTACTTTACCCTTAAGGACCGTCAAGCTCAGGTGCGTTGCGCGCTGTTTCGCCAGAGCGCAGCGCGGGTTCGCCAAGAGCTGCGCGATGGTTTAGCCGTAAAGGTACGCGGCAAGGTTTCGCTATTTGAAGGCCGAGGCGACTACCAGCTTATCCTCGACACCGTAGAGCCCGCCGGTGATGGTGCCTTACGCGCGGCGTTCGATGCCCTCAAAGAGAAGCTTAGCAGTGAAGGTTTATTTGCTGCCGAACGCAAAGTCGCCCTGCCCAGCCACCCCAAACGCATTGGCATTATCAGCTCGCCAACGGGCGCAGTGATACGCGACATCATCAGCGTATTTCGCCGCCGTGCGCCGCAGGTGGAACTGGTACTGATCCCCACGGCGGTCCAGGGTCGCGAGGCCACAGGACAAATTGTCCGCGCGTTGCAACTTGCCGATAAGCAGCAGTTTGACGCGTTGATTCTGGCCCGTGGCGGCGGTTCACTTGAAGACCTTTGGTGCTTCAACGAAGAAGTAGTGGCCCGAGCTATCGATGCCTGCATCACCCCGCTGGTTAGCGCAGTCGGTCACGAAACCGACGTATCCATTAGTGACTTTGTTGCCGACGTGCGTGCCCCGACGCCTTCCGCCGCCGCAGAGTTGCTCGCACCAGACAGTTCAGAGTTGGTGCAGCGGTTGAGCAACCTGCATCGTCGTTTAGTGCTACGCCTGCAAAGCCGTCTGGAACGTGAACGTCTGCGCCTTGAGAGCATTAGCCGACGCCTGCGTCATCCGGGCGAACGTCTACGTCAGCAAGCGCAGCAGCTTGATGACTTGGAAATGCGCATGCAGCGGGCATTTCACCAGCAATTCAACACCCGCAAAGACCGTCTTGCCTACTTGGACCGACGCTTAGTCACCCAGCATCCGGGGCGTCACCTGCAACTGCTGCGCCAGCGCCTCGACAGCTTCGCCGAGCGCCTGCCCAGAGCCATTAACGAAGGACTTAAACAGCGCCGCTTAGAACTGCAGAGCCAGATGAAAACGCTAAATGCGGTAAGTCCTCTAGAAACCCTCGGCCGTGGCTACAGTATTTTGCTTGATGAGCAGAATCGAGTCATACGCAGCGCCGCCGACACCCAACCCGGCCAACGCCTGAAAGCCCGACTTGGCGAAGGTGAACTGGCTATCCGCGTCGAAGACAATCACATCACGCCAACCACCTTGTCGCTGCTGGATTAAGCACGATGCGAATTAACCAGCGCGCACTGGCTTACTTGAATGAAGTCATTCACCACCGCTCGCTGAGGCGTGCCGCACAGCATCTTAATATTGACCCTTCAGCCATCAGTCGCCAGATCTCAGCGCTGGAGTTGGAGTTAGATACCCGCTTGCTCGAACGCACGGCTCAGGGCGTCAGCCCTACTGAGGCAGGCGAAATGCTGGTGGCTCACTACCGCCAGCAACAGGCCAATGACCGAGGCGTTCTGTCTAGATTGTCCGACTTACGTGGGCTGCGTCAGGGCCATGTGCGTATTGCAGTTGGTGAAGGTTTTATTGCCGATTTGATATCTCAACCGCTGCAGAGTTTTATCCTTAACCATCCGGGTATCGACCTTGAAGTACAGATGGCCGGGGCAAATGAGGCGATTGGTTTAGTCAAAGAAGATGCCGTCGACTTCGCTCTGGTTTATGCACCGGCAGAAGATGACTCCCTGCATGTGCATGTCGATACCCAACAGCCGCTCGACCTGATCACCCCACCCAACCATCCACTTGCGCAATCGACAACGCCTATCACCATGTCGGCTTTACGCAACGAGTCCCTTGCCCTTATCCACAACAGCACCGGAATGGGCCAGTTGGCAGTGATTGTCGCGCAACTGGAGCATTTACAGTTGCGCCCCAAGTTGCGCACTAACTCAGTGGCGGTGCTGGTCAACTTTGTGAAGTCAGGCATTGGCGTGGCGTTTATGCCAGAGCTGACCGTCAGCGATGAATTACAGTCAGGCAGTATTCGCCGCTGTGCTCTGGCCAACCGGGCTTTACGTGACGCACGGGCACGCATTGTAAGCCACAAGGGCCGCGAGCTGACTGTCGCCAGCCAGGCATGCCTTGAGCATTTACGAGACGGCATGCGCTTTTTTAACGATCACGCCCCCAGTATCCGCGATAAATAATAACCACTGCGTCAAAGGGGCTGTTACGCAGAGACAGTGTTGCATTTAATGCACCACTAACAGACTTGAATAGTCAACACGACAACAGCTAGTTTCTCTTCAGGGAACTGAGCACGTGCTCGACACAATAATAATTTCGCCTCTAACTCGACCTCGCTCTGCCACAAGGAAAATAAAATGCATTCGATTCTGCGTAATAACCTTGCCCGTCGCTTCACCGCTGGGCTGCTATTTACCGCGATTTCACTGGCTGGGGCCATTGCTCAAGCGGCAACAGAAATAAACCTGAGCTACAACGGCGCCGCTGATAGCGCAAAGAACCCTGTTCACTTATTCGCCACAAACCTCAAACGTTTGGCCGAAGAAAAAAGCGCAGGTGATCTAACCATCAAGCTCTATCCAAACAGCATGCTCGGCGAAGAAGAGCAGCGCATGGAACAGGTTATGAGCACACCCGGTTTAAACATTGCATCCTTCGCCGGTATCGCACCGTTGTTTCCTGAAATCTATGTCAGCGCAATCCCATTTATGTTTAAGGACGCCAGCGCTGCGCATAAATTTTTTGATGAAGGCCAATACTGGAAAGCATCCAAAGCTGAATTCAAAGAGCGCACAGGCACGCAACTGCTCGCGGTTGTTGAGGAAGGCGGATTCATCAACTTCACCAACAATAAAAAACCGATCAAATCACCCGAGGACTTTAGCGGTTTACGCTTTCGTGCAATGGACCCAAGCCAAGTCGCACTCTATGAATCGTTTGGTGCATCCGGCACACCGATCCCCTGGACTGAGCTGTATATGGGCTTACGTACTGGCGTAGCAGATGGCCAGATGAATCCCGCGTCTTACATCATCATGGGCAGCCTGTACCAAGTACAGAAATACCTGACCCTGGCCAACATTCAATACTCTGACCAGTTCTTGGTTGCCAACGGTGACATGCTGGCCTCGTTGTCTGAAAAAGATCGCGCAGCGCTTTTAGCGGCTAGCGAAGAGGCAACGCGTCTCAACCGAGAAGCAATTGCCAAGCAAGAACACACTGACCTGGCATTCCTCAAGGATAAAGGCATGGAGATTATCCAGCCTGACGATAAAGATCTGGCAGCCTTTCAGAGCAAAGGCCAACCGGCTTACCTCTCTTGGCTTAAAGAGCAAAATATCGAGGCCAAGTGGATCGATATGGCGCTGAAAGATACCGGCCTTAATCACGCTCAGTAAAACGCTGGCCAGCGCCCTGTTTACGGGGGTGCTGCGCCTTAGGAACCTCTGAAAAAGGTAGCGAGCGAAGATAGGACAAGGCAAAAAACTGCGAAAAAGCGACCGGGGTCGCGCTCGACTTTAGTTGACCTAAATGAGCATTTTGAGCCGTTTTTTTAACGCAGTAATATCTAGCGCAGTAGTTTTTCAGAGGTTCCCTGACCCGGAGTCACCTATGCACTCGTTACTACAGCGCAGCAGCAACTTCCTGCTCAATCTCGGGACGTTGCTGCTGTTGCTCGACTTGTTGTTACTAAGCTACGGCGTGGTTGCACGCTACCTGATTGGCAGCTCACCCATCTGGATGGACGAACTCGCACGCTATCTGATTATCGGCAGCGTGATGCTGGTCATGGGCACCCTGTGGGTTCAGGGCGGGCACATGCGCATCAACCTGCTTGAACAGCATCTCCCGACCAATCTTGCGCGGGTCGTTAAGCTCTATCAGTGGTTGATTGCGCTGTGTTTTTTCGCTTTTGCAACCTGGGCAAGTATCCACTACGCCCTCAATGCCAGCCGTTTCCGGAGCATGGGCCTTGGCGTTAGCCGGATGTGGCCTCTGTTAAGCCTACCTATAGGTTTCGCCCTACTGACACTTATGGTTCTGATCCAAGGCCCCTGGAGCAACAATCAACCCGAACAGAAGATAGAACAAGGATTAGTGCCATGATGGGCTTCGCCATGATCCTAGCCTTTGCCGTTAACTTGGTACTGGGCATCCCGCTGTTCTTATGTTTGCTACTGACGGCGTTGGTTGGCTTTCTATTTGTTGATCCACATCTATTTTTCAATACCCTGCCGCAGCGCTTCTACGGCGGCATGGATATTTTCTCATTGATGGCAATTCCGCTATTTATCCTTGCGGGCAACTTGATGAACAGCTCGGGGATGACCCCACGTCTTATGCGCTTGGCCAATGCCATGGTTGGGCATTTCCGTGGGGGATTGGGCCACGTCAACGTGGTCGCCGGTGTGTTTTTTGCGGGTGTAAATGGTTCGGCTGCCGCCGATGCATCCGCACTAAGTACCCTGCTGGTCCCTGCCATGGAAAAGGAAGGTTACTCGCGCAAATTCGCTGCCGGACTTACCGCAGGCAGCTCGTTGATTGGCCCGATTATTCCGCCCAGCATTTTTATGATCCTTTACTCCTCACTGACCAATACCTCGGTGGGCGAGCTTTTTCTGGCGGGGGTTATCCCAGGTTTAGTACTAGCCCTGGCGTTTATGGCCATTAATGCAATTTACGCCCACAAAGCCGGTCTGAAAGCGCAACGCGAAGCCCCGTCATGGCCCGAAGTTTTTGCCGCTTTCGCGGGCGCATCCACAGCCCTTGTTGCTCCAGTGCTTATCGTTGCAGGCATCGTCTTAGGTTTAGTCACACCCACTGAGTCAGGTGCGATTATCGTGCTCTATGTAGCACTGATTGGGTTCATCCAACGCGAGTTATCGTTAAAGGGCTTCTGGACGTCAATCCAAGAAACCGTGCGACTGACGGCGAGCATCTACGTGATTATTGCCGCTGCCTCAGTGGTCAACTGGCTGCTCAACTATGCGCAAGTGGCGAGCGAATTCGCCACACTGCTGCAGCCATTCAATCACTCGCCGACAATAATGCTGCTGGTAATCAGCGCAATCATCTTCATCTGCGGCATGGTGATGGAAGAAGTATCGGTACTGATGCTGCTCACACCCATTATTGCCCCAGTCGCCTTGGCCGCAGGCGTCGACCCTGTGCATCTGGGCCTGATATTCACCCTGAATATCACCATTGCGATGATTACACCGCCGATGGGCTCTTGCCTGTTTATTGTGGCGACGATCAGCAAGTTAAGCATTACAGAGATGTTCAAAGGCATTTGGCCGTTTATCGCCGTGGCCCTGGGCGTGCTCTATCTATTGATCCTGTTCCCTTCTCTTACGCTGTGGCTACCGCGCCTGCTGAGCTAATCACATGAATGCTAATCAACCTATCCCGCACAATCCTGAACCCGACTGGCAAGCGGTTGCTGCTCTGCCAATTGCCGAGTGCAACCAACCGCTGCAAGCGCTCAGTTTGAATCGCTCATTAAGTGTTCATCCGGCCTATCACAAACTCGGCGTGCCAAATGCGATAGCTGAATGCTACGTGCGCAGTGAAGTGTTTGAACGCTTGCTGCACGTCACTCAATTGCTGCCCGAAGGGGTACGCCTGGTTGTCCTTGATGCATGGCGACCATTTGGGGTTCAACAATACCTTTACGACAGCTTGTGGGATGCCCTTACCGAGTACCACCCGCAGGCCAATGCCGCGCAACTTGAACACCTGACACGCCAGTTCGTTTCGCCACCCAGCACCAGTAAAACCGCACCCAGCCCGCATTTGACCGGTGGTGCGGTCGATGTAGCCCTGTGCGATAAAGAAGGCCGATGGCTCGACATGGGCAGCGGATTCGATGAGGCCAGCCCGCTTTCGTCCAGCCATTATTTTGAGCAGTTGGAGCGTCCCGACGAGCTGCAAACACGCATCCGTGACAATCGCCGCATTCTTTATAACGCCATGCATGCAGCAGGATTCAGTAATTTGCCCAGCGAGTGGTGGCATTACGACTTCGGCGATCAGTTATGGGCTTGGCATAACCAGTTGGAGTCGGCAATGTATGGCCCTACCCAAGTTCAATCCCTGGATAACCTGTGGCGTCAACAGTTGGAACAGCAAATGCGCGGTTAAGACCCGCCTGAGCGAATATTACAAGCGCTAAGGATCCTCTGAAAAAGGTAGCGAGCGACGGGAGGACAAGGCAAAAAAGTGTGAAAAAACGACCGGGGTCGCGCTCGACTTTAGGTGTTCTAAATGAGCATTCTGAGCAGTTTTTAACGCCGTAATACCGAGCGCAGTAGTTTTTCAGAGGTTCCCTAACACTTCACAGCACCCAACCTTTAATGCAAGCATTGGCCATGCATTCACTAGATTGAGTTTTTTATGTCCCGCCTGCGTTATGTTTTGCTCTCGTGCTTACTCTTGGTTGCTTTACCTGTCAGTGCTGAAGGCTTTATTACCCGCCTGCTCAATCAGCCTGTACCTGGTGGAGTTGCAGTGGTTGACCTGGGCAGCGACGCCAATGCACCACGCGCGGTGTATCACAACAAACCGGTGTTGGTGGTGCACGAGGATCAGCAACGCTGGATCGCCATTGTCGGCATTGCCTTAACCACTAAAGCGGGTACAGAAAGCCTTCAGGTAAGCAGCGACGGCGGTGATAAAACCCTGAGTTTCCAAGTCAAGGCCAAGCACTACAAAGAGCAACACATCACCATCAAGAATACCCAACAGGTCAATCCCAATGCGGCGAACCTAAAGCGGATCAACCGCGAACTGGCTGAACAAAACGCCGCCTACGATACATTCAGCCCGCGCCAGCCCAGTAACTTACTGTTTGATCGCCCTGTCAGCGGCCCGCTTTCAAGCCCATTCGGCCTGCGCCGCTTCTTTAATGGCGAGGAGCGCAACCCGCACTCAGGCTTGGACTTTGCCGCCAGCAGCGGCACGCCAATCAAGGCCCCGGCCGCAGGAAAAGTGCTGTTGACCGGTAATCTGTTCTTCAATGGCAATACGGTCTTTATTGATCACGGCCAAGGACTGATCAGCATGTTTTGTCACCTTTCAAAAATCGACGTGAAGGTCGGCGATGAAGTGCCGCGCGGCGGCGTGATTGGCAAAGTCGGCTCTACGGGTCGCGCCACTGGACCGCACTTGCATTGGAACGTCAGCCTAAATGCCAACCGGATTGACCCGGCAATTTTTATTGGCGCGTTCAAACCTTGAGTAACAGTAAACCCCTGCACGCCTCATAAAGCTTTGTTAAGGTGCCCCAGCTTTTAATGAGGTAAGCAGGAGTTTTTATGCAACAAGAGCTAACGAATGGGTTGGAGTGGTTGCAACAACACCCCGACCTGTACACGCCGATCGCGTTTCTGGCGCTGGTATTGGTCGCGATGGTGTGTAACTGGTTGGTCAAGCGTGTACTGATCCGTGGCCTGCATGCTGTCGCATCCCATACTCGGCTTTGGCGCGAAACCAACATTCAAGAAAGCGGGGTTATCAAGCGGCTGTCGAACATAGTTCCAGCACTGATCCTGTCCAACGGTGTACACACCATTGACGGCCTGCCTGAGTCATTGGTTACCATTGTCACCAATGTCTGCAGCGCCTTTATTGTGCTGACCATCGCCCTGGCCTTTCACTCCACCCTCAACATCATCAATGCCCTCTACCAGCGCCGCCCCGACGCGCACCTTCGGCCGATAAAGGGTTATCTGCAAGTCCTGCAGATCATTATTTCGGCCATCGCACTTATTCTGATAATCGCTGCACTGATCGACCGTTCCCCGGTGATTCTTCTGTCTGGCCTGGGTGCCATGGCCGCGGTGCTGATGTTAATTTTTCAGGACACCATCTTGTCTCTGGTGGCCAGTATTCAAATATCGTCCAACGATATCGTCCGGGTTGGCGACTGGATTGAGATGCCGCAGCTCAATGCCGATGGCGACGTTATTGATATTGCCCTGCACATGGTCAAGGTGCAGAACTGGGACAAGACCATCACCAGTATCCCGACCCGGCGCTTTATTACCGACCCCTTCAAGAACTGGCGCGGCATGCAGGAATGCGGCGGCCGGCGAATCAAGCGCAGCCTCTTCCTTGATCAATCGAGTATTCGTTTTCTGAGCCCTGAAGAGATCGAAGGTTTGCAGCAAATGACCCTGCTGAAACAGTACCTGACGGATAAAACCGCCGAAGTCAGCAAGTGGAACAAAGAATTAGCAGGTGGCGCAGATGTACAGGCCAATACGCGACGCTTGACCAATATCGGCACATTTCGCGCCTACGTTGAAAACTACTTGAAACACCACGCCGACATTCACCAGCAAATGACTCAACTGGTCCGCCAACAGGCGCCAACAGCTGAAGGTCTGCCAATTGAGATCTATTGCTTCACCACAACAATATCCTGGGCCCGTTACGAGAGCATTCAATCGGATATTTTCGACCACTTACTGGCAATTCTGCCGGAGTTTGGCCTGCGGGTTTTCCAGCAGCCGAGTGGCGCAGACATGCGCGAACTACGCCAACACGCGCCGTTAAGCCAAGTGGACTGAACGGGATTTAACAGCCTTGGTTGAGTGCAATGCTTGACCAAGGCAACCGCACGCAATATTCCAACAAAAAACAGCACAAACGCGCAATTATTAAGCGCTCAGCCTGCTACAAAAACCAAAATCACCAATTTTTCCAGCATGCTTGCCAGCTTTAACCCAGCGCAGTAGTGTAGACCTATGAATACGTCTCACACCCTCATTCTGCAGCGCCAACACGCCAATCTTTGCCTGGTAAGCCAGCGACTGCGTAGCTAGTACCGCTACGCCTCGCCCACGCTACCCATTGATCTCACCTGTACCTATCAGGTCGCCGCTTCCAAGGATTTATCATGAGCATGCTTAAAGACCCATCACGCAAATACCGCGCATTTACGCCGATTAATTTGCCTGACCGCACCTGGCCATCAAAAACCATTACCGAAGTGCCTATCTGGTGCAGCTCAGACCTGCGTGATGGCAATCAATCGCTGATTGAGCCGATGGATGCAGAGAAGAAGATGCGCTTCTTCAAAACCCTCGTTCAGGTCGGGGTTAAGCAGATTGAAGTGGGCTTCCCTTCCGCCTCGCAGACTGACTTTGACTTCGTGCGCACCTTGATCACCGATGGGCATATCCCTGACGACACTACGATTCAAGTGTTGACCCAGGCTCGCGAAGACTTGATCACCCGCACCTTTGAATCACTCAAGGGTGCCAAGAAAGCCATCGTTCACGTGTACAACGCAACCGCACCGTCATTTCGCCGCATCGTGTTTAACCTCGATAAAGCAGGCGTAGTCGATATCGCCACCAATGCGGCAAAAGTGATCAAGCGTTTGGCCGAAGCACAGCCTGATACTCAGTGGACCTTCCAATACTCGCCGGAAATCTTCTCCTCTACCGAGCTGGATTTCGCCGTTGAAGTCTGCGATGCGGTGCTTGATGTCTGGCAACCAACTCCAGACAACAAAGTCATCCTCAACTTGCCGACCACGGTTGAAGTGGCGACACCAAACGTCTACGCCGACCAGATTGAATGGTTTGGCCGCAACATTAGCCGTCGCGATAGCGTTCTGATCAGCTTGCACACCCACAACGACCGTGGCACTGGCGTTGCTGCCAGTGAGTTGGGCTTGATGGCGGGCGCTGACCGGGTTGAAGGTTGCTTGTTCGGTAACGGCGAACGTACTGGCAACGTTGACTTGGTTAACTTGGCACTGAACCTCTACACCCAAGGCATTAACCCGGGTCTGGACTTCTCCGACATTGATGCCGTGCGCAAAGTAGTCGAAGAATGTAACCAGTTGCCAGTTCACCCACGCCACCCTTACGTTGGTGACCTGGTGCATACCGCATTCTCCGGCTCGCACCAGGATGCTATCCGCAAAGGCCTGACCCAGCAAAAAGCAGACGCCATCTGGGAAGTGCCTTACCTGCCAATTGACCCGGCTGATATTGGCCGCAGTTATGAAGCGGTGATTCGCGTCAACAGCCAGTCTGGTAAAGGCGGCATCACCTTCTTGCTTGAGCAAGAATATGGCGTGAGCTTGCCACGACGTATGCAGATTGAATTCAGCCAAGTGGTTCAGAAAGAAACTGACCGCTTAGGCTTGGAGATGACAGCTGAGCAGATTTACAGCCTGTTCAAAAACGAGTTCCTGCAAGCCGCCTCACCCTACGCGCTCAAGAGCCATCGTTTGCAAGAGGAAAACGGCACCAGCGCGGTAGACGTTGAAGTCATCACCGGCGGCGAAACCAAGCGCTGGAGTGGTATCGGCAAAGGTCCACTGGAAGCCTTGGTTGCGGGCCTGCCACTCGATGTGGAAATTATGGACTACTCAGAGCACGCGATTGGTGCTGGGACCAATGCCAAAGCAGCGGCCTACATTGAACTGCGTGTCAATGGCGGTCGTGCCTTACACGGCGCTGGCATTGATGAAAACCTGACAACAGCCAGTTTCCGCGCCCTGTTTAGTGCGCTGAACCGCGCACTGGTCCAGGAACAAGAAGCCGCATAGTCTGCGCTTAAAGCTCAAGTAACGCGCAAACCAACAACCCTGCCAATTGGCGGGGTTGTTTGCATTTAAGAGGGGTTAAAACAAGCGCAAGAAGAACATCAGCTCCAGAATTGCTGCCAGCATGGCCAACAGCAAGAGCAAGCAAACACCCACCGCCCGCCAATTTGAATAAAAACCCCTGGCTTGCAGTTGGGCAGAATCTGCAAAGCTGTATTTGGCATAGCCAAACATAATCAATGCTTCTGGCACAATGAGCAACTGTGCTCCATAAGCTTCAGGCAGCACTTCGCAAAAGGCAAATGTGACGATAAACAGACTGATTGCAACCAACCAGAGCCTGAATGACTCACGGCTGCGACCGAGCACGATAAGGTTATGGTGCAAAACAAAGGCGCCCGCAAGAGGCGTACCCAGAATGGTAGCGATGACAATCGCTGTCACAGAGTACAACCTAGCCTGAGCAACCTCCCGCGGACTCGTGCGATGAGCTGTACGTTCTGGATTGCTGGTCGGCGCGCGAGCATCCATCTAAATCCTTTAGATCATCCAAGTGTGAATGTGTCCGCGTCACAATCTGCGGGAAAACGCTGGCGATACTCTGCCAGATCGACACCTTTTAGAGTAAAGCACTGAACCCCTGTTACATCCTTGCAATCAAGTGTTACATCCCCCTGAAAATCTATGACCTTCGAATCACCGCTGTAAGCGTGTCCCTTACCGTCCTCGCCAACGCGATTAACCGCTACAACGAAACACAGGTTTTCAATCGCCCGAGCAGGTAGCAGGCGGTTCCAATGATTACGCCGTGCTGCTGGCCAGTTGGCGGTATACAGCAACAGGTCGGTTTGTTTGGCGTCGCGACTCCATACAGGGAAACGCAGGTCGTAACAAATAAGCGGACGTATATTCCAGCCTTTGAGATTGAACAGCGCTTGCTGCTCACCGGCGGCAAAGTGCTTGTGCTCACCTGCCATGCGAAACAGATGGCGCTTGTCGTAATAAGCCATGGATCCGTCAGGCCGAGCCCAGATCAGTCGATTGCGATAACTGCCGTCTGCTGCCTGGATAATCAGGCTGCCAGTCACCACAGCACCCATGCGAGCTGCCTGTTTGATCATCCATTGAGTACTCGGCCCGTCTTCTGGCTCAGCCAACTTGGCCGACTCCATGGAAAAACCGGTGCTGAACATTTCCGGCAGAATCACCAAATCAGCACCTTCAACAGGTGCCAGCAACTGCTCAAATCGCTCAAGGTTGGCGGCGGGGTCCTGCCAAAACAACTCACTCTGGACCAGTGCAAGCTTGAGGTCTGGCAATGTCGTTAGATCGCGCATAATTTCTCCGCGGCTTGACGCAAGGTTTCTTCTCGCTTGGCAAAACAGAACCTGACCAAACGTAGATCTCGCGGTGCTTGCTGATAAAAGACCGACACAGGAATCGTCGCGACCCCATGCTCACGCGTCAGCCACTCCGACATGGCGACATCATCCAGGTCATCACGTATGGCCGAGTAGTCAGCCAGCTGAAAGTAAGTACCCGGTGTAGGGGTAAACTTGAAGCGAGAGTCCTTGAGTAAATCACAGAACAAATCGCGCTTGGCCTGATAAAACCCCGGCAGCTCCTCAATATGCTGAGGCTGCTCGCTCATAAAATCGGCCAAAGCCCATTGCAACGGGGTGACGCCGCAGAAACTGACATATTGATGGACCTTGCGTAGCTCGGCAGTTAACGCCGGTGGTGCCACCACATAGCCCGTTTTCCAACCCGTCACGTGGTAGGTCTTGCCAAAAGAGCTGACCACAAACGCACGCTGATACAGCTCTTCATGGGCCAACACACTGGTATGGGCAACACCATCAAACACCAGGTGCTCATACACCTCATCGCTGATCAGATAAATATCGCGATCACGAATGAGGTCGGCCAACTGATCAAGCTCCGCACGGCTGATCAGGGCCCCACTCGGGTTGTGCGGTGTATTAAGGATGATCAGTCGGGTTTTATCACTGAGTGCATCTGTAAATTGCTGCCAATCGATTGAAAAATCCGGCAAGGCCAAGGGCACATGAATACAGCGCCCGCCCGCCAGTTCCACTGAGGGTTCGTAGCTGTCGTAACTGGGGTCAAATACTATGACTTCGTCACCCGAATGGATAAGCGCCTGAATGGCACAGAAGATGGCCTGAGTTGCACCCGGGGTGATAGTCACCTCAGTATCGGCGCTGACGGCGCTGCCATAACAGTGAGCAATTTTAGCGGCGACTTGCTCACGCAGCGCCGGTAAACCGGTCATCGCCGTGTATTGGTTATGACCGGCGGCGATATGTCGACCGACAGCATCACGCAGCGCCAGCGGGCCATCAAAATCGGGAAAGCCCTGGGACAGATTCAAGGCACCCGTTTCCATGGCCAACTGAGACATGCGGGTAAAGATGGTTGTGCCAACATTCGGCAATTTGCTGATGATCATCACAGATTCCTGCTGCACACGCCCGACGAGGCGATTAATAGGCTCAGGATAACGGATCATTCAAACATGAAAAAGGCGTCCATCGGACGCCTTTTTAAACACCAGTACAACAGCCAGACTAGCGCTTGTCTTTACGCTTTTTCTCAGCTTTTTTATGGTGGCTCATCAAGCGACGCTTCTTGTTCACCTGACGGTCAGTAAGGGTGTTTTTATTGCCCTCGTACGGGTTCTCGCCACCTTTGTACTCGATGCGGATTGGTGTCCCAACCAGCTTGAGAACGCGACGATAGGTGTTTTCCAAGTAACGAGAATAGGCACGTGGCACTGATTCAACCTGGTTACCGTGGATCACGATCAGCGGCGGGTTGGCACCGCCCAAGTGGGCGTAACGCAGCTTGATCCGGCGGCCATTAACCAACGGCGGCTGATGCTCGCGCACTGCATCTTCAAGGATCTGAGTCAGGCGGTTAGTCGGCCAGCGGGTAATCGCGGACTGGAACGAAGCCTGAACCGACTTATACAGGTGGCCCACACCGGTGCCATGCAAAGCCGAGATGAAGTGAATATCGGCAAAGTCGACGAAGAACAACCGACGCTGCAACTCAGTTTTCACGTAATCGCGCTCGCTGGGCTCCATGCCATCCCACTTGTTGAGGGCAATAACCAGCGCACGACCACTTTCCAGCACAAAACCAAGCAAGTTAAGGTCGTGATCGACCACCCCTTCACGGGCGTCCATGACGAACACCACAACGTTGGAGTCTTGGATCGCTTGCAGGGTTTTAACCACCGAGAACTTCTCGACAGCTTCAAAAATCTTGCCACGGCGACGCACACCGGCGGTGTCGATCAGGGTGTACTTCTCGTCATCACGCTCAAACGGGATGTAGATGCTGTCACGCGTGGTGCCCGCCTGATCATAAACGATCACTCGGTCTTCACCGAGCATGCGGTTAACCAGCGTCGATTTACCCACGTTTGGACGACCGATAATCGCCAGCTTGATACCGTCTTTCTCGCTCGGGCCAGGAATGCGCTTGGCTTCTTCGCCTTCAGCAACATCCTCAGCTTCTTCGCCCTCTTCCAGCTCGCCCGCATCTTTCGGGAAACGGCTAAGCACAGCTTCGAGCATCTGCGAGATGCCACGGCCATGAGCGCCGGCAATGGCCAGCGACTCGCCCATGCCCATTGATGCGAACTCAGCACGTGCCAAATCAGGGTCAAGATTGTCGACCTTGTTGATGATCAGGTGGCTGTCCTTGTTGCGCTTGCGCAGGTGCTCACCAATCATCTGGTCAGAGGCAGACAAGCCCGCTCGCGCATCAACCAGGAACAACACCACATCGGCTTCTTCGATAGCTTGCAGCGACTGCTCAGCCATCTTTGCGTCAATACCTTCTTCATCGCCGGAAATACCACCGGTATCAACGACAATGTAGGTGCGTCCCTGCCACTTGGCCTCGCCATACTGACGATCACGGGTTAAACCCGACAGGTCACCAACGATGGCATCGCGGGTCCTGGTCAAGCGGTTAAATAGCGTGGACTTACCGACGTTCGGTCGGCCCACCAGGGCAATTACGGGAACCATTAGGCTCTCCACTTCGTTATTTCAGAAAATACAAAGGCCGCTGCATAAGCAGCGGCCGGAATTTGCAGCGAGGCTTGTACACTACAAAGCAGCATAGACAAGCCTGTCATTTCAAAGCGTATGAAAACTATCAAGCTTTCACACAACCTTGAGTTGCCCGCTATTTGATGGTGTAGGCGACCAATTTACCGCTGTTGCCAAAGGCATACAGCCAGTCACCATCCACCAGTGGGCGGGCACGTAAGCCATCACTGTCAACATGCTCACGGCCGACAAAGCGTCCGTCAACCTGGCTGATCAAGTGCAGATAGCCTTCAAAATCACCAAATACAACGTAGCTGGAAAATACTTCTGGAGCCGACAACTGGCGACGGGCCAGCGCGTCATTGCTCCACAGTGCCGATGCAGAGCGCTCATCGATACCTTCAACCGTGCCACTGGCCAAGCTGACATAAACAGTGCCAAAGCCTTCAGCGACACCCACTGAACTAGAGGCCTCACGCTGCCAAAGCACGCGCCCAGACTCCAGATCCAGAGACGCGACACGGCCCTGATAGCTGACCACGTAAAGCTTACCGCCGGACAGCAACAGGCCGCCGTCAATATCAACCACGCGATCCAACTCGGAGCGGCCCTGTGGAACAGCAACACGTTGCTCCCAGACAGGGATGCCACGCTGGGCGTCCAAGGCAATCACTTTACCGCTGGATAATGCCGCAATTGCCAGTGTACTGGTCAGCAATGGCGCACTGGTGCCGCGCAATGTCAGGACCGCTGGCGTGTTATCAAAACTCCAGCGTTGATTACCGGTATCGGCATCAAAGGCAACCAGACGGTCATCCTGAGTCTGCACCAGTACGATATCACCGTTAACAGCAGGTGCCGAGAGCACTTCGCTATTGACGCGGGCGCGCCATTTCTCTTCACCGTTGGTGGCATCAAGGGCAATAATCTCGCCTTTCTCAGTGCCCAGCAAAACCAACCCGTAACCCGCGCCTACAGCGCCAGAAACCGGTAGTTCGAGGTCTTCTTTCCAGATGACATCGCCGGTCTTGCGATCCATGGCGATGACAATGCCCTCAACGTCAGCAGCAATGATCTTTTCGCCATCAATCGCTGGCTGAAGCATGTTGAACGTTTCGCCTTGACCATCGCCAATCGAACGATCCCATTGCTCATTGAGCTCAACTTCTGCGGTGAAGTCAGGGAGTTCTGCTGGGGGCAGTTCCTTCTTGCTATTGCTACTGCAACCTACGGCCAACAAGGCCAGGCTCAGTAGTGCGATATTCTTCCACCGAATCACGTCACGCATCCCCTTTCGCTAGGTCGTCCAGCTTGATTTGCAAGCCACCAACCGCTGCATCTTCTGACAGGGCAGACTTGGCTTTCTCATAGGCTGCGTGGGCATCATTGGCGCGACCCAGCTTAACCAGCAAGTCACCCTTGAGCTCTTCACGACTCGCCAGAAATGCTTTGTCAGCATCGCCATCAAGCAGTTTCAAGGCATCTTCCGTTTTATCCTGCGCGGCCAGTACACGTGCCAGACGCTGACGCGCCAACTCTTCTAGCGTTGCATCAGCGGGCTTATCAACCACTGCTTGCAGTTCGTTGGCAGCATCTTTGAGCTCACCGGCTTCAACCGCGACTTTCGCCACAAACAAGCTGCCGTACTGCGCATAATAAGTGCCGCCGTACTCACTGCTCAGCTTGCCGGCCAGTTCAGCGACTTTGCCGGTGTCCGGCTTGCCACTTGGATCAAGGGCAGTTTCCAGCAATTGCTGGTAAAGCATTGAGGCACCTTGGGACTGATTGGCTTGATACTTCTGCCAACCCTGCCAACCGAGCACTGCAATTAGCGCCAAAGCACAACCTGCCATCAGCGGCTTACCGTTGTGCTGCCACCAGTCCTTGATTACCGCTAATTCTTCTTCGTCGTTACGCGAAACCACCCCAATACTCCTTATCCGCTAATTCGCTTAAGCCTGTTTGAGGCTGGTTGCCAAGTGTTCAGCCAGAACATCCCAGGCAATGCTGTTTTGTTCGCCTTGACCACGCAGCGGCTTGCAACCTACCACTTGCTGGCCCAGTTCGTCTTCTCCCATGACCAGAGCGAATAACGCACCACTCTTGTCGGCTTTCTTCAGTTGGCTTTTAAAGCTGCCAGCGCCCGCATTAACCTGCAGGCGTAAACCCGGGATTTTGTCACGTAATTGCTCGGCCAACGGGATAGCAGCCAGCTCAGCGGCCTCACCAATAGCACAGAGGTACACATCTACCGTACGAGCGATTTGCGCAGGTACTTTCTCGAGTGTCTCAATCAGCAAAAGCAGACGCTCAATGCCCATGGCGAAACCAACACCGGTGGTCGGCTTGCCGCCCATCTGCTCAACCAGCCCATCATACCGGCCACCGGCACAAACTGTCCCTTGTGCACCCAATTTATCGGTGACCCACTCGAATACAGTTTTGCTGTAATAGTCGAGGCCACGTACCAACTTAGGATTGATCACATAGGAAATGCCAGCAGCATCAAGACGCGCCTTGAGGCCGGCGAAGTGTATGCGTGATTCTTCGTCCAGATAGTTTTCAAGCTTCGGCGCATCAACCAGCAGCGCCTGAGTCTCTGGCGACTTGCTGTCAAGAATACGCAGTGGGTTGCTTGAAAGACGGCGACGGCTGTCTTCATCAAGCTGATCAATTCGCGCGGTGAGGTACTCAACCAGCTCGCCACGGTAGACCGCGCGGGCTTCACTGGTGCCAAGGCTGTTCAGTTCAAGGGTAACTGCATCACCAATACCGAGCAGCTTCCACAGCCGCCAGGTCAGCATGATCAGCTCGGCATCGATATCCGGGCCAGGCAGGTTGAACACTTCAAGGCCGATCTGGTGGAACTGACGATAGCGGCCTTTCTGCGGACGTTCGTGACGAAACATTGGCCCGATGTACCACAGCTTCTGAGTTTGTCCGCCACCAGACAAACCATGCTCAAGCACCGCTCGTACACAGGCCGCTGTGCCTTCAGGGCGCAAGGTCAGTGAATCGCCGTTGCGGTCCTCAAAGGTGTACATCTCTTTTTCAACGATATCGGTGACTTCACCAATCGAGCGCTTAAACAACTCGGTGAACTCAACAATCGGCATACGAATCTGTCGATAGCCGTAGCCATCCAGCAGACCTGCAACTGTGGCTTCAAAATAGCGCCACAATGGGGTTTGCTCTGGCAGGATATCGTTCATGCCACGAATGGCTTGCAGGGGCTTACTCAATTCAATTCCTTAGGCATCAAAGCTCTTAGCTGCGAACAATCACAGCGGCATCGGCTGCGAGCTTTTCAGCGGCTTTCTCGCGAATCAATCGTTCCAGATTATCCACGAGGTTTTCGTTATTCAGTTTTTGTGCAGGCTTGCCATCAATGTAAATCAGGTTGTTCGGTGAACCACCCGTCAAACCGATATGGGCCTCTTTTGCTTCACCGGGCCCATTGACCACACAGCCTATGACGGCAACATCCAAGGGGACCAGCAGGTCATCCAAACGGCCTTCAAGGTCGTTCATGGTCTTGACCACATCAAAGTTCTGCCGTGAACAACTCGGGCAGGCAATGAAATTGATCCCACGCGAACGCAGACGCAAAGATTTGAGGATGTCGAAACCGACTTTGATTTCTTCAACTGGGTCGGCAGCCAACGAGATGCGAATAGTATCGCCAATTCCGTCAGCAAGCAGCATGCCCAAGCCCACGGCCGATTTTACCGTACCCGAGCGTAAACCACCGGCCTCAGTAATACCCAAGTGCAAAGGTTGCTCGATTTGCTTCGCCAGCAAGCGGTATGCCGCCACAGCCATAAACACATCAGAGGCTTTAACACTGACTTTGAAATCAGGGAAATTCAGCCGATCCAAGTGCTCAACATGGCGCAGCGCCGACTCAACCAATGCCTCTGGGGTCGGCTCGCCGTATTTCTTTTGCAGGTCTTTTTCCAGCGAACCGGCGTTGACCCCGATACGGATCGGAATACCTTTGTCACGCGCCGCTTCAACTACCGCACGGACGCGGTCTTCACGGCCAATATTGCCCGGATTTATACGCAGGCAATCAACACCCAACTCAGCCACACGCAGGGCGATCTGGTAATCGAAGTGGATATCCGCAACCAAGGGCAGGTTTACTTGCTTCTTGATCTTGCCGAATGCCTCTGCGGCATCCATATCGGGCACAGAGACCCGGACGATATCAGCACCGGCTTCTTCCAAACGACGGATTTGCGCCACGGTGGCAGCCACATCATTGGTGTCGGTGTTGGTCATGCTCTGCACCGAGATCGGCGAATCGCCACCTACCGGTACTGAACCAACCCAGATTTTACGCGACAAGCGACGCTTGATCGGAGATTCACCGTGCATGAGTTAAAGCCCCAGTTTCAGGCGTGCTGTTTCGCCAGTCGCATAGGGTGCGACATCTACAGCCTGACCGTTGTAAGTCACCTGCGCACCACTGGCAAAACCAAGACGCAGTTCTAAAGGCGCTTTACCGCTGACGTTTAGGCTTTCACCGGCTTTCTTCAAGCCGCTATACACCACTTTGCCGTTGGCATCTTTGAGCTGCAGCCAGCAATTAGCGGTGAAGTTAATGCTAACGTTACCCTCACCTTCCACGGCTGCAGGTGCAGGTGCTGGGGTCGGCTCAGAAGCAACCAGTGGTGTGTCAGTTGAAGGCGTCGTGGCTTCTGCTGCAGCTGCAGGCGCGTTATCAGTTGTAGCCGTTGGCGCAGGGGTGGTCGACTCAGTGGCCTGGGCATTGTCTACTTGCGCCGCATCACCTTCTGGCTCAGGGGACTCAGTGAGTGAATCGCCCGTTCCCGGCAGGGTTAGTTCGGTTTCACCTTGCGCAGCTGCGACGGCCTGATCTTCTGGCTCATCCAAAGCGTGAATCTGAGTAGAACCATCGGCCCCCTCAACCTCAACGTGCTCAATCCCGGCAACGGCAGCATCTTCAGCCTGACGATTAGCCTGCTCTTGCCACCAAAAGAAACCTACGGTGCCCAAGACAACCAACAAGGCGAAGCTGACAAAACGCAGAATCTTCTGAGAATAGTTAGTCGGCTCTTCAATACGCCCCAGACTCTGAACATTGCTGGCCGCTACGCTGCTGCCTGTGAACTGGTCAAATTCATTGACGATTTGTGCCTGATCAACACCCAGCAATTTTGCATAGGTGCGCAAATAACCACGGGCAAAAGTAGTGCCAGGCAGTTTGTCGAACTGGCCTGCTTCAATCTGACCAAGACGTTCAGGGGTTAGATTAAGCTGTGCGGCGACCTCAGCAATCGACCAGTCTTTGGCCTCTCGCGCCATGCGCAGGGTTTCACCGGGATTGACGCGATTTGCTGCTATAGCTTCAGGTGGCGCCGATTTCATCATTGCTCCGACAGGTATTGCTTGTATTCCGGGGTACCGGGATACAAACGTTTGAGTTGCAGACCTAGACTGGCTGACTTGTCACGGTCTTCAAATACTTTGGCAAGACGCGCACCTAACAACAGGCTTGCAGCGTTTTGCTCACTAATAAGGCTGTAACTATCGTAGTAACGCCGCGCAGAAACATAGTCCAGCTCTTTGTAGGATATCTCAGCCATCTCAAGCAACGCACGTGGCTGGCGGCTATTTAAACGCAGCGTGCGTTCGAAATAGTGTTTAGCCTCAGCAGGCTTGTTCAGTGCTAAAGCAGTAACCCCAAGATTCTCAAACACCCGCGAACGCTCCGGGTAGAGGTTATCTTGCGCGGCTTTCTTGTACTGTTCCAGTGCTTGATCGTAACGCTTTTGCTCAAACAAAAAGCTGCCATAGTTATTCAACAGCCGTGCATCGCTTGGACGTTCAGAAATGGCTTTGCGGTAGTGTTCATCTGCAAGTTTGGGCTCCATTTCGAGCTGGAACACCAGAGCCAGCGCTGCATGCGCATCAGCGCTGGATGAGTCAAGTTCAAGGGCTTTTTTCAGTGGAACCTTGGCCCGTTCACTGGAGCCTTGCTGAATGTAACCCAGCCCCAGCTGAATGTAGGCATCACGCGCGTCCTCACGGCCCTTCTCAGTTCTCATCGGATCAACATCACCGGTCGTAACACAGCCTACAAGCAGGCTGGCAAGCAACAAGAACAGCGCGGGGCGCAGGGTCATGAAAGTCCTCTCTTAGTTTCTGTTTGCGGTGGAACGTGGCGACTCTGCCTCGCTACTCAGTTCACGCACGGCGATATAACGCTCGCTGCGGCGAGTACGATCCATAACTTGACCAACCAACTGGCCACAAGCCGCATCAATGTCTTCACCGCGCGTTGTCCGCACAGTGACATTGTGCCCTGCTTTGTGCAGCAGGTCTTGGAAACGGCGTATCGCATTGTTGCTCGGCCGCTCATATCCAGAAAAAGGGAAAGGATTAAACGGGATCAGGTTGATTTTGCAAGGTACATCCTGAAGAAGTGCGATCATCTCCTCAGCATGCTCAATCTTATCGTTCACATCTTTAAGCAAGGTGTATTCGATAGTCAGCACGCGCTTCTCACCCAAACGCGAGACATAACGCTTACAGGCAGCGAGGAGTACTTCCAACGGGTATTTCTTGTTGATCGGCACTAATTGATTGCGCAGTGCATCATTGGGTGCGTGCAGTGACAGTGCCAGTGATACGTCGATCACCTCTGCCAGCTTGTCGATCATTGGCACCACGCCCGAGGTAGACAGGGTCACCTTACGCTTGGAGATGCCATAGCCAAGGTCGTCCATCATGATTTTCATGGAGGCGACGACATTGTCGAAATTCAGTAACGGTTCACCCATACCCATCATCACCACGTTGGTGACAGCGCGATCAATCTTCGCGGGCTGAGTGCCGAATGACTTATTCGCGATCCATACCTGGCCAATAATTTCGGCGGCGGTCAGGTCGCTGTTAAAGCCTTGTTTACCGGTGGAACAGAAGCTGCAGTCCAGTGCACAACCAGCCTGGGACGACACACATAGCGTGCCCCGCGAACCCTGGGGGATATACACAGTTTCAACACAGCTACCGGAGGCCACACGAACCACCCACTTGCGGGTGCCATCGGTGGAGATATCTTCGCTGACCACTTCCGGGCCACGAATCTCAGCACAGGCCTTGAGCTTTTCGCGCAAGACCTTGCTGACATTACTCATGGCATCGAAATCATCGATACCAAAGTGGTGAATCCACTTCATTATTTGACCGGCACGAAAACGCTTCTCCCCGATACTGTCGAAGAATTGTTCCATTTCCTGCTGGGTCAGACCCAGAAGATTAATTTTACCGGTCGCAATAGTCATGGTTTCACCTTCACTCGATTCGCTTAGCGAATGCGAGCGCACACCTCGGTAGAAGCGAAGAAGTAAGCGATTTCGCGAGCAGCTGAGGCTTCGGAGTCCGAACCGTGAACAGCGTTTTCGTCGATGGAAACAGCGAAATCAGCACGAATGGTGCCAGCAGCTGCTTCTTTAGGGTTGGTAGCGCCCATCAGCTCACGGTTTTTCAGGATGGCGCCTTCGCCTTCCAGAACCTGAACGATAACTGGACCGGAAGTCATGAATGCAACCAGATCCTTGAAGAAGCCACGCTCGCTGTGCTCAGCGTAGAAACCGCCAGCTTCACGCTCGGACAACTGAACCATTTTCGAGGCAACTACGCGCAAACCAGCTTTTTCGAAGCGGGTAACGATCTCACCAACGACGTTTTTAGCCACTGCGTCTGGTTTGATAATAGAGAAAGTACGTTCAACAGCCATGTGAAACTCCAAAAAAGAGGATTAAAGCGAAAAATTAAACCCGCGAATTATACGCGGGTTCTTGGGAAATGCGTAGGGCTCGCGCCTGAAGGCGCATCGCTAACTAGTCAGCTTCTTCGATCCAGGCAGCCTGAATGGCTTCAAGCACCTTCTCACCACCGCGCTGACTATCGTCTGAAAAATCAGGAAGTTCGATCACCCAACGGTGCAGATCGACGAAGTTAACGTACCGTGGATCAACATCGGGTTTGCTATCGGCCAACTGAATGGCAATTTCCAGCACATCAGCCCATTTAATACTCATGCCGATGCTCCTTAATGGCCTTCAGAAACCTGATTAATGGTGTATTTAGGAATTTCGATAACCATATCTTCCTCACCCACCACTACCTGACAAGACAGGCGCGAATTAGGCTCCAAGCCCCACGCTTTGTCGAGCATGTCGTCTTCCAGCTCGTCGGAAGGCTCAAGCGAATTGAAACCTTCACGCACCACAACGTGACAGGTGGTACAGGCGCACGACTTCTCACAAGCGTGTTCAATATGGATGCCATTGCGCAGCGCCGCATTCAACACAGTCTCACCAGGCTGAGCCTCAAAAACCGCACCCTCTGGGCAATGCTCGGCGTGCGGCAGGAAAATCAACTGGGTCATGCTTATTCCTCAATCTCATTCAGACTACGGCCCGCCAGTGCGGCTTTGACCGTGGAATCCAGACGACGCGCTGCAAACGCATCGGTCACCTGGGTCAATCGTTTAGTTTGCTGCTCAAGAGCCAAGCCATCGCTGCCATTCATCAACTCGCGCAACAGCTCAACCTGGGCATTGATTGCGATGCGCTCTTCAGCATCCAGCAAGCGTTCACCGTCAGCGGCCAGCGCCGCTTCTACCGCCTCAAGCAAACGCTGAGCATCAACTTGCTGCTCACGTAACACACGGGCTTGCTTGTCATCGCCGGCATTACTGAATGAGTCTTGCAGCATTTTTGCAACCTGATCATCAGTCAGGCCGTAGGACGGCTTAACCTGAATGCTCGCCTCAACGCCAGAACCCAACTCACGCGCAGCCACGCTCAGCAAACCATCGGCATCGACCTGAAAGGTCACCCGAATTTTTGCGGCACCGGCCACCATTGGCGGGATACCACGCAGCTCAAAACGCGCCAACGAGCGGCAATCGCTGATCAGCTCACGCTCGCCCTGGAGCACGTGAACCATCATTGCAGTCTGGCCATCTTTGTAAGTGGTGAAATCCTGAGCCCGAGCGACGGGGATTGTGGTGTTGCGCGGGATGACTTTCTCCATCAGACCGCCCATGGTTTCAAGCCCCAGGGACAATGGAATCACATCCAACAGCAACAGCTCTTCGCCATCCTCACGCTTATTACCGGCCAAGGTGTCAGCCTGAATCGCTGCACCAATGGCAACCACTTGATCAGGGTCGATATCGGTCAGCGGCTCACGGGCAAACATTTCAGCCACAGCTTTACGCACGCGAGGTACGCGGGTTGAACCGCCTACCATGACCACCGCACCGACCTCTTCCAGCTCGATACCGGCATCACGCACGGCGCGGCGACAGGCCTTCAAACTACGGGCAATCATGGACTCGATCAGCGATTCAAACAGCTCGCGAGTCAACTCACCGCGCCACTGCTGATAAACCACCTCAACTGAATCACTGCTGGTTAGGGCTTCTTTCGCCGCACAAGCGGCTTCAAGCAAACTGCGCTGCGCACTTGGATCGATATCAGCTGACAAACCTGCTTGCTGGATGATCCAGCTAGCGATCGCGTGATCGAAATCATCACCGCCCAGCGCACTGTCGCCGCCAGTAGCCATGACCTCGAAAACCCCGCTAGTCAAACGCAGGATAGAAATATCAAAGGTGCCGCCACCCAAGTCGTAAATCGCGACAATGCCTTCGGCATTCTGATCAAGACCATAGGCGACCGCCGCGGCTGTTGGCTCATTGAGCAAACGCAGAACATTCAAGCCCGCAAGACGTGCTGCATCTTTAGTCGCTTGACGCTGAGCCTCATCAAAATAGGCAGGCACGGTAATTACAGCACCCACCAGCTCACCGCCAAGGGTTAACTCAGCACGCTCACGCAACACCTTGAGAATTTCAGCAGAGACTTCAACCGGACTTTTTGCGCCCTGCACCGTCTCAATTGAAGGCATCTGCGATTCACCGCCCACAAAGCGATACGGCAGTTGGTCGCCGAGCTGTTTAACATCAGCAAGGCCGCGACCCATCAGGCGTTTAACCGAAACGATAGTGTTGAGAGGGTCACTGGAGGCGGCCCCTTTGGCACCCTCACCCACTTCAACGTGATCCGCGTGATAGCGCACAGCGGACGGCAAGATAAGCGCACCCTGGACATCAGCCAATGGCTCGGATATGCCGCTGCGAACGGCTGCGACTAGCGAATTGGTGGTACCCAGGTCGATACCAACTGCCAGCCGACGTTGGTGTGGCTGGGGGCTCTGTCCGGGCTCAGCGATCTGCAGTAAGGCCATGGTTTATATGTGCTTTTGTGAATATCAAGCGCACCTGGTCAGGTGCGCGAGCGTTAATCGTCGAGGCGCTCTTCTAACTGGCGAACCTCGTGGGAAAGTTTGTCGAGAAACTGCATGCGACGCATCAGGCGCTCGGCCTCATCTCGTCTTGCAGGGTCATCCCAACAAACCGCAAAGCTTTCGTTGAGCTCATCCGAGGCAACTTTCAGCTGACGCTTAAACTGCATGACGCCATCAATGTCTGCGGCGTCCTGCAAGTCTTCTAGCTCTTCACGCAACTGAATTTGCTGCATCAGGAAGTCAGGATCATGCACTGTTACTTCAAGCGGTAGCTCAGGGCCACTCAACGCAAGCAAGTAACGGGCACGCTGTGGAGCATTTTTCAGCGTTTGATACGCTTCGTTAAGGCTCGCAGACTTCTCTAGCGCAACGCGCTGTTCGCGCGCTTCGGCATCAGCAAAACGATCTGGATGAACCGCACGCGCCAACTCACGGTAGCGCGTAGCCAACTGCTCAAGGTCCAGGCGAAAACTCGGCTGCAGGTCAAATAAAGCGAAGTGACAAGGAGTACCCACAATAGCCTCAGATGTTGAAGCTTTCGCCGCAGCCACATTCACCGCGCACGTTAGGGTTATTGAACTTGAAACCTTCGTTCAGACCTTCTTTGACGAAGTCCAGCTCAGTACCGTCGAGGTATACCAAGCTTTTAGGGTCAATAATCACCTTAACCCCGTGACTTTCAAACACTTGGTCTTCGCCAGCAGTTTCATCGACAAACTCCAGCACATACGCCAAACCAGAGCAGCCAGTGGTGCGAACAGCCAAACGAATGCCCTCACCTTTACCGCGCCCATCGAGGGAGCGCTGTACGTGCCGGGCAGCGGCTTCGGTCATGCTGATAGCCATCGACAAACCTCCTTAGAGCAAACCTTTCTTCTGCTTGTAATCACGCACGGCAGCCTTGATGGCGTCCTCAGCGAGTACCGAGCAGTGAATTTTAACCGGCGGCAACGCCAGCTCTTCAGCGAGCTGAGTGTTTTTGATGGTTTCAGCCTCATCCAGCGTCTTACCCTTCATCCACTCAGTGGCCAGGGAGCTGGAAGCGATAGCCGAACCGCAACCGTAGGTTTTGAACTTGGCGTCTTCGATAACGCCTTCGCCGTTTACCTTGATCTGCAGGCGCATAACGTCGCCGCACGCAGGAGCACCGACCATGCCGGTACCAACATCAGGGTCCTGCGCATCCATCTTGCCGACGTTGCGCGGGTTTTCGTAGTGGTCAATGACCTTTTCGCTGTAAGCCATGCTCTTATTCCTCAATCATCAGGCGCCGCTCACCGGCAGCTTTAGTGTGCCGCCCATTCAACCTGGGACAGATCGACACCTTCTTTGAACATATCCCACAGTGGCGACAGTTCACGCAGCTTGGTAACTGCATCGCGAACTTTCGCTGCTGCGTAATCAATCTCTTCTTCGGTGCTGAAACGACCGAAGGTGAAACGAATCGAGCTATGTGCCAGCTCATCGTTGCGGCCCAAGGCGCGCAATACGTATGAAGGCTCAAGCGATGCCGATGTACAGGCAGAGCCCGACGAAACGGCCAGATCCTTGAGCGCCATAATCAGCGACTCGCCCTCAACATAGTTGAAGCTTAAATTGAGGTTGTGCGGTACACGGGCAATCATGCTGCCATTGATGTACAGCTCTTCCATGTCTTCAAGGTGCGAGTAGAAACGATCACGCAGAGCCAGCAGGCGCTTGTTTTCTGCGACCATTTCTTCTTTGGCAATACGGAAGGCTTCACCCATGCCGACGCACTGGTGGGTCGCCAAGGTGCCCGAACGCATGCCACGCTCATGACCACCGCCGTGAGTCTGCGCTTCCAGGCGGATACGCGGCTTACGACGCACATACAGGGCACCAACACCTTTAGGGCCGTAGGTTTTGTGTGCGGAGAAGGACATAAGATCAACCTTGAGGTTCTCAAGGTCGATTTCAACTTTACCAGTCGATTGCGCCGCATCAACGTGGAAGATAATCCCACGCGAACGG
This sequence comes from Pseudomonas sp. NPDC078700, assembly GCF_044542375.1. NCBI lineage: Bacteria > Pseudomonadati > Pseudomonadota > Gammaproteobacteria > Pseudomonadales > Pseudomonadaceae > Pseudomonas > Pseudomonas sp. NPDC078700. Next base: position 751,994 of record NZ_JBITUI010000003.1, read on the forward strand.
GTCAGCTCACCGATAGCCGCAATATCATTGACCGTGCCGATCTCGTTGTTGACGTGCATGATCGAAACCAGAATGGTGTCTTCACGCAGAACCGCCTCGACCATTGCCGGGGTGATCAAGCCGTCTTCACCTGGCTCAATATAGGTGACTTCGAAACCTTCACGCTCGAGCTGGCGCATGGTATCGAGCACCGCTTTATGCTCAATCTTCGAGGTTACAAGGTGCTTACCCTTGCTCTTGTAGAAATCAGCGATGCCTTTGATGGCCAGGTTATCGGACTCGGTTGCACCGGAAGTCCAAACGATCTCACGTGGATCTGCGCCAACCAACTCAGCAACCTGACGACGCGCATTCTCAACTGCTTCTTCAGCTTTCCAGCCAAAAAAGTGTGAGCGCGAAGCTGGATTACCGAAGTTACCGTCAGCGGTCAGGCACTCAACCATCTTTTGCGCAACGCGCGGATCAACCGGCGTAGTGGCCGAATAATCGAGGTAAATAGGCAATTTCATTGATTCTCTCCTATCAGGAATCAGGCTTTGCAAGCTGAATTCAGTCGACGGTGGAAGCTTCGATTTTGTCGAGGTGTGGCACCTTGCCGTTGCAGCGACGCTGATCTTGTCGATGAGCGACTTCTTGAACCTCACGACGGGTAACCAAATCTGCCAAGCTGATACCACTTAAAAATTCGTGAATCTGCTGGCTCAGGTCACACCACAGGTGATGAGTCAGACAGGTATCGCCTGCATGGCAGTCGCCCTGACCTTGGCAGCGTGTTGCGTCAACCGACTCATTGACCGCATCAATCACTTCCGCAACCTGAATACCGGCCATATCACGCGCAAGCTGATAACCACCGCCGGGACCACGAACGCTGGACACTAATGTTCCGCGACGCAATTTGGCGAAAAGTTGCTCCAAGTAAGAAAGGGAAATTCCCTGACGCTCAGAAATATCAGCAAGGGACACAGGGCCATTTTGCGCATGCAACGCCAGATCAAGCATGGCGGTGACGGCGTATCGGCCTTTGGTTGTCAGTCTCATCTAAGAGGTACCGAGGATTACAATATGCTGCAAATTATGCAATTCCCGAGTATTTAAGTCAACTATAAGACCTATTAAATTACTCGGGATTAGAGCTTGCGAGGGGCGCAAAGCATAGCAAACTCGCTATGCCTGCGCATCTGTGGCGGGCTTGTCTTTCTGCTCTTTACAGACGCCGATAAAGTCCTCATCGCGCAATACCGGTAAATCTTTCGCGCAATAGTCACTGCCCAGCGAAGTAAGCGCCTCACACATACCCTCAAGACGACCATCGACCGCCTGCAGATGGTCCAGCAACTGACCAATCGCTCGCGAAACCGGATCAGGCATATCCTGGCTAACGCCATAGGCATCAAAACCTAGTTTTTCAGCCATTGCCTTGCGCTTGGCTTCTTGGTCGCTGTCATCCTTAACAATGATTCGCCCCGGAATACCCACCGCAGTAGCACCCGCTGGAACTTCCTTGGTAACCACCGCATTTGAGCCAATCTTAGCCCCGGCACCCACGGTAAAAGGCCCCAAAACTTTGGCCCCAGCGCCGACCACCACACCATCTTCCAGAGTCGGGTGACGCTTGCCTTTATTCCAAGTGGTTCCACCCAAGGTAACACCCTGATAAAGGGTTACGTCGTTACCAATCTCAGCCGTTTCGCCAATGACGATACCCATGCCGTGATCGATAAAGAAACGACGCCCGATCTTGGCACCCGGATGAATCTCGATCCCGGTCATCCATCGACCAAAATTTGAGACCACGCGTGCCAACCACTTCCAACCATTGACCCATAATGCATGCGCCACACGATGCAGCCAAACAGCATGCAAGCCGGGGTAACAGGTGACCACCTCGAAGGTATTACGCGCGGCTGGATCGCGATGAAATACGCTTCGAATGTCTTCCCGGATGAGCTCAAACATCTGACTTCCCCTGCTTATGGTGTTCACCGCGCGCAGCCTTGAGCGTTTCCGTCAAAATGCCGCGCAAAATATTCATTTCAGCTCGACTGATGTTATTGCGACCATATAAACGCCGCAACCGGCTCATCAGGTGGCGTGGATTTTCCGGATCAAGAAAACCAATCTCTTCCAGCGCTTTTTGCAGGTGCGCATAGAACGATTCAAGCTCATCAGCCGTGACCATCTGCGTATTGAGCATCGCAGTGGTTTCCAGCTTGGCCACTTTGGTCGGCTGATTTTGCGCGGCCAGCCAGGCCATGCGGACTTCGTACGCCAAAACCTGCACTGCCGCCGCCAGATTCAATGAGCTGAATGATGGATCAGACGGAATATGCACATGAAACTGGCAGCGCTGTAGCTCTTCATTGGTAAGGCCGGCGTACTCACGACCAAACACCAACGCCACATCAGCCCCTTCCAGCGCCTGCTCGCACGCAGCCACACCACACTCACGCGGATCCAGCAGCGGCCATGGAATACGCCGATCACGAGCACTGGTACCTAAAACCAGATTGCAGCCAACCAACGCCTCTTCAAGGGTGCCGACAACTTGCGCCGCCTGCAGGATATCGCTGGCACCCGAAGCACGTGCATCAGCTTCATGACTGGGAAAATCAATCGGGTCGACCAGAACCAAACGGCTCAACCCCATGTTTTTCATTGCCCGCGCCGCACCACCGATATTCCCGGGATGACTGGTATTGACTAAGACCACTCGAATATTTTGCAGCAACGAAAGCGCTCACATTGAATGCACAAGGGAGCAAATCTTACAGAACCCACCTTGATTACGCCACGCAAGGCTAAGCGGCACTTCATATATGAAAGTTTTCTGATAGAATGTTCGGCTTTCTTTAACGACCCAGGTGACCCATCCATGCAGCCTATGCTGAATATCGCGCTGCGCGCAGCCCGTAGCGCCGGTGAAATGATCTTCCGCTCTATCGAACGCCTGGACGTCATCTCGGTAGACGAGAAAGATGCCAACGATTACGTGACAGAGATTGATCGCTCCGCAGAGCAGCTGATCATTCAGGCCCTGCGTAAAGCCTACCCAACTCACGGCTTTTACGGCGAAGAAAGCGGCCTTACCGAAGGCACTGGCGAAGGCGCTGATTACCTGTGGATCATTGACCCACTGGATGGCACCACCAACTTCATTCGTGGCGTACCCCACTTTGCAGTTAGCCTTGCGTGTAAATACCGTGGCCGCCTTGAGCACGCCGTGATTATCGACCCGGTTCGCCAGGAAGAATTTACTGCCAGTCGCGGCCGTGGCGCCGCTCTTAATGGTCGCCGCCTTCGCGTCAGCACCCGCAAAAGTCTTGATGGCGCCCTGCTCGGCACCGGCTTTCCGTTCCGCGAAAGCCAACTCGACAACCTAGAAAACTACCTCGGCATGTTCCGCAGCCTGGTCGGCCAAACCGCCGGTGTTCGCCGCGCAGGTGCAGCCAGCCTCGATTTGGCCTATGTCGCCGCCGGCCGCTTTGATGCCTTCTGGGAGTTCGGTCTGTCGGAGTGGGACATGGCCGCAGGTGCACTACTGATTCAAGAAGCAGGCGGCCTGGTCAGTGACTTCACTGGCGGCCACGACTTCCTGGCTAAAGGCCAGATTGTTGCCGGCAACACCAAATGCTTCAAAGCTGTACTGACTGCAATTCAGCCGCACCTTTCAGCCTCACTGAAGCGCTAAGCTTGATTGATCGAAAAGCGCCTACGGGCGCTTTTTTTATGCCACAAAAAGTGCCTACGCAGGATGGATGACGCTTTTCCACCCACCATTAGCACCACAGAACAACAGCACTACCGCGCCCGAAATATCATCGCAAGTCTACGGCGGACAGGCTTCGCCCCACACAACACCATCGCCCACAAAAAAGCGCCCAATCAGGGCGCTTGTTTGAGCAACTGGTTTATTGGGCGTCAGAGAGCACCAGCTTGCCATCTTTAACCGGAATACGGCTGCCCGGATCTTCTGCCATACGAATCTGGCTAACTTTGCCATCCAACTCGTATTTAACGTTGTAACCCACCAGCTTCTGACTGGTGTCAGTCACTGTTTTGCAGCGATTTTCGGTTGTGGTGTAGGTATCGTTAGCCTGCATGTTGCCCTGCACTTTGTTACCGGCGTAACCACCACCAATAGCACCCGCTGCAGTCGCAATTTTCTTACCGTTACCGCCACCTACTTGGTTACCCAGCAGGCCGCCCACTACGGCACCAATGGCCGTACCAGCAATCTTATGCTGATCTTGCACTGGACGCTGTCGCGTCACAGTCACGTCGCGACATTCCTGACGCGGGGTTTTGATTGTTTCATTGATAGGCTCAACAGCCACCACATCTGCGTAGTCTGGGCCACCGACCAAGCTGTAAGTCGCCACAGCACCGCCAGCAGTTACGCCCACCGCACCTAAAACTGCACCTACAAGCAAAGACTTATTCATAACTGACTCCTGACTTTTAACTGGCGCATCGCGCCTTATCCTGTAGCTCAGACAACAAAAAGCCCCCACAAGTTCAATACTTGTGAGGGCCCAAGGTTGACGCAGCGCCGCGTATTAAGGGCGCTCGTCTACCTCTTCAGCTACAACTGGCGGAATAAGATCATCTACCGTCAGGTTCAGCCAGATCAGCACCACGTTAGCGATGTAGACCGATGAGTAAGTACCAGCAAATACACCAATAAACAGTGCAACCGAGAACGAGAACAAGTTGTCGCCCGCGAAAATCAACAGCGCACCAATGGCCAGCAGTGTCGAGATCGAGGTCGCCAAAGTACGCAGCAAGGTTTGGGTGGTCGAGATATTGATGTTTTCAATCAACGTTGCCTTGCGCAGAACTCGGAAGTTCTCACGCACCCGGTCAAACACCACAATGGTGTCGTTGAGCGAGTAGCCGATGATCGCCAGAATCGCGGCCAAGGTGGTCAGATCGAAGGTTACCTGGAAAAACGACAGGATCCCCAAGGTCACAATCACGTCATGAACCAAGGAGACGATGGCACCGACCGCGAACTTCCACTGAAAGCGGAAGGCCAGATACAACAGCACCCCACCCAGCGCCAGCAGCATGCCGATACCGCCTTGGTCACGCAGCTCTTCACCCACTTGCGGGCCAACGAATTCGACCTTCTTGACCTCTAGTTGATCACCGGTTGCGCGCAGAGCGCTTGCAACCTTGCTGCCCAACTCAGGGTCATCACCCTGCATGCGCACGACCACATCGGTGGTTGCACCAAAGCTCTGTACCACAGCATCGGTAAAACCAGCTGCCCCAAGCTTCTCACGCACCTGTTCAAGAACAGCAGGCTGTTCATAGCTCAGTTCGATCTGGGTACCACCCGTGAAGTCCAAACCAAAGTTAAGACCTTTAAACGCCCAGCTACCCAACGCCAGCAGCGTCAGAAAAACAGTTACAGCAAACGCAATATTGCGTACGCCCATGAAGTTGATTGTACGATTCATGTCAGCCCCTTAAATCCACAACTTCTTGAAGTCACGCCCGCCGAAAATCAGGTTGACCATAGCGCGGGTCACCCAGATGGCAGTGAACATAGACGTCAGGATGCCAAGCGACAGCGTCACCGCAAAGCCTTTAACCGGCCCGGTGCCCATTGCGAACAAAATACCGCCCACGAGCAATGTCGTCAGGTTGGCATCGATGATCGCAGAGAACGCACGGTCGAAACCTTCATGAATGGCTCGCGGAATTGACATCCCGTTGGCGATTTCTTCACGGATACGCGAGAAGATCAGTACGTTGGCGTCAACCGCCATACCCATGGTCAACACGATACCGGCGATACCTGGCAAGGTCAGCGTTGCACTGAGCAACGACATCAATGCCAGCAGCAAGATCATGTTGAAGCCCAGCGCGATCGTCGCCAGCACACCAAAGAATCGGTAGATCGCGATAATAAACAGCGACACGAACAGCATGCCCCACAACGCTGCATCTACACCTTTGGTGATGTTATCAGCGCCCAAGCTAGGGCCGATGGTACGCTCTTCAGCGAAGTACATCGGCGCAGCCAGTCCACCGGCGCGCAGCAGCAGTGCAAGCTCAGACGACTCACCCTGACCATTGAGACCGGTGATACGGAACTGACTGCCCAGCGGCGACTGAATGGTTGCCAGACTGATGATTTTCTTTTCTTCAGAGAAGCTTGGCACCGCCACGTCTTGCTCAACACCATCAACGGTCTTGCGCACATACTTGGTGATTGGCTTTTGCTCAATGAAAATTACCGCCATGCTGCGACCGACATTGCTACGCGTTGCGCGGCTCATCAAGTCTCCGCCGTGGTTATCCAGACGGATATTCACTTGCGGGCGGCCGTTTTCGTCGAAGCTGGCCTGAGCATCCGTCACTTGGTCACCGGTGATGATCAGCTCACGCTCAAGATCAACAGGTGGACGACCCGGCTCACGGAACTCAAAGGCCTCAGTCGATGCTTTAGAGGCATCAGCCGCGGCCTCAAGACGGAATTCAAGGTTGGCAGTCTTACCCAGAATACGCTTGGCTTCAGCGGTGTCCTGAACGCCCGGCAACTCAACCACGATACGGTTGGCGCCCTGACGCTGAACCAAAGGCTCAGCCACACCCAACTCGTTTACCCGGTTGCGAACAGTGGTCAGGTTTTGCTTGATCGAGTACTCGCGAATTTCAGCAACCTTGGCCTTGGTCAGCGTCAATCGCAGCACTTGCATGCCGCCACGCTCAACGGTGGTCAGATCAAAGTCGGTGTAGTCCTTGCGCACTAAGCTGGTGGCTTTATCCAGCGAGTCTTCATCAGCGAAGCCCAACTGAATGGCTCCGTCCTGCACTGGCATGCTGCGATAACGTACACGTTCTTTACGCAGCAACGTTTTCACTTCACCTTCGTAAACCTTGCGCCGTGCATCCAGGGCTTTTTCCATGTCCACTTCGAGCAAGAAGTGCACACCACCGGAAAGGTCCAGACCTAGCTTCATTGGCGTGGCACCAATACTACGCAGCCAGTCAGGAGTGGTTTGCGCCAAGTTTAGCGCAACGACAAAATCTTCACCGAGCGCCTTGCGCACGATGTCTTTTGCAGGAAGCTGATCTTCCTGCTTGGCCAGGCGCAGCAAACCGGCCTTGCCTTGTTCAGCGACGCTTAAACCCTTGACTTCAATACCGGCTTCTTTTAACGCGCGGTCTGCGCGATCAAGGTCAGCCTGTTCGATGCGCTGAGCGGTGCTGTTGCCGCTGATCTGAATCGCCGGATCATCCGGGTACAGATTAGGTGCGGAATAGATAAAGCCGACGACCAATATGGCCACAATCAGCAGGTACTTCCAAAGTGGAAATTTATTGAGCATGACGCCGCCCGTTGTAACGCGGGGCGCAATTAGCGCCCCGTCGAATGGTAATGGTTTGCAACTTAGATGGCTTTCAGAGTGCCTTTAGGCAAGGTCGCAGCAATGGCCACCTTCTGAATTTTCAACTCAACAGTATCCGAGACTTCAATGACCACAAAGTCATCGCTAACTTTGTTGACCTTGCCAGCGATGCCGCCGGTCGTTACCACCTCATCACCCTTCTGCAAGTTACCCAGCAGGTTTTTGTGCTCTTTGGCACGCTTAGACTGTGGACGCCAGATCATCAGGTAAAAGATGACCAGGAAGCCGACCAAAAATACCCACTCAAAACCGCTACCAGCTGGGCCTGCTGCAGGTGCAGCGGCGTCTGCGAATGCCGCAGGGATAAAAAAGCTCATGTATCACTCCTGTTGAAATAGTTTTTAAACAAACTCATTTTTAGTCCAGCGGCGGTGTTGGCAAACCACGCTGGGTGTAGAAGCTATCGACAAAGGCGGCCAATGTACCCTGTTGGATAGCACCGCGCAAACCAGCCATCAAGCGCTGGTAGTGACGTAAGTTGTGGATTGTATTGAGCATACTGCCGAGCATTTCACCGCACTTATCTAAATGGTGCAGATAAGCCCGGGAGAAATTCTGACAGGTGTAGCAGTCGCAGTTGGCATCCAAGGGTGAATCATCGTGACGATGCACCGCGTTACGGATCTTCAGCACGCCCGTATCGATAAACAAATGACCGTTGCGAGCGTTACGCGTCGGCATCACGCAATCGAACATATCAACACCACGGCGCACACCTTCGACCAAATCCTCAGGTTTGCCAACACCCATCAGGTAACGTGGCTTTTCAGCCGGCATCATGCCTGGCAAGTAATCCAGCACCTTGATCATTTCTTCTTTAGGCTCGCCCACCGACAAACCGCCAATGGCCAAACCATCAAAGCCGATTTCATTGAGACCCTCGAGTGAACGCTGGCGAAGTTCCTGGTGCATACCGCCCTGAACGATGCCGAACAAAGCTGCGGTGTTATCACCGTGAGCCGCCTTGGAACGCTTGGCCCAGCGCAACGACAACTCCATCGAGGTTTTGGCAACATCGAACTCCGCCGGGTATGGCGTGCACTCGTCGAAAATCATCACAACATCAGAACCCAGGTCGCGCTGAACTTGCATTGACTCTTCAGGCCCCATAAAAACTTTGGCGCCATCAACTGGCGAGGCGAAGGTTACGCCCTCTTCCTTGATTTTGCGCATCGCGCCCAGACTGAAGACCTGGAAACCACCAGAGTCGGTAAGAATCGGCCCTTTCCATTGCATAAAGTCATGCAGGTCACCGTGCTCCTTGATCACCTGGGTGCCCGGACGCAGCCACAGGTGAAAGGTATTCCCCAGAATCATCTGCGCGCCGATTGCTTCGATGTCACGCGGCAACATGCCCTTAACCGTGCCGTATGTACCGACCGGCATAAACGCTGGGGTTTCCACCACGCCACGGGGAAATGTCAGACGCCCACGACGCGCTTTGCCATCGGTCGCCAATAACTCAAAAGACATACGGCAAGTACGCGTCATACGTGATCCTCTGGCCCGCGCGCCGCGGGATTACGGGTGATAAACATGGCATCACCATAACTAAAAAAGCGGTAACCCTCGGCGACAGCACTTTGATAAGCCGCCATGGTTTCCGGATAACCTGCAAATGCCGACACCAGCATTAGCAAGGTCGACTCAGGCAGGTGGAAGTTGGTGACCAAGGCATCGACCACATGAAAAGGTCGGCCTGGGTAAATAAAAATATCGGTGTCACCACTAAACGGCTTGAGCTCGCCATCGCGGGCTGCGGTTTCCAGCGAGCGCACACTGGTTGTGCCCACTGCGATAACCCGCCCACCGCGCTCACGGCAAGCGGCTACGGCATCAACCACATCCTGGCCGACCTCCAGCCACTCACTGTGCATATGGTGCTCTTCAATGCGCTCAACGCGCACCGGCTGGAAAGTCCCCGCGCCGACATGCAGGGTGACAAAGGCCGATTCAACGCCCTTGTCAGCGATTGCAGCCATCAGCGCTTGATCGAAATGCAGCCCTGCCGTGGGCGCTGCAACTGCCCCTGCGCGCTGTGCATAGACAGTCTGGTAGCGCTCACGGTCAGCGGCTTCGTCCGGACGGTCGATATAAGGCGGCAATGGCATATGGCCAACCCGCTCCAACAGCGGCAGTACTTCTTCAGCAAAACGCAGTTCGAATAATGCATCGTGGCGGGCAACCATCTCAGCTTCGCCGCCGCCTTCAAGCAATATTTTTGAACCGGGCTTTGGTGATTTACTTGAGCGCACATGCGCCAGCACACGATGAGTGTCGAGCACACGCTCAACCAGCACCTCAAGTTTTCCGCCCGATGCCTTCTGGCCAAACAAACGCGCAGGAATGACCCGCGTGTTGTTAAACACCATCAGGTCGCCAGGTCGCAGAAACTCAAGCAAGTCGCTGAATTGACGATGGCCCAGGGCACCGCTCGGCCCATCAACAGTAAGCAGGCGACTCGCGCGCCGCTCGGTCAATGGATGACGAGCAATCAGGGCTTCAGGTAAATCAAAATGAAAATCGGCAACACGCATGACAGAAGGGTCATCTAGCAGGGCGGCAAAGTTTAGCGGAAAATATTTAAAATGACCACGAAAGAGCATTGACCAACTCGAAACTCGTCCCTATACTTCGCCGCCATCGTGCCCCGGTGGCGGAATCGGTAGACGCGGCGGATTCAAAATCCGTTTTCGAAAGAAGTGGGAGTTCGAGTCTCCCCCGGGGCACCACAAACTCGAAGAAAGGCCTTGATTATCAAGGCCTTTTTTTATGCCTGTAGAAAAGCAACCTGGTCTTTCCCCAACCTGTTTTCAGCAAGAACAGCACAGCCTCGCCCTAGTCGGTGATGGCGTTTTACTCAAACCGCCCAGCGCCATCACGGTCGCGAAGATAGCGGCGTGACAACGGAAATTCCGGCAGCCATGACTCGCGTCGCAGCATCCAAAGTTCGTAGGTAGGCCGCAGTTGGTCTGGCTCATCCAATGAGCCTAGATTTAACTCAACTTCATCATCGCTGCGGGAAAATACAGATGAGCCGCAGCGCGGGCAAAAATGACGCCCCTGATATTCACGGGTCTCCCCTGCTACAGTCACTGCAACCTCTGGAAATATCGCTGAGGCATGAAATAAAGCACCGTGATGCTTGCGACAGTCGAGACAGTGACAAATCCCCACTCGATAGGGTTGGCCAAGCGCTACAACTCGAACATTGCCGCACTGACAACCCGCATTGAACGACTCCACACCCACCTCCTCTAAGACTGGTATCCAGGTTCTGTAGACCACGGGACTATCGGCACGCCGAACACAAATAACCATCTGGAGAACTGCCCATGCTCAAGACCGCTTTAGTACTCAGCTTAGGCGTTGTGCTCAGCGCTTGCACTCAAGACAGCAGTGCTCCAAGACCACCCGCCCTCACACCTGGGTCGGTCAGCGATCAGTGGGTGGGTCGATGGATCGGTGTCGAGGGACTCAATCTAACCCTGAGCAAAGATATGCAAGCCGGTCCCGGGCATTACTTGCTGGACATGCAATATGGCCTCGACGCAGATCAGAGCGGGACCTTCAAAGGCCAAGCCACAGCTGAAGGTATCGCCTTCGAGCGCGATGACGGCCCACAACTACTGCGCGCCGGAGATGGCCAGGCCACCGGGCTGAAATGGTTAGCTGATAAGCACAACTGCTTGATTGTAAAGCCAGGCGAAGGCTATTGCCGGGACTGATCATCGGCAGTAAATCGCTTGTGGCCATTTTTAAACGTGGTGAACGTATCCGACACGATTACCGCCGCTTTCCCAGCAAATAAGCTGAACTATCGCGGGAAAATCACGTTCTAGACCTATGTTCACTGTGCGCATTTTGCGGCCTCATTGGCCAGTGCGCCCGCACTGAAGACTCAACTCTCGCGCGTAACGTAAAGTGATAAGGAGCTGTCGTGACCGTAACCGCCAACCCCGTTTATCGAAATGTGCCAAGCCCGCTTCATGCAATCCTGCTTGCAGGCACTGTGCCTTTGTTTCTCGGCGCATTGTTGAGCGACATTGCCTATTTCAAAACCTACGAGATCCAGTGGAGTAACTTCGCCTCTTGGCTAATAGCCGCAGGCTTGGTTTTCTGTGGACTGGCCTTGCTGTTTGCGCTTGTAAACCTGTTCAGGGCCGACCAAAAATCTGGGCGGCCAGCGGTGTACTTGCTGCTTCTGCTGGTGACCTGGGTAATTGGCTTGGTGAATGCTTTCGAGCATGCCAAAGACGCCTGGGCCGCCATGCCGATGGGCTTGTATTTGTCAGTGGTGATTACCGTACTGGCGTGCATTGCCGCCTGGACAGGGCTGACTAACCTGCGTTCGGGAGGTGCACAATGAAACACTCAAAAGCACTGACTCTGTTGAGTATGGCAATGCTCTTGAGCGCCTGTGGTGACGGCGGTAGCAGCAAAGAAGCATTTGGGCCAGACCCAAAGCTGCCAGAACCGCAGCGCGGCCTGTTACCCAATATGAAGATTGCTGAGCCGGTCAATTGGGGCGATCAAAAACCTACAGTGCCGCAGGGTTACACCGTCACGGCTATCGCCACCGACTTGAAAATCCCGCGTCGAATTCTGGTCCTGCCCAATGGCGACATCCTTGTTGCGGAAGGCCGAGGCGGCAATGCGCCAAAGCTCAAACCCAAAGACATTATTGCCGGTGTTATCAAAGCCGAAGGCAATACCAAAGTTAAAGGCGGAAATCGCCTGACACTCCTACGCGACGCTGATGGTGACGGCACCTACGAGCTGAAAACTGTATTTGCCGAAAACCTCAACGCACCTTATGGATTGGCCTTTGCTGACGGCAAGCTGTATGTCGCCAACCAAGATGAACTGGTGAGTTTCGACTACCAGGACGGCCAAACCAAGGCCAGCGGCAAACCGAAAAAGATCACTGACCTGCCTTCACAGATTAACCACCACTGGACCAAGTCACTGACCATCAGCCCGGATGGCCGCTTCCTGTACGTCGGTATTGGCTCGAACAGCAATATCACTGAACGTGGCATGGAGGTTGAACTTGACCGAGCCAGAGTGTGGCAGGTCGACGCCGACACCGGTGCCCACAGACCTTATGCGACCGGTTTGCGTAACCCGACAGCATTGAGGATTCAGCCTGGGACCGAGCAATTGTGGGCGGTGGCAAACGAGCGCGATGAGCTTGGACCTGATCTGGTTCCAGACTATCTGACCACAGTTCGCGACGGCGGTTTTTATGGCTGGCCTTATAGCTACTGGGGTCAGCACGTCGACACCCGCGTAATGCCGCAAGACCCGGACAAAGTCGCCTCGGCGATCAAACCTGACTACAGCCTTGGTTCGCATGTTGCAGCACTCGGGCTCGATTTCTCCCAGCCTGCAATGGGCAACACCTTCGCAGACGGCGTGTTTATTGGTGAGCATGGCAGTTGGAACCGCGATAATCCAGTTGGCTATAAAGTGGTCTTCGTGCCTTTCAGCAACGGCCGCCCCGCAGGTGAACCGATTGATTTCGCCACAGGCTTTCGCGGGGAGGATGGAAAAACCCGCGGTCGTCCCGTCGGCGTAACGGTTGACCCACGCGGCGCACTTCTTATCGCCGATGACCTTTCAAACACCATCTGGCGAGTCACGCCCAAGCAATAAACCCGGGGCGGTGTTCGGCTGTTTAACGGTTGAACACCGCTTGTGCTTGCAGCAATTGCGGCACTGCACCTTTAGGCCACTGATCCGTGCGTTGATCCCAGATCCAGCCACTCATCTTGGCACCAGGCCAAGATTGCCGCGGGTAAAAAACTCCCGTTCGCACCTGAAAATCTTAGTCACGCGGCTACTTGCGATTTTTTCTTACTCGCCAATTGGTTAAGCTGACAAGGTATTTGATGTGCTGTACTGACGAGACCAACTGTTAACTGACTGCTGGAAGCCCGCAGGACTCTTTGTGCCCTATCGTGATCGGGCTGTAATCAAGATATATAAAGCGGACTTCCCTGACCTATGCCCGTCGACCTTCAAGCCCTCTACCCTAAGCTGATCAATCTGATGCTGGATACAGTCTTCGTGGTCGATAGGGACAATCAGATTGTATTTGTCAGCGATGCCTGCGAGGCGCTGCTCGGTTACCCGGCCAATGAGCTGACCGGCACGCCCATCACTGACTATATGCATCCAGAGGATCTGGCTATCACGCAGGCCTCAATTATCCGGGTCATGAATGGTCAACCGCATATCGATTTTCGCAACCGCTATATCCGCAAGGATGGCGGTGTCGTGCACATCCTCTGGGCTGCATTCTGGTCCGAGGAAGTAGGGGCGCGTATTGGTGTTGCACGGGACGTAACGGCACTCTGGCAGGCCGAGTCGGAACTGCATTTCCTTGCCCACCATGATTCGCTGACAGCGCTGGCTAATCGGTCGTTGTTCAATGAACGACTGGACTCGGCCTTGCGAACAGCACGCCGTAATCAAAGCACGTTGGCGCTGCTCTTTGTAGACATCAACGACTTCAAGGGGATCAACGATATCCACGGGCACTCGGCAGGTGACCGCGTGCTTTGCAGTGTTGCACGACGCTTGGAGGGCTGCGTACGTGAGACCGACACAGTGGCACGCATCGGCGGCGATGAATTCACGGTTCTGTTGACCGATATCCAATCTGCGGAGGCCGTTTCAGCGAAGGTGGAGCAGATTCTCGCGCTCATGGCCGAGCCGCTGGGCGCTGAATGTGGCGAAGTCAAAATGCCATCTTGCAGCATCGGCGTAGCCTGCTATCCCGCAGACGGTGAGGATGCCGACACCCTACTCAGCCATGCGGATAGCGATATGTATCGGATCAAAAGGCAGCGCGCTGTTGGTGGCTGCAAGCCCTGAAGGGATTTTCGATAAATCCTGGCCTCTCCAATTAGGGCAGTGCATCTCTAATGCTTGGACTGCCTTGCGTATACGCTCTGCACTTTCAACCGCGTGACTAAAATTCGCGTCCGGTAATATGGCAATAAACTCTTCGCCACCCCAGCGCCCGATAAAATCCTGCTCGCGCAGCGAGGAACAGCTACTGTCTAGCTGCCACTAGCCACTTCTCACACAGAGTGGACCTTCCAATTGGCTGGTCATCGACTTATATACGGCTTACCGCTCTGTAGATGCCATTCGTCTTGACTTTGCGGGCAAGCCTTTTGCCGTTAGCGGCTTCTTACTGCCCTTCTCGCCCAAGCACCAACGCATGAAACGACCCACTGCCGACTCAACCCAATTTAACCCCTGGCTACTCCCTCTAGGCTGACTCACTCACGTGAATCTTGTGGCTAATCCCAAAAGATAACTTCTCAACGGGCATTTCAGAATAAATTACGATTGCGTATGATAGTGATTCGCATCAGCATTATAATTAAATGTGAGTCCACTATGTCCGCCCTACTCTCCTTGCGTCCTAACAATAACGTCGCCCTGCGCCCAGTTGCGGCAATTCGTCCCTTGGCGCTAGCCGTGCACATGCTTGCAGTGGGTGTCGCCTTCGTGAGTCCATCTGTATATGCGGCTGAATCGGCGGAGCGCAAAGAGTCCGATAGCGCGGTGACCCTCAACCCGATGGAAATCACCGGCAGCGCCGACTACAAGCCCAGCGCGGTCACTGAGGATACCCACTCCTACACCACCGAAGCTGCGCGTACGGCCACGCCCCTGAGCATGTCCCTGCGTGAAACGCCGCAGTCAGTCAGCGTGGTAACCCAGCAGCGCATCGAAGACCAAGACCTAGAAACCATCCTCGACGTGGTCAATAACGCCACTGGCGTTTCAGTCAACCGCTACGAGACCAGCCGCGCACAGTTCAACGCCCGAGGGTTTGAACTCAACTCGCTGATGATCGATGGTGTGCCGACGATTTATGAACAACCTTGGAGCTCTGGCGAGATTTTCAGCAGTTTGGCCATGTATGACCGCGTCGAGATCGTCCGCGGTGCCAACGGTTTGATGACCGGTGCAGGGGACCCTTCGGCGTCCATCAACCTGGTCCGCAAACGCGCCAGCAGCCGTGACCTGAAAGGCTCGGTAAAGTTTAGCGCCGGCACTTGGGATACCTTCGGCACTGAAGCCGATGTTTCCACAGCGCTTAACGAAGCGGGCACTATTCGCGCGCGTTTGGTCGGTGAAGTCACCGATGGCGATACCTGGATCGACAACAACTCGACCCGCAGCGAAACCGTCTACGGCACCATGGACATCGACCTGACGCCAGACACCACACTGTGGTTTGGTCTGAGCAATCAGGAAAATAGCGAAGACTCCCCAATGTGGGGCGGCTTGCCTGTCTGGTACGCCGATGGCAGCCGCACCAATTGGAGCCGGTCGAAATCCACTTCGGCTGACTGGAGCAAGTGGGATACTACCTACAAGACCTACTTCATAAATCTTGACCACACCTTTGCCAACGATTGGCAAATGCAGCTCAGCTATAACCGTGGCGAACGCAGCGGCGACTCTGCCCTGCTCTACCTTTCCGGCAACCCAGGCCGGGACGGCAGCAGCCCGATGGCTTCGTTCCCCGCAACCTATAAAACTGAAACCAACCAAGACGACTACAGCATCCGCTTCGACGGCCCGTTCTCACTGCTGGGTCGTAAGCACGACTTGGCCTTCGGTTATATCGACAGCAAGCAAGAGTTTGATGCTGACGCGCTCAATGCCTTGTCTGGCTTCCAAGGCGTGCCAAACTTTGATGCCTACAACGGTGATTTCCCCGAGCCTACTTGGGCCCCCCGCAGCGACTACGGCTACAGCGAAACCCGGCAAAAGGGCTTGTACGCTGCCACGCGCTTGAACCTGACCGACGACCTGAAACTGATTCTTGGCGGACGTGACAGCTGGTACGAGCAAACCAGTGATGATGTGTTCTCGGAAGTCAGCAAGGTTGATGTGGACCACGAGCTGACGCCTTATGCCGGCATCGTCTACGACCTCAACCAAAACCTGTCGGCCTATGCCAGCTACACAGAAATTTTCTTGCCACAATCGGTCCGCGACAGCAGAGGCCAGCAGCTTGAGCCTATTGTCGGCGAAAGCAGCGAACTGGGCCTCAAGGGTGAGTTTTACAATGGTCGGTTGAACGCCTCGGCTGCTGTGTTCCAGATCAAACAAGACAATCTCGGTCAAAACACCGGTGAACTGATCGATCCAACCAACCCCATTGGCGGTTTTGCTTACGAGGCCAGTGAAGGTGCGACCAGCAAAGGCTTCGAGGTGGAAGTGTCCGGTGAGCTGGCAGAAGGCTGGAATGCCTCGCTGGGTTACACCCAATTCACCGCTGAAGATGCCGATGACAACGAC
The DNA here is from genome assembly GCF_044542375.1 of Pseudomonas sp. NPDC078700. NCBI lineage: Bacteria > Pseudomonadati > Pseudomonadota > Gammaproteobacteria > Pseudomonadales > Pseudomonadaceae > Pseudomonas > Pseudomonas sp. NPDC078700. The sequence continues at coordinate 768,754 of NZ_JBITUI010000003.1, forward strand.
GTCAACACCCTGTACCCAACCAAGCTGTTGCGTACCTTTACCACCTATCGCTTGCCCGGCGTATTCAATAAGCTGACCATTGGCGGCGGCGTGAATTGGCAGGACAGCATCTACACCTATGCAACCAACCCGGCGGGCAACAGTGAGAAGATCGAGCAAGATGCTTATGCGCTGGTCAACTTGATGGCACGTTATGAATTCACCGACAACCTGTCGGCGCAGTTGAATGCCGATAACATCACCGATGAAAAGTACTTCGATATTTTCGACGCCTACGGTGCCATGACTTACGGCGCACCCCGAAGCTTTACCGCTTCTGCGAAGTACAGCTTCTAACCACTGGCAAACCTCGCTTGAATCACCCACAACACCGGCCTTGCGCCGGTGTTGTGCTTTAGGCACTGACTATCAGTAGTAAACTCAGTTGCTCTGCGGCATTTCCCCCCGCGCCAAGCGGGCGTTGATGGCATCGATCACTGCGGGTAAATCGGTGATGGTGTCTATCAGGTAGTGCGGACGAGCACCTTCAAACATCTGGCTGATGCGCCCACGGGCCGCCTCCAGCTTGTCTTGCGGCAAGTTTTTGAACTGCTGGTACGTCAGGCCCAGTGCATTGCCGGAGCAAGTCAGTGCGACTGTCCACATACCTGCGCTGCGACCTTCAAGAATACCCGGCCAAGTGTTGTCCACCTTCACGCAAGCGGCCACATCATTGATACCCAGAGCGATCACGTTAGCCAGCGACTGAGCGGGGTGCGGGCGGCCATTCGGCACCTCGTCGGTTGCGACCACATGATCCGGGACATAGCCATTTTCGCGGGCTAGTTCGACCACTCGAGCCATGACGACCGCCGGATAGCCCGAACATGTGCCGACTTTTAAACCTTTGTCGCGCAAAGAGGCAATGGCGTCGAGCGCACCCGGTATCAATGCCGAGTGCTCGGCAATCTTTTCTATCTGCAAGGGCATAAAACGTTCATAGATGGCGCTGACATCAGCGTCCGTCGGTGTGCGGCCACAAACTGCGCGGTAACGCTCGGCAATCTCCGGGATGTTGCACAGGGTACGAATGTGATCCCACTTGCCCATGCCCATCGGGCCTCGTGCCTCCTCCAGAGAAACCTGCACCCCGAATTCGGCAAACGCTTCGACGAATATCTGCGTGGGCGCAAAAGAGCCAAAGTCGACGACGGTGCCGGCCCAGTCAAGAATGGCAGCTTGCAGCCGGGATGGTTGCTGATAGTCCATGATCATTCTCCATTTGCTGTGACTGGAAAAATGCCAGCCCGTGTAGGTACTGGCTCAGTCAAAGCACACAGGGGCATACGCTGGCACTCAGCTAAGTTCTCGCCTAAAAGAGCTAAGCCAAGTGCTGCAAGGTTGGGGTTAATGTTGGGCGCTTGAACCGATGTATCCTAGGTCCAAACCCAAAGCAACAGTGCGGCCAATAGCGGTCAGCCCGTCAGTGAATTGGATGGTGTTCCTTTACTGGCGCTCCGTACCTGTGTGATGCAGGCAGCGGTAACCTCAAGCCGTTTCACGCAGAATATCTGCCCGTCGCCGGCTCATTTTTTCGCCACAGCAATCAGCGCTGTTGAGGGGATGGGGAGGATTGGCTGAGCACCGGCCATTTGCCGAACTTCGGCAATTACTGCTGATTTGTCGGATGCACTGAGACTGGACCAGTCAGGTGACATGCCAAACAAGGTGTCTGGTTCATCAAGGGCTGCAACATCCAGCAGATAATCATGGGTCACCCGCTCAATAACCGGATTGCAAAAACCCGCTGCGATCAATGCGTGGGCGAAATCATCAGGATTACTCAATGCCTGCACACCCGCAGGCATCGTCATACCTGCACGTTCAGGAAAGAGCTTGCGGCGTATATTGCCAAGCAATAGAAAAGTTGCCGCGCCCTGGTCTTGCCAGGTGGCAACCACGCCATGCCCACCGGGTTTAGTCACCCGCTGCATCTCTTCGAGCCCCTTGCGCCAATCAGGAAACATGATCACGCCAAAGATCGAAAAGACAGCATCGAAACTTTCATCAGGGAGGTCGAGCGCCTGACCGTCCATCACTCGCGCGTCTACATTGGGCAACCTTGCCGCTGCCACGCATGCCACCATGGCGGCGGAAAAGTCCGTTGCAAGAACCTGCGCTCCAGTGCGCGCCGCCGCTAATGCCAGCGCGCCAGTCCCTGCGGCAACGTCGAGCACACGGCTGCTGGGCGTGAGCACCACCCGAGCCAGTGCAGCCTCTGCAAAATGTGCAGTGAACGGATGGGCAGTCTTTTGATAATGTTTGGCCGCAACGTTCCAGTGATCCGGGTTTTCGAACTCGTGCATTTTCTTGTCCTCGCCATTCATGTATCTTTATAAGTATCATGAGTATCTACACATGCCAACCAGAAACTGGCAGAGGATCAATCTGTGCGAAATGACAGCCGCCTTTCTCGAATGCTGCACGTCCTCGTCCATATGGCGCGACATGCAGGACCGATGACATCTGAAAGTATCGCAACGATGCTTGGCACAAACTCGGCTGTCATCCGCCGGACGATGGCCGGGTTAAGGGATGCAGGCTATGTAAGCTCGGAAAAAGGCCATGGCGGAGGCTGGGTCATCGCGTGCGATTTTGAACAGCTATCCTTGTTCGATGTATATCGGGCGGTTGGAGGGCCTAAGGTGTTTGCGATCGGTAACCACAACGCCAACCCCGACTGCGTGATCGAGCAGGTCGTCAATGATGCGGTGGCCGACGCGCTGCGCGATGCGGAGTCAATACTGGTCAAACGGCTTAGCGCCATCAGCCTTGGCGAGCTAAACCGGGCATTTGAAGCACGCTGCGCGGCCCAGCATAACTGAAGCCGATGCCACCCTTTCGAACCAAGGCCCAACAGCAATAATCCGCACTGGGCCTAAAATCTCAGACAGGCCCTGTGGTCGCGTTCAATTAGATGACTTGAGCCAGTCGAAGCGCCACTTCCGAAGCATGCCTGGCACTGATGATGTTGGTGAAACCCATGACCAGACCCTGCTTGGGTTTGGCCTCCACATACCAATGTGACAGCGGTTCAATAGCAATGCCCTGCGCCCGGGCGCGCTGAGCAAGCAGGCGATCATCACCCTCGCCTAGCACCGCGACCAGATGCATCCCTCCCGCATGCGGATTGATCTGCAAGCGGTCGCCGAACTGCTGGCGCAATGCGTCGATCAACCACTGCCTGCGACGCGCATAAAGGCTGCGCATTTTCTTCAAATGCCGTGCAAAGTGGCCCTCACTGAGAAAGGCTGCCACAGTCGCCTGAAGCAGGTGCGGACAGTGGTTATGCAAGCGATCAGCTTGACGGGCAAATGCCTGACTCTGCTCAGCCGGCACCACCAGATAAGCCAAACGCAAGCCGGGAAACAGAACCTTACTGAAGGTTCCGGTATAAAGCACACGACCTTGCTGATCGAGACTCTTCAGGGCAGGTAAAGGCTTCCCTTGATAACGGTATTCACTGTCGTAATCATCCTCGATGACCCAGCTACCCGTGCGGCTGGCCCAGTCTAATAACGCTAACCGGCGGGCCAGTGATAACGACATCCCCAGCGGGCTTTGGTGAGTCGGTGTAACCACAGCAAAGCGTGCATCCGGGCACCGTGCAATACCTTGTGCAACGTCCAGCCCCTGGTCATCTACCGGTACCGGCACAAGCTCTGCACCACCCTCCTTCAAGGCTTCTCTCGCCATGAAATAGCCGGGATCCTCCAGCCAACACTTGTCACCTGAGCGCATCAATGTGTGGCTAATCAGGTCCAGGCAAGCGCGATAGCCTGCACAGACCAATACTTGATCCGGGTGGCAGTTAATCCCCCGCGAAATCCCCAGATAAGCAGCAATGGCCATCCGCAACGGTGCATAGCCGCGCGAGTCCGGGTAGACCAGGCCTTCGAGACCTGATTGGCGCAGTTGCCTGCCCGCCAGTCTCGTCCACACCTTGCGCGGAAACGCATCCAGTGCAGGAAGGCCCATCTGCAGTGCCAGGGGCAAACCTCCAGAATGTGTACCCTGATAGTCCATCGACGCCACCGATGCACGAGGTGCAGGTAAAGAAACCGTGGTCAATTGAGGGGTAACAACAGTCCCGGCGGCTCCCCGTGCGGTCAGGTAACCCTCACCAATGAGTAACTGGTAAGCGGCATCCACCGTTCCACGTGCCAAATTCAGCTCTGCCGCCAGCGCACGAACAGCCGGCACCCGATCCCCCGGACGCAGGCGACCGTCAGCAATCGACTCAAGAAAGCGCTGATAAAGTTGCCGGTAAATAGGTGCTGGCTGGCTGCGATCCAACTCAAACTGCACAATCATGGCCTAGTCATTTATGCATTTTTTGGATCTATAGATTAAGCCATCCTGACTCTAAAGTAAGTCATCTTTCTTGAGCAGGCTGACGAACATGCCATTCACCCTTGAACACCTCGAAAGCCACAACGCCTTTCTGGACAGTTTCGACCTGATGCGTGTCTTGCGCCCACAACTTGCAGATTCAGCCAGCTATGTCGCGCAACTGGTTCGGCAGAATCAACAAGGCTACCGTCTACTCGCTGCGCGTAATGGCGGGCAAATTGTCGGTTTGGCGGGTTACCGTGAGTTAGAGAACCTGCTCTACGGACGTTTCATCTACGTTGATGATCTTGTAGTCAGTCCGACTCTGCAGCGCAGCGGATTGGGCGGACGGCTACTGGATGCCGTTCGCGATGAAGCGGTACGCCTAGACTGTGATCACTTCGTGCTCGATACCGGATTGCATATGCCCTTGGCCCAGCGCTTTTATTTCCGCCAAGGGCTGCTGGCTCGCGGCATGCATTTCACTCAGGGTCTGCGCGAGGTCGGGCCTGTATGAAAAATGTTCTGTTGGTAAACGCCAGCCCCCATGGCCATGCTTCCCATGCACATCAGTTAGCACTGGAGTTAACCGCTTCCTTGCACCAACAATATCCGGGGCTTGAACTTATTGAGCGTGACCTGGGCGCAAATCCGCTGCCGCCCATTGGTAGCGACTACGCCCATGCGCTCACCACTGCTACGCCACTTGATTCACCGGTGTTCGAATCGTCCGAAGTGTTGATTCGCGAGATTGAACGCAGTGAGGCGCTGTTTATCGCCACGCCAATGCACAACTTCACCGTGCCCGCCGCTCTCAAGCTCTGGATCGATTATGTGTTGCGTATCCAGCGGACATTCAGTTCGAGCGCTAAAGGTAAGATCGGCCTGATCGAGGATCGCCCCGTCCATATAGTGGTTGGCTCCGGCGGATTTCACCGAGGCGAGCGCGCACGCCAACCGGATTTTCTAACGGTTTACCTGCGCCATGCACTGAACACACTCGGCCTTTTCGACCTGCAGTTCACCTACCTCCAAGGGTTAGTGCTCGGTGAAGAAGCCGTGCGCGCTACTCTCGAAGAGGCTCGCACCCTCCTGTCTCACGACCCCTTATTTGCCAACCTTGCTTGCCACCAATCACTTTCTACAGGTGTTAAATCATGAGCCAACTCAGACTGCCGTTTACCTCCCTATCACCTGCCGCTTACCAAGGCTTGCTCGCCACCAATACAGCACTGGCAAAGAGCCCGCTCGGTTTGCCACTGATTGAACTGGTATATTTGCGAATCTCGCAGATCAACGGCTGCGCTTACTGCCTGGGCACACATTCCCAGACCCTGCGCGAATGCGAGGTGCCGCAAGCCAAACTCGATTGTCTCGCTGGCTGGAAAATCAGCGAACTGTTTAACGATCGCGAACGCGCCGCCTTGGCATGGGCCGAGACCCTCACCTATATCAGTGAAAAAGGTGCGCCAGAGCCCTTGTACCTGGCATTGAAAGACCACTTCTCTGATGTCGAGATTTCTGACCTGACACTGGCAGTTTCCCTGATGAATGCCTTTAACCGGCTGGCAGTGGCCATGAACCTCTAGGTCACTACTGGACTGCAGCCACAACATGACAAGCTGTGGTAAACAGCGCTATGCATTCCACACAGGAATGCATGGCATAAAATTAATGAATTTTTATTATTCATATCGGTAGCGTAGTGTGATTCAAGGCCACGGAGACGCACCTTGAAATCATCCACAAGCAGCGCTGTTGAGAAATTTGATACTTCACGGGCTGATGAATACGGCAAACAGAGCCGAATTGCCTTGGCCGGGTATGACGCCTGCCACGATCTGGCGGCCTGCATGCTGGCTGCAAGTCTTGCCAGTATGGACTCGGCGAAAATACTGGTGGTTGGCGCTGGCGGTACGGCTCAGGAAATCATTTCGATGGCGAAGCTGGAGCCGAGTTGGCGCTTCACTGCTGTTGACCCCTCTGAGCCAATGCTGGCGGTCGCAACACAGGCGTTAACCGCCAATCGACTCCTTGATCGAACCGATGTGCACCTAGGTTCTGTTGAGACCCTAGCCGCTGATCAAGCTTTCGACGCGGCCACCTTAATTGGTGTGCTCCATCACGTGCCAGGCGATGACCCCAAACGAGCACTTCTGAAATCCATTCAGGCTCACTTAAAGCCGGGGGCGCCGCTGATCGTGGCAGGTAATCATTATGCCTATGCCAGCCAACCGTTATTGCTTGATGCATGGGGGCAACGCTGGCGGCAACAAGGGGCCAGTGCTGATGAAGTGAAGGTCAAGCTGGGCAAAATCCTGCAAGGGGCCGATCCTCCACACTCTGAGGCAGCGGTGCAAAAGCTGTTGCATGACGCCGGGTTCGGTGACGCCACCCGCTTCTTCAGCAGCCTCTTCTGGGGCGCATGGTTGACTCGCAAAACGCTTTAAACAGCCTTTGCTATGGAGGCGATTCCCTACTGAGGCTTGGCTAAGTAACCCGGTAATGCCTCTAGCCGCTTCATCCACCGTGCAATGTGGCTGTAGGGCGAAAGATCCACATCACCCTCATGGGCGAGAGCCACGTAAGGGTAGACGGCGCAATCGGCAATGGTCGGCCGTCCAATCGCCAGCCACTCCTTGTGCTCCAGGTGTTTATCCAGTTGCGAGAGGGTCAATGCCGACTTTTGCAGTGCTTGCAGGTGATCCAGTTCAGCGCCAAATTTCTTCACCAAGCGCGCCGCGCAAAGACTGTGATCAACCTCATTAGCCGCGAACGACAACCATTGCATAATTTCAGCCTGACCCTGGGCGTGCGCAGGCCACCACGCCAAGCCGCCGTATACCCCAGCGAGGTAAATCAAAATGGCTTGGGAATCGCGAACAACCTGCGATCCATCCTCAAGAATGGGCAACTGACCCAGTGGATTCAGGTCTACAAGCGGTGATGTTTTGTGCGCGCCGTTTATGAAGTCCACCGCAACCACTTCAAGCTCGATCTGAGCCAAAGACGCTAAAAGCCGGACTTTGTAGCAGTTACCGGACGCGTCTAAATCGTAGAGTTTCATTATTGATCTCCATTAATCAGTTGATTGAATTCAAGGACATTGCCATCGGGGTCGCGGATAAACAGCGCGACTCTTCTCGGACCTATCGGGTGCGGGCCTTCAGTAATCGTGATGCCCTGCTCATGCAGCCAAGTCTCAAGGGCTTGCAGGTCATCAACAACAAAGGCGGGATGCGTGAGCCCCGGTAACTTCAGGGGAGCGTCCAGTAGCGCGTTGTGTGCCTTGGGTTGACGGGCACCATTGAAGATCAGATTGATCCGCACACCGTCCGCGCTGAGCATCTCGTTGGCTTCATAAAGCGGGAAAGTGGCACTCTCTATAAACCCGAGCGCCTGATAAAAAGCGATGGCTCGGCTTTTATCGCTGACACGAATGCCGATGTGATCGTAGGCACAAATTCGTGCAGGGTTAGGGCTTAGGTTCATGCTGCGGCCGCCTTCAGAGAACAAGATCACTAAAGTTTCAGGGCAAACTGCACTTTCACCTATGGCGCGAACCTGACAATACTTATGCACTAATTGCACAAATCGGATGCTGGCAATGGACAGACTCAAGGCAATGGCCAATTTCGTTCGAATCGTCGACTGCGGCAGCTTGAGTTCAGCGGCCGATACCACAGGCCAGTCAGTGGCATCACTGGTGCGCTCACTGGCAGCATTGGAGCGCTACCTAGGGGTTCGTTTATTAAACCGCAACACGCGAAGCATGGCCCTGACTGATGAAGGCGCGCACTACCTTGACTGGAGCCGGCGCATGCTCGCCGACTTCGATGACATGGAACAGCGCCTGGACGCACAGGACGGCATTGTTCGCGGCCTGCTTCGCCTCACTGCGCCCGTAGAATTTGGCCAGCGTTTTATCGCGCCTTTGGTCAATCAGTTTCTCAATCAACACCGCGATATCAAGATCGAGCTGAGGCTCAATGATCAGGTGATCTCATTATTGGATGAGCGCCTTGATCTGGCGCTGCGCATTGGTCATTTACCTGACTCGGCCATGGTCGCCCGTCAGGTTGGCGCAACCCGGCTCATCACCTGCGCCAGCCCTGAATACCTTGCTCGCACGCCGTCTATCGACACGCCGGAAACGCTGCACGCGCATGCCTGCATCACACAAGCTTCACACGGCCGCCATTGGTACTTTCGCCATCAGGGCAAGGAGCTGATGCAGTCAGTCGCACCGCGGCTGGTGTGCGATCAAATCCGCGCCGCACGCCTGGCCTGTCAGCAGGGTGTTGGAATTACCCGATTGATGCATTATCAGGTGGCAGATGATCTGGCAGAGGGTCGACTCGTGAGGATACTCAGAGACTTCGAGCCTGTGGATTTACCCATTCAGCTGGTTTATCCCCATAGCCTGCAGCTCTCGCCGCGGGTGCGGGCTTTCGTTGAATGGGCCTGCCCACAGTTAGAGCAGCTGACACCCAATCCGGAGAGTCACTAGAAAACGCTGTTCTGGGTGTATCCAGAACAGCGGCCAAAGGTCAGAAGTTGTAAAGCATACCCAAGCTTAAGCTCTTGATGCTGGTGTCATAGAAGTCGACGTTGCTGTCTTCTTCGCCGTAGTTGGCCACGACACGGGCACGCCAGTTTTTCAGGCCGAACGGCTCTTTGTAGGTGGCCGCAAGCGAGATACCCATGCGGTCCAGATCAGTTTTTTTATCGTAGATCGGGTTGTCGTCATCGCTTTCCAGATGGCCCGCCGTCAAGTTGGTCACCAACTCCCAACGATCAAAACCGGTGTACGCGTAGTTCAACTCCAGCTGATAACCGTCCATGGCCATGGCATCGCCATCGAGGTCACGGTTGATGTAGCTCAGGGTCGGGATCACGATGTGATCAGTGCCGATCCCCCAGACATAACGCACATCGACTTTGTTTTCGTCGCCTTCACGGTCCAGCAAGTCACGCTGTGCTGGAGTCAGGCCCAATGCCTCACCGCTATTTTCGTCGTCGATGTCTATTTTGCGGTGGGTGAGGGTCACATCAAAGTCGGACTGAAAAATGTGTTCCCAAGCCACCCGCGCGCCGCTGCTGGTGCGGTCGGTTTCTTTGCGCTTGCCGTTGACCAAATAGGGGTCTTCCCAGACTTCAACCGGGGTCGAGGCCAAAAAGCTGGCGCTGAGGTTGCCCAACTGGCCAATGCCTTGGCGAACGCCGAGGGCAAGCGTGCCGTCTTGGGTCAGGAAGTCTTCAAGTTCAGTACCGCCGAAAAACTCGGTGCGGCTGCCTTGCAGTTTATAAGACAGGCCAAACGCCGGAAGGATTTTGCTAAAGCTCTTGCTGTCGGGCGAGCTGTTTAAAGAATCAATATGGCTGTCGCTGACATCGGTGCCGCCCAAGGTCGCAACCGTATTACTTTCCATGCGGTTAGTACTGGCGCCAAGATAGACATAACCACTAAAACCATCCTTCTTAGGTATACGGTCGAAGGCTTGCGCAGAACAAGCGACCGCCAAACCCAGCGTGGTAAGAATAAGTCTACGCATCTGTTACTCCTGTAAATGCACTCGGGTTTGAAAGGTCATCAATAAGGACAGATTCGGACAAACCAAATCCTGCGCCTAAGGAACCTCTGAAAAACTACTGCGCTAGGTATTACGGCGTTAAAAATCTGCTCAAAATGCTCATTTAGGACAACTAAACTGCGCTTTTTCGCATCTTTTTGCCTTGTACTCCCGTCGCTCGCTACCTTTTTCAGAGGATCCCTAACCGAAATAATCTTCCTTGCAACACTAGTCTATTTTTACAGAAGGCTCGGTATTTCATGCGTAAATAAATTTTCGAGCTGTAACAGCCTATCTGCGCACCACTGCTACCGAGAGCTGGTTGACAGCGAACGCCTGGCAAGAGACTGCCTATTGCGAACACTCACCGCAGCAACCGTTCGATAAGACTGTTCGGGGCAAAACAATGGAAGTAGAAGCGCGCTGTGAGCCATAGGCCGCCAGCGCGCAGAACAAGCTAGAACAAACGAAGCGCTATTTATTGCAGACCCAAGTGCAAATCACTGAACACATAGTCTTTGTCCGCAACCTTAGCCACATGGCAACCCGCACATTTTTCATACGGCTGTAGTTTGGATGTCTGCGGGTATGATTTTGCATCCTTGGCTGGGCCAAAGCTGAAGTATCCCCAGTTACCGGGTGCCTTGGGGAAACGTGCAGCGTCTTTGACCATGTAGGTAACGCCAAAGAAGTTATTTTGGAAAATGCCTTTACCATGCGTGGTCACGCAAACACCGGTGGTCTTGTCACAACTCACCATCTTTTGAGGCCATTTCTTGCCTTTGTTCTGCTCACACACACCCGTGGTTTTGTCGCAGGTATCTGAAAGGCTCGATTCGCTAAACTCTTTGACGAACTGAGTACCGTCCGGCCACTTGTGAGTGGCCTTGTATATTTCGAGTGCGGAAGTTTCAACATAGGTATTACCAAATTGAGCACCCTCTCGAGTGCCACCACCGAGAATGGTGTGGCTTCCTGGCGGAGTGACAAAGGTGCCGATGTGAGTCCAGCTACGATAACCTTGCGGAATATGAGCGGTGGCTGCATCGACAAAGTGTGCTTTAGCGCTTTCTTTGACGGTTTCCGCTGCCTGGGCAACGCTGCCAAGGGCGGTAAGCGATAGCGCAAGCAACACCCACTTAGGGAACCTCTGAAAAACTACTGCGCTAGGTATTACGGCGTTAAAAATCTGCTCAAAATGCTCATTTAGGACAACTAAACTGCGCTTTTTCGCATCTTTTTGCCTTGTACTCCCGTCGCTCGCTACCTTTTTCAGAGGATCCTTAGAGGTGCTACCAAATAGTTTGGCATTTCTAAACATATCAATTTCCCTATTAATTTTAATGTTTCGAACACGGCTGTGCTCAGGCTACCCACGGGGCTTGGAAGCAGACGGTTTAATAACACTGTGTTGCAGTAATAGTTTTTCGCGCCCTGTTTAAGGGTCAGTCAAAAGATACTGTGATCACGTTGGCCAAAACATTAGACCGTGCTGATTCAGGCGAAGACCCGAACGTTGATAATAGCCGACTTTTAGATAAAGCCCGTAGGAATTATCCTACACCCTGCGTTAACTCGAATTAGGGTATCTGAGTACCAACTGCCATTTGCCCTCAAATCAACATTGGCTTAGTGGGAGCCACTTGCGCACGAGATAAAATCTCAGGAACATGCACCAAGGGCTTTAGAACGGGGTATATTGGCGACACAGAGGTGAGGTTAAATTTCTTGCTGAAAGCCAGTTAACAGCTACATTTAATAAGCTGAAGTCCCATGCTTTAAGTTTGCCTACACCCGCCAGCTTCTACTGCTCAAGTAAGCATTCAGGAGAACAGGCTGAATCGTTGCGAAGGAAATATCCATGGAATGCAGAGAACAAGTTGTTAATTTAGAACGTTTCGTCAGCCAACGTGTACTTGGCCAGCAACAGACTATTAAATATGTAATCTTGGGACTATTGGCCAATGGCCATATCTTGCTGGAAAGTCTTCCAGGCCTCGCCAAAACTCGCACGGTCAAAGCACTTGCTGAGCACCTTGATGCCCAGATGAGCCGTATTCAATTCACCCCGGATCTGTTGCCGTCAGACATTACCGGCGGCGAAATCCTGCAACAGGTCGGCGGGCAAAACCTGATCAAGTTCCAGCCGGGGCCATTGTTTGGCAATGTCATACTTGCGGACGAAATCAACCGTGCGCCAGCAAAGGTCCAGGCAGCCCTGCTTGAAGCCATGGAAGAGCGGCAAATAACGGTCGCGGGTGAGACTCACCCGATGTCTAAGTTATTTATCGTCATGGCGACGCAAAACCCCATTGAGCAAGAAGGCACCTATCCATTGCCTGAAGCGCAAATGGATCGCTTTCTGATGAAACTGGTGATGGACTACCCCCACACCGAAGACGAGGCCGAGGTCTTGCGCATGTTGCGAGCCGAGGATCAGGCAAAAACCACCGAACAAGAAATGCGCTTGCCGCAGGACGTGATATTTGCCGCTCGCGAAGAAGTGGGCCGAGTGCATGTGTCTGAAGCGATCGACCGCTACCTGATTGATCTGGTCAACGCTACTCGCCACCCGGCCGATTATGATGCCGATCTGGCGCGCTGGATTCATATCGGTGCCAGCCCTCGCGGCGGCATCAGCCTGGACCGCGTGGCCAGAGCCCATGCGTGGTTGTCAGGCAATGACTTCGTTTCACCGGACGATGTTCGTGCAGTTATACATCCAGTATTGCGCCATCGCTTACTGCTCAGCTACGACGCTGTAGCCGATGGCGTAAACGCCGATCAAGTTCTTGATCGTTTGCTCGAGAAGGTGGCAGTTCCCGCCTGATTAGGAGCAATAGCATGCAGTCTTCCAACGTCACGGCTGACGGGTTCGTTTACGCATCACTGCCACAACTCATGGCCTATGAGCAGCGCGTGCGTGGCCTGAGTTTTATGGCGCGCCAGTCCATATCCAGTGTGCTGTCAGGCAATCACGCTTCACGAATGCGCGGGCGCGGTTTGAGTTTCGACGAGTTGCGCCACTACATGCCCGGCGATAATTTGCGCCACCTCGACTGGCGAGCGTCGCTGCGCTATGGCAAGCCCTTTGTCAGAAGCTTTACTGAGGAGCGCGATCGGCCGACCTTGATTCTGGTCGACCAACGCATGAGCATGTTTTTTGGCTCACAACGTAACTTCAAATCAGTCACGGCTGCCGAGTTGGCAGCAATCAGTGCCTGGATCGCCTTGCAAGCGGGTGATCGCGTGGGTGGATTAGTCTTTGGGGACGATCGCATCGAACACATTCGCCCGCTGCGCAGCCGTTCGCGGATCGAGGCCCTGTGCAGCAGCATCGTCCGGCAGAATCAGCAGCTGTCTGCCACCCAACCCGACAGCGAGCATGCCGATCAACTCGACCAAGCCCTGCGTAACTGCCTGAGCCTGGCCGGTCATGACCATTTGATCTGCATCATCAGCGACTTTGCTGCCACCAGCGAACGCACACTGCAACTGCTACGCGAACTCAAAGCCCACAATGATGTAATCGCCATGCAAGTCTATGACCCCATTGCCATGAACCTGCCCAGCACAGGCCGGTTGATGGTCACGCAAGGGGAATTGCAAGTTGAACTCCAGGTTGACCGTCGCCGGGTGAGCAAGCCTCTGGGCGACTTTCTCAGCGGACGATTGCGCCAAGTGGCAGAACTGCTCAGGCTCAGCCAAGTGCCCTTGATGATGTTCAATACGGGCGAAGACAGCCTCACACAATTGCGCCAGGAATTGGGCCGCCTTGCCGAGGTCGCGCGATGACGCCCCAAATTAGCCAGCTAAAGGAACTGGCCTTGCCTGTGCCTGAGTTTAGCTACTTCCCTCAGACTTGGGGTTGGCTCGCACTGCTGTTGGTGGTCTTGCTGGTTATCGCTGTGTGGGCCGTACTGCGCTGGCGACATCAGCGGCGTAACCGTTACCGCCGCGAAGCCTTACTTAGGCTCTCTCAATTGCAAGACGCCAGTCATGATCAGGCCCATCGTATACATGCTCTGCGTGAACTGCCTGAGCTGCTTAAACGCGTCGCGCTGTCCATGCCGGACTCACCGCAGGTTGCCAACTTGAGCGGCAATCACTGGCAGGATTTTTTGCAAAACACCAGCCCCACGCCCTTACCTGCCGACCTCAGCCAGCAATTGTCTGTGCTGGCGTATGCGCCCAAAGAGCAACTGAAAAACTTCCCGCAGGAACAGCTTGATAAGCTGTTTGCCACCTGCCGCCAGTGGATTGAGGCTCATCATGTGGCAGCTTGAATACCCTTGGCTGATGCTTTTGCTGCCATTGCCTTGGTTGGTCTGGCGCTACATGAGCGAATATCACGAAGCACGCAGCGCCGTACGGGTACCCTTTTTCGGAGCGATGAGCCATGCCGTTGGCCAAGAACCCGGACAGGCCAAAGTCGCTGGCGGACGCTGGCAATTGCTGGTCAACCCAGTGGTCTGGGCGCTTCTACTCTTTGCCTGCGCCCGCCCGGTTTATGTTGAAAAACCCATCGAACATAGCCAGCCAACCCGTGATTTGATGCTTGCCATCGACATTTCCCAATCGATGGAAACCCGTGACTACAGCAACGCTAATGGCGAACAAACTGATCGCCTCAGCGCGGTGAAAGATGCTGTGCGCGGCTTTATTGATGAACGCAAAGATGACCGAATCGGCTTAATCGTATTTGGCACCGGGGCCTACCCACAGGCACCGCTGACGTTGGATCATGCCAGCTTGCATATATTGCTCGATGAAGTGGGCATTGGCATGGCCGGCCCCAACACCGCGCTGGGCGATGCCATTGGCTTGACCATCAAGCTGCTCGATACCGCAAAAGAGCAGGACAAAGTGTTGATCCTGCTCACCGATGGCAACGACACCGGCAGCGCCATCACCCCCGATCATGCAGCCGAGCTGGCCGCCAGCAAGGGCATCGTTATACACACCATTGGCATTGGCGATCCGCAGGCCACAGGCGAATCGAAGGTTGACCTGCAGATGCTGGAAAATATCGCCGACATCACCCATGGCAGATTTTTTCGCGCCGATGACCGCACGGCGTTGAAGCAAGTTTATGACACACTCGACCGGATCACCCCACACAAGGTAAAGACCTTCAGCCATCAGCCCAAGCGCGACTTGTTCTGGTGGCCATTGGCCGCTGCACTTTTGTTACTGGCCATCAGTCAGTGCATAGCCGCCTTCTGGGTTCGTATAGCTTCGCCGCGCGCGCCTCAGTCACAACAGGAGGGTTGAGATGGATATCGACCTGAGTGCCCTGCATTTCCTTCGCCCGCTGTGGTTGCTGCTCATCTTGCCGGCAATTGCACTGCCGATACTCTGGGCGCGCCGCCATGATTTGAGTCGCCAGCTACAAGGGGCCATTGCCCCCCACCTGTTGCAGCACTTGGTGATTAAACCCCAAGACAATCAACGCCTGCGCCCTGTGCATTTTCTCGCCGCGATACTGTTTGTCGGCGCACTGGCGGCAGCGGGACCAACCTGGGAACAGGACCGTCCAGACTTTCTCGATGACCGTGCACCATTGATACTGGCAGTTGACCTGTCGCCGTCCATGGATGCTGACGATGTGCCGCCCACTCGCTTGAGTGCCGTGCGTAACAAATTACACGACCTGATAGAGCGCCGTGCTGGCGCGCGTACAGCACTGATCGCCTACGCTGGCAGCGCCCACTTGGTCTTGCCAGCGACAGACGATCCGGCACTGCTCAATACCTTCGTTGAAGCCCTATCCACAGGCCTGATAGAAAAACCCGGGCATGACGTGCTGGGCGTCATCGATCAAGCCAAACGCCTGCTCGAAGCTGAGCAAAGTCCGGGCAGCCTGGTACTGATTACCGATGGCAGCGATCCCGCACTTAACCCTCAAATAGCTGAACATCTCAAAGGCGTCGACCTGCAAGTGTTGGTTCTCGCGGTTGGCAGCGACAAGCCCAGCGTGGTGCGTAATGCCCAAGGTCTACCTCAGGTTGATAGCAGCGGTCGCGCGGTGCAGGCCAGCTTTGACAGCAAAGCGATCGAAGCCTTGGCCGATGCTGCCGATGCGCCGCTCGGCAGCTTGACCCTCAATGACGATGACCTTGATTGGATAGAGCTGCACGCCCAACGCCACTTTCAGGCGATTCGTGACGAGGGCAAGGAAATTCACTGGAAGGATGCAGGTTACTGGTTATGTTGGCCGCTATTGTTGATCGCCTTGTTCTGCGTGCGCAGGGGCTGGCGTGTGCATTGGCTGGCAGCTTTGCTGCTGACTATTGGTCTGACTCTTCCCTCTGCCCCGGCACAGGCAGGTGCCTTGGCAGATGCTTTTTTCACTGCGGACCAGCAAGGCCGCTGGGCGTTTGAGCACCAGCATTACCCTCAAGCGGCTGAGCACTTCAAAGACCCCTACTGGAAAGGCGTAGCCGCTTATGAGGCCGCTGACTATGACGCTGCTCTGCTCAGTTTTGCCACACTCAATAACGCACAATCGTTCTTCTATATGGGCAATAGCTATGTGCGGCTGTTTCGCTTCCCTGAAGCCATAAATGCTTACCAGCAGGCACTCAAGCTGCAAGCTAAATTCCCCGAAGCCACCAGCAACTTGGCGCTGGCCCAAGCGTTACAGAAAGACTACGAAGACCAGCAAGAAGCCGGAACCCCGGACGAAAAACCGGACGAGCTCAAATTTGATAACAAAGCCGACAAAGGCAAAGAGACCCCACAACCAGTGGCCAAAGCTGCATCCGATCAACAATGGCTGGATAACCTCACCACCTCGCCTGCGCGCTTTCTGAAGCAGAAATTTTTGCTGCAAGATGCTGAGCGGGAGACCACACCATGAAACATCTGATCCTGTTACTCAGCTTGCTATTGCCATGGCCGGTATTGGCCGCCGAACCCACAGTGCTGGTTGACAGCCGTCTGGTACCGGATAAACAAGTCTTGGTCGGCGGCACTATTAAGTACCAAGTCGATGTACTGGTTGATACCTGGCTCACCAGCGCGCCGCAATTGCCACCGCTGAAGTTGCCGGGCGCAATTGTCTCCGAGCCCAGCTCGGAAGCCACTAACCTGACTCAACAACGTCAGGGCAAAACCTTTTTTGGCTTGCGTTTCAACTATCAGATCACCCCTCAGCAAGCGCAAAAGTTCGACATTCCCGCACTGAGCTTTCAGATCCAGCCCGGTCAGGCCAGTCAACCCCAACAGGTTCAAACCCAGGCGCTTAGCTTTAGCGCAGCACAACCTGCTGGCACCCCTGATGGCGGGCATGCGTTGATCGCCGAATCACTCGAGTACAGCCAAACCCTGGTTCGCTCCCACGACCCCTTGCGGGTTGGCGATAGCATCAGCCGTCAACTCAGCGTGCGCGCCGTGGGCGCACAAGCCATGCTGATTCCGACACCGCAACACAACGAAATTGAAGGGCTAAAGCAATACGTCCAAACCCCGGATATCCAGCCACTGGGCAATGGTCGAGGCGATATTACAGGCGGCATGCGTAACGACACCCTGACCTATGTTGTCAGCGAGCCGGGCAATTACACATTGCCTGCCCTGGAGCTCAAGTGGTGGGACCAAACGGGCCAGGCGCACACTGCCTCAGTGCCTGAGGTCAGCTTTAAAGCTCAAGCCCAGAACGCCTACAGCGGGCCATTCTCCATCAGCGAAGACTTACGCAAGCTAGGGCAAAACACTCAACTGCATATCGCCCGCCACTGGCTCCTACTGACCGGCTTATTGCTCTGCGCAGCGCTGCTTGGATTCTTCGGCCGGCCTTACTGGCAGCGCGGTCTGCAACTGTTCAAGCAACAACGCGCAGCACGGCAACAGGCCTGGCAGGCCTCACCTGAATATGCCTGGCGACAACTTAAAGCCAAGCTCAATGATCAATCCGTGCCCTATAACGAGTTGTACATTTGGCTCAAACGTAGTGCGAATGTCGGCACAGTTCAGGATGCATGTGAGCAATTGCCTTCGCATCTTAGCAATCCCCTGCTAACCTTGATAAACAAGCCCTACGCCCCGGCTAAAACCGCTCTAGATAGCGCTGCTGAGCAAAAGCAGTTACTGATTAAGGTGCGTGCAGAATTTAACAAAAGCCAAAGCTCTGCCTTAACCGACGGGGCTTTGAAACCGCTAAACCCCGAGCATTAAACGCCAAACATTTGATAACACAAGGATGACCCTATGCACCGCCCAACTGCGTATAGCCCACTGCGTTGGTTAACTGCATTTTTGTTGGTGTTACCGCTGCTGACTCAGGCAGCTGAGGAGCTACCCTCCTGGAACGATGGCCCCTCGCGCCAAGCCATCGAGGAATTTGTTCAGGCCGTCACTGAGGAAGGCAGCAAGGACTATGTGCCTGTTGCTCAGCGCATTGCGGTTTTCGATAACGACGGCACCTTATGGAGCGAGCAGCCGATGTACTTTCAGCTGTTGTTCGCGTTGAGCGAAGTCAAACGCTTAGCCCCTGAGCATCCTGAATGGAAAACCGAACAACCCTTCAAGGCTGTTCTCGAAGATGACCAGAAGACTCTGGCAGCCGGCGGCATGGATGGATTAATGAAAATTGTGGGTGCCACCCACACGGGCATCAGCACCACTGAATTCAGTGAGAACGTAGAGCGTTGGCTCGCCAGTGCCAAACACCCGAAAACCGCAAAGCCGTTCACTGAAATGGTCTACCAGCCGATGCTGGAGCTGCTTAACTACCTGCGTGCACACGGCTTTAAAACCTACATAGTTTCAGGCGGCGAAGTGGAGTTTATGCGGACCTTCGCAGAAGAGGTCTACGGCATCCCACCCGAGCAAGTCATAGGCACAACTTTTGCCACCCAGTTCCAAGATAAGGATGGCAAATACTCGATCTTGCGTGAACCAAAGCTGGCCCTCAATGACGATGGTCCCGGTAAGCCTGTAAGTATTCAGTCAATCATCGGCCGCCGCCCTATTCTGGCCTTCGGCAACTCCGATGGTGACCTGCAAATGCTGCAATGGACCACCGCTGGAGATGGCAAGCGTTTCGCCGGAATAGTCCATCACACCGATGCTAATCGTGAATGGGCCTATGACCGCGATAGCAAAATCGGCCGCCTTGACAAAGCACTTGATGCCGCCAAAGCCAACGACTGGACAGTGGTCGATATGGCAAAAGAGTGGAAACACATCTATCCCTTTGACTCAAATCAGCCATAGGTCAAATTGTCACAATACAAACATCAATATGGCCAACAATCAGCTACGCTTTTAAACCGTTGTTATTGAAGTTCGTCGCACACATGGAGATACAAGAATGAAAGCCCCTAGAAAATGGATACCGCGATTAGCCATCGCGATGGCAACGGCTATAAGTGCCTCTGCCACACTTGCAGCAGAACAGCCCAATATCCTGGTGATATTCGGTGATGATGTCGGCCAGACCAACATCAGCGCCTATGCTCATGGTGTTGTGGGCTACCAGACGCCTAACATCGATAAAATTGCCAAAGAAGGCATGATGTTCACGGACTACTATGCAGAGAACAGCTGCACGGCGGGCCGTTCGTCCTTTATCACAGGCCAGTCACCATTGCGTACAGGCTTGTCCAAGGTCGGGATGCCAGGGGTGCCCGTCGGTCTGCAAGCCCGCGATGTCACCATTGCCCAAGCGCTTAAAGCAAAGGGCTATGCCACAGGTCAGTTCGGCAAGAACCACCTGGGTGACCGTGATGAATACCTACCGACTAACCATGGTTTCGACGAGTTCTTCGGTAACCTGTATCACCTCAACGCCGAAGAGGAACCTGAGCGCCCTTACTGGCCAAAAGACGATGCAGAGTTTGTCAAGGCGGCCTCTCCGCGTGGGGTAATCAAATCCAGCGCCGACGGTAAGATCGAAGACACCGGTGCGCTTAACAAAAAGCGCATGGAAACCATCGACGACGAGACCACCCAAGCTGCAATCAACTTCATTGATAAACAAGCCAAGGCCGATAAGCCGTTCTTCGTGTGGATGAACACCACCCGCATGCACGCCTTTACCCATGTGCGTGACTCAATGAAAGGCCGCAGCGGTATGGTCGGCAATGAATATGCCGACGGCATGCTTGAGCACGATGAAGATGTTGGCAAGCTGCTTAAAAGCTTGGATGATCTGAAGATCGCCGACAACACCATCGTGATCTACACCACCGATAACGGCCCGAACCAATGGTCATGGCCGGATGCGGCAACCACACCGTTCCGTAACGAGAAAAACTCCAACTGGGAAGGTGCTTATCGGGTACCGGCAATGATCCGCTGGCCGGGCCATATCAAGCCTGACACTGTTTCCACCCAAATGTTCTCCGGTCTCGATTGGTTCCCAACCCTGCTCGCGATAGCCGGCGACACCGACATCAAGGATCGTTTGCTTAAAGGGACCGACCTTGATGGTAAAAACTTCAAGGTTCACCTTGATGGCTTTAACCAACTCGACTACCTGACCGGCAAAACCGACAAGAGCGCCCGTAACGAGTTCTACTACTTCAGCGATGATGGCGATTTAGTCGGCATGCGCTTCGGCGACTGGAAAGTGGTGTACTGTGAGCAACGTGCACCCGGTGGCCTCCAGGTCTGGAGCGAACCCTTCACCTGCCTGCGGGTACCGAAGCTGTTCAACCTGCGCATGGACCCTTACGAGCGTGCTGACGTGGTGTCTGACCAATACTACGACTGGCTGACGAAGAATGACTACTTAGTCTTCCAAGGCACCCGTAAAGCTGCGGCCTTCCTGCAGACCTTCGTTGAATATCCACCAAGCCAGCGTCCGGCGAGCTTTAGCATCGACCAGGTGCGCGCTGATGTAGATAAAAAAATCGAAGCCAAAATGAAAGAGGCAGAAGCTGCAAAAACTCAGTAACTCAGCCCTTGGCGCTCCAGGCTTTGGAGCGCTATCTTAAAACCTGCGGCAAGGTGACTTGCCGCAGGTTTTCTCATATTAGATAAGGCACTTTTTTGATGTCCTCAGCCGCCAAATCGTCTCGCGCCCGCTCCCGTGGTGAGGTTGTTGATCCTGCTGTAACCCCTCTTGCTCTGCCCATGCTGATTCCGGTTTTACTGCTATTCACCTCTGGCTGTGCAGCCTTGGTCTATCAGGTGCTTTGGGTCAAGCAGCTTTCACTGGTCGTTGGGGTTGAGGTCTATGCCATCACCACTGGCATCAGTGCGTTCTTCGCCGGACTGGCCTTGGGCGGTCTGGTTTTTGGCCGCTGGGCAGATCGTTTGACACGGCCGATTCGGCTCTATGCAGCGCTGGAACTGATAGTTGCCATCCTCGGCATATCGACAACTTATGCCTTGTCACAGTCGGCGGGGCTTTTCGCTCGCCTTGAAGACAGCCTCGGCTTGCTCGCTTGGCTGCTGCCTTTTTTATTAGTGGGTCTGCCTGCATTTTTCATGGGCGGAACCTTGCCAGTACTGGTCCGCGCTTTATCGCCTGCCGATGGTCGGCTCGGTGAAGCAGGTGGTCGCCTGTATGCCGGAAACACAGCCGGTGCCATCGCAGGAACCTTGCTTGCGGCTTTTTTTCTAATCCCAGCGTTAGGGGTAACGGGCAGCGCCTATGCCGCGGCTCTGCTTAACTTGCTTGCCGGTGGCGGTGCCTGGCTCGCCCGGCGCAATGATCAAGGACTGACCCAACCGGTGGTTGCGACCCCAGCCCCGCGAGCCAACAAGGCACGCCTTGCCATTGCCTTGTATTGCATCGCCGGTGGCGTTGCCTTGGGTTATGAGGTGGTTTGGACTCAGTCAATTGTGCCCTTTATGAGCACGCGCGCCTTTGCCTTCTCGGTGGTATTGGCCACCTACCTCACCGGCCTGGTCCTAGGCAGTGCCCTGTATGCACGCCGCGCTGACCGCATCCGCGACCCATGGGGGTTGTTTGGCCTGCTAATTGCTGCGGCGGGTTTGCTGGCCTTGCTGCAGATATCCGGTCTTGGCTACTGGCTGGTCATCGCCCAAACCCAGGCTGAGTTTTGGGTCTTGCAACTGACCGGCAACGACCTGGCCGGCATGTCCGCCCGCTTTGCCGTCGCGGCGCTGTGCGTGGTGTTTTTACCCACCACCCTACTCGGCGCGGCCTTCCCACTGGCGCTGCGTTTAGCGGTCAGCAGCGACCACGTTGGCCGCGATGTAGGCACTGTCGTGGCATTGAACACCTTGGGCGGCATCGTTGGGGTTGTACTCACCGGCTTCGTTCTGGTCCCTGAACTTGGCTTGGTTCACACCTTGGTTGTGCTTGCCGTAGTGGCGGCATTGATTGGCCTTGTTGCAGCCCTTAAAGGGGCCAATGTGGGCAAAGGCCTGCGCTTGGCCATTATGGGTATCGGCATTGCCACGCTCGTGGGTGGAGCCCTGACGCCTGCGGAGCGTCTAGCGGAACTGCTGCCCGGTGCGCGCAACGGCAAAATCGTGTTTTATCAGGAAGGTCGCAGCGGTACGGTCGCGGTGGTGACTCAAGGCCGGGCGGAACGCCAGTTCAATCGCTTGTACATTCAAGGCGTGTCCAACACCGGCGATGCCATGCCTTCGCTGCGTTACATGCGCCTGCAAGCCCTGCTGCCGCTATTGATCCACGATGGCAAACCCAGCTCAGCCCTGGTCATCGGATTCGGCACAGGCATCACTGTCGGTGCCATGCTTCGCGATGAGGATCTGGAGCAACCGGTGGTCGCCGAGCTACTTCCCGAAGTGCTGCAAGCGGCCCCGTTGTTTAACGGCAACTACAACGCCGAGAACGACCCACGCTTGGACATCCGCCTTCGCGACGGCCGCCGGGAATTGCTGCGCAGCGCTGACCGATATGACCTGGTGACCTTAGAACCACCACCGCCTTCAGCTGCCGGGGTGGTCAACCTCTACTCCAGAGATTTCTACTCACTTGCAGCCAGCCGCTTAAAGCCTGGCGGCCTGGTCGCACAATGGCTCCCGCTGCCCACTCAAAACACCGAGGACAGCCGCTCATTGGTGCGCAGTTTTATCGATGTATTCCCCCACGCAACCCTCTGGACAACTGAACTTCATGAGATGTTGCTGATAGGCTCGCTGGAGCCGATGTCATTGTCGGTCGCACAAATCAAACAGCGCTTTGAACGTCCGCAGATTCGCGATGCGCTGCATGAGGTCGGCATAGACTCGCCGGCAGCCCTTCTCGCGACGTGGATCACTGACCGCAAGGGCCTTGAGCAATTTGCCGCCGATGCACCAGCCGTCACTGACGATCGCCCGCGCATCGAGTACGCCCCTTGGGTGCGCTCAAATGAAATCACCCGCGTACTCCCTGCCTTGCTAGAGCTGCGTACTGCACCGCCATTAGAGGGGGCTGACGAAGGCTTCCGGGCCGAGGTCGAGGATAACTGGAAGCGCTTGCAACATTTCTATGCAGCCGGCTTATTTTCCTATCAGCGCGACCGCGAAGGCTGGACCCGTGAAGTTCGCCAACTGCTCCAGACCGACGAAAACAATCCTTACTACCGCTGGTTTCTAGGCTTGCCCCAAGCAAAAGCCAATCCGAGCCAGGCCACCAATTAATGAGCCACAAAAGGTTGCGGCCTGTATTTCCATTGTTGCTGGCACTGCCTTCGCTGGCACTTGCCAGCACATTTGGCGAGCAGCTGGCTGATCCTGATGACGGCCAATTTGACGCCAGTCACTATCTGTCCGAAGTACCCAGTGGTTTCCTGCCAGTGCCCAGCCTTATTACCGAACCTGCAGTCGGCACAGGTTTGGCACTGGGCGCGCTGTTTTTCCATGAGTCAGAGGAGCAACGCAAACAGCGCACCCAAGGCAAAGCCCTGCTGCCGGAAAACATCAGCATAGTGGGCGGTATGGGCACCGAGAATGGCACCTGGGGTGCTGCCATTGGCCATCTTGGCTTCTGGATGGAAGATTCTCTGCGCTACCGGGGCGTGCTGGCTTATGCGTCACCGAACTTAGACTTTTATTCACTGCCAAGGACTGGGGATCTCAACAAATCGATTGAGCTGAACCTCAAAGGCCCTGTTGCCTTTCAAGACCTAAAATACCGGCTTCCCGGCACCCAGGTATTTGTCGGCGGCCGCCAGCTTTATCGAAAAGTCACCAGCAAACTGGCGAATTCTCCTGACCTGTCACGTTTCCCTACGGCTGTTCAGGATTTTCTGGAGCGTCAAACCAACAAATCCATCACCACCTCAGGCTTGGGCGTGGTGTTGGAATACGACAGCCGGGACAACCCTTTCAACCCACAGAAAGGTTATTACTACTCCGGCAATTACACAGTGTTTGATGACAGCCTCGGCAGTGATGTCGAGTACGCCAGCTACCAGATTGCTGGCTTGAACTACTGGCAATTAAGTGACCGCTGGAATCTGGGCCTGCGCGTGCAAATGGATGCGGTAAACGCCCGTGGCGACAAAGACCTGCCGCCTTATGTACCGCCCTTTATTGACCTGCGTGGCGTACCGAAATCGCGCTATCAAGGCGACCGGATCGGGGTAGCCGAAGTTCAGTTGGACTATAAACTCACGCCGCGTTGGACCCTTGGCTTATTCACCGGCACTGGACGGGCAGCCGATCACTTCGACGAGTTGGGCAGCGCAGAAGAAGTGAACAGCTACGGCACGGGCTTTCGCTACCTAATTGCCAAACGCTATGGCTTGGTGATGGGCGCCGATGTTGCCCGAGGGCCTGAAGACACCGCAGTGTATATCCAGACCGGATCGACCTGGTGAAGCAGGCTTGAGCCTGGCGCCGCACTGATAATTTCAATCCAGCTCTTGCCAGTTTGAATGCCGCTGACTAACTTACGCAGCGCCAAGCCAACAGCTCAAATGACCCATCACTCCAGCCAGCATGCCTGCTAGGCTAGTGACCATAGCTGAATCTATTATCGACCTGCTCCACCCGCCAGGAGTTTGCTGCATGCAGTCGCGTGTGTTTCGTCCCTCAGCCGTATTCGGCCTAACTGCGTTAATCAGTGCTGGGCTTGTGCTCAGCGGCTGCCAGTCATTTTTGAGCAGCCGCTACGGTGACAGCGTGCCGCCTGATCAAGGCATTGTCAGCGTTAAAGGCTTGGCCAAAGGCGCAGTCGTGCGGCGCAATGCCCTGGGCATGCCGCTGATTGAAACCAGCACCCTGCATGATGCAATTTTCACGCTCGGTTATGTCCACGCAGGTGACCGCCTTAGCCAAATGGTTGGCATGCGCCTGTTGGCTGAAGGTCGTCTGTCGGAAATGGTCGGACCCGGAGCCCTTGAAGTGGATCGCCTGATGCGTGCGGTAAACCTCAAGCAGAGTGCCGAGTTGCTCTATAAAGGCGCATCGCCGCGCCTGAAGAAGATTTTCGAGGTCTATGCCCGTGGCGTTAACGCCTATATGTTCCGCTTCCGTGACAAGCTGCCGATGGACATCGCCGAGTCGGGCTACCGCCCGGCCTACTGGAAGCCAGAAGATTCAGCACTGATCTTCAGCCTGATCAACTTCGGCCTCTCGGTGAACCTGCAAGAAGAAATCGCCGCCTTGATCATGGCTCAGAAAGTGGGCAGCAATAACCTTGCGTGGTTGTTGCCGGTTTATCCTGACGATGGCTTGCCGTTTGATGAAGCCGACAAACTTAAAGGCCTGAAACTAAACGGCCAGATCGCTGGATTAAACGCCATCGACTCGGCGATACAGCAAGTGGCTGACACCCGTTTGCTTAGCGTTGCAGCATCAAACAACTGGGCCGTCAGCCCGCAAAAGAGTCGCAGTGGTAAGAGCTTGCTGGCCAATGACACCCATTTGCCGCTGTCATTGCCGTCGATGTGGAATTTCGTACAGATCCGCGCACCAAAATATCAAGTGGCAGGCGTTTCAATCGCTGGTGTACCTGCGGTGGTCGCTGGATTCAACGGCAAAGTCGCCTGGGGCATGACCATGGTCATGGGTGACAACCAAGACATCTTTCTGGAGCAAGTAAAGCGCCAGAATGGCACGCTTTACTACCTCGCCGATGGTAAGTGGCAGCCGGCCAAACAGCGCCAGGAAACCTTTTTTATAAAAGGCCAAAGCCCAATCCGCGAGACGATCTTCGAAACCCGCCACGGCCCCCTACTGAACTCGGTGCTGGGTGAACGCAAGCAGATGCTACAGCCGCTGCAAGTCAGCAGTGGTTATGGCTTAGCCTTGCAGACAGCCCAGTTTGAAACCGACAAAAGCCTCGATGCGTTTTTTGACCTGTCACGCGCCCAGTCGGCTGATCAAGCCTCAACTGCCACCCGTGAAATCCGCGCCATGCCTTTAAACATCGTGTTCGCAGATGCCGAGCACATCGGCTGGCAAGTCACCGGGCGTTTTCCTAATCGCCGCGCGGGTGTTGGGCTGATGCCATCACCTGGCTGGGACGGTAAATACGACTGGGACGGTTATGCCGAGCCCATGTTGCATCCTTACGATCAAGACCCACAACAAGGCTGGATCGCAACTGCCAATAACCGCACCGTACCACCCGGCTATGGTATGCAGCTGTCTAACTCATGGCATTATCCAGAACGCGCCGAGCGCATCGCCCAGTTGCTCAACAGTGGCAAACAGGATCTGCGCAGCATCAAAGCCATGCAGTACGATCAAACCACTTTATTTGCTGGCAAACTGCAGGGCATGTTTGAAGCGCCAGGCATGGCCGCCCCCCTGAAGCAGGCCATTGATGCGTTGCCGCCAAGTGATGCTGCAAATGCGCGCAATACCCTTAAACGCTTGATGGCATTCGACGGTAACCTGGCCGCTAACTCGGCCGATGCCGCGTTGTACGGTGCTTTTTTACATGAAAGCGCGCGGCAAATATTCCTTGATGAATTGGGTCCTGACACCAGTGCAGCGTGGAAGGCGTTGGTGGAAACCGCTGGTACCTCTTACTCCGCTCAGGCGGATCACTTGCTAGCCCGCGACGACAGCCCATTCTGGGACGATATCAGCACCCCGGAAAAAGAAACCAAGGCGATGATTCTGGCACGCAGCCTGAGCGCAGCGGCCAGCTTCACCCAAAGCAAGCTCGGCAGCGATCCATCCACCTGGCAGTGGGGCAAGCTGCACAACTACAACTGGATCAGCGACAGCAGTAAATCTGCCCCCATGCTCAGCGCCAGCCAACGCGCCAGCCTGAGTACGATCAGCAGCTATCTGGATCGTGGCCCATACCCAGCCGGCGGTGACCACAGCACCTTGAATGTCTCGGCTTATCACTGGGGCCAGGACTTTGATACGTGGTTGATTCCAGCCATGCGCATGGCCGTCGACTTCGGCCTGGATGAACCCTTTTATGGGGTGAACAGCTCGGGCCAGTCAGGTAATCCAGCGAGCGATCACTACGCCGATGGCATTGACGCTTGGCTCAAGGGCCAGTACATGAGCTTTCCGTTCAAATCACAGAACATCGACAAGGTCTACGGCAGCAAACGCCTACTGCTGACACCCGGTAAGTAATAATTATTTGCCGCAGCAACTGAACCAAATGGATAAACGCCACTCAGAAATAGTGGACTTACTCCATGATCATCGTTTAGGGCGCCTCTGGCGCCCTTTCTTTTGCCCGTAATTTATTAACCATTAGTCAAACAATCGAATCGACTTTTTAAGCGCCTAAGCAGGTTAAGCGCTGAGACTAGCGCTCACTCATGCCCATGACATTTTTATGGTTAATCCTGTCATTGCCTCTATAAACTAGATGACTAAATCGCTGCCGACAGATCACTTCATCTGACTAAGGAACCTCTGAAAAACTACTGCGCTAGGTAATACGGCGTTAAAAATCTGCTCAAAATGCTCATTTAGGACAACTAAACTGCGCTTTTTCGCATCTTTTTGCCTTGTACTCCCGTCGCTCGCTACCTTTTTCAGAGGATCCCTAAGTGTCTTTTTGCTCAGCGGCTATGCTTTACGTAACTATGGAATCAACACATGCGCAGTGCTCAAGAGCCGTTGCGCAGTCCCTCAGAAAGGAACTCAAATGTCGTCTACGCCACCACCAGAGCTGCAGTTTTCGCGCAATCTGCTGGATACCTTTATCCGTGCTGCGCTCATTGCGATCTTGGTTTACAGCTGTTATCAGGTTTTCCATCCTTTTCTGAGCACGCTGCTTTGGTCGCTCATTCTGGCGGTGACCTTATACCCCCTGCACCGTATCGTTAAAGCACGTTTGGGTAATCATGATGGCCGTTCGGCCTCTCTGATCGTCGTACTGGCGATTACCGTGCTATTGGTTCCGGTGTACTTCTTGGGTGCCTCACTTACACAATCTGTGCATGTCGCGATTGAGACGGTCAAAAACGGCACCTTGCACATTCCGCCGCCTCCCGCATCCGTCGAGCAATGGCCGCTGATCGGCCCTCCGCTGTATGCCTTCTGGGTGCAATCAACCTCTGACTTGACCAGTGTGCTTCAAAGCGTGGCACCGCATCTCAAGGGTTTCGCCCTGGGTTTACTGAGTAAGCTGGCAGGTATTGGCGCTGGCTTTTTAGTCTTCATGGCTTCACTTGTGGTTGCCGGTGTCATGATGGCTTACGGTGAAAGTGGTCACAAAAGCGCCATGCGCATTGCCAACCGAATCATCGGCCCTGACCGCAGCAACAGCTTCATCCATCTGTGCACCGCAACGATTCGCGCTGTAGCCCAAGGTGTGATCGGCATCGCCTTCATCCAAATGGTAGTCATCGGCCTCGGCTTTGTCGTTATGGGTATTCCAGGTGCAGGCTTGCTAGCGATGGTGATTCTGCTGCTGGGCATCATGCAGTTGCCGTTACCACTGGTTACCATCCCGGTCATCGCGTTTGCGTTCTTCACCGAGGGCACCTCACTCGCCACCATTGTGTTTGCTGTCTACACATTCGTAGGTGGGCTGCTGGACAACATTCTCAAGCCCATGCTGCTGGGTCGGGGGGTTGATGTACCCATGCCGGTCATATTGATCGGTGCGTTGGGAGGCATGCTGGCAGGCGGAATCATCGGCCTGTTTATTGGCCCCGTCGTACTCGCCGTTGGATATAAACTGTTCTGGCAGTGGGTCGATGCCGGTCAAGCCCCGGTAATTATTGACCCACCAGAAAGCGCTGATCAGGTCGCGCCGCAAATCCGTCAGGGCTAAACTGCGGTAGATCGCAATTATTGAGCCGCAACGGCTGAACCAAATGCCCAAGCGCCACTCAAACATAGTGGACTTACTCCACGAACATCGTTTAGGGCGCCTTTGGCGCCCTTTCTTTTGCCTTGAATTTACGCTGTTGGGCCTGAATCACTCTTGTGAAATGCCCGTCACAGTAATCGCGTAGCGCTCTAATAGCTGCACCGCTGGGGTTTGGTTCTCATGTGGAAGCTCTTTGGGTGGCAGGGTTTTGAGCGTTTGCTGCGCCATTTTCAGCACCCGCTGAGTCGCTTCATCGACACTGGGCTTTTCCGCTGACTCAACTTCAAGGCTTTCGGCGCGTTCGTCATGGCTGTAGGTAATTCGCCAAACAGGCATAGTGCCTCCTCATTACATCGTTATGAGCGACCGCCCTGAATCAGGGCCTGTATGCATTAGAAGGCACATCGGCAGGACAGTTCGTTGGCGTTACATATTGAAAGGTATTACTCCAGCCATTGCGCTAACGTCTATTTGTCACCATCGGCCAAATTTCTGGCATCTGCGGGCAATTATCCCCCTACCTTCTGAGTGGACAATATGCCCTTGGACGGCTGTTGAACGTATTGCAAGGCGCCTTGCCTTGCGTTTCAACCCTGCGCTCTCCCCGAGCGACTCCATGGTATTGAGGTGGTCAGCTGATGCTGACCACCTCTTTTTTTGCCTAAGGAACCCCTGAAATACTTCAGGGCTGCTAGCGACTCGCCTCAGTCCCTTATCAAACAGGCAAAAAAAACCTCGCCAAATAGGAGAGGTTTTTTATACACGCTGAAATCAGGCTTTAGGCAGGGTCACACCGCGCTGGCCTTGGTATTTGCCGCCACGGTCTTTGTAAGAGACTTCACACTCTTCGTCGGACTCAAGGAAAAGCATCTGGGCAACACCTTCGTTGGCGTAGATTTTCGCCGGCAGGGTCGTGGTATTGGAGAACTCCAGGGTTACGTGCCCTTCCCACTCAGGTTCAAGCGGGGTGACGTTAACGATGATGCCGCAACGTGCATAGGTGCTCTTGCCTAGGCAGATAGTCAGCACATTGCGCGGAATGCGGAAGAATTCAACCGTGCGCGCCAGGGCGAATGAGTTAGGCGGAATGATGCAAACATCGCTTTTCACATCAACAAAACTTTTTTCATCAAAGTTTTTAGGATCGACAGTTGCCGAGTTGATATTGGTGAAAACCTTGAATTCATCCGCACAGCGAACGTCATAGCCGTAACTCGAGACACCATACGAAATTAATCGCTCGCTACCTTCGGTACGTACTTGGCGCTCAACGAAAGGTTCGATCATGCCCTGTTCTTGGGCCATGCGGCGAATCCACTTATCCGATTTGATGCTCATGGCGGGCGTCCTGAATGTGAGTGATGGAACAAATGATGAAAAAGTGAGCGCATCTTACCGGGGCTGGCGATAGGGTTCAAAGGCTGGCGTCGAATGAGCAAAAACTGAGCAGTTTTTGCTCCATCAGTCGCTAAATAACAGAAAGGTGCACACAGTGTTCGCGCTTAGCGTGAAAAACGAGTATGGTGCTTCCACTGTGCTGCATGTGTCACCGCGAATCGCTACTTGATGCCTAGATTTCGATCCAAACATCGTCCGACTCCTAGTACTCGTTGCACTCAGTCCCGGCCTGGTTTTTTCCAGGGCTGTATATTACTTTTGTTAGGAGATTACACATGTCTAATCGTCAAACTGGCACCGTTAAGTGGTTCAACGATGAGAAAGGTTACGGCTTCATCACTCCACAATCTGGTGATGACCTGTTCGTACACTTCAAAGCTATCCAGAGCGATGGCTTCAAGAGCCTGAAAGAAGGCCAGCAAGTAACTTTCGTGGCCACTCGTGGTCAGAAAGGCATGCAAGCTGAGGAAGTACAAGTTATCTAACTTGTACTTTCTATAAAAAACCCCGCTTCGGCGGGGTTTTTTTATGCCTGCATTTTAGGCTATCCGGCAGTTACCTTAGCTTGAGCAAGGTAACTGCCGGCAATTGCTGTCAATCATCGCTTACCGAAATAGTCGGCATGGCTTGAGCTGTAGCGCCACTTTGGGCAATACGCGCACCGACAGTGCGTGCTGTTTCCTGGTAGATCATAGCGATCTGGCTTTCCGGATCGGCAATGGTGGTAGGCCTGCCGCCGTCAGACTGCATGCGAATCGCCATCGACAACGGCAACGAGGCCAACAGGTCGACATCAAACTGCTTGGCCAGCTTCTCACCGCCACCTTCGCCGAACAGGTGCTCGGCATGCCCGCAGTTCGAGCAAATGTGCACGGCCATGTTCTCAACGACACCTAACACCGGAATATTGACCTTGCGGAACATCTCCACGCCCTTTTTCGCATCAAGCAGGGCCAAATCTTGCGGCGTTGTCACAATCACTGCCCCCGCAACCGGGACTTTCTGCGCCAGCGTCAGCTGGATATCACCGGTGCCTGGCGGCATATCCACCACCAAATAATCCAGGTCAGTCCAGGCTGTTTGCGTGATGAGCTGGATAAGCGCGCCAGACACCATCGGCCCACGCCAGACGACAGGGGTGTTTTCGTCAGTCAGAAAGGCCATCGACATCACTTCAACGCCATGGGCCTCAAGCGGCACAAACCACTTTTGATCCTTGACGAGCGGTCGTGTGCCTTCAGCGATACCAAACATGATGCCCTGGCTCGGCCCGTAAATATCAGCATCGAGAATACCGACCTTGGCACCTTCACGGGCCAAGGCCAGTGCCAGATTCGCCGCAGTGGTGGACTTGCCTACACCGCCTTTGCCCGAGGCAACCGCAATAATATTCTTAACATTGGCCAGCGCGGGCACTTGGTCCTGCGCTTTGTGCGCAGCAATCACGCAATCGATCTGCACCTTGGCTGCATCAACGCCATCAAGGTTAGTCAGGGCCATTTCCAAGACCTGTGCCCAACCGCTCTTGAATAAACCAGCGGCATAGCCCAGCTCAAGGCGCACGTTGACCTGGCGGCCTTGAATATCAATTTCACGCAGGCAACCGGCGCTGACCGGATCCTGATTTAAATGCGGATCGGTGTACTGACGCAGGGTGGCTTCAACTACTTCACGGGTAACAGACATGAAAACTCCCAAACAAAGGTCAAGTAACGCAGCCCAGCATGTTACCGCAAAGCCTGACTTGCAACAGATGCGGACTTTTAAGCCGTTAACGAACCGCGCGGGATGAAAAAAACCTGCCAGGGCTATATAGTTAGCGACCTCCTTTGATTTACCAGTGCAGCCGATATCCATGACTGAAGCCCGCAAGATTCTCGTTACCAGCGCCCTGCCCTATGCCAATGGTTCTATACACCTTGGCCACATGCTGGAGTACATCCAGACCGACATGTGGGTGCGTTTCCAGAAACTGCGTGGCAATCAGTGCATCTATGTCTGCGCTGACGATGCCCATGGCTCAGCGATCATGCTGCGTGCCGAAAAAGAAGGCATCACGCCTGAGCAATTGATTGATAACGTCAAAGCCGAGCATACCGCCGACTTTGCCAACTTCGGCGTGGATTTCGATAACTATCACTCGACTCACTCCGAAGAAAACCGTGAGCTGTCGGCCGCGATCTACCTCAAGCTGCGCGACGCTGGCCACATTGCCACGCGCTCGGTGACTCAGTATTTCGACCCGGAAAAAGGCATGTTTCTGGCAGACCGTTTCATTAAAGGCACCTGCCCGAAATGTGCGACCCCTGATCAGTACGGCGACAACTGTGAGAAATGCGGCGCGACCTACGAGCCAACCGAGCTGAAAGATCCGCGCTCGGCTATTTCCGGTGCAGTGCCGGTGCTTAAAGAGTCCAAGCACTTTTTCTTCAAGCTGCCTGAGTTTGAAGCCATGCTCAAGCAGTGGACTCGCGGCGGTGCGCTGCAAGATGCTGTGGCCAACAAGATCGCCGAGTGGCTTGATTCAGGCCTTCACGAGTGGGATATCAGCCGCGACGCGCCGTATTTTGGCTTTGAGATTCCAGATGAGCCGGGCAAGTACTTTTACGTCTGGCTGGATGCGCCTATCGGCTACATGGCCAGCTTCAAGAACCTGTGCAGCAAGCGCCCTGAGCTGGATTTCGACGCGTTCTGGAACAAAGACTCCAGCGCCGAGCTGTACCACTTCATCGGCAAAGACATTGTGAACTTCCACGCCCTGTTCTGGCCCGCCATGCTTGAAGGCGCGGGCCTGCGCAAGCCAACGGCGGTCAATGTCCATGGCTACCTGACGGTTAACGGTCAGAAAATGTCCAAATCGCGCGGCACCTTTATCAAGGCGCGCACCTACCTCGACCATCTCAACCCGGAATACCTGCGTTACTACTACGCCGCCAAGCTGGGTCGTGGCGTTGACGACCTTGACCTCAACCTTGAAGACTTCGTGCAGAAGGTCAACTCTGACTTGGTCGGCAAGGTGGTCAATATCGCCAGCCGTTGCGCCGGGTTTATTCACAAAGGTAACGCTGGCGTGTTGGTCGCCAGTAACGCAGCGCCCGAACTGACAGAAGCCTTCCAAGCAGCTGCACCGAGCATTGCCGAAGCCTATGAGGCCCGCGACTTTGCCCGCGCCATGCGCGAAATCATGGGTTTGGCCGATCGTGCTAATGCCTGGATTGCCGACAAAGCGCCGTGGTCGTTGAACAAGCAAGAAGGCAAACAGGAAGAAGTCCAGGCGATTTGCGCCCAAGCCATCAACCTATTCCGTCAGTTGGTGATTTTCCTCAAGCCGGTCTTGCCGAACCTTGCCAGCGACGCTGAGGCATTCCTCAATGTGGAGCCGTTGCGCTGGGATGACTACAAGACCCTGCTGGCCGACCACCAGTTGAACCCGTTCAGCGCACTGCTGACCCGTATCGAACCGGCGAAAATCGAAGCCATGATCGAAGCCTCCAAAGAAGACCTCGCTGCTGAAGCCACCCACCAGCCAGCGGGCAATGGTGAACTGGTTAAAGAACCAATCGCTGCCGAAATCGCCTTCGACGCCTTTGCTGCTGTCGACTTGCGTGTGGCGCTGATCGAGAAATGCGAATTCGTCGAGGGTGCTGACAAGCTGCTGCGCCTGAGCCTGGATATCGGCGATGCCAAGCGCAACGTCTTCTCCGGGATCAAAAGCGCATACCCAGACCCAAGCAAACTGGAAGGTCGCCTGACACTGTACGTAGCCAATCTCGCAGCACGCAAAATGAAGTTTGGTGTCTCAGAAGGCATGGTTTTAGCGGCTGGCCCTGGCGGTGAAGAAATTTACCTGCTCAGCCCTGATAGCGGTGCCAAGCCTGGCCAACGGGTTAAGTAAAACAGCACACCAGTGGCGGGCGCAGTAACGCCTGCCAGCACCCGCCACTGGCGCTGCTAGACTTATAGCCAAATAACACCCCAACCAATGCTGGCTTGTCTGCGCTGCACCTGTCACCGATAATAGACAGCCTTTTTATACGGCCTTTGCCCGTCCAAACGGTACCCGCAATGACCGAACTCGCACTCATTCTGGTTAGCGCCATCCTGGTCAACAACTTTGTGTTGGTGCAGTTTCTTGGCCTATGCCCATTTATGGGTGTGTCGAAGAAAATCGAAACAGCGATTGGCTTGTCCTTGGCCACCACCTTTGTTTTGACCCTGGCCGCCATGTGCAGCTATTTGGTCCAGCAATATGTGCTCAAGCCGCTGGATATCGAGTTTCTGCGCACCATCAGCTTTATTCTGGTGATCGCCGTTGTGGTGCAGTTCACCGAGATGGTGGTCAACAAGACCAGCCCGCTGCTCTATCGCGTGCTGGGTATTTTCCTGCCGCTGATCACCACCAACTGCATCGTGCTGGGTGTCGCTCTGCTCAACGCCAATAAAAGCGAATTCACCTTTATCACTGCGACCGCCAACGGTTTTGGTGCGGGTCTCGGTTTCTCCTTGGTGCTGGTGTTGTTTGCCGCCATGCGTGAACGGATTGCCATTGCTGATGTGCCCAAGTCATTCGAAGGCGCAGCCATCGGCATGATCACCGCGGGCTTGATGTCCTTGGCGTTTATGGGCTTCACCGGGTTGATCAAGTTATGAGCCTGGTTATCAGCGCAGTACTCGCGCTGCTGGCCCTGTGCTTGGTCTGTGGTGCAATCCTGGGTTATGCCGCCGTGCGTTTTAAGGTCGAAGGCGACCCCATTGCCGAGCAGGTCAACGCCCTGCTGCCACAAACCCAATGCGGCCAGTGTGGTTACCCCGGCTGCAAACCCTACGCCGAAGCCATTGCTGGCGGCGACAAGATCAATAAATGCCCGCCGGGTGGCGAGGCAACCATTCAGGCACTGGCTGACCTGCTCGATGTCGAGCCTGAACCGCTGGATGCCGTGGAAGGTGAAAAGCCGCAAATGGTCGCCTACATCCGTGAGGCCGAGTGCATCGGCTGCACCAAGTGCATTCAAGCCTGCCCAGTGGATGCGATTGTCGGCGCGGCTAAGCAGATGCATACCGTGATTGTGTCTGAATGCACCGGCTGCGACCTCTGCGTGGAGCCCTGCCCGGTCGATTGCATCGATATGATCGAAGTGGCCAGCAGCGTGCAGACCTGGAAATGGCAACAGCCACTTGCACCCGGCCAATTGATCGCCACTGACCGTGCCGGCAGTCACAAAGGCGAAGCGGCATGAGCTTGATGCAAATCTGGGACATTCCGGGCGGCATTCATCCACCCGAGTGCAAAGACCTCTCCAACCAACGTCCGATCCAGCAAGCGCCATTGCCTGCGCGCTTGGTACTGCCGCTTAACCAGCACATCGGTGTACCAGCCGAGCCGGTGGTTGCGGTTGGCGATTCGGTGCTCAAGGGCCAGCTAATCGCCAAGGCCAACGGTTTTGTCAGCGTACCCGTGCATGCCCCCACTTCTGGCACCATCAGCTTTATTGGCCCGCAGCCCTATCCCCATGTGTCTGGCATGCTCGCGCCGGCAATCGTTATTGACAGCGACGGCAAGGATCAATGGTGTGAACTGCAGCCCTGTTCCGATTACCGAGCGCTTGAGCTGAGCGCGCTGCTGGACTTGATTCGCCAGGCCGGTATCAGTGGTATGGGCGGCGCAGGTTTCCCCACAGCGGTAAAACTGACAGCGCGGCCCACGCAGAAAATCCATACGCTGGTTATCAACGGCACCGAGTGCGAGCCCTACATCACCGCCGATGACATGCTGATGCGTGAGTATGCAAGCGAACTGGTTTCTGGCATCGAAATCCTCGCCCACCTGATTAACCCCGAACAGGTGTTGATCGGCATCGAAGACAACAAGCCCGAAGCCATCGCTGCGGTTAAGCAAGCGGTTGGCGAGCGACCTTATCAAGTCTGTGTCTTCCCCACCAAGTACCCGTCAGGCGGCGAGAAGCAACTCATCCAGATTCTCACCGGGGTTGAGGTGCCTAGCGGTGGCCTGCCTGCAGACATCGGTATGCTCTGCCAAAACGTTGGCACCGCCGTCGCCTTGCACAACGCAGTGGTACTCGGCAAACCGCTGATATCGCGCATAACCACACTTACCGGTGAAGCACTGGCGCGGCCGATGAACGTTGAAGCGCTATTGGGCACAGCCGTCAGCGAGTTACTCAGCTTTGCCGGTCTGGACGAACACGCACTGAATCGCTTGATTATGGGCGGCCCAATGATGGGCTTTACCCTACCCAACACTGATGTGCCGGTGATTAAAACCACCAATTGCTTACTGGCATCCAGCGCTGCTGAGCTGCCAGCCCCGACTCAAGCGATGCCCTGCATTCGTTGCGGCGAGTGCGCAGAAGTCTGCCCGGCCAGCCTATTACCGCAGCAGCTGCACTTCTTCGCTCTCGGCCAAGACCATGAGCAACTCAAGGCACATAATCTGTTTGACTGCATCGAATGCGGTGCCTGTGCCTATGTTTGCCCCTCAAGTATTCCCTTGGTCCAGTACTACCGCGCCGCCAAAGGCGAGATCCGTGACCTTGAGCAAAAACAACTCAAGGCTGAACAATCCAAACAGCGCTTTGAATT
Organism: Pseudomonas sp. NPDC078700; assembly: GCF_044542375.1. Taxonomy (NCBI): domain Bacteria; kingdom Pseudomonadati; phylum Pseudomonadota; class Gammaproteobacteria; order Pseudomonadales; family Pseudomonadaceae; genus Pseudomonas; species Pseudomonas sp. NPDC078700. The sequence continues at coordinate 805,873 of NZ_JBITUI010000003.1, forward strand.
ACGCCAGGAGCGCTTGCGCCTCGCGGAAGAGAAGAAAGAAGCCGAGCGCAAAGCCCGCCTTGAGCGCGCCGCACTCGCCAAGGCCGCCCAAGCCAATGCGCCGGCTGCCGAAGCGGCTAGCAGTGTGGTTGCGCCCAAAGCCAGCGGCTTAAGCGATGAATTGAAGAAGCTAAAGATTCAAGCGAGCATGGCCCAAGTCGCGCTGAAAAAAGCCGAAAAGCAACTGGCCACTCACGACACCCCAGAACTGCACACACAAGTCAGCGAGTTACGCAGCGCCGCCGAAACAGCACAAAAAGCGTTGGATGCAGGTCTAGCCGCCGAGCCTGCGGCCAGCGCAAGCGCCCCTGCGAGCAACGACGCCGAACTGAAAAAAGCCAAGATCGACGCTGCCATGCTGCGCGCACAGTTGCGCAAGCTGGAAAAAATCGAAGCACCAACCACAGAGCAAACATCCGAACTGCAGCAATTGCGCAGCCAGCTTGAAGCCGCTGAAAAGCTTCTCGCCAGCTTGCAGACGCCCGTTGCCTCCACGCAGCCCGCTACAGCCAGCAACGACACCGAACTGAAAAAAGCCAAGATCGACGCTGCCATGCTCCGCGCACAGTTGCGCAAGCTGGAAAAAATCGAAGCACCAACCACAGAGCAAACAACCGAATTGCAGCAACTGCGCAGCCAGCTTGAAGCCGCTGAAAAGCTTCTCGTTAGCTTGCAGACGCCCGTTGCCTCTGCGCAGCCCGCTACAGCGAGCAACGACGCCGAGCTGAAAAAAGCCAAGATCGACGCTGCCATGCTCCGCGCACAGTTGCGCAAGCTGGAAAAAACCGAAGCGCCTACTGCCGAGCAAACAACCGAATTGCAGCAATTGCGCAGCCAGCTTGAAACGGCCGAGAAACTGCTCGTCAGCTTGCAAACAGCAGCACCAGCAGCCACGGAGCCAAGCGCAGTGGATCCGCTTAAAAAAGCCAAAATTGAATTGGCCATGGCCCGTGCCGCATTTAAAAAGGCTGAAAAAGCCGAAGCCGATGTGGCTGAGCTAGACCGATTGAAAACGGCGTTAATAGCGGCGGAACAGGCTCTACACGCAGCGGAAGAGGCATCCAACAAGCCAGCACCGCAGTTGCAGCGCACCGATAAACGGCCGATTGATGAAGCCAGCCGCGCACTGAAAACCGAAGTTGCTTTCGCTCGCGCCGACCTGCGTAAGCTGGAGCGTGATGAAGCCGCCGAGGCCACAGCCCTTGAGGCCGCCCGCTCACGCCTCAGTGCGGCCGAGCAAGCCCTGGCTGCCCATCAAACCACAGACTCAACATCAACAGAGACCCCATAGCCAATGGCCTTGCCCCGCATCACATCGCCCCACGCCAAGGGCAGCAATCGTACTCAGCAGGTCATGCTGCACGTATTGCTGGCGACCGTGCCCGGGGTTATCGCACTGACTTGGCTATTTGGCTTTGGCACCCTGATTAACCTGATCTGGGCCAGTGCTTGCGCATTAGGGTTTGAAGCGCTGATTCTTACCCTGCGCAAGCGCCCTGTAGGCTTCTTCCTGAAGGATTACAGTGCACTGGTGACGGCAGTGCTGCTGGCACTGGCACTGCCGCCTTACGCGCCTTGGTGGCTCACACTGATCGCTACAGGTTTTGCTATCAGTTTTGGCAAACAACTCTATGGTGGCCTTGGACAAAACCCATTTAATCCGGCAATGGTCGGTTATGTGGTGGTGCTGGTTTCGTTTCCAGTTGAAATGACCACTTGGCCCGCGCCGCACATGATTGGCCCACTGGATGCCTTCCAGCAGATTTTCGGCATCGCCAACTTGCCTGACGGCTGGTCGCAAGCGACAGCGCTGGATGCCCTGAAAATCAATAAAAGCCTGACCATCGAAGAACTCTGGGCACAAAGCCCAGCCTTTGGGCGCTTCGGCGGTGCTGGCGCAGAAGTGGTCAACATTGCCTTCCTGCTCGGCGGTATTTACCTGCTGCGCAAACGCTTATTTACCTGGCATGCCCCCGTCGGCATGCTCGCGGCCCTGGCGATAATGAGCTTGGTGTTCTGGAACGGTAGCGGCTCGGACTCCCACGGCTCACCGTTGTTTCACCTCCTGAGCGGCGCAACCATGCTCGGCGCATTTTTCATTGTCACTGACCCGGTTTCCGGTGCGACCAGTAACCTGGGACGTTTGCTATTCGGTATCGGAGTAGGTGTGCTGGTCTACGTGATCCGCGCTTGGGGCGGCTACCCGGATGGCGTCGCGTTCGGCGTATTGCTGATGAATCTCGCAGCCCCAACCATCGACTACTACACACGACCACGCACCTATGGTCACAGCAAGCCCACCCGTGGCTTTAAGCTCGGAGAATAACCAGTGGCCTTGCCTGAAATCAGTCGCTCGATGATCAAAAACAGCTTGGTGCTGGGGCTCTTCGCCGTGGTCACAGTCGGTACAGTAGCGCTGACTCAATTGGGTACTGCAGCGCGTATAGAAACTTCGCAGCGCGAGGCTCAAGTCCGCGCACTGGCAGAAATATTACCCAGCAGCAGTTACGACAATCACCTGCTGGATAATGTCGTCCAGGTATTTGACCCGAAGTTGCTTGGGGTTAAAACGCCACAAGATGCTTATATCGCCCTGAAGAATGGCCAACCGAGCGCAATCATCCTCAAAGCCACCGCACCCGATGGCTACAGTGGTGCGATTCATTTGCTGATCGGGATTAACGCCAATGGCACCTTGGCCGGTGTACGCGCCCTCAATCACCGCGAAACGCCGGGACTGGGCGACCGCATTGACCTGAGCAAGAGCAACTGGATTCTCGGTTTTAACGGTAAGTCGCTCAACAACCCAGATGATAATGGCTGGGCCGTAAAGAAAGACCGTGGTGTTTTCGACCAATTCGCTGGCGCGACCATCACGCCTCGTGCCGTGGTCAAGGCGGTGCATAAAGCCTTGCAGTATTTCGATGCTCACCAGCAACAATTGTTTGCCAGCCAGCGCACCGTGCAGCAGGAGTCCAACTGATGGCCAGCCCCAGCTACCGCGAAATCACCTTGAACGGCCTGTGGAAGAATAATCCGGGGCTGGTGCAATTGCTCGGTCTATGCCCACTGCTGGGCACCAGTAACTCCACTGTAAATGCCTTGGGCTTGGCCTTGGCCAGCGCCTTGGTGTTGATCTGCTCCAACACGGCTGTATCGCTGGTGCGTGGCGTGGTAAATACCGCTGTGCGCTTGCCAGCCTTTGTGATGATCATCGCTGCGCTGACCACCTGCATCGAGTTATTGATGCAGGCATATACCTACGAGCTGTACCAGATTCTCGGTATTTTTATCCCGCTGATCACCACCAACTGCGTGATTCTTGGCCGCGCTGACGCCTTTGCCGCAAAAAACGATCCGGGCCGCGCCGCTTACGATGGTTTGATGATGGGCTTGGGCTTTGCTGCGGTGCTGGTCGCCATCGGTGCCATTCGCGAACTGCTTGGCACCGGCATTTTATTTGCCAATATGCAGTTGCTGTTTGGCCCAGCAGCGGCCAATTGGCAGATTACAGTGTTCAGCGATTACCAAGGCTTCTTACTCGCCATTTTGCCGCCGGGTGCCTTTATCGTCCTCGGTTTGTTGATTGCCGGGAAAAACCGAATCGACTCGGTGCTGGCTGAACGCGCCAAGGCCAAACAACCGGAGGCGGTGGTGCAAAGTCGCCGAGTTCGAGTAACAGGAGTCATTGAGTGAACGCGGCTAAACGCTACGAAATCTTCCGCCGTCTGCATGAAGACAATCCTGAGCCCAAAACCGAACTGGCCTACAGCACACCTTTTGAACTGCTGATTGCAGTGATTTTGTCGGCTCAAGCCACCGACGTAGGGGTCAACAAGGCCACAGCCAAGCTCTACCCTGTTGCCAACACCCCGGAAGCGATTTATGCCTTAGGCTACGATGGCCTGTGTGAGTACGTGAAGACCATCGGCTTGTACCCAAGCAAGGCGAAAAACGTCATCGAAACCTGCCGTATGCTGGTCGAGTTGCATAACAGCGAAGTACCGCAAACCCGTGAAGCACTTGAGGCGTTGCCGGGAGTCGGCCGTAAAACGGCCAATGTGGTGCTAAACACCGCGTTCAGGCAGTTCACCATGGCGGTCGACACCCACATTTTTCGCTTCAGTAACCGCACTGGCGTTGCCCCAGGCAAGAACGTGCTTGAGGTGGAAAAGAAGCTGCTGAAGTTTGTGCCGAAAGATTTTTTACTCGATGCGCACCACTGGATGATCCTCCACGGGCGCTACGTATGTCAGGCGCGCAAGCCGCGCTGTGGCAGTTGCCGCATCGAAGATTTGTGTGAATTCAAGCAGAAAACCTCTGACGATTGATTTTGCAGTGACTTTTCTATCCACCTGATTGAAAAAATCTTTTTTACCCGCTGCGATTTTGCCGTTATAAGGTGCGCAAATGGCTAACGCAGCCGGGAGTGGAAGATATGAGCACTGACAAAGAAGATCTGGACATCGACGACGACTTTGCCGCAGACGATAGCGATGATGGCGATGCACCGGTTGAGGTGGCAAAAACCAACCTGACCAAGCGCCGAATCATTGATAATTTTCTCGACGAACGCCGCCTGAACAAACAGCTGTCTGAGTACGATTTCGATTTATAAGCACTGCCCTGCCTAGCAGCCTGTCCTGCCCACCAAAAGCAGCGGCAATGACTGAGCAGGTTGAAACGCAATAGCGCGGTCCCAGACCAGCGCTATTGCATTGTTTTACCCTCACCCGCCACGCGAGTCTTTACTCAGACAGCACCTTGTCCAAGGCATCTGCCAGCGTATTGACCGTGCGTTCAACGTTGTTCAGCTTATCCAGACCGAACAAACCTAAGCGGAAGGTTTGGAAATCTGCGGGTTCGTCACACATCAGCGGCACGCCTGAGGCGATCTGCAAGCCTTGTGCAGCAAACTTCTTACCGCTTTTGATTTCCGCATCATCGGTGTAGCAAACCACTACGCCCGGCGCTTCAAATCCTGCAGCCGCAACACTTTTAAAGCCTTTGTCGGCCAGCAACGCACGAACTTTGTCACCAAGCTCTTGCTGCTCGTTGCGCACCAGATCAAAACCATACTGCTCGGTCTCTTTCATGACCTGGCTAAAGCGCACCAGCGAGTCACTTGGCATGGTCGCATGATAGGCATGGCCGCCCTGCTCGTAAGCCCCCATGATTTGCAGCCATTTTTTCAGGTCACAGGCAAAGCTGCTGCTTTCAGTGCTTTCAATACGTTCGCGAGCCAGTTCACTGAACATCACCAATGCACAGCAGGGTGAGCCACTCCAGCCCTTCTGAGGCGCGCTGATCAGGATGTCCACAGCATTGGCCTGCATATCCACCCAGAGCGTGCCTGAGGCGATGCAGTCGAGCACAAAAATACCGCCCACCGCGTGCACAGCGTCGCCAATGGCACGCATATAGGCGTCCGGCAGGATAATCCCTGAAGACGTTTCAACGTGCGGGGCAAACACCACGTCAGGTTTTTCCTGGTGAATGGCGGCAACCACTTCTTCAATCGGCGCAGGTGCAAAAGGCGCTTGCCGTTCGCTGCTGACCGGACGGGCTTTAAGCACCGTGCTGTGCGCGGCGATCTTGCCCATTTCAAGAATCTGCGTCCAACGGTAGCTAAACCAGCCGTTACGCACGATCAGGCACTTTTTATCGCCCGCAAACTGGCGAGCGACGGCCTCCATGCCGAAGGTACCGCTGCCAGGGACCACAGCCACTGCGTGAGCGTTATAAACCTGCTTGAGGGTGCGCGAAATGTCATTCATAACCAGCTGGAAGGACTGCGACATGTGGTTCAGCGAACGGTCGGTATAAACCACCGAATATTCAAGCAGGCCTTCTGGGTCGACGGCTGAGACTGGATTATGCATAGGAATACCTTGTAAACAGTGGCAGTGAAATGCTCAGTGGATTGGCTGGATTGCAGCACAATAGGTTGAGCAAGACGAGTCAGTCGTTACGCGAGGGCGACAAGAGTTCAATCTTATAACCGTCGGGGTCTTCAACAAAGGCGAGGATACTGGTGCCGTGCATCATCGGGCCGGGTTCGCGAGTGATTTTCCCGCCCCTGGAACGAATGTCATCACAGGCTTTGTAAACGTCTTCAACTTCCAGGGCAATGTGGCCATAGGCGTTGCCGAGATCGTAGCTTTCTGTGCCCCAGTTTTGCGTCAACTCAAGCACCGAGTTGTGCGCTTCATCGCCGTAGCCAACAAAGGCCAGGGTAAATTTACCGTCCGGATAGTCTTTGCGGCGCAGCAGGGTCATACCCAGCACTTCAGTGTAAAAAGCGATGGATTTATCCATATCGCCAACGCGTAGCATGGTATGCAGCAAGCGCATGATAAAGGCTCCAATAGAGTCGTTATGGCAAATGCAAAGGCCGCTTCAGCGGCCTTATCAGAGAACACCCATTGTGAGCGTCCTAACAGAATCTGGCCAGTCTTGAGGCTGACAAGATGCCAGAATGCCGATCCACATGCACTCAGGCTGCGGGGTTAAAGCGCTTTTTTAACCGCTTTACGACCCGAATCGTGTGCCTTGTCTTTTTTATCAGAGACGTTGTCTTTGGCATCGCCCACTTTGTCTTTTTTGTCGTCCAACCCCATGCTGTCAGAGGCGGCCTCTTTTGCGTCGCAGCGCCCACCAACGCCCACTGTGGCTTTCATGGCAGCGCTCTTAGCGGCTTTTTCAGCGGTGCAGTCCGGGTCAATGACGCCAGCCTGCACATTCAAGCAAAACAGGCCGATGCACAGGCCGACCAATAATTTATGCATGGTTAATACTCCTTCGGATGGAAAAAGCGCCATCCATACAATTCAGAGGGTGTAGCAACGCGCAACTTGCTCACCAGGACCAAACTTGGCAATGCTCCAATATGCATAGCGAGACATGGATATCAGCGCATTAATCGGTGGGTGAAAAAAGCGTCACCCACCCTATCTGGCGAGGTAGTCCGTAGCACGGACAGCCACAGCCATGCCCGTCGATAGCGCATAAAAAAGCCTCACATAGACAAGGCTATGTGAGGCTTTAGGGAAACACTGAAGAGCTGTTTAAGCTTAGATCAGTTTACGGCCCTTGTTCGCTGCGATACGCATGCGCAAGGCATTGAGCTTGATAAAGCCAGCCGCGTCTTGCTGGTTGTACGCCCCGCCGTCTTCTTCGAAGGTGGCGATAGTGGCATCGAACAGCGAATCATCGGACTGACGGCCCACAACGATGACGTTGCCTTTATACAGCTTCATGCGGACCACGCCGTTTACATTGGCCTGGGACGCATCAATCATCTGCTGCAGCATGGTGCGCTCAGGGCTCCACCAGAAACCGTTGTAGATCAGGCTGGCATATTTAGGCATCAACTCATCTTTGAGGTGAGCAACTTCACGGTCCAGAGTGATCGACTCAATGGCACGATGGCCCTTAAGCATGATGGTGCCGCCTGGGGTTTCATAGCAGCCGCGGGACTTCATGCCGACAAAGCGGTTTTCGACGATGTCGAGTCGGCCAATACCGTTCTCGCCGCCGATGCGATTCAACTCAGCCAACACGGTAGCAGGCGTCATCTCTTTGCCGTCGATGGCAACGATGTCGCCCGCACGGTAAGTCAGCTCAATGTAGGTTGGGGTGTCTGGGGCCATTTCCGGCGACTTGGTCCAACGCCACATGTCTTCTTCATGCTCGGTCCAAGTGTCTTCCAGCACGCCGCCTTCATAGGAGATGTGCAACAAGTTGGCATCCATCGAGTACGGCGATTTTTTCTTACCGTGACGCTCGATTGGAATGGCGTGCTTTTCAGCGTAATCCATAAGCTTCTCGCGGGACATCAGGTCCCACTCACGCCATGGCGCAATAACTTTTACCCCTGGCTTAAGCGCATAAGCACCCAGCTCAAAACGAACCTGGTCGTTGCCCTTACCGGTTGCACCGTGAGAAATAGCATCTGCGCCAGTTTCGTTGGCGATTTCGATCAAGCGCTTGGCAATCAGCGGCCGCGCGATCGAGGTACCGAGCAGGTACTCACCTTCGTAAACCGTGTTGGCACGGAACATCGGGAACACGAAATCGCGAACAAACTCTTCGCGCAGGTCATCGATGTAGATTTCTTTAACGCCCATGGCCTGAGCTTTAGCGCGAGCTGGCTCAACTTCTTCGCCTTGACCGAGGTCAGCAGTGAAGGTCACCACTTCACAGTTGTAGGTGTCTTGTAGCCACTTGAGGATCACTGAAGTGTCCAAGCCACCGGAATATGCCAGGACTACCTTGTTTACATCGGCCATGCCATGAACTCCATGGGGTTGTACGGAAAGCCGACCATTCTACTGACCCTCGCGGCCAATTTACAGAGGCGCGACAGCTTAAGACGACGAGGCGACAAATTGTTTAGCCGATGCGACCGCTAAAACAGCCATTACGAGGTCGCAGCCGGATCGGCTGGCGCAACAGGTGTAGTTGCTGGTGCTGGCGCATCCGGGGCCTTATCCGCTGCAGGCTCGGGGACTTTATCCAGAGTTATCGCCACCCGGCGGTTCTTCGCCCGGTTCGCCGGACTGTTATTCGGCACTATGGGGTAACGCTCGCCGTGAAAGCGCATGGTGATCTGATCAGCCGGTACGCCGTGAGCCTCAAGGTAGCTCATTACCGCGATGGCCCGACGCCGCGACAAATCGCGATTGGTCAGGCGACTGCCACTGTTGTCTGAATGCCCCTCAACCAGAACACGATTAACTGCAGGGTCTGACTTGAGAAAATCCAACAATATTTGCAGCTTGGCCTCAGCCATTGGATCCAGATCAACCCCGCCATTGGGGAAAGCGATACGGCTTTGCCTGACCTGATTGAAGTTGACCGGCAAGAGCTTGGCCGTACAGGCCAGGTAATCGGAGTATGCCTGCTTAAACTTGACCGGCAACAGGCGAACTTCAACGCGTTCACCGCCCTGAATTGCAAGATGTTTGACCAGTGGGCTGCGACCATCCAGCAGGCCCGCCAGCAAACGCCCGGCTTGCACCTGAGAACTATTAAAGGGTGTGTTGCTGTCGTTGACGCCGACACGCCCCAGATTAATATCTGCGCGGCCCGGCTGCCAAGGCGCGGCCGCAGCCAGCAGGGTTGCTGAACCTGCGCTCAACCAGAGCCCTTGTGTCTGCAAGCGAAAAGTCGCTTGTTCACCGGCTTTTCTGACGAACTCCCCGACGCCAAAATCAGCCACGGGCTGCGACAACCGGCATTCAAACTTATCGCCCTCGACCTTCCACTCTACGTTTTCCAGACGCGTCTGAAAGCTAATGCCCCACGCAGGCAGGCACAGACTCATACTCATGAGCAGACACAGTGGGGTAATAGGTAGTTGGCGCACAATGGGCTCCACACGTAATCACGGGTTTGCTCTTGATATCGGTTGCCCACGGGAAAACTTAAGCACGCTGGTCAGAGTTATCTGCACTGAACGCACTGATGGCGTGCTCTGGTGGGGGTTTTCCGGTAGGATTCCAGCCACGTTTTACCCGCCTGGAAGCTTCCATGATCGACCGCCTTACTCTGCTCCGTCCTGATGACTGGCATATTCACCTGCGTGACGGTGGCGTACTGCCGCACACCGTGACTGACGTTGCGCGTACTTTTGGCCGCGCGATCATCATGCCTAACCTGGTTCCGCCTGTGCGCAATGCCATTGAGGCCGATGCTTATCGTCAGCGCATCCTCAGTGTCCGTCCGGCAAACAGCCAGTTCGAACCTTTGATGGTGTTGTACCTCACCGACCAGACCAGCCCTGAGGATGTTCGCACCGCCAAGGCCTCGGGTTTTGTTCACGCAGCAAAGTTATATCCGGCTGGCGCGACCACCAACTCCGACTCTGGCGTAACCAGTATCGACAAAATCTTCGCCACCCTTGAAGTCATGGCAGAGGTTGGTTTGCCGCTGCTGGTTCACGGCGAAGTGACTCGCAGCGAAATCGATATTTTCGACCGCGAAAAGCAGTTTATCGATGAGCATTTGACCCGCGTAGTTGAACGCTTCCCAACCCTGAAAGTAGTGTTCGAGCACATCACCACCGGTGATGCCGTGGAGTTCGTTAAAGCCGCACCAGCCAACGTTGGCGCGACTATTACTGCCCACCACCTGCTGTACAACCGCAACCATATGCTGGTTGGCGGTATTCGCCCGCACTTCTATTGCCTGCCGATCCTAAAGCGCAACGTGCACCAGGAAGCCCTGCTCGATGCCGCGACCAGCGACAGCCGCAAGTTCTTCCTTGGCACCGACTCTGCGCCACACGCCGTACATGCCAAAGAGTCTGCCTGTGGCTGCGCGGGTTGCTACACAGCATTCGCCGCAATCGAGCTTTATGCAGAAGCGTTCGAGCAACGTAATGCACTGGACAAACTAGAAGCCTTCGCCAGCCTCAACGGCCCAGACTTCTACGGCCTGCCGCGCAACACCGAGACCATCACTCTGGTTCGCGAAGACTGGAATGTGCCAGCTAGCCTGCCGTTCGGCGAGCAAACTGTTATCCCCCTGCGTGCGGGTGAAACCCTGCGCTGGCGTCTGCTGGAGCAAAATGCATGAGCGAAGAGCAGTACGACGATGAATTAGAGAGCAGCGCGCCGTCTGGCCCACGTCATCCAATGGCCGCCCGTTTTCGCGGCTATCTGCCGGTGGTGGTAGATGTTGAGACCGGAGGTTTCAACAGCGCAACTGACGCCCTGCTGGAAATTGCCGCGACAACGGTAGGGATTGATGAACAGGGTTTTCTCTACCCTGACCACACCCACTTCTTCCGGGTTGAGCCCTTTGAGGGTGCCAATATCGAACAAGCGGCACTGGAGTTCACCGGCATCAAGCTTGATCACCCGCTGCGCATGGCTGTGACCGAAGAGCACGCGCTGACAGAAATCTTCCGTGGCCTGCGCAAGTCACTGAAAGCCAACGGTTGCAAGCGTGCCATTCTGGTCGGCCACAACAGCAGCTTCGACCTGGGCTTTCTCAATGCCGCGGTTGCCCGTACCGGCATGAAGCGTAACCCGTTCCACCCGTTCTCAAGCTTTGATACCGCCACCTTGGCGGGCTTGGCTTACGGCCAAACGGTTCTGGCCAAGGCCTGCCAGGCGGCGAGCATTGAGTTTGATGGCCGCGAAGCGCATTCAGCCCGTTACGACACCGAGAAGACCGCCGAACTGTTCTGCGGCATCGTCAACCGCTGGAAAGAAATGGGCGGCTGGGAAGACTTCGACGACTGAAGCGCCAGTGATACATGTCGCACCCGGCGCAGGGTGCGACAGCTCGAAGCTTGTCCGCCATCGCTTAAGCCTTAGTACCCCACTTCTTTCTGATGACGAAAGGCAAGTACGTAAACCGCGTCATCGGCAGGCTCATGCCGATAAAGGGCAACATAGCCCGAATCACCAAATTCAATAATCATTTCACGCAGTTGCGGCAGCTCTGGAAATGGTCGACCCACTTCCGGGCTTTGTTCCAGCCGAGCGAAATGTCGCTCAATGGCTTGGGCTGCTCGCCGAGTGACCACTGGGTCTTTCTCTGCAAGAAACTGACGACAACGCTCTAACCCCTGCGCTGTGGCTTCGGTAATAACTAATCGTGGCACTTAGGAAGCTTCGCCTCAGATTCAGTGCCCCACGTATTGAGCCAAGACCGCGTTTCCTCGCCGGTCAGGTGCAAGCCGGTTTCCTGATACGCAGCCCACGAGGACAAAGCCTCCTGTTTAAAACGCTCGCGAGACTCTTCACGGTCGACGTACTGCGCTATTGCTTCACGCATAATCCAGTGGGATGAGCGCTGGCGCAAACCTGCCAAGTGCTGGATGCGTTTTTTCAACGCTTCATCAATTTTGATAGACGTGGCCATGGCCAAGCCCTCTTTATCTAAAGGTAATACCTTTAGATAACCTATCAGTCATTCTGAGGCTTTGTCTATACCCTAAATAAGGTTCAAAGCATCGCTGGGCGAACGGTCAGGCATAAAAATCTATGGTCACCCCATTTTTTGCAATACTGATTAACGGGTGAAATGGTTGGCTTGCTTAAATCTATCCGGCGTCCAATTGGGGCTAGCCC
>NZ_JBITUI010000004.1:0-700204 GCF_044542375.1 Pseudomonas sp. NPDC078700
GTGAGAGCTTCTTGCGAAACAACTCTCGGCCGGGCTTATCCTGGCCGTGCAGGTGAAAGGTGTGTTTGCCGAGGTCGATACCGACCAATGCTAAATCGCTCATGGTGATGGTCTCCGAAAATAAAACACCCTGCGAAAGCGTAGCCCTCGCAAGGTGTCGGGGTGACCATCTCATTAACCCGCCGAAGCGGGTTTTTATCTAGCACAATCAGCTACTTAGAACTGATCAGCGTCGAGTAGGTACAGGCTTTCGCTACCGGCCTTAACCGAAGCACTCAACGAGTGAATACGCGGCAGGATACGTGCGAAATAGAAGCGCGCAGTGCCCAGCTTGCTGGCGTAGAAGTCATCTTCACCCTGCTTGTTCAAAGCAGTGCGCGCCATCAACGCCCACATGTAAGCGTATGCGGTGTAGCCAAATGCATGCAGGTACTCAACCGAAGCTGCTCCGATCTCATTCGGATTGACTTTGGCCCGTTCCAGCAAGTCGGCAGTCATTTGCTCAAGGATGCTGATTGCACCTTTAAGCGGCTCGACGAACTCGGCCAGTGAGGCGTCAGCTGAATCGGTAAAGGCTTTGATCTCGTCAGCGAAGTGCTTGTAGAAAGCACCGCCGCTGCCAATCACCTTGCGGCCTACCAAGTCGAGCGCCTGAATACCGTTGGTGCCTTCGTAGATCTGGGTGATGCGGCAGTCGCGAACCAGTTGCTCTTGGCCCCACTCACGAATGAAGCCGTGACCACCAAAAATCTGCTGGCCATGGATAGTGGTCTCCAAGCCTATGTCAGTGAGGAAGGCTTTAGCCACTGGCGTCAGCAACGCAACCAGTTCTTCTGCACGCTTGCGCGTAGCAGGCTCTTCACTGAACTTGGCAGTGTCGAGTTGCATGGCCACGTAACTGGAGAACGCACGACCGCCTTCATTCAGCGATTTCATGGTCAGCAGCATGCGACGCACATCCGGGTGCACGATGATCGGGTCAGCGGCTTTATCGGTCGCAACCGGGCCAGTCGGTGCGCGGCTCTGAATACGCTCGCGAGCATATTCAATGGCGCTTTGATAAGAGCGCTCGCCCGTTGACAAACCCTGAATGCCTACACCCAGGCGCTCGTAGTTCATCATGGTGAACATAGCCGCCAAACCACGGTTCGGCGCATCAATGATGTAACCGGTCGCACCGTCAAAATTCATGACGCAAGTAGCGGAGCCCTTGATCCCCATCTTGTGCTCGATCGAGCCACAAGAGAGGCTGTTGGCCTCGCCCAGCGAACCGTCTGGATTAACCATGAACTTCGGCACGAGAAACAGCGAGATGCCTTTTGGACCAGCAGGCGCATCAGGCAACTTGGCCAGCACCAGATGGATAATGTTCTCGGTCAGGTCGTGCTCACCACCGGTGATGAAAATCTTGGTGCCGCTGACTTTGTAGCTGCCGTCCGCCTGGGGCTCAGCCTTGGTGCGAATGATGCCCAGGTCAGTACCGGCATGTGGCTCGGTCAAACACATGGAACCCGCCCAAGTACCTGCATACATATTTGGCAGGTACTTCTCTTTGAGTTCTTCGCTGGCGTGAGCGTTGATCGACAAGCAAGCGCCTGCGGTGAGCATTGGATACAGGCCAAACGACAAGTTGGCCGAGTTGACCATTTCTTCAACCTGCGCCGAGATCACTTTCGGCATGCCCATGCCGCCGAACATGGCATCGCCACCTACACCGACCCAGCCGCCTTCAGCGTAGGCCTTATAAGCCTGCGGGAAGCCATCCGGGGTTTTCACCGCGCCGTTGGTCCATGTGCAGCCCTCTTCGTCGCCACTGCGATTAAGCGGGGCAATAATACCGGCAGTAACTTTGCCAGCTTCTTCAAGAATTGCGTTGGCGGTTTCTTCATCAACCACTTCAGCCAAAGCCGGCAACTCAGCCCACAGCTTGGATACTTCAAATACTTCGTTAAGCACAAAACGCATATCGCGCAGGGGGGCTTTGTAGTCCGCCATGGATCATTCCTCAAAACTTGAATACAGATTCGTAACAGACTTTCGAGTGTACCCGAACAACTTTGGCGACACATAGGGTCGAGTTATGACCATACATCCACAAAAAGTGTGTAGCGCATTGAAATGAAAAGGCCCTCCATTTGGAGGGCCTTGAGCGACTAGACCATTGGTCAGAACGCCAGGCTTTCGGCGCTCATATTCATCATGCAATCGCTGCCTGCCTGCGCGGCGGCGAGGTGACTGGCAGTGCGCGGCAACAGACGTTTGAAGTAGAACTCGCAGGTGGCGAGCTTAGCCTGATAGAACTCAGCATCGTCACTGCCGGCAGCGAGTTTTTCAGAGGCGACGACAGCCATGCGCAACCACAGATACGCCAAAATCACATAGCCCGAGAACATCAGGTAATCCACCGAAGCCGCACCGACCTCATCAGGATTCTTCATCGCAGCCAAGCCGATCTGTTGGGTCAACTCACCCCATTGTTTGTTCAGTCCAGCCAACTGGCTGACGTAGGAATTGAACTCAGGGTTATTTGCTTGGGACTCGCAGAATTTATGCACCACCTTGGTAAAGCCGCGCAGCAGCTTGCCTTGGCTACCCAAGACTTTACGCCCGAGCAGATCCAGCGCTTGAATGCCGTTAGTCCCTTCATAGATGGGCGCAATACGACAATCACGCACCAATTGCTCCATACCCCACTCACGAATGAAACCGTGGCCACCGAATATCTGCATGCCATGGTTAGTAACCTCCAGACCGGTCTCAGTCATAAAGGCTTTGCAGATTGGCGTCAGGAAGGCCAATAGGTTTTCAGCTTCTTCCCGGGCCTCTGCGCTGTCACTACGGTGCGCCTGATCGAGCAGTTGCGCACAGAAATAAGCCAATGCCCGATTGCCTTGGTTAAAGGCCTTCATGGTCAATAACATACGCCGCACATCAGGATGAACGATGATGGGGTCGGCTGCTTTTTCAGGGGCCTTGGGCCCGGTCAGCGAACGCATCTGCAGACGATCATTGGCGTATTTGATTGCCCCCTGAAAACTCGCTTCACCCAAGCAAAGGCCCTGCATGCCTGTGCCCAAGCGCGCATGGTTCATCATGGTGAACATGCAGTTAAGGCCTTTGTTCTGCTCGCCGATCAAAAAGCCCCGGGCGTTATCAAAATTGATCACGCAGGTGGCCGAAGCCTTAATGCCCATCTTGTGCTCAATTGAGCCGCACGACACACCGTTGCGCTCACCCGCCTCCCCCGTGTCTGGGTCAGGGAGGAACTTGGGTACGATAAACAGTGAAATACCTTTGGTACCTGCCGGCGCATCCGGTAGCTTGGCCAGCACCAGGTGAACAATGTTCTCACTCATGTCGTGCTCACCAGCAGAGATGAAAATCTTGCTGCCAGTTAATGAGTAACTGCCGTCAGCTTGCGGCACCGCACGGGTTTTGATGATGCCCAGGTCAGTACCGCAATGTGCTTCGGTCAGGCACATGGTGCCGGTCCATGCGCCCTCGGTAAGTTTGGTCAGGTAAGCCTGCTTTTGTTCTTCACTGCCGTGGGCATGAATGGCAGACATAGCGCCATGAGTCAGCCCAGGATACATACCCCACGACGTGTTACTGGCACCAATCATTTCGCTGATCATCAGCCCCAAAGAGTGTGGCAAGCCCTGTCCGCCGTACGCGGGGTCTGCCGCCAGACCATTCCAACCGCCTTCAACATAGAGCGCAAAGGCTTCTTTAAAGCCTTCTGGGGTGGTCACGACCCCATTGTCGAACTGACATTCTTGCTCATCCCCCGAGCGGT
Source organism: Pseudomonas sp. NPDC078700 (assembly GCF_044542375.1). NCBI lineage: Bacteria > Pseudomonadati > Pseudomonadota > Gammaproteobacteria > Pseudomonadales > Pseudomonadaceae > Pseudomonas > Pseudomonas sp. NPDC078700. The sequence continues at coordinate 3,797 of NZ_JBITUI010000004.1, forward strand.
TGATCGGCGCCAACACCTGTTCGCAAAATTTCGCGCCTTCTTCAAGAATCGCGCTGACCATATCCGGCGAGGCATCGGTCGCGCCAAATGCTGCGTAGCTCCCATGGAAATCAAAAACTTCATCGACCAAAAAACGCATGTCGCGCATTGGCGCTTTGTATTCAGGCATGTTCGCTCTCCATCAGCAGGCGCGCAGGGCGCGTAATAATTAATTCACGCTACTGCGACATGCTTCTCTGAGCAATCAACCTCACCTCGATGAATGCGCTGCCATAAATTAGCCTGTCAAAAGCGCATGGCCCAAAACAAAACACCCCGCGCTAGCTTGGCTAACGCGGGGTGTTTGGGGAGCATCTCCGCCCTAAGGCGGTGTCAGGCAGCCTTAGAGCTGAGGGCCCGCATTGCGGATTGCATCGGACACTTCAAACTTGGTGAAGTTGTCGACGAACAGCTTAGCCAAGCCTTTCGCGGCTTCATCGTAAGCGCTTTGATCAGCCCAGGTGTTACGTGGGTTGAGCAAGTTGGTTTCGACGCCTGGTACAGATTTCGGCACGCTCAGGTTGATGATTGGCAAATGCTCGGTTTCGGTGCCGATCAGCGCGCCACTTTGAATGGCGGCAATAACACCACGGGTTGTCGGGATGTTGAAACGCTTGCCAACGCCGTAGCCGCCGCCAGTCCAACCGGTGTTAACCAGGTAAACCTTGGAGCCGAAACCCTGAATGCGCTTGATCAGCAGCTCAGCGTACTCGCCGGCTGGACGCGGGAAGAACGGCGCGCCGAAGCAGGTTGAGAAGGTCGACTTGATGCCGCCGCCGGAGCCCATTTCAGTCGAACCGACCAGCGCGGTGTAACCCGACAGGAAGTGGTAAGCCGCTTGTTCTTCGTTAAGGATCGACACCGGCGGCAATACACCCGTCAGGTCGCACGTCAGGAAGATCACAGCATTTGGCTCGCCACCGAGGTTCTTCTCGGAACGTTTCTCGATCAGTTCCAGCGGGTAGGCAGCACGGCTGTTCTGCGTCAGGCTGTCATCGGCGTAGTCAGGGGTACGGTTTTCGTCGAGTACGACGTTTTCCAGTACGGCGCCAAACTGAATGGCTTTCCAGATGACCGGCTCGTTCTTCTCCGACAGGTCGATGCACTTGGCATAGCAACCGCCTTCGATGTTGAACACAACGCCTTTGCCCCAGCCGTGTTCGTCGTCACCAATCAGGTAACGGCTTTCGTCTGCCGACAAGGTGGTTTTACCAGTGCCAGACAAACCAAAGAACAAGGTTACATCGCCTTCTTCACCGATGTTTGCCGCGCAGTGCATAGGCAGCACATCAGCTTCTGGCAGCAGGAAGTTCTGCACCGAGAACATGGCTTTCTTCATTTCACCGGCGTAACGCATACCAGCAATCAGTACTTTCTTAGCCGCGAAATTGATGATCACGCAGCCATCAGAGTTAGTGCCATCACGCTCTGGCACGCACTCGAAGTTAGCGACGTTAAGCACTTGCCACTCATCGCGACCGGCTGGGTTGTACTGTTCAGTGTTGATGAACAGGCAACGACCAAACAGGTTCTGCCAAGCAGTCTGGGTAGTCATCTTAACGGCCAGGTAGTGGGCATCAGCCGAACCTACGTGAACGTGCGAGACGAAACTGTCTTGAGCATCAGAGAAGGCTTGTACGCGATCCCACAACGCGTCGAACTTATCCGCCGGGAATGGGCGGTTGATGGCGCCCCAGGCGATTTTCGACTCAGTGGTTGGCTCCTGAACGATATAACGATCAGCAGGCGAACGGCCGGTACGGTGACCCGTGCGGACCACAAGTGAACCGTTATCGGCTAATTCGCCTTCACTGCGACGCAGAGCCTCTTCAACCAGTTGGGCGGCGCTGATGTCGGTGTACACGGCGTTATTGGCTTGCGTCATGTGAGTCCCCGTCGGCCGGCTGGCCGATTCCTTCGTGCGTTTTGTAGTAGGGCATACACACTACTACATAGAAAAAAGTGCGCCGGATTATGCCAGAAAAGAAACTGTAATGTGCAGCCTCTGATCAGACCATGCCAGCGCTTTATTAGCGCATCCGCCCTAGTGGCGGGTGTTTGATGGCGACTGACTTCCGCCACCGGCAAACAGTTGAGCAACATCTGCTGCGTCAAATGAATAACGCTGATTGCAGAATTGACAGTCAATCACCACACTGCCGTTGTGCTCATCAAGCAACTGAACGGCGTCTTCCTGGCCTAAACTGACCAGCGCATTGGCTGAGCGTTCACGGGAGCAGCTGCAACGGAACTGCAAGGCGCGCGGCTCAAACACGCGCAAAGGCTCTTCGTGATACAGGCGATGCAACACGGTTTCATTGTCCAGGCCCAGTAGTTCTTCGGTCTTGAGGGTATTGGCCAATGTCGAGATGTGCTGCCAACTGGCTTCACGGCCTTCGGCATCCTTGATCCGGTCCGCCGGCAATTGTTGCAACAGCAGGCCGCGAGCGCGCTGACCATCGGCACTGAGCCAGAAACGGGTCGGCAACTGCTCAGACGTCGCAAAGTAGTTCGAAAAGCAATCGGCAAGGGTATCGCCTTCCAGGCCGACGATGCCTTGATAACGCTGGCCTTTGGTTGGATCGATCGTCATCGCCAGCATACCTTCAGGCATCAACTCACGCAGTCCGGCATCGGCCGTTATCTGGGCTTCATCGTAGCGGGCAATACCCCGCAACTCGCCAGCGCTGGAGCATTCAACCATCAATAACGGCACAGCGCCTGAAGAACGCGCCTGCAGAATAAGCAAGCCGTCGAACTTCAAGGTGCCAATTAGCAGCGATGCAGCAGCCAGCAGCTCACCCAGCAGCTGAGCGACAGGCTGCGGGTACGGGTGCTTGGCCAATACGTGGCTGTAGGTGTCAGTCAGGCTGACCATTTCACCGCGTATATCGGTGTCGTCGAACAAAAAACGTTGGGTAGAATCTGACATGCCTAATTCACAAAAAGTGACCGGGCCGTGGATTTTAGGCGCAAATCGCCAGCCGACCAAGGGCCTCTTATCTATCGATGCCGATAAAAAAGACTATTCATCATCACGAACCGATATCTTTTGGCGCTTCAATCGTCCTGATTGTCACGAAACTGATGAATCTGACGACGCTGTTTTTTGCTCGGCCGACCGTCAGTCTGCATGCCTAAAGCACCCGCTTTACGTTGTGCAGCAGCGTTTTCACGGCGCTCAATGCTCTCTGGGGTTTCGCTATACAGCGTTTGCGCTTCAGGCGCGCCGCGACGCACGACCGACAAGGCATGAACTACAATTGTGCGTTCATCAAAGCCGCTGCGGATAACCAATTCATCGCCAATTTTAGGCTCTTTGGACGGTTTGCAACGCTCTCCGCGGTGATGAACTTTGCCACCTTCGATGGCTGCTTTTGCCAGTGCCCGGGTCTTAAAGAACCGCGCGGCCCAGAGCCATTTGTCCAAACGGACTTTATCGTCATCTTTATCGTTCATTATTTACTCAAAACAGCCTTAACTTGTGAATATTGCCTGATGCAGTTGTCACACAGCACTACTAGAATGCCGGGAATTATTGCGGGCGTACCCTATTGAAGACATTTGACCAATTAAACGTGATCGGTTTGCGTGAATGGATCAACCTCCCTGACCTGGGAATGATCGGTATTCGCGCGAAAATCGATACAGGAGCCAGCACCTCATGCCTGCACGCCTCGGATATTCAACCTTTCGAGCGTAACGGTGAAGAATGGGTTCGGTTCACCGCACATATTGGTACGCTGATCCAGAGCCGGCATCGCTGTGAAGCGCCACTGGTGACAGTGAAAAAGATTAAAAGCTCTAATGGTCAGGCGCAAAACCGCTATGTCATTCGTACCAATCTTTCACTCGGTGACCGGGTGTGGCCAATAGAATTCACCCTCGCTTGCCGCAAAACCATGCGTTACCGCGTACTCCTTGGCTCCAAAGCGCTGATTGCAGGCCAGTTAGTGGTTAACCCGGCGCAAACCTACGTACAAGACAAACCTTCGCTTAACGACCTCTCGGGTGTTCAATGAAAATTGCTGTGTTGTCGCGCAATCCGCGACTTTATTCAACCCGTCGCATGGTCGAGGCCGGTCAGCAGCGAGGCCACGAAATGGTGGTCATCGACACCCTGCGGGCCTATATGAACATCGCCAGCCATAAGCCGCAGATCCACTACCGTGGCGCACCACTCGAAGGTTTTGATGCGGTTATCCCGCGGATCGGTGCTTCGGTGACCTTTTACGGCTGCGCGGTGCTGCGCCAGTTCGAAATGATGGGCGTGGTCCCCCTGAATGAATCGGTAGCGATTGCCCGCTCACGGGACAAACTGCGCTCACTGCAGTTACTTTCACGCCGCGGCATTGGCCTGCCCGTCACCGGTTTTGCCCACTCGCCAGATGACATCCCCGACTTGATCCAGATGGTCAACGGCGCGCCGCTGGTGATTAAAGTACTGGAAGGCACCCAAGGCATCGGCGTGGTGCTGTGCGAAACAGAGAAAGCTGCAGAGTCAGTGATTGAGGCGTTTATGAGCCTCAAGCAAGACATCATGGTCCAGGAGTACATCAAAGAAGCAGGCGGTGCAGATATCCGCTGCTTTGTGGTCGGTGACAAGGTGATTGCCGCAATGAAGCGTCAGGCCAAGCCAGGAGAGTTCCGCTCCAACCTTCATCGCGGCGGCTCTGCCAGCTTAATTAAAATCACCCCTGAGGAGCGCATGACCGCGATTCGCGCTGCAAAAGTCATGGGTCTTAGCGTTGCTGGCGTGGATATTCTGCGTTCGAATCACGGCCCGCTGGTGATGGAAGTCAATTCATCACCAGGGCTTGAAGGGATTGAGTCAACCACCGGCAAGGATGTTGCCGGCATCATTATCCAATACCTGGAAAAGAACAGCAGCCCGCGCCTGACCCGCACCAAAGGCAAAGGCTGATAGCGGGCGGACAAACATCGCGTTGTCACGCCCTTAGTCGGGTGGGCAACGCGCTTCTCCCCCAGCCTCTGCCTTGGACAAGAGCTTCAGACAACCCAAAGCATCCAGCGCTTTTTAAGCCGCATCCCGAGGCAACAACAACCCCAACGGCAGACAAACCCGCGCCTCAAGCCCACCGCCCGTGCGGTTGCGCAACTCAACACTGCCGCCGTGCAACGCAGCAATACGCTTGACGATTGCCAGGCCCAGTCCTGCGCCCTGACCGCCGCGCGCACGGTCACCACGAATAAACGGGTTGGTGATGCTGTTGAGTTCGGCAGGGTCAATACCGACGCCACGATCAAGCACACTCAAGACCACGTATGGGGCACTCGTGTCCCCCGACATCGACACCTCAACCTCGGCAGTATCGCCACCGTATCGCAGGGCGTTTTCGATCAAGTTAGTCAGCAACCGCTTGATCGAAATGCGCCGCAATGGAAATACCGGCACAGGCTTAAGGTTCAATACAACCCGCTCCTGATGCTGGTTATAAGGCGTCACCACTTCACGCACCAGCCCCAGCAGGTCAAGCGCTTCAACAGGCTCATCACGACCGTCACGGATAAAGGCGAGGAACTGGTCGAGAATGGCATCCATGTCTTCAATGTCGCGGACCATATCGTCGGTCAGCTCAGAGTCATTCTGCAGAAACTCCAGTGACAGACGCAGCCGCGTCAAGGGTGTGCGCAGGTCATGGGAGACCCCGGCGAGCATCAATTCGCGCTCGCGGGCAGCTTGCTCGACATCTTCGGCCATCTGATTGAAGGCGCGGTACACCTCCATCATCTCATTGGGTGTATCACTGACCGGCAAGCGCACGCTGCGCCCTTTACCCAACTGACGCGCCGCAAAGACCAAGCCTTTGAGCGGCGCACTGAGTTGACGGACGAAAATCCATGCGGCAGCGGTAGATAGCAGGCCAATACCCAAGAACCAACCCAACACGCTCCAGATTTGCTGACTGCGCAATGGGTGCGGATACAATGGCACGCGAATCCAACCTTCGCCCAGTGTTGGCGCATGCACCCATAAAGCAGGGGGGCTTTTCGCACGCACCCGCACTTCGGTTTCAGGGCCGAGCTCTGATTGCATTTGCCGCTGGAATATCTCGCTGTAAGGCCAATGTTGCTCACTGGCTGGCACCACTGTACGCGGCACTTGCTTGAGGTCGGCGGCCTGGGCAATGCGATCACGATCCTCTGGGTCTGCAGCCCAATAAGCGCGCAGAGTAAGCGCCGCACCGTGACTGTATTGGCGATCGACCAACATATCCTCGTTCATCAGCAGATAAACCAGGGTCAAGGCTTTGGAAAACAGTACGACGATCAACACCAGCCACAAGGTGCGCGCGAAGAAACTTTGTGGGAACCACAGCGGTGCTTTCATCAGTCACTTTTAAGCTAGGTGAAAAACAACCGGGCGCCGAAGCGCCCAGCCTTTATACCGATTCAGCCCCGGTTAGGACTTATTGCCGTCCGGCACAAACACATAACCGACGCCCCAGACCGTCTGGATGTAACGTGGTTTGGAGGGGTCAGGTTCGATCAGGCGGCGCAAGCGTGAAATCTGTACGTCAATCGAGCGCTCCAGCGCATCCCATTCACGGCCACGCGCCAGATTCATCAGCTTGTCGCGGGTCAATGGCTCACGGGCGTGCTGGACCAGCGCTTTGAGCACTGCAAATTCACCGGTGGTCAGCATGTGGACTTCATCGCCCTTTTTCAGCTCACGGGTTGCCAGAGACAACTCATAATCGCCAAAGGTGACGCTCGCCTCTTCGCTTCCCGGTGCACCTGGAACAACTGGGGCCTGGCGACGCAATACGGCTTTAACCCGGGCAAGCAATTCGCGCGGGTTAAAGGGTTTAGCCAGATAATCATCAGCGCCTAGCTCCAAGCCTTGAATACGGCTGGCTTCGTCACCTTTGGCGGTGAGCATGATGATTGGCATTTGATTGTTTGACTCGCGCAAACGGCGGCATGCAGAAAGACCGTCTTCGCCTGGCAACATCAGGTCAAGCACCAGCAAGCTAAATAGCTCACGGGCCAGGACCCGGTCCATTTGTTCGACATTTTCAACCGCGCGCACGCGATAGCCTTGCTCTTCAAAGAAGCGCTCAAGCAAGCGTCGAAGACGTGCGTCGTCATCGACAATCAGAATTTTTTCGCCTTCAACCACAGGTGCAGTGCCGCTCATGTATAACTCCTAGACTGAGAACCTGACCCAGCTATGTATACCCCATATAATAACGAGCAGAGGCGTTATTTACAGTTGTCACAATCGCTGAATAGTCTCCAATACAAGCATTATGGCGCATGTGCCATGCCCTCTGCTGAGAGCCATTGTTAGCAGATTTTTCCCCGAACGGTCTCAGCTCACCGCTTTACGGTGTTTATAATGCGCCGCTTTAGTGTCTAGCCCGCAAGGTGCATTTGAAAAAATCAGGCCGCAAACCCGGCCAGTAGAGCGATATTTTCAGTAGCCCGATTAATTGCGCGGCTGGTTTTTCGATCCAGTGTGGGTAGTTTTTTATATATGGATAGCATCAACAACCGCATCGCCGAAGAACTGGGCGTACGCCCACAACAGGTTGCCGCCGCCGTGGCGCTGCTCGATGAAGGCTCGACCGTCCCCTTCATCGCCCGCTACCGTAAAGAGCTCACTGGCAGTCTAGATGACACTCAGCTGCGCAACCTGGAAGAGCGCCTGCGCTACCTGCGCGAGCTGGATGATCGCCGCGCCAGCATCCTTGCCAGTATCGAAGAACAAGGCAAATTAACCCCGGAGTTGCAGCGCGAAATTAACCTCGCCGACAGCAAAACCCGTCTCGAAGACTTATACCTGCCGTACAAGCAAAAACGCCGCACCAAGGGCCAGATCGCCTTGGAAGCCGGCATTGGCGAGCTGGCTGACGCGCTGTTCAACGACCCGAGCCTGACTCCCGAGACTGAAGCGGCACGCTTTATTGATGCAGAAAAAGGCTTCGCCGACAGCAAGGCTGTGCTCGAAGGGGCTAAATATATTCTTATGGAGCGCTTCGCCGAAGACGCTGCCTTACTTACCCGCTTGCGCAGTTTCATGAGTGACAACGCCATCATCAGTGCCCGCCTCGTTGCAGGAAAAGAAACTGAAGGGGCAAAATTCCGCGATTACTTTGAGCACGATGAAAAGCTCAAAGGCATGCCTTCACACCGCGCGCTGGCGATTTTCCGTGGCCGCAACGAGGGCATTCTCAGCTCCAGCCTGAAAGTAGGCGACGAGTTACCGGGGACCATGCACCCATGCGAAGGCATGATTGGCGAACGTTTTGGCATCAGCAACCAAGGCCGCCCGGCTGACAAATGGCTGGGCGAAGTGGTGCGCTGGACCTGGAAGGTCAAGCTCTATACCCACCTTGAAACCGACCTGCTGGGCGACCTGCGCGAGAGCGCTGAAAACGAGGCGATATCGGTATTCGCACGCAACCTTAACGACCTGCTGCTCGCCGCTCCGGCGGGTCCACGGGCAACACTTGGCCTCGACCCGGGCTTGCGTACCGGCTGCAAAATCGCTGTTGTCGATGCCACGGGCAAGCTGCTCGACAGCGCCACGGTTTATCCACACGCGCCGAAAAATCAGTGGGACCAAACTATCTCAGTGCTGGCAGCGATGTGCGCCAAGCACTCAGTTGACCTGATTGCCATTGGCAATGGCACCGCAAGCCGTGAAAGCGACAAGCTGGCCATTGAGCTGATCAAAAAATACCCGGCACTCAAAGCCACCAAGGTGATGGTTTCCGAAGCAGGCGCATCTGTCTACTCGGCATCTGAATTGGCGGCCAAGGAATTCCCGGATCTAGACGTGACCATTCGTGGCGCGGTGTCCATTGCCCGTCGCCTGCAAGACCCGCTGGCTGAGCTGGTGAAAATCGACCCGAAATCCATCGGTGTTGGCCAATACCAGCACGATGTCTCCCAGTTGAAACTTGCACGTGGCCTGGACGCCGTGGTTGAAGACTGTGTGAACGCAGTCGGTGTTGATGTAAACACAGCATCCAGCGCCCTTCTCGCTCGCATCTCCGGCCTCAACAGCACCTTGGCACAGAATATTGTTGCCCACCGTGATGCCAATGGCGCTTTCAAATCCCGTGACGAGCTGAAAAAAGTGCCGCGCCTGGGTGATAAAACCTTCGAGCAAGCCGCAGGCTTTTTGCGCATCATGAATGGTGAAAACCCGCTGGACGCCTCTGCCGTTCACCCGGAAACCTACCCATTGGTACAGCGCATCGCCAAAGACACCAGCCGCGATATTCGCTCGTTGATTGGTGATAGCAGCTTCCTCAAACGCCTTGATCCCAAGCAGTACACCGACGAAACCTTTGGTTTGCTGACCATTGGCGACATCCTCCAAGAGCTTGAAAAACCGGGTCGCGACCCACGCCCTGAATTTAAAACTGCTGAGTTTCAGGAAGGCGTCGAAACCCTCAAAGACTTGCAGTTGGGGATGATTCTTGAAGGCGTAGTCACCAACGTGACCAACTTCGGTGCCTTCGTCGATATCGGCGTGCATCAAGATGGCTTGGTGCACATCTCTGCGCTATCCGAGAAGTTCATCAAGGACCCTCATGAAGCCGTCAAAGCGGGCGAAGTGGTTAAGGTCAAAGTCATGGAAGTCGACATCCCACGCAATCGTATTGCCCTGAGCATGCGCATGAGCGATACCCCTGGCGAGAAGGTCGAAGGCCCGCGCAACAATGGCGGCAACCGAGGCAATAGCGCACGCAGCAATACCCCGACCCCACGCCCAGAAAACAAACCAGCACCCGTCAACAATGCCATGGCATCGCTGTTCGCCAACGCCAAACAGTTGAAGAAGAAATGACCGACCTACCGGAGGAGTTCACCTCTAGCGCATTCAGCCAACTGCTTGGCATAGAACCGCTAAGCGTGGCTGATGGTGAGGCCCGGGTGCGCCTGAACCTCACCGACCCACTGCGTAACAGGCACAAAAAACTGCATGGCGGCGCACTGTTTTCACTGGTCGACATTGCCATGGGGCTGGCGTGTTCCAGCGCCCACGGCTTTGATCAGGGCAGCGTAACGCTTGAGTGCAAGATCAATTACATCCGCGCAATCGACGAAGGCTCGGTGATTTGCGTCGCCAAGGTGGTGCACGCTGGCCGCCGGACTTTAGTGGTGGAAGCCGAGGCCCATCAAGGCGACAAACTCGTCGCTAAGGCGCAAGGTACCTTCGCTCGCGTGTAAAGCCTGTGGGCTATGCTGTTATATAAACAACCTGGCTGATGCTTGCCGCAGTGACGCTTCTTTGCCTCACTGCGCGAGCAACCTGCAGTTTGATTTAACGCGCTGCTGTGGCCAGGAAAATTGCCAGCGCCCCCTTGCAGACTGTTCAGTGTGCCCCCATATTGGCTCGACTGATGGGTGAAGGAATTCGACTTTGAGCAATTTGTTATCCCGCCGCGTGGCACTGCTTGGCGAGCCAAACAACCTCTCGCTGCTGACTCAGTGCCTGCATGGCATTGAGCGCGAATGCCTGCGGGTTGATAGCGATGGTCAGCTTGCACTTACACCGCACCCCAAAGCGCTTGGCTCTGCGTTGACTCATCCGCAGATCACAACCGATTATTCCGAGGCACTGCTGGAGTTCATCACCCCGGCATTAGCCAATCCGGCGAGCACCTTGGCAAGCCTGGAACAAACCCATCGTTATACCTATAGCAAGCTTGAAGGCGAGTACCTGTGGAGCCCGTCAATGCCCTGCGCATTACCGGCTGAAGAGGTTATCCCGATTGCTCAATATGGCAACTCGCATATCGGCAAGCTGAAGTATGTCTACCGCCAGGGTTTGGCCCTGCGTTATGGCAAAACGATGCAATGCATCGCTGGTATTCACTACAACTTCTCTTTGCCAGATCAGCTTTGGCCGCTGCTGCAAAGCCTTGATCCAAACAACCAATGCGCGCGCGATTATCAGTCTGTCAGCTACATCGCGATGATTCGCAACTTCCGCCGCTACAGCTGGTTGCTGATGTACCTCTTTGGTGCCTCACCAGCCCTCGATGCCGGCTTTATGCGCGGCAATCCGCACAAACTGCAGCAACTTGATGCAGACACCCTTTACCTGCCCTACGCAACCAGCTTGCGCATGAGCGACCTGGGTTATCAAAGCAATGCTCAGGCAGCCCTGACGCCCTGCTACAACGACCTCACCAGTTATACTGACAGTCTTCGCCAAGCGGTCGGCACACCGTATCTACCCTATGTGGAGATCGGCACACGTAGCGCCAGCGGTGATTGGTTACAACTCAACACCAACATTTTGCAGATCGAAAACGAATACTACTCAAGCATTCGTCCAAAACGTGTGACTCACAGTGGCGAACGGCCGATTCAGGCATTGGTTGCCCGTGGCGTGCAATACATTGAAGTGCGTTGCCTGGACATCAACCCTTTCCTACCAACGGGTATCGACCTCAAGCAAGCCCAGTTTCTCGATGCATTTTTGCTCTATTGCGCCCTTCAAGACAGCCCAGCGCTTGAGAGCAATGAGTGCACGGCCTGCACTGACAACTTCCTTAAAGTGGTCAAAGAAGGTCGCCGCCCTAACCTGCACTTACAACGTGCAGGCAAACAGATCGAACTCAAAGCCTGGGCCGAGCAATTGCTCGACGAGATCCAGCAAATGGCCGATCTGCTTGACCGCAGCAACGGTGACGATGCCCACAGCCAAGCCCTGCAAGCCCAACGGGAAAAAGTTGCCGATGTCAGCCTGACGCCATCTGCGCAAGTGCTGGAACAACTGCAAAAAGGCGAAAGCTTTGCCCAGTTCTCGCTACGCCAAAGCAAGCTACATGCTGATTACTTCAACAGTCAGCCCCTGAGCGCTGAGCAGAATACAGAGCTTGAACAGGCAAGCGCACAATCACTGCTTGATCAGGCAGAAATTGAGCGCAATCAACAGGGCGACTTCGACACTTTTGTCGCTGCCTACCAAGCCAGTATTCTTGGCCACGACGAGCCACTCCCCAGCTAAACAGTGACCTGCCCGTCTGCGCGGCAACTGGATCTGCCCGCAGATAGAGGCGCACGTCACAAATATAACCAGCGGGGCAAAAGGCGAGACCGGCGGCTCATTTATCAGCGCTCAAGCCAGCTAGCATAAGCACTAGTTAACTTAACTGGGCAATTGCCATGGCGTCAGACCCGCAGATCGAGCAAAACCAAGATTGGAGCCTTGAAAATCTAAACAAGGCTTACCAACAAGGTTATATGGCCGGTCTAACCGGACAACCCAATGCCCCGCGAAAGCAAACGGCGGAAGTGCTGACTGCTGCCTGGGAAGCGGGTTGGGATGATGGCCACGAGCAGTATGAATTAGTTAAACGCGAGTCCGCATAACCCTGCTCCCACCGCACCGCGAATACTTACCCTAAGTCACAAGCCCGCTAGCCTGCGCCTATCAATCTCGCTGAAAACAAAACACCCTGCGAAAGCGAAGCCTGCGCAGGGTGTTGAGTGCCTAACTTATTAGCCGCTAGGGCTAAAAGCAGGGCGATCGATGTCGAGCGCTATTGCTCGGGCTACTTAGTAACCCAGAGCAAAGTTCTCTTCTTCCATGTCCATCAGGTTGTTAGCACCTGACAGCATGGTTTCTACGTGAGTGCGAGTACGCGGCAGAATACGGGCGAAGTAGAAACGCGCGGTTTGCAACTTAGCCTTGTAGAACGCCTCTTCGCTGGTGCCAGCTGCCAGCTTCTCAGCGGCCAGACGCGCAATATCAGCCCAGAAGTAAGCCAAGCAGGCGTAACCGCTGTACATCAGGTAATCAACCGAGGCTGCACCGACTTCTTCGCGGTCTTTCATCGCGGCCATGCCAACCTTCATGGTCACATCAGCCCACTCTTTGTTCAGCTTAGCCAGCGGTGCAACGAACTCATTGATCGCTTCGTTGCCTTCGTTAGCCTGGCAGAACTTATGCACGATCTTGGTGAAGCCCTTGAGTGCTTCGCCCTGAGTCATCAGAACTTTACGGCCCAGCAGGTCAAGCGCCTGAATGCCGGTGGTGCCTTCGTACAGCATCGAGATACGGCTGTCGCGGACGTTCTGCTCCATGCCCCATTCAGCGATAAAGCCGTGGCCACCGTAGATCTGCACGCCGTGGTTGGCCGATTCGAAGCCAACTTCCGTCATGAATGCTTTAGCAATTGGAGTCAGGAAAGCCAGCAGCGCGTCGGCTTGCTTCTTCTCTTCAGCATCTTGGCTGTATTTGACAATGTCGACTTGCTTGGCAGTGAAGTAGACCATTGCACGGTTGCCTTCGGCGAACGCTTTCATGGTCAACAACATACGACGCACATCAGGGTGAACGATGATCGGGTCAGCGGCTTTATCTGGTGCTTTCGGACCCGTCAGGGCGCGCATTTGCAGACGCTCACGGGCGTACTTCAAACCACCTTGGAAACCTGCTTCAGCGTGCGCCAAGCCCTGCAGAGCAGTACCCAGACGCGCTGTGTTCATAAAGGTGAACATGCAGTTCAGACCTTTGTTCGCCGGGCCAATCAGGTAACCAGTGGCGCCATCGAAGTTCATCACACAGGTCGCGTTACCGTGGATGCCCATCTTGTGCTCCAGCGAACCACAGCTCACTGCGTTGCGCTCACCCACACCGCCGTCAGCGTTTGGCATGAACTTAGGCACGATAAACAGCGAAATACCTTTGGTGCCGGCAGGGGCATCTGGCAGGCGTGCAAGGACGATGTGGACGATGTTATCGGCCATATCGTGTTCGCCAGCAGAGATGAAGATCTTGGTGCCAGACACTTTGTAAGAGCCATCAGCCTGTGGCTCAGCCTTGGTGCGCAGCATGCCAAGGTCAGTACCGCAATGCGGTTCAGTCAAGCACATGGTGCCTGTCCATTCGCCGGTTACCAACTTGGTCAGGTAAGTGTGCTGCTGCTCTTCAGTGCCGTGCTCAGAAATAGTGTTCATCGCGCCGTGCGACAAACCTGGGTACATGCCCCACGACCAGTTGGAAGTACCAACCATTTCACTCACAGCCAGACCCAGCGACTCAGGCAGACCCTGACCGCCATGGTCAACGTCGTGTGACAGGCTTGGCCAGCCACCTTCAACGTATTGCTTGTAGGCTTCTTTAAAGCCAGTTGGCGTCTTAACGCCAGCTTCGCTCCAAGTACAGCCTTCGGTGTCACCTACACGGTTCAGCGGAGAAAGTACCTGCTCACAAAACTTGGCACCTTCTTCAAGAATGGCATTGACCATGTCTGGTGTTGCATCTTCGCAGCCAGGCAGGCTCTGATAATGCGCTTCGTAGCCGAGCAACTCGTCACGTACGAAACGAATATCACGCAAGGGGGCCTTGTAGTCAGGCATAGCTAATAACCTCTGCGGGGTCGGTATAGGTGACCGAATAGTTGTTTGAATCGGGCTAATCCCGAATGTTCGACCGTGGCTTCAAAGCAACAATCAAACAGGTGTTTGAAACATACGTTTACGCCTACGGGTTGTCAAGCCTGTGTTGCGCTAACGACAAACGCTGCCAACCGCTCAATCAGCACTACAAACCCGCGAGGTTGAGCCTTCGGGAAATTTCCGGGAAAAACCGAAACACCTTGAAACCAGGCGGATTTATACCGTCGGTCAGAATCGCTCACGGCGACAGGTGCATAGGCGAAGTGATTTACCTCAATAGAGAACACGCCCTAGGAGCATTAGGCACCCAGAATATGACAGCACTGGCTGTGGGATGGCGTAGCCAGCGGAATTTCAGGGGGCGGGGATTTACCCTAGAGAGAGGAATCAGGCGCGCGTATCGATCAGGGTGCCGAGTACTTCGTCTGCGGTTTCAAGTACACGAGCACCAGCCTGGGCTTGATACTGGCCAAGGCGCAGTTCAATCAGCTTATTGGTAACGTCAGGTGTTCCCGACTGTGCCACATCTATGTCTGTGGGCTGCTCTGATGGACGGATTGGCTGGGTGCCCGCACCGCTGGCAATGCCTTGGGCGGCTTGATCGACGCGCTGCTGACCCGACTGGATGGTCGCAAGACCTGCGTTAAAGGCGCTGCCCGATATGGCATTCATCAATTCGCTCCAGTTCAGGGTTGCAGGGAAACTGCATTAAAGCAGAAATATCGCCGCCCGATAATGGCTTTTTGCCACAACTTACAAAACAGGCTTCTGTAAGGTGGTCGGCGCTTCTTTCGTCCAGCATTTATTGCAAACACCCATACTCGATTTACTCGCTATTGCGCTGGACACGCTTCGCGGTGTCGCGCCCTACGACAACCCCGCATGAACCCTAGCCTTCAATTCCAAGCAAACTAATATCCAAACAGGCTGCCACTGCCGCCGCGCCAGCCGACTTTAACCGTGGCACATAGCCCAGACATGGCGCTGGAAGACGCTCGGCTAAGGTGGCGAGATTTTCCTCTAGGCGTGAGGTTTTCGGGTCAACCACGTTCGCCACCCACCCCGCTAACTCCAAGCCATCAGCGGCAATGGCCTCTGCGCTGAGTACTGCATGGTTAATACAGCCCAGACGTACACCGACCACCAAAATGACTGGCAACTTAAGGCTCACCACCAAATCAGACATCGAAGCCTGACCTGCAAGCGGCACGCGCCAGCCTCCCGCCCCCTCAACCACGGTGAAGTCAGCGGCTTTGTTGATGACCCGCTGCACAGGTTCACGCAGACATTCAACATCCAGCACCACGCCAGCCTCACGAGCGGCCAAGTGTGGCGCTATTGCAGGAGCAAACGCCAGCGGGTTGACCTCGTCATAGCTCAATGTGATTGAACATTGCTCAAGCAGCGCCAGCGCGTCTTCGTTGCGCAAACCCTGCGGCGTCTTTTCACAACCAGAAGCAACCGGTTTGGCCGCTGCGGTCGACAAACCCGCCTCGCGCGCGGCGTACAGCAAACCTGCAGCGATGGTGGTCTTACCGATCTCAGTATCAGTACCCGTGACAAAAAAAACCTTGCTCATGGTGATGTCCTTTTCTGCAAAACACCGTAGACCACTTGGTAGGTTGCAGGCAGGCCCTGCTCCCGGCGCTCACGTTCATAAGCATCCACCAAAGCACGCATGCGTGCTCGACCCGTCAGGCCATTAGGCCGACCTGAATTCAGATTATGCGCGCCCAGGGCTTTGAGCTCATGGGTCAGGCTGCGTAGATCGGGGTAGAACAAGACTTCTGGCTGAGTATCCAGTGACACCACCTCAAAGCCACTGTCCGCGCACAGCCGTTGATAGTCCTCAAAGTGACGAAAGCGATTAACGTGAACGAAACCATCCACCGTCCTCCAGCTCTCGCGCAGCTCTTGCAGCGTGCCGACACACAAACTGCTGAACGCGAGGATGCCGCCAGGGCGTAATACACGCTGCGCCTCAGCCAATACCGAGCTGAAAGACTCACACCACTGCAGGGCAAGGCTGGAAAACATCAGCTCGCAAGACTCTGTCCGCAACGGCAAGCGCTCAGCATCACCGGCAATAAACTGCTCAGCGCCGCCCTGAGGCCTGGCATGTTGCAACATGCCTTCGGCGATATCCAATGCAACGCCTTGCGCTTCAGGAAATCGGCGATTCAGGGCTCGGCTGAAGTAGCCCGTGCCGCTCCCCAGATCAACCCAGCGCTCAGTGCTCACAGAAGTAGGAATGCGTTGCAAAAGCTGGTTGCCAACTGCGCGCTGCAAAGCCGCAACGCTGTCATAGCTGGCGGCAGCTCGGGAGAACGAAGCCGCTACCTGTCGTTTGTCCGGCAGGCTCGAATGCTCAACATGAGCGAAATCAGTCATCGCCAGCCTCGTGCAAAAAGCCTTGAATCGCAGCGGCAAGCTCATGGGGGCATTCAAGTGAGAATGCATGACTGACTCGATCAATCAAACCCACCTCAACATCACCTAGCAGAGCCAACATATCGCCTGCCACTTCTGCCGGGACTAAAGAGTCCTGACCGGCATACAAATGCAATTGCGGGCCGACAAAACCCTGCAAGGCATCGCGGGTATCAAGGCTGGCAAGCAGATCCAAACTGGCCAGCAGCAACTCACCACTCTCATGGGGCGCGCCGCCAAGCATTAATCTTGACATGCCTCGCTGATCAGCCGCGCCCTGTGCACACAAGGAGGCGAAGCGTTTCAGCGTCATCGATGGATTTTTGGCGCAGCCTTGACGGAACAGATCAAAAGCCTCTTCTGCCATCGCATGGGGCCAGTCAGCGCTGGCGACAAAGTTGCTATTGCTCGCCAGGGTCACCAATCCTGGACATTTTTCGGCACGCAGGCCGGCCAGCTCAGCAGCAAGCATTCCGCCCAGCGACCAGCCACCCAACCATGCATCCTCAGGCAAATTGCTATCGAGCTCATCCATCCACTCGGCCAGCTCACTGCTGGCCAGCAACGGCAGAGGTTCAACCTGCACATACAGATGAGGATCAAGCCCCCGCAATGCTTCAGCCAAGGGTTCGAGAGGCGCAGTGCCCAACCCCCAGCCAGGCAATAGAATCAAGCGATTACGCATGGGCTTGCTCCTTATTGGCCGTATGACACTCAGCCAGTGCTGCCAGTAATAAATCCACTTGTTCCGCGCTATGGGCTGCCGACAAGGTGACGCGCAAACGAGCACTGCCTGCGGGTACGGTCGGCGGCCTAATCGCCGTCACCAAAATGCCCCGTTCACGGAGCATCTGCGACATTTGCATGGCACGGCCGGCGTCACCAATAACGATAGGCTGAATTGGCGTAGTGCTGTCCATCAACTGCAGACCCAAGGCTTGTGCGCCGGCCCGGAACTGCTTGATCAGGGCATCGAGGTGCTCACGACGCCAACTTTCTGTACGCAATAGCTCAAGACTTTTTAAAGTGGCGCAGGCCAGCGCGGGCGGCTGACTGGTAGTGTAAATATAGGGTCGGGCAAATTGCACCAGGGTTTCGATCAACGCCTCACTGCCCGCTACAAACGCCCCGGATGTCCCGAAGGACTTACCCAGCGTACCGACCAATACTTGCACATCATCAATACCCAGACCTTGCGCCTCGACGATGCCGCCACCGGTTGCCCCCAACGGACCAAAACCGTGAGCATCATCAACCATCACCCAGGCATTGCGCGCTTTCGCCTCAGCACAAATCGCTGGCAAATCGGCTTGATCGCCATCCATGCTGAACACGCCATCGGTCACCACTAAGGTGTTGCCCACAGCCTTGTTAAGGCGACTGGCGAGGCTACTTGCATCGTTGTGCAGATACCGCGAAAAGCGCGCATTACTGAGCAAGCCTGCATCAAGCAAAGAGGCATGATTGAGACGATCCTCAAGTACCGTGTCGCCCTGCCCGACCAAGGCTGTCACAGCGCCAAGGTTAGCCATATAACCGGTGGTGAACAGCAAGGCTCGCGGACGCCCCGTAAACTCGGCAAGCGCCTCTTCCAGCTCATGATGGGGCGTGCTGTGGCCAATGACTAAATGTGAAGCACCACCGCCGACACCCCAACGCGAAGCGCCAGCCTGCCAGGCTTCGATCACCTGAGGATGATTGGCTAACCCCAGGTAATCGTTGGAACAAAACGCCAGCAATTCGCGGCCATCCACCACAATGTGCGGCCCTTGTGGCGACTCAAGCAGCGGGCGCTGCCGATAGAGCTGTGCGGCACGCCGCTCAGCTAAACGACTGGCGAGGTCAAAAGACATAGTAATCATCCATTTAAGCAGCCGCTGAAACCACGCATGGGCATGGTTTCAGGACCTGAATCAAGGACTGCCAGCGAACAGATCAGACCGCAGCGTTATAGAACTGCTCGCTGCTTTTCTGCTCAACCAGGGCTTGCTCGATAGCTGCCTGATGAACTTCATCGGCATGTTCTTCACGTTCTTCGGGCTTGATTCCCAAACGCGCAAACAGCTCCATGTCCTTGTTCGCCTGCGGGTTGACCGTGGTCAGTAACTTCTCGCCATAGAAAATCGAGTTGGCGCCCGCGAAGAAGGCCAGCGCCTGCATTTGATCGTTCATCGCCTCACGGCCCGCAGACAGGCGCACGTGGGATTTAGGCATCATGATCCGGGCAACTGCCAGCGTGCGGATAAAGTCGAACGGATCGACATCCTTCTCATCTGCCAGCGGCGTGCCTTTAACCTTGACCAACATGTTAATTGGCACCGACTCGGGATGCTCAGGCAGATTGGCCAGCTGAATTAACAATCCCGCGCGGTCATCCAACGACTCACCCAGACCCAGAATGCCGCCCGAGCAAATTTTCATCCCCGCATCGCGCACATGGGAAAGCGTCTCCAAACGGTCGGCGTAGGTGCGGGTGGTGATGATATTGCCGTAGAACTCTGGCGAGGTGTCGAGGTTGTGGTTGTAGTAATCCAGCCCAGCCTCAGCCAGTGAAGCGGTTTGCTCTTTATCCAGCTTGCCCAGCGTCATGCAGGTTTCCAGGCCCAGCGCTTTCACACCTTTAACCATCTCCAGCACATAAGGCATGTCTTTGGCTGACGGATGCTTCCATGCCGCGCCCATGCAAAAGCGCGTCGAGCCGATTGCCTTGGCATCAGCAGCCGCTTGAAGCACCTTCTGAACTTCCAGCAGTTTCTGCTTCTCCAGCCCGGTGTTGTAGTGACCGGACTGCGGGCAATATTTGCAATCTTCCGGGCATGCGCCGGTTTTTATCGACAACAGCGTGGAGACCTGCACCCGATTTTGATCGAAATTCGCGCGATGAACGGTTTGCGCGTCGAACAGCAAATCGTTGAACGGTTGCTCGAACAGGGCCTTAACTTCGGCTAGCGACCAGTTATGGCGAGTTGCGATGGATGCGGTGGCATTCATTAAAGAGTTCCTTCGACGCTCAACTGCGTCTGATGTCAGGTTTGCGGGCAAACGCCGCGAATCAGGCTTACAGCATCATAAGTTGTGTTTCGACGCTGTCAACTACAGACAAGACACAGGTTTACATCTGATCAAATATTGAACACCAACTCAAAACCTCAAGGAAGAGCGTTATGGCTATATTGCACAGGCTCAAACAGCACCTAAGCGCACTTCAACCCTACTTGAAGTGCTTATTGTGCGACGAGACAACGGAAAGCAAGCAACTGCCGATTTGCACCGACTGTGAAAGCGAACTGCCGTGGTTGCGTGGGCACTGCACTGTTTGCGCGCTGCCATTGCCGGGTACAGGTTTGATCTGTGGAGACTGCCAGAGGCAACCACCGTTGTTTGAGAAAGTGGTGGTGCCTTGGCTTTACAGTTTCCCTATCGACAGCATGATTATTCGCTTCAAACACCATGCCCAATGGCCACTGGGACGATTGCTCGGTGACTTACTTGGCCATCATGTTCAACACAGCTTCGATCAGGGTTTGGCCCGCGCTGATTTATTATTGCCCGTTCCACTCACTGAGCGGCGTCACCGCCAGCGCGGCTTTAATCAGGCGCAAATGCTGGCCAGCAGTTTGAGCCAGCACCTGCACATTCCAGTGAAGAATCATTGCTTGAGTCGTATCATCGAGGCTCCCGCCCAGCAAGCACTAGATGCCGTCACCCGTAAAAAGAACCTGTGCAAAGCGTTTCAGGTCGCACCACACGCCGCGGTTAAAGGCCTGCATTTGGCACTGGTGGATGATGTCTTGACCACAGGTGCCACTGCCCAAAGCCTGAGTCGCCAACTATTAAAAGCAGGCGCATCGCGCGTTGATGTGTATTGCCTGGCCCGAACACCCAAACCCGGAACCCAGCTTGACTTGTAATGAGCAAATCGCCACCGTTCAACATTATCTATTCATGCATTAAGCCGATATGTCGCTGACCTCTGTTCTTGCCCAATATATTGTTCGTCGCCCACAGCGCATCGCCCTGCTCCAGCACATTGCGGACCAAGGCTCGATCACCCGCGCCGCGAAAAGCGCCGGACTCAGCTATAAAGCGGCATGGGATGCGATTGATGAGTTGAACAATTTGGCGCAAAAGCCGTTGGTTGAGCGCAGCGTGGGCGGCAAAGGGGGCGGCGGCGCGCGCCTATCCATGGAGGGCGAGCGGGTCCTGCGCCTTTACCAACGCCTGCAAGCACTGCAAGCCCAAGTTTTGGAAGCCACTGAGGAGATCAGCGACCTGGACCTGCTCAGTCGCTTGATGATGCGAACCAGTGCGCGCAACCAACTGCATGGCCAGGTAGTTGCGATCAACGGCCAAGGTCGCAATGATGAAATACGCCTCGAACTGGCAGGCGGTCAGCATCTGACAGCGCAAATTACCCACGACAGCACCCAGACCCTTGAACTGGAAATCGGCAGCCAAGTGATCGCCTTGATTAAGGCGGGCTGGCTAGAGCTGTTGGCACCGCAACATCTGTGCACGCCCGGCTATAACTGCATGCAAGGCCGGGTCGAAGAATTGCTAAGTGCAACTGATGGCCCAACTGAGGTCAAAATCATTCTGCCTAGCGGCCAAACCCTGTGCGCACTTGCCCAACCGCTGCAGCTTGATGAGTTGCAACTGACAATTGGCAGTGCTGTGCAGGTGCAATTTGCGCCCTCTCAGGTATTACTAGGTACACCGCTATAGCCATCTGCGATGATGGGCAATTCTTCTAGCTGCAACAATTTCGTCACGGTCGCTGATTAAGGTACAGCCATTCTTGGCACGGAGCCTTACTGTGATGAAGCGTTTAGAAGACAACCAACTGACTGACCTTGAACAAATGACTGGCATCAGCCGCCGCCGTTTTATCAGCGCGGGTGCCTTGTGTGGTGCAGCCATGTTTTTGGGCGGTAACTTACTCAGCCGCAGCGTAATGGCTGCCAGTGTCAGCAGTGCCAATAGTGCATTACTCGGCTTTGACAGCATCGCAATCTCAACCGCAGACAAAATCACGCTTCCTGCTGGGTATAAGTCTTCTGTGTTGATCAGCTGGGGTCAGCCCCTGGCTGCTAACGGACCGGCTTTTGACCCAACCAGCAAAGACTCCGCCGACGCTCACGAGCAGCAGTTCGGCGACAACAACGATGGCATGAGTTTCTTTCCCTTTGCCGACGATAAAAACCGTGCGTTGATGGCAATCAATAACGAGTACACCAACTACCGGTATTTGCTCGACCACGGCAGCACGCCGAAATCCGCCGAAGAGGTTCACAAGGCGCTCGCCAGCGAAGGCCTGTCGGTGATCGAAGTGGAAAGAGTATCTGGCGGATGGCAATTTGTTCAGGGCTCAAAATATAACCGCCGCATTCACGGCAACACGCCCATCACCGTCAGTGGGCCGGCGGCTGGTCACGACTGGTTGAAAACCGCAGCAGATAAAACCGGCAAGCATGTTCTCGGCACGTTCCAGAACTGCGCTAACGGTAAAACCCCATGGGGCACTTACCTGACCTGCGAAGAAAACTTCGACGATTGCTTTGGCAGCACTGACCCAGCGCAGCAATTCGATGACGCTCAACTACGTTACGGCGCAAGCCTCAGCGGCGACGGCAACGACTGGCATCTGCACAACTCGCGCTTCGACATGGCCAAGCACCCTAACGAGTTCAACCGCCACGGCTGGATCGTCGAGATTGACCCGTTCGATACAGAGTCAACCCCGATCAAACGCACTGCACTGGGCCGCTTCAAGCACGAAAATGCGGCGTTAGCGGAGACAAAAGACGGGCGCGCCGTGGTGTACATGGGCGACGATGAACGCGGTGAATTCATCTACAAGTTCATCAGCAAAGATAAAATAAAGCGCGGCAATGGTCAGGATGATGCCAAGCTCAACCAGCATATTCTTGATCAGGGCACACTCTACGTAGCGCGTTTTGATGCCGGCGACAAAAACCCGGACCGACCTAAAGGTCACGGTAAATGGCTCGAGCTCACCTTCGGTAAAAACGGCCTCGATGCCAGCAATGGCTTCAACAGCCAAGCGCAGGTGCTTATCCACGCACGCTTAGCCGCCAGCGTGGTCGCCGCAACGCGGATGGATCGCCCGGAATGGATCGTAGTCAGTCCTAAAGACGGCAAGGTCTACTGCACCCTGACCAACAACATCAAGCGCGGCGACGCGGGCCAACCGGTCAACGGTCCCAATCCACGCGAGAAAAACCTTTACGGGCAGATCCTGCGCTGGCGCGAAGCCAATGACGACCATGCCTCAACCAGCTTTTCCTGGGACCTGTTTGTGGTCGCCGGCAACCCTGTCGTGCACGCGGGTCTTGCCACGGCAGGCTCAAGCAACATCACGCCGCAAAACATGTTCAATAGCCCAGACGGCATGAGTTTTGATGATGCCGGTCGCCTGTGGATCCTGACCGATGGCGACAGCAGCAATACGGGGGAATATGCGGGCATGGGCAACAACCAGATGCTTTGCGCTGACCCGCAGAGCGGTGAAATTCGCCGGTTTATGGTGGGGCCCGTAGGCTGCGAAGTAACGGGCATCGCCTTCGCGCCGGATCAACGCACAATGTTCGTAGGTATTCAGCATCCCGGCGAAAACGGTGGTTCAACCTTCCCTGAGCATCTGCCGAATGGCAAACCACGCTCATCGGTGATGGTCATTACACGCGATGATGGCGGCGTTATTGGCAGTTAACCGCTTGTAACCAGTCAATAATCAATTACCCGCAGGCGATGGGTGGCTGATAAAGATGCCAGCCACCCTTAACGCATAACCCTAAGTCCGCCCACCTGCGTTACCATGACCGGTCGAACGCGGCGGCCTGCTGCGCGCAGGAGATTTCATGTCCCATCCCTTTGCAGCACTAACCCCAGACTTGGTTATCGACGCCGTCGAAAGTATCGGCTTTCTCAGCGATGCGCGGGTATTAGCCCTAAACAGCTACGAAAACCGGGTATACCAGGTTGGTATCGAGGATGAGACGCCGATCATCGCCAAGTTTTATCGTCCAGATCGCTGGACTGATGAAGCGATTCGTGAAGAGCACAGCTTTACTTTTGAACTGGCCGAGTGCGATGTCCCCGTGGTTGCGCCGATGCGTCGTGACGGTGAGACTTTATTTGAGCATGCCGGCTTTCGTTTCACGTTATTCCCCCGCCGCGGAGGCCGTGCGCCTGAGCCGGGCAATCTCGACCAACTCTACCGTCTGGGACAATTGCTTGGCCGTATGCACGCTGTCGGCGCAACCAAACCTTTCAGTCATCGGGAAAGCCTGAAAGTCGAAAATTATGGCCATGCGTCATTAAACACGCTGCTCGACGGTAACTTTATTCCAAAGAGCCTGTTGCCTGCTTACGAATCAGTTGCCCGCGATTTACTCAAGCGACTCGACAACCTGTTTGCGAATAACCCAGTGCAAGCCATTCGTCTACACGGCGACTGCCATCCCGGTAACCTGCTGTGCCGCGATGAAACCTTCCACATGGTCGATCTCGATGACTGCCGCATGGGCCCCGCCGTGCAAGACCTGTGGATGATGCTTGCCGGTGAGCGTCATGAGCGTTTGGGTCAGCTCTCGGAGTTAATGGATGGCTATCAGGAGTTTCACGACTTCAATCCCCGTGAGTTGCCATTGATCGAAGGCCTGCGCTCTTTGCGCTTGATGCACTACAGCGCATGGCTGGCGCGTCGCTGGGATGACCCGGCGTTTCCGCACAGCTTTCCTTGGTTCGGCAGCGAGCGCTACTGGGGTGAACAAATACTGATGCTGCGCGAACAGTTGTCGGCCTTGGATGAAGAGCCGCTCAAACTGTTTTAATCGTCGGCAAGGCAAGCGTTAGGCCACGTCGATGTAACAAAAGCCTTACGCTTATCCATCAGAAAACCAACAATTAAAACCTGAGCACACAGACAAATAGTCTAGCAGGCGACTAGAATTAGCGGTCTTTCGTTAGTTCCCTAAGCAAGGATTTCCATGTCCACCGCCAACCCACAACGCGGGTACATTTTAGGCCTCAGCGCCTACATCATCTGGGGCTTATTCCCGCTGTATTTCAAAGCCATCGCGCAAGTGCCCGCGCTGGAAATTGTCGTCCACCGCGCAATCTGGTCCGCGATATTTGGTGCCCTGTTGTTACTGGTCTGGAAACACCCGGGATGGTGGCGCGAGTTACGCGACAACCCGAGGCAATTTGCGGTTCTGGGTTTTAGCGGTGTATTGATCGCCAGTAACTGGATGGTTTATGTGTGGGCGGTTAACCATGGGCGCATGCTTGAGGCCAGCCTGGGTTACTACATCAATCCACTGATTAACGTCTTGCTTGGCTTGGTCATCCTTGGCGAGCGCTTACGCCGCTTGCAATGGATTGCCGTAGGCTTGGCTGCAGTGGGGGTACTGCAACAACTGTGGCAGGTCGGCAGCATTCCGTGGGTGTCACTGGTATTGGCGTTCTCCTTCGGTTTTTATGGCTTGATCCGCAAACAAGCACCGGTCAAAGCCTTGCCGGGACTAGTGGTCGAAACCTGGATTCTGTTACCACTGGCGATTGTGTGGATTGTGCTCAACCCAAACGCAGTGAGCAGCCATGCCGAGTTCTGGACAACCTCTGAGGCGTTCTGGCTAATCGTTGCCGGGCCCATCACCTTGGTGCCTTTGGTCTGCTTTAACGCAGCAGCGCGGCATTTGCCCTACACCACATTAGGCTTTCTGCAGTACTTAGCGCCCACGCTGGTGTTGTTGCAAGCGGTCTTCTTGTTTGGCGAGACGTTCGACTCAAGTAAGTTGCTGGCCTTTATCTGCATCTGGGCCGGCTTGGTGATTTACAGCATCGATGCTTGGATGACCATTCGTCGCACAAGGGTCCGCTAGCGGTGCCGCTGTAGATGCAAGAGGTGCGACAAGCGCAGCTTGTCCACCGGGCATCAGTGCGTTTACCAAGATGCGCTAGGGTCTGTTGCCACTTCGTCACGAGCAGCGTTGCATGCCCTGCGGGTCGCCTGAAAATCGTTCAAAAAACGATCAGTTCGCGCTATACCTAGTCGGCCGTGGCTTGCAGCCAGTCATCCCAACGTTATCCACAGAACCATCCCCGGCCTTTGTGCACAAGGCATTGAATCTGTTGGTTTTTTAACCATATCGCGGATAACAATGCAGCACTAGCGGGGCAGGCAACTAACCTCAGGTTATCCACAGCCCTACGCACACAGACCGTGGATATGTTGCAAGCCTGCTATTTTAGTTGTCGGTCCTGATGTTGAGCTCAACCATCAAGTCGTCGGCCAGGGTTTCCAACTGAGCCTTGAGTTCATCCAGCGAAAGCCCTAGTGGCACTGCGAGCATCGATTCTGCGTGAAATAAGGGCTCGCTGCTCATCGGTGCAGGCATCACCTCCGTTTGCAGGCTCTCGACGTTGACCCCAAGCTCGGTTAGCAAGCGCGTGATGTCGCGCACGATACCGGGGCGATCATTGCCAACCAGATCCAGCATGATCGGCTTCCATGAGCACGAAGGCTCTGCGCCACTTTCTGCCAGCAGTACACGAATGCCATGTGCATTGAGTTCTTGCAGCGCACTGACCAACTCAGCATGGGACTCAGCGGGCACAGCCACCCGCAATATTCCGGCAAACTGCCCGGCCATTCGGGACATGCGGCTCTCTAGCCAGTTGCCACCATGATTAGCGACACATTGGGCAATGCGCTCAACCAGCCCCGGCTGATCCTGAGCAATAACGGTTAATACCAGATGATCCATTACATGCCTCTCTTTGTTATCAACCCAAAAACGAAATAGAAGCGGCGTGGTTAGGCAGGCCGCTGCCGTTCCGACTACTGATCAGGCAATGCCAGCCAGTAGGTGTAAAACGCTTCATCCCGAACATACCCCAGTCGCTGGTAAAGCGCTTGTCCCGGGTAATTATTCTTTGCAGTTTCGAGCTGCAAACCACAGGCTCCGGCGGCTTGGGCATGATCACGCGCAGCATTCATCAGGGCCTCAGCGATGCCCTGTCGGCGGGCTGTGGGGTTCACATATAAATCGCTGAGTAACCACATCGGCGCCAATGCCAGCGATGCGTACAACGGGTACAACTGAACAAAGCCTTGCGCTTGACCTGCATCGTCGCGCGCAAGGAATAAGGTCGAGCTGCCCTCCTCAATCCGCGCCGCCAGAAACTTGCGGGCCTCACTGATCGATTTCTCAACCTGATAAAAAGTTAGGTAATCAGTGAATAACCGACTCAACGGCTCAAGATCGTCTCTACTTGCCTGGATAATATGCATGTTGAACGTTCCAAAAGGCCTGCCTGGGATCCTCTGAAAAAGGTAGCGAGCGACGGGAGTACAAGGCAAAAAGATGCGAAAAAGCGCAGTTTAGTTGTCCTAAATGAGCATTTTGAGCAGATTTTTAACGCCGTAATACCTAGCGCAGTAGTTTTTCAGAGGTTCCCCAGCAGTATAGGTCGCCTAAGGTTCTCCCGGCCAAAAACGGCAAAGAAGATCATCGCAACAAATCGTGTACCGTTTTATCTGTTTTATGAAACAATATTGCTTGGTTTTGCATGCACAACGTTCCAGCCGTGACTGCTAAGCGATTCTGGGTCGCATAACGACGCGCCCCCACTGATTTTCCATAGATCTTGATGTAGTATGCCGCGGCTTGGACTACAAGACTGAGTCCCCGAGTCCGAAGCGGCTATTAAGTAGAGCTGAGCAGAGTGAGGCAAGTGATGACTGAACGCGTTCAAGTCGGTGGCCTGCAGGTCGCCAAAGTGCTGTTCGACTTCGTTAACAACGAAGCCATTGGTGGTACGGGTATTTCCAGCGAAAAATTCTGGGCCGGCGCCGAGGCTGTAATTAACGAACTCGCACCGAAAAACCGTGCTTTGCTGGTCAAGCGCGATGAAATCCAGGCACAGATTGATAGCTGGCACCAGGCTCGCGCCGGTCAGGCCCATGATGCCGCTGCCTACAAAGCATTCCTTGAAGAGATCGGCTACCTGCTCCCTGAGCCGGCTGACTTTCAAGCCACCACCACCAACGTCGATGAAGAAATCGCGCGCTTGGCCGGCCCGCAGTTGGTTGTGCCTGTCATGAATGCGCGCTTCGCCCTGAACGCATCCAACGCCCGCTGGGGCTCATTGTATGACGCGCTCTACGGCACTGACGTTATCAGTGAAGAAGGTGGTGCGGAAAAAGGTAAGGGCTACAACAAGGTTCGCGGTGACAAGGTCATTGCCTTCGCTCGCGCTTTCCTTGATGAGGCAGCCCCCTTGGCAGCAGCCTCCCACGCCGACTCGACGAGCTACAAAATTGTCGATGGCAAGCTGGTTGTCGGCCTTAAAGGCGGCAGCAACACCGGTTTGCAGGACGATGCGCAGCTAGTGGGTTTCCAAGGCGACGCGAACGCGCCAATTGCGGTGTTGCTCAAACACAACGGCCTGCATTTTGAAATTCAGATCGACGCGAACACCCCGGTTGGCAGCACCGACGCTGCGGGCGTTAAAGACGTACTGATGGAAGCGGCGCTGACCACCATCATGGACTGCGAAGATTCGGTTGCAGCTGTTGATGCTGACGACAAAGTGGTGATCTACCGCAACTGGTTGGGCCTGATGAAGGGCGACCTGTCTGAAGAAGTCAGCAAAGGCGGCAGCACCTTCACCCGTACCATGAATCCGGATCGCGTCTACACCAAGACCAACGGTGGCGAACTGAGCCTGCATGGCCGCTCGCTGTTGTTCGTGCGTAACGTGGGTCATCTGATGACCATCGACGCAATCATCGACAAAGATGGCTTTGAAGTACCAGAAGGCATCCTTGACGGATTGCTCACCAGCATGATCGCCATGCACAACCTCAACGGCAACACCAGCCGTAAGAACACGCGCACCGGCTCGATTTACATCGTTAAGCCAAAAATGCACGGACCAGAAGAAGTCGCCTTCACCAGCGAATTATTCGGCCGCATTGAAAACGCCCTGAACCTGGCGACTAACACGCTGAAAGTCGGCATCATGGACGAAGAGCGTCGCACGACCGTTAACCTCAAGGCGTGCATCAAAGCTGCAAGCGAACGTGTGGTGTTCATCAACACAGGCTTCCTTGATCGCACTGGTGACGAAATCCACACCTCGATGGAAGCTGGCGCTGTCGTGCGTAAAGCCGCCATGAAAGCCGAGAAGTGGATTGGCGCTTACGAAAACAACAACGTCGACGCTGGCTTGGCCACAGGCCTGCAAGGCCGTGCGCAAATCGGCAAAGGCATGTGGGCCATGCCTGACCTGATGGCCGCTATGCTTGAGCAGAAGATTGGTCATCCGATGTCGGGTGCCAACACCGCGTGGGTTCCATCGCCAACGGCTGCGACGCTGCATGCGCTGCATTACCATAAGGTTGATGTGTTCGCCCGTCAGGAAGAGCTGAAGAGCCGCACACCTGCGTCGGTTGATGACATTCTGACCATCCCTCTGGCCAGCAACACTAATTGGTCGGCTGAAGAAATTCAGAACGAGTTGGACAATAACTCACAGGGCATCCTCGGTTATGTGGTGCGCTGGATCGACTCAGGCGTAGGCTGTTCGAAAGTGCCTGACATCTGCGATGTTGGCTTAATGGAAGACCGCGCGACCCTGCGCATTTCCAGCCAACTGCTGGCCAACTGGCTGCGTCACGGCATCGCTACCGAGGAGCAGATTATTGCAAGCCTCAAGCGCATGGCTCCTGTGGTTGACCGTCAGAACGCCAACGACCCGACGTATCGCCCACTGGCGCCCGACTTCGACAACAACATCGCCTTCCAGGCGGCGTTAGAGTTGGTCGTTGAAGGTGCCAAGCAGCCGAATGGCTATACCGAGCCGGTTCTGCATCGTCGCCGTCGCGAGTTCAAGGCCAAGAATGGCCTCTAAACCTAGCGACTAAAAAAACCGCCCAATGGGCGGTTTTTTTGTTTAAGACTACACATTTTGTGTGTTGCAGCCACATTACCCTAAAGATGTTACGCAACCTTAAATATTGACAATAAACTGGCGTCAATTTATTTAAAGCACATCAAGCCGTAACTGCCAATCGCCGAAACTCGTTATAACCTGTTGCGAGCAGACACTGAGCCATTAGCTTTTGGCACCTCGACGGGCTCTTTATTTGAATTCGGAGAGGAATGCTGAATACTTCTGCAAAATAGCATCGCCTAGTATGACCAAGGAAAGTTGCCGGGCCTGGGCGCCCTCTTGCAGCGGGCTTATTTCGATACGTCGGCCAACGCGCTATTAACCCCACACCCACAACAATATTATTTAAATTATAAACAGCGCGGAGACGGACCTTCAAATAGACCGAGCCAGCCATTAATGACTTACTTACTGCATGGTTAATAAACCAGCCTGCCTTAATCTTAAATAAAACCCTGACTTCAATACCTTGCGAGAGCCTAGTCACGCAGGTGGTTTTACTTTGCGTATAACCTTGGCCCAAGCAACTGGCAGCAACCGATATCAAATTCAACCAAAAGCTTTTTTCTGCCAAACGCTCTCGCAGCGAACGATACGATTGCGCCCTCAATCCAGCCTATTTTGCCCTACCCCCTCTACAAGCCACAGATCGTCTAGCGCAATACTGCGGCCAGCGCCGCCCCATGCCTCTCGCCTAATCAGCAAGCCCCCTCTGACTGGTCCAATCGAAAGGCCGGATAGCAAATAGCCATAAATCTGAAAAATTCTTGCAGATTTCCCACTTACGTCATCAACACTGAAATAATCGAATCCATAAGCGGCTGTTTGTAACTCACCGACAGTGCTTATTGAGCCAGTTAGAGAAGAATATGGCTCATAAACTTGCCCTACCGAAGAAGAGAATGGCTGCTGCGAGGTCCTCGCGTAGCTACATAGTAGGGACAGGTGGCTGATCTGAACCTTACGGATTGATTGGCCCCATTGAAAAGTCGGTAGAAACTGAGGCCATTCAAGAAATGGCTGTTGTTTCAGACAACCATTAGTTGTTTTAGCTATATCAACACACAGCTTTAACCTGATTTCTACTTAAACAAGCCGTTTGGCCAAGTTGTCGCACGGCGACAACTTAATGACTAATTAATAAGTTTATTTGCACGAACTAAAATTCTTAAAAACAAAAGAATTCCGCATTTCTGCGCCTACGCTTAAGAAAATATTTTTAACTCACAACAATGCAGGCGCCAAGTGCGCTGAATGAGGCATCATGAACAAGATATACAACATCATTTGGAGCCATAAACTTGGCCGCTATGTTGTTACCTCTGAACTTGCCACGCGCCGCAGTAAGTCCAAAACGGTAAGCGCAGCCACTGTGACGTTGGGCTGCCTGCTGGGCGCTCTGGCATTGGCGGGGCCAGTCAATGCCAACACGCTTCCATACAACGACTCATGTGTGTCCGGCGGAAGCGGTCAAAGTGCGCCGGGGCGCGTCGCGCCTGGCAACACTTCTGCAGCGCCCATCGATGGCTCTGGCACGTTTTCAACCGTTGCAGGCTGCAATGCGGATGGTAGTAACGTATTGGGTGCCTCGGTTTTTGGTGCTTTCAGTGATGTGACCGGAGACGGTGGTAGCGCCGTGGGCTTCCTGAGCAGTGCCGGCAAATGGGGTACTGCTGTTGGCCTGGAATCGCAGGCCAGTGGTACTGCTGCTACTGCGCTGGGTTTTGGCGCGACCGCGACCGGACTCAATTCGGTAGCCATTGGCGGCGCGGGTGGTGATGGCACAACTGCCGCTACCGCAGCTGACTCAACCCGCGCCACGAGCAGCAATACAGTGGCCATTGGCACCGGCGCCAGTGCAAGTGGCATCAGCAGCAGTGCGCTGGGCCACTCATCTCAAGCCAGCGGCATCAACAGCAGCGCGCTGGGCTTTGGTTCGGTCGCGGCAGGTCAAGGTGATTTATCCCTAGGTAACCAGGCCGCCAGCGCAGGTGGCAATTCGATAGCCATCGGTACGGCTGCCAATACTAGTGCTGACGCGGCCAGCGGGATTGCAATAGGCCAGAACGCCAGCATCAGCGGTACTGACTCAGGTTACAGCGCCGCCATTGGTTACAACACCAACGTACAAGCGACGGGCGCTGTAGCGCTTGGACGTGACGCCACGGTCACCACAGACGGTATTAACGGTGTGGCTGTCGGCAGCGGCACTGTGGCCGCAGGAGCCAACGCGGTATCCATCGGCAATAGGACCAATGCCAGCGCCGGTTATGCGATTGCCATCGGTGGAAATGGCACTGCTGCGACTGCTTCTGATGCCATTGCCCTGGGCAAGAACGCCATCGCCAGTGGCGATAGCAGCATGGCCTTGGGTGAACAAAGCAGGGCCAGTGGTGGCGGTGCCACTGCGGTGGGCCTAGGTGCCGAGGCTTCGACGTTTTCGGCTTCGTTCGGCTGGCAGGCGCGAGCCCAGAACGACTTCTCTACGGCGATTGGCCCGCGAGCCAATACCGGCGTTGGCAGTGGCTCCAGCGTGGCCTTGGGCTTCCAGTCTTCGGTCGCTGACAACTCCACTTCGGCTATAGCTGTAGGCTCCAACGCCGCCTCGACCGGTCGTTCAGCGATTGCGGTGGGTGACACCGCCAAGGCCTCGACCGCCCAAGCCATCGCGATGGGCCGCAATGCGGTGGCTGCGGGCACTAATGCCGTGGCTATCGGTACCGGTGGCCAAGCCAACGGCGTCAACAGCCTGAGCATCGGTACCGGCAATATCGTCAACGGTGCCGGCAGTGGCGCCATCGGCGACCCAACCACCATCAACGGTGCCGGTTCCTACTCGCTCGGCAATGACAACACCATTGATGCCGACGAAGCGGGCGTGTTTGGCAACAACAGCGTGCTGGGCATCGATGCCGACAACAGCCGCATTATCGGCAACAACAACAATGTGGATGTCGCCAACGCGATGGTCATCGGCAACAACGCAGATGTAACCGTGGCCGGTGGCGTGGCTCTGGGCAGCAGTTCGGTGGCCAGCACCGCAGGTGGCGTAGCGGGTTTCGTGCCCATCAATGCCTCGGCCTCACAACAAACCGCAATCACCGCCACTACCAGCACCCTGGGTGCCGTAAGCGTAGGTGATGCTGACAACGGCCAGTTCCGCCAGATCAATGGTGTGGCCGCTGGTAGCGAAGACAGCGATGCGGTCAACGTTGCCCAGTTGAGCGCACTAAATGACACGGTAGTGGCGGGCCAGACTCATTATTTCAGCGTTAACGATAACGGCGTGCAGGGCAGCAATTACGATAATGATGGTGCTACTGGTGTTAATGCGCTGGCGGCTGGCGTTGGTGCTGCGGCGACGGGAGATGGTGCCATAGCGATCGGCACCGACGCGAACGCCCTCAACGGAGCGTCAGTGACCATCGGCCAGAACTCAGGTACCAGTATTGCCTTTACCAATGACGTAACCACACCGAACGTGACTGTAGGTGTATCTTCCGGCCGCAACACCACCGGAGGCATACAGTTAGGCATTCCCACTGAAGAAGGTGGAAACGTTGCTTTGGGCAGCAATGTGGGCAACAACATCAATGGTTATGGCAACGTCGCTATTGGCAACAAATCGACCGGCAGTAATATTGCCAACGGCTGGGGTAACGTCGCCATCGGCCAGAACAGCGGTAGTAACCTGACCGGTACGCAGACAGTCGGCAATGTGGCGTTGGGCAATAACTCCGGCAATAATATTTCTGGCTCGGACAACACGGCGATTGGTACTAGAGCGGGCAATAACGCCACGACCTCGGACAACGTATCGGTCGGTAACGCCGCTTCGGGCTCTGGTGGAGCCTCGGTCGCCATTGGTAGCCGGGCGACCGCTTCAACCGCAGAGTCGACGGCCATTGGATTTCGGGCTGTGGCGAATGGGGGCCAGGGATTAGCATTGGGCAACCATTCCAATGCCAGCAATGTACAGTCGATCGCCATTGGCACGAGTGCCGCGGCTACTGGTGTCACCAGCGTTGCGTTGGGTAAAGGTGCCAAGGCCAACGCTCTCAACAGCATCAGCATCGGTACCGGCAATATCGTCAACGGTGCCAGCAGTGGCGCCATCGGCGACCCAACCACCATCAACGGTGCCGGTTCCTACTCGCTCGGCAATGACAACACCATTGATGCCGACGAAGCGGGCGTGTTTGGCAACAACAGCGTGCTGGGCATCGATGCCGACAACAGCCGCATTATCGGCAACAACAACAATGTGGATGTCGCCAACGCGATGGTCATCGGCAACAACGCAGATGTAACCGTAGCCGGTGGCGTGGCTCTGGGCAGCAGTTCGGTGGCCAGCACCGCAGGTGGCGTAGCGGGTTTCGTGCCCATCAATGCCTCGACCTCACAACAAACCGCAATCACCGCCACTACCAGCACCCTGGGTGCCGTAAGCGTAGGTGATGCTGACAACGGCCAGTTCCGCCAAATTACCGGTGTAGCTGCAGGTACAGCAGACAGCGATGCGGTCAACGTTGCCCAGTTGAGCGCACTAAATGACACGGTAGTGGCGGGCCAGACTCATTATTTCAGCGTTAACGATAACGGCCTTCCGGGTACCAATTTCAACAACGACGGTGCGACTGGCAACCAGGCTACCGCCATTGGTATCAATTCGTCAGCCGCTGGTGTTGCAGGCACCGCAGTAGGCTTGGACTCGCGCGCCAGCGGTGACCAATCATCCGCTTTGGGCAGTGCTGCTATTGCTTCGGGCCGTATCAGCACCGCATTAGGCCAGCAGGCCAATGCGGCCGGTAACCTGAGCGTAGCAATCGGCCCCGGCGCACGAGGACAGGGTGACAGCACAATCGCGATCGGCGCCACCGCTGCTGCTGCGCAAACTCATGGCATTGCCATAGGTACCGAGGCCCGCAGCAATGCCCAACGCGCAATTGCCTTTGGTGTGCAAGCGGTTTCCAATGCCAATGATGGATTGGCATTCGGTACCAGTGCAGTTGTCAACGCTGATAGAGGTATCGCGTTAGGTAGCGGTGCGGTAGCCAATACAGTCGCCGGTATTGCCGGTTACGTGCCAACCGGTGCCAATGCAGCCCAACAGACTGCGATCACCGCCACGACCAGCACCCGTGGAGCACTCAGCCTTGGCAACGCCTCGACTGGCATCTTCCGTCAGATCAATGGCGTGGCCGCCGGTACCGAAGACAGCGATGCGGTCAACGTTGCCCAGCTACAGGCAGTCAGTGTTGCGGCCGAAGCTGGCCAGACCCACTATTACAGCGTCAACGACAATGGCGTTCAAAGCGGTAACTACGCTAACGATGGAGCGTCCGGCATCAATGCGATTGCGTCGGGAACCAATGCATCGGCCACCGGCAATTCCAGCGTGGCCATCGGTGATGGTGCTCAGGCTAATGGCACCAACAGCATCAGCATCGGTAGCGGCAACATAGTCGACGGCGCCAGCAGCGGTGCTATTGGCGACCCAACTACTATTACCGGTGCGGGGTCCTATTCCGTCGGTAATGACAACACTATTGATGCCGACGAATCCGGTGTATTTGGCAACAACAACGTACTGGGCGTAGACGCTGACGGCAGCCGGATTATCGGCAATAACAATACAGTCAACGTCGCTGATGCCATGGTTATCGGCAATAACGCCAGTGTGAACGTAGCAGGCGGCGTCGCACTGGGTAGTGACTCAGTTGCCCTCACCGGGGCAGGTCTTGCCGGGTATATCCCAAGTGACGCTAATGTCCTGCAACGCGCGGCGATCAACGCCACCACCAGCACCTTGGGTGCAGTCAGTGTCGGTGATGTTGCCAACGGTCAGTTCCGCCAGATCACCGGCGTAGCTGCAGGTACCGCAGACAGTGATGCAGTCAACGTGGCCCAGTTGAAAGGCGTGGTCTCCCAAGCGATCGGGACTTCAGGTGCTCACTACTACAGCCTTAACGATAACGGCACCCAAAGGGCCAACTACGACAACACCGGCGCTACTGGCACCAACGCCATGGCTGCAGGTATCGCCGCAACTGCCGCAGGCGAGGCGGCGGTGGCAGCGGGTCATGAAGCACAAGCCAGCGCTGGCAACAGCGTAGCTGTGGGTAATGGTGCTAATGCCAGTGCTGAAGGTGGTGTAGCGCTGGGCGGTGGTTCGGTGGCTGATCGCGCAGCAGGTGCAGCAGGTTATGTTCCCGCCAGCGCCAGCGACACACAACAAGCTGCAATTGCTGCGACTACCAGCACTCAAGGTGCGGTCAGCGTCGGTGATGCCGCCAACGGCCAGTTCCGCCAGATTGCCGGTGTCGCCGCCGGTAGCGAAGACAGCGATGCGGTCAATGTGGCTCAACTCAAGGCAGCCGGTGCGGCCACCAGTGACGAGATCGAAGCCAGCAAGACCCGCTACTACAGCGTCAATGATGGCGGCAAGCAATCGGCTAACTACAACAACGATGGCGCAACGGGTAACAACGCCATTGCCGCGGGTACCAATGCTTCGGCTGCTGGGAGTTCAGCAGTAGCGGTGGGCGACGGTGCGCAAGCAGCGGCTGCGAGCAGCGTGGCGATCGGTAATAACGCCAAGGCGACCACCAGCAACTCGGTCGCACTGGGTAGCAACTCGGTTGCCAGTCGTAACAACAGTGTCTCGGTCGGTACCGCGGGTAATGAGCGGCAGATCACCAACGTGGCAGCCGGTACAGCTGATACCGACGCGGTCAATGTCTCGCAGCTCAAACAGTCGACTGGTGATATCAACAACCGGATCGATAACGCCTACAACTCACTCAGACGCGACCTGAAGGATCAGGACGACACGCTGAGCGCGGGTATCGCCGGTGCCATGGCTGCAGCCGCATTGCCACAGCCTTACTCTCCAGGTGCAAGCATGGTCTCGGCCGGTGTGGGTAACTACCGCGGTCAAGGCTCCCTAGCAGTGGGGGTTTCGACCATCTCGGATAACGGCAAATGGGTAAGCAAATTGGCGGGCACCGCTGATTCACAAGGCGAGTTCGGTGTGTCAGTGGGCGTCGGTTACCAGTGGTAAACGACTCAGTCAGCGAGCCCGGTTTCGACCGGGCTTACCTTTGCGCAGATTTAGAGGTGTTTAAGATGTATAAGCAATTTATCCACAGCGGTTTACGACTGGCACTGGCTGCCACCACGCTCGCCACACTGGCGGCTTGCAGCACCGTTAGCAATGTCGATGATGCCGGCAAGACTGACCAGCCGGTCTTCCCCAAGATAAGCGATGCAAGCATGCCCGAGGGTTATTACGTCAACCAGGATAACCTGGCCAGCATTCGTGCGGGCATGACCAAGAAGCAGATCATGGCTTTGATCGGTCACCCACAATTCAATGAAGGTATGTTTGGCGTACGTGAGTGGGACTATATCTTTAAGTTCCGCCAGCCTGATGGAGCGGACAAGGTCTGTCAGTACAAGGTGCTGTTTGACAAGGACGTGCTGGCGCAGTCGTTCTTCTTTTCCCCTGCCGACTGCATGACGCCCACACCAGAAGCACCAGCCGTGAAAAGCGTGGATTTGTCTGCCGATGCGACCTTTGGTTTTGGTAGCCCAACCTTGAGTTCACAGGGGCGCGCAAGCCTGGACAAACTGGCCAATGAAATTGACATGGTGCAGGTGGATCAGATTGAAGTGATAGGTCATACCGATCGCTTTGGTAGTCTCACCTACAATGATTCACTGTCGACCGCGCGGGCAAGTGCAGTGCGAGATTACTTGCTCGGCAAGGGCATCCCTCAATCGCTGATCAGCGCAGAAGGTCGTGGCGCTGACGAGCCTTTGGTGGCGTGCTCTGGCGCTAAGACTGCTCAAGTTATTGAGTGCCTGGCACCTAACCGACGCACTACTATCACTATTCACTCAAAGTAAAACTCACATCGGACGGCGTAGTGCCGCCCACAAGGTATCGCCAATTGCTCCATAAGAGATCAAGTTTATCTGCCAAGTTGCCGCTGTCAGTTTTGATCCGGGGTCATCATTAAATATTGTGAGGTAGCGCCATGGCGTTCCGTTCTCTTACTGCAGTTTCCTTGGTTGGGCTATTGGTGCTAACAGGTTGTGATCAGTCCAATACCCCGACTGAACAGGCAACCTCCGCTGAGCGCAGTTTGCTAGACACCCCTGTGCTGCCTGCCATTAAAGAGGCGCTGGGTTACAACCAGCCCAACACACCCTCAGCTTCGTCTAAGCGCAATTGGCTAAGCATTCCGGCGCTGCCAATCATTCAAGAAGGGGTGTTTTCGCTAAAGCTTAATCTGGATAAGCAGAACGAATCCGGGCTGATGATACAGATTTGTGGCTTGGCCCGGGGCGACCTTGGCCAGGACCAAGTGAATGCATTTCTTCAACAGAACAAAGTTGAACCAGGCACTGTGCCAAAACAAGGAAATCCGCTATCTCTGCTGGTCAATGGCGACCAAGCAGGGCAAAGCACCGCCTGCGCGGCTTACCTCGCAACAGGCGTTCTTTCTTCGGTAGATTCTAAGGAATTTATGGTCTGGAGCGAGGTAAAACCTCAAGCCCCCACTCCACCTGCCGAGCAGGGCTCAAAAGAAAAAACCGACCTGCCACAAGTTGCTGCCAAACCAGAGACCAAAGCAGAGCTGCACATTGATCAGAAAAGCCTGGCGGTAACATTGCCAATCAAACTCGCAGTTGCACGAGCAAATGCCGATGTATTTGCCTTGATTGCCAGCGAGTTGCAGCGCCGGCCTGGACTGTCAATTGATCAATACTATCAGTTGAGCACCCAACTATTCGCCAAACTTGCACCGGTATATTTAAAGCGCATCAAGCAGCAGCTGCCCGCTGCCGGAACACGCTATAACCTGCTGCGAGCGGACGCCGAGCAATTTGTTTTTAGTGCCTCGACAGGCACTTTGTTTGAGTTCGGCCCTGACGGCTTAATACTTCGGCAAAATGGCATCTTCTGGTACGGCCAAGGCAAGTTGCTGGGCCGGGACTACCCGTTGCAGGTGGCTTATTTCGATACTTCGGTCAACGCCTTGCTGGCTCCGGACAAACAATAAACCCAGCATTCCGACACCCTGCGAGGCGTTTGTCTAGCAGGGTGTCGTTTGCTCAGGCGCTTGGCGCGGGTAACTTCGACCAAACGCTGGCGTCTTGCCAAACGGCCAGTGGCAACAAATCTGAAAAATTCTTTTCGATTTCCCTTCTCTCCAAACAGCGCTGAAATAATCCGCTGAGAGAAATACTTGTAAACCACAAGTACTTCTCTTTATGAGCTGACGACTCAATATCGGTGCTACCCGACTATTCAATGCTCAGCCCAATAAGCACTGACAAGAACCGTACAAACCAACTTAGATTAGTTCAGTTTGGCATCAGTATTCGCCGCTACCATAAAGCTGGTAATTGCGGTTAATGCCATCGTACGGGCTCCCAGAGCAGCGCCTTCCAATGAGTTTTAACTCATAGGCCGCTCACCCTTTCAAAAGATGGCTAACGTGATACGAAATCTTAATTCACCCTTACTGCATTTGCGCAAAAGGGCCCACATCCTCGTGCTCACTGCCCGCCCTCTCTGTTTCGTGGCGGTGGTGTGTTCAAGCACCGTTGTGGCAGCACAAGCATCAAACTACGACCAACTTGTGATTGGTGCGCGCAATGGCAACTTTGCGCCCGCCCTTAATTTCTTGCGTGATGCGAATAAAACTCAGCACTCACAGCTTTATGCCAATGACTACATACTCATTGCAGGCTGGGCTGGGCTGGATAAAGAAGTTGTCGGCCAGTATGAAAACAGCCGCGATTTTTTAACAGCCAACGCCGATGTATTGGCCACTGTTGCACGAGCATATCGCAACTTGCAGCAGTGGCCACAGGCGCTGGCGGCTTACGCTCAGGAGCTGCAACTAAGACCAACCGACAATGGCGCCCTTGTCGGCCGTGTCATGACCTTAGCCGACTCAGGCAAACAAGCTGAAGCAGTGCGCCGGGCGCAGTCACTAATAGCCAAACAACCAAAGAATATCGAGCGTCGTTTGGCCCTCGCTTATGCCTATATGCGCAACCAGCAGCAATACAGCGCGTTGCAGGAAATGGCCGAGGCGTTCAGATTGGCGCCCGAAAACAAAAGTGTAAAACGCGAATACCTCTTGGCTTTGCAACGCTCGGGCTTGAGCTTCAAAGCACTCAAACTTTCCGAGCAAACTCCCGGTCTGCTCAATGACTATGAGTTACGCACTTTGCAAAGAGCAAGAGTGGCGGAATACGTACGCATGTCAGATCTGCCAACAGCTAAAGAAAGTGAACGTTTCAAGCTGGCTGACAAGGCCCTATTCGAAGCCGACAAGTTGCTGACCGCCTGGGCGCCCATTGCCCAGGCGAAAGACGATGCCAAAGTCCTGCGGATTGACCGAATGGGTGCGCTGTACAACCGCTTCTACATGCAAAAAGTGCTGGATGAATACCAACACTTCAACGCACAGGGCGTACAACTTCCAGATTATGCATTGCATTGGGTCGCCGGTGCCTATCTGTATTTGCGGCAACCAGAACACGCCGCCAAGCTCTATAAGCAGATTCTGGCCAGTGGGGATACGAAATCTCCCGCTCGCCTGTCGGATCAGCAAGCGCTCTACTATGCCCTCAATGAGAGCCAACAAAGCGCAGCAGCCGCCAAACTGGTGCCTGTAATCGCCGATCAACCGAGACGGGTCTATCAAAAAGGCTTACCCAGGGGTAAAGCCAATCCCGACTGGTTAGCCGGCAAGGTCATGGAGGTCAGTGCCGCCCAATCGAGTAACGACTTAAAAGGCGCTGAGGAAAAAATTCAAACACTTGCTAACAGTGCGCCGGGCAATACGGAACTGCGCACGATGCGTGCTGATATTTATTCTGCGCGGGGCTGGTCTCGCCGCTCTGAAGCCGAGCTTAAAGAGGCTGAAAATATTTCGCCGCGCTCTATCGATGTTGAAATCAGTCAGGGCTATACCGCCCAAGCCCTGCAAGAGTGGCGGCAGTTCGAGCTATATGCCACAGATGTCATTTCTCGCTACCCGGAAAGGCTCTCGGCCCAGCGTTTAGATCGCGCTCACACGCTACACAACATGGCTGAACTGCGCATTTCCAGCAATGGCGGGATTAGCCCTGACAATACAGCCACAGGCACTGGCGACTTTGGGCTCGATACCGTCCTGTACAGCTCGCCTATTAATTACAACTGGCGCGTATTCGGTGGCGTTGGTTACAACCAAGGTAAGTTTCAAGAGGGTAAAGGTCACAACCGCTATCAACGCGGCGGGGTTGAATGGCGCAGCCGCAATCACAGCATTGAGGCCGAGATTAACAATCAAAACTATGGCCATGGCAACAAGCAGGGAGGGCGACTCAGCGCCAGCCACGACCTCAACGATAACTGGCAGTACGGCTGGTCACTGGATTGGCTGTCGCGTGAAACGCCGTTGCGAGCGCTAAACAGTGACGTCACCTCCGACAGTTTCTCCGGCTACCTGCTGTGGCAGCAGAACGAACGCCGCAGATGGCGGTTATCACTCTCGCCACAGCGCTTTGATGATGGCAACAACCGCATTAGCGGCTCGATATCAGGTGAGGAGCGGGCTTACACATCGCCAAAACTGATTGCCGATGTCTTGCTCGACATCGGGGCTAGCCATAACAGCCAACCCGGCGAAGGCCCGTATTTCAGCCCTGAAAATGACTTGAGCATCCTGCCAAGCCTACGCCTTACGCACTCGCTGTATGAGCGATACGAACGGACATGGAGCCAACAAGCACAGTTCGGCCTAGGCAGTTACAACCAACGCAACTACGGCACCGCCCCCATCGGTTTCATCAG
This sequence comes from Pseudomonas sp. NPDC078700, assembly GCF_044542375.1. Lineage (NCBI taxonomy): Bacteria > Pseudomonadati > Pseudomonadota > Gammaproteobacteria > Pseudomonadales > Pseudomonadaceae > Pseudomonas > Pseudomonas sp. NPDC078700. The sequence goes on from NZ_JBITUI010000004.1 coordinate 45,507, forward strand.
CTACGGCCAGCGCGTGAACATGGATGACCAGCTCAACTTTGGCGCAACCGTCTCAGCACTTAGCCGCCCCTACGACGGTGAGCGTGAGACCGAGTACCGGCTCGTGTTTGACCTTTCGTACCGTTTTTGATGAGTACTCCCATGCGTTTTCTTTATAGCTTCACTTTTTGGGCATTAAGCCTGATTCTCCTCAGCGCCTGTGCTTCTGAGGCCCCACCTTTTGTACCACCACTTAGTCGCGCACTGCCGACCAGCGAAGCGCCTTGGCCTGAGGGTAAAGTCTTAGCAATTTGCTATCACGACATTGAGGATCAAGAGGCCGATCAGAATTATGTCTCTGTGCGCACGGCTAACCTGATCGCCCAGCTTAACTGGCTGCATGACAACGGCTACCAAGCCGTATCGATTGATCAGGTTCTCGCGGCCAGGTTAGGCACTAAACCCCTGCCCGAAAAAGCGATTTTGCTGACATTTGATGATGGCTACAGCAGCTTTTATGACCGTGTGATGCCGCTGCTTGAGGCCTACAATTGGCCTGCTGTATTTGCACCTGTAGGTGCCTGGGTTAGCACCCCCCTAGACAGCCCGGTCGATTTCGCAGGAATACCCACAGATCGCCATAAATTCGCGACCTGGGAGCAGATCAAGCGAATGGCCAACAACCCCTTGGTTGAAATAGCCGCGCACACCAACAACATGCACACCGGGGCCTTGGCAAACCCGCAAGGTAACCTGGAGCCATCGGCCGCAAACCGCCATTACGACCCGGTGCAAAAGAGCTATGAAAACGATGAGCAAGCACAGACTCGCTGGCGCCAAGACATTGTCCAGATCAGCGCCAAGATAGAACAAGCAACCGGCCGTAAACCCCGCGTTTGGGTGTGGCCCTATGGTCAGCAAAATGGCGAGGTTCTCAAGATTGCTGCAGATAACGGCTACAGCATTGCACTGACGCTGAACGATGGCATGAGTAGCCTTTCAACCATCAAGCAGGGACCCCGTCTTTTAGTCAGTGGCGACCCCGAGATTGGCCAGTTTGTATCATCAATCCTCAACATCCGTGAAACCAACTCGATGCGTGTCGCCCACGTAGACCTGGACTACGTATACGACTCAGACCCAGTGCAGATGGATAAAAACATCGGCACCTTGGTTCAACGCATTCATGACTTGGGCATCAACACAGTTTTTCTACAAGCATTTGCCGACCCTGAAGGTGATGGCACTGTTCGACAAACCTATTTTCCTAACAGCCGCCTGCCAATGCGCGCCGACCTTTTCAATCGCACGTCATGGCAGTTACAAACCCGGGCGCAGGTCAAAGTCTACGCATGGATGCCGGTGCTTAGTTTCGCCCTGGACAAAACGCTACCTCGGGTGCAGCGTTGGGACCCCGAAACTGACGCCAGTTCTGTTGACCCAAAACAGTATCAACGCTTGTCGCCGTTTAATGCTGAAGCCCGCAAACAGATCACCGATATCTACAAGGACTTGGCCCGTTACAGCAATTTCGATGGTTTGCTGTTTCATGATGACGCCCTGCTCTCCGACTTTGAGGATGTGAGTCCGGATGCGCTGGCGGCCTACGGCAAAGCGGGCTTACCCCAAACCATCTCAGCGCTGCGTGACGACCCTGAAACACTGAAACAGTGGACTCAATTCAAAACCCGCTACCTCACCGATTTCACCCTGGAGTTGGCCAAGCAGGTTAAGGACATCCGTGGCCCGCAGGTTCTAACCGCGCGCAATATCTATGCGCAGCCAATCATGAACCCTGCCAGTGAGACCTGGTACGCGCAAAACCTCGATAACTTTCTCGCCAGCTATGACTGGACCGCGCCCATGGCCATGCCGCTGATGGAGGGCATCAAGCTTGAGCATTCCAACGCTTGGCTTGAGCAGATGGTCGACATCATCGGCCAGCGGCCGGGGGCACTCAAACGCACGGTTTTCGAACTGCAAGCACGGGATTGGAGCAAGCCTGGCTCGCCGCCAATTGCCGCCAAGCAAATCGCCCAGTGGATGACACGCCTGCAATGGAAAGGGGTCGTGAATTACGGCTATTACCCCGACGACTTTGTCAGCAACCAGCCCGAAGTGGAGCAAATACGACCTGAATTTTCTAACGCATGGACGCCGCCGCAATGAGAGATCGACTTTTAGCCCTACTCGTTCTGGCCATTATTCTGGGAATTCCTTTTGGTCTCGCAGAAGGCATCAGCGCAGCAGTACTGCTCAACTTTATCTTCTTCTACCCATTGCTGATGTCGATGCTGTGGATCGTCGGCGGCATGTATTTCTGGATGCACTGGGAGCGCCATTGGAACTGGTCCCATGATGGCGACAATAGCCCTCCAGAAGTAGCCGAAGATCCACTGATATCAATCATTATCCCTTGCTATAACGAAGGCGATAACGCCCATGAAACCATCCGCGCCGCACTGAGCCAGCGCTATCAGAATATCGAGGTTATCGCCGTCAACGACGGTTCAAATGACAATACTGGCGAAGTCCTCAATCAAATTGCTGCCAGGGAACCCCGCCTGCGAGTCATGCACCTGGCGAAAAATCAGGGTAAGGCAGTGGCGTTGCGGATGGGCGCTGTCGCGGCAAAAAGTGAATACCTTGTGTGCATTGATGGCGATGCACTCTTGAGCCGTGACACCGCTGCGTTTCTGGTCAAACCACTGCTGGAAAACCCTCGCGTGGGGGCGGTCACCGGTAACCCAAGGATTCGGACTCGCTCGACCCTCGTTGGGCGCATTCAGGTGGGTGAGTTTTCTTCAATCATTGGTTTGATCAAACGTACCCAACGGGTCTACGGCCGTGTATTCACTATTTCTGGGGTTGTTGCCAGCTTTCGCCGCAGTGCGCTGGACCGCATCAACTACTGGAGCCATGACATGATCACCGAAGACATCGATGTCAGTTGGAAGCTGCAACTCGACCACTGGACAATCTTCTATGAACCCCGCGCGCTGTGCTGGATTCTGATGCCTGAAACCCTGGCGGGGCTGTGGAAACAACGCAAGCGCTGGGCTCAGGGTGGCGCCGAAGTGCTGCTGAAAAACGTCGGCACTATCTGGTCGTGGCGCTATCGCTACATGTGGCCATTGCTACTGGAGTTCGCTCTGTCGGCAACCTGGTCATTCGCCTTGGCGCTGTCCTTGCTGCTCTGGAGCTTAGGCCACTTCGTTGACTTGCCGCCGAACTACCAGGTTCGCGACATGTTACCCCCAGGTTTCACAGGTGTTCTTTTGGCGTCGGTGTGCTTGGTGCAATTTGCCCTGAGCCTGGTCATTGAACGCAAGTATGAGAAAGGTTTGGGCAAGGCATTGTTTTGGACCATTTGGTACCCACTTGCCTTCTGGCTGCTGACGTTTTTTACGACATTAGTCAGCTTCCCCAAAGTAATGATTAGCACTCGAGGAAAACGGGCGCGCTGGACAAGCCCCGACCGTGGGATCAAAAGGAATGAACCATGAGCATCATCAGAACTGAACAAAACTGGTTGCCGAAAAGCATCGACGCCGGACTGACTCTAGCGGCGTGGGCAGGCTTTTTGTACCTGATCACAAACGGCGCAGTGCCCTTTATTGAGCAATTGATTGTTCATCCTGAGCAATTTCAGAGCGTGCTCTATCGCGCCTTTATGCCGCTTATAGAGCAACTTGCAGACTTCCTGGCCTGGGGCGCTCTGCTGGGTGCAGTATTGCTAATCTGGGCCAAATACAATGAGCTGCGCGCCTCGCGTTACAGCCGTCGCCAGAATATTCCAAACCTGTGCGATAAGCGCATTTGCGCAAGCTTCTTTGTGACCTTGGCTGACCTGAAAATTTTGCGCTACAAGCAAATACTTATCCTGCACAACACAGAGCATGGTGACCTGAGCTGGATCGAAGACCCGGCAGTAGTAAGGCCCCGAGTGCACAGTCTAAGGAATGGCGCAGCACTCCAGAGCGTGTAATTGCTCGACTAGACTTACGTCCAATGGGCGCATTGCGCCCGCCATAGCACCATGCAAAAAAACAGGACACAAGCATGGCCGAGGACGCATTCGAACAGGCTGGGAAAACCGCGGTGTCGCAGAACATCCACGGCACCGTTGAGTTCCTGCAAAAATTCCCGCCCTTCAAGCAGATGGACCCGAGCCACTTAATCTACCTGGTTGAACACTGCCAACTGCGCTTTTACAGCCAGGGCGACAGCATCCTCAAACCCAGCGACGGCCCGGTCGACTTTTTTTATATCGTCAAGCAAGGACGCGTGCGCGGTGCCCGGCCATATGCAGCACAGAACGACGACGAAACCACCTTTGAGATCACCACCGGGGAATGCTTCCCGCTGTCTGCCTTGATCGGTGAGCGCGCAACCCGCACCGAACACTTCGCCGCTGAGGACAGCTTTTGCTTGTTATTGCGCAAGGCAGCCTTTGTGAAGTTGTTTGAACTCTCGGCACCGCTGCGCGACTTTGCCTTGCGAGGCGTTAGCAGTTTGCTCGATCAGGTCAACCAGCAAGTCCAACTGCGTGCAACAGAAAGTCTTGGCGCGCAATACTCGCTCGATAGCAAACTGAGTGAGCGGCTGATGCGAACACCAGTCAGCTGCGCGCCGCAGACCTGTGTTCGCGAAGCAGTAAAACTGATGCATGAGCAGCATGTCGGCAGCATTGTTATCGTCAGCCCACGCCTGCAACCACTCGGCATATTTACCCTGCGTGACTTGCGTCGGGTGATCGCCGATGGCAACTCCCTTGAGTTGCCTATTGAACAGTTCATGACCGCCAAGCCCTTCCACTTACCCGCAAGCGCCAGCACCTTTGATGCAGCGATTGCAATGACCGAGCACAACATCGCCCATGTCTGCGTGGTAGAACACGGTCAGCTTAGCGGTGTGGTCTCAGAGCGCGATCTATTCTCGCTGCAACGTGTTGACCTTGTGTACCTTGCGCGCAGTATCCGCAATGCCGGCAAGTTGGACACGTTAATCGGCTTGCGTGACAACATTTTGCAGTTGGTTGACCGAATGCTGGCACACGGCGCGAGTTCAACCCAGATCACTCAACTGATCACCCAGCTCAACGACCATACGGTTTGCCGGGTCATTGAGTTGACACTAGAGGAGCTAGGAGACCCAGGCGTCGAATTTACCTGGCTATGCTTTGGCAGCGAAGGACGTCGAGAACAGACTCTACTGACGGATCAAGACAACGGCATCATGTTTACGGCGCAGAACCCTGGCGAGGCCGAGGCCACGCGTCAATTGTTGCTGCCGCTTGCACATGCCATCAACCTGCATCTGGCAGAGTGCGGTTTTACCCTGTGCAAAGGCAATATAATGGCCGGTAATCCCGAGCTGTGCCTGTCGCAACAGGAGTGGTCACGGCGTTTCAACAGTTTCATAAGCGATGCCACCCCAGAGAACCTGCTCAGCTCAAGTATCTACTTTGATTTACGGGTGGTGTGGGGAGATCCACAAGGCTGTGCGGAACTGCGTAGTGAACTACTGGAAAAATTCGCCAAGAACACCTTGAGCCAACGCATGCTGGCCGAGAATGCCCTACGCCAGCGTCCGCCAGTCGGCCACTTCCGAGATTTTGTGGTGGCTCGCAAAGGTGCCGAGAAAGATACCCTGGACCTTAAAGTTCAAGGTTTGACCCCCTTTGTCGATGGCGCCCGGGTCCTGGCGCTGGCCAACGGCATTGAAAGCTGCAATACCTTAGAGCGGCTGCAAGCGCTGATCGACAAAGGCGTGATTGAAGTACAGGACGGCGCGGCCTATGAAGAGGCCTACCATTTCATTCAGCAAACCCGCATGCAGCACCATCAGCAGCAGGCCAAACAGGGTTTGCCCTACTCAAACCGGATTGATCCAGACACCCTCAACCATCTCGACCGGCGCATCTTGCGTGAATCATTTCGTCAGGCCAAGCGCCTGCAAACCAGCCTGGCACTACGCTATCAACTATGAATGGATTAACTTGGCTGACCGGCCGCACAACACAGTTAAACGCCGACCAGCAACAGCGACTGGCGCAATTACCTGCAGCCGCACCGCTCGGTAACACTGCGCTCGGCCAACAGCGAATGGTGGTTGTGGATGTGGAAACCAGCGGCTTGGACGTTAAACGCGACGAATTACTCGCCATTGGAGCTGTCGTCATCGAGAGCGGTGCTATCGACCTCGCTCAACAGTTTGAATGCACCTTAATGCGCGAAAACCACAAAGTCAGCGCCAGTGTGTTGATCCACGGCTTGGCACCTAGCGTAATTGCCGCTGGAGTCGAACCGGCTGAGGCGCTGCTGGATTTCATGGCCTTTGTGGGTGACAGCCCACTGCTGGCCTTCCATGCAAGTTTTGACCAACGCATGCTCAGCCGAGCGTTGAAACAAAGCCTCGGCTACCGCTTGCAGCACAACTTCTTTGACATCGCAGAACTTGCACCCATGTTGTGTCCGGATGCCTCACTGGAACGCGCAGGGCTGGATGACTGGGTCAAACATTTTGGCTTGCAGGTACAACAACGCCATAACGCCAGTGCCGATGCATTAGCCACCGCTGAGCTGGGCTTGATCATGCTCAGCAAAGCGCGCCAGCAACAACTCGATAACCTGTTAGCGTTGCAGCAACGCCTTAACCAATGGAGCCGCCGACCGCGTAAGCATTCGCTTTAGCAGGGGTGCGAATATCTGATTGGATGATTACCGAAGGACTCTCAAGATCGCGCAGTAACAGTGCGTAATCCAACTCGATATCCTCAGGTACATTTAAGTAGACGACATGACCATCGCCGGGTGCGACCTCAAGGGCCTGACCAGATTTGCCATGCATTTCAGTCAGGGTGAAGCGCACATTGCCTTGAGGCGTCATCAGCTCAAGGCCATCGCCAACACTGAAGCGATTCTTCACCTTGACCTCGGCCAAACCTGAGAGCCGTTTACCCGTAAATTCGCCGACAAACTGTTGGTGCTCGGATACCGAAGAGCCTCGCTCATAATTTTGATAGTGGTCGTGAACATGACGGCGCAGGAAGCCTTCGGTATAGCCGCGATGGGCCAGCGACTCCAGGTTATCCATCAAGCCCATATCGAACGGTTTTCCGGCAGCGGCATCATCAATGGCTTGACGGTAGGCTTGCGCAGTTCGCGCGCAGTAAAAATGCGATTTAGTGCGTCCTTCAATCTTCAGCGAATGCACGCCCAAGCCAACTAATTGCTCGACATGCTGGATGGCACGCAAATCTTTGGAGTTCATGATGTAAGTGCCATGCTCGTCTTCAAAAGCTGACATGCTTTCACCTGGGCGAGTCTTCTCCTCAAGCACAAACACCTTGTCTGTCGGCGCTCCCAGACCAAGGGTTGGCTCAACGCCATCATTGCCACAGCATGGCTTTGTGGCTGGGGCGACAATATTGCCCAGCTCGTTCTCAGCGCCCTCCACCGCTTTGTATTGCCAGCGGCAGGCGTTGGTGCAAGCGCCTTGGTTGGGGTCGCGCTTGTTCATGTAGCCCGACAGTAAGCAGCGCCCCGAGTACGCCATGCACAACGCACCATGTACGAACACCTCAAGCTCCATGTCCGGAACCTGATGACGAATTTCAGCGACTTCCTGCAGTGATAACTCACGTGACAAGATCACGCGGCTCAACCCCATTGTCTGCCAGAACTTTACACTTGCCCAATTCACCGCATTGGCTTGCACCGACAAATGCACCGGCATCTGTGGGAAGGTTTCACGCACCAGCATGATCAGCCCCGGATCAGACATGATCAGCGCATCCGGGCCCATCTCAATCACCGGCTGTAAGTCTTTGATAAAAGTCTTCAACTTAGCGTTATGCGGGGCAATGTTGACCACCACATAAAACTGCTTACCCAGCGAATGCGCCTCTTTAATTCCCAGTGCCAAGTGCTCATGGTCGAACTCGTTATTGCGCACTCGCAAGCTGTAGCGCGGTTGCCCGGCATAAACGGCATCAGCGCCATAGGCGAAGGCGTAACGCATATTCTTCAGGCTGCCAGCGGGTGAAAGCAGCTCAGTTTTGTGGGGAAAAGTCATAGTTCTGTACGCAAGAATGGGCAAAGCTGAACTTTAAAGCATGCGTACACAGTGCTTATTGACCTGCATCTATAGAGTGTCACGTCCGAAAAACGAAATACCCCAGGCAGTCAGTTTTAGACGCGTTACCTGAAAACGCCGCAACATGACCACTGATCTGCCATTTGCTCAGAGTAGATTGCGCGAGACACAAGATTCTTGCGAATATATGCGAATAATTCTCGATGTATTTTCTATTTACCTGACAGAGCCATTCGTGTGACCTCGGCAAATTCAATTAACCATCAACAGGTGGGCGTGCTTTATCGTGACCACCGTGACTGGTTATTTGGCTGGTTGCGCAAAAGCCTCAATTGCACCCAACGCGCGGAAGACATCAGCCAAGATACTTTTGTCCGCCTGCTCGGCCGCTCCGACTTACTCACGCCGAATGAGCCCCGTGCACTGCTAACCACCATCGCCAAAGGTCTGCTGATTGACCAGCATCGACGCAGTCGCCTTGAGCAGGCGTATCTGGCTGAGCTCGCCCAACTACCAGAGCCGCTGCAACCAAACCCCGAGCAGCAGCAAATAGCCCTCGAAGCGCTGGTGAGAATCGACCAGTTGCTCGGCGAACTCTCCGCTAATGCACGCGCGGCGTTTCTCTACAGCCAAGTCGACGGCCTCAAGCAGCAAGAAATCGCGCAAAAACTTGGAGTGTCGGTTTCACGCGTGCGTCAGTATCTCGCTCAGGCCTTGCGCCAATGCTACATCGCCCGCTTCGGTGCACCGCAGTGACTGATATCAGCCGCGCCGTCCTGGATAAAGCGATCAGTTGGCGCCTGAAGCTGGATTCGACAGATCAGGACCCGGCTCAACACTTGGCCTTTCAGGCATGGCTACACGCGACCCCCGAACATACAGAGGCATGGTCACGCCTGGAACAGATAGAGCAAGATATAAGCCGTGATGCATCACCGCTGTTGCGGGCGACATTGATTAAAGACAAGCCAATAGTGCCCGCTAAAACGAACAGAATGACCAAGTCGCTACTGAGTATTGCCCTACTCGCAGCCTTGGCCTTGGGCTTGGCTAATCACCAACGCCCTCTCAGCGACTGGTTTGCCGATCAGGTGACCGCGAGCGGCGAGCAGTTGCAAGTGCGGTTGGACGACAACAGCCTGCTGCGCCTCAACAGTCGCTCAGCGGTTGATATCAAATTCACAGCCAACGAGCGCCGCTTGGTCCTCCACAGCGGTGAGATTCTGGTTGAAACCGCTCACGGCGATAAACGCCCATTCATTGTTGAGACCGAGCAAGGTCGCCTGCAAGCCCTTGGCACACGCTTTCTGGTGCGCGAGTCAAATCACAGCACGCGTCTGATCGTATTGAAGTCGGCAGTTGCAGCTCAGCCAACACAGGGTTCGGATCGACGCATCATCAATGCTGGCCAGCAGGTGCTGATCACCGAACAAGGCCTCAGCCAGACAGATACGGCACCGATGGCCGCCGATGCCTGGGTTCACGGCATGCTGGTGGTTGAAAATCAGCGTTTAGCCGATCTGGTAACCACGCTCGCGCAATATCGCAGTGGCTACTTGAGCGTAGCACCCGAGGTTGCCGATATGCGCATCAGCGGCAGCTTCCCATTGAACAACAGCGATTTAGCGCTTGCCACCTTGCCGCCAAGCTTGCCGGTGCGCATCGAGCAACACAGCAAATGGTGGGTTCGCGTTGTGCCAGCAGACAAACCGCAAGCAACTGACGCGAAATAAGCGGCTGGAAAAAATAAATCTTTTAAGCCCTAACACTTTTTGAATCTGCTTCGGCAAATAAGGTAATGAGACATATTACCCTTTGGGAGCTATTCACAATGCCGCTTTTCCCTTTACGTTTGCGCCCAAATTTGTTGCTGGCAGCAATCACCCTGAGCAGCGCCGCAACCGTGGCCCAAGCTGAAACCTACCAGCTGCCTTCAGCACCACTGGCCAGTACGCTCAACAACATTGCAGCGCAGTCGGGAATAGCCCTGAGCATTGACCCGAAATTGACCGCCAACAAGATGTCGCAACCGGTTCAAGGTGAGTACGAGGCGACCCAGGCACTTGAAGCTGCCTTGCAAGGAAGTGGCTTGCAGTTGGAGCGCAACAGCGCAGGTAGTTACAGCCTAAAACCCGTTGTCAGCGACTCATCTGCCGCAGCCTTACCGGACGCCACAGTTATCGGCACCCAGCTCAGCAACGGCAGCGAAGCCAGTGGCTACCGCAGTGAGGCAGTGCAGAACGTTGGTGCACTTGGCGGTATGCCTTTGCGTGACACGCCTTACTCGGTCAACGTGATCAGCAGTGATCTGCTGAAGAATATCCAAGCCACTTCGATGGATGACGTCTACAAGCTCAACCCATCGACGCAGTTCACCTCTCCAAACTCCGCAGGCTACGCCAGCTCGGTGAGCATGCGTGGTTTCAGTAGCTCGGGTAACTTAAGTTTGGCCAACGATGGCCTTCGTTTCAGCAACGGCTATGACAGCGGCAACTATGTTGAAGAAATGGAACAGCTGGAAATCCTCACTGGCCTCAGTGGCTTCCTCTATGGCCCTGCCAGCCCAGGCGGATTGGTCAACTATGTGCTCAAACGCCCGACTTATGAGCGCTACAACAGCGTCACCCTCGGCAATGCGGGCGGCGAGAACTATTATTTACATGGTGATTTCGGTGGCACCATCGATGACGCTGGCGTCTTTGCTTACCGCCTCAATGTCTTGGCGCAAGATGGTGAAACCGCGATAGACATGCAGAAAGACCGCCGTGAGATGGTCTCTCTGGCGCTGGACTGGAACGTCAGCGACGACCTGCTGATCCAGTTCGATGCTTCGCACAAGAAAAGCGAAACCCGCGGCCTGACCAGCTACTGGTACTTTGGTGACCAAGCCCTGCGTCCTGATGCCGATAAGCTGGACAATGACAAACTCTACAGCCAGCGCTGGGCATTCTCAGACAGCGAACACGACCGTATTGGTAGCCGTTTTAACTGGCGTCTCAACGACATCTTCACCATGCGTGGAGCTCTGGGTTATACCCAGTATGAAAACGAGTACACCTACACCGGCCCAACGGTTTACAGCGCCAACGTCTACAGTCAGCCGCTGTATGCCTTTGCCCCAGTTGAAACCGAAGAAACCTCGGGCTACCTGTACCTCGACTCAGTCTTTAACACCGGCAACATTGGCCACAAGGTGACAATGGGCTATCAAGGTAATGTGTCCCGTGAACGTAACTATGAAGATTACATTCCTTACCCGGGCCCACAGTACGTATCAGTGACTCCAGACCTGCCATTCAATCAGCAACCACAGGTTGATAAACCCAGCTACAGCATCGGTAATGGCGATCAACGCCTGTCGAGCCGGACCCAGAGCGACAACTGGCTAATCGGTGACATCATCACCTTTAACGAGCAGTGGTCGACCATCCTTGGGCTGACTCACAGCACCATCGAAACCTACAGCAATGACTTCGTCTGGGCTGAGGCGTTTGGCTATGCCGAGACGGCAACCACCTACAAAGAAAGTGAAACCACCCCAAATATCTCGCTGATCTACAAACCTCTGCCTTGGCTGACCACCTATGCCAGCTACATTGAAGGCCTGGAAGCGGGTGGAATCGCACCAAGCACTGCGCTTAACGCCGGTCAGGCCATGGCACCGCAGGTCAGTGAACAATACGAACTGGGCGTTAAGGCGACAGTAGGTGAAACCCTGCTGACCATGGCGCTGTTCAATATTGAAAAACCTAACAGCTACACCAATAGCCAAGGCATATACAGCGATGACGGCCAACAAGAAAACCGCGGTGCCGAATTCGGCATTACCGGCAAGGTGCTCCCGCAGTGGACCGTTGTTGGCGGTCTCACTCTGCTTGATCCAAAGGTTAAAGACTCAAGCAATGCTGACAGCGAAGGACAAAAGCCGACTAACGTCGCCAGCCAATTCGCCAAGCTCTACAACGAATATGAGCTCAACGGATTACCAGGTGTGGCATTAACCGGTGGTGCCTATTACACGGGCAAGATCTACACCGACGAAGCCAACAATCACAGCTTGCCTTCAGTGACCACATTTGATGCTGGTATGCGTTATCGCACAGCCGTATCCAACGATAGCAACCTGACGCTGCGTGCCAATGTCAGTAACTTGGCAGATAAAGAATACTGGCTGAGCAGCTATTACCTTGGAGCACCACGCACCTTGACCTTCTCGGCTCAGCTCGAATTCTGAACCGAGTGGCGGCCAGCGCCCCACTGGCCGCCCTTTTCGATGGACCCCTGTTATGCGTAGCACCACCATTAAACGCTGGTCACAAATCCATACCTGGACCAGTCTGATCTGCACGGCCTTTCTGCTGCTGCTGGCCCTCACCGGCCTACCGCTGATATTCCACCATGAGCTGGAACACCTGCTTGGCGAAGCCCCCGAGTTACGCCAAATGCCAGCTGATACGCCACAGCTCAACTTGCAACAGCTGGTTGATAAAGCCGAAAAGAGCCGCCCCGGCGAAGTCATCCAATACATCGGTTACGACGAAGATGACGCCAATGGCGTGATTGCGATCACTGCAGCCACAGCAGGCACTGAACCCAACTCATCACACACCTTTATGCTCGATGCGCGCACCGGTGAAGCCGTGGCCATGCCCGCAGCCAATGGCGGCGTGTTAATGTTTATCCTGCGCTTGCATGTAGACATGTTTGCAGGGCTGCCTGGCAAGCTGTTACTGGCCTTTATGGGGCTGTTGTTTGTCGTCGCGTGCGTGTCTGGAGCCGTGCTTTACGCCCCCTTTATGCGCCGTCTCGACTTCGCCACCGTGCGTCATCAGCGCTCCACCCGCGCGCGCTGGCTTGACCTGCATAACCTGATTGGCATCGTCACTCTGACGTGGGCCATTGTGGTGGGTACCACAGGGGTCATCAGCGCCTGCGCCGATATTCTAATCAGTGCTTGGCGCAATGACGCCTTGAGCGCGCTGGTAGAACCTTATCGCGATGCACCACCATTAACTGATCGCGCATCCGCTGATAACCTGCTCAGCGTTGCCCAACAAGCCGCTCCGGGCATGCAGCCTGATTTCATTGCATTCCCCGGTACACGCTTCTCCAGTGAGCACCATTACAGCGTATTCATGAAGGGCACCACCCACCTCACTGCCCACCTGTGGACACCCGTATTGATTGATGCACGCACCCTTGAGGTTACCGCTGTGGCGCAGCGCCCGTGGTATATGAATGCGCTGTCGATGTCGCAACCCCTGCATTTTGGTGATTACGGCGGACGGCCCATGCAAATCCTCTGGGCAGTACTGGATGTGCTGACCATTATCGTGCTGATCAGTGGCTTGTATTTATGGTGGGTGCGCCGCTATGGCTCAGCATCACGCACGGCCAGTAAAGAGGCGCTCACATGAATTGGCGGCAATCAACCTTTGCCCTGCCGCTGGTCATTGGCCTGCTCAGCGTACTCGGCTTGTTTTGCGCACTGCTGGGCGATGGCATGTGGGACTGGGTCGCATGGCTCGGCTTAGGCATCCCGGCAGTACTCGGCTGCTGGCCGCTAGTATTTCGCCCACGAAAAGCCCGATAGGGTGGACAGCGCCTTTTTTGTCCACCACCAACCAACACATATCCCCAGCAAATTCATCGACCCTCGATGGACAAGCTGCGCTTGTCGCACACTAGGTGCCTTTTCACCCACGCATCAGATATAAAAAAATCCGACACCTTTGCAGGTGTCGGATTTTTTTGTTTACAGCGCGTTTACAACTTAGTGATCGATTGCTGCGCCCGCACCACGTGGGATACGGATGTCTTCGATCAAGTGTTGGATACGCTCTGGTGGTGCGCTGGTTACAGAAGCAACGGCTACTGCGACCACGAAGTTAAAGATCATACCCAAGGTACCGATGCCCTCTGGCGAGATACCAAACCACCATTGATCAGCACCCGCAGTTGGATCAATGAACTTGTAGTAAACGATGTAGCTGAAGGTGAAGACCAGGCCCACGACCATACCGGCGATCGCACCTTCCTTGTTCATCTTCTTGGAGAAAATCCCCATAACGATGGCTGGGAAGAACGACGCGGCAGCAAGGCCGAAGGCAAAGGCCACCACTTGCGCCACAAAGGCCGGTGGATAGATCCCGAACAAGCCAGCCACAACCACTGCAACCCCCGCAGCAAAACGAGCAGCCAACAGTTCGTTCTTCTCGCTGATGTTCGGCATGATGTTACTTTTCAGCAAGTCATGGGAAATCGAGGTTGAGATAACCAACAGCAAACCAGCAGCCGTGGACAACGCAGCAGCCAGGCCACCCGCAGCGATCAACGCGATGACCCAGCCAGGCAGGTTAGCAATTTCCGGGTTAGCCAATACCATGATGTCGCGGTCAACATAGAGTTCAGTCGCAACATCGGTTGGTGCATTGGTCACCTGACGCTCGCCATGCGCACCGGCTTCAGCCGAGAAGGTTGGCGCGCCAGCAAACGGAGCACCTGGGCCGTACTGAATCTTGCCGTCGCCGTTTTTATCGAGCCAGGCGATCAGACCGGATTTCTCCCAGTTTTTCACCCACTCTGGCGCATTGGCGTATTCAACACCTGGAATGGTTGTCAGCAGGTTGGTACGCGCAAACGCAGCAACAGCTGGCGCCGTGGTGTACAGAATGGCAATGAACAGCAACGCATAACCAGCAGACTGGCGCGCAGCACGTACGGTTGGGGTGGTGAAGAAGCGCACAATTACGTGCGGCAGACCCGCAGTACCCACCATCAATGCCATGGTGATGAAGAACACATCGATAGTCGACTTGCTGCCATCGGTGTAGACGCCAAAGCCCAGTTCAGTACCCAGACCGTTTAGACGCTCCAGAACCGATTGGCCTGTGCCGGTTACTTCACTGCCGAAGCCCAGTTGCGGGATCGGGTTACCGGTGATCAGCATCGAAATGTAAATCGCTGGCACCATGTAGGCGAAGATCATCACGCAGTATTGCGCCACCTGGGTGTAGGTGATGCCCTTCATACCGCCAAGTACGGAGTAGAAGAACACAATGCACATGCCGATGATTACGCCGGTGTTGATGTCGACTTCCAAGTAGCGCGAGAAGACGATACCAACGCCGCGCATTTGGCCGGCAACGTAAGTGAAGGAGATGAAGATCACGCAAATAACCGCCACCACACGAGCAGTCTGCGAGTAGTAACGCTCGCCGATAAACTCAGGCACGGTGAATTTGCCGAACTTACGCAGGTACGGAGCCAGGCACATGGCCAGGAGCACGTAACCACCAGTCCAACCCATCAAGTAAACGCTACCGTCGAAGCCGGTGAAGGAGATAATCCCCGCCATCGAAATAAACGAAGCGGCTGACATCCAGTCAGCACCTGTGGCCATACCGTTGAGGACAGGGTGAACGCCTTTACTGGCGACGTAGTATTCGCTGGTAGACCCGGCACGGGTCCAGATCGCGATGCCGATATACAACGCAAAGGTTGCACCGACAAATAGATAGATCAGAGTTTGGGTATCCATTGTCGGCGCCTTATTCTTCGTGGACGTCGTGTTTGCGGTCGTATTGATTCATCTTCCAGACATAGAAGAAAATCATCAGCACAAATACGTAGATGGATCCTTGCTGGGCAAACCAGAAGCCCAGAGGGAAGCCGAAGAATTGAATGGCATTGAGTTCATCAACGAACAAAATACCGCAGCCAAATGAGACTACAAACCAGACAACCAACAGCCATAACATCAGCCGTAGATTGTCTTTCCAATAGGCTTTTGCAGCCTCTTGCTTAGACGCAGACATGTGAGGTTCTCCTCAATTGTTTTTGTTGTTTTGACTCCTGCAACTTAGCAGTCCATGGCGCAAGCGCCAGTCAGACTTTGGTCGAGTGCAATCAGGCTGTGCACTGCACCTCAATGTTTATAGGGCATGCAGCACTGCCCCACTTCCAACGCCCTACATACACACGACCAAGGTCGTATACTGCTCGGCATATTGAAATAAGCAGTTAACGTGACGCACCCCTCAAAATGTTGGAATTAGGCCCATGCCCAGCAAGAACATGACCCTGTTTTATTCGCCTGCCTCACCCTTCGCCCGCAAGGTAATTGTGCTTCTGCAAGAGACAGGACAACTGCCGACAGTCGAACTCTTCGATGTGAAGCTCAGCCCGGTTTCACCGAGCGGTGAAGTCATTGCGCGAAATCCATCCGGGAAGATTCCCGCACTGGAATTGGCCAATGGCGAAACCTTGCACGACAGCCGCGTGATTCTTGACTATCTCGATCACCAACACAGCGGCGAACCCTTGATTCCCCGTGAGGGCCCCAGTCGCTGGCAACGCCTGACACTGGCCTCCCTGGCGGATGCGATTCTGGATGCAGGCGTATTGATCCGTTATGAGACCTTTCTGCGCCCGGAAGAACTGCATTGGCAAACCTGGTTAGGCGCTCAGCAGGAAAAAATCGAACGCGCATTGGCTGAGTTCGAAACCCAAGCCGATACCGGACAGTTGCAACGCTTTGATATCGCCTCGATAGGTATTGCCTGCGCCCTGGGCTATCTGGACTTTCGCCAACCGCAACTGGGCTGGCGTGAGCGTTATGCACGCTTAGCCAGTTGGTACGCAGATGCGAGTCAGCGCGAGTCGATGCTCAACAGCCAGCCTCCGGCCTAAGGTGACGGCTGCCCTGCATGGCGTTCATTACAGCCGTGCAGGGCTCGCCTGGGCACGGGCCTGAACAGGCGGGCAATTTGGCGTGCCAACTTGGCCCCTTGGCGGGTGTCCTCTCGCAACCCTATATGCCCGCTCATGCGCGATACCAGTAGTAATAAAAGCCACCACCCAGCACCAGGGCTAATTGTCCCAGCGCGGCGCAAAGCTGCATAAATGAATGCAGCGAGGCGTTATCTGCCGCATTAGCAACGCCGGTAAGAGCCTGCCAAAACTCAGCGGGCAGCATGTTCAAACTCAGCCAACTCAGCGGTATGCCGGTCATCGCCAGGCTCTGGATAAGGTCAAACCGGCCCACAAACATCAAACCAATCAGCAGCACAATGCTCAGTACGGCACCCAGAAAACAGCACAGGCTAAAACGCATAAAAGTTCGCATGTTCAGCTCTCCTGGGCGGCTACTGCGCTTTTACCCACGCCATACCAGTCGAGATTCCGGGTCAGCACCATAAAGCTGCCGAGTACGGCGAAGACCAATACCGAGCCCATCAACAGTGCGTAATCTTCGGCGCTGAGCAGGCCATACAGCATGGCATAGAGCATGCCGAGCAACAGGCCAAAGCCAATCCCTCTCGCGGCGCTGCGCAATACGTAGCTCACATAAAAACTGATCAGGGCCACACAGGAACCGGCTGATATTGCGTACGCCACGGCGAAACCAATGTGTTCAGAGAGTGAGATCAGCAAGAGGTAAAATAACGCCAGCGCCAAGCCAACCAAGGCGTACTGCATCGGGTGAACAGCCATGCGCTTAAGCACTTCAAAAAGGAAGAACGCGGCGAATGTCAGGGCGATAAACAGTAAGGCGTATTTTATCGAGCGCTCAGCCTTGAGGTACTGATCCACCGGGTCGATAAAGCTCACGCCCATGCTGCGTGACTTGAGTGCCTGGCAGTCCCCGCCCGAACCACAGTTAGCCAGGACCTCTGCCATGTTGGTGGCAAAGAAACTCGTGTGCCATTTGGCCTTAAAGCCCTGAGCACTTACTGAGCGTTCTGTCGGTAAATACAGGCCGCTAAAGCTTGGGTGCGGCCAATCCGACGACAACTCCACCACGCTGTCACGGCCAATCGGCGTTACCTGCAGGCTGCCAGTGCCTTGCAGTTTGAGGTCAAAGGCAAAATTAAGCGTCTGGGCTTTATCAATATTCAACACCGGCAGAGGAACATGCACGCCACTGCCAAGTATCGGCTCGCCACTGCCGGGCTGAAAGCTCAGGCGCTGGCCGTTGAGTTCAAGCTTGAGATCATTGTTGATACCGCGAATATCACTGATACCCACCGAGAGAAACGGCTGCTCAAAGCTGTAATCTTCGATCTTGTCACTGACATCATAGTTAGCCGGGAGACTCATCGATCCCGTGATGCGGTTATCGCTGTGATACAAGCGCGCTTGATAGATCCCACGACTACGCAACTCAGTGCGCATGGTCCCATTCAGGCTGAACTGGTCAGGCAAAAAATACAGGCGACCTCGCACTCGCCATTCATCCCAGTAGCGTTCGCCGGTTTTTTTGTTGGTTTTCCAGCCACGTTTGGCTTGGGTATAGGGCACGACCAAAATCGGACCGGTCAGTTGCTGAGCAAAACTTGAGCTGCGGGCGATGTCTTGCACCACCTCGTCACGCTGAGACTGCCTGTCACTGACCAGGTTGCCGATCATCAGCAGTGGTATAACGAGCAAAACTACCAACAGGGCAATAGCACCCAGTTTGAAATACAAAGGACGGTTCATGGTGCAGCTCTCCATGCATGGGTTAATGCAGAGAACTGTGCGCCACGGATATAGCGGGTTTATGGAGCCTGTGTGGAGACTCTGTGGAGTTTGTGCGCGAGCTTAGCCAGCAAGCGGTAGCGTCACCATGACCTCAACCCCATCTTCAACATTGACGATATGCAGTTGCCCTTCATGCAACTCTATGACTTGCGCCACAAAATTCAAGCCCAGCCCAGTACTTTTACGCCCGGTGCGGGGTCGGGGTAACGAGTAAAAGCGCTCTGTCAGCCGTTCAAGTGCGTAGTCTGGAATCGCCTCACCCTGATTGAAAAAGCGAATAACCACAGCCTGCCCACAACGCTCAGCCTGGAGAGTGATCTGTCCACGCCCAGGAACAAACGCCAACGCGTTATCAAGAACATTGGCCAATGCCTGGCGCAACAAAAAGCGGTCACCCAGCAAGGAAAGCTCCGCTGCGCACTGCAGTTCGACACTCAACTTGGCCTGTTCAATCGCTGGCGCCTGTGCCTGAATAAGTGAGTCCAGCAGCTCAGCAAGCGGCACCTTAACGCGCTCCTCCAATCGTTGCATTTGCTCGACTTGAGCCAGGCGCAACAACCGCTCTATTAGCTGCTGCAAGCGCGTGCTTTCCTGACTGATATTGGCGATGAAGCGCTTACGCGAAGCATCTGGCAACTCTTCATCCAGTAACTCAGCCGCCCCGTGAATCGCTGCCAGCGGGCTCTTTAGCTCGTGCGTCAGGGTATGCACATAGCGCTCGACGTAGGCTTTACCCTCAAGTTCGGTGCGCATGTGCTCAACCGCCAGAGCCAGTTGAGTCATCTCACCGCCCGGCATGCGCGGCAGTTCAGCACGCTGGCCCTCACTGACAGCTTGCGCGTAGCGCGTCAGTTGGCGCAGCGATGAACTCAACCACCAGCTCAGCAAGGCCCCCACCAGCAAGCCAAGGGCAATCAAGCCGTAGCCCAGCCATGACAAGCGTCGCTGCGAACGTTCGATATAGGGTTGCAAGGTCTGATTGGGTTTGGCCACAGTCACCACGCCGATAATGCGCGGACCGTTCTTAATCGGTGCCGCGACATACATCACCGAGCTTTCGGGGTCATTGGGGTCTTCGCGGGTGGAGCGTGCGCCGTACTCGCCACGCAAGGTGCGGTAGACATCATTCCAGCGCGAGTAATCCTGACCCACCGCTTGCCCGGTGGAATCGAGCAAGACAATACCCTTGGCATCGGTGACATAAATGCGATGGTTAACCTGGGTTTTCTGCACGCCCCAGATATCAGCACTTGGCGAACGCACGCCGTAGGCTTTAAGCAGTTCTGGCCAACGGCTTTGATTCAGCTTTCCAGACTGCAGATCATCGCGCAGCACCTCGGCCAGCAGGTTGGCAGTATCGACCAAAGTTTCTTCGGTGGACTGGCGCACACCGGGGCGGATTTCATCCATCACCGTGCTCAACACAAACCACCCGGAAAGCCCGACAAACAGGAAATACACCAGAAAGATGCGAATCGCGATGGGCATCAGCCTTAACCCTTGCTCATCATCAACGGCCACACTTAAGGCTGTAGCCTAAGCCGCGATGGGTCTGGATAGGGTCATGGCTGGCATTGATCTGGCGTAGCTTGGCCCGCAGACTTTTGATGTGGCTATCAATGTTGCGCTCATAGCCCGCGTCGGCTGCGATCCCCAGACCATCAAGCAATTGCTCGCGAGAGAACACCCGCTCTGGCTGATCCAGCAACACATTGAGCAACTTAAACTCATGACGGGTCAGGCTCAACGGCTGCCCGAGGTAATGCACCTGAACACGCTTAGGATCCAACTCGAAGCCGAAGTAGCGCAGTACCGCTGCACTGTTGCTAACGTCTCGCGGGGCCACACGCTTGAGGATGACTTTCACCCGGG
This sequence comes from Pseudomonas sp. NPDC078700, assembly GCF_044542375.1. Classification (NCBI taxonomy): domain Bacteria; kingdom Pseudomonadati; phylum Pseudomonadota; class Gammaproteobacteria; order Pseudomonadales; family Pseudomonadaceae; genus Pseudomonas; species Pseudomonas sp. NPDC078700. Next base: position 65,982 of record NZ_JBITUI010000004.1, read on the forward strand.
CAGCGACTTCACGTGGACTGAACGGCTTAACCACATAATCGTCGGCCCCAATTTCCAGCCCCACCACCCGGTCAATTTCACCATCGCGCGCGGTAAGGAAAATCACCGGCACTTCAGAAAACCGTCGCAGTTGTTTGCACACCTCAAACCCGCTGATATCAGGCAAGCCAACATCCAGGATTAAAAGATCCGGCTCAGCCTGCCGGACTGACTCAAGCGCAGCTTGCCCCAATGCCAGCCAGGTGGTGGTGAAACCCTCGGATTGCAGGGCATAAATCAGCGTATCAGCAATCGCGGCTTCGTCTTCGACAATCAGAATGTGCATGAGCGTCCTGCGTATGAGCGGTCCCGGCAGGAAGACTGCGACAGGCGCTGGGCAGCGTCAAGTCGGCGTATCTGTAGCCGGCAAACAAGCCGACTACAGATACACAACGCTTTACTAACCTAAACGAAAGCGCCCGGTATTCTGAGCGAGTTCCTGGCTACCCAGGCGCAACTGCTCAGAGGCTTGGCTGACGGCCTGCGCGCCATCAAGCAAAGTACTGGCGTCTTGGTCAACCTGCTGGATATTACCGCTGACTTCATCCGCCGTGGCAGCCTGCTCCTCGGCAGCAGTGGCGATTTGCGCCAGGCGATCGCTGACACGTTGTACCGACTCGACAATGCCGCTCAGATCATCACTCATCGCCAGCACACTGCTGACATCACCCTCGGCCTGGGCCACGGCCTGGTCCATCATACTGACCGACTCCCCCACTACCTTATGCAGATCGGCAACGGTTTGGGCAATTTCTGCGGTGGAGTTTTGCGTGCGCTGGGACAAGCTGCGGACTTCATCGGCAACAACGGCAAAACCACGCCCTTGTTCACCCGCTCGCGCCGCCTCGATTGCCGCATTAAGCGCCAGTAAGTTGGTCTGTTCAGCAATCCCCTTGATCACATCCACCACGCGGGTGATTTGCTCGGTTTGTTGCTGCAGTTGCTTCAAGGTTGCCGAACTGTCGCCTAAACGCGCACTTAGCTGGCGCATGCTGGAGCTGGTTCGTTCGCTGCGCTGGTTACTTTGGTTGGCCACTTCTTGAGTTTGCACCGCCTCGACAGCGGCCTCTTCACAACTCTGGGCAACACTTTGCGCAGTGGCCGCCATTTGCGTGGCCGCAGCGGCAATCTGGCTCATCTGCCCTTGCTGGCGTTCGACCGCCTGCAAGGCATTTTGCGCCTGACGACTCAATACTTGAACGGTGCCACCCAAGCCTTCACTTTCATGATTAACGCCTTGCAACGAGCCGCGAAGCTGGACCACGGACGTATTGAGCGCCGAAGCGATCTGCGACAGCTCATCTTTCCCGTAAACCTGCATTTGCACGCGCAAATCACCGTCACGCAGCCCTTGTGCGGCAGCAATAATCTCACTGGCACTGCGACGAATCGACCAGTTAAGGCAGACCAACCCATAAAGTGCAGTCAGCGTTAACAAGGCGAAAACCAGGACAACATTCAGCATGCGCATCTGCGCTGCCTGCTGGTAGCCCTTTTGGCTTTGCTCAAACTGCTGTGTTTCTGCCTGCTGAAGGCTGAGCAAGTGCTGCTGCAACGCTTCAATCCGCTGAATGAACTGCGCCGGCGTCAACGTCATCGGGTTGGCGTCGAACATGTCCCGGTCAATTTCTTTCAAGAACAGATCAATACCCTGCTCGGCGGTCTTGAAGGGCGCTTCGAGGATTTTCATCGAGTCAGGTGCCGTGCGCTCTAGAGTATTGTGCGCTTTGAGCAACTGCGCGCTGGACTCATCAATGCTGCGCCGCAGATCACGAATACCCACACGGCTTTGCAAGGTGAAATGCTCGGAAACCACTGCACCGTAACCACGGCTGGCAAAGCTGGCGAGGTTCTCAAGCAAGCGCGGCAACGTGAAGGTCAGTTGCTCCATCATCAGGTAGGTGTCCAGATGAGGATCAAGAATCATCCCGCTGTCGGTGGCAATCTGCTCACGTAACGCGGTGATGTGCTGAAGATTCATTTGGTAACGCTCCAGCGCATCAGGTAACGCAATGCTACCGAGCTCAGAAACGGCCAAACGACTGCGGTCGGCCTGCAATGCTTGCATCAGCTCAGTTGCCTGGCTGGACATAGCAGCGCTCGACAACTGCTCAGTCGCCTGTTTCAAGGCCTCATCAAGCTTAGCTTCGCGGTTTCGCAAGAGCGCTTGGGCCGCTTCATCAGTGCCTTTCCAACGCGCCAATAAAGTGCGTTGCTCAAGCACTTCGCGCTGAACTTGCGCCAACGCATGGATATCGTGGAGGCCTTTGAGCTGGTTATCTATCAGGCGTTGGCCAGCCACATGCTCTGACCAGATCGCCCACAGGGCATAGGTCAGCGGCAATATGAACAAGATAGCGAGGATCTGGAATTTACGGGCAAAACTAAAACGCTCGAGCAAACTTACGCCCGGCTTGAGTACTACAGTCATGACGACACCTCAAAACACTTAATGCGCGCTCAGTGGCAAGCGCAGCAAGGTAATGTCCAAGCAAGAAACACGCCGATGCCAAAGAGCCACTATCTACTTAAGTGACTGAAACACTCGACTAAAGGCTATATCGGCAGGAAAGCCATTCTCAATATGCTATGTGTCGCATAATTTATGCTGCGCTGTGAGCGCTCAGAGGTGATGGTTGCCATCATGTCTTGATAGGCGATGATCTTGCCAAATAAACGCTCGAAACTGAGGTTATACGGCGGTTTGTCGAATCCATTGGTAAAGACGAGGCGTGTGCCATTGGCTTCCACTCGGTGCTTCAAGCGCCAGACCAGAATTTCAACATTACGCGCACTGTTGTAGAGCGCCTGCTGGTCAGGCGTATCAAACAGGTAGAAGTCATCAATGTAACCATAAGAGCGGCTGAGCATGCCGCGCAGCCCAGCCATCACGGCGTACACCCGATCGCCCTGAAAATGCACATCGAGGGCAACATCCATGGTCGACAACTCGCTTTTGCCGAGATAAGCCGTTTGTTGGTTAAGCGGCGTCGCCCACAGTTGCTGCTGACGGGAAAGAATCGTGGCGTTAGGGGTTTTGTGCAGCTCGTCGGGATTGCGCTCGTAGAGCTTACCCATCAGCACAATCAGGCTCTGGTCGATGGTGCGCCAGTGCATGTCGACAACCATGTCGATATCGGTCTTGGCGACATTGCGCAGCTTCAGCGGTTCACCGCTGCATGCGAACAGATTGATACTCAGCACAGCCAGCACGGCACTACGTATAACGCCGCAACCCATGCGCCTGATACCTAAAGCCAGGGGCACTAGAACACAAGCCTGCCCAGGGGCAGTAGTTTAAAGCCGTGCAATTGCATTTGAGTCATCCTTGTATGCGCTAATCCAATACTGCCATAGCGACAACCATAGAACACTCGTCTGCAAGCCTCAAACTACAGATGCCGCGAATCGCCTCTCATTGGGCTCACACTTAGCATTCAGGGCGCTCGACGGTGTAACGCTCTGCCGGGTTGATGGCTGCATCCAACTCCCGAATGGCACTGGCACCAATCAATAGCGGGTAGTCAAAATGGGTGCGGTCGGTGAGGTTAACTTCAACAGTGCGCGATTGATGCCCCACGCAAACCTCAAGATTGACCACCGGGCGCTCAGTGGTTGAAGGGCTGCTCGCGGTGACATTCTTACCTTCTTCTGCACGATTCTTGATTTCTGTAATGCGTGCCAGCGGCTGCTCGTACAGCGTGTCGTCAGCATCTTTAACCGCCAAACGGAAGCGTACCCACTCACCGCCATCGCGCTTAAACCGCTCAATGTCCTTGGCTGACAATGAGGCTGTCATGGCGCCTGTGTCCATCTTGGCTTTCAAGGTTTGGCCAATTTGCGGCAGTGTGACCATCTCATAACGACCGTAGGTGTTCAGCTCGGAAGCAGGTTTGTCAGCGGCCATAACGGGCAGGGCCAGTAAGGCAGTTAGCGCAATCACAATCTTCAAACGTCAGTTCTCCGTAAAAGTCTGGAGTCTCTGACCCTTATCATCGATAGAGGTTCTGCGCAGTGTGCAACACAAGATGTCGCACCCTGGCGTGGTACTGAGCGTGCGTCATGCCTATGATGTAGGCGACTGTGAATATCAAGGAGCTGCCATGCGCCGTCTGCTCACTGGCCTGAGCGTCACCCTGCTGTTGCTGCTAAACACCCTGATTCTAATCGGCCCACTGCTGTTGATTGCCTTGGGTAAATTTATCCTGCCGGGTAAGCCGCTGAAAGCGAGTTGTTCGCGCGGCGTCATGTGGGTGGCCGAAACCTGGGCTGAAATCAACAAATTGATCTTCGCAAGCTTGCTGCCAACGGTCTGGGATATTCGCGGTAACGCACAACTGCACAAGAGCACCTCTTACCTGGTGATCAGCAACCATCAATCCTGGGTTGATATTCCGGCGCTGGTGCAAGCGTTCAACCGTAAAACGCCTTACTTCAAGTTCTTCCTCAAGCAACAACTGATCTGGGTGCCGTTTCTCGGCTTGGCCTTTTGGGCCTTGGATTACCCCTTTATGCGGCGCTATTCCAAGGCATTTCTGGCCAAACATCCGGAGCGCCGCGGCGAGGATTTAGAGATCACCAAACGCGCTTGTGAAAAATTCAAGGACCTACCGGTTACGGTGGTCAACTACCTTGAAGGCACACGCTGCACTCCGGCTAAGCAGGCACAGCAACAATCGCCTTATCGCCACCTATTGAAACCCAAGGCAGGTGGCGTAGCGTTCGTATTGGCCGCATTGGGCGAGCAGCTTGATACGGTGCTGGATGTCACAGTGGTTTACCCGAGCCCGCAGATTCCAGGCTTTTGGGACTTGATCAGTGGTCAGGTGCCCAAGGTTGTCATTGATATTCAAACCCTTGAGCTCGAACCGGCTCTGCACCAAGGCGACTACCAGAATGATGAGCAGTTTCGCCTTCAGGTTCAGAATTGGGTGAGCGAGATGTGGCAGCGCAAAGATGCGCGTATCGCGCAGATCCGCAGCGAATTCAACCTGAGTTGAGCGTGCTCAGGCAATAAAAAGCTCGTCACTCAATTAAGTGACGAGCTTGATTGACGCACGACGGTGGAATCAGCCAGCGCTGAACGAACGATGTGGATCGATGACGAATTTCTTCGGCACACCCGCATCAAACTCACCGTAACCCTGTGGCGCTTGGTCAAGGCTGATCACTTGCACGCCGACCACTTCAGCAATGTTGATCCGATCCCACATAATCGCCTGCATCAGTTGACGGTTGTATTTCATTACCGGCGTTTGCCCGGTATGGAAGCTGTGTGATTTAGCCCAGCCCAGACCAAAGCGAATGCTCAGGCTGCCGATCTTCGCCGCAGCGTCCACCGCCCCCGGATCTTCAGTCACATAGAGCCCCGGAATACCAATTTTACCGGCCACGCGCACCACCCCCATCAGCGAGTTAAGCACCGTGGCGGGCGCTTCATGTTGCGCCCCGGCATGACCATGGCCACGCGCCTCAAAGCCCACCGCATCGACAGCACAATCGACCTCTGGCTCACCCAGCAGGTCAGCAATTTGCTCGTGCAGTGGCGTGTCTTTGGACAAGTCGGCAATCTCAAAGCCTTGAGACTTGGCGTGGGCCAGTCGCACCGGGTTAACATCACCGACAATCACCACCGCCGCACCCAATAGCCGTGCCGAGGCTGCTGCCGCCAGTCCTACTGGGCCAGCACCGGCCACGTACACCGTGCTGCCGGGACCTACACCTGCGGTGACCGCCCCGTGATACCCCGTCGGCAGGATGTCGGAAAGGCAGGTCAGGTCGCGAATTTTTTCCATGGCCTTATCACGGTCAGGCAATTTCAGCAGGTTGAAGTCGGCGTAAGGCACCAGCACGTAATCGGCTTGGCCGCCGGTCCAGTCGCCCATGTCGACATAGCCGTAAGCACCGCCTGCACGCGCCGGGTTCACCGTCAGGCAAACGCCAGTGTGCTGTTCTTTACAGCTGCGGCAACGGCCACAGGCCACGTTGAACGGCACCGAAACCAAGTCACCTATTTTCAGGTGTTCAACATCGCGGCCTTTCTCAATGACCTCGCCGGTGATTTCATGGCCCAACACCAAACCCACTTGCGCCGTGGTACGGCCTCGCACCATGTGTTGGTCAGAGCCACAAATATTGGTTGAGACAACCTTGAGAATGACGCCGTGCTCGATCTTTTTGCCGCGTGGATCCTGCATTTTCGGGTAGTCGATGCTTTGCACCTCGACCTTGCCGGAACCGAGATACACCACACCACGATTATCAGACATTGTTTGCTCTCCTTCTTGTTGTCGAAACAAAAGCGCAGCCAAGGCCACGCGGCTTTGCACTGGAGCATTTAAAGCTGTTGAAGCCTTCGAACCAAGATCATTTCAAGCCCCTTGGGGCAACGTGAAAGACCGGCTTCAACGGGGGTGATTCAGTTAGAGCACAACCGTGCGATTAGCGTTTAAAAAGACCCGTCGCTCGAGGTGATAACCAATGGCTTTGGCCAAGGTCAGGCACTCTATGTCACGGCCTTTGGCAATTAAGTCTTCGGGATAATGACTGTGATCAACAGGTTCAACCGCCTGCGCAATAATCGGCCCTTCATCGAGGTCATTATTGATGTAGTGCGCAGTCGCCCCGACCAACTTCACGCCCTTCTGATAAGCCTGATGATAGGGTTTTGCACCCTTGAAACCCGGCAACAATGAGTGATGAATATTGATCGCCCAGCCGTCGAGCTTGCGGCACAACTCCGGCGACAGAACCTGCATGTAACGGGCAAGCACGACCAACTCTGCACCGGTTTCCTCAATCACTTGCAGTACTTTGCGCTCTTGCGACGGCTTGTCGTTGGGATCGAGGGCGAAGTGGTAATAAGGAATTTCGTGCCAGCGAGCCAATGGCTCAAGGTCCGGATGGTTGGAGATGACCGCAACCACGTCCATCGGCAGATGACCAATTCGTTGGCGATAGAGCAAATCGTTCAGGCAGTGATCCGACTTAGACACCATCAACACCACCTTGGGCCGATAGCCCGGTGGAGTCAGTTCGGTTTGCATCTCAAACACGGCGCTACGCTGGTCCAGCTCTTCACGAAATGCCTGCTCGTCGAAACCGTCTGGCTGACGAAACTCTATGCGAATAAAAAATCTAGACGACAGCCGATCATCAAACGAATGATGCTCAGTGACATAGCAGCGCTGTTCGAACAAGAACCGAGTCAACGCATCAACAGTGCCCAGTACGCTGGGGCATTGTGCTGTCAAAATCCAGGTATCTGGGGTACGGCTCATGACTCTCTCCCTGCAATTGCAGCACTGCCCGTTAAGCCGCGCTGCCTGACCAGACTACTCAGTAATTTTCAGCCCGAATTCGGCGCTGGCATCTTGCAACCAAAGCCAGAAGTAATCGGAAAAACTACGCCGAATGACCAGCTCCCAGGTGTCTTCAGCCGTGTGGCGAATGACCAGCTGCGCCTTTGCAAAATGCGTCGCAACAGCCTTGCCGACCGGGAAGTTGCTTGGGTGCACGTCGTAAGAGGTCGACTTCATCAACACCTCGCGTACCTTGCTGCCACTTAGCTCCAGCAAGGTTTGTCCGCCACTAACATTGACGATCGAGATATGCTGACCGGACAAGGCCTCACGCAGTTTTTGTTCAACAGCAAACTCTTCGCCACTTGGCACTATCAGTAGCCACTCGTCAGGCGATAACCATTGCAGTGAAGTGTCACCGCTACTTGCCAACGTCATAGTTACTGGCAGCTCAAGGCCTAATGCGCTGTGTACACCGCTGACAAATACCGGATCCTTGGCATCACCGCGCAAGGTCAAATGGCCCAGCAGTTTTTTCTCGCGCAGTGTCACGCCGCTGTTACTTGCCCCTTTGCCAACCAGCTCATGCAGGCTGGCGTGGAACAGCGGTGACTCGGCATTGGCAGCTTCAGGGCGCTGCTGATAAACATTAACCTTAGACATTCTGGCGATCCCCTTTCGGGTCATAGAACACTGAACTGACGATTTCGGCTTCAATCACGCTGCCATCAACCAATGGCGCGAACACCCGTTCGCCGATGCGTTGCAGACCACCTTTGACCACGGCCATGGCAAACGAATAACCCAAGGCCGCGCTCATGTAGCTGGAGGTGACGTGGCCAACCATGGTCATGGGGATCGATTGCTTAGGATCGAACACCAGTTGCGCACCTTCGGGCAGCACTTGATTCGGGTTAACCGGCTTGAGCCCAACCAACTGTTTGCGCTGCTCACGCACACAATCTTCCCGGTTCATGCCACGCCAGCCGATCCATGAAAACGGCTTAGTACGGCCGACACACCAGCCCATGTTCAGGTCATCTGGGGTCACCGAACCATCGGTGTCCTGGCCGATAATGATGAAGCCCTTCTCGGCCCGCAGCACGTGCATGGTTTCGGTGCCATAAGGGGTCAAACCGTGCTTCTTGCCCGCCTCAATGATTTTTGCCCAAACGCCCATGGCGTAGTCCGCCTGCACGTTGACTTCATAACTCAGCTCGCCGGTGAAAGAGATCCGGAATACCCGCGCCGGAACACCACCGACCTCGCCTTCTTTCCAGGTCATAAACGGGAAAGCGTCTTTGTCGAGGTCGATGTCCGTCACTTCTGCCAGCAACTTACGGCTGTTGGGGCCAGACAATGTCATGGTCGCCCAGTGGTCGGTGACTGACGTGAAGTACACCTTCAACTCTGGCCACTCGGTCTGGTGATAGATCTCCAACCAGTCCAGTACCCGAGCCGCACCACCGGTGGTGGTGGTCATCAGGAAGTGGTTGTCTGCCAAACACGCAGTGACGCCATCATCGAAGACCATGCCGTCTTCTTTGCACATCAGGCCATACCGCGCCTTGCCGACATCCAGTTTGGTCCAGGCATTGGTATACACGCGGTTTAAGAACTCACGGGCATCCGGGCCCTGGATATCAATCTTGCCCAAGGTGGAGGCATCCAAAATACCCACCGCATTGCGCACGGCCAGACACTCGCGAGCCACGGCGGCGTGCAGGTCTTCACCGTTTTTTGGGAAATACCAAGGCCGCTTCCACTGGCCAACATCTTCAAACTCAGCGCCGTTAGCTACATGCCAAGCGTGCATGGCGGTATAGCGATTAGGTTCAAACAGCGCACCGCAGTGACGGCCAGCCACAGCACCGAATGTCACGGGTGTGTAGTTAGGCCGGAACATGGTGGTGCCCATCTGCTCGATGCTGATACCCAGCGAACGCGCTGCAATGGCCAGACCGTTGATATTGCCGAGCTTGCCCTGATCCGTACCAAAGCCTAGCGCGGTGTAGCGTTTGACGTGCTCGACCGACTCAAACCCTTCACGGGTGGCCAGCTCGATACCGGCTGCAGTCACATCATTCTGAAAGTCGACAAACTGCTTCGGCGCTCGCGCGGTTGGCTTATCGTGCGGCACCTGAAACAGTGCAACAGTGGCGTCTTCCTTACGCGCTTCAGCGCTTGGCAAGGTACCAACAGTGGCGTTGAAACCGGATTCAGACGCGGCTAAAACACCCGCTTCAAAGCCGTCTGCCAAGGTATCACCCAAGGCAAATACACCCTTGACTGCGCCCGCGCACACCCGCTTTTGTAAGCCTTCGCCCGGGACAAATGCCAGCAGGTTTTCTTGCCACGTTGGCCGGCCACCCAGATGAGATGCAAGGTGAACCACCGGGCTATAGCCACCGGAGCTGACAATAAGATCGCAATCGAGCACTTCACCCGGGCTGGTGACCTTGAATGTGGCGACATCAATCGCGCAGATTCGCGCCCCATTGACCCGCTTACTGCCACGGGCCTCGACCACGGCGCTACCGGTTAGAATCCGCACACCACGGGCGCGCGCTTCTTCTACCCAAGCCCCGCGAGGATTAGCCCGCACATCCGCAACGGCCACCACCTGCTGACCCGCATCCAGCCAGTCGAGCACGACGCGGTAGGCATAATCGTTGTTAGTTGAAAGCACCAGCTTGCGGCCAGGCAATACAGCATAGCGGCGCACGTAGGTAGAGACTGCGCCAGCAAGCATATTACCCGGCACATCATTATTGGCATAAACCAGCGGCCGCTCATGGGCACCGGTTGCCAACACCACCCGCTTGGCACGCACACGGTGCATACGTTGGCGCACGCTACCCATTGGGGCCAGCTCACCGAGGTGATCAGTCATGCGCTGATGAATGGTCAGGAAGTTGTGGTCGTGATACCCGTTAACGGTTGAGCGCGGCAATAGCGTGACCTCAGCCATGCCCTGCAACTCTGCCAATGCTGTTTCTACCCACTCAGCAGCAGGCTTGCCATCAAGCAGTTCGCGAGTATCGAGCAGGCTACCGCCAAACTCTTCCTGTTCATCCGCCAGAATCACTCGGGCACCGCTGCGCCCAGCGGCCAATGCAGCGGCCAAACCGGCTGGACCTGCACCAACCACCAGAACATCGCAATGCTGATTGAGGTAGTCGTAACTGTCCGGATCGACTTCAGTCGGCGCACGACCAAGACCTGCCGCCTTGCGAATGTACTTTTCGTAGGTCAGCCACAGGTTCTGCGGGTACATAAAGGTTTTGTAGTAGAAGCCGGGCGGCATCATCTTGCCACCGACTTTACCGAGTATCCCCATCATGTCGGTGTTTACACTCGGCCAGCCGTTGGTGCTGTTAGCCACCAGACCGGCATACAACGCTTGCTGCGTAGCACGCACGTTAGGAATTTGCGCCGCTTCGGTAGAGCCGATTTGCAGTACCGCGTTTGGCTCCTCGCTACCGGCCGCGACAATCCCGCGCGGCCGCGAGTATTTGAAGCTGCGCCCAACGACATCAACACCATTGGCCAACAATGCAGCGGCTAACGAGTCGCCTTCGAAGCCTTGGTAGGACTCACCGTTAAAACTGAAGCTAAGGGGCTGGCTGCGGTTAACCCGGCCACCACTCGCTAGACGATTGATCTGGCTCATGCCGTGACTCCTTCAGCGCGGGCTTTTGCGGCTGCGACGCTGGCCTCAGTAACGCTTGGCTTCTCGCCGATCTTGTAGGTTTCAAGAATTTCGTAGGTCACTGTGTGTCGCGTGGCATTGAAAAACTTACGGCAACCGGCCGAATGCACCCACAATTCATGGTGGATGCCCCGGGGGTTATCGCGGAAGAAGATGTAATCGCCCCACTCCACATCACTGCATGCGCCGGGGTCTTCGGGGCGCTCAATGTGGGCCTGACCGTGAGCATGAAACTCTTCTTCAGAGCGCATCTCTTCGCAATGAGGGCAAAAAATGTTGAGCATGGTTTTAAGCCCTCTTAGTGAGCCACGGCAGCAGCGCCGTGCTCGTCGATCAATGCGCCGGTGTGGAAACGGTCCATGGAAAATGGTTGAGCCAGGGGATGCATTTCACCTTTGGCCAGACTCGCGGCAAACACGTGACCAGAGCCTGGTGTTGCCTTGAAACCGCCAGTACCCCAACCGCAGTTGAAGAGCAGATTAGGCACCGGGGTTTTCGAAATGATCGGGCAAGCATCCGGGCTGGTGTCGACGATACCGCCCCACTGACGGTTCATGCGCACTCGCGAAAGCACCGGGAACATCTCAACGATGGCTTGCAAAGTGTGCTCGATGGTTGGGTAAGAACCACGCTGACCGTAGCCATTCCAACCATCGATACCGGCACCGATGACCAAGTCACCTTTGTCTGATTGACTGATGTAGCCATGTACCGCGTTGGACATAATCACGCTGTCGATCACCGGCTTGATTGGCTCCGAAACCAAGGCTTGCAACGGGTGTGACTCCAGCGGCAGGCGGAATCCGGCGAGTTTGGCCATATGCCCGGAATTACCCGCAGTCACCACACCTACGCGTTTGCCGCCAATAAATCCGCGATTGGTTTCAACGCCAATTACCACGCCGTTTTCTTTGCGAAAGCCGGTCACTTCAGTCTGTTGCAGCAGGTCGACACCCAAAGCATCCGCTGCCCGTGCATAACCCCAGGCCACCGCATCGTGACGGGCTACCCCACCGCGCCGTTGCACCGTCGAACCCATAATCGGATAGCGGGTGTTTTTGCTGCAATCAAGGTAGGGGATTTCATCGGCAACCTGTCGCGCATCGAGCAGTTCGCCATCTACGCCATTGAGGCGGTTGGCACTGACGCGACGCTCAGAGTCGCGCATGTCTTGCAAGGTGTGGCACAGGTTGTAGACGCCACGCTGGGAAAACATGACGTTGTAATTGAGGTCTTGGGACAAGCCTTCCCACAGCTTCATCGCGTGCTCGTAGAGCTGCGCCGACTCATCCCACAAGTAATTAGAGCGCACGATGGTGGTGTTACGTGCGGTATTACCGCCGCCCAGCCAGCCCTTCTCGACCACCGCGACGTTCTTCACCCCAAAGACTTTGGCGAGGTAATACGCGGTTGCCAGGCCATGCCCGCCACCGCCGACGATAATCACGTCATAGACCGGTTTCGGGGTTGGGTTGCGCCACATGCGCTGCCAGTTCTCATGATGACTGAAGGCATGTTTGAACAGGCCAAAGCCAGAATATCGTTGCATGTGATGCTCCTAAAATTTAACCCGCCATGACGCAGCCATTCAAGGGTAAACGGGATAATCCGCGCAGAGACCGCCAGCCAGCGCCGCGACTTGCGCTTCAACATCGGCATCACCGAGGCGATCGAGGATGTCGCAAATCCAGCCTGCCAAGGCAATGCACTGGGCTTCTTTGAAACCTCGCGTGGTCACCGCCGGGGTGCCGATGCGCAGGCCTGAAGTCACGAACGGTGATTGCGGGTCATTGGGCACAGCGTTCTTGTTGACGGTGATCCCGGCGCGGCCCAAGGCAGCGTCAGCGTCTTTGCCGGTGATGCCTTGTTTGATCAGACTGACCAAAAACAGATGGTTATCGGTGCCGCCGGAAACCACGTCATAACCGCGCTCGATAAACACCTGAGCCATGGCTTGAGCGTTGTTGATAACTTGGGCCTGATACGCCACAAAGCTTGGTTCCAGCGCTTCTTTGAAACACACTGCCTTGCCCGCGATCACATGCATCAATGGCCCGCCCTGAGCGCCAGGGAATACCGCAGAGTTGAGCTTCTTCTCAATCTCTTCGTTGCTTTTAGCCAGAATCAAGCCACCACGCGGACCGCGCAGGGTTTTGTGAGTCGTGGTGGTGACAACATCGGCAAATGGCAATGGATTTGGGTACAGGCCCGCCGCAACCAAACCGGCAACGTGGGCCATATCCACAAACAAATAAGCGCCAACTTTGTCGGCAATTTCGCGGAATCTGGCGAAATCGAGGGTTTTCGAGTAAGCAGAGAACCCAGCCACAATCATCTTAGGTTTGTGCTCAAGGGCCAGACGCTCGACTTCGTCGTAGTCAATCAAACCGGTGCTGGTGTCGATACCGTATTGCACGGCGTTGTACAGCTTGCCCGATGAGCTGACTTTAGCGCCATGAGTCAGGTGACCACCGTGGGCCAGGCTCATGCCCAAAATCGTGTCGCCCGCTTGCAGCAACGCCAAGTACACCGCCGAGTTAGCTGAGGAGCCCGAGTGAGGCTGGACGTTGGCGTAATCAGCACCGAACAATTGCTTGGCGCGATCGATTGCCAACTGCTCAACCTTATCGACAAACTCACAGCCACCGTAATAGCGTTTGCCCGGATAACCCTCGGCATACTTATTGGTCAACCCGCTGCCCTGGGCTTCCATCACCCGCTTGCTGGTGTAGTTTTCCGAGGCGATCAGCTCGATGTGGTGCTCCTGACGCTGCTCTTCCTCATTAATGGCGCTGAGTAAGGCGTCGTCATATCCCTGAATCTGGTCATGCTTGCTGAACATCGCTGATCTCCTGCGGCACTTTGTTAGGCACGGTGTGTTGCCGTTTGCAGCGATGGTATGACTCGGATCAGGCAGCCAGATGCCTATGTACGTCATGGGGAAATTCGTTTACGACATGACGGTGTCGCAAATCAGTAACTGCGCACAGTGAACTCAGCCGCGCGTCTGAAAAGCGCCATGCTTCGCCCTGACCTGACAGAAAAGTCCGTGCTATAGTCGTCGCACAGCAGGTTTGCCCCGCTGCCTTTCAATCAAAATGGCTGAAGCACTCATGACTTTCGCGCATGCATCAACTCAGGTCTGCACGGTTTCTTTGACCGCTGAGTTCGCACGCCCGCTGCCTTTCGCCATCGCTCCACCACCTGTCGCAACACAGCCTCGCGGCGTTTGCCCGCCGCCGGCGCCATAAGCGTTCGCCTAACACCGACATTTCTTTCAGGCCCCGATTCAAATCCTGCACGCCATTGCTGTTAATCAGCCTGTGCTTGGGGCCTATGGCTTTACGACAGGAATCACCCAATGAAATCGACTCACGCACTGGGGGCTTATGCCGCCACCACAGTATTTGTGTTGCTTTGGAGCAGCGGCGCAATATTCGCCAAATGGGGGCTTGAACACTCATCAGCATTCGCCTTTCTACTGCTGCGCTTTATGCTCGCCCTTGGCGCACTGGTGCTCATTGGTCTTTATCGCAAACGCTTGTTGCCCGAGCGGGGCACGCGCAAGCGTGTTGCAGCCACAGGTCTAGTGATGATTGGCGGCTACTCCGTGTGCTACCTGATGGCACTCGATAACGGCATTACACCCGGCGTACTTGCAACATTATTAGGGGTGCAACCCATCCTGACGTTACTGCTGCTAGAGCGCAGCTTTCCAGCAAGACGCTTGCTGGGTCTGACGCTGGCGTTGGCAGGTTTGGTTTTAGTGGTGCTGCAAAGCCTGCTGAAAGCCAACTTCTCCCTCGTCGGCATCGCTTTTGCCCTCGGCGCACTGGTCAGCGTCACCGGCGGTGCAATTGCGCAAAAAAGCATTCAGCAAGCCCCTGCCCAAGTGCTGCCACTGCAATATGCAGTCAGCCTGTTGCTGTGCCTGGCTGTAGCACCGACCCAGCCAATCCATTTTGAACACTCTATTAGCTTTTTGATTCCACTGCTGTGGTTGGGCTTAGTGATTTCAGTGGTCGCGCAACTCTTGCTGTACCGGTTAATCCGCGCCGGCAACTTGGTCAACGTCACCAGCTTGTTCTATCTGGTACCCGTGGTCACCGCCGTGATGGATTACCTGTTTCTCGGCAATGTGCTTTCAGGGTTGAGCCTCTTAGGCATGTTGGCGATTTTGCTAGGGCTGGGCTTGGTATTTCGCCAGCCCAAAGTGCTGCCACGCACAACACAAACCTAAGCATTCTTTCCGGTGGGCAACCCTTTATTGCCCACCCTTTTTTCCGCAAGTAACAGCGCCCATTACCCGGTATTGGGAGACAAGCATCGGCTGGATGCGTGAATGCTTGGGCTGTGGGCTCAACCTCGCGTAAAATGCGAGCATATCCGCCTGCCCTCACGAGGGGCGTTCAGGCAACGGCCAGAAGGACCCAAGATGACCGACCAAACGCAACAGTTCGCCAGCGACAACTATTCCGGTATCTGCCCTGAAGCATGGGCAGCCATGGCTGAAGCTAATCACGGCCACGACCGGGCTTATGGTGATGACCAATGGACCGCTCGCGCCGCCGATCACTTCCGTAAGTTGTTTGAGACTGACTGCGAAGTATTCTTTGCCTTTAACGGTACTGCCGCCAACTCACTGGCTTTGGCAGCGCTGTGCCAGAGTTACCACAGCGTGATCTGCTCCGAAACCGCCCATGTCGAAACAGACGAATGCGGCGCGCCTGAGTTCTTCTCCAATGGTTCGAAACTGCTGGTCGCCAGCAGCGAAAGCGGCAAAATGACCCCGCAATCAATCCGCGAAGTGGCCCTCAAACGCCAGGATATCCACTACCCCAAACCCCGGGTTGTGACCCTCACTCAAGCCACCGAAGTTGGTACCGTCTACACCCCGGAAGAAATCCGCGCAATCAGTGACACTTGCCATGAGCTGGGCCTGAACCTGCATATGGACGGCGCACGCTTCTCCAATGCCTGTGCATTTCTCGGCTGCACACCCGCCGAACTGACGTGGAAAGCCGGTGTGGATGTACTCTGTTTTGGCGGCACCAAGAACGGCATGGCGGTGGGTGAAGCCATCTTGTTCTTCAACAAGGATCTGGCCGAAGACTTCGACTACCGTTGCAAACAGGCGGGCCAGCTCGCCTCGAAAATGCGCTACCTGTCAGCGCCGTGGGTGGGTATTTTGCAAAATGATGCCTGGCTGCATTACGCCCAGCACGCCAATAGCTGCGCACGCTTGCTTGCAGAGTTGGTCAGCGATGTTCCGGGCGTCAGCCTGATGTTCCCGGTGCAAGCCAATGGCGTGTTCCTGCAGATGTCAGAACCTGCGCTGGAAACCCTGCGCAACAAGGGCTGGCGCTTCTACACCTTTATTGGTGCCGGTGGCGCACGTTTTATGTGCTCGTGGGATACCGAAAAAGAGAGGGTGCGCGAACTGGCGGCTGATATCCGTGCAGCCATGGGGGATGTGCAGTAACTTGTGTAGCTGGGGCAGGTGTTACTACTGTGGCAGCCTGCCTTCTTAGCTGATCGTAAAGCCTGTCGGCGCTACCCTCTAGCCACGAATTGTGCATCCTCCATTTCTTGCAGATGTTGCGCAGCGCAAAGTAGGGCAGCTTCAGCTCAACAACCTCCTCTGTGCAGCGATTTCAGGACAGGTAGTTCAGGCTGAGCCTGACCATGTTGTGCGCCCCCCCCATTCTGCGCCGGTTTGCGGGGCTGAGCCTCGAGCGCAATCCCTGACGAAGTCACGACCCTACAAAGCCACGCCCAACTGCGCAAAGGTCAAGCCCTGCTCCTAAAGAACGAATGACAGCTGGTCACGCTGCTCCCCCGCCGAACAGCTAGGCGACACGCCGATATTTACTGACGAATGCAGAGAGACGCGTTTGTAATACGGAGAATGGCCGCCGCGAGGAGTTCTTGATAGCTAGGAACTCGGAAATAGACGAGTGCTGAGCATTTTTACTGGTTTTCCGTTTCTAAAAACAGCAGAAAATACCGGACTATTTCGAACCACCCTAGTCCAGCCGCAAAAAATAAATTCGTCGCCTTGCTCATAAAAAAATAAAAGCAACACCTGTCAGCTCTACAGGAAATACCCTACATCCAACAAATATAACCCCCTATATATTCAATGTATCTTAGCCAAAATTTTTTAGCTAATTTATATATTACATTTTAATGACACACGCTTAACCAGCAACAGCATCTTAATACTTTATCCCGCGACCAGTATTTATACAAAAGTATGGTTTCTGCTAACACCCGCTTAGCTAACATATATATCAACTTAGCATTAACACCGCTTAATCCACTAAAGCCATGAGGTTTATTAAGCCAGTCGCCGCATAAACTACCCCCCGAAAAACATACTGCACTTGAGGTTAGAAACATGAGTAAAAACAAACTTATTATTGCCCTGTGCGTCAGCACATCAATTCTTAGTTTCATGGGCTCGGCGCAGGCAGTTGCTGCTGAGTCTTGGAATAAAACCAAGGCAACCGAGTGGCTGGATAAGCGCGCCCAAGCATGGCTGAACTTTCCTTATGCTAGGGAAAAATCCAAAATGGAGGGGCACCGTTCTGCTTCATGCATAGCCTGCCACACCACTTCGAACTATACCGTTACCCGACCGCACCTCGAGAAGAGCGGTGGCAGTGCAGATCAGGTACTCGATAACATTCGACGCCGTATCATTGCAGGCCAAAGCGCAGAACCTTGGGACGTTGAGCCAGCAGGGCGTGTGACCGAATCCTACGGTAGTGAAGGTATCTTAAATGCCTATACGCTGGCCCTGAGCGACGAAGCGAATGGTTTGAAGAAGACTTCCCCACTTGCTGTCAGCGCATTCGAACGCCTGTGGCACCATCAGAAAGCTAATGGCGGCTGGGATACGTTCGATTTTAAATTGGAACCCTATGCCACTTTGGAAGCACGACCAGTTCTTGCGTCGATGGCTGCTATTGCCGTAGGCAGAGCACCTGGCTATCTCGAAATGGAAAAAAACGATGGGACGATAAAAGCCCATATCAAGAGCTTGCGAGACTACCTCACAACAACTCGCAACCCTGAAAACCTTTGGTCAGAAACATGGCTACTGCAAGCCTCTTTGACCCTTGATGGATTATTGACTCGAGAAGAGAAAAACGCCGTTATTAAGAAACTAATTGCCAAACAGGCCAAGAGTGGTGATGACAAAGGTAGTTGGGCACTGTTCTCACTCAATGACTGGACGTACGATGGCGTAAAGCCACGAAAAGAAGCTCGCAAACTCTCGCCCGGAGCCAAAGGTCCGGACGGACTGGCTACAGGGTTGATCGCCTATACTCTAATGCGCTCAGGCATGAAACCTACAGATCAGCCTGTTGCTGATGCGCTCGACTGGTTACGCCGCAATCAACAGCCTGATGGTTCTTGGGTCAAACTGAGTATCAATAAAGTGCGCGATCCATCCAGCCAGCCTTATTACTTCATGTCTGATGAGGCGACTGTGTGGTCAGTACGTGCTCTTATGGCTAGTGAAGGATGGCCATACTAAGCCAGAAATAAGCTGAAAGTATCCCGTACATCAGCGCCTGAAAATTAGCCATCGAGAGCCTATCGCGATGGCTATTTCCAATCTGCCATCTAAATCAAAACTTTATTTCTGACTTCTGCAACCGTCGTACACTTCGCCATAGCCATTTTTGCATAACTGATGACTGACAGTTATCAGGTATAAACGTGTTATCAATTTCAGGCTTAAGCTTCTGAAAGTAAACCGGCCATTCTTTCATGGGTGTTGCAATACACCTAGACAAGGTGAGCTAAAATCGTCTGCAGTGTTGCGACCTAATTATGGGGTTATAGCTAGCCGTATTTGTCCACTGAAAGAACCGGATTAAAAATCGATTACCACATCACCTTGCGGCACACTGCAGCACGACAAGACATATCCTTCGGTAACATCTTCGTCGGTGATCTCGCCGTTGTGTTCCATGCTCTCCTCGCCTGAGGTTTTCAGCACTTTGCAGGTGCCGCAAATTCCCATGCCACAGGCTTTAGGGATATTCAGGCCCAATTGCGTTGCAGCAGAGTGCACTGTTTCCCCGCTGCTACACGAATACTTTTACCGGTCAACACAAACTCAACCTGACGCAAATCAGGGGCTGGCACTTCAGTCGCATCTGCTGCCTCGGCGGCCAGCACGCCAATAGCTGCGCACGCTTGCTTGCAGAGTTGGTCAGCGACGTGCCCGGCGTAAGCCTGATGTTTCCCGTTCAGGCCAACGGCGTGTTCCTGCAAATGTCTGAACCTGCACTCGAAACCCTGCGCAACAAGGGCTGGCGTTTCTACACCTTTATTGGTGCCGGTGGCGCACGTTTTATGTGCTCATGGGATACCGAAAAAGAGAGGGTGCGCGAACTGGCGGCTGATATCCGTTCAGCCATGGGTAACGCCTGATCCTGAATTGAAAAGCCTGCTCATGGAATAACCCATGGCAGGCTCGCAAACAATATAAACCCAAACGCATAAACGCTTAGTGTTTAACCATCATTGGCCAACACCTGCGCCAATGATAGTTAAATCCCACTAAGTCAGCGCTTACTCACTTCTTGGTAGTCCTCGGTTTTGTGGCCTTTTTTGCTGCCGGTTTTGCAGCGGGTTTAGCAGCCGGCTTGGCGGCTGATTTAGCCACAGGCTTGGCGGATTTTTTCGCACCTGCCTTGACTGCCGCATTGTCCACTGCCTTGGCCGCTGGGCTAGGCGCTTTTGCACTCGTGCTATCAACGAATAGCTGGTAGTACTCCTCAGCCAAGCGGCGTATGGCCTTGCCGATATTGGCGTAGTCGTACTCATTAAGGTTAGCCAGCGAGACACGCCAGGAAGGGTGTGTGGTACCAAAGCCCTTGCCCGGTAGCAGGATCACCCCGGTTTCTTCGGCAAGACGGAACAGCGCCTCGTTCGGCTTAAGCCGAGCCAACATCCAGACAACGAACTTGTCGCCGTACATTTCTGCCGCCAACTCTTCCAAGTCAATCAAGTGGTAGTAGCGCACGGAGTTAGGATCATGAGGCATAGGCAGGCCGAGTTCGCGATACAGAGCCTCTTTCCGGCGCAACACAATGCGCTTCATTTCAGCTTTGTAAGCACCCGGCTCATCCATCAGGCAGAACAAGGAGAACAAGGTCATCTGCGCCTGCACCGGTGTCGACAAACCGGCGGTGTGATTCAAGGCCACGGTGCGGCTGTCAGCCACTAGGCGGTCGATGAATTTAAGGTTTTCAGGCGTCGTGGTAATCGAACTGTAGCGGTGATGCAGTTGATCGCGTTTGGCCTTGGGTAAGGCGGCAATCTTGGCGTCGATAATGTTGTCTTCATGGGTCGCAACGACACCCATGCGCCAGCCGGTTGCGCCAAAGTACTTGGAGAACGAGTAGACCAGGATGGTGTTGTACGGGCAAACGGCGAACAACGAGACAAAGTTGTCGGCAAAAGTGGCATAGACATCATCGGTGAGGATGATCAGATCAGGCCGTTTCTTGACGATTTCAGCGATGTAGAGCAGCGTCTCGTCATCAATTTTTACCGATGGCGGGTTACTTGGGTTGACCAGGAAGAAGGCTTTGACCTTAGGGTCGAGCAGCTTGTCGAGTTCTTTATGGGTGAATTGCCATTTGTTCGATTGCGGCGCATCAACCGACAGCGATATGAGGTTGTAATCGCTCAGTTCCGGAATCTCGATGTAGGGCGTAAAGATCGGCATGCCCAGCGCAATGGTATCGCCTGCGTTAATCACATGGTTGGATTTCAGGCTGGCAAATAAATACGTCATGGCAGCGGTGCCGCCTTCCAAGGCGTACATATCGAACTTGCCGACAAAGGGATAATTACCGATCATTTCCTCGTAGATGTACTTGCCGACAATGAACTCGCTCATCACCAACATGCGGTCGGGCACCGGGTAGTTGCAGCCCAGGATTGCCTCGCACATCTCATAGATAAAGTCGCCGACATTCAGACCCAGTTGGTCGCTTACGTAAGACACGGCCGCTTCGATGAAACGAACGCCGGGAGCGTTTTCATGCTGCTTGGCAAACAGCTCAAAACGCGCCTCAATCCCTTCGCGCTTGGGAAAACCGCCGACATGCTCCATGTACATGTATGAGCGCTCGGCTTCGGTCATGGCAAACAGACCAAATTGGAAAAAACCATGGCGAGGCGTGGTCGCCAGAAAGTTCGGGTTTCCCCGCCCAGCGTTCAACATCAATTGATTACTTTGCACCGCTCTCTGCATCAGCGCGTCTTTCAATTCGAAAGGGCTCAACAGCGCGATTTTGTCCGGGTCGCTAAAATCCATCTTGCTTCTCCTTACCGCATCAATGACTAAGCAAACTGCCAGCTGTGCTCAGGCACAGGCTGGCAACCAAACAGCAGTTGTTCAAACAAAGGCCACTATCAGTGGGCCCAGCAAGGTCAAAAACACATTAGCCAGCGCATAGGTGATTGCGAACGGCACAGTCGGCACGGTGTTTTCGGCTTTATCCAGAACTTCACCAAAGGCCGGGTTAGCACTGCGCGAACCACTGAGTGCGCCGGCAAAAATGGCGACGTTGTCGTAGCGCAGAATGTAGCGGCCAAACAGCATGGTCAGGATCAATGGCAGCACCGTCACCACGATGCCAATACCAAAGATCAACAACCCTTGATCCATTACGGTGTGCACCGCTTGCAGCCCAGAGGAAATCCCGACCACGACCACAAATCCCGCCAAACCCAAGTCTTTGAGAATCTGCACCGCACCGCTGGGCATCTCGCCGAATGTCTGCCGGCGCGAACGGAACCAGCCGAACAACAAACCGGACAGCAAGGCACCGCCGCCACTGCCTAAGGTTAGTGGAATGGAGCCAATACGCGCGGTAAGCAAGCCAATCAACAGACCCACCACCAAACCTGCGCCCATGTAGACGAAGTCGGTTTTAGCGCTCGGAACGATGGCATGCCCGACTTGCTCGACCACCCGATTAACATCCTGTTCGGCACCAAATACGCTGACCACATCACCCAACATCAGACTGGTGTCTGGCTCCATCGGCAGAAGTTTGCCCTGACGTGAAATTTGCGAGACGTACACACCGTGACGCACGTCCTGGGAAACCTCGGCGCGGATCTCGCCAAACTTACGCTTGTCATACTCAGGATTAGTGATGACAACGTCGCGGCGCTGCATCACCAGCTCCATGCCTTCGACGTTATGCAGCTCTGTGCCTAACCTTGAAATGATGCTCACCACGGCAGGACGACGCCCAACCACCAGCACAATATCGTCCGGCTGCAGCAGCATTTCAGGGCTCGGCTGGAGGATTTGCTTGTCGCGTTTGACACGCTCGATGGTGATCGGAATCTCAGTGCTCTGCTCTAGGGCTTCAATGCTGGTTGCGGTGTTGGCAGGCAATTGGAAAATTCGCCCGACCAGATCAGGCGCAGCCGACTCCTGGCCCGGCCCATAGACCTGCACCCCGGTTTGCGCGCTCGTCTCGGCCTTCAGTGCATCGTCTTTGATTGAGCGACCCATAAATCTTGGCAGCAAGTTAACGCACACCAGAATGGCGCCAAATGAGCCAAATACATAAGTCACCGCATAACCAATGGCGACGTTGCCCTGCAAGCGCTGGACCTCGTCGGCAGCAAGCCCCAGGCGTGCGATGGCATCACCGGCGGTTCCGATAATCGCTGACTGAGTCAGTGCGCCCGCAGCAACACCAGCGGCCAGGCCCTTATCCAAACCAAACCACTTAGCCAACACCACCACGGTGAGCAGGCCACTGATGGCGAGCACTGCTGCGAGGATAATTTCCTTGATGGACTGCATACCCAGAGAACGGAAAAAGTCCGGCCCGCTTTCATAGCCCACGGCGTAGATGAACAGGGCGAACATGACCGCCTTGACCCCGTCATCAATTTGAACGCCGACTTGGCTGACCACTACCGCCACCAATAGAGAGCCGGCAACGCCGCCAAGCTGGAACTTGCCGAACTTGATCTTGCCGATGTAGTAGCCCACCGCAATCGACAAAAACAACGCAATTTCCGGCGACCTGTTGAATAACTCGTGTAACCAACTCATGAGTTCACCTCGGATCAGTGGATAAAGTTTCTGACAGCTAACCGGACTGCATAGAACTGGTTAGACCGACAATTAGGGGCCCCATCAGAGGCAACACGACATTGGAAATGGCATAGGTAATGGTGTAGCCGAGCAACGGTGTGGAGTTGCCACAAGCGTTTTGTATGGCGCTGAGTGCCGGGGTGCTGCACTGTTGCCCGGCAATCGCGCCGAGCAGTACTGGAGCGCTGAGTTTGAGCACAAAATAGCCCGCGAGCAGTGACACAGTGGCAGGGACTACAGCAATGGCTACACCCAGCATAGGCAAGGTAAAGCCATACTGCTTAATAAGTTCGATCGCCTGGGGTCCGGAAGCTAAGCCCACTCCGGCGATAAAACCTGCTAGCCCCAAATCCTTGAGCAAGCCCAGTGCATCGCTATTGACCGTATGCAAGTCTGCCCGGCGGGCGTGATACCACCCCAACACCAGCCCGGTCACCAGTACACCGCCGCCGGTTCCGGCCGAGAAATCAACGCCACCAATGTTCAGCGAAAAGCTTCCCAACCAAGTGCCCAAAGCAATACCGATTCCGACAATGCCAATGTTGCTGGTCAGCTTATCGGGCAATTGTTTGCCGATGCGATTGAGCAGCGAGTCCGCGGCGCGGCGACCGTGGGCTTTGGCATCGTAAATCTGCAGCACGTCTTGACGCTGCAGCCGGGTCGCAGGCAATGCTGGAACAATGACATCACCGCGTCGAATGGCCGAAACATGGACACCTGTAGGGAGGTCCAGAGCTTGCAATGGCTGGTTTACCAAACCGTCGGCAAGCACCACCACGTCATAAGTCTCCAGGGCGAGCGTCAGTGACCGGGCATCGGCCAGTTCAGGACCAAGTGAAGACGCCACTTCAATCAGAGACCCGCGGTACCCCACGAGTAGAACGTGATCGCCACGGCGCAACTTAAGTGAAGGTGACATCGCCACCATATGCCCCTTACGCTGCACGCGGACAATGCTGCTTTGCTGACCCAAACGCTGTTGAATGTCGGCAACGCTATGGCCTGTCCCTGCATCCACGCGGTAAGCACGCCCGATCACGTTTGGCGCTGCGTCCACCCCATCGGTGTCGACACTGCCGCCCATTTCCACCCAGAGCTTTTCAGCCTCTTCACGCAAGTTGATGCGCAATAACAATGGGAATATCTGACTGGTGATTATGACAATGGTGATCAAGCCGCAGATGTAGGTAATGGAGTATGCGGTGACCACATTGCCCTGCAGGCGGACGATTTCAGCATCAGGCAGGGGAAGACGCGAAATGGCATCCGTGGCGGTCCCTACCACCGCCGATTCAGTCGCGGCACCCGCCATCATGCCTGCTGCTGTACCGGGGTCTAAGTTCATTATGCTGGTAGCTGCCAAGACCATGCCCAGGACCACCACGACTTCAATCAGGCAGAACATACCCAACTGGATGCCTTTGGCATTGAGGCTGGAGAAAAACTGCGGACCGCCGCTGTAGCCGAGGGCAAAGATAAACAACATAAAGAAAACATTCTTGATGCCAGCATCCACCGCAATGCCCAACTGGCCGATGACCAGCGCGGCGATTAAGGTGCCGCAGACACCGCCCAACTGGATCGGCCCCAAGCGGATTTGCCCGATGGCATAGCCGATGCTCAGTGCCAGAAAGATGGCCAGGCCCGGGACGTTCTGCAACGCCTGCACAAAAAAAGTGATCAGATCACCGACCATTAAATATCCCTTTTAACAGGTCTCTTTTAAGGGGTATGTGTGGGTTAGAGCGAGCGCTTTTAGAGACCCCGACGCAAAAGCCTGTTATCAGGGATAGCAGATCAAAAGTTAGGGAACCGAGAACCCGACAGACGGTCACCGGATAATCCTAAGCAATACCGGATGGCATTTTCCTTGTGCCCCTGAAATGATCGGCAGATCCAACAAAGGTATTGCACTAGAGCCTCTCGCTGACGCGTAAGGCTTCTATACTTGAAGCCTCCAACCCCATTAACAAAACAGGTGCAGCCATGCGTGGAAGTTGTTTATGCGGTGCGATTGAATACCAGATCGAGCAGCTAGATATGCCCATCGGGCATTGTCATTGCGACACTTGCCGTAAGGCTCACTCAGCTGCATTCGCCACCACGGCGGGTGTGATGCGCGAGCATTTTCGCTGGTTAAAGGGTGAGGACAAACTCAACGCCTATGAATCCTCACCGGGCAAGTTCAGGCACTTTTGTTCTGTTTGTGGTTCTCAACTGATAGCCCAGCGCCCCGCTCAAGGGCATGTCATTGTGCGGGTGGCGACGCTGAATGAAGATCCGGGCAGCCGCCCGGCACATCATATCTGGTGCTCCCATGACAAACCTTGGCTGGCACTTGGTGACAGCCAGGTACCGCGCTATCCAGAGTGGCAGCCGGGTCGCAAATAAGCACCACAACCCAAGGAGTAAAACCATGCAACTGCAAGGCAAAGTCGCCTTTATAACTGGGGCTGCGAGCGGCATTGGCAAACAAATCGCAGCAGTCTTTGCGGCCGAAGGTGCCAGCGTCGTCATTGCCGACCTCAATTTCAAAGCGGCTCAGCAAACCGCTGAAGAGCTCTCGGTCAGCCGCGGCAAAACCTTGGCAGTAGAAGTTGATGTGACCAATGAGGATCAAGTCAATGCAGGGGTTGAATTGGCAGTTAAGACATTTGGTGGCATTGATATTCTGGTCAGCAATGCCGGGATTCAAATCATTCAGCCGGTACAGGACTTAAGCTATGCCGACTGGAAAAAGATGCTGGCGATTCACCTCGACGGTGCTTTTCTGACCACCAAGGCCTGTCTCAAACATATGTACGCCCAAGGGCGTGGCGGCAGCATTATCTATATGGGCTCGGTTCACTCAAAAGAGGCCTCCAAACTCAAAGCGCCTTATGTAACAGCCAAACACGGTTTACTTGGGCTGGCCAAAACCGTGGCCAAAGAAGGTGGGCCTGCGGGCATACACGCCAATGTGATTTGCCCGGGTTTCGTCCGCACGCCACTGGTTGATAAACAAATTCCCGAGCAGGCCAAGGAGTTAGGCATCAGCGAGGATGAGGTCATCAGCAAAGTGATGCTCAAAGACACCGTCGACGGTGAGTTCACCAGCACCGAAGATGTCGCCCGCGTTGCCCTGCTCTTTGCTGCATTTCCGAGCAACGCCCTTACCGGTCAGTCGCTGACGGTCAGCCACGGCTGGAGCATGGAATAAGGCGTCGCACATTAGGGGCGGTACTAAAACTCAATCGCCACATCGCCTTGGGGCACACTGCAGCAGGACAAAATATAGCCCTCTGCAACATCTTCATCGGTGATACCACCGTTGTGTTCCATGCTCACTTCGCCTGCAGTTTTCAACACTTTACAAGTGCCGCAAATGCCCATACCGCAGGCTTTTGGAATGTGCAGCCCTAACTGTGCAGCCGCAGAATGCACTGTTTCACCCGGCGCAACTCGAATACTTTTGCCGGTCAGCACAAATTCAACCTGACGCAAATCCGTTGCAGGCACTTCAGCTGCATCTGCAGCCTCAGCGGCCAGCTCTTTGACATCGGCACGAACCTCAGGCGGTGTTGGGCCAAAGGCCTCTTCGTGATAACGCTCCATGTCGTAATTGTTGGCTTGCAGCAACCGCTTGACCGCGGCCATATAAGGCGTTGGCCCGCAGCAGAATATTTCCCGGTCGAGATAATCCGGAGCAATCAGCTCCAGCATCGGCTGATTCAGGTAGCCGCGATAACCTGCCCAAGCTTCGCCCAGCCCGTGTTTTTCACAAATCACATGCAGGCTGAAGTTATTGATCCGCGCGGCCATGTGCTCAAGCTCGCGGTGATAAATGATGTCCTTTGGCGAGCGGGCGCTGTGTACAAAAACCATGTCGACATTGGCATTGGTGTCGTAATACCAACGCGCCATCGACATCACCGGAGTGATACCCACGCCACCGCTGAGGAACAGCACCTTATCCGCGGGAAAATCAATCACATTGAAGTTACCCACCGGGCCGTGCACCGCCAGATCCTGCCCTTCTTGCAGGTTGTCGTGCAGCCAGTTAGATACCTTGCCGCCCGGCACGCGTTTGATTGTGATGGAGAAGCTATAGGGCACCGATGGCGCACTGGAGATGGTGTAGGAGCGCATGATCGGCACGCCCTCGATCTCAAGCTCCAAGGTGACAAATTGCCCCGGCTTGAAGAAGTACAACACCGGCTGATCCGCCATAAAACAGAAGGTACGTACATCCCAGGTTTCCTGAATCACCTTAACGCAGCGTACTAAGTGCCGCCCGTTACTCCAGGTCTGGGTGGTAACCGGGTTTAGAAAATCACTTGTGGTCATGCACGTGTCTCCGCGCGCGGCCGGATATCGGCCTAGATGGGCGGATTGTGCTTAACGTGCTTTGTCACCATTTACCTGTCAGCGACATTCACATACTTATCGCGACCTGCCCGATGACACGGGCAATTGCGCGTCGGAAACTGATTCGGCCGTGTCGCCCATGGATATGGATCACAAAGCACTCCCAGCCACACTCGCCCTTAGCCGAAACACAATGTCCCGCACTTAAGGTCTGTGCTCAAACCCGCTTGCAGTGACTCAGCCAAACCGCCTTTCGGCTGGCGAAACAGACCTGTAGGTTCGCCTTGCGATTGCAGATACAACCACTTTTACGGCGGCACACTCCGCCATTGAGGAGTTAATGATGGACGTCACTTCGACCCTGAGCCTGGGCGATCCACTTGAACCGGCACGCAAGGCCACAGCCGAGATGCTGCACAGCCGCGAACGCACCTTTTCATTACCGCAGCCGTTTTATAACGACGAGCGTCTGTTTCAGATTGATATGCAGGAAATCTTTCATAAAGAATGGTTGATTGCCGGCATGACCTGCGAAATCCCAACCAAAGGCAATTACCTGACCCTGCAACTGGGTGACAACCCGATCATTGTGATTCGCGGCGCCGAAGGCGTGATTCATGCCTTTCATAACGTCTGTCGCCACCGTGGCTCTCGCCTGTGCACCAGCGAGAAAGGCAAGGTTGCCAAGCTGGTGTGCCACTACCATCAGTGGACCTACGAACTCGACGGTCGCTTGATCTTTGCCGGCACCGAAATGGGCGCTGACTTCGACATGAAGCAGTACGGCCTCAAGCCGGTGAACTGTAAAACTGCTGGCGGCTACATTTTTATCTCGCTGGCAGAAAATCCACCAGCGGTGGATGACTTCCTGCAAACATTGGCCCATTACATGGAGCCTTATGACATGGAAAATACCAAGGTGGCGGTGCAAACCACCCTGGTTGAAAAAGCCAACTGGAAGCTGGTGCTGGAGAATAACCGTGAGTGTTATCACTGCGGCGGCGCTCACCCGGAACTGCTAAAAAGCCTGCTGGAGTGGGATGATGTGACCGACCCACGGGCCGATCAGGCATTTAAGGACCACGTCGCTGAGTCTGCGGCCAAGTGGGAGGCTGAGAAAATCCCCTTTGCCCACGCCAGCTTTGGCCTGCGTAACCGTATCGTGCGCATGCCGCTGCTAAAGGGTACTGAGTCGATGACCATGGACGGCAAGCGCGGCTGCCAAAAACTCATGGGACGGATTCAAAACCCGGAACTGGGCTCAATGCGCATCCTGCACCTGCCCCACTCTTGGAACCACTGCATGGGCGATCACTTGATTGTTTTCACGGTGTGGCCAATCAGCGCTCAAGAAACCATTGTCACCACCAAATGGCTGGTGCACAAAGATGCAGTTGAAGGGGTGGATTACGATCCGGCTCGCCTGACCCAAGTCTGGGATGCAACCAACAATCAGGACCGCCGCCTAGCCGAGGAAAA
Organism: Pseudomonas sp. NPDC078700; assembly: GCF_044542375.1. NCBI lineage: Bacteria > Pseudomonadati > Pseudomonadota > Gammaproteobacteria > Pseudomonadales > Pseudomonadaceae > Pseudomonas > Pseudomonas sp. NPDC078700. The sequence continues at coordinate 95,017 of NZ_JBITUI010000004.1, forward strand.
CCAGCGCGGCATCAATTCCAGCGCTTACCAACCCGGTCCGTACTCGCATACCTACGAGTTCGCCGTGGTTAACTTTATCGACTGGTACAGCGAGCGCCTGCTCAATAACCTTGGAGCCCAACCGATACCCCAGCTGCGCCAAGTCGTGACGGAGTAAAGCGCCGATGTCACTAAGTTTGCTGGCACTCATTGCCCTGATGATTTATGCCCTAACGGCAATGCGTACTGGCCAACGCAGCGATGCAGGCTAACGTGAAGATCAGCGCTGGCGAATGATCAACTGCTCATTCGCCGCCTTGATTTCAGCGGCATTAAACCCCCAGTCGCCGTAGGCATACCAATCATCGCCAAGCATTTCGGCGGGATGCATGGTGCGGTCTGCGCCATTACCACAGGCCAATGAATGGGCTGGGCAGTACAGATCACAGCCCCAGCAAATGCGTTCTGGGTGCTTAGGATGCATTGGGAATTTTTTAACGGCCTTGTTCATCGTTGGCCTCCGCTGGGCGGATAACGCCTTTAATCCGCCATAAATGGCTGCGTACACTCAGGCGATTGCATTAACTCCGGCGGACAAACGTCCTGTTGTTCGCCCTACCAATAACATTACGCCCTACTGCTTAGGCGCTTACTGACGCAGATCAACGCTTAGGCAGCAATACCACGAGCGATATACACCGACGGCTGCGATCGATTGAATAGCAACAGGCCTTTAACCTGAGCGGCATGGTCCATGGTGGACAAGCTTCGCGTTGTCGCACCCGACAAAGAGCGAATGAGCGGTAGGGTGGTCGACGCTTTTTTCGGCCACCATTTACAGTCACAATTATCTGCGAATTATCCACGTCGCGGTGGGCAAGCTTCGTTCAACGCTTAGGCAAGCCAATCACCCGGCCGATATACACCGGTGCTGGCAAGTTTTGATGGGCTGCGGCCAAGGTATCCAACCGCGCCTGCACAGCATCGGCAAAGACCGCTGAGCGCCCAGTGTTTACATCGATATTCATCAACATTTGTTCGCTTTCGGCCAGCGCAGCTTCAGCCCCTGACAAATGCAGACTGTGGTGAATATGAATCCGCTTTTGATCATGGGCAAGCACTTGCGTGCGCACTTCGACCTGGGCACCCAAACGCACTTCGTTGAGGTAGTTGAGGTGGCACTCAAGGGTGTACAAGGTATGCCCCGTGCTCGCCCTGCCCGCTTCATCAAGGCCGATATGGTCCATCAACGAGTCAGTGGCATAACTGAATATCAGCAGATAAAACGCATCGCGCAGGTGCTGGTTGTAATCAACCCACTCAGGCAACACCTCGGTTTTGTAGCTGGTTAGCCGCGTCATGACAGCCCTCTGTAATGGTTACACCGAGCGTGGTAGAAAGTGAACCACGCTCGGTAGTTCCCGTTTTCATCAATCGGTAAAAGCAAACCCATGCTTGGCTTTGGTTTGCTTGATCGCTTCTTGAACAGCAATCAGGCAGTCATCGCGGTAACGCTCAAGCTCGGCAATACTGCGCTCACCCTGTTGCGCGCTAGTGCCTTCAACCACGCTGTCGATCAAACCTTCGGTCAGTTCCGGGGCTTCGAGGTAGGTCCAAGGCAGTTTTAAGGCCGGGCCGAATTGATTCATAAAGTGGCGCATCCCCGCATCGCCACCGGCCAAGGTGTAAGTGAGGAACGTGCCCATAAACGACCAACGCAAGCCAGCGCCGAAACGAATCGCATCGTCAATCTCACCCGTGGTGGCAACGCCATCATTGATCAGGTGCAGCGCTTCACGCCACAAGGCTTCAAGCAGGCGGTCTGCAATAAAGCCAGGCACTTCTTTGCGCACATGCAAGGCACGCATGCCAATCGCGGTATAGACCTGCATTGCCGCTTCGACAGCCTCAGGTGCCGTCTTCTCGCCGCCAACCACTTCGACTAATGGCAACAGGTAAACCGGATTAAATGGATGCCCCACCACGCAGCGCTCTGGATGCTGCGAGTCAGCGTAGAACTCGCTGGGCAAAAGCCCCGAGGTGCTGGAACCGATCAACACATCAGGGCGCGCCGCCGCACTGATTTTGGCGTGCAGGTCGAGCTTCAGTGCCAGCACTTCGGGAGCGCTTTCCTGAATAAAGTCTGCATCACGCACACAGTCTTCGATGCTCTGGGCAAAGCGCAAACGCGTCTGCGCTGCACCCTCAGCCAGGCCTTGCTGCTCAAGTGCTGGCCAGGCGTTAGCAACACGCTTACGCAGCGTTGCCTCAGCCCCCGGAGCAGGGTCCCAGGCGACTACATCCAGACCATGGGCCAATGCGCGGGCAACCCAGCCACTGCCAATGACACCGGTGCAAATGGCGGCGAAGGTTTTTACATCAGTCGTAAATTTCATAGCGGCTCCATTGATTCAAAGCGAATACGAGGCATGGATTAAGGGGTTCTGAGCTTCATCTTTGCCCGGCCCTCAGCCGGCGTCAGTGCGCGACCGCCAAGGCGTTGGATGATTTCGATAACGCGCTCGACCAGTTGGCCATTGGTGGCGTGAACGCCGCGGTCCAGCCAGATATTGTCTTCAAGGCCGACCCGTACATGGCCACCGAGTAACATGGCCTGCGCGGCCATTGGCATTTGCGTGCGGCCAATACCAAAGCCTGCCCAGGTCGCACCCGCTGGAAGGTTATCGACCATGGCTTTCATACTTACGGTGTCTGCCGGAGCGCCCCATGGAATGCCCAGGCACAGCTGGAACAACGGGTCTTCAAGCAAGCCTTCTTTAAGCATTTGCTTGGCGAACCAGAGGTGACCGGTATCAAAAATCTCCAGCTCAGCTTTAACGCCCAGTTCAGTGATTCGTTTCGCCCCAGCACGCAGCTGCGCCGGTGTGGAAACATAGATGTAGTCACCATCACCAAAATTAAGGGTGCCGCAGTCCAGGGTGCAGATTTCCGGGCGCAGCGCTTCAATGTGCTTGAGACGCTCCATTGGGCCGACCAAATCAGTACCTGCACCGAACGCCAGCGGCTGCTCGCCGGGGCCGATCTCCAGGTCACCGCCCATGCCTGCGGTGAGGTTGATGATCACATCGGTGTCGCTCTCACGAATGCGCTCAACCACTTCACGATAGAGCTCAACATCGCGGCTTGGCTTGCCGGTTTCGGGGTCGCGGACATGACAATGGGCAACCGTCGCCCCGGCCTTAGCGGCTTCAATTGCGGCGTCGGCAATCTGCTTAGGCGTCACAGGGATTGCCGGGTGCCGACCGACTGTATCGCCGGCACCGGTGACCGCGCAGGTGACAATGACTTCATAATTCATGGCTGTGACTCCTTATTTCAGGCAACAGACCCCCGTGCGCAATCACGTCGCGCATCAGGGGTTTATCAAGGTTGGATTACTTCAGTGAGGCAATAACGCTGTCAGCAGGCTTACCATCGAAGGTGGTGACGCCTTTGAGCCAGCCATTAACGATTTGCGGATTGGCTTTGATCCACTTGCGGGCAACGTCTTTTGGATCTTTGCGATCCATGATCGGGGCCATCAACTGGCTTTCCTGCTCGCTGGTAAAGCGCATATTGCTCAGCAGTTGGTTCACATTCGGGCAGCGCTCGGCGTAATCCGGTGAGGTAACGGTCGAAACCGTGGCCGCACCATCATTAGGGCCGAACACATCTTCAGTGCCGGTGAGGTAGGTGATTGGGTGCTGCAGATTCATCGGGTGCGGCTTCCAGCCGAAGAACACAATGGGCTTGTTGCTGCGTGCTGCGCGGTTCACGGCCGCGAGCATGCCCGCTTCGCTGGATTCAATCAGCTTAAACCCACCCAAACCAAATTGGTTGGTATCAATCATCTTCTGGATCGCGGTGTTAGCGCCTGAGCCCGCATCGATACCGTAGATTTTGCCGTCAAGCTGGTCTTTGAACTTGGCGATGTCAGCCATGGTTTTCAGGCCTTTATCAGCACTGGAGGTCAGTACCGCAGGCGCTGCTACAGCATCGCTCAGTGATGGGGTGTCCATCACCTTGACCGCCTTTTTCTCAAGGAAGGGCTGGATGTTGTCATCCATGATCGGTTTCCAGTAACCGAGGAACACATCAATCTGATCTTTCTGGATGCCGGCGAAAATAATTTGCTGCGATGCCTGAGTCTGCTTTGTTTCATAACCCAGGCCTTCAAGCAAAGTGGAGGCCACAGCGCTGGTTGCAACTACATCCGTCCAACCGACTGCACCGACACGCACGTTTTTACAGCTTGCTTGATCCGCAGCCAACAACGACGAGCTGCACAGGGCGAGTACACAGCCACCGGCGATTAAATTAAGACGTTTCATGGTTTTTGCTCCCTCACTTTACGGTTTATATCCAGGATCTGTACGTGCAGCAAAACCGCCTGCAACGAGCCCCGGATTTTGTTCTGTAGAGGCCTGACGGCCCCTCCGTGTTCGGGCTTGATAACGCCCGATGTAGCCACAATACCCAAGAGCGCGCTGGATAAAGCGCACTTTAACGACTATTTATGGAACTATAGCGACTGCACCACGGCTGCAACGCTGCTGCCCGAGCGCTCCCTAAATCCGCCACATAGAGGTGAATCAAGGCAATGCCCACAACCTTTTGGTTTCTGCTGCTGCCAGGCTTTTCGATGATGGGCTTGATGTCCGCCACTGAGCCCCTGCGCGTCGCCAACCGATTCAAAGGCGAACTCTATGATTGGCGTCTGATCAGCTTAGATGGCGGGCCGGTGGAAGCCAGTAATGGCATGTCACTCAATGTTGGAAGCGCACTCGAACACAATGAATTGCCGCACACGGTGTTTGTGATCAGTGGCTTTGAACCTCTGGGTAGTTACAGCCAGTCATTGTCGGCCTGGCTGCACCGGTTGGATCGTGAGGGCGTGGTACTGGGCGCTATCGACACCGGTAGTTTTATTCTGGCCGAAGCCAAGATGCTGGATAGACAACGCATCACCCTGCATTGGGAAGCCATTAATGCCTTCCAGGAGCGTTACCCCAACCTGAAGGTCACTCAGGAACTGTTCGAGATCGACGGCAAACGCATCACCACTGCTGGCGGCACCTCAACCATCGACATGATGCTCACCTTGATCGCCCGTGATCACGGTGAACCCATGGCGGTAAAAGTATCTGAGCAGTTTGTACTGGGCCGTATCCGTTCGCGCCAAGACCATCAACGCATGCAGGTCACCAGCCGTTACGGGGTGCATAACAAAAAGCTCAGCCAGGTGATCGCCGAAATAGAGCGGCGCAGCGAAAACCCGCTGTCACCACAACAGTTGGCCGACTTGGTGCAGATTACCCCGCGCCAACTGGAACGCTTGTTTCGTCAGCATTTGAATGACACACCCGCCAACTTCTACCTCAACCTGCGTTTGGATAAAGCCCGGCAATTGCTCCGCCAAAGCGACATGAGCGTGCTGGAAGTCGCCCTAGCCTGCGGTTTTGAATCCTCATCGTATTTTTCCCGACGCTACCGCAAACGTTTCCAAACCAGCCCCAGTCAAGATCGCCACGAGCACAGTTAACGCGACACCTGCGCGACCGTGCATAGCGTGAACAACACGAGCCAATGCACAGGTATCCACGCCGACAAAAGGTGGGTTAACAAGCATCACCCACCCTGCCTATGTGCGCGACAGCTTATCAATTTGCGACCTGCTGTTGACGCTTTCGGCAATCCCTCAGTCGTTTTTACACCGGGCTACTTCACCCCTCGGGGATATGCTCACCTCAAAGCGTCATCAACAGATGTGACGCAAGAACCTGAGGGGACAGCCTGATGAGCCCAGCCGAATTGCACGCCGACAGCATCGTTATTGACGGGCTGATCATCGCTAAATGGAACCGTGAACTCTTTGAAGACATGCGCAAAGGTGGCCTGACGGCAGCCAACTGCACCGTGTCGGTCTGGGAAGGTTTCCAAGCCACGGTGAATAACATCGGTGCCAGCCAGAAACTCATTCGTGAAAACAGCGACCTGGTGATTCCGGTGCGTACCACGGCGGATATCCGCGCAGCTAAAGAGCAGGGCAAAACCGGCATCATCTTTGGCTTCCAAAATGCCCACGCCTTTGAAGATCAAATTGCCTACGTTGAGGTGTTCAAACAACTCGGCGTTGGCATTGTGCAGATGTGCTACAACACGCAAAACCTGGTTGGCACCGGCTGCTACGAACGCGACGGCGGGCTTTCCGGTTTCGGTCGGGAGATCGTGGCCGAGATGAACCGGGTCGGCATCATGTGCGACTTGTCTCACGTAGGGTCTAAAACCAGTGAAGAAGTGATTCTCGAATCGAAAAAGCCGGTGTGCTATTCGCATTGCCTGCCATCCGGGCTCAAAGATCACCCGCGCAACAAATCCGATGAAGAGCTTAAGTTTATTGCCGACCACGGCGGTTTTGTCGGCGTAACCATGTTTGCGCCTTTCCTCGCCAAAGGCATCGACTCGACCATCGACGATTACGCCGAAGCCATCGAGTACGTGATGAATATCGTCGGTGAAGATGCAATTGGTATCGGCACCGACTTCACCCAAGGTCACGGCCAGGACTTCTTTGAGTGGCTGACCCATGACAAAGGCTATGCACGACGTCTGACCAGCTTCGGCAAGATCGTTAACCCGCTGGGCATCCGTACCGTGGGTGAATTCCCCAACCTCACCGAAACCCTGCTCAAGCGTGGCATGTCCGAGCGCGTGGTGCGCAAGGTCATGGGCGATAACTGGGTACGTGTGCTGGCCGACGTTTGGGGCGAGTAATCGCCGCAGTTCGGTAATGAGTGCCTGAGCGCCACAACTCTATTTATAAGCAAAGCCGACGCCTTGCAGCCCCATGAATTCTGGAGTTAGACCATGTCCACACACGCGCCTGAAATGCCAATCCAAGTCGACGATGAGACCGGGGTTTGGACCACCGATGCCCTGCCAATGCTCTATGTCCCACGCCATTTTTTCGTCAATAACCACAAGGGCATTGAAGAGGTTCTGGGCGCAGAGGCTTATGCCGAGATCCTTTACAAAGCGGGCTACAAGTCGGCTTGGCACTGGTGTGAGAAGGAAGCTGAATGCCACGGCATGCAAGGTGTTGCTGTCTTTGAGCACTACATGAAGCGCTTGTCTCAGCGCGGTTGGGGTTTGTTCAAGATTGAACATATCAACCTTGAAAAAGGCACCGCTGAAGTGCGCCTGGAACACTCAGCCTTTGTCTACGTATACGGCAAATGCGGGCGCAAGGTCGATTACATGTTTACCGGTTGGTTTGCCGGTGCCATGGACCAAATCCTCGAAGCCAGCGGTAGCAATTTGCGCACCGTCGCCGAGCAAGAGTTCGGCGCGTCCGAAGAAGGCCACGAGCATGGCCTCTTTGTTGTTAAACCTATTTGACCCAGCCGTTGTAAAGCGCCGCCAGCTGAGGAGTAAGAAATGGCTTTCGAGGCAATGTTCCAGCCGATTCAGATCGGCAAACTGACTGTCCGCAACCGTGTAATCAGCACGGCGCACGCCGAGGTGTATGCCACTGACGGCGGTATGACCACCGAACGTTACGTCCAGTATTACGAAGAAAAGGCCAAGGGCGGCATCGGCCTGGCAATTTGCGGTGGTTCATCAGTCGTTGCCATCGACAGCCCGCAGCAATGGTGGAGTTCGGTCAACCTGGCGACCGATCGCATCATTCCGCACTTCCAGAACCTGGCCGACGCCATGCACAAGCACGGCGCCAAAATCATGATCCAGATTACCCACATGGGCCGTCGCTCGCGTTGGGACGGTTTCCACTGGCCAACATTGATGTCGCCATCGGGCATCCGCGAACCGGTGCATCGCGCCACCTGTAAAACCATCGAGCCGGAAGAAATCTGGCGGGTCATCGGCAACTACGCACAAGCTGCCCGCCGCGCTAAAGCAGGTGGCCTGGACGGTGTTGAGTTGTCGGCCGTGCACCAGCACATGATTGATCAGTTCTGGTCACCACGGGTGAACAAGCGTGAAGACGAATGGGGCGGCAGCTTTGAAAAACGCATGCGTTTTGGCTTGGAAGTGCTCAAAGCAGTGCGCGCAGAAGTTGGCGATGACTTCTGTGTAGGCATGCGCATCTGTGGTGACGAATTCCACCCGGATGGCCTCACCCACGAAGACATGAAGCAAATTGCCAAGTATTACGACGACACTGGCATGCTCGATTTTATCGGTGTAGTGGGCTCTGGTTGCGACACCCACAACACGCTGGCCAACGTAATCCCGAACATGAGCTACCCGCCTGAGCCATTCCTGCATTTGGCGGCGGGCATCAAGGAAGTGGTCAAGGTGCCGGTGCTGCATGCGCAGAACATCAAGGACCCGAACCAAGCCACGCGGATTCTGGAAGGCGGTTATGTCGATATGGTCGGCATGACCCGCGCGCACATCGCTGACCCGCACCTGATCGCCAAGATAAAGATGGGCCAGATTGATCAGATCAAACAGTGCGTGGGAGCCAACTACTGCATCGACCGCCAGTACCAGGGCCTGGATGTATTGTGCATTCAGAATGCAGCCACCTCCCGTGAATACATGGGCGTGCCGCATATCATCGAGAAAACCACCGGCGTTAAGCGCAAAGTGGTGATTGTCGGTGGCGGCCCAGCGGGTATGGAAGCGGCGCGGGTAGCTGCAGAGCGCGGCCATGACGTGACGCTTTTCGAGAAAAAAGACCAGCTCGGCGGGCAAATCACCACCGCATCGAAAGCGCCACAGCGCGACCAGATTGCCGGTATCACCCGCTGGTTCCAGCTCGAACTGGCACGCTTGAATGTGGATTTGCGTCTCGGCACTGGCGCCGACGAAGCGACCATTCTCGACTTGCGCCCAGACATTGTGGTGCTGGCCAACGGCGGCCATCCATTTGTTGAACAAAACCCGCAATGGGGCGCAGAAGAAGGCTTGATCGTCAGTAGCTGGGACATTCTCGATGGCACAGTAGCACCGGGTAAAAATGTGCTGGTCTACGACACCATTTGCGAATTCACCGGCATGTCGGTGGCTGACTTTCTCGCCGATAAAGGCTCGCAGGTTGAGATCGTCACCGACGACATCAAGCCTGGCGTGGCGATTGGCGGCACATCGTTCCCGACTTACTACCGCAGCATGTATCCAAAGGAAGTGATCATGACCGGTGACCTGATGCTGGAAAAGGTTTATCGCGAAGGCGACAAACTGGTTGCGGTACTGGAGAACGAATACACCGGTGCCCATGAAGAGCGGGTCATCGACCAAGTGGTGGTAGAGAACGGTGTGCGCCCGGATGAGCGCCTGTACTACGCGCTGAAAGAAGCCTCGCGCAACAAAGGCCAGATGGATGTTGAAGCGCTGTTTGCGATTCAGCCACAGCCTTGCCTGAGCGAGAGTGGCGATGGCTACTTGCTGTTCCGCATCGGCGACTGCGTAGCCCAGCGAAATACCCACGCCGCCATCTACGACGCCCTTAGATTGTGTAAGGACTTCTGATCGGCCCCTGAGCGCGCTGTGCGGCGTTGTTCCCCTTGCCAATAGAACCACTATTGGCTGCGGTGAACGCCTTGCTCAGCACACTCAGTGACTCGATCGGGTGACTCGTAGATTGGTAAGGGCAAGGGCAAGAGCGAAGGTCTTTGTTTGAGAGCACAAGCGGTCGAGTCAGCCCATGCCAACTCGACCTGAATTATGCGGTCCCGCTAGGGAGACCCGAGATGTTGAATACTGTTTTGCCCATCCTGCTGTTCGTCGCGCTGGCGTTGGCAGTCGTGGGCGCGCTGAAACGCTTTGCCATGTGGCGGCGTGGACGGCCTGCACAGGTTGACTGGATTGGCGGGCTGCTGGCCATGCCGCGCCGCTATATGGTCGATCTGCACCATGTCGTAGCCCGCGACAAATACATTGCTAATACCCACGTTGCAACTGCTGGCGGCTTCGTTTTGGCGGCGGTTCTGGCAATTGTGGTGCATGGATTTGGCCTGCACAGCCGAATCCTAGGTTTCACCCTTTTGGCCGCAACAGTATTGATGTTTATCGGTGCGCTGTTTGTCGCGAAACGCCGCCTCAACCCACCCTCACGGCTGTCGAAAGGCCCGTGGATGCGCTTGCCGAAAAGCCTGCTGATGTTCTCCGCCAGCCTGTTTATCGCCACCTTGCCCGTGGCCGGGATTGTGCCTGTAGGCTTTGGTGGCTGGCTTCTGGCTGCAATTTTGCTGGTGGGTATAGCCTGGGGTGTCAGCGAGTTATTCTTCGGCATGACCTGGGGCGGGCCGATGAAACATGCCTTTGCCGGTGCCCTGCACCTGGCCTGGCACCGCCGCGCTGAACGCTTCGGCGGCGGGCGCTCCAGCGGGCTAAAAGCCCTCGACTTGAACGATCCGCAAGCTCCGCTTGGCGTCGAAAAACCCAGCGATTTCACCTGGAACCAATTGCTTGGCTTTGATGCCTGCGTTCAATGCGGCAAATGCGAAGCCGCCTGCCCGGCCTTTGCTGCTGGCCAGCCGCTGAATCCGAAAAAGCTCATTCAAGACATGGTCGTCGGTTTGGCTGGGGGCACCGACGCTAAATTTGCCGGTTCGCCCTACCCGGGCAAGAACATCGGCGAACACAGCGGTGGGCCGCACTTGCCGATAGTCGCGCTTGATGGCAAGGCACTGGTCGATGCCGAAACCCTGTGGTCATGCACCACTTGCCGGGCTTGCGTTGAAGAATGCCCGATGATGATTGAGCACGTTGACGCCATCGTCGACATGCGTCGCCATCTGACATTGGAAAAAGGCGCAACGCCGAATAAAGGCGCAGAGGTACTGGAAAACCTAATCGCCACCGACAACCCGGGCGGTTTCGCACCCGGTGGCCGATTGAACTGGGCGGCCGATCTCGACCTGCCCCTGATGCGCGAGAAACAACAGGCCGATGTACTGTTCTGGGTCGGCGACGGTGCCTTTGACATGCGCAATCAACGCACCTTGCGCGCTCTGGTCAAAGTCCTTAAAGCCGCTAACGTCGACTTCGCCGTGCTTGGGCTGGAAGAGCGCGACAGTGGCGATGTAGCGAGACGGCTAGGCGATGAAGCCACCTTTCAACAGCTGGCAAAACGCAACATCGACACCTTGGCCCAATACCGCTTCAAGACCATCATCAGCGCCGACCCACACAGTTTCCATGTGTTGAAAAATGAGTACGGTGCATTGGGCGGTCACTACAGCGTGCTGCATCACAGCACCTATATTGAGCAGTTGATCAGTGCTGGCAAACTCAATCTAAGCAAGCACCAGAATGCCTCAGTCACCTATCACGACCCCTGCTACCTGGGCCGATACAACGGCGAATATGAAGCGCCGCGCAAGGTGCTTAATGCCATTGGTATTGAGGTCAAGGAAATGCAGCGCTCGGGCTTTCGTTCGCGTTGCTGTGGCGGCGGCGGTGGTGCCCCCATAACCGACATACCCGGCAAACAGCGGATTCCGGACATGCGCATGGTCGATATCAATGAGACCGGCGCTGAGATTGTCGCGGTGGGATGCCCACAATGCACCGTCATGCTTGAGGGTGTGGTTGAACCGCGCCCACAGATCAAGGATATCGCCGAACTGGTTGCTGAGATGCTAATCGAAGCCGCGCCGGTTCGTCCTGCCCAGCGTGAAGTTGTGGAGGCCGTATGAGTGAGATTATTCGCCGCGACCCGCGGGCCGAGTGGATAGCGCGCAATCGCCTGCACCCACTGCATGCAAGCCTGCAAGTCAGCGTTGCAAGCTGGCTAAGCGCTGCTGGCGTACCGCGTAAAAACCCGCATGCGCTTGGCTTTATTGGGCCCAACGGGATCAAACGCATCGACCGTTCCGGCGCGCAACACACCAGCACGACCAAACGCAGCACCGCGCCTACCGCTGTCCAGCTACCCCTGCATATTGTCGAACAACCGGCGTTCTATATTTGCGTGGTACCCGATATGGTCGGCGGCCGCTTGAGCAGTCATGACAAAGACCTGCTGGGCCTCGCCAACAAGCTCGCTGGCACCGAGGGCGCAGTGGTGGCGGTGATATTTGCCGAACACAAGGAAAGCGCATTCGACACCGCGGGTGTTGACCGTATCCTGCACTTCACAGACGCAGTGTTTGATGGCTACTCGCCTGAACAACGTGTGCGTGCATTAGTCCGGGTTGAAAATCAGCTTGCCCCGCGTCACTGGCTGTTGCCTGACAGCCGCAATGGTGGCGCAGAGTTGGGCCGCAGGCTGGGCGCGAAACTGTCTGAGCGCCCGGCAACCCGAGTTTGGCAGGTTGCCGACGAACAGAGTATTGGTCGCGCAGGCGCTGGTCGTGAAGACCTTCAGCGACCAGCTCCACGGTTAATTTTGGCCATGGCTGAATGTGCCGAACCGATCAGCGAAACCCGGCATCAAGCACAAGCCATGCAGCTCCAAGATGCGATCATCACGGGTAAATCCCACATTGAAGACCTTGGCGCGGTGGCTGTAGACCCGGCGTTGATTCCAATGGCCGAGGCTGAATTTATTTTGTCCGGCGGCAACGGTGTCAAGGACTGGTCGTTGTTTCATCAAGCAGCCGAAACCCTGGGAGCCACTGAGGGTGCCTCGCGGGTGGCCGTCGATGACGGCTTTATGCCGCGCAACCGCCAGGTCGGCGCAACCGGCACCTGGGTTACAGCACGGGTCTATCTGGCCGTAGGTATTTCCGGCGCGATCCAACACCTGCAGGGGATTGGTGCCTGCGACAAAGTCGTCGCGGTGAATATGGATGCCAATTGCGACATGGTCAAACGTGCTGATTTGTCAGTCATTGGCGACTCAGCAGCCATCCTTCAGGCATTGATTACACGCATCGACGCCCATCGTCAGGGAGGTATTCGTGATGCAGCCTGATACCGCAGCAGCGCTCAAGATTGTGGCGCTGGTTTCAATCGGCGCCCATCCAACATCCGGCAGGCCAAGGCGCGCCGAACAAGATGCCCGTGCAGTCGAGCTCGGCTTGCGTCTCGCGGGCCAGACCTTAGAGGTCGTGCACGCAGGGGATGCGCAACAGGAAGCCTTGCGCGGCTATTTAGGCATGGGGATCAAACAATTGCAGGTGCTTGAGCAGCCACCGCATGCAGATGTCATTCATGCATTGAGCGACTACTTATCTGACAGCGATGCCCAACTCATTCTAACTGGCAGCCAGGCAGAAACCGGTGAAGGCTCAGGCATGCTTCCCTATTTGCTCGCCGAACAACTCGGTTGGCCGATTGTCGTGGGGCTGGCCGAAGTTGAGCGTATCGACCAAGGCGTTGCCCACGTATTGCAAGCACTCCCGCGCGGCCAACGCAGACGTCTGCACGTGCAGATGCCATTTATCGCCAGCGTCGATAACGCTGCGCCCTCAGCCAGGCAAAGTGCCTTTGGCCCGGCACGACGCGGTGAGCTAAAGATTACAGCCGCAAATGTCTGCCCGGATCCTTTATTCACCGAAGCGCAATTGCAGCCCGCACGACCACGGCCTAAACGGCTTAAAGTCATCAAAGCCAAAACCGGCGCAGAGCGCATGAAAGCAGCTACAGCCAAGTCATCTGGAGGTGGCGGTCAAGTGCTCAAGGATTGCTCGCCAACTGAAGCCGCCGAGGCTATCTTCAAATTACTTATTGATGAAGGTGTATTGCGCTAAGCGCAGCCATTCGCAGAGGGTTTACCATGATGCACGCTGACTTGATCGACCAGGAAGACCTGCGCGAACGCCTCAATGCCATAGGCTTGGCGATACCCGCGGGAGCAAGCGCAGAACAAGCCTGCGCCCAAGCCGTTAGCGGCCTGAGCCCAGACCGCGCCTTGGCGTTACGCCGAGTCGTGGAGGAGTTATTGGGGGGCAGCGCTACCCTGTTGCCTGCTGTGCGTGAAGCGATTTCACGCACGCTGTTGCCGGCACTGGTTCCTCAACCGAAATAAACCCGAATTGAATCTATTTCGTAGGGCCGATGACGCTTTTTTCATCCGCCATCAGCGACTGTCGATATTCGGGTTGATCGGGCAAGCCTTGTGTTGCCCGCTCTACGCACGGGTTAAATTCGCACGCTGGCAAAGGTCGACTCACCCTGCGCACGGGTCAGCGCTGCCATGGCACTCGATGACGAAGGCCGCATCAAGTCTTCGGTCACTGGCACCAACGAGACGATTTTCGACAGGCTGTTTCCGGCGCGCTCATCACGCGGTGGAATGCCAAAATACTCGCGGTAGCACTTGGAAAAATGCGGGGTCGAAACAAAGCCACAGACCGAAGCGACTTCAATAATCGACATCGATGTTTGCTTAAGCAACTGACGCGCACGGATCAGGCGCAGCTTCAGGTAATAGCGTGATGGTGAGCAGTGCAGGTACTTCTGAAATAGCCGCTCCAATTGACGCCGCGAAACATCGACATAGCAAGCGAGTTCGTCGAGGTCGATAGGCTCCTCAAGATTGGCTTCCATCAGGGCAACGATTTCCTGCAGCTTCGGCTGATTAGTGCCGAGCATGTGTTTGAGCGGAACTCGCTGGTGATCTTGCTCGTTACGAATGCGTTCGTAGATAAACATCTCGGAAATTGCCGCCGCCAATTCACGACCGTGTTCGCGGCCGATTTTGTGCAGCATCATGTCCATCGGAGCGGTGCCGCCAGACGAGGTATTACGGTTGCGGTCAATGGAGAACAGGCGCGTGGTGATTGCCGCACGCGGAAAGGCTTCCTGCATCGACGCCAAGCATTCCCAGTGCACACTGCAGTCGTAGCCATCAAGCAGACCTGCTTTAGCCAAAGCCCAGCTACCGGTGCATACAGCCCCCATATGACGCCCCTGACGCGCCATTTGCTGAAGCCATTGCAAGTGCTCGCGCGTCACGCTTCGCTGGATATCGACACCACCACAGACAATGATTGAGTCCAGCTTGGGGACGCTGCTGATGGATGCGTCAGGGCTGATATTAAGCCCGTCGCTCGCCGAAACCTGTGCCCCGTTCAGGCTAATGGTGTACCAGCGATACAGCTCTTTGCCAGACAGCTGATTGGCCATGCGCAGCGGCTCGATTGCCGAGGCCAGAGAAATCAGGGTGAAGTTATCCAGAAGCAAAAAGCCGATTGTTTGAGGCAACTGGTTCGGAGGCTGAGCCCCGCTGGTGGACTGCGACATTAAGCAAACCCTCACACAAGCACATGGTTGAGCTTTAACAGCTCTTCTTGGAATAGGTCTACGAAGCTCAGCGCGAAGTTCAGGCAGGTTATTAACAGTTTCAGTCGCTGTTAATAACGCAGCATCAGCACTGCGTAATCGTAATCAAGCACGCAACGTCTGGCTTACGGCAGCCCCAGACAGGCTGTGAATGCAACGCAAAGGCCATGCCTAAATTGATCAGCCGTTCAATAAAAAATAGTCCATAGCTGCAGCCCACGCCATACCCGCATTCACAGTTACGACAAAAGCATTCGGAAAACGACCTTTGAGCCAGCTACAACGGGGGGTTGAGCATTTTAGTAGCAGCTTTCAAACAGCTGTTTGTAACCCCGCCTCAAATTGCCAGAGGCGCAGTAACAGACCAACGGTAGTCATCTGCTTGGGCGGTGGACGGATCGATAGCAATACAGCCAAGCTGGACACGCACCAAAATTAGGCGCTGGTCCGTTCACTGACCTGTGAACGTTCAAAACCTCAACATTCGATGGCGCTTACAGCCAAACCACCGCGAGAGGTTTCCTTATATTTATCCTGCATGTCAGCACCGGTATCACGCATGGTGCGGATGACGCGATCAAGTGAAATAAAATGCTTTCCGTCCCCACGCAACGCCATTTGCGCGGCATTGATGGCCTTGACTGCGGCAATGGCATTACGCTCGATACAGGGCACCTGAACCAGTCCGCCTACGGGGTCACAGGTCAGGCCGAGATTATGCTCCAGGCCAATTTCCGCTGCATTTTCCAGTTGCTCAGGGGTTGCCCCAAGAATTTCAGCCAGCCCAGCAGCAGCCATCGCGCAGGCAGAACCGACCTCGCCCTGACAGCCGACTTCGGCACCTGAGATGGAAGCGTTCTTTTTACACAGGATGCCAATAGCCGCAGCGCTGAGCAGATAATTGACCACATCATCGTCGCAAGCGTCCGGGTTGAACTTCATGTAGTAATGCAACACTGCGGGAATAATCCCTGCCGCACCATTGGTGGGTGCGGTGACCATCCGCCCTCCCGCCGCATTCTCTTCATTGACTGCCAATGCAAATAGATTCACCCACTCCATGGCGGATAGGGTTGAGCCGATCACATTAGGCTTACCCAGTTCTTGCAGACTACGATGCAACTTGGCGGCGCGGCGCTGGACATGCAAACCGCCTGGCAAAATACCTTCGTGACGCAAGCCGTGCTCGACACAATCGCGCATCGCTTGCCAGAGCGTTAGCAGGCCGCTGCGTATCTGCGCTTCAGTTCGCCACGCTTGCTCGTTAGCCATCATCAATTCGCTAACCCGCAAATGGTGCTGCTGACACAGGTCCAGCAACTGCACAGCACTGGAAAAATCATAGGGCAAGCGGGTTTCATCTTGATCCAGCTTGCCGGTCGCGGCTTGCTCTTCATCCACAACAAAACCACCACCCACGGAATAGTAGGTGTTACTAAGCACCTGGCATTGCTGTGCATCAAAAGCCGTCAATGTGAGTGCATTGGGGTGATACGGCAGGTTCTCTTCGAGTAACAGCATATCGCGCGGCCAATCGAAGCGAATTAACGGCCCACCCCCTAACTTCAGCTGGGCTGTGGCTTTCAGTGTCTCGATTCTAGGCAGCACCTGACTGGGGTCAACACTATCTGGCAACTCGCCCATCAAACCGATCAATACTGCGTTGTCACTGCCATGACCAACCCCTGTCGCTGCAAGCGAACCATACAGCCGGACCTCAATACGCTCGACTTGAGCCAGCGATTGCGCCTCCTTTAGCGCAGCTAAAAACAGCGCGGCAGCGCGCATTGGCCCGACGGTGTGCGAGCTGGAAGGGCCAATGCCAATTTTAAACAGGTCAAATACACTGATAGCCACGACAGTTTCCCCAAAGGAATCGTTGTTTCGCGCCATCATCAATATTTCGGCAAAGGGCTGACGCCCAGCACCGACTTGCTCATACCCAAACCCGTCAACACTTAACCCTAAATGCCTATTTGCTGAGGCAAAACCGAGCGCTATTAAATCCCTGGGTGCTGTTTTTCAACAACACAGGCAGCAGCAAAACATCGCGTAATTAATGACCAAATACCCTCGTTCATGAACGGTCCAAATCAATGAAATCCCTATAAAAAAATACGCAAAAGCAACGCCGGATAAGCGCAAAAAAAACAACAATCCCAGCCGCACCTCAACAGCAAAAACGTGCAATAAAAACTACACTTGAGCAGTAAAATTCCTCAAAAAACCGATTTTTTTCAGTTTTTTTTCATTGCGCCGCAGCCCCCGGCCTACGGCGGCTACGTCCGACTGAAGCGCTGAAAACCACGAGCGGCGCGGCTTTCAGCCTTGGCCTTGAGGGTAAAAAGTCTGTTATGGTTTTAATAGGTATGCGCAATGTCGTCGCCCAACACGTCAGGGTCGCTAATCGACAATTGTCGCCACTAGAAGCCTATATCGTTGAGTCAGCCGATTTCGTCGCTGTTGCTTGAAACCGAGCAAACAGACCGAGGCCCAAAGCCTCGGACCGAAGTAAAAAAACGTGCTGGCCAACCCCCAAGTGGGCGCCAGCCCAACAAAAAAATTCGGATGTACGCGCATCTCAGGTTGAGATGTGTTCACCCAAGGGATTGGGCTTCAAAACACTGCCAGAGGGTTTGGAACGCAGTTTGCAACACGGCAAAGCAAGGTTTGATCACAATCACACCACTAAATCGCCCACCGCCTTAACGGCACATGGGGCGACGCTTTGGTGGTGCCTGAATAAACCCAGTGAGTCGCGTAGCAATTGGCCAACCATATCCTGGAACCACGTAAACCCACACAGACACGAACAGTCGGCATCACTCTGCCAACGAGTAGAGTTCCGCGTAACTGATCTGGATGTCTTCTGAAGGGGAACAAATCCCATGCAGTCTGGAAAAATCGTCGTAAAAAACCTGTACAAGGTTTTTGGCCAAAATGAACAAGAAGCAATCGACCTGCTTAAAGAAGGTTGGAGCAAGGACAAAATCCTTGCAGAAAAAGGCTCAGTAATCGGAGTCAGCGATGTCTCCTTTAGTGTCGAAGAAGGCGAGATATTTGTATTGATGGGCCTGTCAGGCTCGGGCAAATCAACCCTTATTCGACTGATCAACCGTTTGGTTGAACCAAGTGCTGGTGATGTTTTCATTGATGGGCAGAACGTTGCAAAGCTGCCTAAGTCGCAATTGATCGACCTGCGTCGTCGTGACATGAGCATGGTCTTTCAGTCCTTCGCGTTGATGCCTTCTCGCACCGTCCTGGACAACGCGGCGTTCGGTCTCGAAGTGGCTGGCGTCAGCCGCAAAGAACGCGAAGAACGTGCGATGAAAGTGCTCACTCAAGTGGGCCTCGACACCTTTGCGCAAAAACATCCCCATGAGCTGTCAGGTGGTATGCAGCAGCGCGTTGGCCTGGCCCGCGCACTGGCAGTTGACCCCTCGATGATCATCATGGACGAAGCCTTCTCGGCCCTCGACCCACTCAAGCGCCGGGAAATGCAAGACGTGCTGCTTGAGCTGCAAAAAACCCATCGACGCACCATTATCTTCGTATCCCACGATATTGAAGAGGCCATGCGCATCGGTAACCGCATCGGCATCATGGAAGGCGGCAAACTGATTCAGGTCGGTACACCGCAAGAGCTGGTCGATAATCCAGCCAACGATTATGTGCGTAACTTCTTCGACACTGTCGACACCAATCGCTACCTGACCGCCGGCCAGCTCAAGGCTGACAGCGTACCGCTGTTCGTTCACAACGGCAGTGCACCAGACGCGCAAATGGTCTGCCAGAAGCTGCAGGATATGGACAAGCATTACGCCTTTATCGTCGACCAGGACAATGTGTTCCAAGGCTCTATCAGCCTTGAAAAGATTGCCCTGCTGGTCGAAGACGGCCAACCCCACGCCTTGGATGCTGAAGTGCTCAAGCAGATTGAGTGCGCCCCAGAAGACCTGCCGCTCAATGAAGTGATTGAGCGCTTGGTTGATAACGAAGGTCCTATCCCGGTGAAGGATGAAAACGGTCGTTACAGCGGCGCAATCAGCAAGGGTCGTCTTCTGACCCGCATGCAGCAGGGAGACTAATAATGAGCGATAAAAAACTCGACCTCGGCAGCTGGGTAAATGATGTTGTCCAGCACTTGCTGGATAACTACAGCGGCGCATTCGACAGCATCGGTCAGGTTGTCAGTGGTTTCTCTGAAGCCATTGAAGCGGTGCTGATGTACCCGCCAGCGTGGCTGCTGATTGCTATTTTCGTTGCGCTGGGCATCTGGCGTATCGGCTTGCGCTTCGCGATTTTCACCGCTGTCGCTTTCGTGCTCATCGTCATGACCGGCTTCTGGGAGCAAACGGTGGTGACCCTCGGGCTTACCTTCTCGGCAACGCTGATCAGTTTGATTCTGGGCATTCCGCTGGGTATCTGGGCGGCTAAAAGCGAACGAGTGGCGATGATTATCCGGCCTATCCTCGACTTCATGCAGACCATGCCAGCGTTCGTCTACCTGATCCCTGCTGCCATGCTCTTTGGTCTCGGTCGTGTACCCGGCATTATCGCTACGGTGATCTTTGCAATGCCACCCGCGGTACGTTTAACCAGCTTGGGTATTCGTCAGGTCAACAAAGAAATTGTTGAGGCTGGCCAGTCGTTCGGCTGTAACGGCCGTCAGTTACTGTTCAAGGTGCAACTGCCAAACGCAATGCCATCAATCATGGCGGGCGTTAACCAGACCATCATGATGGCCTTGTCGATGGTCATTATTGCCTCGATGGTGGGTGCCGGTGGCCTGGGTAACGACGTACTCGCGAGCATCCAACGCCTGGATATCGGTCTAGGCTTTGAAAGCGGCATGGCCGTGGTGTTGCTGGCAATCATCCTTGACCGCATTACTGAAAGCTTCGGCACACCTAAGCAAGAGAATAGTCGCAGCAGCGTTGTTACGTGGCTGAGTGAAAAATTACAACGCCAATAATTAAGCGTTTCATTCTAAAAAGACTAGGGAGTTGCCGATGAACACGATTAAGACACTTGCAGGAATTGGCCTGCTGACTTGCGCAATGATGCAAGGCGCATGGGCGGCAGAGCCAGCAAGTTGTAAGCAGGTTAAATTTGCTGAAATTGGCTGGGCTGATATTTCCGCAACAACCGGCGTTGCGATGACCCTGACTGAGGGTCTGGGCTATCAGCCACGCAAGATTCTCGCCTCAGTGCCTATCGCGTTTACCGGGGTAAAAAAGAAGCAAATTGATGTATTCCTGGGCTACTGGGCTCCCTCAATGGATGCAGTCATTGAGCCATTTCTCAAGGACGGTGGGGTCAAGGTGCTGCCTAAAGCCAACCTTGAAGGTGCCAAATACACCTTGGCAGTACCGACCTACGCGGCAGAAGCTGGCCTGAAAAGCTTCCAGGATATTGCCAAGTTCAAAGACCAGCTGGGTGGCAAAATCTACGGCATTGAGCCCGGCAACGACGGCAACCTGTTGATCGAGAAAATGATCAAGGGCGACCAATATGGTCTCGGCGATTTCCGCATGGTTGAATCCAGTGAAGCGGGCATGCTGGTCCAGGTTCAGCGCGCTGTGAAGAAGAAAGAACCGGTGGTTTTCCTCGGCTGGGCCCCTCACCCGATGAACACCCAGTTTGACCTGACCTACCTATCCGGCGGTGACGATGTATTCGGCCCGGATTACGGCGCAGCCAAGGTCTACACCGTGGTTTCCCCTGGCTATGAAGAGCAATGCCCCAACGTTGGCAAGCTACTCAATAACCTGCAGTTCTCGGTCGAAATCGAAAGCCAGTTGATGGAAAAAGTTCTCGATAAGCAGAACCCAACCGAAGTGGCAAAAGAGTGGATCAAGGCCCATCCAGAGTCTCTGGATAAGTGGCTTGCAGGTGTAACCACTATTGATGGTGAAGACGGCGCTGCTGCCGTTAAGAAATTCGTCGGCCTGTAAAATTGCCAATGACGATCAATGCGTTCCTGGCTGCCACAGCGCGAACGCTTGATAAAGCGGGCAGACATTGTTTGCTCGCTTACCGGGCGACTCAATTTAGATTGAACGTCCCTGTGGACCACAAGGGTGCAGCCCAAGGCCCGCAATCAGAACGAGCCAGTAAACCTATAACAACTGCCACTCACACTGACGGAGCAAAACCCTATGCGTAAATTCAAATCACTGTGCCTGCAAAGTCTCGGCGTTGCTGCCTTGGCGCTTGGCATGTCCTCAGCAATGGCAGCTGACAAGCCAGAGCTGAAAATCGGTTTCGTAAACGGCTGGGACGACAGCGTCGCAGTTAGTAACGTTGCAGCTGAAATACTTGAAAGCAAACTTGGTTACAGCGTCAAGTTGCAAGCCGTAGAGCCTGCAATCATGTGGCAAGGCGTAGCCCGTGGTGACCTTGACGCCACCCTGTCTGCTTGGCTGCCGGTAACACACGGCGAATACTACAAGCGTTTCAAAGACAAGGTTGAAGTGCTCGGTACTAACTATGAAGGTGCAAAAATCGGCCTGATCGTGCCTGATTACTTCGCGGCTAAAAGCATCGAAGACCTGAACAAGTACAGCAAAGACATCGACGGTAAAATTACCGGTATTGATGCCGGTGCGGGTGTTATGCGCCGCACAGAAGATGCAATCAAACAGTACAACCTAGACGTCAAACTGATGCCAAGCTCTGGCCCAGGTATGGCTACAGCCCTGACCCGTGCGGAGAAAGACAAAAAGGCAATCGTGGTGACAGGTTGGATTCCACACTGGATGTTTGCCAAGTGGAAATTGCGCTTCCTGGAAGATCCGAAGAAAGTTTTCGGTGATGCAGAGCACGTAGACACAGTGGCTAACCCGGCACTGGCGACCAAAGCACCTGAAGCAGCCGCATTCTTGAAGAAAATCTCCTGGAATGGTGAAGAAGTGGGGGCGGTAATGCTGGCTATCCGCGAGGGCGCTGACCCTAAAGATGCGGCGAAAAAATGGATTGCGGCAAATCCTGATCGCGTAGCTGAGTGGCTAAAATAAGCTGACATCTCGTAGGGGGATGATGTCTTTACCATCCACCCTTTCAGCTGTAAAAAAGCGGACCTCGGTCCGCTTTTTTTATGGGCCTGAGGCACCCGGTGGACAAATTATCCAGAACCGGCTGTGCATTCTTGCTATCCCTCAGCAGGCAGGCACTTATTGAGCAGCGCCAGTAACGTCTCACGTTCGGCATCGGTGAGCGGTGCAAATGCAGCCGTTTCAGCCGCATAGAAAATATCCAAGGCCTGCTCTTTAACTTGATCGCCTTGGGCAGTCAGGCTCAACTGCACGCTGCGTTGATCCTGCGGGTCGGGTTCACGCTTTATCCATCCGCGCGCCTCAAGGCTACGCACCCTTCGGGTAATCAACGCTTTGTCACAGCCGTTGAGTTTGGTCAGTGCCAGTGGGTTCAGGCCCGGCTGCAACGCCAACTGCTCAAGCAACAAAACATCGGGTGGATTAAGCGCAAGACTGGCCTCTCGCATGTCGCGTAGAACCTGGTGCTTCATACCCATAATCAGCCGACGCAGGGTGCGAGATAACGCTTGGTTGGTCAAGGTGAAACACTCTGAAGTAAGGATTCTGTAAACAATGTTGACTCAGTCAACCATATCGCGAGAATGTTGACCCCATCAACTATATCGCCTTTTTTACTGAACTTGCCTGCTCAATACAGCAGCGCGGGGTATCGGTAGGTCGTAACGGAGAGCTGGGCATGCAAGGCAACCTTAGACCCCTAATAATTAGCTCGATGGTTGCATTGAGTCTCTTGTTAACTGGCTGCGATGAACCCAGTGCCACAAAAGAAAAACAGCCACAACAAGTTGGCATCATCACCCTCAAAGCCAAGCCCTACGAGCAAACGGTAGATTTGCCAGGCCGTACCACAGCATTACGCACCGCCGAGGTTCGACCTCAGGTCGACGGCATTATCCTCAAGCGTCTGTTTGAAGAAGGCCATGATGTCAAAGCCGGGCAAGTGCTCTACCAGATTGACCCAGCCACCTACCAAGCCACATTAAAGAGCGCTGAAGCGACACTGGCGTCCGCTAAAGCCAAAGCCAAGCGTTATCAGTTACTGGTCTCCAGCCAGGCCGTTAGCCAGCAGGATTACGAAGCCGCCCGCGCCGCCAGCCTTGAAGCGGAAGCCGCCACAGATCAAGCCCGGATCAACCTGCGCTACAGCAAGATCACGGCCCCTATCAGCGGCCGCATCGGGCGCTCGGCATTTACCGAAGGCGCGCTGGTAACCAATGGCCAAAGCACAGCCTTGGCCACGATCAAACAGTACGACCCGATTTACGTCGACGTTACCCAGTCAGTCCAAGAGCAACTGGCGCTGCGCAAGGCGATCGCCGCAGGCGAGCTCGACAAAGCTGGTAAGAATCAGGCACAAGCCAAGCTAATCCTTCCTGACGGCAGCCATTACCAGCACACCGGCACCCTGCAGTTTTCCGAAGTGTCGGTGGATGAAACGACCGGCTCGGTCACCCTGCGCGCAGTTTTCCCTAACCCCGACCATCTCCTTCTGCCCGGCATGTTTGTGCACACCAAGTTGATTAGCGGTGTGCGCAAACAAGCCATCCTCGCGCCACAGCAAGGCATTAGTCGCGACCACAAAGGCCAACCGGTGGCGATGTTGGTGGATGCCGACAACAAAGTGGTGCTGCGCCCGGTCACGACCCACAGTACGTCCGGCAGCAACTGGCTGATTACTGCAGGGCTAAAGGATGGCGACCGACTGATCACCGAAGGCCTGCAGTACGTCTTGCCGGGCGATACGGTCAAGCCGGTTGCTGCCCAGAATATAAAAGCCGATGCCGATGCCGATGCTGATGCCGTGCCGGAAGCCGAGATAGAAACAGAAGCAGACCCCTCGACCATTCCGGCACCTGCCGTCGACCCTCAATAAGGAGCGGCACGCATGTCTCGTTTTTTCATCGACCGGCCGATCTTTGCCTGGGTAATTGCGCTGATGATCATGCTGGTCGGCAGCTTGGCTATCCTCAACTTGCCGATCAACCAGTACCCCAGCATCGCGGCACCCGCCATTGGCATCAGAGTCACCTACCCCGGTGCCTCGGCACAAACTGTACAAGACACTGTGGCTCAGGTGATCGAGCAGCAACTCAACGGCCTCGATAACCTGCGCTACATTTCCTCGGAAAGTAACTCCGACGGCACCATGACCATTACGGTGACGTTCGACCAAGGCACCGATGCGGATACGGCTCAGGTGCAAGTGCAGAACAAGCTACAACTGGCGACCCCGCTGCTCCCGCAAGAAGTGCAGCAACAAGGGATCAGGGTCACCAAGGCCGTGCGAAACTTCCTGATGATCGTGGGTGTGGTGTCCACCGATGGCAGCATGGACCGCGACGACCTTGCCGATTACATCGTCTCCAATATCCAAGACCCGCTGCTACGCGCCAAGGGCGTGGGTGACTTCCAGATTTTTGGTGCGCAATACGCCATGCGCATCTGGCTTAACCCGGAAAAGCTCAACAATTATCAACTGACACCAATCGACGTCAAAACCGCTATTCAAGCGCAGAACGTGCAAATTTCCTCGGGCCAGTTCGGTGAACTGCCCGCCCAGAATGGCCAGCAGCTAAATGCGACCATTGTGGGCAAGACCCGCCTGCAAACCCCGGAGCAATTCGAAAATATCCTGATCAAGGTCAACGCTGATGGCTCTCAGGTTCGCCTCGGCGATATCGCCAAGGTTGAGTTGGGCGGAGAAAACTACAACACCTCAGCAGAATATAACGGCAAACAAGCGGCCGGCATGGCGATAAAACTCGCCACGGATGCCAACGCCCTGGAGACCTCGGCCGCTATTCGCAGCACCCTCGAAGACCTCAAGCCGTTCTTCCCCAAGGGTCTTGAAATTGTTTACCCCAACGACACCACCCCAGTCATTGCGGGCTCGATCAAAGAGGTGATATTCACCCTGATGGAAGCCGTGCTGTTGGTGTTTTGTGTGATGTACCTGTTCTTGCAGAACTTCCGCGCCACCTTGATTCCGACCCTGGCAGTACCGGTGGTCTTGCTTGGCACCTTTGCGGTGCTCGATGCATTCGGCTTCAGCATTAACACCTTGACCATGTTCGGCATGGTGCTGGCAATCGGTTTGCTGGTGGATGACGCCATCGTGGTGGTGGAGAACGTGGAACGGGTGATGGCCGAGGACAAGCTCTCGCCGCTCGAAGCCACGCGCAAATCCATGGGCCAGATTCAGGGTGCCTTGGTCGGTATTGCCCTGGTGCTGTCTGCTGTGTTCCTGCCGATGGCGTTCTTCGGTGGCTCTACCGGGGTTATCTACCGGCAGTTCTCAATTACCATTGTTGCGGCCATGAGCCTATCGGTGTTGGTTGCACTTATTTTCACCCCGGCCCTGTGCGCCACCCTGCTCAAGCCGATCAAAGACGGCGAAGTCCACAGCAAGCGGGGCTTCTTCGGCTGGTTCAACAGGACCTTCGAGCGTGGCGTAAGCGGCTATGAGCGCAGTGTCAGCAGCATCCTTAAACGCAAACTGCCGTATCTAATTCTCTACGCATTGATTCTGTGCATCATCGCGTGGATGTTTTCACGCATCCCCACCGCCTTCCTGCCAGAGGAAGACCAAGGCTCGTTCTATGCCCAAGTGCAAACCCCTTCGGGCTCCAGCATGGCACGGACCAAAGAGGTCATGGATGAGGTACGCGATTACCTGCTGAACGACGAAAGCAATATTGTCGAGTCGGTGTTCAGTATCAGTGGCTTCAACTTCGCGGGTCGCGGGCAAAGTTCTGGTATGGCGTTCGTGACCCTCAAACCTTGGGAAGAGCGTCCTGGTGAGGAAAACAGTGTTTTCAGTCTGGTAAAACGCGGCCAGGCACGCTTTCACTCAATCACCGACGCCATGGTCTTTGCCTTTGCCCCACCGTCTATTCGAGAACTGGGTAACTCCAGCGGCTTTGACATGTTCTTGCAAGACCGCGCCGGGGTCGGCCATGAAGCGCTGAGCGAGGCCCGTGATCAGTTACTCAAGATGGCGCGCGACAATCCGGTGTTAACAGGCGTGCGGGCCAACGGCCTGAAAGATGAGGCGCAATACCAGCTGGAAATCGATGATGAACGTGCCCGAGCGTTGGGGCTGAGCCTCAGCGACATCAACAATACCTTGTCGATTGCCTGGGGCTCCAGCTACGTCAACGACTTCATCGATAAAGGCCGGGTGAAAAAGGTATACCTGCAAGGCGAGTCAGCAGCGCGCATGGTTCCCGAAGATTTGAACAAATGGTACGTGCGCAACAGTGAAGGGAAAATGGTGCCCTTCAGTGCCTTTGCGGGCGGCAAATGGATAACCGGCTCACCGAAATTGCAGCGCTACAATGGCGTTTCAGCCTTGGAAATTCTCGGGGCTCCGGCCGAGGGGTACAGCACCGGCGATGCCATGCGAGCCATGGAGGAAATGGCCGGCAAACTCCCTGTCGGCGTGGGTTACTCCTGGACGGGTATTTCTTATGAAGAGCGCTTGTCTGGCTCTCAAGCACCGGCGCTTTATGTACTGTCGATGGTCTTCGTGTTCCTGTGTCTGGCAGCGCTTTATGAGAGCTGGACCATTCCGCTGGCAGTCCTGCTGGTGGTGCCACTGGGCATAGTCGGCGCGCTGCTTGCCACCAGTTTGCGCGGGCTGTCGAATGATGTGTTCTTCCAAGTTGGCCTGCTCACGACCATTGGTTTGGCGGCAAAAAACGCCATCCTGATCATCGAGTTCGCCAAAGAACTATACGACAGCGGCAAAAGCCTCACCGAGGCTGCGCTTGAAGCCTGCCGCATGCGCTTGCGGCCGATCATCATGACCTCGCTGGCGTTTATCCTCGGCGTAGTGCCACTCACCATATCCAGTGGCGCAGGTGCAGGTAGCCAGCATGCCATCGGCACTGGGGTTATCGGCGGTATGCTCAGCGCCACTCTGCTGGCTATATTCTGGGTGCCGTTATTCTTTGTCTTGATCAGCTCGTGGTTTAAACCGAAAAAAGTTGCGCCAACTGCCAAAGACGAGGTGCAGCCATGAACAAATTCGCCCTGAGCGTTATCACCCTGACGCTACTCGGGGGTTGCTCGATGAACCCTGAGTACCAGCAGCCACCGGCACCTGTTGAAGCAGCGTATCCGAGCGCCGACGCATACCCGGCACTGGGTTCGAACGACGCGACGCAGTTGCAAGAGTGGCGCAGCTTTTTTAAAGATCCGGCGCTGATCAAGCTGATCGAGCAGTCAATCAATAACAACCGCGACCTGCGCGTCGCGGCCTTAAATGTCGAGGCGTATCAGGCTCAATACCGTATTACGCGTGCTGAGCTTTTCCCTGAGGTCAATGCCAACGGCACTGGCACCCGCCAGCGTCTACCTGAAGGGGTCAACCAGAGCGGCGAATCGAGTATCAACAGTCAATACAGCGCCACCTTGGGCGTCAGTGCCTGGGAGCTGGATTTCTTCGGGCGCATCCGCAGCCTTAATCAAGCAGCGCTGGAACAGTATTTCGCCACGATCGAAGCGCAACAAAGTGTACGCATCAGCCTGATTGCGAGTGTTGCCAATGCTTGGTTCACCTTGCAGGCCGACCGCCAGCTGCTGGCACTTACCGAGCAAACGGCCAAGACCTACCAAGACAGCTACGACCTGACTCAGCGCAGCCTGAATGCAGGTGCTGTGTCGGCGATTGTGTTAAGCCAGGCGAAAACTGCACTGGATGGTGCCAACGTGGTGTTGGCGCAGTATCGGCGTCAAGTTGCGCAAGACCAGAATGCGCTCGTGCTGCTGCTCGGCAGTGCCTTACCACAGGACCTGCCTGCCAGCCCGAAACTGAACGACAACCTGCTCACCGAAGTACCCGCAGGTTTGCCCTCGCAGTTGCTGCAACGACGCCCCGACATTCTACAGTCGGAGCATCTGCTTAAAGCGGCAAACGCCAACATAGGTGCGGCGCGCGCGGCCTTTTTCCCAAGTATCAGTCTGACTGCCAATGCCGGAACCATGAGTTCATCATTGTCTGATTTGTTCAGCGGCGGCTCTGGCACCTGGTTATTTCAACCCGAAATCAATCTACCCATCTTCAATGCAGGCCGTCTTCGCGCCTCACTGGATGTAGCCGAGATCGAGAAAAACAGCCAGATTGCGCAATATGAAAAAGCCATTCAACTGGCCTTTCAGGAAGTATCTGATGGTTTGACTGCGCGACTGACCTACAAAGAGCAGCTCGCTGCACAACAGCAACTACTCAATAGCACCCAGCAGTACTTCGATTTGGCGCAACAGCGCTACCGTGGTGGGGTCGACAGTTATCTGATTTTCCTTGATGCCCAGCGCTTGCTGTTTCAGGTTCGCCAGGACCTGATCAGCGACCGCCTCGCTCAGCTCAGCAGCGAAGTTAACCTGTACAAGGCCTTGGGTGGCGGCTGGCAACCGGGCAGCGAAATGGCTGAGGGCTCATAACGGGTGGATGACGTTTTTTTCATCCACCCTTTGTCGCAGAGAAAGTCCGTGTACCCGCCGCTCTTTGAGCATTTCGCTGGCTGGGCCTCAGTCAAAGCGACTCTCAAGGGTTAAGCAGCCAGTTGAAAAACCTTAGCCAAGTGCGCTGCATAACGCGCACTGTCTTGGTCGATGGCAGGGGCCTTCATCACATCGTTGCAGATGAATGTTGGCAAGCCACTCAACCCCAGAAATTCGTTAGCTTTATGGAAAGGCAAATACACGGCATCAACACCCTTGCCGGAGAAAAAGTCAGTCGGGTCATCAAATGCTTGGGTTGGCGCGTTCCAGGTCAAGGACAGCATGTATTGCTTGCCTTGGAGCAAGCCGCCGCTGCCGTATTTCTGAGAACTGTCTGAGCGGGTACGGCCATCATTGGCGTACAAGCTGCCATGCCCCTGCGTGAACACTTCATCGATGTACTTCTTTACAATCCAGGGTGCACCCATCCACCAGCCTGGCATTTGATAGATGATCACATCGGCCCAGAGAAACTTCTCAACCTCGGTTTGAATATCGTAACCGTCATCAATACGTGTGGTTTTAAGCTCAAAACCAGCATGATCAAGTACCTGTAGCGCAGTTTCGTGCAGGGTGCTGTTGTAACGCCCAGCTGAGTGAGCAAAGGTTTTACCCCCGTCGAGTAACAATACTTTTTTCATTGGGCTCGTCATAAAAAAGACTCCGTAAGTTTTAGTTGCGCCCAGTTTAGAGAGCCCTCGCCTATTGAAAAATAGGCCCAGAAGCAAATAGCATTTGACTAAAAATCACGAATAAAACCCGATTTACTGCTTTAAAGTTCAGCAATCATCCCTTGATTGAGCGCCTCTTTATGAGCAAGCCATACGCCTTTATCCTTGACGCCTACACTCGCCCTGACCAGTCCGAAGCTTTTGCTGAGTTATTCAGGGGTTATATCGCCCCCAGCCGTGCTGAAAGTGGCTGCGTTGAATACCACATGCTTCGTGACCCGCAAGATCCAACACGCTTTAGCTTCTACGAGGTCTGGCAGGATCAAGCCGCATTCGACAGTCATGTAGCCCTGCCCCATATGCGCCAATTCCATGAACAACGAATGAATTACCTGAGTCGCGAGCTCGAGGTACGCATGATCGAACCGGTGATCGCACAGCCTGTTTAACCGCGACGGTGGAGCAACAGCGCTGTTGTCAAAATGCCAATCAAGTCGCTCAACAACACTAATATTGATTGATCGATCAACAAAAACAGCCCTAGACTGCAAATCCTTATAAGCACCTGCTGGAGTTTCAAATGCCCAAGGTCGGAATGCAGCCGATCCGTCGTTCACAGCTCATTGCCGCAACCCTTGAAGCTGTTGATCAAGTCGGCATGAGCGACGCCAGCATTGCCTATATTGCCAAGTTGGCTGGGGTTTCCAACGGCATCATCAGCCATTACTTCAAAGACAAGAATGGCTTGCTAGAAGCCACCATGCGCCACTTGATGCTGGCGTTGAGCGACGCCGTGCGTTCACGTCGCAGCGCCCTCAAGGACAACAGCCCGAGAGAGAACCTGCGGGCAATCATCGACGGTAACTTTGATGACAGCCAGGTCAACGGTCCAGCCATGAAAACCTGGCTGGCTTTTTGGGCCAGCAGCATGCATCAACCCTCTTTACAGCGTTTGCAGCGGGTCAACGATCATCGTTTGTACTCAAATCTGTGTGGCCAGTTTCGCCGGGTTTTACCGCAAGATCAGGCCCGCACTTCTGCTCGTGGCCTGGCCTCACTGATCGATGGTTTATGGTTACGCGGTGCGTTATCCGGCGAGGGTTTTGACACCCAGCAAGCGCTTAACATCGCCTACGACTATCTCGATATGCAACTCGGTGAAGCTGTCTAACCGGCACCCAAACATCGCCTGAATCCCCCTGCAAGCCCCGTAATTGCTGTCGCTAACAGAGCAGTTTCGGTCGCCTCCAGGCTTTTTATTGATTGAACGTTCAATAAAAATAACGTAGCCTAGTTTCATCTTTTTCGGCTCAATCTGCGCAGTTAAACCACTACTGCTACAGCGCCGACATCTCTGGCCATGGCGCTTCACGCCATCAGCCTGCCTTGCACAGAACAGAACAGAATAAAGAGGATTTCCCATGGCTCGATTCGAAGACCAGAAACTCTATATTGGCGGCCGTTACGTAAACGCCAGTAGCGCTTCAACATTCGAAAGCATCAACCCCGCCACAGGTGAAGTGCTCGCCAATATTCAACACGCCAATCAACAGGATGTGGACAACGCCGTTGCCAGCGCGACAGAGGGGCAAAAAGTCTGGGCTGCGATGACTGCAATGCAGCGCTCAAGAATCCTGCGCCGCGCTGTCGATATTCTGCGTGAGCGCAACGATGAACTGGCCGAACTGGAAACCCTCGACACCGGCAAGCCGCTGTCTGAAACCCGTTTTGTCGATATCGTCACCGGTGCCGATGTGCTGGAGTACTACGCCGGGTTGATCCCAGCCATTGAAGGCGAGCAAATTCCGCTGCGCGACACTTCATTCGTTTACACCCGCCGCGAACCCCTGGGCGTAGTTGCCGGTATCGGCGCCTGGAACTACCCGATCCAAATTGCGATGTGGAAATCTGCACCGGCCTTGGCTGCCGGCAACGCAATGATTTTCAAACCCAGTGAAGTCACCTCCCTGAGCGCAGTAAAACTGGCTGAGATCTACACCGAAGCCGGGGTTCCTGACGGTGTATTCAACGTGCTCACTGGCAGCGGCAGTACAGTTGGGCAAATGCTAACCGAGCACCCGGGCATCGCCAAAGTGTCCTTCACCGGCGGCACGACCACCGGCAAGAAGGTCATGGCCAGCGCCTCCAGCTCTTCGCTGAAAGACGTAACCATGGAGCTCGGCGGCAAATCACCGCTGATCATTTTTGAAGATGCTGACCTCGATCGCGCCGCCGACATTGCCATGATGGCTAACTTCTACAGCTCCGGTCAGGTGTGCACCAATGGCACGCGGGTGTTTGTCCCGCGCATGCTGCAATCGCGTTTTGAGAACAAAATTGTCGAACGCGTTAAGCGCATTCGCTTGGGCGACCCGCAAGACGAAAACACCAACTTCGGGCCGTTGGTGAGCACAGCTCACATGGACAACGTGCTGCGTTATATCGAAACCGGTAAGGCGCAGGGCGCTCGTTTACTGTGCGGCGGCGAACGTGTAACCGACGGCGAGTTTGCCAAAGGAACCTACGTAGCCCCGACTGTTTTCACCGATTGCAGCGATGACATGACCATCGCCCGCGAAGAAATCTTCGGCCCGGTCATGAGCATTCTGGTTTACGACACCGAAGATGAAGTGGTGCGCCGTGCCAATGCCACCGATTACGGCCTGGCCGCGGGCATCGTCACCCGCGACCTCAACCGTGCTCACCGCGTTATCCACAAGCTTGAAGCCGGTATTTGCTGGATCAATACCTGGGGCGAATCTGCCGCCGAAATGCCGGTCGGCGGCTACAAGCAGTCTGGGGTTGGCCGCGAGAACGGTCTGAGCACCCTGACTCATTACACGCGCATCAAGTCGGTTCAAGTTGAGTTGGGCGACTACGCCTCAGTTTTCTAAGTGCCATAAACAAGGGTCATTTGCCGTACTCAATGGCCCGCAACCGCCACTTAGAACGACTCTGAAAGCTGCACAGCCTGTGCATTTCAGCGTCATAGCAACCGTCGCACCGCAGGTACAGATCATGAATCAAGAATTTGACTACATCATCATTGGCGCTGGCTCTGCCGGCAACGTCTTAGCCACCCGCCTGACTGAGGACAGCGATGTCAGCGTGCTTCTGCTGGAAGCGGGCGGCCCGGACTACCGCCTGGATTTTCGTACCCAAATGCCTGCTGCGCTGGCCTTTCCACTGCAAGGGCGACGTTACAACTGGGCCTATGAAACCGACCCTGAGCCCCATATGAACAACCGCCGCATGGAATGTGGCCGCGGCAAAGGCTTAGGCGGCTCATCGCTGATCAACGGCATGTGCTATATCCGCGGTAACGCCATGGATTATGACGGCTGGGCGAAAAATACTGGCCTCGAAGACTGGAGCTACCTTGACTGCCTGCCGTATTTCCGCAAGGCAGAAACCCGCGATATCGGCGCGAATGCTTATCACGGTGGCGAAGGCCCGGTCAGCGTATGCACCCCAAAAACCGGCAACAACCCATTATTCAACGCAATGATTGAGGCGGGCGTGCAAGCGGGTTATCCACGTACCGATGACCTCAATGGCTTCCAGCAAGAAGGCTTTGGGCCAATGGATCGCACGGTAACCCCCAAAGGGCGTCGCGCCAGCACTGCACGGGGTTATCTTGATCAAGCCCGTGCGCGCAGCAACCTGACGATTGTCACCCACGCCCTGACCGATCGAATTATGTTCAGCGACAAACGCGCAACGGGCGTTGCCTATTTACAGGGCGACAGCAATACCCCGGTTACGGTTAGGGCGCGCCGGGAAGTGCTGCTGTGCAGCGGCGCGATCGCCTCACCGCAAATTCTGCAGCGCTCCGGGGTTGGTCCGGCCGAGTTGCTCAAAGAGCTGGATATTCCTGTCGTTCACGACCTGCCCGGCGTCGGCGAAAACCTGCAAGACCATCTGGAGATGTACTTGCAATACAGCTGCAAGCAGCCGGTATCCCTCTACCCTGCCCTACAGCTGTGGAACCAGCCGATGATTGGTGCCAAATGGATGTTTATGGGGAGCGGTATCGGCGCCAGCAACCAGTTTGAGGCGGGCGGTTTTATTCGTTCGCGGGAAGAATTCGAGTGGCCTAACATTCAGTACCACTTCCTGCCGGTGGCAATTAATTACAACGGCAGCAATGCCGTCAATGAGCACGGTTTCCAGGCCCATGTCGGCTCCATGCGCTCACCAAGCCGTGGCCGGGTGCGCGCCAAGTCAAAAGACCCGCGCCAACATCCGAGTATCCTCTTTAACTATATGGCGCATGAACAGGATTGGCAGGAGTTCCGCGACGGTATCCGCATTACCCGCGAGATCATGGCGCAGGTTGCGCTAGACCCATACCGTGGCCGCGAAATCAGTCCGGGCGTAGATGTCACCAGTGACGAGCAACTTGATGCCTTTATCCGCGAGCACGCCGAGACTGCATTTCACCCGTCATGCTCCTGCAAGATGGGCGAAGACGACATGGCGGTGGTTGACGGTCAGGGCCGGGTACATGGCCTGCAGGGCTTGCGCGTAATCGATGCCTCAATCATGCCGTTGATCACCACCGGCAACCTCAATGCCCCAACCATCATGATGGCCGAGAAGATCGCCGATAAGATTCGTGGACGAACGCCCTTGCCCCGTAGCAATGCGCCCTACTTTGTCGCCAATGGCGCAGCAGTACGTGGGCCTGCCATGCGCGCAGCATCAGCCCGGTAGCGCGGACCACACCCGAGCAGGCGCTCTGCATGCCAATCAGTGATTGAATAATCGCGCAGCATTGCCAGCACCACAGGCAATATTGAATTACAGTTGTAGCCATTGCTGTGACTGAGGTCGATTATGTTGCCGCTTGACGCCCGCACTGCCCGCCTGTTGCCCTGGATTGTTGCCATTGCGTTTTTTATGCAAACGCTCGATGGCACCATTCTCAATACTGCTCTACCGAGCATGGCCCATGATTTAGCTGAGGACCCGCTGCGCATGCAGTCTGTGGTCATCGCCTACATGCTCACTGTGGCCTTGTTGATTCCGGCATCAGGTTGGATTGCCGATCGTTTTGGAACCCGGCGGATTTTCTTTGGGGCCATCTTGCTGTTCAGCCTCGGCTCACTGCTTTGCGCGCTTTCGCAATCGCTCAACATGCTGATCGGCGCTCGTGTTATCCAAGGACTTGGAGGCGCGCTGATGATGCCTGTCGGACGCTTGGTGGTGCTGCGCGCATACCCACGCAGCGACTTGGTCAGGATCATGAGCTTCATCACCTTGCCCGGCCTGCTCGGCCCGTTGATAGGCCCAACATTGGGCGGCTGGTTAGTTGAGTACACCAGTTGGCACTGGATATTTTTAATCAATCTACCCGTCGGTGCGGTCGGTTGCTGGGCTGCATTCACCTTAATGCCGGATTTGCGCGGCCCTGAACGCACACGCTTTGACGCTATTGGCTTTACCTTGTTCGGCGCATCGATGGTGCTGATCACCATCGCCCTTGAAGGCTTGGGTGAGCTGGGCATGGCCCATGTGCGGGTGCTACTGTTGTTATTGGGGGGCTTGGCGTGTTTAGCCGCTTATTGGTTACGCGCTGGTCGCACCGAGAACGCCCTGTTCTCACCCAAGCTATTCAATACCCGCACCTTCGCAGTCGGTATTTTAGGAAATATGTTCGCTCGCTTGGGCAGCGGTTCATTGCCGTTTCTAACACCACTGCTGTTGCAATTGGCCATGGGCTATTCGCCCTCGCAAGCGGGCATGAGCATGATCCCGCTGGCGCTCGCCGCGATGATCATGAAACCCCTGGCCAAACCCCTGATTGACCGATTGGGCTACCGGCGCATTCTCACCGGCAATACCCTGCTGCTCGGTGCACTCATCGCCAGCATGGCCTTGGTTGACGGTGATAGCTCACCGCTGCAATTAATCATTCAACTGTCACTTATAGGTGCTTTCAACTCCCTACAATTCACTGCGATGAATACCGTAACCCTGATCGACTTGCGAGATGACGAGGCAAGCAGTGGCAATGGCCTGCTCTCGGTTGTGGTGCAACTGTCGATGAGTATCGGGATTGCAGCAGCAGCGGCGCTATTGAGCGGTTTTACAGCGGAGAACAAGGGCAATCCCGACGGGGTTATCTGGGCATTCAAAGCCACTTACTTGTGCATCGGTTTACTGTCGATGTTTGCCGCTGCGATTTTCCTTCAACTGGCTCCAGCCGAGGGCCGCAGCCCAAGACGGGCTAATCCAGAGCTGGACCAGAATGACTAAGTCCTAAGGCGCACTTTTAAAAACTTCACTGGCAACTGACTATTTCAGGTACTTCGGTCGGTCCAGCAACAGCGCTGGGGCCCGCACCTGTTACACTGCGCGACATTTCGTTTTTGCAGGTCTGTACCGTGACTAACACCGCCTTTTCATCGCTACCGCTCTCTGCCGCCATGCTGGCGAATCTCGAGTCGCTCGGCTATGCCCAGATGACCCCGATTCAAGCGCAGAGCCTGCCGGTGATTCTCAAGGGTATGGACCTGATTGCCCAGGCTAAAACCGGCAGTGGTAAAACCGCCGCCTTCGGCATTGGCTTGCTCAACCCACTTAACCCGCGCTTCTTTGGCTGCCAGGCACTGGTCATGTGCCCAACGCGTGAGCTGGCCGACCAAGTGGCCAAAGAGATTCGCCGCTTGGCCCGTGGTGCAGATAACATCAAAGTGCTGACCTTGTGCGGCGGCGTGCCTTTCGGCCCACAAATTGGCTCGCTGGAGCACGGCGCGCAGATCATCGTCGGCACTCCGGGGCGCATTCAACAGCACTTGGCCAAAGGGACATTGAAGCTCGACGGCCTCAATACCCTGATTCTCGATGAAGCCGACCGTATGCTCGACATGGGCTTCTACGACAGCATCGCCGAAATCATCGGCCACACCCCTGATCGCCGCCAAACGCTGCTGTTCTCGGCCACTTACCCGAGCGCGATCAAACAATTGTCTGCGGCATTCATGCGCGACCCTCAACGGGTCAAAGCTGAAGCCCTGCACGATGACACGCAAATTGAGCAGCGCTTCTATGAGATCTCCCCCGAAGAGCGCATGGACGCAGTGGTTAAGGTGCTGGCCAGTGCCCGCCCTGAATCTGCCGTTGCCTTTTGCTTCACCAAGCAGCAATGCCAAGAAGTGGTCGATCACTTGACCGCCGCTGGCATCTCCGCAGGTGCCCTGAATGGCGATCTGGAGCAACGTGACCGCGACCAAGTGCTGGCGATGTTTGCCAACCGTAGCTTGAGCGTTCTGGTGGCCACCGACGTGGCAGCCCGTGGCTTGGACATTGACGCCCTCGACATGGTGATCAATGTCGAACTGGCCCGCGATTCTGAAACCCATATCCACCGCGTCGGCCGTACAGGTCGCGCCGGAGCCAAAGGCGTTGCCGTAAGCCTGGTTGCACCGCCTGAAGCACACCGCGCCCAGGCTATTGAAAAACTCCAGCAAGGCGCACTGAACTGGCAACCGCTGAGCAGCCTGAAAGCACTGGGTGGAGAACCGCTGCAGCCGCCGATGATAACCCTGTGCATTGGGGCGGGCCGTAAAGATAAGCTGCGCCCCGGTGATATTCTCGGCGCGCTGACAGGGGATGCAGGTATTCCCGGCACTCAGGTCGGCAAGATCGCGATTTTCGACTTCCAGGCCTATGTAGCCGTCGAACGCAGCCTGGCCAAGCAGGCACTTAAGCGCCTCAACGATGGCAAAATCAAAGGCCGCTCGCTGCGCGTTCGCGCACTCTGAGCCAGTTGGTTCTTAATCTCAGGCCCAACCTGCCTTACTTGCAAGCTTGAAACAAAGCCTAGGCTGCTCACTCTATACCCATCCGATCAGGAAGGAGCAGCCAATGCACCCGTTTAAACTTATGACCGCTTTAGTCCTGCTGACGCTTAGCTCCATAAGCGTTGCAGCCGAGGGCCTAATCAGCCTCAAAAGCCCTTACAACCCCAGCGAAACGATGCAGCGCGTTGAGCAGGCTGTTAGCGCACGCGAGCTGACTGTCTTTGCCAAAATTGACCACAGCGCCGGGGCCGCCAAGATAGGCACAACCCTGCGGCCAACCCTGTTGTTGATTTTTGGTAACCCCAAAGGCGGCACGCCACTGATGCTCTGCGCGCAGACGTCAGGCATTGATCTGCCGCTTAAAATACTGGTCTGGCAAGATCAGGCAGGTCAGGTGTGGCTCGGTTACAACGACCAGGCCTAT
Organism: Pseudomonas sp. NPDC078700; assembly: GCF_044542375.1. Lineage (NCBI taxonomy): Bacteria > Pseudomonadati > Pseudomonadota > Gammaproteobacteria > Pseudomonadales > Pseudomonadaceae > Pseudomonas > Pseudomonas sp. NPDC078700. Next base: position 132,662 of record NZ_JBITUI010000004.1, read on the forward strand.
CTCGCCAAACGCCATGACGCCAGCCAGTGCCCCGTAGTTGCCAAGCTGCAAGCTGTGTTGCAGGCAGTGGCACACGAGTCAATCGCACTTAAAGCACAGTAGTCGATCTCAACCTCGCGATACGCGCATAGCGCCTTCGGGTAATATGCGCGAATTGTGCGCCACTGCTTGGCGCGAAGTTTAGGTTGAGGAAGCTGCTGTGCTCGCTGCAAATGTTGTCATCATCGGTGCCGGTGCTGCCGGTCTAATGTGCGCCCTGACTGCTGCTGGCCGGGGGCGCAGCGTATTGCTACTGGACCACGCCAACAAAGCCGGCAAGAAAATCCTCATGTCAGGCGGCGGGCGCTGCAACTTCACCAATATGTATTGCGAGCCGAGCAACTTTCTTTCCGGCAATCCGCACTTCTGTAAATCTGCCTTGGCGCGCTACAGCCAATGGGACTTTATCGGCTTGGTTGCCAAGCATGGCGTGCCTTATCACGAGAAGAAACTCGGCCAGCTGTTTTGCGACAACAAATCCAGCGACATTCTGCAGATGCTCTTGGCTGAATGCGAAGCCGTCAGCGTCGATCTGCGCCTCGACACATCAGTCCAAACCATCAGCAAGCAGGCAAATGGCTATAGCCTGCAAACCTCGCTCGGTCCCGTGCAATGCGAGTCCTTGGTCATTGCCACTGGTGGGCTTTCCATTCCCACCTTGGGTGCCAGCGGCTTTGGCTATCAGGTTGCCAAACAATTTGGCCATGAGCTACTGCCAACCCGAGCCGGGTTGGTGCCATTCACCATCACCGATCCACAGCTGAAAACGCTGTGCACCGAGCTGTCCGGCACCTCGGTTGAAGACTGTGTAGTGAGCTGCAATGGCACCAGCTTTAAGGAGAATATCCTGTTTACCCATCGTGGCCTGAGTGGCCCGGCGATTTTACAGATATCCTCATACTGGCAACCCGGCGACAGCATCAGCATCGACTTATTACCGCATATCGACCTGCCTGAATGGCTCGCCACCCAACAACGCGAGCGCCCCAATAGCGAATTAAAAACCTTACTGGCTGAGCTGTTCACTAAAAAAATGGCCGGTTTGCTTGCCGATGGCTGGTTTGCCTCTAAACCAATGAAGCAATACACCCCTGGCGAGCTTAAGCACATTGCGGCGGCGCTGTCCGACTGGCAGCTTGTGCCCGCTGGCACTGAAGGTTACCGCACGGCGGAGGTTACCTTGGGTGGCGTCGACACGCGCGAGGTTTCATCGAAGACGCTTGAATCACTGAAGTCGCCTAATCTGTATTTCATCGGCGAAGTATTGGACGTCACCGGCCATCTGGGCGGCTTTAACTTTCAGTGGGCTTGGGCCTCTGGCTACGCAGCCGCGCAATACGTCTGACGAGGCTCCTTAAGCAATTTCGTTTCAAATAAGTGATGCGCCGCGGAACTGCGGTCATGTTGCGCAATCTGCTGTAGTAGACGGAAGAACATCTTAAAAGCCATTGCGCCAGGTAATACGGAGCCGTTGATACTGCGCTCAATTGCGACTCAAGGCTTGGTACTCCCGTCGTTTGTTACCTGTTGAAGAAGCGCCATAGCGTATTTGTAGCAAGAGTGTCTCGCTGACTGCTGTCCGACCTGCACAGGATTGATCGCTACATGACCCAAGACCAAGGACTGATCTTCGCCATTCTCGCCCTAACCATGGGCTTATTTATCTGGGGTCGCTGGCGGCACGACATTGTCTCTCTGGGTGCGTTGTTAGCCTGTGTTATCTGCGGTTTGGTGCCGGACAAAGACGCCTTTGCCGGTTTCGGCCACCCCGCGGTAATCACTGTTGCCTGCGTACTGGTGCTGAGCTACGGCCTGCAAATCACCGGTGCGGTTGATGCCTTGGCGCAGCGGGTAATCCCCAGTAAAGCCGGGCCGATTACAACGATGGCAGCACTCACATGCTTAGGCGCGATGCTTTCTGCCTTTATGAACAACGTTGGCGCGCTCGCCTTGCTGATGCCGATCGCCTTACAGGTTTCCAATAAACAATCCATTCCTCCAGGCAGGGTGCTGATGCCACTGGCCTTTGGCACCATCCTTGGCGGCATGACCACTCTAATTGGTACACCGCCTAACCTGATCGTTTCCAGCTTCCGCGCGAAAACCGATGCAGGCCCATTTGCCATGTTTGACTTTAGTCCGGTCGGCGTTGCCGTTGCGATAAGCGGCATAGCCTTTATTGTGCTGATTGGCTGGCGGCTGGTACCAAAGCGTCAGGTCGGCAACGCAGCCAGCTTTGAAACCGGCACTTACCTCACAGAAGCCCGTGTCCTCAAGGGCGGCAAAGCCATTGGTCAAACCATTCGTGAAGTTGAGCAATCACTGGAGGAAGTCGACGCGCAGGTGGTGGCAATGGTGCGCAACAAAATGCGCCTGTCAGCCCCTAACCCACGACGGGTGCTTGAGATAGATGATGTCTTGGTCATTGAGGCCGAGCCCGAGGCACTGGGCAGCGTGTTGAGCAACCTTGGGTTGACTCTGGAGGCCAGCGATACGGCCAAAAAGAACAAAGAAGCAGACCCCAAAAACGAGCGCGAACCCAGCACCGAAAAAGACAAAAACGAAGCAGAGAATGCAGAGCCTGAGAAAAAGGACAATGGCGAAGCCAGTGTCCTTCAAGAGTTGCTGGTCAGGCCGGATGCGCAACTGATCGGTCATACAGCCAGCGGCACAAGGCTGCGCAGTCGTTACTCAATTAACCTGTTGGCAATCTCCAGACAAAGCCATCGCTCGATAAAACGTCTTCGCTCAACTCAAATCCAGAGCGCTGATGTGCTGCTCATGCAAGGCTTGCCAGAAGACATTGCCGAATTTGCCGCAGACTATGGCTGCGTACCTTTGGCCGATCGCGCCATCAGCATTCCCAACCCAGGCCAGGCCGGATTAGCCATTGGCGTAATGATCTGCGCAATAGCCCTGTCCGCCTTCGGCATATTATCCGCTGCAGTGGCCTTTGCCTGTGGTGTGCTGGTGTATATGGTGATGCGCGTTGTGCCGTTGCGCTCATTCTACGAGTCAATCGACTGGCCGGTGATTGTGCTACTCGGTGCCTTGATTCCGGTGGCTGGAGCGATGTCTTCGACGGGTGCTGCTGACTTACTGGCCCGCCTGTTAATGGAACACATCGCCCAAGGGCAGCCCATTGTGGTGTTAACTGTGCTGCTAATCGTCACCATGACGTTGTCAGACTTTATGAACAACGCAGCCACCGCCGCGGTGATGTGCCCAATTGCACTGAGTTTGGCGAATCAGCTTGGCGTTAACTCAGACGCGTTACTGATGGCGGTAGCCATTGGCGCATCCTGCTCATTCCTCACACCCATTGGTCACCAGAACAACACCTTGATTCTCAGCCCCGGCGGCTTTCGCTTCGGTGATTACTGGCGTCTCGGCTTGCCGCTGGAAATTGTCGTGGTGCTGGTCAGTGTACCGATGCTGCTTTGGGCTTGGCCGCTGTAACGGCCAAGCCCAAGAACACCAGAATCAAAGGTGCTCAAGCACGCTGGCGGCTGAGTGATGCTCCAGGCCAAGCGCCTCGGCCACACTGGCGCAGGTGATCATGCCTTTGGCGACATTCAGGCCGTTGCACAGATGGGGGTTTTCTTCGAGGGCACGACGTGCGCCTTTTTGCGCAAGCTCGATCACGAATGGCAGGGTCGCATTGTTCAGTGCCAGTGTCGAAGTACGGGCAACAGCGCCGGGCATATTAGCGACGCAGTAGTGCACCACATCATCAACAACATAGGTCGGGTCTGCGTGGGTTGTGGCTTTCGAGGTCTGCGCGCAACCGCCTTGGTCAATGGCGACATCCACCAGCACAGCGCCTGGCTGCATCTGCCTGACCATTTCAGCAGTGATCAGCTTAGGCGCTGCGGCACCAGGAATCAGCACCCCACCAATCACCAAATCAGCTGCCAGTATTTGCTCGCGCAAAGTGGAACCTGTCGAATACAAGGTGGTGATGCGGTTACCGTATTGCGAGTCAAGCCGGCGCAAGGCATCGACGCTTTTATCCAGCACCGTGACATCTGCACCAAGACCCACCGCCATCGCCAAGGCATGACTGCCGACCACGCCACCGCCGAGGATTACAACTTTGCCTGGCGCAACGCCCGGTACGCCACCAAGCAAGACACCACGCCCACCCCTGGCTTTCTCAAGGCAGTTTGCGCCGGCCTGTATCGACATGCGCCCGGCAACTTCAGACATGGGCGCCAGCAACGGCAGACGACCCAAGCTATCGGTTACGGTCTCGTAGGCAATACAAGTGGCCCCACTGGCCATCAGATCGTCAGTTTGCGGGCGGTCCGGGGCAAGATGCAGATAGGTAAATAAGGTGTGTTCGGGCCGAAGCCGAGCACGCTCAACTGCCAGTGGCTCCTTAACCTTTACGATCATCTGCGAATCAGCAAACAGTTGATCAACACTGGCCAGTATCTGCGCACCCGCGGCGACATAATCCTCATCGCTAAATCCAATCGCAGCGCCAGCTTGGGTTTCCACCAAGAGTTCATGGCCCAAGCCGGTTAATTCGGCAACCGAATGGGGTGTAAGGCCAACACGGTATTCATGGTTTTTGATTTCTTTGGGTACGCCAATGCGCATAGCCACCTCCAGCAGGTCGGGTGAGTCAGTAGGGTGTCCTATTTAGTTTAGAAAACCTGACGCACCCAACCATCTGAATTAGCCGCTGATTTCAGTTAAAACGCCTGAAAGCTGGGTTAATTCCACACTAATCAGCTTTGTCAGAGCCCTCTGGCAAGCTGCGCGACTCCACCGCGCTGTCCTGACCGAACAACAACTTGCGCGCCTGCGCCGAGAGCAGCGCATCCGGATCAGGGTTGACCTCTTCAACCAAGGCATAAGCACGCTGTACAGCCGGCCGCCCGGCCATACGCTCAAGCCAAGCGGCCATATTAGGAAAGTCAGCAATCTCTTGCTTTTGCCCTTCCCAGGCTTTCGCCCAGGGGTAGATGGCCATATCGGCAATGGAGTATTCGGCGGCAACGTAATCACGCCCCTCAAGCTGGCGATCAAGCACACCATAGAGCCGCGCTGTCTCTTTTACATAGCGCTCGATGGCATAGGGGATCGGCTCAGGCGCATAGCGATTGAAATGGTGGTTCTGCCCGGCCATTGGGCCGAGGCCGCCCATCTGCCAGTGCAACCACTGCAAGACCTCGGTACGTTCACGCAGTGTGCGCGGCAAAAACTGGCCCGTCTTATCTCCAAGGTATTCAAGGATCGCACCCGACTCAAACAATGCCAGCGGCTCACCCGCATCGGCAGGATCATGATCGACAATGGCCGGGATACGATTATTGGGCGCAATTTTTAAAAAATCAGGCGCAAACTGCTCGCCTTTGCCAATATGCACCGGTCGGACCTGATACTTCAGACCCGTCTCTTCAAGGAAGATACTGACTTTGTGACCATTAGGTGTGGTCCAGTAGTACAGGTCGATCATGGGTTAACTCCTATCAGTCTAAACGGCGCGTTTTACGGGGCCGAACTGGGCTTCATACTGCTTCAGAATGCGCTGAAACCAGGCATCAACAGCAGAGCCCGCTGGCCATGGCTGCTCACCTAGGCACCAGGCCCAAAAGAACAAACCCGCGGTTAAGTAGTCAGTACCTGCTGGCTGGTCACCATCCAGATATGGCTGCTTTTCAAGCCAAGCCTCAAGGGGGGCAACTGCCGGAACAAACGCATCAATACCGGCCTGCCTGTCGGCAAAGGCTTCCAAGGTCATGCCAAGGGCTTGTTCACGGCTGCTGCGAAAGTAGTCTTTATCTGCCTCATCAATTGCCGCGAATACCCGTGGCACCAAGATCTTCAACAGCGGCATGCGCACGGCCGTGAAAATGAGCTTCTCCAACAAGCGCGCGCGGTTAGCAGCCAGGCTGTCACCCAATAGGGTTTTCTCAGGGTAAGTGGCGTCCAGATACTCAAAGATGGCCACACTGTCGTTCACCACTTTTTCACCATCACGGATGACCGGCACAAGTTTTTGACCCGAGCACGCCAGCGGCTCTTTGTCGATAAAACGCAGCGCGCTACCGCTAAATGGCAGACCTTTATGCGCCAATGCCAGGCGTACTCGCCAACAATATGGCGAGAATAAAACCTCTGAATCAGCACCTCGTAGCTCGAATAATTCCAACATGCCCAGCTCCTTATTTAAGGACCACTCAGTCCATATTTTTGCAAAAAAATTAGCGCAATGTGCCCATGACGTTATCGACGGTTGATTCAATTTGCTGGGCCGACAGGCCTGACTTCACCTGCGTACGCAAACCACTGATGACACATTGCAGGAAAAACCCCAAGGCTTCGGTGTCGGCCTGGGCACTCAAATCGCCCTGAGCCTGAGCCCGCTTAAGCGCAATGGTTAACACCTGTGAAAAGCCTTCAGTGGCCCTTTTCACCTGGTGAACAACAGTGGGCTGATTCAGTGAAAACTCATTGGCCACATTAACCAGCATGCAACCGCGGGGGATGCCATCCAGACCATCGTCATCAAGCACGCCGATCAGGCGAGCGCGAATGTACTCAAGCGGCGAGGCCGACTGCTCAAGCAACTCAAGCAGCAGCGCCTGGCGGTTGTGGCAGTAATAGGCGAATGCAGCTTCAAACCATGCCTGCTTGCTGGGGTAGGTTTGATAAAAGCTACTTTTCGACAAGCCGGTTGCACTGAGCAAGTCCTGCAGCGATGTGGCTTCATAGCCGCGCTGCCAAAACACTTGCATGGCACGTTCAAGGGCTTGCTCGGGGCAAAAAGATTTAGGGCGTCCACGATTCATTTGCGTATTTAGAACCGATCGGTTCTAAATTTCAAGTCCAGCTCGTTTCAGCCTGTTGATTGCGCCATGGAGCACCCAGAATGCGATACTTGTATCGCTTAGCCCATAGCACTCGTCATTAGTGATCCGTTAATCTGCAACCACTTATGCAGCAAGGCCAGCCGATGACTCGCCCTTCAGTACGCCAATCTTTGCGCCGCCTTTGGGCATTGGACAAATTTAGCTACAGCCTGCGCGTTTTTATCGCACTGAGCGGGATCCTCATCCTGTGCTGGTCGCAAGACCAAATGCATGCACTCATCCCACTGTTTCTTGGGGTTATCGCCAGCGCCTTGGCTGAGACCGATGACAGCTGGCAAGGCCGACTGACCGCACTGCTGGTCACCCTGTGTTGCTTCAGCGCAGCCGCGCTTACGGTTGAGTGGGTCTTCCCCTACCCCTGGTTATTCGCTGCAGCACTGGCCGCCTCCGCCTTCTCGCTGACCATGCTCGGTGCCTTGGGTGAACGCTATGCAACCCTCGGCTCCGCCACCTTGATTCTGGCGGTTTACAGCATGATCGGCGTGGAGCAACGCGGTGGTGCCAGCGGTTCTATCCTGCAGCCTTTACTCTTGGTTGCCGGTGCCGCCTGGTACGGTTTGCTCTCGGTGATTTGGCACGCGATATTTTCCAATCAACCGGTGCAAGTGAGCTTGGCCAGGTTATTTCGTGAGCTGAGCCGCTACCTGAAGCTTAAGTCAGCGTTATTCGAGCCATTGCGTCAGCTTGATGTAGAGGCGCGAAGGTTGGCGCTGGCCAAACAAAACGGTCAAGTCGTCGCCGCACTCAATGCCACCAAAGAAATAATCTTGCACAGAGTGGGTAATGGCCGCCCAGGACGCAAAGTCAGCCGCTACTTAAAACTCTACTTTCTCGCCCAAGACATTCATGAACGCGCCAGCTCCTCGCACTATCCCTACAACGAGCTGGCCGAGGCCTTCTTTCACAGCGATGTGATGTTTCGCTGCCAACGCCTGTTGCGCCTGCACGGCGAGGCCTGCGAGCGGCTGGCTGAAGCGGTCGAGCTGCGCCAGCCATTTCTGTTTCGCGAGCTGTGCAGCCAAGCCCTGAGCGATTTGCATGATTCGCTTGAGTACCTGCAACAACAAGCCAATCCAGCACGGCGTCATTTACTACGTTCGCTCAATGCACTGGCCAATAATCTCGGCACCCTGGACAATTTGTTCAGTAATGCCAGCAACCCAGATGCACTGGCTGACGAGCAAGACAGCAGTTTGCTTGACCGTGAACCGCAGTCATTCAAAGAAGTGCTCAACCGCTTTCGCGCTCAGCTCACGCTTAACTCTTTCCTCTTTCGTCACGCCTTACGCCTGGCGATTGCGCTGACGGTGGGCTATGGCGTGCTCAACTGGATTCACCCTGCTCAAGGCTACTGGATCTTGCTGACCACGGTGTTTGTCTGCCAACCCAACTATGGGGCCACGCGGCGCAAGCTGGTGCAACGGATTGGCGGCACGGTGCTCGGTTTGTTGATTGGCTGGGCACTGTTTGATCTGTTCCCAAGTCCCCTGATCCAATCGCTGTTTGCCGTGGCAGCCGGTGTTGCCTTCTTCGCCACCCGGACCAGCCGTTATACCTTGGCAACCGCTGCTATCACCCTGCTGGTGCTGTTTTGTTTCAATCAGGTGGGCAACAGCTATGGGCTGTTTATTCCGCGCTTGGTGGACACCTTGCTCGGCAGTCTAATCGCCGGTTTGGCGGTATTTTTGATTCTGCCGGATTGGCAAGGCCGCAGCCTCAACCGCATGGTCGCAACCACGCTGAGTTGCAACAGCACTTATCTACGCCAGATTATCCAGCAGTATGCCCAAGGCAAGCGTGATGACCTGAGTTACCGGCTGGCGCGACGCAACGCGCACAATGCCGATGCGGTGCTGTCGACCACTCTGGCTAACATGCTGATGGAGCCGGGGCACTTTCGCAAAGAGTCTGATATGGGCTTTCGCTTTTTGGTGCTGTCGCACACCCTGCTCAGCTATCTCTCGGGTTTAGGCGCACACCGCGGCGAAATTCAGCTCAATGAAAACCAACACTACCTACTCACCAGTGCCGAGCAACTGGCGGCCAGTCTCGATGAAATTGCCAAAGGGTTGATTGAGAAAACCGGGGTAGCGATCCATAGCGACGCCGAAGAGCAACTTGCCCTTGAGCTCGAACAGATCCCCGAGGAGTTGGACGACCAGCAGCGGTTGGTCCAAACCCAGCTCGCACTCATTTGCCGACAACTGGGGCCAATTCGCACCGCGTCAGCGCACCTGCTCAAAGGCGTTAAAACCCCAAGCTAAGCCTGCACGGCCGTTATCTGCGTATAGCGCCACTCACAAAAGCTAGGCGAGCCTTGCTTTGGACGCCTGCGCACGACGGCGAATGGTCAGATCGATTTTTAAGCAAATGGCTGCCAAGGCTAAAAAGCCAATACCCAGTGCAGCGCGGGTAACATCTGTGCCGAACAATTCAGACAACCACTGCGCGATTGCTGAAGGGTTGCTCGCCAGCAGTGCGCCCAACGGCACCACTACACCTAAAAAACAAAAACCTATTGCACGTAACAGATCCATCAAACATCCTCCGGCTGGGCATCTCCAGCGCAGTCTTTTATGCGGTGAGTCACGATGACATAAGCCTGGGGCTGGAGGAACAGCCCCAGCACTAGACCTTGGTTCAAGATGCCGTATTTCCGTTACCCTGAGCGACTGTTCCAAGCCCTTTATTTAGTAGCCAAACCTTATGGATAAATCATTGCTGCAACACCAGGTGCTAGCGCGCCTTGAGGCAGATTTGCAGACGGCGGTGCATGCAGCACAAGTGGCCCATGAAACCGCGACCCATGAAGAGAATATTGCCGAAAATAAATACGATACGCTGGGCCTTGAAGCGGCCTATTTGGCCACGGGCCAAGCACGCAGGGTTGCAGACATCCGCCAAACTATTGCGAACTGGCGGCAATTGCAGCTTCGCCCTTTTGCTGAAGAATCCGCTATCGCACTCGGCGCACTTATTTGTCTGGCGGATGAACAAGGTCATGAACAGCTACTGCTGCTAGGCCCTAACGGCGCAAGCATGAAACTGCTGCATGATGGGCAGGCCATTCAGGTCATAAGCCAAGATGCACCGCTCGGTAAAGCCATGTTTGGCAAAACGGTCGGGGACGACGTCAGCTTGAAAATTGCCAATAGCACGCAACACTTCGAGATTATGTGGGTCGAATAACTATTCCACCTTTTAGGCAGCCTTATGTGAACTGCCGCATTTGTCTCAGTGCAGCGCCCCTATTTATTACCGGAGAACATCATGGAACAGCCTGTTCACGATCTTCCATCACTGTTTGCCCAACTGGGTTTGGACAATGACCCGGCGAGCATTGACGCTTTTATCAGCACCCACTCCCCCCTACCAGAAGACTGCGTGCTGGCCGAGGCGAGTTTTTGGAACAAAGCCCAAGCGGCCTTTCTACGTGAAGAGATACGTGAAGACGCCGACTGGGCCGAAGTCGTTGATCAACTGAACTTGATGCTTCGCGGCTAGCCCTGCAAATTACCACCACGACCAACAACAGCTAAAGCAATGCTGGGCTACGCTCATACAGCTATCCACTTTGATCGCTGGAGCCTGTATGAACGTCCCACGTCGAACGCGACTGTGCTTGGCCTTGTGCTTGGCGATGTTTGGCCCGCTGGCGCTGGCAGCCGAAAGCCAAGCCCCCACCGAACCGGCTGTAACAGCTGAAGCCCGCGCGGTTTATGAGCGCATGCGTGATAGCTTGCGCGCGCTCAAGCAGTACTCCGTCAATGTGCAGTCAAGCCAGGATGAAGTCCTCGACTACGGCTACAAGCTCCAACACAACGCCCAGGCCACCCTTGATGTGCAACCGCCCATGCACTTGCGCGCGCAGATTGACGGTGAATCACCGCGACTCATTGTCTACGACGGCAAAACCCTGACCTTATCCAGCCCCGCAGAGGGCTATTACGCGCAGACCCCCGCTCCCTCGACGTTGAGCCAAGTGGTGAGCGGGCTTATTGAGCATGATGTCGAAATCCCCCTGACCGACTTTCTCAGCCAAAGCCTGCAAGACCAGCTTCTTGATGGGGTTAAGCGCGGCTTGCTTGTCGGCAGTGAGCAGATTGACGGGCAAACCTGCGATCACTTGGCATTTCGCGAGGCGTCCGTCGACTGGCAACTTTGGGTCAGCCAAGGCCAGCAGGCCTTACCCTGCAAGCTGGTGATCACCACACGCTACACCTTGGGTGATCCGCAATATCAGGCAACCATGAAGTGGAAGACAGACACCACATTTGCCGCCGATCACTTCACCTTCGTTGCCGACAAGGATGCCACCCGCATCCCTTTCACCACTGATCGTGCAGCACCGAAGAAGGAGCCACAGCCATGATCACAGTCAAGTGCCTTGGCGGCGCGACCCTGTCACTGCTCATTCTGGCCGCGCCTTTGGCGGATGCCGCTCGCCTGGCTGGCCACGGCGGCGGGGGTGGGGTCAGAGCACACAGTTCGGTAAGTCATGCCCGAGCGGCGAGCCAACCTCGGGTTCAGCCATCTCGTAACGTGAGTCGCCCCGTCAATAATAATGTGCAGCGCAGCCCAAGCCGAGACATCAAACCCAAGGCCAACAATAATCGGGTGAACAACAATAACAACGTCAATATTAATAACAACATCAACGTCAACCGAGACCACTACAATCAAAATCGCGATGTTGATATTGATGTCGACCATCACGGTTGGGGCTGGAATGACGATGTGGACATCGACGTTGACCATAATGGCCGGGGCGATTGGGATATTGACGTCGATGTCGACCACCGCCACCCAGTTGCCACTGCAGCCATTGTCACCGGCACGGTTCTGGCCATCGGCTCGATGATCAATACCCTACCGCCCAACTGCCAACAGGTGTATCGCTACGGTAACGAGTACTACTACTGCAATAACCAGTACTACCAGCCACAGTGGAACAACAACACCGTGGTTTATGTGGTGGTCGATAACCCGTAAACCGGCCGTTGCCGCACTGATAGGCAACGTCGACGCCTAGGCTGTATGACGCTTTTTTCATACAGCGCAGCGTCAGCGCCAAGCGGGCTACTGGCTTAAAACTTGTATTGTTTGAACTCTGTGTGGGCAAGCTTCGCGTTGCCACACCCGACCAAGACTAGCTTTGCGGCGGGCGATTGAGCTCTTGCCAGGTCAGGTAAACCCGCAAGTCGAACTCAATTTGCTGGTAGTCCGGCAGCATGTACTCACAGAGTTTGTAGAAGGCTTTGTTGTGCTCAGACTCTTTCAAGTGTGCAAGCTCGTGCACCACGATCATGTGCAAAAACTCCGGGGCAGCCTCTTTAAACAGCGCGGCCACGCGAATCTCTTTTTTGGCTTTGAGTTTGCCCCCCTGCACCCGTGAAATAGCCGTATGTAAACCCAGCGCACGGTGCGTCAGGTCGAGGCGATTATCAAATAGCACCTTGTCGATGCTCGGTGCGTTGCGCAGGTGCTCCTGTTTCAGCCCGACCGTGTAGGCATACAGCGCTTTATCATTCTGCACATTGTGTTTGCCGCTGTAACGCTGGGCCAGGTAATCCCCAAGGCGACCTTGATCGATCAATTGACGCACCTGATCTTGAAGCGCGACGGGATAAGCTTGCAGGTATTTAAGCGGCGTCATGGGTAAAGTTTTCAGCGCGGGAAGCGGCTATTATGCCGCAATGCCTCACTCAGTCGGTATGACCTTTAACACTCGCCCTTCTGCGCTGTCGGTAAGCAGGTAGATGTAACCATCCGGGCCGCAATAGACAGCACGAATGCGCTCATCGAGCTCTTCGAACAGCACTTCCTGTCCTGCCAGCATGCCGTCCTTCATGCGGATACGCCTGACGCTTTTTTCAGCCAGGGTCGACGCAAAGAAATCGCCCTGCCAATACTTGAAGCGCGAGCCGTTATAGACCATCAACCCAGAGGGTGCGACCGACGGCGTCCAGTGCAACAGTGGCTGCTCCAGCCCAGGAAGCTCAGTGTAAGGCGAAATTTGCGCGCCGTTGTAATCAACCCCGAAAGTGATCAGCGGCCAGCCGTAATTGACCCCAGGCTTGATCATGTTCAGCTCATCGCCGCCTCTGGGGCCATGCTCGTGACTGTAAAGGCGCTTGAGTTTCGGCACATAGATAATGCCTTGCACATTGCGATGGCCGTAGCTGTATATCTCCGGGGCCGCATCTTTATTATCAACAAAGGGGTTATCCGCCGGCACACTGCCGTCGCGGTTAATACGGATAATTTTACCCAGATGGTTATTTAGGTTCTGTGCCTCTTCGCGGTAGTCAAAACCATCGCCAAGGGTCAACACCAGGCTGTTATCCGGCAAAAAAGCGATTCGCCCACCATAGTGAGCACTGCCTGCTTTGGCTGGCAGCGCGGTAAATATGGTTTTGACATCCTGCAACTGCCCATTAACCAACCGTGCACTGGCAAGGCGCGTGTTGTTGGCGCTGCGATCGCCATAGGCATAACTCAAGAAGATTCGCTGGTTGTCACTGAATTCAGGGTCCAACGCGACTTCCAGCAAGCCAGCCTGAGAGGTGGAAAATATCTCGGGCAAGCCACCCACCGCTTGTTCTTGCAACGTCCCATCAGCCGCAATGATCCGCAAGCGTCCCGGACGCTCAGTGACCAGTGCTCGCCCATCAGGTAAAAATGCCATTGACCATGGGTGCTCAAGACCCTCGGTAAAGGTTTCGATACGGTAGTCAGTGGTAGCGGACGCAGGACTCAGCCAAAAGCTGGCGAGCAGGACTGCAACGCCATAAAACGGCTTGGCGATTTGGCTACGCGCTTTATTGATCATGGTAATCCCTTCTAGTCGGCGCAAAACTACTTTGCAGCTCGGCAGCGGATGGCAAAAAACAATGCGCCGACGCTGCCACTCGCCATCAACCCTAATGTGCCAATAAAGGTGCGATTAGCGCCGATAAATGTCGGCATAGGCAGTGCAGCATTAGCCAGGGTCAGAGCGAGCAGAATCGCCAATGCACCGGCGAGGGCAAACAGCATCCATCGGGCGCTCGGCACTTTGTCACTTAGCCACGCGGCGGCTGGTAATGCGCAGGCAAACCCCAACACCACTAAAATGGCAAATACCGGGCTGAAGCCTAGGACATCCAAGCAAGTCGTCTCCATACGCACATCGATTGGCATCGGTGCACCCAGCGCTTGCAGCTGCGCGAGGTTGTACTGCGTTTGGAGAATGCTTCCAACCAGCGTCGTCACCAACACAGCGAGGACAAACTGCAGCAAGACTCGCGAGTTGTTGGGCATAAATGAGGACATCCTGAGCGAATAGTCCGGCAAGTATGAGCCAGACCCGCGCAAGAGGGTTGTTAGGAGTTTTACATGGTTTTTCGTAACCGCCTTGGCGGCCATAAAATACACAGTTAAACAGCCACCCTGAGGACCGGTTTTTTTAAGCATCAGGCACAAAAAAGCCCGCAGTAGCGGGCTTCTTTGATGATTCAGAGGGTTTAGTTGACCTTAGCGGCCAGCTCACCCTTTGCATAACGCTGAAACATTGCTTCAAGCGAAATAGGCTTGATCTTCGATGCATTACCCGCAGTGCCGAACGCTTCGTAGCGAGCAATGCAGATATCGCGCATGGCTTCTACGGTTTTGCCGAAGAATTTACGCGGATCAAACTCGCTTGGCTGCTCAGCCATCATGCGGCGCATTGCACCGGTCGATGCCAGACGCAGGTCGGTATCAATGTTGACCTTACGCACGCCGTGCTTGATGCCTTCAACGATTTCTTCAACCGGCACGCCGTAGGTTTCTTTGATGTCACCACCATACTGGTTGATGATCGCCAACCACTCTTGCGGAACCGACGAGGAACCATGCATAACCAAGTGGGTGTTGGGAATGCGCTGGTGGATTGCCTTGATCCGGTCAATCGCCAGAATGTCGCCAGTCGGTGGCTTGGTGAACTTGTAAGCACCATGGCTGGTACCGATAGCGATGGCCAAGGCATCAACTTGGGTGCGCTTAACGAAATCAGCGGCTTCTTCTGGATCAGTCAGCATTTGGCTGTGATCAAGAATGCCTTCAGCGCCAATGCCGTCTTCTTCACCGGCTTGACCCGTTTCCAGGCTGCCCAGGCAACCCAGCTCGCCTTCAACCGAAACACCGCAGGCGTGAGCCATGGCGACGGTTTCTTGGGTAACACGGACGTTATAGTCGTAGTCAGCCGGCGTTTTGCCATCTTCTTTCAGCGAACCGTCCATCATCACCGAGCTGAAGCCCAGTTGAATCGAACGCTGGCAGACGCCAGGGCTGGTGCCGTGATCCTGGTGCATGCACACAGGAATATGCGGGAACTCTTCGATTGCCGCGAGAATCAGGTGACGCAAGAACGGTGCACCCGCGTATTTGCGTGCACCTGCTGAAGCCTGAACGATGACCGGTGAATCGGTCTTGTCAGCAGCTTCCATGATGGCGCGCATCTGCTCAAGGTTGTTAACGTTGAATGCTGGAACGCCGTAACCAAACTCGGCTGCGTGGTCGAGCATCTGGCGCATGCTGATAAGTGCCATATTTTCCTGTCTCCCGATTGGGCTCATTAATCATTAAAGCCTGCTACACGGGCAGGCTTACTTTAATAGTGCTTAAGGTGCTTTACAGCCACGACCAATCAAATCATCAGTGGCTGTACGGTAAATCAAACCTTCGTTGCCTTTGGTATGAAAGGTCAACATTGCATCGCTATACATCGCGCCAGAACCCGCAGGCTCGCGCTTTAGACGGTGAACAATATCACTACCGCCCACACGTACATCGACTGCCTCCTGAGACGAATCGGCAAAGCGCCAAAGCACTTCAGCCTGACTGTCACACACCCAGCGAGTCCAAGTGTCTGTCGGCTGCTCGGTCGCACACCCACTGACCAGCGCTGACAATACAACCGCAGCGCAGAGCGCTTTAACCTTCATCGCATTGCCCCATTAGCAATCATTCATTAACTCTGGCCCTGCCGCTGGCACTTCATGCTGTAATACATGCCGGGTAACACCGTCTGGCCCATAACGCTGGTAGGTCACCGCCGGCTGCCCAGGCTGCAAAAATACCCGTTCACAACCCTGATCAGGGTCAACTGCAGCTGAGCTGCAGCCTGCGACGCTTAGCGCCAATACAACTAGAGTACCTAAAGACTTCAATGTCACACGCCTTCTGTTACAGCCAACCGAGCGGATCAAACTACTAGCAGTTGGTTTCTTCTTCAGGCGTGCCTGTCGGATCGCCGGTGCTTTGTTTGTCGAGACGCATATCCTGATTGCCAGCCGGTGTTTCAATGGTAGCGGGACTGAATATTTTGCACGCACGCTCATGGCGCGCTTCATTCATGCAACCTGCCAGCACAATGGCTGACGCCAACATCAGCATAAGATTTCGCATCGCAACCCACTCCTTATCCATTTCGGCTGCGCCGCTGCGCAGCCAACATCCATGCACCCTAGAGCTAAGCTCAGCCTTTGGCGCGCTGTTCGAGCATTTCTACTGCTGGTAATACTTTACCCTCAACAAACTCAAGGAAGGCACCGCCGCCCGTTGAGATGTAGGAGATTTGATCGGCAACCGCGTATTTATCGATTGCAGCCAAGGTGTCGCCACCACCGGCAATGGAAAATGCCGGGCTTTGCGCAATGGCTAATGCCAGCGTTTTAGTACCTTGGCCAAACTGGTCAAACTCGAACACACCCACAGGCCCATTCCACAGGATAGTCTTGGATGACTTGAGCAGTTCAGCAAACTGTGCAGCGGTTTGCGGGCCGATGTCGAGAATCATGTCATCTTCCGCCACATCAGCGACCAACTTAACCGTAGCCGTCGCAGATTCAGCGAACTCCTTAGCCACTACCACATCAACAGGCAACGGCACGCTGACCTTGGCCGCGATGGCCTTTGCGGTGTCTACCAGGTCGGCTTCATACAGCGACTTGCCCACTGGGAAGCCTGCTGCGGCCAGGAAGGTATTGGCAATACCGCCACCGACGATCAGTTGATCGCAAATCTCGCTGAGGCTGTTGAGTACATCGAGCTTGGTCGAAACTTTGGAGCCCGCGACAATGGCTGCCATTGGCTTGGCTGGATTGCCCAAGGCTTTGCCCAGCGCATCCAACTCAGCAGCCAACAATGGGCCAGCGGCGGCAACTTTAGCGAACTTAGCAACACCGTGGGTTGAGCCTTGAGCACGGTGCGCCGTGCCAAAAGCATCCATCACGAACACATCACACAGGGCGGCATACTGCTGGGCCAGCTCATCAGTGTTCTTCTTCTCGCCGGCGTTGAAACGCACGTTTTCCAGCAGCACCACATCACCTGCCGCCAGCTCTACACCGCCGAGGTAATCCTTGATCAACGGGACTTCACGACCAAGGGCCTTGCTCAGGTAGTCAGCCACTGGCTTGAGGCTGTCTTCTTCGGAGTACTGGCCTTCAGTCGGACGGCCAAGGTGCGAACAGATCATCACTGCAGCGCCTTTTTCCAGCGCCAGCTTGATGGTTGGCAATGAAGCCAGAATGCGGGCGTCGCTTTTTACCACACCGTCTTTTACCGGCACGTTGAGATCTTCGCGAATCAGTACGCGTTTACCTTGCAGGTCAAGGTCGGTCATTTTAACTACGGGTTTAAAAGCAGAAGCCATGTATTCAGTCCTTCATAGGGGCTGTTTGGGTAGAAACATTCAAATAGTGTTCAGCAACGTCGAGCATGCGATTGGCAAAGCCCCATTCGTTGTCGAACCACGTCAGTATATTCACCAAGCGCGGGCCGGAGACCCGCGTCTGGCTACCATCGACAATCGCTGAATGCGGGTCGTGGTTGAAATCACAACTGGCATGCGGCAATTCAGTGTAGGCCAACAAACCGCGGAGCGGCCCAGCCTCAGAGGCTTCACGCAGCACCCGATTAATTTCTTCGGGACTGGTGTCTCGGCTTGTTTGAATAGTGATATCCAAGCAAGACACGTTTACCGTGGGCACGCGTATAGCTTTGGCCTGAATCCGCCCAGCAAGTTCCGGCATCAATCGTTCAATGCCACGGGCCAGGCCTGTAGACACCGGAATCACTGACTGAAACGCAGAACGGGTGCGGCGTAAATCTTCGTGGTGATAGGCATCTATCACCGGCTGATCATTCATGGCCGAGTGAATCGTGGTGATCGATACATATTCAATCCCCACGGCCTCATTCAGCACTTTCAATAAGGGCACGCCACAGTTGGTGGTGCACGAAGCATTGGATACCAAGCGCTCAGCACCGGTCAATGCATGCTGGTTAACGCCAAATACGATTGTTGCATCAATGTCCGCTTCACTGGCCATCGGCTGTGACATCAACACCCGTGGAGCACCGGCATTGATAAAGCGCTGCGCCTCAATTCGGGTGGTGTATTGCCCCGAGCACTCGAACAGTAAGTCGATATCCAACGCAGCCCAGTTGATGCTTTCCGGGGTTTCCCCGCGCAGCACTTTTACGCAATCACCGTTGATATGCAGACAGTCACCGTCAACCCGAACCTCGCCGGGGAAACGCCCGTGGGTTGAGTCAAAGCGGGTCAGGTATTCAATGCTCGACTGATCAGCCAAGTCGTTGAGTGCAACAATCTCAATGCCTGCACCTGCTCCGCGCTCATGCAAAGCGCGCAGTACACAACGACCAATACGGCCGTAACCATTGAGTGCGATTCTGTAAGGACGCTTGGACATGCGCAGTTCAGCTCTCGACAAGGGTGGACTGCAAGTCAGCCAGCAACGCTGGCCAACTTGCGCGAACAGAGTCCGTTAGCCTTCAAGCATATCGGCAGCAGTTTCCAGAATGTTTTCAACTGTGAAACCAAAGTGCTCGAACAGCGCAGGTGCCGGTGCGGACTCACCAAAGGTGGTCATGCCGATAACCTGACCTTCAAGGCCGACGTACTTGTACCAGAAGTCAGCGTGAGCCGCTTCGATGGCAATGCGCGCGCCAACCTGAACCGGCAATACGGCCTGCTTGTAGCCTGCATCCTGGGCATCAAAAACGCTGGTGCATGGCATCGAAACCACACGTACATTTTTGCCTTGGGCAGTCAGTTTTTCGTAGGCTTCAACCGCCAAACCGATTTCCGAGCCAGTGGCGATCAGAATCAACTCCGGCTCACCTGCACAATCTTTGAGCACATAGCCGCCGCGAGCGATATCACTCAACTGGCCATCATCACGGCTTTGGTGCGGCAGGTTCTGACGCGAGAAGATCAGTGCCGATGGGCCATCGTTGCGCTCAATGGCGTATTTCCAAGCTACAGCCGACTCAACTGCATCGGCTGGACGCCACGTGTCAAGATTCGGTGTAGAGCGCAAGGTAGTCAGCTGCTCGACTGGCTGGTGAGTCGGGCCGTCTTCACCGAGACCGATGGAGTCGTGGGTGAACACATAGAGCACACGCTTCTTCATCAAAGCCGACATACGCACTGCATTGCGCGCGTATTCCATGAAGATCAGGAAGGTTGCGCCGTAAGGCACGAAACCGCCGTGCAAGGCGATGCCGTTCATGATCGCGCTCATGCCGAATTCGCGAACGCCGTAGTACATGTAATTGCCGGAGGCATCTTCAGCAGATACGCCCTTGCAGCCTTTCCACAGCGTCAGGTTGGAACCGGCCAAGTCAGCCGAGCCGCCCAGCATCTCAGGTAGCAATGGACCGAATGCATTGAGGCTGTTCTGGCTCGCCTTACGGCTGGCAATGGTCTCGCCCTTGGCCGCAACTTCGCTGACGTATGCTGCTGCTTTCTCGGAGAAATCAGCAGGCAACTCACCGGCCATGCGCCGTTTAAATTCGCTAGCCAACTCAGGATGCGCCGCGGCATAGGCAGCAAAGCGTTGATCCCACTCAGACTCAACAGCGGCACCGGCCTGCTTGGCATCCCACTCGGCATAAATGTCCGCGGGGATTTCAAATGGAGCGTGCTTCCACTCAAGGGCCGCACGGGTCAGCGCGATCTCGTCGTTACCCAGTGCCGCGCCGTGGCAGTCTTCCTTGCCTTGCTTGTTAGGCGAACCAAAACCAATGATGGTTTTGCAGCAGATCAGCGTTGGCTGTTCGCTCTTGCGGGCGGTTTCGATAGCAATTTTGATTTCTTCGGCGTCGTGGCCATCAACATTGCGGATCACTTGCCAGCCATAGGCTTCAAAACGCTTCGGCGTGTCGTCGCTGAACCAGCCTTCAACTTCACCGTCGATGGAAATACCGTTGTCATCATAGAAAGCAATCAGCTTGCCCAGACCCAAAGTGCCTGCCAGCGAGCAGACTTCGTGGGAGATGCCTTCCATCATGCAACCGTCGCCCATGAAGGCGTAGGTGTAATGGTCAACAATCTTGTGGCCGTCGCGGTTGAATTGCGCGCCCAAGACTTTCTCGGCAATGGCAAAACCTACTGCGTTGGCAATCCCCTGGCCCAATGGGCCGGTGGTGGTTTCAACACCAGGGGTGTAGCCATACTCAGGATGGCCCGGCGTGCGGCTGCCCATCTGACGGAATTGCTTGATATCTTCGATACCCAAGTCATAGCCAGTCAGGTGCAGCAGCGAATAAATCAGCATCGAGCCATGACCATTGGACAGTACAAAACGGTCACGGTCAGCAAACTCAGGGTTGCTTGGGTTGTGCTTGAGGTAATCGCGCCACAATACTTCAGCGATATCGGCCATACCCATCGGGGCACCCGGGTGGCCGCTGTTGGCTTTCTGCACGGCATCCATACTCAAAGCACGGATGGCATTGGCACATTCACGACGGCTGGGCATCGCTGATCTCCTGAGGGACAAATTGGAAAAGGCACCCATTTTCGCCCACCAAGGCGGTGCGGGGCAATGACAGATAGTCGTACAGCCGCGATTACTTGAGCAAAAGCTGCAATCTTGTCGATTTTCTGGCCCAGAACCCGAGAATTTGTCGCGCTTATCAGCGCTCGACAATGCCCATCGTTGCCGATCAGAGCAAACACCTCGCCGACGCGCACCACCGCCCTATCAACAACAGGAGTACAAAAACACCCGGTAACACTCGGCCAGCCCCATACATAGAGTGGCTTAATCACACCCAGCAACAGCAATATCAAAATATTTTGATATTGCTGTTGCTGTATGAAAATTGACCGCTTAGACTGCTGCCCCTATGAACATGCGTGTACCCCAGCTCCGTTTTGAGCCTGCCGATGAATTGGCCGCCTTATGTAAAGCTGGCGGAGATCCTTTGCGCTTGAATGTTTTGCGGGCGCTGAGTAACGACTCTTTCGGCGTGCTAGAGCTGGCGCAGATATTTGCCATTGGCCAATCCGGTATGAGCCACCACTTAAAGGTGCTGGCCCAGGCAAAGTTGGTGGCGACACGCCGCGAAGGCAATGCGATCTTTTACCGTCGCGCCTTTGCCGACAACAAACGTTCGGGCGGCAAACTCCACAGCGCCTTGCTCGATGAAGTGGATGGGCTAGAGTTACCGCCCGAGGTACAGGCACGTATCGCAGAGGTTCATACCCAGCGAGCAAGTGCCAGCGAAGATTTTTTTGCACGCATGGCTGATAACTTTCAGGCCCAGCAGGATTTGATTGCAGGCTTGCCTCAGTATCGCGACAGCGTGCTGGCAGTACTCGACAGGTTAGGCTTTTCAGCCAATGCCAGCGTGATTGAAATAGGCCCGGGCGACGGCGGTTTTTTGCCTGCACTGGCCAGCCGGTTCAGCCAGGTCACGGCGCTGGACAACAGCCAGGCAATGCTCGAAATAGCCCGACTGACCTGCGACAAAAGCAGCTTGAGCAATGTACGACTGTTGCTCGCTGATGCGTTAAATGATCAATACCCAAGTGCCGATTGCCTGGTGCTGAACATGGTACTTCACCATTTTGCAGCCCCGGCAGAAGCGCTGAAACAACTGGCCGCACAGGTTAACCCCGGCGGCAGCTTGTTAGTAACCGAGTTGTGCAGCCATAACCAGAGTTGGGCCAGGCAGGCCTGCGGCGATCTCTGGCTAGGTTTTGAGCAGGACGACCTAGCCCATTGGGCTATCGCCGCAGGGTTAACACCAGGTGAAAGCCTGTATGTTGGCCTACGCAATGGATTTCAAATTCAGGTACGGCACTTCGCCAAACCCGATGAATACACAGGCTTGGGAGCGAATTTCCGCTCACAGCCGATCTCACCCACCGGTATTAATTAGGAAGACCGATAGATGAGCGAATACTCCCTGTTTACATCCGAGTCTGTGTCTGAAGGGCACCCTGACAAAATTGCTGACCAGATTTCCGATGCAGTGCTCGATGCAATCATCAGCAAAGACAAACACGCCCGCGTAGCCTGTGAAACCATGGTTAAAACCGGCGTTGCGATCATCGCCGGCGAAGTCAGCACTTCGGCCTGGGTTGACCTTGAAGACTTGGTTCGTAAAGTCATTATCGACATTGGCTACGACAGCTCCACCGTAGGTTTCGACGGCGCTACCTGCGGTGTTCTGAACATCATCGGCAAGCAGTCGGTCGACATCAACCAAGGCGTTGATCGCAGCAAGCCAGAAGATCAAGGCGCGGGCGACCAAGGCCTGATGTTTGGCTATGCCAGCAATGAAACCGACGTACTGATGCCTGCCCCGATCTGCTTCTCTCACCGCTTGGTTGAGCGTCAGGCTGAAGCACGCAAGTCCGGCCTGCTGCCTTGGCTGCGTCCAGACGCGAAATCACAAGTGACCTGCCGTTATGACAATGGCAAAGTTGTCGGTATCGACGCGATCGTATTGTCGACTCAGCACAACCCTGAAGTCAGCTACAACGACCTGCGCGAAGGCGTGATGGAATTGATCGTCAAGCACGTGCTGCCGGCTGAATTGCTGCACAAAGACACTCAGTTCCACATCAACCCAACCGGTAACTTTGTCATCGGTGGCCCAGTGGGTGACTGCGGCCTGACGGGGCGCAAGATCATCGTTGACACCTACGGCGGCATGGCTCGTCACGGCGGCGGTGCTTTCTCCGGCAAGGACCCATCCAAAGTTGACCGTTCGGCTGCTTATGCGGGCCGTTATGTTGCCAAAAACATCGTGGCAGCTGGCTTGGCTGAGCGTTGCGAGATCCAAGTGTCCTACGCCATCGGCGTGGCACAACCGACCTCTATCTCCCTGAACACCTTTGGCACTGGCAAAATCAGCGATGACAAAATCATCCAGCTGGTTCGCGAGCACTTTGACCTGCGCCCATACGCAATCACCAAAATGCTTGACCTGTTGCACCCGATGTACCAACCGACTGCAGCCTACGGCCACTTCGGTCGCGACCCATATGAAATGACTTATGAAGGCGACACCTTCACAGCATTCACCTGGGAACGTACCGACAAGGCTGCTGACCTGCGCGCTGCTGCCGGCTTGTAATACAAGCCCGCTACAACGCTGAAACCCCGCCTCGCGCGGGGTTTTTCATGCCTGGAGTTTAGTAAACGTGGCTGGCGCTATTCCATCCACCCTTTGCCACCCGCGCATATTCCGGTTAATCGCAAAACCTCGTGGGCAAGCTTTGCCTTGGCCACTGTACTCGACGGGGGGATGACGTGGCACCACAAAAGAGTCCGTTTATTAGCTCAATCTTGAGCGTGTTGCCGCTTACCCAAGAGGGACAAACCGGGCGCCTTCACCGCCTAGGCTCACTAAAAGTCGGGCAGCCACATACGGGCTCAACCCCTAGGCTGAGGGATGCGAATTATCAATCCCCTGCTACTTTTCCTGGCGATTACACCCATTAGCCTGCACAGCCACGCTGACTGCCCGGCATGGCCTGCTCAGCGCGCTCAATCTGAAATCAACAGCCTGAGCAAACAAATCGCCGAATGGGACGATGCCTACCACCGCCAGGGCATCTCACTGATCGCCGACCAACTTTATGATCAAGCCCTCGCTAGGCAGCAACAATGGCAAAGCTGTTTCCCTTCTGCGACACAGAACCCTACCCAACCCCTAGCCAGTAGTCGCGGCCAATTAAAGCATCCGATAGCCCAAACCGGCCTGAACAAACTGGCCAACATCGAACAACTGGAAACCTGGCTCAGCACTCGTGAGAACATATGGGTGCAACCAAAAGTCGATGGCGTAGCGGTCAGCCTGATCTATGACAACGGCCAGCTAAAGCACATGATAAGCCGTGGCGATGGTCATAGCGGCCAGGACTGGACAGCACAAGCCCTGCTGATAACAGCAATCCCCAAGCATCTCGAATACCAGCAACCGCTAATCCTCCAAGGCGAACTCTACTGGCGATTGGATGCTCATGTTCAGACGGAGTCCGGAGGCGTCGGCGCACGCAGTAAAGTTGCCGGGTTACTCGCCCGTAAACAGCTCAGCGCAGAGCTGGCCAATGCCTTGGGGCTGTTTATCTGGGACTGGCCACAAGGCCCAACCAGCATGCGCGAACGGCTGCACACCTTAGATCAGTTGGGTTTCAGCGACAGCAAGCGCTTCAGCCAGCCAATCAACAACGCTCAGCAAGTCCAGAAGTGGCGACAAACCTGGTACAGCAGCGCCCTACCCTTCGCTACCGACGGTATCGTCATACGCCAGAGTACTCGCCAAGCCGCGCGGATGTGGCAAGCCAAGCCACCGCAGTGGGCAGTGGCGTGGAAATACCCACTTAGCCAAACCTTGGCGCAAGTACGCGAGGTTAAATTCAAGATAGGCCGCAGCGGACGCATAACGCCGGTACTGAAGCTCGAACCGACACAACTCGATGACCGCACCATTAAGCATGTCAGCGTCGCATCCTTGCAGCGCTGGCAAGCGATGGATATCCGCCCCGGTGACCATGTGGCGATTAAACTGTCGGGGTTGACCATTCCAACCCTTGAACGCGTGATCATCCGTAGCAGCACTCGCCAGCCAGTTTCCATTCCAAATGCCGAGGCGTATGACCGCTTGAGCTGCTGGCGGTTTTCAACAGGTTGCTCAGAGCAATTTATCGCCCGACTGAGCTGGCTTAGCAGCAAAAACGGTTTGAACATGCCCGGTGTTGGCCCAGGCACATGGCGCAGACTCATAGATGCCCAACTCATTAGCGGGTTACTGGACTGGCTCGACTTGACCCCTGAACAACTGCAACAAGCATCTGGCTTATCAGTTCGCAGCGCTACACTGCTGCGCCAGCGTTTCGATGCCGCCCGCCAACAGTCATTTGATACTTGGTTGATCGCACTCGGCGCTCCACCCGGGCTGCAGTCACAGCCCGACGATGACTGGCAGCGTTTAGCGGGGCGCAACGCACGGCAGTGGCGACAACAACCGGGAATTGGCAAGGGCCGCGCCAACCAGCTGCAAGCCTTCTTTGCCCATCCGCAGGTCATCGAACTTCGACAAAAGCTGCAAGCTGCCCGCATAGATGGCTTCTAGCTCAATCACAAGGGTCGAAAATTCAGCCAGCCGCAAAACTCTGCCGCAATCACGCAGTCAAAGATTTTTCGCAAAAATAAAAAAAGGAGCGAATCATGCTGAAAAGATCGGCACTTATTTTCCTACTCAGTGGCAGCGCGCTACTCACGAGCGCCGTCATCGCCGCCCAAAACAGTGACCCGCTCAAAGACTGCATCAGCAAACGCCAAGAGCTCAGCGATAAAATTGAAGAAGTTGGCAAGCTTGGCGGTACAGCCCGACTGTCAGCCATCCAGCATGAACTGGATAAAGTCGATAACGGCTGCGCAAAATTGGGCCTGAACTCAGACCAAGGCGCTCAAGTGTCTCAGGCACAACTCAATGTCAGTGCCAGCAAAAAGAACCTGATCGCCGCTCTAGGTGCTGGAGATGCCAACAGCATCGCCGAGAATCAAAGACAACTCAGCAAAGCACGCAAAATACTTGAGTCGGTAGCCGCTCAAGTGTCACGTAGCTAGGGCTTATTACAGACGCGATGGGCAGGCCCATCGCGCGAGCTTAGTGATTACGGAATTCTTGGTGGCAGGCCTTGCAGCTGTCTTCAACCGCCTTCATCGGGGCAGCAAGCTCTGCACTTTTAAGGGGTTTAGCCGTGGTAGCGACAACCAAGGCCGCAGTGTTGACCTCAAGCTCATCAGCCAACTGCTTAAACCGCGCCTGACGCTTCCAAACATCGTCACGGGCGTTCGTATGGTCTTCTTCCTTGACCTGCGGAAAGTGCTGCCAAGGGGTTTTGGACAACGCATCCAGCTTGGCCGCGCCCTCAACAAAACGCGGGCCATCAAACACAATACGCCCGCGCAGCATGCCGCCCAGGTCTTCGCTGGTTTTGAGCATTTGCTTAAAGATGGTCTGGCGCTGCCCCAGCGGTGAATTAGGATCGACACCGCCACAGCCAGCCAGCGTCAGGCTGGCCAGCAGAACAACTAATAGGTTTCTTAGCTTCATAACACCTTCGCGCCGCAATCAGGCTCAACAAGCGCGACAGTATCCATGCTCCTGCGGCACCGGCCAAGCGCGGTAATTTGCCGCATGCGACAAATCCAATTGTGCTTTTCATTCAGCGCCAGCTCCCTGACTCAGCTGCAGGGCGCGCAGAATCAGGCTGCAACCACAAACAGGCTGATGATCAAACCCATATTGATAAACCACATTAGCGAACGCACAGGCGCTAAATCGGCAAGGTAACAAGCAGTGTAGAGAATCCGGCTGATGATAAAAGCGATGGCCAGTTGATCAATCACGCTTTGCTGAGCGCCACCGGCCAGGTGAGCGATGATGACGGCAGCCGCAAAGGCTGGAGTGACTTCGAAACCATTGAGCTGGGCATTATTGGCTCGGCGAGCGGCGCCTTCGACAGTCGCAAGATGAGCCCTGGGATCATGGTTACTTCGCGGGGTAAAACCACGACCCAGGGCCTTGGCGAAAACGGTCGATACATAAGGCAGGAAAATCGCAATCAGCACGCACCAGAAGGCAATGGTCATAACAGCTCCGCTGTAGGTCAAATAGGCCCTACAGCTTGAGCTGTAGGGCGTTAATCGTCTATCAGCAAATCTGCCAACTTGCGGGCGTTTCAGACAATCATGCCGCCAGTTTACCGCTGGCCAAGGCTGCCGATGCTTGCAGCATTGCCCGCAGCAGCACCGCGCAACCTGCAGCCAGATCACCGGGCGCAGCATTCTCAATCTCGTTATGGCTAATGCCGCCTTCACAGGGCACAAAAATCATCCCGGCCGGACCTAGCTCGGCAAGAAAGATGGCGTCATGCCCGGCGCCACTGACAATATCCATATGCGACATACCCAAGCCCTGAGCGGCACTGCGCACCGCATCTACACAGACCTTGTCGAAATACAGCGGTGGGAAATCGGCGGTCGGTGTCAAATCAACTGTCAGCCCATGCTTCGCGCTAGTGGTTTCGATTACTTTTCGCACCTCATTGATCATCGAATCCAGCCGCTCGGGCTCAAGGTGACGAAAATCCAGGGTCATGCGCACTTCACCAGGAATCACGTTGCGCGAGCCGGGATAGGCTTGCAAACAACCGACAGTGCCGCACGCATGGGGCTGATGCTCTAGGGCAACGCGATTGACCGCAGCAACCACAGCTGCCGCGCCAACCAAGGCATCTTTACGCAAATGCATCGGCGTGGGTCCGGCATGGGCCTCAACACCGCGCAGAGTCAAATCAAACCACTTCTGGCCCAAAGCCCCCAACACTACACCGATGGTTTTTTCTTCATCTTCAAGAATCGGCCCTTGTTCAATGTGCGCCTCAAAATAGGCGCCCACCGCATGGCCCGTTACCGCACGACTGCCGGCGTAGCCAATTTCATTAAGGGCTTCACCTACGGTCACGCCATCGGCATCAACTTTGGCAAGGGTTTCTTCGAGGGTAAATTTACTGGCAAAGACCCCGGACCCCATCATGCAAGGAGCAAAACGTGAACCTTCCTCGTTGGTCCACACCACCACTTCCAGCGGCGCTTCAGTCTCAATGCCCAAATCATTGAGGGTGCGTAGAACTTCAACCCCTGCCAGCACGCCAAAACAGCCATCAAACTTGCCGCCAGTCGGTTGGGTGTCAATATGACTGCCGGTCATTACCGGCGGCAAATCCGGGTTACGCCCAGGGCGGCGGGCAAAAATATTACCTACGCCATCGATGGTTACGCTGCACCCAGCGGCCTGGCACCACTTAACGAATAAATCACGCGCCTGGCGATCAAGATCGGTCAGTGCCAAACGACACACACCACCCTTTACCGTAGCCCCGAGCTGGGCTAACTCCATCAGTGATTGCCACAGGCGATCACCGTTGATGTGCTGATCAGTGGATTGCAAAACAGCTTGGCTAGCAGTCATGTTTACCTCCTCAGGCATCTCTTATGGGTCTAAAGCATTGGCTTTGCAGCAACAGCGGCGCGCGGACTGCTCATGCTGCACAGGGCAAAATAAATCAGCCCGCCCAGCGCCGAGCCGGTGAACCAGCCGTAGTCGTAGAACCAGCTAAATGCGCTGCTGCTGAGCGACATAACAGTCAACGCCACCGGCAATACAAAGGCGACGAAGCCTATCCAGTTCCATGCGGGATAAACGCTATCAAGGTACAAACCGGGAAGATCCAAGCGCTGTTTTTTGATCAAGAAATAATCAACAACCATGATCCCAGCGATAGGCCCCAGCAGACTCGAATACCCCAACAGCCAGTTGGAATAAACGCTCTCAAGACTGACATCAGACACAATCCAGCCGAGCTTTTTCAGCAATTCGTGTCCCATTAAACCCAAGCCAACAAACCCCGTGATCAATACCGCCTTTGTGCGATTGATCAGCTTGGGTGCGATGTTCTGAAAATCGTTGGTTGGCGAGACAATGTTGGCCGCGGTATTGGTTGAGAGTGTCGCCACAATAATCAGCGCCATGGCCACAGCCACCCAGCCCGGGCTCTGAATATGGCCAATCAAACTGACCGGGTCAGAGACTGTTTCACCGACCAGGGAAGCCGATGCGGCAGTCATCACCACACCCAGCGCCGCGAACAAAAACATGGTCAGTGGCAAGCCAATAATCTGCCCGACAATCTGGTCTTTCTGACTTTTTGCGTAGCGGCTGAAATCCGGGATATTCAAGGATAATGTCGCCCAGAAACCCACCATCGCAGTGAGACCGGCCAGGAAATAACCAACGACACTAGCGCCTTCAGGACGTTTAGCGGGTTGCGACATCAACTCAGTCATCGACACATTCGGCAGCGCCCACACCAACAGGCCCGCACCAACCAGTACCAGTAATGGTGCCGACAAGGTTTCCAGCCATTTGATCGACTCAGCGCCGCGCAATACAACCCACAGGTTGAGCACCCAGAAGATCATAAATCCGATCACTTCACCTGTGCCGCCCAAGGCCTTCCAACCCTCAAAGATCGAGCCAAGAAACAGGTGAATGGCCAAGCCACCAAACATGGTCTGAATCCCAAACCAACCGCAGGCCACCACTGCGCGAATCAGACAAGGCACGTTAGAGCCGATGATGCCAAACGATGAGCGCAGCAACACCGGGAACGGCACACCGTACTTGGTCCCGGGAAATGCGTTGAGGGTCAGCGGAATCAACACCACGATGTTGGCAAAAAGGATTGCGAGCAGAGCCTCACCCACCGACAGCCCAAAGTAGGCGGTTAACACGCCACCCAATGTGTAAGTGGGCACGCAGATCGACATCCCCACCCACAGCGCAGTGATATGCCATTTGTTCCAGGTTCGCTCATGCACCTTGGTCGGCGCTATATCGTGGTTATAACGCGGACTTTCCAGAACATCGGTGCCAGCCTCTAGTTCGAACAGGCCATTGCGTTCGGTTACTTCCGATCTGTTCTGCTGCATGGGTTTCTCCAATTATTTTTTTGATTGTTAGCGCACCGGGCTAAAACGATGGCTGGAGTTCTTCGAACCGTGCCAGTGGCACATTATGACCGACGAACATGGAGGCAGCAGCACTCAATAACCGTGCCTAAACGTCCATGCAGCCAACCACATGCAATTCAATACAGCTGCAAGCTATTGATTTAAATAACCTTTAAAAATAACGCAATGAACCATTTGGCCTTCAGACAACCTGCCACAGCTAATTTTGCCAATGTTGTCTGCTCAGTCAGGACTCAATCTGGTGCAGTGCAATTTTTTTCTAACCACTAAAGCTCGTCACTCATCAGGTTTAAACGGCTGATTTTGCATAAGAAATTTCGCTCATTTTTAGATCCTGTCAAGTGCGTCAAAATGGTGAAAGCCCTCACCATTTTGGTGATTTGCAAATTTTATTGTTTTAAATCAAATACTTATCCAAAAGTATGGTAATAGCAAAATAATCTTGATCATTCGACAGAGTGGTACTAACTTCTATTCCTGACAGCAATGACAGGATTAAAAACTCATCGCTGCCAGGCAACATCAAAAAAAATTATAGAACCGGCAAGCACCGGTCAGCCTGAGAGGAAACTGGTATGGCTTTAATGATCCGTGGTGCCACAGTGGTGACCCATGAAGAGAGCTACAGCGCCGACGTGCTCTGTGCTGATGGCATTATCCAGGCAGTCGGCAAGGACCTGGACGCTCCAGCCGGTTGCGAAATACTCGACGGCAGCGGCCAATACCTGATGCCCGGCGGCATTGATCCACACACTCATATGCAACTGCCGTTTATGGGCACGGTTGCCAGTGAGGATTTTTACAGCGGCACTGCAGCCGGACTGGCGGGCGGCACGACTTCGATCATCGACTTTGTGATTCCCAACCCTCAACAATCACTGCTAGAGGCCTTTCATCAATGGCGCGGCTGGGCAGAAAAATCAGCCTCGGACTATGGCTTCCACGTCGCAGTGACCTGGTGGAGCGAACAGGTCAGCGCCGAGATGGAAGAGCTTGTCAGCAAGCACGGGGTCAACAGCTTCAAACACTTCATGGCGTACAAAAATGCCATCATGGCGGCTGATGACACCTTGGTTGCCAGCTTTGAACGCTGCTTATCGCTCGGGGCAGTACCAACCGTCCATGCTGAGAACGGCGAGCTGGTCTATCACCTGCAGAAAAAACTACTCGCTCAAGGCCTGACTGGCCCTGAAGCGCATCCGCTATCGCGGCCATCACAGGTTGAAGGTGAAGCTGCAAGCCGCGCCATTCGGATTGCCGAAACCCTGGGCACTCCGCTGTATCTGGTGCATGTCTCGACCCGTGAAGCATTAGACGAAATCACCTACGCCCGCGCCAAAGGTCAGCCTGTGTACGGTGAAGTACTTGCGGGTCATTTGCTCTTGGATGACAGCGTCTATCGCAACCCAGACTGGCAGACCGCTGCCGGCTATGTAATGAGTCCGCCGTTTCGCCCACAAGGTCACCAAGAGGCACTGTGGAAAGGCTTGCAGTCCGGCAACCTGCACACCACTGCGACCGATCACTGCTGCTTCTGCGCCGAACAAAAAGCCGCTGGCCGTGATGACTTCAGTCTAATCCCCAATGGCACCGCAGGCATTGAAGACCGCATGGCCGTGCTCTGGGATGAAGGGGTCAACAGCGGCAAATTGTCGATGCACGACTTTGTCGCGCTGACCTCAACCAATACCGCGAAGATCTTCAATTTATTCCCACGCAAGGGTGCGATTCGCGTCGGTGCTGATGCCGATCTAGTGCTCTGGGACCCGCAAGGCACCCGCACTATTTCTGCCAAAACCCATCACCAGAAAGTCGACTTCAATATTTTTGAAGGCAAGACCGTGCGCGGCGTGCCCAGCCACACCATCAGTCAGGGCCGCTTAGTCTGGGCAGATGGCGACCTGCGCGCCGAACGCGGTGCTGGCCGCTATGTTGAGCGCCCCACTTATCCAGCGGTGTTCGACTTACTCAGCAAACGCGCCGAGCAGCAGCGGCCAACGGCCGTAAAACGCTAGGAAACGTATGAGCACCACTGCGCAAGCGTCCATAAAACAGCAATAAAAGCATTCTGCGCACCGGCTCAAAGAGGCCGAGCGCAAGCATCTTAACGATTTAACTGCCCACAAGATTGCTGACGCTAACGCCGAGGATTTAGCCCCTCAAAGGCCAGTCAGCAGCCTTGATAACAATCACAAAACCGTGAGGCATTTACCCGTGATAGATACACTCAGCCATTTACCCCATCCAGATGCCGACGCCGCCGAGTTGGCGGCCAATTTTAGTGACTTGGCACCCCCGCTCAACGCCCGCCAAGCGGCGCTGGAAAGCGCACGTTGCCTGTACTGCTACGACGCGCCCTGCATCAATGCCTGCCCCAGCGATATCGACATTCCAGCGTTTATTGGCAGCATCAGCCATGACAACGTGACCGGTGCGGCGCAGACCATCTTGTCCGCCAATATTCTCGGCGGAAGCTGCGCCCGGGTTTGCCCGACCGAAATTCTCTGCCAGCAAGCCTGCGTACGCAATAACGCGCAAGAGTGCGCGCCCGTATTGATCGGCCTGTTGCAACGCTATGCCATTGATAACGCGCAATTCAGCGAGCACCCATTCAAACGTTCCACATCCAGTGGTAAGCGAGTGGCAGTGGTCGGCGCAGGCCCTGCGGGACTTTCCTGCGCACACCGTCTGGCGATGCACGGCCATGACGTGGTAATTTTCGAAGCACGGGAAAAATCCGGCGGCCTAAATGAATACGGGATCGCCAAGTACAAACTGGTCGAGGACTTCGCCCAGAAAGAAGTCGAATTTCTCATGCAAATCGGCGGTATCGAAGTCCGTCACGGCCAGAAACTTGGCGACAACCTGAACTTGAGCGAGCTGCACCAGCAATTTGATTCAGTATTCCTCGGCCTGGGCTTGGCCGCCAGCAAGCAATTGGGTTTGGCCAATGAAGATGCCCCCGGCTTGCTCGCCGCGACTGATTACATCCGGGAGCTGCGCCAAAGCGATGACCTTAGCCAGTTACCGCTAGCGAATCGCTGCATTGTGCTCGGTGCGGGAAACACCGCTATCGACATGGCGGTGCAGATGGCCAAGCTGGGCGCACAAGAGGTCAACCTGGTGTATCGCCGTGGCCTGAGCGATATGGGTGCAACTGGCCACGAGCAGGAAATCGCCAAAACTAACCAGGTTCGGCTGTTGACCTGGGCTCAACCAGAGGCCGTGCTTTTAGATGACAGTGGCAAGGTGCGCGGCATGCGTTTCGCTAAAACCCGTCTCGACAACGGAAAACTCATAGCAACCGGCGAGACCTTTGAATTGCCAGCCGATGCAATCTTTAAGGCCATCGGCCAAGCTTTCGAGGGGAGTGCCCTGAGTGACCCGCTGGCGGCTGAGTTGAAGCGCCAGGGCGAACGCATCTGGGTTGATGACAACCTGTGTACCAGCATCCCAGGCATTTATGCCGGTGGCGACTGCACCTCGCTTGATCAAGACCTGACCGTGCAAGCCGTACAACACGGCAAACTGGCTGCCGAGGCCATTCACTCAACCCTCACCCTGAAAGTGGAGGCAGCATAATGGCCGATCTCTCGATTGTGTTTGCTGGCATCAAAGCGCCCAACCCGTTCTGGCTGGCCTCTGCGCCACCGACAGACAAAGCCTATAACGTGGTTCGCGCCTATGAAGCTGGCTGGGGCGGCGTGGTCTGGAAAACCCTTGGCGAAGACCCGGCAGCGGTCAACGTCTCGTCGCGTTATTCGGCACTGTACGGGCCAAATCGCGAAGTCATGGGTATCAATAATATTGAGCTGATCACCGACCGCTCACTGGAAATCAACCTGCGTGAAATCACTCAGGTGAAAAAGGATTGGCCAGACCGCGCGTTGATTGTGTCGCTGATGGTGCCCTGCGTTGAAGAGTCATGGAAATACATCCTGCCACTGGTTGAAGCGACGGGTGCCGACGGTATAGAACTGAATTTCGGTTGCCCGCACGGCATGCCCGAGCGCGGCATGGGAGCGGCTGTCGGCCAGGTGCCAGAATACGTTGAGATGGTGACGCGCTGGTGCAAGACCTACAGTTCGTTGCCGGTTATCGTAAAGCTAACCCCCAATATCACCGACGTGCGCTTATCGGCCCGCGCCGCTCACCGCGGTGGCGCTGATGCGGTGTCGCTGATCAACACTATCAACTCCATCACCAGCATCGACCTCGACAACATGGTCGCGCACCCGATCGTGGGTACGCAAAGTACTCACGGCGGCTATTGTGGCGCGGCGGTCAAACCCATCGCCCTGAATATGGTCGCCGAGATTGCCCGCGACCTTGAAACCCAAGGCCTGCCGATCTGCGGTATTGGCGGTATCGGCAACTGGCGTGACGCGGCGGAGTTTGTCGCCCTCGGCTGCGGAGCAGTACAGGTTTGCACGGCCGCCATGCTCCATGGCTTTCGAATTGTCGAAGACATGAAAGATGGCTTGTCACGCTGGATGGACTCAAAAGGCTACACCAGCCTTGATGACTTCTCTGGCCGCGCAGTGAGCAACACCACCGACTGGAAGTATCTGGACATCAACTATCAGGTGATCGCCAAAATCGATCAAGACGCCTGCATCGGCTGCGGCAGATGCCACATCGCCTGCGAAGACACATCTCACCAAGCCATCGCCAGCCTCAAGCAAGCCGATGGCACCCATAAATATGAAGTCATCGATGACGAGTGCGTCGGTTGCAATCTGTGCCAGATCACATGCCCGGTTGCAGACTGCATCGAGATGGTCGTGCAAGACACCGGCAAGCCGTATTTAAACTGGAATGAAGACCCAAGAAACCCGTACCGCGCAGCAAGCTAAAAGAACCACTTACGCCAAGGGTTTGGAGAAACACTCTGGAGCGCTTTTGTCGTTCACCAAGCCCTTGACCTGACAATCTAATGATCAAATTCGGCTTAGAGCGTCGCGAGTGCAGGTCAGGCGAGGCGGCTTTCAACGCAGCAGCTCTATACCGAGTTTCAGGGCTCCAGGCCGATTCCACGCAAGATAACGCTGGTAACGGTCTGCACAGCTTTCTCAAATTGCATATCGCTGAGCGCCTGATGGTCATTGAGGACCTTAACCTGATGACTGAAATCGGCGTAATGCTGGGTGGACGCCCAAATCATATACAGCAAGCTTGAGGGTTCAACCGGCAAAATGCGCTGGTCTTCAACCCATTGCCTGATCTTCGCCTCTTTCATCTTTGCCCAGCTGTATAAGCTGTCATCGAGCGTTTCACCGAGCATCGGTGCGCCGTGGATGATTTCATTGGCCCAGACTTTCGAGCCGTGTGGGCGGGTGCGCGAGTGATTCATCTTGGCGCGGATATAGCTGCTTAACACCACGCGCGGATCATCGAACATCTCAAAACACAGGGCGTCTTGCTTCCAGACGTCGAGCAGGTCGAGCAATACCGCCTGGTACAGGTCGTCTTTGGTGTTGAAGTAATAATGCAGGTTGGAACGCGGCAAGCCGGCTTCTTCAGCGATATCGCCCATAGACGTACTGCCGTAGCCCTTTTCGGCAAAAACCTTTTCTGCACAAAAGAGGATTTTCTCTATGTTGCGCCGGCGGATCTCGATTTTGTGATTACCCATACGGGGTCCAATACTGCGGGATTACCCAAGGCTACCACTGAGTTGCACGCAGGGCGACGGAAAGCCTTGGGCAAAACCGTCTGTCTCGCTATAATCGCCCGGCTACACGTGACCGACACCGCTTCGGTCACGCCCGCCACCCGTCCGAGGGGCGCTGCAGCAGACCCTGAATCCCAGTGGTTTGTCAGGCTCGGATGGGGCGTTAACCATACGCATCAACGGCGCCCATTCGCAGACAACGAATGGAGACTCATTTTATGAGCGCTGTTATGACGCCTGAAGGTTTTACCGACTTTAAAGTTGCAGATATTTCCCTGGCTGCCTGGGGCCGCCGCGAAACCATCATCGCCGAATCTGAAATGCCTGCTCTGATGGGCCTGCGCAGCAAATATGCGGGTCTTCAGCCGCTTAAAGGCGCCAAGATCATCGGCTGCATTCACATGACCATCCAGACCGCCGTGCTGATCGAAACGCTGATCGCATTGGGTGCAGAAGTGCGCTGGTCATCGTGCAACATATTCTCGACTCAAGACCAGGCCGCTGCCGCTATCGCTGCCGCGGGTATCCCGGTATTTGCCTGGAAAGGCGAAACTGAAGAAGAGTACGAGTGGTGCATCGAGCAAACCATCCTTAAAGATGGCCAGCCTTGGGATGCCAACATGATCCTCGACGACGGCGGTGACCTCACCGAGATCCTGCACAAGAAATACCCGGCCATGCTGGAAAAAATCCACGGCGTGACTGAAGAAACCACCACTGGCGTACACCGCCTGCTGGATATGCTGGCCAAGGGCGAACTGAAAATCCCGGCCATCAACGTCAACGACTCAGTCACCAAGAGCAAGAACGACAACAAATACGGTTGCCGTCACAGCCTCAACGACGCCATCAAGCGCGGCACCGACCACCTGCTGTCGGGCAAGCAAGCACTGGTTATCGGCTACGGTGATGTGGGCAAAGGTTCCTCGCAGTCGCTGCGCCAGGAAGGCATGATCGTTAAGGTTTCCGAGATCGATCCAATCTGCGCCATGCAAGCCTGCATGGACGGTTTTGAACTGGTTTCGCCGTACATCGACGGCCTGAATGACGGCACCGACGCCTGCATCGACAAAGCGCTGTTGGGCAAGATCGACCTGATCGTTACCACCACTGGCAACGCCGACGTCTGCGACGCTGGCATGCTCAAAGCGCTGAAAAAGCGCGCTGTTGTCTGCAACATCGGCCACTTTGACAACGAAATCGACACCGCTTTCATGCGCAAGAACTGGGCATGGGAAGAAGTTAAGCCGCAGGTTCACAAGATCCACCGTACCGGCACCGGCAGCTTCGATGCACAAAATGACGACTACCTGATCCTCTTGGCCGAAGGCCGTTTGGTTAACCTGGGCAACGCCACTGGCCACCCTAGCCGCATCATGGATGGCTCGTTCGCTAACCAGGTTCTGGCTCAGATTTTCTTGTTCGCACAGAAGTACGCGGATCTGACTGCCGAGCAAAAAGCTGAGCGTCTGACCGTTGAAGTATTGCCGAAGAAACTCGACGAAGAAGTGGCACTGGAAATGGTTAAAGGCTTTGGCGGCGTCGTAACTCGCCTGACCAAGACCCAAGCTGATTACATCGGCGTAACCGTTGAAGGCCCTTTCAAGCCGGATGCTTACCGCTACTAAGTAGCCAACTGGCCGCACGCTTGCCCGCAAGCGTGCGGCCAGTGCTCACAAGGACATCGTCATGAGTCAAGAACGCCGTTACAGCTTCGAGTTTTTCCCAACCAAAACTGAAGCTGGACACGAAAAGCTGATGGCCAATGCGCGCCAGTTAGCGACGTATAACCCGGATTTTTTCTCCTGCACCTATGGCGCAGGCGGCTCTACCCGCGACCGCACTGTCAATACAGTTTTGCAGCTCGACAGCGAGGTCAAGGTTTCGACCGCGCCGCACCTTTCCTGCGTCGGTGACAGTAAGGCAGAGTTGCGAGAGTTGCTGAACCTGTACAAAAGCAATGGCATCAAACGCATCGTGGCCCTGCGTGGTGACTTGCCATCGGGCATGGGCATGGCCAGCGGTGAACTGCGCTTTGCCAACGAACTCGTCGCGTTTATTCGCGAAGAAACCGGTGATCACTTCCATATCGAAATTGCTGCTTACCCGGAAATGCATCCGCAGGCACGCAACTTTGAGGATGATCTGGCTAACTTCGTGCGCAAGGCCAAGGCCGGTGCCGACAGTGCGATCACCCAGTATTTCTTCAATGCCGACAGCTACCTCTATTTTGTCGAGCGCGTACGCAAAATGGGTGTCGATATTCCGATCGTGCCGGGCATTATGCCGATCACCAACTACAGCAAGCTGGCACGTTTCTCGGATGCCTGTGGCGCTGAGATCCCACGCTGGGTGCGCAAGCAACTTGAGGCTTACGGGGATGACATCGAAAGCATTCAGAGCTTCGGTGAGCAAGTGATTACAGAAATGTGCGAGCAACTGCTACAAGGTGGCGCTCCGGGTCTGCACTTCTATACCCTGAACCAGTCTGAACCAAGCTTGGCGATCTGGAACAACCTCAAGTTGCCGCGCTAATCGGTGCTTGTAGCGTCGTTCTTATTGGCTGTTGAGTGGCAGGTCTGCGCAACTGCGTTGACCTTTACGTATGAAAACAGCACAAAAACAGCGCGGTTGTGCGAACTAATCTTCACCGCGCTTGACCAAGGCAATGCTATTAATTGAACTCCGGATAGACAAATCTAAGCGCCATTAAGCAGGCAACTACTGCGCAACGGCCAAGCTCTGTTATACTCGGGACTTCCCGCCAGGCTTGCGCCCGGATGCTAGCCCCTCCCAGAGGCAGCAGTACCGGACGGGATTGCGCGCCCCACGTGCGATTCAAGCCAGGCAATACACCATAGGGCAACGCCCTCACTAGACAGGATTTCACATGTCCTTTGCTTCCCTCGGTCTCTCCGAGGCTTTGGTTCGTGCGGTCGAGTCCGCCGGCTACACCCAGCCAACTCCGGTGCAACAGCGGGCTATTCCCGCCGCGTTGCAAGGTCGCGACCTGATGGTAGCGGCACAGACTGGCACAGGTAAAACAGGCGGTTTCGCCCTACCAATCCTTGAACGTTTGTTCCCTAACGGTCACCCGGACCGCGAACAGCGCCACGGCCCAAAACAACCACGCGTTCTGGTGCTGACACCAACTCGTGAGCTGGCCGCCCAGGTGCACGACAGCTTCAAGCTGTACGCACGAGATTTGAAATTCGTCAGCGCCTGCATCTTTGGCGGCGTTGGCATGAACCCACAGGTTCAGGCACTCTCCAAGGGCGTTGACGTACTCGTCGCCTGCCCGGGACGCTTGCTAGACCTTGCTGGCCAAGGCAGCATTGACCTCTCGCACGTCGAGATCTTAGTGCTAGACGAAGCTGACCGCATGCTCGACATGGGCTTTATCCATGACGTTAAAAAGGTCCTCGCCCGCCTTCCGGCCAAGCGCCAGAATCTGCTGTTCTCAGCGACGTTCTCCAAGGACATCACCGACCTTGCTGGCAAATTGCTGCACAACCCGGAACGCATCGAGGTCACGCCACCGAACACCACGGTAGAGCGTATCGAACAACGGGTATTCCGCCTGCAAGCCAGCCACAAGCGGGCCCTGCTGGCTCACTTGGTCACCGCCGGCGCATGGGAACAAGTATTGGTCTTCACCCGCACCAAGCATGGTGCTAATCGCTTGGCTGAATACCTCGACAAGCGCGGCTTGCCAGCAGTTGCGATTCACGGCAACAAGAGCCAGAACGCTCGCACAAAAGCCTTGGCTGATTTTAAAGCCAACAAAGTGCGCATCCTGGTTGCCACCGACATTGCTGCACGCGGTCTGGATATCGATCAACTGCCGCACGTGGTCAACTTTGAACTGCCCAACGTTGAAGAAGACTACGTGCACCGCATCGGCCGTACTGGCCGTGCCGGTCGTAGCGGTGAAGCGATCTCACTGGTAGCCCCAGACGAAGAGAAGCTGCTGCGCGGCATTGAACGCATGACCAAGCAGAAAATTGCTGATGGCGACGTCATGGGCTTCGATGCCAGCACTGTTGAAGCTGAGCGCCCAGAGGTTCGTGAACCTCGTCAACCGCGCCAACAGCGTGCACCGCGCCCAGCGACAGCAGACGGTGAGCGCCATGGCGGTGGCCGTAAAGACAAAGGCAAAGACACCGGTCGCGCAGCCAAACCCGCTGGCAGCCGTGAAGGCGGCCGTGATAGCGGTGGCCGCAAGCCGAAGCCACGTGGCGAGCGCAGTAATCGTCCGGCTCAGGCAGCCGCTATCCCTGTGCTGCCACCTGATCGCGCCCCGGACGAATTCCGCGACGACGAAATTGATAACTTTGGTAACCGTGCCGACTACGTCAGCCCGACCCAGAACAAGCCGCAAAACCGTGGCCGTCGTCCTTCCCAAGCGCCCGCCCAGCCAGGCTCAAACCCGCCACGCAATCAGGGCCGCGGCCCACGCAACGGCACGGGTGACGGCGCGCAAAAGCCTCGCAGTGGCGGTCAAGGTAAACGTCAAGGTGGTGGCCAGGGTGCACAGGGCCGTAATGGTTCCGGCGCAAACCGTTCACGTCCACCCCGCGACCGTGAGCGCACCACATCACTAAATCGTGATGAGCTGCCACGTAGCGAAAAAGCGGCTAAGTCGACGACGGACAAGCAACCCGTCATCATGCATAAAAGCTCGCGTCTTGACCGCTTCCCGACGCCGGAGCAACTTGACCAGCTACCAAGCAGCCGTCCACGCGGTGAAAAACCAGCATTGCTGACGCGTAATCGCGACGAGTAATTCAGCAACTGCTGTACACAACAACGCCGGCCCAGTGCCGGCGTTGTTGCATCTGTATGTCAGCCATTAATGACCAGACGCCCATAAAAAACGCCGACCCCACACTGCAGTGGATAGCCGGCGTTTTTTGATCAAGCAGGGATTACTGACGAACACCTTCAAACGAGATGATCAGCTCAACTTCTTGCGAAGCAGGGCCGAGGTCTTTTTCGATGTTGAAGTCTTTCATCTTGATTGTGGTGGTGCCTTCAAAACCCGCACGGTGGCCGCCCCACGGATCATCGCCTTCACCGACAAACTTGGCTTTAACGACCACTGGCTTGGTTACGCCGTTGAGTGTCAGGTTACCCATCACATCAGCAGCCCCCTCACCTGTCGACTTAACCGAAGTCGATTCGAAGGTTGCCGTTGGGTTTTTGCTGACATTGAGGAAGTCACCGCTGCGGATGTGCTTATCGCGCTCAGCATGGTTGGTATCAACGCTTTCAGTCTTCAGGGTAATTTTAACCTTACTGGCTTCAGGCGTTTTAGCGTCGTAGCTGAAGGTACCGTCGAACTCTTTGAAAGTACCGTACAACCAGCTGTAACCCAGGTGGTTGATCTTGAAATTGACAAAGGCGTGCTGGCCTTTTGTGTCGATAGCATAGTCAGCAGCCGAAGCTTGTCCTGCGCCGATCAAAGCTGTACCTAGGGCCAGTGCCGCGAGGGTTTTCTTCAACATGGAATCTTCCTTTCGAGGTGATCTTGCAAAGTCATATTGCAATGTTTAAAGGGATGCGCAGAGCCGTCCGCGCGATTCAACAACTAAACTTATTCACGACCGAGCATGCGTTTGAGCGTGCTGTCACGATCGATAAAATGGTGCTTGAGTGCTGCCAGACCATGCAGACCGGCAAAGATGACAATTGCCCAAGCCAGGTACTCATGGACTAAACCCGCAACATCTTCCTGATCAGGAATACTGGTCAGGGATGCAGGCACTTCAAACCAGCCAAAAACACCAATTCCCCGGCCATCAGCGGTTGAAATCAGGTAACCGGAAATCATCAATACAAACAGCCCAATATACAAAAACCCGTGGCCCCATTTGGTCGCCAACTGAGTCATGCGTCCGTGGCTTTGCAAGTGCCCCGGTGGCGGGTTGAGCCAACGCCAGCAAACACGCAATAGCATGGCAATAAACAACAAAATGCCAATGCTCTTATGGATATCCGGCGCATCGGTGTACCAACTGCTGTAGTAATCGAGGCCGACCATCCAGAAGCCAAGTGCAAATAAACCAAACACTACAACGGCCATCAGCCAGTGCATCAAAATACTAACCACGCCATAGCGTGATGGAGAGTTGCGCCATTGCATCAATATGTTCCGTAAAACGAAGGCTGTTGAGTTAAGCAAGATTAGCAACAAAACTATCGATATAAAGCGTAAATTTTCGCTTTGAAATATCGGGAAATACGATAACTAACCGATAACCGAACAGCTGCACCTCCACAGTCGTGCTCCTGCAACAGAACAAAGTCGTGACCTCATGGCGAAACACTGTCGTCTCACACCGCCACAAACCTGTTGATTTGCAGCCACATAGCGAATCACCCAAAAGACCAGCAAGTGCATCTGATAGGCTGTGCTTAAAGATTTGGAGGCCCCATGAGCTTGAACGATCAGTGGATGCAGCGTGACCTCGCCGTAGTTTGGCACCCTTGCACGCAAATGAAGGACCACGAGCAACTGCCGCTCATCCCCATCAAACGTGGCGAAGGCGTTTGGCTTGAAGACTTCGACGGCAAGCGCTATCTGGATGCGGTCAGCTCATGGTGGGTCAATGTCTTCGGCCACTGCAATCCGCGAATCAACCAACGAATCAAGGATCAGGTCGATCAACTTGAGCACGTCATTCTCGCAGGTTGCAGCCACCAACCTGTGATTGAGCTTTCAGAGCGCTTGGTTAAGTTGACGCCCCATGGCCTGGATCGGGTTTTTTACGCAGACAATGGCTCATCGTGCATCGAGATCGCGCTGAAGATGAGCTTTCACTACTGGCTCAACATCGGCAAGCCTGAGAAGAAACGCTTCGTCACCTTGAGCAACAGCTACCACGGCGAAACCGTTGCCGCGATGTCGGTTGGCGATGTCGCCCTGTTCACCGACACCTATAAAGCCCTGCTGCTCGACACCCTTAAAGTGCCGAGCCCGGACTGCTACAACCGTCCTGAAGGCGTCAGTTGGGAGGAGCATTCACGGTTGATGTTCACCCACATGGAGCAGACCCTCGCCGAGCATCACCATGAAGTTTCAGCTGTCATCGTCGAGCCGCTGATCCAAGGCGCTGGCGGTATGCGCATGTACCACCCGGTATACCTGACCCTACTGCGCGAAGCGTGCGACCGCTACGGCGTCCACTTGATTCTCGATGAAATTGCCGTCGGCTTCGGCCGCACCGGCACTATGTTTGCCTGCGAGCAAGCGGGGATTCGTCCAGATTTTCTGTGCCTGTCAAAAGCCCTCACCGGCGGCTACTTGCCGCTGGCAGCCTGCTTGACCACCGACACGATTTACCAAGCCTTTTACGACGACTATTCAACCTTGCGTGCGTTTTTGCACTCACACAGCTACACCGGCAACCCACTGGCCTGTGCCGCCGCGCTGGCCACGCTGGATATCTTCGAGCAAGACAATGTCATCGAAGCCAACCGTGCACTGAGCAAACGCATGCATTACGCCACCGCTCACTTGGTGGATCACCCGCACGTCGCTGAAGTTCGCCAGACCGGTATGGCCCTGGCAATCGAGATGGTTGCAGACAAAGCCAGTAAAACGGCCTATCCCTGGCAAGAACGCCGCGGCTTGAAGGTATATCAGCACTCACTGGAACGGGGTGCCCTGCTACGCCCACTGGGCAGTGTGGTGTACTTCCTGCCCCCTTATGTGATCACCCCAGAGCAGATCGACTTTCTCGCTGAAGTGGCGAGCGAAGGCATTGATATCGCCACCCGCACCTCAGTCAGCGTAGCTCAGGGCAACAGCAACTATCCTGGCTTCCGTGATCCGGGTTAAGAACCGAGACAGCAGGGCTACTGGGCAGAATGAGCAAATCTGCCTCGACCGGCCCTATATAAGTGTTTTGCCTTGAATTGTAGTG
Organism: Pseudomonas sp. NPDC078700; assembly: GCF_044542375.1. Lineage (NCBI taxonomy): Bacteria > Pseudomonadati > Pseudomonadota > Gammaproteobacteria > Pseudomonadales > Pseudomonadaceae > Pseudomonas > Pseudomonas sp. NPDC078700. Next base: position 176,082 of record NZ_JBITUI010000004.1, read on the forward strand.
CGCTGTAGTATGTTGCAGTGAATCTACTACGCCTTGAGGTGCAACATGCCCGTCATGTCCCTGCGTTTACCCGACGAACTGTCCGATTCTCTAGCCAATCTGGCGAGCGCTACAGGCCGAAGCAAGTCTTATCTTGCCCTTGATGCGCTGCGAGAGTATTTAGCTCGCGAAGCTTGGCAGATCAATGAAATCCAGCACGCCATTGCCGAAGCAGATGCCGGCGATTTCGCCAGCGAGGAAGAACTCAGCACCACGTTAAATAAGTGGAGCGCTAATGCGCATTGAGTGGCTGCGCCGCACTCTAAAAAACCTAGACGACGAAGCGACCTACCTTGCCGAACGCAATCCCAAGGCCGCAATAACCTTCGTCCAAGCTGTATTGACCGACCTCAACCACCTGGCAAGCCACCCCGCCCTTGGCCGCGAAGGCCGCATAGCGGGTACACGCGAATGGGCCATGCCCGATCACCCCTACCTGATCCCCTACCGCATCCGCGGGGGCCGCCTTCAAGTATTGCGCATCTTCCATACCCGCCGATTACCTCCCCGTAACTGGTAACTCCGCCCCGTACAAGTGCAAATCCTCGATGAATCAATTGAAATCAGAGCGCGCTATTCCATATCGTTAACGGAACTGCTCCAAGTATTCCTATTGAAACATTCCACGATCTAGCGGTCGGAAGATCATCAAGCGCCGCGGGAACTCCGATGGCGCAAGCTGACAGCCGAAGCTGGAGTAATCAATGAGGAACCGCTTTTTTACCCTCTGCAGGCCACTGCCTGCATTGCTGATTGCAGCACTGCCGCTGAACGTGACAGCGGCAGATCCAGCCCCCATTCGCATACAACAATTGCAGCGCTGCGGTGATTTGCTGGAGACCAGAAAGCAGACATTCTGCCTGCGGGTTAAGGGGTTGCAGTCCGGTGAACGGCAAGTACGTCTCAACGGGAACCCCCTGAATGCCAAGCAACTGAGCGGCAAAGGCGACACGCTGCAACTGCAACTTGATACCGACAACAAGCACAGCGGCCCGCTGGTGATTGAACAGCAGGGCAAACAGAGCAACCCCGTCTGGTTGTCGCTGGGCAGCAGTCATGTAGTGGCGGCCAACGCGGATGAAGTGGCCAAGAACATGGATGGACTGACCTCCTATGTTGACCTGATCAGCGTCGTGATCGAAGAGGACTTCAAGGGTGCCGAGGAAGCCAAACGCCTGGCTGATAAATACGGTGCAAAAGTAGTCGGGATGATTCCACCGCTGAACACGTATCAACTGCGCCTGCCGGCAAAAAACCTAGATGAACGCGATGCAACGGTACTGCGTCTTGGCGGAGAGGTCAGTGTCGATGCTGTGGTGATTGAAGAGTCAGGCGCAGAGAAGGCCATCGAGCACGATACCCAAAAGGTGCCACCAGCTGACAATCAGGAGTGGGCCTCGAATCGCTTTCTTGATGCAGTTAATTTTTATCAGCGGCGTTTGCAGCGTCAGGACGGCGGGCTTGAGACCCATCCTGTGCGTATCGGCGTGATCGAGCGCGATGTTGATTTTGATGCGCCTGATTTTGCCGACTATAACGGTGGCGATTGCCGCACCGACCGCAAGCGTACTTGCCTCTACGCGCGCGATGCCGATAAACCGAGCGGCCATGGCACCACGGTGAGCGGCATATTGGCGGCGGCATGGGACAAGGGTGGCAACAGCGGTTTTCTGCGCGGACTGGATGAAGTAGGCCCCGGCTTTGATGTGATTGTGGCGCGTGATTCCGATGCGGGTATCACTGCCAACGTTGCAGCGTCCGTCAATCTGGTAGAAGACGGCGTTCGCGTGCTCAACTGGAGCTGGGGTATTCACCGCGTCGGGGCGGTTGACGTAAAAGGCGACCCCATTGATTCACTGGTGCGCTCAGGTATTGCCATGAGCGGCTACGAAGAGTTACTCGAAGAATTTTTCCTCTGGCTCCGTGAAGAGCATCCAGGTGTGGTGGTGGTCAACTCGGCGGGTAATGGTTCGTCTTTCTCCGGCCGTGACGAGTATCGGCTACCCTCATCCTTCGTCACGGATCAGTTGTTCGTGGTCGGCGGCCATGAGCGCAGCGATAAGGACGTACCGGTCAAGGATGCGCAGTACGCCACCAAGCGCAAAGCGTCCAACATCGACATGCGCGTGGATATCACCGCCGCTGCTTGCGTGCACGGTTCAACTGCCAAGGCTGACGCGAAAGCTGAAGTGCATTGCGGAACCTCTTACGCCACGCCTCTGGTCGCCGGTTTGCTGGCCGCTATGCTGTCGATCAACCCTGACTTGAAGCCGGATCAACTTCGCATGTTGCTGCGCCGTAGCGCTATGACCATCGGTGAAGAATATGATTTTGAACCCACCGAAGGCGACGATCTGACCGCCCCCATTTTGCCCTCCGAGCGAGCCAATGAGCTCAACAACCCGGATGTCGGTCACTCTGCTCGACTGGACATGTACAAGGCCTTGGACCTGACAGTGCAAAGCTTGGACCGGGTGCGATAACGCTCAGGCGATCGGCCTGAGCCAGTGCCCAGAAATCCAAGTGCTATCGTTATAAGTCTTCGCGCTGTTCTCAATCAGCCAGCGCTTGGGCATCCGTTTGAACGAGCACTGACTCAGAACCTAACTGAGGCCTAACCATGTCTTCAACGAAGCAACCGCTACCGCCCTGCGTTTCCTTGGACGAGTGGCAAGCCGCACTGGCCGAGCTGCTAAAAAAAGAAAAAGAACTCACGCGAGCACGCGATGCGCTGAGTGCCGAACGCAGAAAGCTACCGATGGTAAAAGTGGAAAAATCCTACTCCTTCAAAGGGCCAGCGGGGACCGCCTCACTGCTTGACCTGTTCGAGGGACGTCGGCAACTGATCGTTTACCACTTCATGTTTGCCCCCGAATGGAATGCGGGTTGTAGCGGCTGCTCGTGGGTGGCCGATGCCATGACCCATCCGGCTCATCTGCATGCCCGTGATACGTCATTGGTCATGATCTCTCGCGCCCCGCTGGAAAAGCTCGACATGTACAGAGCGCGCATGGGGTGGACGGATGCCATCCCTTGGTATTCATCGTACGAAAGCGAGTTCAACTACGATTTCGAGGCCACCACACAGGATGGCGAACGACATGGTGCGAGTGTGTTTATCCGAGAGGGTGAGACTATTTACCGAACCTACTACACAGGCGCTCGTGGTGTTGAATACCTAGGCTCTTTATGGAGTTATCTGGACTTAACCCCCTTTGGCCGCCAAGAAACCTGGGAAAAATCCCCAGAAGGCTGGCCACAAACCGAACCCTACGGCTGGAACCGTCGCCATGATGAGTACGACCTTTAAAACTCAGCCGCATGCCGACTAGTAAACCCTTGCCTACGCCCTAATTGTCATTGAACGCACGGTTGAAGGGGCGGTCTATAAATCACCAGCGACGCTTTAGTTAAACCGATTGTTACCACCGCCAAAAGAGATTTGCTGGATTGCGCTTCGAGTTCCAAGCCTTAGAAAAACAACTCTAATTTGTGAGGTTTTCAATATGGTAATGCACTACGAAACGACCGATGGCCAACTCGCATGCGGCAGAGATGCCGAAAATTTGGACTCCACCAGTAAACCCAAAAAAGTGACCTGTAAAACCTGCCTGGGCTCCCATGTGATGCAGGACATCCCCGGCGTTGCAAAACTGCAGAAGAAAGCCAAGAAACAGGCCAAGAAACAACCCAAGAAAAAATCTACGCCAAGCGAAACCTACGACTGGAAGCATGAATGGGCTGCCATGTGCCATAGCGTGCGTCCGTATGATCGCCTCCCACGGGGTTTCGAGTCGTACCAGATCTGACTACAGCAAGGGAGCGCCGACTGAGCGCCCCAAGCTTTTAGCTACAGCCTATCGGCGATATTGCCTGAAGCATCCAAGATGCTCAGGCAAGGTTCATCAATGGAAACAACGGATGATCCATCGGTACGCCAGCTGGCAACTCCTTATCCAACCCCGGGAACGGGGGTGACGTTGTCCAGTTGCGCGGAGCGTGGGTCATGTCGTCGCCAAGCAGGCGTACGGAGAAAGCCCGGCGTCGGTTCTGCCCGCTTACGCCACCTGAGGCGTGCAGCGTCAACATATTGAAGAACACCGCATCGCCGGGTTCAAGCTCCCACCCTAGTATCGGAAAGTTATCGCGCTGTGCCTCCACATCCGGTAACTCGCCCAGTGAACCCTCTGGAAACCATTTCGCCTGGTTATCAAGAAAGGTTCGCGGCATCAGCCAGGGGCCTTTATGAGAGCCGGCAATAAACTCTAGAGTCGCTTCCCGAGAGACCGGATCAATCGGCATCCACATGCTGATGTTCTGCTGACCCTCAACGTTGTAGTAAGGCTGGTCCTGATGCCACGGGGTGCGCTGACGGGTGCCCGGCTCCTTGACCAACAAATGATCGTGGTACAACCGAACCTGCTGGCTACCCATCAGACGGCGGCCCGCTTCGGCGAGTGGTGAGGTGAAGATAAAGTCGCGGTAAGCGGGGTTTTCCTGCCAATTGCAAAAATCTTCGAAGAACCAACCCGGATCGTCTGGCTGGCTGGCGACCTTGGCTCTGGGGCTGGGGTTACGCAGGTTGTGCTCGATACCGGCGGCAAGCCCACTGATTAGCGCCTGATCGAATAAGCCGCGAATACAGATCGCGCCGTCGCGCTGAAAAGCATCAATGGTGTCCTGGTCGATAAGTACATCAAGTGAAGCAGTCGTGTGCATGGCAAGCAGCTCCTTGTCGGGCAATCAGTCGAAGATCGGCAAATCGTCATCCAGCGCATCGATTAGACGGCCGAAAAACTGTTCGCAGCGTTCGAGTTGGTCAAATTCAATGTATTCGTCTGGCAGGTGCGCCTGATGGATACTGCCGGGGCCGCAGATAAGCGCCGGAATACCCAGACTGGCGAGAAGCCCAGCTTCACAGCCGAACCCCAAGGCCACGGGGTTGCTGTCGCATTGGGCCAACGTCGCGAGCCAGTTGATGTAACTCAGCCGTTGTTCATCGAGCTGGGGGTATTGGCCGACACACTCCAGCTCCAACCGCGCCTGTTCGGCCAGCGCCTGTATTTCAGTCGGCATGGCCTGTGGATAAGCCGCCGACAAACGCCGCAGAACCTCTTCGCTGTCCTGACCTGGCAGGGTACGCATCTCGAAGTCCAGCTGGCAGCGCTCGGGAATTTTGTTCAGGGCACTGCCACCTTGGATCAGGCCGGTGTGAACGGTCGACCAAGGCGGGTCGAAGCGATGATCGGGCGGCGTAGTCAGGCGCTTTTCCTCGGCCAGACGACGAATTTCCAGAATCAGCCCCGCTGCGACGTCAATCGCATTAACACCACGCTCTGGATAACCAGAGTGCCCGCCAACACCATGAACAGTGGCGCGCATGGCCACGTGGCCCTTGTGTGCATTGCCGATACGCATCGAGGTGGGTTCGCCAATAATGGCACCTCGCAAGCGGTGAGCCTGAAGACGCAAGTGCGGCAGCATCAAGGGTGCCCCCAAGCAACCAAGCTCTTCATCAAATGACAGAGCCAGAACCACGGCATTGCGCTGGAAGCGGTGCTTAGCCTTGATCAGGCTGTTCAAGGCGATGCCGATGAAGCCTTTCATATCCGCGCTGCCGCGCCCGTACAGCCGGCCTTGATGGCGACGAGGGACAAAAGGTTGCGTAACGCTCCAGTCTGCAGGGTCCGCCGGAACCACGTCACTATGCCCGGAAACCAGAAGCGCGGGCGCATCCTTGGGGCCGAACTCCGCGATCAAGTTAGCCTTGTTACCATCAGCGTCATGAATCAGGGTGACCGGAATATCATGCGCTTGCAGCCACTGTGCAACGAAGTTAATCATCTCCAGATTGCTGCGTGAACTGGTGGTATCGAAGGCGACCAAGCGCTCGATCAACTCCAATGCATCGCGCGAAAGGGGTTCTTGCATTGTCAGCTCTCCAGCCACGTTCAGGCTCCGGTCCATATAAAGGTGTTGGCCACCACGACCAATACAACGCCGAGGCTGTAGAGCATCAGGATCAGCGGCAGCATAAAACGCATCCAGCGCGCCCATGGCACACCGGCAATGGTGAGACCTGCAATCAACCAGCCCGCGGTCGGCGTGAACGCATTGGAGATACCGTCACCAAATTGAAAGGCCAGCACGGCGACCTGACGATCCACTCCGGCAAGGTCGGCCAACGGCGTCATGATGGGCATGGTCAGCGCGGCCTGACCACTGCCAGAGGTGACCACGAAATTCATCAGGCTTTGCGATGCATACATGCCCAGCGCCGCCAGGTTCGAAGAACTGTCGCCGACCACGGATACGAGGCTATGAATGATGGTATCGATGGTCATGCTCTGCTGCACGATAACCACAATCGTGAAAGCCATGCCCACGGCCAGAGCCCCATCGACCATATCTTTGCAGCCATCCGAGAAGGTCAGGGCAATGTCATTAGCGGGCATGCGGGCGATGATGCCACTGGCGATGCCCAGAATCAGGAATATCCCAGCCATTTCCTTGAGGTACCACCCCCAACTGCTGACCCCGATAATAATCACCGCCAAGGCCACACCGAAAGCGGCCAATATCCCCAGGTGACGAGGTTCTAACTTCGCCAGATCGGACTGAGCTATGTCCTGCTCGGGCACGGCCAAGTCGGCAATTACACTACGGCTCGGGTCGCGCTTAACCCGCTGCGCATAGAACATGACATAACCCGCGCTTAGGGCAACAAACAACAGCCAGCAAAACATGCGATAACCCATGCCAGAGAACAGCGGCAGCTCGGCGATCGATTGCGCTACACCAACATTGAACGGGTTGAGAAAGGAGCCGGTATAACCAATGGCCGTACCAATAAGAGGGATCGCAGCAGCAACCACAGCATCGTAACCGGCACGCCTGGCCAACGGCAGCAGGATAAAGATGTAGACGATACTCCCTTCAATCATGCCGTAAGTCGCAGAGCACAATGCAAAGAAGGTCATCATCAACGGAATGATCAGGATTTCACGCCCGGCCAGCCGCAACAGTAATAAATTGACCAGCCCCTCCAACGCCTGGCTACGGCGCATAACGCCAAAGGTGCCACCGACAATCACCAGGAAGAAAATAATCGACGAGCCGCTTTTCATGCCCTCAAAGAAGGCATTGAAAAAGGCCAGAGGGCCAATGGCCTGATGTTCGACCAAGTGATAGGTCCCGGCAACAATCACCGAACGACCGTCCTCATTGACCACCCGCTCATAACTGCCACTGGGGATAACCCAGGTAATCAACGCGGCGAGTACGGCCAAGACGAATAGAATGACAAAAGCATGGGGAATAGCTTTTGGGCTGGGTGATCTCAAGCTGATATCGCTTGCCATGGTGGTGTTTGACATTGTTATCACCAGTGGGGTTGGCCATTGCTGGCTGGCAGTGAATCGTTAGCAGGCTATGTTAATGGCAAGCCAAACCGATTGCACCCGTCTCAAGCACACTGGCAGACCAGCTGTGCCGAATTCATCCTCAAGACCGCTTAACACAGAGCATTCCTACGTCTGCACTGAGGCAACAGCAAAACTGTAAACCTGTGTCTTGATCGAAACCGAGAGCCGTAAGCGCTTGGCCTGAACGAGAAAGGTTGTACGGCCCCAGCATTAACGCATGTCGTTTTCAACGCGGATATCTTTTTGTATATACAATGAAATTTGACACTAGCGCCTGACAGGTAGCTGTCAAGCTGTGATTGCGGGAAGGATTCAGGGTTTATCGATTGGGAAGGAGCTTAAAGGTATTTATGTATATACATTTAGCGGTCAAGACGGTGCCCAATAGGGGACAGACCACGATTTAATCTAAATCGTTAGTCCGCTTTGGCCTCCCAGGCTTCCCTGCTACCACTCTGCGCCCCAAAGCGGTCTCTACTTCCGCAGTAAATCTTGAGCTTCCTAGTGCATAATTACTATTCGTTGCTGAGCGGATTTCATCGACCAAACCTGCGTCCAACTGATATCGGAAAAGCTCACGGTAAGCAGCAGCCCTCTGCTTATCATCCTTGCTCAACGCACGGAACAAAGGATGCGGCCTGAGCAATGCGGAGTACTCACCTTGCGCGTTTGCTCGGTAACTCGACCATCGATACTCAGCAGGATGCTCAACTATCCCCGCGCGGACAGGGTTCATCTCAATATACCGATAGCAGGCAAGCACATAGCTTTCCTCGTTTAGCAGACACGAGCGGAAACGACCTTCCCAGAGTGTGCCACTACGACGATACGTCCGATTAATATACTGTACATAACGCTGCCCAAGCCCCTTCATCAACATCCCAACGCTTTCGGCTGTGCTTGGGGTTAAGAGCAAGTGCACATGGTTAGTCATCAAGCACCATGCATGAACAGCACAACCATGCTTCTGCGCCTGATCAGCCAAATGCTCAAGATAGAATTGGCAATCTTCATCACTATAGAAACAAGCTGAACGGTTGTTCCCCCGCTGAATAAGATGCAGCGCCATTCCAGGCAACAATAATCTTGCTCGACGTGGCATTGGAAACTCCTTTTCCATTCGCACCACTCGCAACGGCTTGTGGCTAGAGTAAATCGATACTAAAGCCAAACGTAAATCAAGGACTGAACTATTACCATCTCATCTAGAAAACCGTGGTCTGTCCCCTAATAACTCGCCTAATAACTCGTAACTCGTGTCCCCTAATAACTCGCGGAAACGGGTTCGACCGGTCAACTAACCAGGTTTGGCGTTGGAAAACTTTGCTGTTAAAAGCAGAGCAGGGTTGCTTTGAGTCTTGACGCTGGGTCGGCTAATGGGTGTCCCCTTTTCTCGGCCTCTCAAACTGGCCCCCAATATCCTTGAAAAGGAGCTTGAGGGGACACCAATCTCCACGTTTCATTTGACACTATGCACTTGAACCACTTTTCTTCAAATCCTGGCCCCGCATAGCTGTCCTGAACAGGAGTCTGCTCTGTTATCCCAGATTTAATCTGTTCGGTGATCCAGGCAGAAAACCGTTCATACTCCCTAGGAGATGAAAATCCCTCTATAACTTCCCAATTACACTCATTCATTGCTTTATCCAAGAAGTATCAATTTTGAAATCTTTCGGAAACAACACCTGATTACTCCCCCCAACTGAACAATAGGGGACAGACCACATTTAATCGAAATATCCCAAAAACGTGGTCTGTCCCCTAATACTGAAACTTTCCCTAACAACGCCTTCTGAATACTCAGACGGGCCTTCACGGCCCTCACCTTTTATAAAAGAAAAAAGAAACATATATTATAAAACCCAGCCACCCAGTAAATCTTCTAAGCCATATATTTTCATTCTCCCCGACATTCCCCCCCCCAGAAAAGTAAATATATCTACCGCTAAGGAATGAATAAAATGCATGCCCAAACCAAGCCTGACAAAAAATCACTGTATAAAAATCACTCCACATGCCATAAAACCTTTCCGCATTCAGAGCTATAAATACGGGCAATATAAATGCCACCATCACTAAAAAGTACTTATCTCTTAACAAGTCAAGATCACTCCCTAAAAATCTCACTATTCTCAACTATTTTTGACCATGCACCCGAAACGGACAAAGCATTAGTCATTTTTCTTGCAGCCTCAACAGAAGAACAATAGGGGACAGACCACGTTTAATCGAAATATCCCAAAAACATGGTCTGTCCCCTAATAACGCGAGGTGCCGTAAGGGACTTCTTGCCCATTTTTATAACTGACTTGTGGGCGAGCTCCAGTACCAAGATCAGCGCCGACATCAATCTCAGATTTTTGGGGTGTGGGACGAACAGGTGTCCCAGTAGAGGCAAGATCATCTACCTTTCCAGCAGCGCCACCAGTAGCTTTTGCACCAATTAACTAATGAATGATGAAATAAAAGCCCTTGCAATTTTACTCTCGGCCGAGGTGCCAGACGCCAACGCAGTAATTTCACCGCTAGAAATTAGGTTTGAGTCTAAATACTCAACAAATACCTCCTGAAGAGCAGACTCTCTCACAGCAATTACGCCAAACTCCTCATGCGCACTCTCAAAAGCAATCCAATCATGTGTCCTATTAAACAAAATAATTGGATAACCAACCGCCCCACCAAAAAAATCCTCAGATCTCTTACCTATCCATATTAAGTCGTTTTCAACATCACTGCCATTGACGGAAAAGCAGGAGTCAACCAAAAGCTCGCCTCCTGAGAATTTTATAAACACGTCGGACTTGAAGCTAGAAATACTTACTGTGATCAATCCACAAATAACGTCAAAAAAAGATAAAATCGGCCTCTCAAAGAACCAAAATAAAAAATCACCATCAACAAACACGTTTAAAGGCAGGTCTTTATTAAAATCAAGAACACCGGATAACTTACTAAGTAAGCAAGATAGCTCATCCGGACTCACCTTTAGCACAGCCATCGTTACTCTCCTGAAAATCTAATTTTAGTGACTGGCTTTTTTATGCCTTCAATAGTCAATGAAGCTGACGGCTGCCCAGTGGAAGTTGAAGATGGATAGAAACGATATACCTTCTTGCCACCTGTCAACACAGTTACTGTGCCATCCTGAGAAACCGTCTTCTTATATCCACTAGACTCGAGCAATTTTATAGCGCTGCTCTGAGTAATGTTAGCCTCAATTTGTCCTGCACTATTTCGAGTTGCTTTCGGTAGAAATTCGATAGCTGTTGCTTTTGCACCATCAAGTTATCGGAGTAAAAGCCTCTCTCTTAGCCCCTTCAAAACTTGGCTCATAGCTACAAGCGGGCCAACACCGTCTTGAGAATAAACGCTGCACGAAGCCATGTCTTCCGGATAATCAAAGTCCGCATAGATTTCCTGAAGTCGTTTTATTTTATTTTCGTCACTGTCATTCGACCCGTCAATGCAAAGCAGAAAAGCCAAACGCCACTTATCCATTTCAGCAACACAATTCGTCGCTTCCATTTGTTTTGAGATAATTTCAAGAAGCTCTTCATCGCTTAAATATTCGCCTCCAGCAATGATGGCAACGCTTTCGCTGTCGCAACCATTTAGAAGCTGATTTATGGCATATTCAAAAATATCTCCTCGACTTATCCAGCCCTTTTTATATCCCAAAAAAATAGTTGACCAGCAAGCCAAACCCAAACCGAATAATATACCAAATGGAGACATTACCCTTTCCTTATTTTTTCGGAATCTGGTTGGGCAGGCCAGTTACTTGACCACCTGAAATAAATCGTCGATGAGTTACGCTGCCTTCATCAACAATCCACTCAAAAACCCCACCTACTCCATTATTACTGCCTTCAATTTGTCTTAACTCGGACACCCTTACCACCTCGCCACCTGGCCCTTTGGTTGGTATCTCAAATTTAGCTGCATCACCAGCATAATTATCAATTATGTCATTGAACCCGTGCTGACCATCAGGAAGTTTATTTGCGCTCCCGGTTCTTGGCTTGCCTATGACCGAGTTATCAATTGCTTTTGCACCAACTAATCAGTGATAACCGCCTCTACCCCGCCCCCCCGAATTATTACCATCCCCCAATCGCCAGACAGAGTATAAGAACCATCGCCTACAACAAAGCTGTCTATATTCCCATAATCTAGCTCACCTGCACTATCTTCAAACCCTATGAATCGCCTATCAAACCACTCGATAGAGTCCACGTTAAAAAAACGCAACGATACTTTGCGATAGCAATATTGTTCTCCTTTTTTAGGTTCTTCATATTGTGGATGACTCTTAGTAAGAACAGCCTCCAGCTCAAAAATCAGTGCCCCTGCGACCTCAATAATTGATAAAACGTAGCTATCTTCGAGATAAAAATTTGAGAGCGGTAAAATTTCGTAATAATTCATATAGGCTCTCACAGGTCAAAGTCAATTGAGGTGTGATTATCCGGACTCTTTCTAGTTACCGGATTACCAAAGGCATCGGTTCTTTGGCCTGTTGCATCTTTGAACTCAACATGTGGATCAGAACTTCCTGGCGCGCGCGAACTGCCTTGTTTGATTGTCACACGCGGAATGCCATTCTCGTCAACATATTTGAGGGGGCCGCCGTCGGTCTGAGAGGGCTTCCAACCTAACAATAGGGGACAGACCACGTTTAATCGAAATATCCCAAAAACGTGGTCTGTCCCCTAATAACGACGGCATCACTCAAACTCAACTGGCCGAACGGCTGGGCGTGTCCCAGCAGACTATCCAAGCCTATGAGTCCGGTAAGCGGCGTATCCAGGTAGCGGCGTTGCCAGAGCTGGCCCGGCTGCTTTCGACCACACTCGAAGAGCTGTTTGGTCAGCAGCAGGAAACCACTGTGCGTAAGCGTGGCCCGGCTCCGAAATGGCAACAGCAACTGGAAGCCATCGACCAGCTACCTAAGAGCCAACAGAAATTCGTTGCGCATATGCTCGATGCCCTGATCGCTCAGGCCACGACCAAGGCGAACAGTGAAGGAAGGGAGATTTTGCAGTAAGCGGATAAAACAACACCGGCACGAGGCCGGTGTTGAGTGAAGGCTATGCAGAACAACTACTCATAAACTTTCGACGCACACAATATCTTTGCAAAAGTACTCCAGCTAGGGCTAGTAACATCACTATCACCAGAGTTTTTTGCATACATATCTATTGACCGAATCCAGGCTTCCATTGCAGCTAGAAACCTCTCTAAGTCCGGATTTTCCCAGTCATCGGGATTAAGCACCAACCCCTCTCGGAACTCTCCAACAAAATCCGCAAGATCTTCTTTTGTCTGTATATCTCTAACTCGTTCAAAACTCATACGACCCTCACTTACAAACGCCTCGAACACAGATAATCGAACCATTATTGGGCGTAGTCATTTTCCATCCCTCCCTAGCAACCTCCGCTGGCGTAGCGGGAACAACTTTGATTGGAACGCCCGCCTCAGACGCTGCAAGCAATCGTCTATTATCCAAACTGTAAACCACTCCGTCCTTCTCAAATACCCGGATAGGAGGTAAGTCATCTGGAGAGATTTTCCCTGACTTCAGCCCGTCAATTGTTGACTGAAGAGTTTGGCCATCTTTGAAGGTGTTCGAAACACTATCTTGCGGGAACAATAGGGGACAGACCACGTTTAATCGAAATATCCCAAAAACGTGGTCTGTCCCCTAATAACGTTATCGCCAGCAAGCAACTGCGTGCGTTGTGAGGTGCTCAGGTGTTCGGCCCCCTGAAGTTCGATGCGTTTGATATCAAAACATTGCGCATCTGGGTCAACAGCTTGAGGCGTGGGCGCATCGACTTTGCCCGGCAGTTGCTGAAGGGTCTCAAGGCGTTGTTGTTGCTCGTCGAGCAGGCGCTGCTGACGGTCGCGTATCAGGTCTCGGTCACCCGGGGCTTGCGGGGTCTGGGCATAAGTGGCTGAAGCACTGAGCAGACCAAAGAAACAAAAGTAGCGTACAGCAGGGTACATGCATTCAATCCCTTGAATAAAGGCAAAACGCCATCATTGCGTAATGAGTGTGAGCCTACCATGGAGCGAATATGCCTTCAGGCCACAAGTCCAAATATGTGACAGGCTTAATGAGATGAGAACTAATTGTCTCGCTGAAGTCACAACACCAACCAAAAGTTGTGCCCTGAAAGGTGTTCAGCCAATATCCAACAACTTACGGATTATTCACTGCCCCCCCAATAGATAAGAGATGACAGCCACGCGGTTGCCACCTCCTCCCGCCAAACAAGCTAAACTGCGCCTCCCAGCGTTCAGTTAATTGTTTATCCATGCGCCTATCTCGTTTTTTTATCGATGCTCCGCTCTCCATTGGCCAACATGCTTTGCCAGAGGCTCATGCGCATTACATCAGCCGTGTGCTGCGCCATAGCGTTGGTGATGCGGTGCAACTGTTTGATGGCAGTGGCAACGAGTACCTTGGTGAGTTGATTGAGGTGGGTAAAAAGACCGTCATGGTCGAGCTGCGCGAGTGCATCGCCGGGCAACCAGAGTCGCCCTTGAGCATTCATCTGGGCCAAGGTTTGTCCCGTGGCGAGCGTATGGATTGGGCGATTCAAAAGGCCACCGAGTTAGGCGCAACTGAGATCAGCCCAATTGTCAGTGAGCGTTGCGAGGTCAGGCTCAAAGATGATCGTGCTGACAAGCGCATGAGCCATTGGCGTCAGGTTGCGATAAGTGCCTGCGAGCAATGCGGCCGCTCAGTGGTGCCGGTTATCCATCCGCCGATTAGCCTGAGTGATTGGCTAACGCAGATAGACAGCGAGTTGAAACTGGTGCTACACCCCGTTGCACAGCCCCTGGAGAGCCACGCAAAACCCCAGTCGCTGGCTTTTTTGATTGGCCCTGAAGGCGGTTTAAATGAAGCTGAAGTCGAACAGGCTAAAGCTCAGGGATTTCATGCTGCGCGCCTAGGCCCCCGGGTGTTGCGGACTGAGACAGCGCCCGTGGTGGCCTTGAGTGTTGCACAGCAACTATGGGGCGACTTTTAAGCGCGCCAGCCCAGCCATAACGCAAAACGCCAGCTTTCGATGGCGCTTGGGCTTAGACCAGCCCTGCGTCCTCTAGCAATTGTTCAAGGGCAATCAGGTCCGGGATTTTCACCACATCATCATTCACTTGCACCGCCTCCAGCTCCAACGGTGCCAGCGTGGCGTCAGGTGCTGAGGCCAGGTCAGTAGCGACCTTTACTGAACGCGGAATGCCCTGCACTAACAATGCAATGAATTTGACCTTTTCACGGCCACCTGCGGCATTGATAACAGCCACCCGCGCATTGCCACCGATTTGCGCCTGGCCATCACTGGCGGCCTCAAATGACAGCAACGGCAAACGCAGATCGCGCCAGTTAATCTGCCCCAGAAACCAAGCAGGCATTCCCGAACTGGTCTGCGGTGCGCGGTAAGGGATCAATTCGGCAACGACCACGTTGGGCAACAGCAGGGTGCGATCAGCCAGCGGAATGGCCAGACATGTGAGGCTGGTGACGCTGTTTTCGCTGGTTATTGCTTGGCTCATTTGAAAATCCTAATCAGGCGTTCGATGCAGATTTACGGCACTGCTCTGCCAGATAATTAACCAATCCAAGTGCCAGCTCACGGGGGTCAGCGGTGAAATCACTGTAGCCACCTTCACGCAAGCTGTCGGGCATACTTGGGCATACGCAGGTGTCGCCGCGCTGGGTCCAAACAAGGGCATTCTGGCGTTTAACATAGGCAGCAGCGGCGCTACCGTCACTGCCCATGCCGCTAAACATTATGACCCCGCACTGATTGCCGAAATGCTGCGCGAGATTCAACATCATCTGGTCAATTGATGGGCTGTAAGGCTCAGGCCAAACACGCTCCGTTATGTGCATGGCACCGTCGCTGGCGAACTCAAGTTCACGGGCAATCGGCACGACGACGACCTCTCCGCAACGCACCCTGTCACCCTCGCGCGCCGGGTTTACGTGCCACTGGCTGTGCCGGCCAACCGCTTGCGGCAATACGGACTCAAAGCTGGCGTCGATATGTTGGGCGTAGATAAACCCCACCGGCAAGCCACCGGGCAGTGCATCCAAAAAGGCTTTTACCGCTGCCGGGCCGCCCATTGACGCTGCCAGCAACCAAACCTGCTGGGCCGGTTCACCAACCACAAGCTGGGTGTCAGCCAACACCTGCGGGAGTTCTAACCGGTTAGGCCGTTGGGCGTCAGCCAGTAACGCTTCCAGGGTTGGACCAACCGCTTTGGATGGATCACCCACCAGTTTTTTTAACTTGGCAAACAGGCTACGTTCCCAGCGCGGGTAGTTCTCGGAATGGCGCTCTGGCGCGTGACCTTCACCAAATAGCACTGGGGCTGAGGTTGTCTCCAGCAGGTTATCCACTAATGGCGAATCTTCTGACTGAGCCAAATCCACCAGCCATAAATCCGCCTCGCAAGCCTGCAACGCTTCTTCATCAAGACGCGCCGGATCACTATTCATGACCACTTCATAGCCACTGCCCGCCAACGCCTGCTGCAGCACGTGGCGCTGCAGGGAAGTATCCGCGATTACGGCGATGCGAGCGGTCATGTGCGTTTAACCAACTGATCAATGCTCTCAAGCAAGAGCGACTCTTGGTAGGGCTTGCCCAAGTACTCGTTGACCCCGATGCTCAGGGCTCGCTCACGGTGTTTTTCACCTGTACGCGAGGTGATCATGATAATCGGCAGGTCTTTCAAGCGTGAATCGTGACGGACCAGCGTCGCCACTTCAAAGCCATCCATGCGCGGCATTTCGATATCCAGCAGCATGATGTCCGGCTTGTGCTCTTGCAGCAACGAGATGGCATCGACCCCGTCTTTTGCCGTCAGTACGTTCATGCCGTTACGCTCAAGCAAGCGGCTGGTTACTTTGCGCACGGTCACCGAGTCATCCACAACCATTACCAATGTTGGACGATCGGCTTCAATCTCGGCTTCAGTGGCTCGCTGGTTAACCAAACGCGGCTGCAATTGGTTAAGCAAATGCGCGTGCAGGACCCGAATGGTTGCCAGCAAGTCGAGAATCACCACCACCCGGCCGTCACCCAAAATGGTCGCCCCGGAAATACCGTGAACACCGGCAAACTGTGGGCCAAGGCTTTTCACCACGATCTCACGGGAACCCGCCAGCGAGTCCACTTGAACCGCAACGGTATGCTCGCTTGAACGCACCAGAATCACCGGCAACGGCAAGCTCTGGCCAACCAGCTTAGGTTGCTGGCCGTTATTGAGCAGGTCACCGAGATAACGCAACTCATAGGCCTGACCGGCGTATTCGAAACGCGGTGCATCCGGTGCGTAATAGGCTTCAAGCTCGTATGGCGAAACGCGCACAATACCTTCAATGGTATTGAGTGGAATGGCGTAGAGGTCTTCCCCCGAATACACCATCAATGCACGGTTGACCGATACGGTAAACGGCAGTCGAATCAGAAAGCTGGTGCCAACGCCCGGGGTGGAGTCGATGCTCATCGAGCCACCGAGCTGTTTGACCTCCGAGTGCACCACATCCATGCCAACGCCACGCCCTGAAATCTGCGTAACCTTTTCGGCAGTGGAGAAACCGGCCTCAAGAATGAATTGCAAAACCTCGTAGTCGCTGAGGTCCGAATCGGCATCCATCAAGCCACGCTCAATCGCTTTACGGCGCACCGCATCACGGTTGATACCACCACCATCATCGGTCAACGTCAGGGCGATATCCCCCCCTTCACGGCCAAGGCTCAGGCGGATGGTGCCCTGCGCGGGCTTACCGGCAGCGCGACGTGTTTCAGCGGACTCGATACCATGGTCCACTGCGTTACGCAGCATGTGCTCAAGGGGTGCAACGATACGCTCAAGAACGGTACGGTCCATCTCACCATCGGCATTGCCGACAACGAACTCAACCTGCTTGCCCAGCTCACCCGCTACTTGGCGGACTATTCGGCGCAGACGCGGCACCAGACGCTCGAATGGCACCATGCGCGTACGCATCAGCCCTTCTTGCAGTTCAGTGTTAACCCGCGCTTGTTGCAGCAGCAACGTTTCCGCATCGCGGTTACGTGCGGCCAAGGTTTCTTTTAGATCCAGCAAGTCGGATGCCGACTCAAACAGCGCACGCGACAAGGTTTGCAGTTGCGAGTGGCGGTCCATTTCCAGCGGGTCAAAGTCTTCGTAGCCTGAGCGCTCAGCTTCTGCTTGATAGCTGCTGAGAATCTGCGCTTGGGTTTCAGTGTCGAGACGACGTAATTGATCTCGAACCCGGTCGATGGTCGACTCCATCTCGCTGAGGGTGAAGCCAAAGTCACTGACCTGCTGCTCAACCCGACCACGGAAGATCGAAGTCTCACCGGCCAAGTTGACCAAACCTTCAAGCAACTCAGCAGGCACTTTCACCAGTTCTTGCGGAGCTCTGCGCGAAGCCGCTTCTTGCGCCGCCTCTTGAGCCCGGCGAACAAAGGGCAGAACCTTGTTTACAAGTTCCTGCGCGGGCATGGCGCTGGCAGCAACAATCGGCGCAGACAGGTTTGCCTGATAATCTGCAGTAGGCGCTTGTGGTGCGACTTCAACAGGTGCATCTAAAGGTTCATTGGCCAGTCGCTCACGCAACAGCTCTACTTCGTTGACCAGCCCTTCGTAACCTGATTGCACATCGAGATAAATGCTTTCTGGCCATGGCGCAGGCTGCTGTTGCGCTTCACTGAGGTGCTGTTCAAGGTCATGCGTCAGATCGCCAAGACGCCTCTGACCCGCCAGCCGCGCACCGCCTTTGAGGGTGTGCAGAACGCGCAAGATGTCATCAACCGCAGCGGCGTCATCACGGTTTACGTCCCAGCGACCGACCGCCACTTCCATTGACTCAAGCAGTTCATCTGCTTCCTCAAGGAAGATATCGAGGATATCTGACTCTTCAGCGCCCTCAACAGTATCGGCAGCTTGCAAGTGCACGCTGGACGGCATGCTCAACTGCTGGCCTGGATTGCGGCGGAACTGCTTGATGGCCTCGATCAGCTCATCACCTTTTGGCACCGGGCGCTGATCACGCACGGCTTCAAGCATTGCAGCCAGACTGTCGTGACAACGTTGCAATAAGCTGAACAGCTCAGGGCTCGCACGCAGGCGGCCATCACTCAAACCTTCGTAAAGAAACTCGAGCTCATGGGCCAGATCGCCAACCTCTGCGATCTCCGACATGCGCGCCCCCCCTTTGAGGGTGTGCAAATCGCGTAGCAACGCCTCCAGCTCAAGGCTGTTATCAACATCGTTGATCCAGCGCTGCAAGGCCGCAGCCGAGCTTTCAAGAATATCGAAACCTTCCTCAAGGAAAATATCGACCAACTCCTGGTCACGCTCTTGAGCAGGCTCAGCCACAAAGGGTTGCGCCGCATCTGATGAGCCTGCCATATCGAGATCAAGTAGCGGCTCAGTCGAATCGGTCTCGCCACTTTCCACGATTACGGGCAAGTCAAAATCGTTGTTCGCGCTTAGGTCTAGCGGTTCAAGATCCTGTTGTTGATCGGCAACGTCGGGCTCATCTAACAGCTCAGACCCTGCGCTTTCAGCTTCTGGTTCTGGTTCTGGATCAAGAGTATCGACAGGCTGCTCAAGCTCGGCAGGCTCATCGTCAAGCTCTGCCAGGGGCAGGTCTTGCTCGATTTCAGGCTCAATAACGCCTTCAGCTACGTCGAGTATGGCGGTCTCTGCTTCCTGTTGATCCTCAGCAGCAGGCTGCTCGCCACGAATAAAGGCGTCAATGGCTGCGATCAAATCATCAGCCAGGGTCATGTTGGCCCGAGCCTGCATCTGCTCAACTTGCATGGCCAAGCGGTCGTGACTTTGCTGAAGCAAACCGTTCAACTCAGGCGCCGCTTTAAGGCGACCATCGAGCAAACGCTCATACAAGGTTTCCAGCTCGTGGCCGAGATCACCAACCGGCTGGATGTTCGCCATCCGTGCACCACCCTTGAGGGTGTGCAGATCGCGATACAACGCGTTGAGCGGGGCCTTATCTTGCGGGTTAGCCAGCCACTGATCGAGTGAAATACTGGCGCTATCGAGCAAGTCGACGGCTTCCTCAAGGAAGATCTCAACCATTTCACTGTCCAATGCCTCGTAGGCATCGGCGCTTAACGCGTGCTCGGTATAGGCCTGTTCGGCTGACTCCAGCGGCTGATCCAGTTCAGGCTCGACTGGTTCTGCAATCGACTCACTGCCCGGCTCTTGTGTTAGCGCTTCATCTTCCGAGTCAGCCTCTAACTGTGCCTGTAACGCCGCAGTGGCCGCATCGAGCTCAACAATTTCGATGCCGTTATCATCAGGATTCGACAACAACGCCAGCTTGGCGGGATCAAGGGCCTCACCCAGTAAAACCCGTAAAGCTTCAACGCGCTGCGGCTCGGCGCTAACCTGCAAACCTGCGGCGACTTGATCCATCATCCCGATAAGCGCTTCGTGGGCCAGTTCAGCCTCAGTGAAGAAGCGCTCACTCACGGCAAGCCTGCCTTCTTCTACGGCGCCATAGAGATCCAGCAAGGCCTCGCAAAGCTCATCGATTTGCGGCAGCTCAGCCATGTCTGCGCCACGCCCCAGCATGGTCAACTCATCGAGCAGTGCACTGAGTTCCTGACGCTCGAAGGGGTGTTCACGCCAATTGCGCAGGAGCTTTTCAGCATCCAGCAGAATATCCATACCTTCCGCGAGGAAGATGCTGATCAGCTGCGGATCACGCACCTCGCCCAGTTCGCTCTTGCGGCTGTTTTCAGCCGAGTCGAGGCGTTCCTGATGCAAGGTTTGCACATCGTCGAGAAACGCTTGCGCACCCGGCAGAGTGCCTAAAGGGTTGTCTTCAAGCTGCTCAAGTGCGTGGCGGAACAACTGCTCAGCGCGGCGCAACAGATCAGCCTCGGACATATCCAAGGCGATCAAGTTGGTTTTGAATTCCTTGACCAGTTTTTCCAGCGGCGCAGCAATCTCGGCAACCGGCAAAATACCCGCCATGTAGGCGCTGCCTTTGAGCGTGTGCAATGCACGCTGCAAATCGTCGGTTACCGGCTGTGGCAACTCGCGCTCGCAATCGGCCAAGAAGCGCAGCAGGGTGTCGAGATGGGTTTCAGCTTCGCTGCGGAAAATATCCAGCAACTGCGGGTCGAGCATGTCATCGCGCTCGCTCGACTGAGTGGCTTCTTCAACAGAGGGCTCAACAGCTTCGGTGACCACAGGCGCAGTTATACGCTGACCTTTGGCCAAGGCATGGGCAATCATCGCCAGCCGATCAACGTCATCGCGCTGACGTTGCGCTTTGTCAGCATATTCGCTGACCAGCTCAGGTATCAGATTAATGACATCAGTGATCACCTGCTGCACATCTGCATCCGCTTCGATACTGCGATCAAGCACGCGGTTAAGCAGGTTTTCAATGGACCACGCCAGTTCACCAATAACCAGCGCACGGACCATCCGACCACTGCCCTTGAGGGTGTGGAATGCCCGACGGACTTCAATCAGGGCATCTTTGTTCTGGGTATCTGCGCACCACAGTGGATAGTACTGGGCAATGGTTTCGAGGACTTCACCGGCTTCTTCAATAAAGACTTCAGCCAGCTCATCATCAAAAGGTTCTTCATCTGCTGGCGGCGGCAACAAGCTCGGCGGCACATCGTGCGCTGGCGGATTTACCAGTTGCACGGGAGCGGCCATGACATCAGCCATCGACAGTGGCTTTTCTGCCTCGTCTAGCGCTGTGGGTGTCGGCTCGCTGCGGCTTGGCAGTTCAACATCTGGCAGGCCCAGCGCAGCAATATCTTCTTCATTCCAGCTGGCTTGCGGCTCTAAGGTGTCAAGGCTGAAGGCCTCGAGCTGCAAGTCCGGGTCATCTAATGAAAACGCAGAGGTTTCATCGAGCTGCAAAGTCGGCAGCTGTTGATCCAACGAGGTATCTTCTGGCTCAAACTCGAATTCTGCAAAGTCAAAGTCGACCAGTTCGATATCGTTTTCAATATTGCTCTCGACTGGCGTGATCTCGGCCAAGTCAAAATTAACGGTTTCCTCGCGGCTGGGCTGCAGATCGCTGAACTCATCGCTCAAGTCGTCCAGCGCAGTAAAGTCCACAGGCTCTTCGGGCTGCGGCAAACTTGGCTCAGTTGTACGCTCATCATGTGCTGTTTCAGCATCAAGCTGCTGTTCTAACGCGGCATCAAAGTTGTCGCTCGATAGATCAACACTCAGGCTTGGCTCAGGCTCAGCAATTGATTCATCGCTAATGACCTCGATATCGTCCAGTGGATTCGCCAAAGGCTCGATATCGTCGGCACTAAGATCCAGGTCAAACTCGCTCAGAGCGACGGGTTCGTCGAACTGCGACTCAAGGGCTGACGCTTCATCTAGCGGTGCAGGACCGGTCGCTGGCTCATCAAGAATCGAGGGTTTCTCTTGCAGCGGGTAACCCAGACTTTCGAGGCTTTCTTCAGCTACATCGAGGATCAGATTGCCTTGGCTGGCGTGATCATCACCGAGGCGTTCGAGGTAATACTCAACGCTGGTGATGGCATCCGCCAGGGTATCGAGACTCTGCCAGTTAGGCACTGCCTTGCGGGCCAGCAATTGTTCCTGGATATAACGATTACACGCATTGAGCAGCTGTGCAGCGCGATCCAACGGGATCATCGCCAAACCGCCGCGCACTTGCGTCAGCAGTTCAGGCACACGGGCCAGGTGATCGTGATTCCACTGCGAAGCAATGAACTCGATAATCGCATCTTTAGCTTGTTCGAGACCGGTGCGTGCTTCTTTGATGACCAACTGGTGAATCTGCGCCACATCGGTCGTCGGCAGATGGCTTTCTTCGCTGCTACCGTCTTCCGAAGGCCCCACCATTCCTGCCAGTGTCGCCTCGACATAGAGCAACGCACCTGCCACATCCATCAACACGGCATCGCTAGGCTCACGCTGGCCTTGGGCCAAGCCTTGAACCACGGCAAGTTGGTCAATGATTACTTTACGCGGCTGGGCGAAACCCAGCACCGCCAGGGTGTCAGAAATTTGCTTAAGCGGTGCGAGCAATGATTCGAGCTCGGCAATTTGCACACGGTCACTGCGCACAAACAAATCAAGGCTGTCTTTAACCCGGACTAATTCTTCACACAGTGCGCCGACCACAGAACGCATGGCATTGCGGTCTGGGCCGGCAAGGCTGGCGCGCTCAGCGTCAACGGTTTCATCGTCTGGCAATGCATCATCCAGACGGTATTGTGCTTTCACCGCAGCAATGCGTGGCGTGGTATTGCTGGCTTTAGCGACGTAGAACAACAGGTTCTTGATCAATTCATCCGGCGCTGGCTGATTAAAGCCTTCCGCCCCCTGAATCATCAGGCGCTTGAGTTCTTTGTCGACTTCACGCAGCAGCCCGCGCACCGAGCTGCCGTTGGCGATGCTGCCACTGGCCAAGCCTTCGATAATAGCCGAGGAAATCTGCCATAGCGCGCCGAGTGGCGTGTCTTTGCACAGCGATTCCAGACGGGCAAAGACCCGCGCCATATAGCCCAAATTGGTTGGCAGATCCTGGTTACGTAACACACCGACCAAAGCCATCTGCAACATTTGCCGCAGTTTACGCAGTAAGCCTGGCAGTTCAGGGTTGTGCCGCTGCGCCAGAGATTCACTGGATAAGGCGGGTGCCAGCGAGGACATATCCGGGGCAAATAAGCTGGTCTCTGAGAGCAGCTTTTCGCCGCGTGCCGAGCGCAGGTCATTAAGTAACGGCAACACGACCATTGGCAGGTCGCGACGCGCAGTTTGGATACGGTCCAGGTAAACCGGCATCTGCAGAATCGCCTGCATCAGCACTTCCAGTGCTTCGCCCTGATTACCGACGCGGCCTTCCATCAACGCTTGCGAGAGCTGCTCCATCTCTTCCGCGAGCAATGCCGCGCCGTGGAACTCAACCATCTGCAAGGTACCGTGCACCTGGTGCACGTAGGTCAAGCAGAAACGCATGCGCGTAGGGTCTTGAGGGTTCTCAACGAACGACTCAAGCGCCTGACGTGCCTGTTTCAGGGTTTCTGCTACTTCGCCTTTGACCCACTCCAGGGCGACATAGTCGTGCCGATCACCCATAGTCACTCCGCTCATAACTTGCCCTTACGGGTAAACGCCAGAACTCGTTCGTCTGCAACCGGTATCAAATCCGGATGCTGCCAACCCGCTACTTCACCGACCCCAATAACCAGCAGACCACCCGGTGCAAGGCGCTCTGCCAGGCAATTGAGGATCTCTCGGCGACGCCAGCGACGAAAATAGATCAACAAGTTCTGACAAAAAATAACGTCCATACCGGCCATTGGCGCTTTGGCCAACTCCAGCACATTGAGCTTGGCGCAACACACTTGCGACGCCAGTTCCGGTAATACTTTGAGGCTGCCATCGGCTTCAGCGGAAAAATAGCGCTGGGCAATGCCGGCCTCTAATTGTTCGAGCTTACGTGCTGCATAACGTCCTTCACGGGCCTTACTTAACGCATTAAGGCTGATGTCAGTACCGGTGACTGCAAAATGTGCAGGCAGCCCGGCCTTCTCAAGCACTTGGGCAGCAGTGATAGCCAATGAATAGGGCTCCTCACCACTGGAGCAGCCAACACTCCAGAGTTCCCACGGCTTAGCCAGGGGCTGCTGCAACCTTGATTGCAGGTAAGCCTCAAGCACAGCAAATGAAGCAGGGTGCCGGAAAAATCGAGTTTCTTGGACCGTCAACCTATCCAGTAACAGCGACCACTCAACCGCACCACGCGGTCCATCTGTAACCTGACGATAATAGTCGGCGTATTCACTGACACCCAATTCACGCATGCGCGAACTCAGGTTAGTCTGTAAAAACGCCTTGCGCTGCTCCTGAATCACGACGCCAGTGCGGTCTTCGAGCAAAGTCTGCCAGCGATGGAATTCGTCTTTGGACATATCCATAACTGGCTGCAAGGCCCATGCACCTGGCGAGTTGTCGTGACGTTCGGTCATAGTCCCAGGGCTCCGGGCAGCGACCTTTGCAAGGCGCTGCACAGCCATCGATTAAGCCTGCTCCCCTTCCGGCAAGGTAAAGCCGGATACCGACTTACGCATCTCACTGGCCATTTTCGCCAAGTTACCAATGCTCTTGGCGGTTGCGGTTGTACCGGACGAGGTTTGCGAGGTGATCTCTTGAATCACGTTCATGGTGTTGGAGATATGACCGGCAGACGACGCCTGTTGGCGAGCAGCGTTGGAGATGTTCTGGATCAAGGCCGCGAGGGTCTTGGATACTTTCTCAATCTCTTCCAGTGCAACCCCGGCGTCTTGCGCCAGTCGTGCACCGCGCACCACTTCAGAGGTGGTCTGTTCCATCGAAATTACCGCTTCGTTGGTGTCAGTCTGAATCGTCTTAACCAGTGCCTCAATCTGCTTGGTTGCAGCTGAGGAACGTTCAGCAAGGCGCTGTACTTCGTCCGCTACCACGGCGAAGCCTCGACCCGCATCACCGGCCATGGAGGCCTGAATTGCAGCGTTAAGGGCGAGAATGTTGGTTTGGTCGGCAATGTCGTTAATCAAACTAACGATGTCACCAATCTCCTGTGACGACTCACCGAGGCGCTTGATCCGCTTCGAGGTGTCCTGGATCTGCTCACGGATGTTATCCATGCCGGTGATGGTGTTGTGTACGACTTCGTTGCCCTTGTTGGCGATCGCTACCGATCGCTCTGCCACCGCAGAGGACTCAGAGGCGTTAGCCGATACCTGGTCAATCGACACCGCCATTTCGTTGATCGCCGCAGACGCACCGGCAATTTCTTGCGCTTGGTGCTCAGAGGCCTCGGCCAGATGCATCGCCGTTGCCTGCGTTTCTTGCGCAGCACCTGCCACCTGCACGGCGGTCAAGTTAATGGTTGCAACCAAGTCACGCAGTTGGTCGATGGAGTAGTTGATGGAGTCAGCAATGGCACCGGTGAAGTCCTCGGTTACCGTCGCCGCTACCGTCAAGTCACCGTCCGCGAGGTCGGCAATTTCATCGAGCAGTCGCAAAATGGCCGTTTGGTTACGGTCATTTTTCTCAGCCGTTTCAGCCAGTCGACGGTTAGTCGAACGCACCATCACGATACCGATCAGGATGATCGAGGCCAGTACCAGCAAGCCCAGTACATAACCAATCAGGGTGTTGACCTGACGACTGTCAGCGAGGCCATCAAAGCCTGTTGATAAATCAGACGCTTTATCGAGCAGGGTTTGCGAAACTGTAAAGATCGAGTTAGCCGACTCACGAACCTGGAACAATTCAGGCGACGTTTCAAGGATCTCGTCTACCGAACCCGATACGAATTCGAACAGCTCAGAAATCTCACCGAGACGATCAAGCGCCTCTTTGTCTTCGACCTTGGTAATTTCCATGGCGGTGTTGCCTTCCAGCATCGCGCTCAATACGCGACCGAAAAGGCTGGCATCACGGCCGAAGGTGTCAGCTGCCTGTACCGAGTCAGTATCACCGGCCAGTACCTTGTTCACCGAACCCAGAATACGTTCAGCCAACAGCGACTGACGCTGGGCAACCGATACCTGAGCCGCTGGCGCACCGCTTTCCAGCAGGATGTCGACGACTTCTTCGTACTCGACCTGCAACTGCGGAATGGTTTCAGCCAATGTTGCCGCTACCTGGTGCAGCGACAGAACGGTTTGCTCACTGGCCAAAATGGAGTCAGTGTTTTTACGCAGGCTGTCCCAGTCCTTTTGCACAGCCGCCATTTGCGGCTGCACCAAATCAGGGGCTGGCGGCAGACCGGTTTCAGCGTTGCCATCGGTCAAAATTGCCCAACGTTTCTGGAAGTCGTTGCGTGCATCACGCAACAAACCAAAGGCTTCAGGCGTACCTGTTGCAGCTTCCGTGGCGTTTTTAGCAATACGCTGAGACAGAACACGAAGCTCACCGGAGTGACCAATGTACTCAGTGTCGTAGTTAGACTGGGTGTTGATATAAGCGAAGTTAACGAACAACAACACAACTGACACAATCAGGACGATGAACAGCCCCAAAATCAGCGTACTGCTACGCGTACTCGCGAATAAATTGCCTGCATTTAGTTTTTTCATTATCTGGCCCCCGCCTGGACCGACCGCACTACGGTTCCCATATAACGCCAAAAGGCCGGCAAAGCCGACCCAACCGAAAATCTTATTAAAATGCTACCGCTAGAAAATCTGGATTCTGTGCCAGCGCAAAAGGGCTGAACACCAACCAGGCTTGCTCACGTTGAAATACGCCATGGATAAACGGTTCTACCGATGTCTCCAGGGGTGGTAACTGTTCAGAAAATGTATCCACTGAAAAGTGCTGCATACCAAAGACTTCATCGACCGTGAGGCCGGCAAAAATCTCTTGATGGTCCACCACCAATACCCGCCGCTGCTTGCGCAGTGGCGACAGTTCATTGCCCAAAAAGCCGCACAAATCCATGACTGGAAGCAAACGACCCCGCACATTAGCCACACCCTTGACCCAGCTCTTAACGCCTGGCAACAAGGTGTAACGTGGCTCATGCAGCACTTCACCGACCTCACCCATCGGTGCTACGAACAAACGCTCCCCCATCCGAAAGCCGATACCACTCCATGTCTGCTGTGCGGCTTGCTGCATAGGCAAGCCAGCCGCAAGAGCACGACAACGCTGGTCGATTTCAAGAAGTTTTGCGAAGGGTGTTTGTACGTCAGACATGCCCACTGCAGCCTTATGGTTAGAGTTTTCCTACGGCTTTGGAATTAACCGGCCAGCACAGCATTCAGCGTTTTCAGCAGTGTGTCTTCGTCAATTGGCTTGGTCAGGTAGTCTTTAGCACCTTGGCGCTTACCCCAGACCTTGTCAGTTTCCTGATCTTTAGTGGTCACAATAATCACAGGAATGTGATTGGTGTCCGCATCTTTAGTCAACTGACGCGTTGCCTGGAAGCCGTTAAGCCCCGGCATCACAATATCCATCAAGACTGCATCAGGTTTTTCCTGACGAGCCAGAGCGACGCCATCAGCGCCATTTTCCGCCTTCAAGACTTCATGACCGTGCTTTTCCAGCATTGCGGTCAGCTTGTACATCTCGGTCGGAGAGTCATCAACAATCAGAATTCGAGCCATGGTGTTTCCCACTACTTAATGGACATCTGCACAAAAGCAGGCAGATGTCAGGATGCTTGTTCCACCGGCATAAAGTCAGGCACATGCGTTTTGATCGCACCGAGCAACTCTTCTTTACTGAAGGGTTTGGTCAAGTACTGATCAGAACCCACGATGCGCCCTTTGGCTTTATCGAACAGCCCATCCTTTGAGGACAGCATGATCACCGGCGTGGATTTGAATGCGCTGTTATTTTTGATCAGAGCACAGGTCTGATAACCATCAAGACGCGGCATCATGATGTCTACAAAAATAATGTTCGGATGAGTATCGGCAATTTTTGCCAAAGCATCAAAACCATCTACTGCAGTAATTACATCGCAACCCACTTTTTTGAGCAGGGTTTCTGCGGTTCGACGAATCGTTTTCGAATCGTCAATGACCATTACTCTCAAACCCTCGGAATGCTGTTCCATGTTTGCCCTACCATCGCCTCGGTGAGTCGTTATTTTTCTGCCGGAGCCAGTTAAGCTCGACCGCCCATCTAATGATGTCGCGTCATATCCCAATAATTCACCGCCAACCCGCAGCATTAAATACTGCGCCACTGACCTTATTATTGCGTGTGAGCATTGCGGACTCAGCCTTTGAGCAGGCTCCATAACATTAGCGGCTTACATCTGACGCCAATAGATTGTTACCCTGATCATCTGGCCTTTTTAACACAGTCTCTACATGCAAGCTATAAGCTACCGATGGCTAAGGTTTTTTCCTTGAACGACTACACAATCAGCAGCTATTAAAGGGCTCGTGATAGTCTCCAACACCTTATTTACAGTTCACATTTTGACTTTACGGAGAAAAACACATGACCGTTCGTGTCGGCATAGTCATGGACCCCATCGCGCAGATATCCTTCAAGAAGGACAGTTCCCTGGCCATGCTCCTCGCAGCCCAGGCACGCGGCTGGTCGCTGTTTTATATGGAAGTCAAAGATTTATACCAGGCCAAAGGCCATGCTCGTGCGCGCGTCTGCCCGCTTGAGGTGTTTTATGACCCTGAGCACTGGTTTGAACTAGGCACCGAGACGGACATGCTGCTGTCTGATCTTGACGTGATCCTGATGCGCAAGGACCCGCCATTCGACAATGAGTTTGTCTACGCGACCTACCTGCTTGAACAAGCCGAGAACGCTGGCACATTGGTAGTCAACCGCCCGCAAAGCCTGCGCGACTGTAACGAGAAGCTGTTTGCCACTCAATTCCCGCAGTACACCCCCGAGACCATTGTCAGCCGTCGCGCCGATATTTTGCGTGAATTTGCTAAAGAGCAAGGTGACATCATCCTAAAGCCCCTCGACGGCATGGGTGGCTCGATGATTTTCCGCCATCGCCAAGGTGACCCTAACCTCTCGGTAATCCTGGAAACCCTTACCGCCCATGGCACCCAGCAGATAATGGCGCAAGGCTATCTGCCAGCCATTATTGATGGCGACAAGCGCATTCTGATGATTGACGGCGAACCTGTACCTTATTGCCTGGCACGAATTCCGGCGGCGGGCGAAACCCGTGGCAACCTCGCAGCCGGCGGGCGCGGTGAAGCTCGGCCACTGAGCGAGCGCGACCTGGAAATCGCTCATGGCATTGGCCCAACACTGCGCGAGAAAGGTTTGCTGTTCGTTGGCCTCGACGTGATCGGCGATAACCTGACCGAAATCAACGTCACCAGCCCAACCTGCATCCGCGAAATTGATGCCGCCTATGACACCAAGATCGCCGAGCGATTGATGGATGTAATTGCCGAAAAACTCGCTGCCAAACAGGGCTAGCACAAATGGTGGCTGAAAAAAGCATCAACCACCCTACAAGAGCGTCAGCCACCCGGGACGGGCGTGATTCGTAGGGTGGTCAACGCGAAGCTTGGCCACCAGAGTTCAACCCACACTCGAATAGGCAGGCACAAATGGTGGCTGAAAAAAGCATCAACCACCCTACAAGAGCATCAGCCACCCGATACGGGCGTGACTCGTAGGGTGGTCAACGCGAAGCTTGGCCACCAAGCTTCAGCCAATAATCCAATGTGCGGGTACCGATGGTGGCTGAAATAACCCCCAACAAGTTTGAAGCAGGTAGCAGCTTTGAACTTGAAACTTGCAGGCCATGGCCTCTAGTCGGCAGACTGCGCGGCATTCTGAGCTGAACCTTATACAGATGAAACCAACAGCCAAGACCACAATCACAGCATCTTCTGGCGTCAAACCTGCGGACAGACTGGGCTTTACCCTGTTTCTTGCAGCCGTTTTGCACGTCGCGCTGATACTTGGCTTGAGTTTCACTCTGGCTGACCCCGTGACCATCAGCAAAACCCTGGAAATCACCCTGTCGACCTTCAAGAGCGAAGAAAAGCCCAAAGAGGCAGACTTCCTCGCCCAGGACAATCAACAAGGCAGCGGCACGCTGGAGCACAAAGCGGCGCCGAAAACCACAGAGCAGGCACCGTTCCAGGACACTCAGGTCAAGCATGTGACGCCACCGGCTGCGCCGCAGCCGCCACCCGTGCCGAAGCAAGCGCCGAAAAAAGTCGTTGCCACAAAAAAACCACAACCGCAAAAGGTTCAGGCCAAGCAAGAGAAGGTCAAACAAGTCGAGCCAACCCGTGACGCACCGACCTTCGACCGCGAGCAACTGAGCACTGAAATCGCCAGCCTCGAAGCAGAGCTTGCCCAGGATGTTCAGCAATACGCCAAACGACCCAAGATTGTCCGGCTTAATGCAGCCTCAACCATGCGTGACAAGGGTGCCTGGTATAAAGATGAGTGGCGCAAGAAAGTAGAGCGCATCGGCAACCTCAATTACCCAGATGACGCACGCCGCAAACAAATCTACGGCAGCCTGCGCATGCTGGTGTCCATTAACCGTGACGGCAGCCTGCATGAGGTATTGGTCCTGGAATCATCCGGCCAACCGATGCTCGACAAAGCAGCACTGCGTATTGTTCGCCTCGCCGCGCCTTACGCCCCCTTTAGTGGTGACCTGGCAGATGCCGACCGTCTGGAAATCATCCGCACCTGGCGCTTTGAGCGCGGCGATCGCCTGTCGAGCAACTAGTCTCACGCCTTCCCGCGTTTTTTTGTAGCAAGCCCATCGAGGAAAACCGTGTTTTGGCTTCCCGGCTCGTGTCGCAGGCTTTAAGCTAGCGCCCATGAAAGATGCCAGCCCTAGCTACCTCAAACACCAACTGCTGATTGCCATGCCACACATGGACGATGAGCATTTCGCGCAAACCGTCACCTACATCGTTGAACATAACGATCAAGGCGCCATGGGCTTGGTTATCAACCGCCCAAGCGGTCTTAACCTTGCAGACGTACTTGAGCAGCTCAGCGAAGAAAGCGAGCCGCCAATTATCTGCGAGAGCTTGCCGATTTTTTCCGGTGGCCCTGTGCAGACCGATCGCGGCTTTGTCCTGCATCCTGCAGGCGACAGTTACCAAGCCACCCTTGAGCTTGGCGAACTGGGCTTAACCACCTCGCAAGATGTGTTGTTTGCAATTGCCGCCGGTACCGGCCCTGACAAATACCTGATTACCCTGGGTTACGCAGGGTGGGATGCAGGCCAACTAGAAGCCGAGATTAGCAATAACGCTTGGCTGACCTGTCCGGCGACACAGGACATCCTCTTCGATTTGCCCTTTGACCAGCGCCTCAACGCCGCCGCATCGCAGCTTGGCATTAATTTAAGCTTGCTGACCTCGCAGGCAGGGCACGCCTGATGGACAAGCCCCTGCGTTTATTGCTCGGCTTCGATTACGGCACCAAGCAGATTGGCGTCGCTGTTGGTCAGGTGATTACCGGCCAGGCGCGGGAACTCTGCGTGCTTAAAGCACAAAATGGCGTGCCTGACTGGCAAAAAGTTGAAGCACTGATTCGCGAATGGCAACCCGATGCAATCGTCGTCGGCTTGCCACTGAACATGGACGGCAGCCCGAGCGACATGAGCGAGCGAGCAGAGAAGTTCGCGCGCCGTCTCAATGGTCGCTTTAATCTGCCGGTGCATACACATGACGAACGCCTGACCACCTATGCGGCAAAAGGCGAACGCTTACAGCAAGGCCAAAATAGCGGCTATCGCGAACGCCCAGTGGATGCACTGGCTGCCGCACTGCTGCTCGAAGGATGGCTAGAAGAACATATTTCAGGCTGAGCCCAGCTCAATGCCCAAGGAGCTTCTGATGAACCTACCCAACCCTGCCGAGCTGCTGCCAGAAATGGCCAGCGCGCTCATTAGCCACCTGAACAAACGGCAAATCAGTACGCCGCGCTTTATTGGTATCCGTACCGGGGGCGTATGGGTCGCACAGGCGCTGCTGGAGACACTTGGCAATCAAGAGCCGCTGGGCATTCTCGATGTTTCATTTTACCGAGACGACTTCACCCAGAACGGCTTGCACCCACAAGTGCAGCCTTCTGAACTACCGTTTGAGATCGAAGGTCAGCATATCGTGTTAATCGACGATGTACTGATGAGCGGACGGACCATCCGCGCCGCCATGAATGAGCTGTTCGATTACGGCCGCCCAGCCAGCATCAGCCTGGTCAGCCTGCTCGATCTTGATGCTCGCGACCTGCCGATTCGCCCAGACGTGGTCGGCGCAACCTTATCGCTGCCTGCCGAGCAGCGGGTAAAATTATCTGGCCCGACTCCGCTCACTCTTGAGCTGCAAACGCTCACAAACTGAGACCCATACCGCGATGACGCCGACAGAAGCCAAGCGACCTCTGCAACTCAATGACCAAGGTCAGTTGCGCCATTTCCTTTCGCTCGATGGTTTGCCCCGTGAACTGCTGACCGAAATTCTCGACACCGCTGACTCATTCCTCGAAGTCGGTGCCCGGGCGGTGAAAAAAGTCCCGCTGCTGCGCGGCAAAACCGTGTGCAATGTGTTTTTCGAGAACTCAACACGGACCCGCACCACCTTCGAGCTGGCGGCCCAGCGTCTGTCTGCTGACGTGATTACCCTTAACGTATCGACTTCCTCGACCAGCAAAGGCGAGTCGCTGTTCGACACGTTGCGCAACCTTGAAGCCATGGCGGCGGATATGTTCGTTGTGCGCCACGGTGATTCCGGTGCCGCGCACTTTATCGCCGAACATGTATGCCCTGATGTGGCGATCATCAACGGTGGCGACGGCCGTCACTCGCACCCGACGCAAGGCATGCTCGACATGCTCACCATTCGTCGGCATAAAGGCAGCTTCGAGAACCTCTCAGTCGCGATTGTCGGCGACATTCTGCACTCGCGTGTCGCCCGCTCCAATATGATCGCCCTAAAAACACTGGGCTGCCCGGACATTCGCGTCATCGCGCCGAAAACCTTGCTCCCTGTCGGCATCGAGCAATTCGGCGTCACCACTTACAGCGATATGGACGCCGGGCTTAAAGATGTCGACGTAGTCATCATGCTGCGCCTGCAACGTGAACGCATGCAGGGCGGATTGCTGCCCAGCGAAGGTGAGTTCTACCGTTTGTTCGGCTTGACCGAGCAGCGCCTGAAGCTGGCCAAGCCCGATGCGCTGGTCATGCACCCGGGGCCGATCAATCGCGGTGTAGAAATCGAGTCAGCTGTGGCTGATGGCCCGCAATCGGTGATTCTCAACCAAGTGACTTATGGCATCGCCATTCGCATGGCCGTGCTATCGATGGCCATGAGCGGGCAAAACACCCAGCGCCAACTTAATCAGGAATCCGAGGAGCAAAACTGATGCGTACCCATATCCTCGGCGCCCGCGTAATTGACCCAAGCAGCGGCCTTGACCGTGTTACCGACCTGTATATCGAGGGCGGATTGATTGCCGCCATTGGCCAGGCACCTGCTGACTTCAATGCTGAAACCACCCTCGATGCCAAAGGTTTGGTCGCCGCACCCGGGCTTGTTGACCTGAGTGTTGCCCTGCGCGAGCCGGGCTACAGCCGTAAAGGCAGCATTGCCACTGAAACCCTGGCAGCTGCCGCGGGCGGCGTGACCAGCCTGTGCTGCCCGCCGTTCACTAAGCCAATACTCGACACACCGGCCGTCGCAGAGATGATTCTCGACCGTGCTCGCGAAGCCGGGCACACCAAGGTCTTCCCTATCGGTGCGCTGAGCAAGGGCCTGGAGGGCGAGCAACTCGCTGAACTGGTTGCCCTGCGTGATGCGGGCTGCGTGGCATTCAGCAATGGTCTGGATTGCTTTCGCAACAGCCGCACCCTGCGTCGCGCCATGGAATATGCTGCCACCTTCGACCTGACGGTGATCTTTCACTCTCAAGATCACGACCTTGCTGAAGGTGGTCTGGCCCACGAAGGCGCTACAGCTAGCTTCCTTGGTTTGCCCGGAATCCCTGAGACAGCTGAAACCGTCGCCCTGGCTCGCAACCTGCTGCTGGTTGAACAAACCGGCGTGCGTGCTCACTTCAGTCAGCTAACCAGCGCACGCGGCGCTGAATTAATTGCCGAGGCGCAAGCACGCGGCCTGAAGGTCAGCGCTGACGTTGCCCTCTATCAGTTGATTCTCACCGATGAATCCCTGCAAGGCTTTTCCAGCCGTTATCACGTGCAGCCACCGCTGCGTACGCCAAAAGATCGCGAAGGCCTGCGCCAGGCAGTTAAGAGCGGCGTGATTCAAGCCATCAGCAGCCATCATCAGCCCCACGAAGCCGATGCCAAGCTGGCACCCTTTGGCGCGACAGAACCGGGGATCAGCAGTGTTCAGTTGTTACTGCCACTGGCCATGACCTTGGTTCAGGAGGGTTTGATCGACCTGCCGACCCTGCTCCAACGCTTAACCACGGGCCCGGCCAGCGCTTTGCGGTTGCCTGCAGGCAAGCTGGCGGCGGGCCAAGCAGCAGACATCCTGCTGTTTGATCCAGAAGCCTCAACTCTGGCCGGTGAAACCTGGTTCTCGAAAGGCAGCAACAGCCCGTTTATCGGCCACTGCCTGCCGAGCGCAGTGCGCTACACCTTGGTTGATGGGCATATCTGCTATCAGGTGTAGTCAGTCAATCACCCCGGTTGATGCGTGCAGACGGTAGGCTTTTCCACCCACCACTAAACAGCAACAAAATTCATTGCTACTCGACAAAACCCGCCGCCTGGCGGGTTTTGTTTTTATCAGCGCAACGTCGAGAGCGGTCTAAGCTGAAACCTTAATCAAATATGCGACTCCTAGTTATTCAAGGGTCAGCAATTGAAGAACAACTATTCAGGGATCGACAAAACTGGCGACATCAATTTGTCGCACACCCAGGCTTAAGCTCAATCAGCCCGCGCCCAAGACTGTTTATCCACGTGCGGCCATGAACTTCAGCGTGTAACGATATGCACCAGCCAGCCTCAACAATGACTAGCCCAGAGCGGAGACGAGAGTTGATGAGCAGCACATTAAGAGCCTTAAAGCCAAAGCACGCCAATAACGAACTGCTTGATCGCTACCTCGATGTCAGGGGCCGCACCGAGGCGTTGATCGCGCCACTGAGCGCGGAAGACATGGTGGTGCAATCAATGCCCGATGCCAGTCCAGCCAAATGGCATATAGCGCACACCAGCTGGTTTTTTGAAACCTTTCTGCTCGCTCCAAATCTCGCCGATTACAACGCCTTCGACCCGAGCTTCGGCTATCTGTTTAACTCCTATTACGAAGCCGTCGGCCCACGTCACCCCCGCCCAGAGCGCGGACTCATGACCCGTCCCAGCGCCAATCAAGTACTCGCCTACCGCAAACATGTGGATCAGCACATGAGCGAACTGCTGCGGGTACAGCCCAGTTCGGCCCAGGCCAAATTGATCGAACTGGGGCTCGCCCATGAGGAGCAGCACCAAGAGTTATTGCTGATGGACATTCTTCATCTGTTCAGCACCTCGTCACTCAAACCTGTCTATGACCGCCGCTGGCCTAAGCTGGCCAGCGGCCGCAAAGGCCAATTCAAGGCGCATGCAGGGGGGCTGGTTGAGATTGGTCATCAGGGGGAAGGGTTCGCCTTCGACAACGAAAGCCCGCGGCACACCACCTATTTGCAGCCATTTGAAATCTGCGACCGTCTGGTAACCAATGCACAATGGTTGGCTTTTATGGAGGATGGTGGCTATTCACGCCCGGAACTGTGGCTGGCTGAAGGCTGGGATATCGTACGCAGCCAGGACTGGCACTCACCCTTTTATTGGCAGCCTGACCAAGGCTGGAGCCACATGAGTTTACGCGGCTTGGAGCCAGTAGACCTTGATGCACCGGTTACCCATATCAGTTATTACGAAGCAGCAGCCTTTGCCTGCTGGGCTAACGCCCGCTTGCCGACCGAAGCTGAATGGGAAGCCGCAGCCCAGTCGGGCCACTTGCAGCAGATCGATGATGTTGCCTGGCAGTGGACCCAGAGCCCTTATAGCCCTTATCCGGGTTTCCGCCCTGCCCCCGGTGCCGTTGGCGAGTACAACGGCAAATTTATGATCAATCAGATGGTTTTGCGCGGTGGTGCCAGTTTCACCAGCCCGGGCCATACGCGCTTGAGCTATCGCAACTTCTTCCACCCTGAAAAGCGCTGGGTGATGAGCGGATTGCGACTGGCACGCGACAGTCACAAAAGCATCACTGACGAGCACAGTTCCTTTCGACGTGATGTGCTGAGCGGCTTGGCTGCAGACCATAAAAGCATTCCGCCGAAATACTTCTACGATGCCGTTGGCTCTGAGTTATTTGAAGCAATCTGTAAAACCCCTGAATACTACCCAACCCGCGCCGAGGCCCGCCTGCTCAGCGATGTGGCCAGCCAAATAGCGGCCACCTTCGCACCCGGCAGCGCACTGGTTGAGTTCGGCAGCGGTGCCAGCGATAAAACCTGCCTGCTGCTCGATGCTGCGCCGCAACTTGGCGCTTATGTGCCTATCGACATCTGCCCAGATGCTCTGCAACAAGCGGCGCAGCGCTTGAGCGAACGCTACCCAGCCCTGAGTGTGATTCCTCAAACTGGCGACTTCACTCGCACACTGGCACTGCCTGCGGCAATTAGCCAGCGCCCACGTATTGGCTTCTTCCCCGGCTCGACCATTGGCAATTTCGACCACCAGCAAGCGGTGGCCTTTCTTAAGTCGGCGAAGACCATCTTAGGCAGCGAGGCGCAATTCATTGTCGGCGTCGATATGGTTAAGCCCGTCGCCACCCTTGAAACTGCGTATGACGACGCGGCGGGCGTGACCGCCAACTTCAATAAGAACCTGCTGGTGCGGATCAACCGCGAACTGGGTGCTGACTTTGACCTGAGTAATTTTGCTCACCAAGCGATTTGGAACCCGATCAAGCAGCGCATGGAAATGCACCTGCTCAGTTTGATCGCCCAAACGGTGACAATTGCCGGCCAACGCTTCACCTTCGCTGAAGGCGAGAGTTTGCATACCGAAAACTCACACAAGTTCAGCGTTGACTCCTTCACGGCCATGGCCGCCGAAGCAGGCTGGCAGGTGGCTCAGCATTGGGTCAGTCAAGCGCCAGAGGTTGGCTTGTTCAGACTGAGCCAGAAAACCCAATAAGGACTTAACTGCAACGCAAAACGCCCGATGCAAAACATCGGGCGTTTTGTTAACCAGCAGCAGTGCTGCTCAAGCCAGAATCATTGAGATTTGTCACCTAGCTTAACCGACAGGCTGTTGAGCTTGCCGCTGAAGCTAAAGGGTGGCTGGTACGAGTAATCCACCGGCGTGCCGATGTCACTTCCAATGTCCTGGGTTTCGCTCAGCGCATAGATAAACGGCACCGTTTGCTCTATTTCACCGCTGCCAATGACTTGCCCGTTGGCCAGCAGCGCTACCTTGCCACCTTTGCCCATCTGCTGATTGCCCGCGTAGGTAAAGCGTGCGGTCAGTTCGACCTTACCGGTCGGCAATGGCTTATCTGACTCAACCCGAAAGCGCTTGATATCCAAGTAGTTATGGACCAACACCAACTTGCCATCTTGCACCATAAAGGCCCATCCACCAGTGAAACCACCCTGGGTGAAGAGCATGCCTTGGTCGCTGTCTTTGAGCTCAACATCCGCCGTCAGGGAGAACGACTTGTTCTTCAAATCAGGGGCAGCCGCTTCCGGCAAGTGGGTTAAGCGCGAGCTATAAACGAAACTATCACGCCCTGCGGCCAGGCTCGGCTTACCCGTAAGCTGCCCAGAGAACCGCGCCGCGCCGCGCCAATCCAGCGGCAGAATGTTGTGACGTGCCGCCTCAGACCACCACAGATCTTCAAGCTGCTTGAGCTTTTCAGGGTTTTCCTCGGCCAAGTCTTTGCTCTGGGTAAAGTCCTTATCAATGTTGTACAGCTCCCACTTGGCCGTATGCGGATTGAATTCACCGCGATTGGGCTGCCATGGGGTAAATGAGCGCGAGGACGCAAACCAACCATCTTTGTACATACCGCGATTGACGAACATCTCAAACACCTGGGAATGGCGGTGATCTTTCGCCTTGGCGTCGTCGAAGCTGTATTCCATGCTGATGCCTTCGACCGGCTTCTGCTTTATCCCATCAACCGACAGCGGAGCCTGAATGCCTGCAGCTTCAAGGATGGTCGGGAAAATGTCGGAAATATAATGAAATTGGCTACGGATCTCGCCCTTGGCTTTGATTTTCGCTGGCCACGAAATGATCAGCGGATTACGAATGCCACCGAAGTGCGAGGCCACCTGCTTGGTCCACTGGAAAGGCGTGCTCATGGCATGCGCCCACATCGCCGGGAAGTGGTTGAAATGCTTTGGCCCGCCCAACTCATCGGCATAGGGACGAATTTGATCAGCCGTTTCACTGACGCCGTTGAAGATGCTGTTCTCGTTTAAGGTCCCGGCCAGCCCACCTTCGGCAGAGGCACCGTTGTCACCAACCACATAGATAATCAAGGTGTTGTCACCACCAGGCATGCTGCGCACATCATCGATGATGCGGCCCATCTGGTAGTCCACATGCGCACCGTAGGCGGCGAAGACTTCCATCATGCGGGAAAACAACTTCTTATCTTCAGGCGATACGCTGTCCCAGGCGGGCAAGCTATCTGGACGCGGCGTTAACACTGCATCCTGAGGGATAACCCCGAGCTTTTTCTGACGCTCAAACGTCATCTCGCGATAAGCATCCCAGCCCATGTCGAACTTGCCTTTGAACTTATCGATCCAGGCTTTCGGCGCATGGTGTGGTGCATGGGTTGCACCCGGCGCTACATAGGCAAAAAACGGCTTATTGGGTTCGATTTCCTTGGAGCGATGAATCCATTCGATAGTTTTATCAGCAAGGTCTGTGGACAAGTGATAGTCAGGGTCCTTCGAAGCAGGTACAGGGTTGGTGTTCTCAAACAGCGTCGGCTGCCACTGCGAAACATCACCCGCGTTAAAGCCGTAAAAGTAGTTAAACCCCATACCCGTTGGCCAGTGGTTAAACGGACCATTGGCGCTGGTTTCCCAGATCGGTGTGTTGTGGTTTTTACCAAACCAGCCGGTGTTATAGCCATTCTCACTGAGGATTCGGCCAATGGTTGCAGTGTCGCGGGGAATAATTCCGGTGTATCCGTCATAACCGGTTGCCAGCTCAGTGATAATCCCTGAACCGGCCATTTGCGGCGTGTGCCCAGTCAATAACGCCGCACGGGTTGGCGAGCACAGCGCCGTGGTGTGAAAACGGTTATACAAAAGCCCTTGGCTGGCGAGCTTATCCATCGCCGGTGACGGCACCGCGCCGCCGGTGACATCGAACTGACCAAAGCCAACATCATCAAGCAAGATCAGCAGAACGTTGGGGGCCCCTTCGGCTGCCTTGACTGGCTGAGGAAATTTAGCGGGGTCGGAATCTTGGAAAGTGCTGCCAACATTACCCTTGAACACCGGATCGGGGCGCGGCAGATAATCACCGTCGGCGGCAAACACGTGGGGCACCAGCAGCACTGGCAGTAGGCTGGTCGCGGCAGTGCGAATCAGTCGGTATAAATCCATTGGAGTATCCCGGTGTAATTATTGTAATTAGAACCCGGCAAACACAGCACCTGGGCGCGAGCGATAGGCTCATATTTGAATCGCCTATCGTCACCAACCCTCAGGGTCACAGCACGACATAAGCTGCCAAAAATTTACCAAAGTGCGCCACACCCTAAACTCAGTCAGGAATGATATTTGCTGGATGTTCTGGCATAGGCCAAGGCATCAGCAGTGGTAAAGTAGCCAACAAATGCCTGTCACGAACTGAGCGTCCTGTCACCCAGCCGCAGGTGCTGTGGGCATCACTGAAACAAACCCTTAGAGGTGAATGTGTAATGAACCCAACTTTGCGATCAGAGATCCAGGCAGCCTTGGCCATTGACAAGGGCATCAGCGATGCAAGCAGCACTCACGCCGAAATCACCCGACGCATCGAGTTCATCAAAGGCGTTCTGCACACATCTGGTGCCAAAGCCTTGGTCTTGGGCATTAGTGGCGGCGTCGATTCCTCAACTGCAGGTCGCCTGTGCCAACTTGCGGTCAGCCAAATGCGCGATGAGGGCCATGAAGTCAAATTCGTCGCCGTGCGCCTGCCGTACAAAACTCAAGCGGACGAACATGATGCTCAAGCCGCGCTGGCTTTTATCCAGCCCGACATTTCGACCGCCGTTAACATTGCTGACGCGGTTGATGGCCTGATGAACAGCATTAAAATTGAAGGCATTGAGCCGAGCCCAACCCTGCACGACTTTGCCAAAGGCAACGTCAAGGCACGCACCCGCATGGTTGCGCAGTACGCCATCGCCAACTTCGTGGGTGGCTTGGTGGTTGGCACCGACCACGCAGCAGAAGCGGTGATGGGGTTCTTTACCAAGTTCGGTGATGGTGCTTGCGACCTGGCACCACTGTCAGGCCTGACCAAAAGCCAGGTTCGATTGCTCGCCACACATCTCGGCGCGCCAGAATCTTTGGTGCACAAAGCGCCAACGGCGGACTTGGAAGAACTGGCACCGGGCAAACTCGATGAAGTGGCTTACGGCTGCACCTACAGTGATATCGACAACTACCTGCTCGGCGGTGACGTGAGCGAAGCTGCAGCCGCAATCATCGAGGGCGCTTACCTCAAAACTGCGCATAAGCGCGAGCTGCCCATCATTCCGAGCTGAGGCTCAGCCTCGCAGGCAAAAACTACAGTCTCAAAGCCCAGACCATTTGGGCTTTGAGTCCTCTCGCTTGGCGATTTCTCCAATCACTGCCTAACGACTGCTTTGGCCTGCGCCAATGCCCACTCAGACTTTATGACAGTTTTGTTTCAATCTTCTATTTAGCTGTGCGATGCTGGCGTTGAGGCCGTTAGCCAACTACAGCTTAAGGAAAGTAGAGCGCGAACGGCACTACCAATGTGCCTGTTCAAGGCGTCATAACTACAGGGGACCTCAATGCTCACCCTGCTTAATTTGTTATCTGCCGTGGCCTTGTTGATTTGGGGCACACACATCGTCAGAACGGGCATCCTGCGGGTGTACGGCTCGAACCTGCGCCGCGTAATCAGCCAGAGCATGTCCAAGCGCTGGATGGCATTTATCGCCGGGATTGGCGTGACAGCGCTGGTGCAGAGCAGTAACGCTACAGCAATGCTGGTCACCTCCTTTGTCGGTCAAGGGCTGATGTCATTGACCCCGGCACTGGCAACCATGCTCGGTGCCGATGTGGGCACCGCTTTAATGGCGCGAGTGCTGACATTCGACCTGTCCTGGCTGTCGCCGCTGTTGATTTTTATCGGCGTGATTTTCTTCCTTTCGCGCAAGCAAACGCGTCTTGGACAAATGGGCAGGGTCAGTATTGGCCTGGGGCTGATCATTTTGGCGCTGCAATTGATCGTCGAATCCGCTGCACCTATCACCCAAGCCCAAGGTGTGAAAGTCATTTTTGCTTCGCTGACCGGCGACATCCTGCTGGACGCGTTGGTGGGTGCGCTGTTCGCGATGATTTCTTACTCCAGCCTTGCTGCGGTCCTGCTGACGGCAACGCTGGCAGGTGCTGGTTTGATAGGCCTGCCGGTGGCGATTGGCTTGGTAATTGGCGCTAACATCGGCAGCGGCGTGCTGGCATTCCTCAGCACCAGCATGCAGAACTCGGCGGGGCGGCAGGTTGCACTCGGCAGCCTGCTATACAAGTTGATTGGCCTGCTGTTGATCATTCCAGTGCTTAACCCGCTGGTTGAGTGGATAAACACGCTGAACTTCAGCCATCAGGAAATCGTTATTGGTTTCCACCTGTTGTACAACACTGTGCGCTGCTTGATCCTGCTGCCCAGCATTGGGCCTATGGCCAAACTCTGCGCTTGGTTGCTCCCAGAAAAACCGGAAATCAATGGCGCGGCGAAAGCGCGGCATCTCGACCCGACGGCGCTCGTCACCCCCAGCCTGGCATTAGCCAATGCGGCGCGAGAAACCCTGCGCATCGGCGACTTGATCGACAGCATGCTTGAAACCATGCGCGATGTACTCGGCAGCAAACAAGCAGCGGTAAGCCAGGAAATTCGCCGCCTCACCGATGATGTCGAGGCGCTCTACAGCGCAATCAAGTTGTATCTGGCGCAAATGCCACGGGAAGACTTGAGCGATCAGGACAGTCGGCGATGGGCCGAGACCATTGAACTGGCGATCAACCTCAAACTTGCCAGCGATCTGATAGAACGCATGCTGCGCAAGGTTCAGCAACAAAAGACCTCGCAACGACGGTCGTTCTCAGAAACAGGCTTGGAGGAATTGGCAGGACTGCACAGCCAGCTAATATCCAACCTCCGCTTGGGCCTGTCGGTCTTTCTGAGTTCAGACAAGGAAAGTGCCCGCCAACTACTGCGTGAAAAGCGCCGCTTTCGCGCCCAAGAACGCCGCTTGGCACACGCCCATGTCAGCAGATTGCAACGCAAGATCGTGCAGAGCATCGAAACCAGCTCATTACACCTTGAACTCATCGCCGATATGAAACGATTGAACTCGCTGTTTTGCAGCAGCGCCTATGCCGTGCTGGAAACCTCAGATACTGGCGCACTGGTAGTGGATGATTTAGCGCAGATCAAACACTCAACCTGAAGGCTGGGCTCAGGCTTATCAAAATGAGCCCAAGGCAGCCCGGCACCCCCCTCGCCGCTGCCAGCCTCGACGCTAAGCCGCCGTGGCTATTAGGTATCAGCATGCCGGACCGAGGCGTCGCTTATTAGCCAGAATGGGTACTTTGATACTTGGCCCGATGAACAGTTGTCGTGCATCACCGCTCATCTTCAAACTAAAGCCAAGAGCATAAACGCCTAATGACGACCCATGAAATACATACAGCGCTCCAGCAGTCGACCATTAGGAAAAATTATTGTCGCCTCGACGCGACAGGCGCCAGCAAACCCAGCCAACCAGCACCAGCGGTATACCCAGGCTAAGCCAGGAGAACAGGTCATAGCCCTTATCCCCGACCAGTGCAGAGATCAAGCCGCAGAGGCTGAGCACGGCCAGCAGCAGTGGCCAACGGAAGATCATCCATAACCCACGCCTCATGCCTTGCCCTCCGCAACCAAGCCACCGGCATCAAGCTCGGCCAAGCGTTTTTCCAGCGGAGATTTACGTCGACCCAGCCAGAGATAC
This sequence comes from Pseudomonas sp. NPDC078700, assembly GCF_044542375.1. Taxonomy (NCBI): domain Bacteria; kingdom Pseudomonadati; phylum Pseudomonadota; class Gammaproteobacteria; order Pseudomonadales; family Pseudomonadaceae; genus Pseudomonas; species Pseudomonas sp. NPDC078700. Next base: position 219,310 of record NZ_JBITUI010000004.1, read on the forward strand.
AGGCCGCTCCCCAGAATGACGATGGAGATCAAATCCAGCAGGGTCCAGATAATTTTCAATGGCAGGCCACCGTAGTCACCAAAATGCAGAGGTTGCGAGAGCAGCAGGGTTTTCACGTACCACGGCATTTCACGCATATCGGTTAACTCACCAGTTTGCGCATCCACCAAGGCAGGCTTGAGCAGGCGTTCCGTCACCGGCGTAGCACCACGCATGAACACTGCATAGTGATGCTGGCTACTGAATTGAGTACCCGGGAAAGCCACAATGCTGACGTCCATATCCGGCGCAGCATTGCGCGCTGTCTCCAGCGCCGCATGCAACGAACCCGGTGATTTTAGCGGTGGTTGGTCCTTGTATGGCGCGGTCATCTCTGCCAATTGGCCCGCCTGCCACAACCCCAAAATCGGTATCGACAGGGTGTTGATGACACCGGTCAACCCGACCACCAATACCCACATCAGGGTGACAATGCCCAATACATTGTGCAGATCCAACCATTTGAGGCGGGTACTGCGTTTACTGCGCACAGTGGCGAAGTCCAACTTGCGCATAAATGGCGTATAGACCACCACCCCAGAAACCAGTGAAGCAACCAACAGCAGGCCCATGAAACCGAGGAACAGGTAGCCCGGCAGGCCCATAAACATGTCGGTGTGCAGTTTGAGCATGATGTACATAAAGCCGCCAGGGGGTGGCAGCGGGTCGAAAAACTCACCTGTGCGCGCATCAAACGGCTGGATGTGACCATTCTCCGGCGGTGGTATCAGTGTTGGCGCGGTGAGCACCGCACCTATCGGCTCATCCTTCTCGAAGAACACAAAGCGGCCCACCTCACCGGGCCGTGCGGCTAGAGCGCGAGCCATTACATCGTCATAGTTGATCTGTGGCGATGCGGCAGTGATCGGTTTCAGGTCCGGGTGCGGCTCGAAGTAGTGCTCAATCTCTTCGTGGAAGATCAGCGGCAAACCTGTCAGGCACAGCATCAGCAGAAAGACCGTAGAGATCAGACTGGTCCACTTGTGCACCAGATACCAATTGCGCAGGGTTCGGGTGTTCATGTTTTTGTTCTCGGCTCTACGGTTATTCAGCGGGCCGTGCTGGGCGACGTGCAACAGGAGCAAGTGCTCTGCGCACTGCGAGTGCGGCGCTTCAGATTTGGTTTTCAGGGTTCAACGGGCAGCTATAGCCTCTAGCGGATCACAAGACAGCTGCTTCTAAAGCATGATGCCCAACAGGATAATGCATATGAGAAGTATTCGCACAGTATCTGTTCACGATTAATGCTTTACAGCGCAGCACATCGCTTAATCAGCCGGGGCGGCTCATACGTCGAGAGGTCAGGTGATCTAAGGAGGACAGCCTTGCGCTGCCCTCCATGGAGGCTTGTAACAGGATCAGAAAGTAAATCGAGCCTTTAAAGCGGGGTTATTACTGGATATCGTCAGGCTTGACCATTACCCAGTTCTTATCCGCCGTCACCGGCAAACCCAGTTTGGCTTGCGCCTGGGCGTTGCTCTTGATCATGCCATTGAGTTGGGTCATGTATTTGTCTTTGCGGTTGATCCACAGGTGAACCCCGCCCTTTTTGACATCGACGCCATGGAACAGCATGTAGCCGTCGCTGGTTGGGGTGTCACCGCCCACCAGAACTGGTTTCTTCCATTGATCGATATAGGTCAGAATTGCGGCCTGCTTGCCTGCCATCCAAGTTGCGGGGGTCCATAGGTAGGGGGTTAGCTCAAGGTCTAGATTGGCCTTCTCGTCGTATGTTCCTGCGCTGATCTGCTTGCGTGCGGTTGTCAGTTCATGGGTCTGACGATTTTTCAGCAGCATGCTAACGCCAATCACGTTCTGCGGTTTGACGTTGTAACCGTACTTGGGATCAGAGGCGACCATACGCACCAGCTCCTCTGATGCAGCGCTCACCACATAGACTTCGATGCCATTTTCCATCAGCTTGTTGTACAGCTCGGCTTGGCCTGCAAAGACCCTCGGCGGCTGAACCTCGATGGTTTTGACTTGGTCACCGTCGTAATAGGTGCTGGGCACCGGCTTGCCCGAGGCCATCAACTCGTCGACATAACCTTTGAGTTCCTTGAGGGTAAAACCGGAAAACACCTGTGCAACCCATGGGTAGCAGACCATGTCGTCAACTTCGCACAGGCGGTAGTAATAGCTAAATAGGCTTTCCTTGTGCCCGGCCGTGTCCTTGAATGGGATCAACTTGAGTGAGGGATCCAGCTTTTCACGGGTGATCAGCCCCTTGTTTTCCATGAACGGCAGCAGTGACTCTTCCAAGTCGTTGCGGTAGCTGGTGTTGTCCATGTCGAAGACCGCGAAATTACCTTTATTGGCATTCGCCGCGATCATTGCATTAAGTTGTTTGGCTGCAGGTTCAGGCCAGTGTTTGAGCTCGGTGGATAAAGCCTGTCCCGCCAGCCCCAGACAAAGTGCAGCGGCGAGTAATTTTGGCGCGAGCTTCATAAGAGTCTCTCTCTTTTTAGTTGGAGACTTAACCGTAACAAAAAAACACAGCGGATTTTGGACGCTTGCGACTCTGCGAATGCTGCTGGCGTCATCTGGACGTGAAATCGATTGCAGATGAGTAACCGTCATCCGCGCAAAGCGCACAGCTGTATATTCCTGAATTACTTGCCCGTTGAAACATGACGTGGTGTTACACCTCGCGCCCGCGTTATACGCACTGGAAAATGAGCACAAAAAAGCCCGCAATTTGCGGGCTTCCCGTCTAGCTGATGATCAGGCGCGTGAAGCGTTCTTCAATGAAACCTGGGTGTTGAGTGTCCAAAAGTCATATAACACGCCGATAAAGAACAAACCGCCGGTGCACAGGTAGATGATCCCAGTGATCCACTTGCCCTGGTACATGCGATGTACACCGAAAGCGCCAAGGAAGGTCAGGAGAATCCAAGCGACGTTGTAATCGGTTTCGCCAGCGGTGAAGCGCAAATCTGCTTCTTTATCCATCGATGGAATCAGGAACAAGTCGATGATCCAGCCGATAAAGAACAAGCCCAGGGTGAAAAACCAAATGGTTCCGGTGACCGGCTTGCCGTAATAAAAACGGTGCGCCCCGAGAAAACCGAAAATCCACAACAGGTATCCGATTGTCTTGCTGTGGGTGTCTTGTTGCTGCATGTCTGCCTCCTGCTTGCAGGCTTAGTCTAAAGCAACAATCTACCCGAGAATGGCGTATACGAAAACAATCGAGCAGCTGCTTGCTGCGCAACCGTTATTAGCCACTGCGGCCCTAGCGGAAACTGCGCCCTGGGTTATCGTCGTTGCTGACTTCCAATGAGAGGCCCTGCGACATGCTCGTCAGGTGATCGCCGTCAGTTTCGGAGCCGAGCTTGATCATCAGACGCAAATCGTTTGCCGAGTCTGCATAGAGCAGGGCGTCTTCATAGGTGATTTCGCCTTGGCTGTAGAGGTTGTACAGCGCTTGGTCGAAGGTCTGCATGCCCTGCTCTGTTGAGCGTTTCATCAGGGCTTTGAGTTCATGCACATCGCCTTTGCGAATCAAGTCAGCGGCCAGCGGGGTATTGATCAACACTTCAATGACTGCGCGACGCCCTTTGCCGTCCGGGGTTGGGATCAACTGTTGGGCGACGATGGCTTTGAGGTTGAGCGACAAATCCATCCACACCTGATTCTGCCGGTCAGCCGGGAAGAAGTTGATGATCCGGTCCAGCGCCTGGTTGGCGTTGTTGGCGTGCAAAGTGGCAAGGCACAGGTGACCGGTTTCCGCGAAGGCGACCGCGTGGTCCATGGTTTCACGGGTTCGCACCTCACCAATCAAGATCACATCTGGAGCCTGACGCAGGGTATTTTTCAACGCCACTTCGAAAGACTCGGTGTCGATCCCCACTTCACGCTGAGTCACGATGCAGTTTTGGTGTTGGTGGATATATTCGATCGGGTCTTCGATGGAGATGATATGACCGCTGCTGTTCTTGTTGCGATAGCCAATCATTGCCGCCAGCGAGGTGGATTTACCCGTACCCGTCGCGCCCACAAATAGCACGAGGCCACGCTTGGTCAGCGCGAGTTTTTTGAGAATTTCCGGTAGTTGTAGATCATCAAGGGTTGGGATGTTGGTTTCAATCCGGCGTAACACCATACCGGCGAGGTTGCGCTGATAAAACGCACTGACCCGGAAACGACCCACACCACGGGCACTGATGGCGAAGTTGCATTCGTGGTTTTCAGTAAAGTCACGGCGCTGCTGCTCGTTCATCACCGAGTGTACGGTTTCACGGGTCTGCTCAGGTGACATGGCGGTTTTGGTGATCGGCATGATCTTGCCGTTAACCTTCATCGACGGTGGTACGCCCGCTGTAATGAAAAGGTCAGAACCCCCTTTTTCGACCATCAGGCGTAGCAGCTTTTCAAAGTCCATCGTTCTATCTCACCGTCGCAGTCACGCGCAAACCACTGTTAAATGACACCGATGCGCGTGTGCCATCGGTGCCTTAGCTCTTCTGCACACTAGGCGCAAATCGAGCATTTGGGGGGAGCTTGTGTGCTGATTAAAAGTTCTCAGGGTTCTTGGATTTCTCACGGGCGCTTTCGCGGCTAACCAGCCCCTTTGCCACCAACCCTTTGAGGCAGGCATCGAGGGTTTGCATGCCCAGCGAACCACCGGTCTGGATCGACGAATACATCTGCGCCACTTTGTCTTCACGGATGAGGTTACGAATCGCAGGGGTGCCGATCATGATTTCGTGCGCCGCAACCCGACCACCGCCGATTTTCTTCAGCAGGGTCTGGGAAATAACCGCCGTCAGGGACTCCGACAACATCGAGCGAACCATGGATTTTTCTTCCGCCGGGAACACGTCAACCACCCGGTCGATGGTTTTAGCCGCTGAAGTGGTGTGCAAGGTGCCAAAGACCAAGTGACCGGTTTCCGCTGCGGTCAGCGCCAAACGGATGGTTTCAAGGTCACGCATCTCACCCACGAGAATGATATCCGGGTCTTCACGCAGCGCCGAACGCAATGCTTCAGAGAAACCCAAGGTGTCGCGGTGGACTTCACGTTGGTTGACCAGGCATTTCTTCGATTCGTGAACGAATTCGATAGGGTCTTCGATGGTCAGGATATGGTGATACTTGGTGGCATTAAGGTAATCAAGCATCGCCGCCAGAGTCGTCGACTTACCCGAACCTGTCGGGCCCGTCACCAGCACCAAGCCGCGCGGCACATCAGTAATTTTGCGGAACACTTCGCCCATGCCCAAATCTTCCATGGTCAACACCTTGGAAGGAATGGTCCGGAATACCGCACCAGCACCGCGATTCTGGTTAAAGGCGTTAACCCGGAAACGCGCTACACCCGGCACTTCAAACGAGAAGTCAGTCTCCAGGAACTCTTCAAAGTCCTTACGCTGCTTGTCATTCATGATGTCGTAAATCAGCGCATGCACCTGTTTATGGTCCAGCGCAGGCAAGTTGATGCGACGCACATCACCATCAACACGAATCATCGGCGGCAGCCCCGAAGAAAGGTGTAAGTCTGAAGCACCTTGCTTGGCACTAAACGCCAGCAGTTCTGTGATATCCATGTAACTCCCCAACAGGCTGCTTAAATAACCATCGCATCGATTGTGCGGCGGTTAAATCAATTCAATCAGCTCAACGCACATGCAACTGAACATGCGGGATGACGCGTCATGTCACGTTAGTTTTTCTCAACTAGCGGTCATTGACGTTAGAATGCCCCACACGCAGAGCGAACGGGCCACAGAGCGTAAGTAATGTCCACGATAGCAGAGAATATTGCAAAGGTCGGAGATCGGATCCGTGAGGCGGCGCAAGCCTGTGCTCGTCAATCCGAAACAATTGGTTTGCTTGCGGTAAGCAAAACCAAACCAGCCTCAGCCGTTCGCCAAGCTTATGCAGCTGGTCTACATGACTTTGGTGAAAATTATCTACAAGAAGCGCTAGATAAACAGCACGAATTGTCTGATTTGCCATTGATTTGGCATTTCATCGGCCCCATTCAGTCAAATAAGACCCGTGCCATCGCCGAAAACTTTGCTTGGGTCCACTCTGTCGATCGTCTCAAAGTGGCTGAACGTTTGTCTGCACAGCGCCCTGCGCATTTACCCGCGTTGAATATCTGCTTACAGGTCAATGTCAGCCATGAAGCCAGCAAATCAGGCTGCAGCCCTGAGCAATTGCCCGCTCTGGCGGCGGCTGTAAATCAATTACCCAACGTGAAGCTGAGGGGTTTGATGGCAATTCCAGAGCCAAGTGACGACCCTGCAGAACAAAATGCAGCCTTTGCTTCGCTGCGTGAGTTGCAACAACACTTGAATCTCGACCTCGACACCTTGTCTATGGGCATGAGTCACGATCTTGAAGCGGCTATTGCCCAAGGCGCGACGTGGGTTCGAATTGGTACGGCACTTTTTGGTGCCCGCAACTATGGCTCTGAATCAACACAGGAACCTTCGCTATGACTTCTCCTCGCATCGCCTTTATCGGCGCAGGCAACATGGCTGCCAGCCTCATCGGTGGCATGCGTGCGCAAGGCTTTGACGCCAGTTCCATCCGTGCCAGCGACCGCGGCGAAGAACAACGTGCGAAAATTTCTGCGGAACACGGCATCAGCACTTTCGCCAGTAACGCTGAGGCAATTGAAGGCGCTGATGTCATCGTGCTCTCGATTAAACCGCAAGTGATGAAAGAGGTTTGCCTTGACCTGGCCCAGCACTTAAAGCCTGGCCAGGTAGTCGTTTCTATCGCCGCTGGCATTAACTGCACCAGCCTGGAAAACTGGCTGGGAGAGCGCCCTATCGTGCGCTGCATGCCGAATACCCCGGCCCTACTGCGACAAGGCGTCAGCGGCTTGTACGCTAACGCCCAGGTAAGCCCTGAACAAAAAGACCAGGCCGAGCAACTGCTCAAGGCTGTCGGCACGACAATTTGGCTGGAGCAAGAACAACAAATTGATGCAGTCACCGCCGTTTCCGGCAGTGGTCCTGCGTACTTCTTTCTGTTGATCGAAGCCATGACCGCCGCAGGCGAAAAACTTGGCTTACCGCGCGAAACCGCCGCTCAACTAACACTACAAACGGCCCTGGGTGCCGCGCACATGGCCGTCGCCAGCGATGTAGACGCTGGCGAGCTGCGCCGCCGAGTCACGTCACCCGCGGGCACCACTGAAGCTGCAATCAAAACCTTCCAGGCTGGCCGTTTTGAGGTTCTGGTTGACGACGCATTACACGCCGCTGCTCGCCGCTCGGCGGAGCTGGCCGAACAGCTAGGCAAATAAGGAGCAAATGATGATTGGATTGAACACTGCAGGCGTCTATATCCTGCAAACTATCGGCAGCTTTTACCTGTTGATTGTGCTGCTGCGATTTATCCTGCAATTGGTCCGCGCTGATTTCTACAACCCACTCAGCCAGTTTATCGTGCGGGCGACTCAGCCATTGCTCAAGCCTATGCGCAAAGTGATCCCGAGCATTTTCGGCCTCGATACTTCTTCATTAATACTCGCGCTGATCGTCCAGTTCGTGCTGATGGAGCTCACCCTGATGTTGATGGGCTATGGCTTTGCTGCGCCGCTGCTGGTGTTGGTTTGGTCGATCATTGGCGTCACGGCCCTGTTCCTCAAGGTGTTTTTCTTCGCCTTGATCATCAGCGTGATTCTGTCCTGGGTTGCCCAAGGCAGCCATAACCCTGCGGTTGAGTTGGTGAATCAGATTTGCGAGCCGTTGCTGGCACCGTTCCGACGCATCCTGCCCAACCTTGGCGGCCTAGATCTTTCGCCGATTCTGGCCTTTTTGGTGCTCAACCTGATCGACATGCTGGTGATCCGCAACCTAGCGGTTATGACCGGTATGCTCTCAGGTCTCAGCTTGGCGATTTAGTCGGTTGTAATCCTGGCGGCGGAGAGGAATAAGCCTCGCCGCCGTACTGCTCCACAAACCCAACAAAAGATCAGTTCAACAGCTAGCCCTCCTTTACCCCGCCATCGCTGCAACACCTCTAAAAAGCGCCTCATCACCACTCGGTCAAACAAGGATCAGGGTAAGTCAAACTGTACTCAGTCCGCATTTTTGCAGCCTGATTGCACCGATTGGGCACAGATCCCTACCGTTTAGATACACGGCCAATTGACGAACAGCCCATCCTAGGCATAATGCCATTATCACAAGCAATAACGTGTAACTGAGGCAGTCATCACAGAGCCGCTGGAAATGCTCTATTTGCGCTATAAATATAGTCATAACCAACCAATAGTTGTGACTACAGGCAGTGCAGGACGCGCTAGATGCTTCAACCCGCGAAAGGATGAATCTAATGAGCATGGAACGTCTCAACCAACAGATTGATGCGTATGTCACGTGGAAGCGTGAAATTATGCGTGAAATCACCCGTTACCGCAGTTGGTTAGAAACCAACCGCTTAAACTCGGACAGCGTTTCTTCAAAGCTTGAGCGGGCGCTACGGATTTTGCGTACCGATCACATCACACTGGCGTTCGTCGGCGAGTTCTCGCGCGGTAAAACCGAGCTTATCAATAGCCTGTTCTTCTCTGCTTATGGTCAGCGCATGCTGCCGTCACGCGCCGGGCGCACAACCATGTGCCCAACCGAGTTGTTCTTCGACCCACGCTCCGAGCACTCGTATATTCGCCTGCTGCCTGTTGAAACACGCGCCTCAGAGGCCAGTGTTGCCCAGTTCAAACGTGCCCCTAGGCACTGGATCAATATCCCACTGGATATCAGTGATCCAGCCAACATGGTTGAAGCCTTCAAGCAAGTGTCAAAAACCAAACCGATGAAGGTTGAAGACGCAATTCAACTGGGCTTTCATCCTGATACGCTGGAAAGTAGCGGCAAATCTGGCATGGTCATGGTTCCAGCATGGCGTCACGCGTTGGTCAACTTCGACCACCCGTTACTGCGCCAAGGCCTGCGTATTCTCGACACTCCCGGCCTCAATGCGTTGGGCTGCGAGCCTGAACTGACCCTGTCGATGCTGCCCAGCGCACAGGCTATTTTATTCCTGCTGTCCGCTGACACGGGCGTAACGGCAAGCGATATGGCCGCCTGGCAACAACATATTCATCCGCTTGAAGAAGAAAGCCACGCCAATCTGTTTGCCATCTTGAACAAAATTGATGTGCTTTGGGATGACTTGGCCGGCGAGGCATTCGTGCAGAACAGTATTCGCCAGATCCAAACCATCACCGCCAAGCAGCTTGGAATCAGACCGGACGATGTGCTGCCGCTTTCGGCCAAACAAGCGCTGCTGGCGAAAGTGCGCAAAGACTCAGACCTGCTCGAACGCAGCCAGCTGTACAACCTGGAAACACTGCTCTGCGAGCGCATCGTCAGGCAAAAAGAACGCTTGATCGAAGATCACGTGGTTAACCAAGTGCTTGGCTTGCTGCAAAACAGTCAGCACGCGCTGAATTTGCGCCTTGAGCAAGTCAATCAACAACAGGCGCTGCTCAATACTCATCAGCAAGATAACGGCCAGTTACTTTTCGAACTAACGGCCAAGACCAAAGAAGACCACAGCCAACATCACAAACGCTTGTTGGGCCTGAAGACCAATCAGCGCTTACTCAAGCGCCAAGGTGATTTTCTTCGGGCGGCAGTCCGTCCTGAGCAACTCGACAAACACATGGAGCGTGCGCGCAAAGAGCTCACCAGTTGCTGGACAACCCTGGGCATTAACCAGGCAATCGTGCATTTCTTTGGTTCAGTCAAAAACGACCTGCACAGTCTTAGCTATGAAGCGGAAAGCGCTAATGTCATGGTTGCGGCGGTTTACCGCAGGCACAATCAGGAAAACCCTCTCAATGGGGTTGATGCGCCGCAGTTTGATGTTGAGCGCTATTCGCGCGAACTCAACCAACTGCAAATCAAAGCTGACCAGTTCCGTTTGCAGTTGAAATCCCTGCTTACCGAACAGAAAAGCCTGGCCAAGCGTTTTTTTGCCACCCTCGCGCAAGAGGTCATCGGCATGCATCAACGCCTGCGTCAGGATGTCGATCAATGGGCCAATGACGCCTTGATGCCTTTAATGCAGCACACCCTGGAGCATAAGCAGCTACTCGAAACCCACATGCTGCGGCTCAAGGCACTGGCCCAGGAAACCCAGCAAACACGCCAGCGCACTCAACAGCTCGCGCGCTACCGCGAAGAGCTGAGTACCCAATTGAGTCACGCTGCGGATATGCTGCGCAACTTGCGCCGCCCTGCGCCGATCCAGCGTCACAACAAGGTGGTGAACCTGCCGGTTGCGACACGCAGCATGAGTGCAAACGAATAACCCTGCGCTCAAACGGCTCCACTTTTGTATCCGGGCTTTACTCAAAAGCTCATCGCACCGCCCCATCGCTTGCCGCATGGGGCGGCGCTCTTTAGACTGCATGACTTTCTTTTTCAACTCTCAACTTTGCGAGCAGGGTCGATGTCGACTGCCTTTCCACAAGATTCTGTTGGCTTGGTCACACCCCAAGTACTGCACTTTGCCGAGCCCTTATCGCTGGCTTCCGGGCGCACCCTTGCCAACTATGACCTGGTTTATGAAACCTACGGCGAGCTCAACGCTGCGCGCAGTAACGCCGTATTGATTTGCCACGCCCTTTCCGGGCATCACCACGCTGCTGGTTTTCACAGCGCTGACGACCGTAAACCCGGTTGGTGGGACAGCTGCATTGGTCCCGGAAAAGCCATTGATACCAATCGGTTCTTTGTCGTCAGCCTGAATAATCTCGGCGGCTGCAACGGTTCAACCGGGCCATCGAGCATCAACCCTGAGACTGGCAAAGCCTTCGGTGCCGACTTCCCGGTGGTAACCGTCGAGTGCTGGGTTCATAGCCAAGCCAGGCTGGCAGATGCCTTGGGTATCGAGCAATGGGCCGCAGTGGTTGGCGGCAGCCTAGGCGGCATGCAAGCCATGCAATGGACAATCAGCTATCCAGAACGCGTGCGCCATTGCGTTGCTATTGCTTCAGCCCCGAAACTGTCCGCGCAGAACATCGCATTCAATGAAGTTGCCCGTCAGGCGATTTTGACTGACCCGGACTTCCACGGTGGCCACTTTCAGGAGCAAGGGGTTATCCCTAAGCGCGGCTTGATGCTGGCGCGCATGGTGGGTCACATCACCTACCTGTCTGATGACGCCATGGGCGAGAAATTCGGCCGCGGCTTAAAAAGCGAAAAACTCAACTATGACTTCCACAGTGTTGAGTTTCAGGTCGAAAGTTACCTGCGCTACCAAGGCGAAGAATTCTCTGGCCGCTTTGACGCCAACACCTACCTGTTGATGACTAAAGCGCTGGATTATTTTGATCCGGCAGCAGCAAATGACGGCGACTTGGCGCAAACCCTGGCGACAGCGAAAGCCGACTTCTGCGTGATCTCATTCACCACCGACTGGCGCTTCTCCCCTGAACGCTCTCGCGAGATCGTTGATGCGCTGACCTCTGCGCGGAAAAACGTGTGCTACCTGGAAATCGACGCACCTCAGGGTCACGATGCTTTTTTGATCCCGATCCCACGCTATTTGCAGGCATTTAGCAGCTATATGAACCGAATTACCTTATGAGGCAGGCATGAGAGCCGATCTGGACATTATCCAAGACTGGATTCCCGCAGGCAGCCGCGTACTCGACCTTGGCTGCGGTAACGGCGAACTACTGGCCTGGCTACGCGATAACAAACAGGTATTTGGTTATGGCCTGGAGATCGACCCGGACAACATTGCCGAGTGCGTGATCAAGGGCGTTAACGTCATTGAGCAAGACCTCGACAAAGGCCTGGGTAACTTTGCCGACGGCAGCTTCGACGTCGTCGTGATGACCCAAGCGCTGCAAGCGGTGCATTTCCCAGATCGAATCCTTAAAGAAATGCTGCGCGTCGGCAAAACCTGCGTCATCACCTTCCCGAACTTTGGCCACTGGCGTTGCCGCTGGTACCTGGCCACCAAGGGGCGGATGCCGGTTTCCGACTTTTTGCCTTACACCTGGTACAACACGCCGAACATTCACTTTTGCACATTTGAAGACTTCGAGCGCCTTTGCCTTGAACAACAGGCAACCATCCTTGAGCGCCTGGCTGTAGATCGCGACCACCGGCACGGCTGGGCCAGCAAAACCTTGCCTAACCTATTGGGTGAGATAGGCATTTATAGAGTCAGTGGTTATACCGCCATGAACCCGAGCGTTAGCGACTGAGCTCAGCCGACCATTTTACAGGAGACCCACCATGCGCCGCCTTGCCGTATTACTAATGGCCCTGTGTCTGAGCCTGCCAGCCTTCGCTGAGCGCAAGCAGACATATGGTGACCTGGACGTTCATTACAACGCGTTCAACTCAGGGTTTCTGCAGCCCGATATCGCCGCAGCCAATGGTTTAGTGCGCAGCAAAACTCAAGGTGTGGTTAATATTGCCGTGCTCAAAGCCGGCAAGGCCAGCCCAGCTAACGTCACCGGCACGGTGAAAAACCTGCTGGGCACAGACTATCCGCTGAGCTTTAAGCAGGTCAGCGAAACAGGTGCCATTTACTACCTTGCGCAGTTCCCTTTCGAGCAGCGCGAAGTCTTGCGCTTTACCATCAACGTCACTGCGGGCGATGGCCAGGCGCACAGCTTCAACTTCAACCAGGAATTTTTCCCAGACGAATGATCCAGCTCACTGAACTCGTACTCGCCAGCCACAACGCAGGCAAACTCAAAGAACTTCAGGCCATGCTTGGCGATGCTATTCGCGTGCGCTCGGTGGGAGAATTCAGCAACATTGAGCCTGAGGAAACCGGTTTATCCTTCGTTGAAAATGCCATCCTCAAGGCGCGCAATGCTGCACGCGTATCAGGCTTGCCAGCACTTGCCGATGACTCGGGCTTAGCCGTAGACCATCTCGGCGGAGCCCCTGGGATCTACTCAGCGCGTTACGCTGATGGCCAAGGCGATGCTGCCAACAACGCCAAGCTGCTTGAAGCGCTGAAAGATGTCGCCCCCGGACAACGTGGTGCTCAGTTTGTCTGCTGCCTGGCCTTGGTTCGTCATGCTGATGACCCATTGCCGATCATCTGTGAAGGCCTGTGGCATGGACGCATTTTACCCGCTGCGCAAGGTGCCCATGGGTTTGGATATGACCCCTTGTTCTGGGTGCCTGAGCGGGACTGTTCCAGTGCCGAATTAAGCCCTGCCGAGAAGAACCAGCTCAGCCACCGCGCCCGCGCCATGGCTCTGTTCAAGCAACGGCTGGGCCTATGACTACAGCGTCGAGCGCTGGCGCAACCATCGCCAGCGACCGCAACCATCATGTGGTTGAAGGTTTTGTATTGCCGCCGCTGGCGTTATATATCCATATTCCCTGGTGCGTTAAGAAGTGCCCTTATTGCGACTTCAACTCGCACGCGGCAGCTCCAACCTTGCCAGAGGAAGAATACGTTGATGCGTTGTTGGCAGATCTCGACGCCGACTTACCTGCAGTCCACGGGCGTGAGCTGACATCGATTTTCTTTGGCGGCGGTACTCCAAGTCTGTTTTCAGCCAAGGCGCTCGGGCGTCTGCTGGCGGGCGTTGAGCAACGCATCAAATTTGTCGACGACATTGAAATAACCCTCGAAGCCAATCCGGGCACCTTTGAACAAGCTAAGTTCTCGGCTTATCGCAAGTTGGGAATCAATCGGCTGTCGATTGGCGTGCAAAGCTTCCAGTCAGCCAAGCTGCAAGCGCTCGGCCGAATTCACGATGGCGATGAAGCTGTGCGTGCGGCTGATATGGCCCGCGCCGCCGGCTTCGATAACTTCAACCTCGACCTGATGCATGGCTTGCCGGATCAGTCGATTGACGATGCACTGACTGACCTGCGAACCGCGATAGCGCAACAACCGACGCATTTGTCTTGGTATCAACTGACGCTTGAGCCCAACACTGTGTTCTGGAATCAACCACCTGTACTGCCTGAAGACGATACGCTGTGGGACATTCAGGAAGCCGGCCAGGCACTGCTTGCCGCCCACGGTTACGCCCAATATGAAGTATCGGCTTACGCCCAATCCGGCAAGGCGGCACGGCATAATCTGAATTACTGGAGTTTTGGCGATTTCATCGGGATTGGTGCGGGCGCTCACGGCAAACTCAGCAGCCCTGATGGCATTATCCGTCGCACCTGGAAAACCCGTCTGCCCAAAGACTACCTCGACCCGAACAAGCGATTTAGTGCAGGCGAGCGCATTCTCGGGCAGGATGAGTTGCCGTTTGAATTTTTGATGAATGTACTGCGCCTGACAGAAGGGGCTGCCAGCGAACTCTTTACCCAGCGCACCGGACTGCCGCTTAGCCTGCTGAGCGAAGCACGCACACAGGCACAGCAGCGCGGGCTACTCGAAAACAATCCAGATCGTCTCACTGCAACAGCTGAGGGTCAGCTGTTTTTGAACGACTTACTGCAACAGTTTTTGCCTTGATAGGCAGTTGATGAGCCTTTTGCTCTAAGGACACCGTATGGACTTGCTACTTGACCTAACCGCCACTTTGTCACGCTGGAGCCGCAGCCACCTGTACGACATTTCACTGGCGATCATGGCGACCTTGTTTGTACTTTTCGGTCCCGCTATCAACGCATGGGTTCAGCGCAGCATTGGCGGACTGAACTTTGTCTTTCGCACCCTGATTTTCGTCGTTGTATGCGCCGTGGTGTATGGCTTGGCCATCGTATTCCTAACGCCCTACCTCAGCGCCGGTCTTGGCCAGTTCAACAACTACACGCTCGCGCCTGTGCTGTTGCTGGTGTTCTTCCTGATTGGCGTATTGGCTGACCGCAGCTAACAAAAGCACCACACATCCCTTGGCCACCAATGGCGGACAGAAAAACGCTGTCCGTCCTACCGGGTCCATATTCGTAGGCTGCGGCAACGCCAAGCGTGCCCACCTTGCGATGGAACGTTCGTGGATATTTGTGGCCGTTAATGGTGGCCGAAAAGAGCGTCGACCACCGGGGGCAGTTCACCGGAACGCCAGATCGCGCAAGAACAAGGTGATCGGTGGGAACATGATCAGCAACACCGACATCAGCATCAAAATGGCAAAGAACGGCAAGCTGCCACGAATCACCTCAAAGTAAGGCCTTCTAAATACCGCAATGGCGGTAAAGATGTCACAACCAAAGGGCGGCGTTGCCGAGCCGATGGCAGCCTGCAAGGTGATGATCGTCCCGACCAGTACGGGATCGAGACCCGACACCCGCACCGCTGGGGCGAAGATGGGCACCAGAATCAGCATTACCACAATCGGATCGACAAACATGCAGCCGATAAAAAATGCCACCGAAATGATCACCAGCAACTCAGTCGGCGACGCACTCATGATGCCAATCCCGCTGAGGATCTGCTGCGGGATCTGAGCAAACGAGATCACCCAGGAAAACGCCGACCCCGCCGCCACCAATATAAATACGACCGCTGTGATCAAGCCTGTCGACAGCGCAATCGATGACAGCTCACTGAGTTTGACTCGCCGAAAAATCACAACCTCAAGAATCAGTGCATAGAGCACCGAAACGGCAGCCGCCTCGGTTGGGCTGAACACGCCGGTATAAATACCGCCGATGGTCATCACGGGGAGCAGCAACGGCAATATTGCCCGGCGACAAGTCAGCAGACGCTGTGCCCAGGTGAATTTCTCACCAGATGGGATACCGGTAATACGGGCATAGATATAGCAATAGCCGCAAAGTAAAACCATCAACAGCAGGCCCGGGCCGATACCTGCGATAAACAACTCGGCAACCGAAGTCCCGGAGACCACGCCATAAATAATCATGCCGATGCTGGGTGGAATCAGCAGGGCGATGTCTGATGCATTGATGATCAATGCCATGGCAAAACTATCTTTGTAGCCCTGCTGCAACATTTTAGGGCGCATGATGCTGCCAACCCCGACCACAGTTGCCTGAGTCGAACCCGACAGCGCACCGAATAGCGCGCAACTCAACGCGGTGGTCACCGCCATGCCGCCACGCACATGACCCACAAAGGCCATTGCCACATCAAGCAAACGATTCGCCGTAGCACCACGGGTGATGATATCCGCAGCCAGAATGAACATTGGCACCGCCACCAGCGCGGCTGGGCGAATACCGGCAATCATCTGCTGGATGATGAACTCAGGGCCCATGGTGAAAAACAGGGTAAAGCCTGCCGCCGAAGCAGCCAGCAAAGTGGTCATCATTGGGAAACCGCTAAGCAGCAGCACCAGCATGATGATTAACAGCGTGGTGGTCATATCCATGGGGGCGGGCTCAGTGTTGCGAAGGAATGGTGGCGTCGACGTGCAGTGAGGGAGCCTCACGACGCCCCAGCAACACCTGCAACTGGATAAAGGCGTGACGGGTAAATTGCAGCCCCGTCATGCCCAACCCAAAAGGAATCACCAGATAGATGTAATGCAACTGCACTTGGAGCGCGGGCGAGGAGCGACCAACCCTAGCAGCGGACTCGACATACGCCACAGACGCCCAAGTCAGCCAAAACATTAGCGCGGCAGTGAGTGCATTGATGGTCAGCAAGGTGATCGCTGCGGGCTTGCCGGTGAGATGCTCAATAAATGCATTCATGCTGATATGCCGGCTGTTACGGGCCGCATAGCTACAGCCAACGAAGGTCACAAAAATCAATAAAAACTGATTGAGCTCTTCAGAGAAGTAGATGCTCTGATTGAACAGGTAACGTCCAAACACGTTGCCAACCGAATTCAGCGCCATGAGCAAAATGCCGCTCGCGAGGATGAAGGCTTCAAGCTTCTCCAGCATCCGATCCAACTTGCGCAGCCAAGACATAGCTACCTCCGGCCCTGCTCAAATGAGCGGACACTGTTCTTGTTGTGGAGGCCAAACCTTATCGCCGAGAAAAAATCATGTCAATTAAATATTTGAATCATTACAAATGCTCAATAATTGGGCGCATGTAATGATTTTGCGCCGTTTTAGAACACAAAATGCATGGGTGGCGGAGTTTCTACCATCAACTCATTCAAGGTATTCAGACCGGTAACGACCCGTGAACGACTTTGTTCAGCGCCCAAACTAATACGAACGCGCTGATTAGCGCGGTCTACTGCTGCAAGAAAAGGCTCCGCCGGGAAAATCATTACACCTTCCTGACGCGCACGGCGGGCGAACTTTTCTGGCGACCAATGCCCTGGCAGCTCTGCCCAAATGTGCATGCCGTTGGGGTCCGCCTTGAATTGACAAGCAGTCAGATGTTCGCGGGCCATCGCCTGGCGCACCGCAAACTCCTGCTGCTGGAAGCTCACCATGCGGTCCAAGGTGCCATCCTGCATCCACCAGCTGGCGATCTCGAAAGGCATCAAGGTCGCCATCCACGTCGTGCTGCGCAACCGGCCAATTGCCTGCTGAACCATATTTGGCGGGGTCACCAGGTAACCCGCACGCATCCCCGGCAGGGATATTTTGGTCAGGCTGGTGGCATAGAAACTGCGCTCAGGAATAAACGCCGATAACGGCGGGTGGCGATCAGGCTGCAGCGCACCGTAGACATCATCCTCAACCACGGTGAGGTCGTATTTACGGGCCAGATCAGCAATCGACTGCCGTCGCTCAAGGCCCATGGTATCGGTGGTTGGGTTGTTCATCGTTGGCGTGCAGAACAGCACACGCGCCCCACCCTGTTTGCACGCAGCCTCCAGCGCTTCAGGCAATAGCCCCTGATCATCGGCAGCCAGCCCCTTAAGCTTGAAGTGCAGCGTATGCGCCAGCGCCATCAACAACATGCAGGTTTCTTGCTCACAAAGCACGGTATCACCGGGCTTGAGCACCGTTGCCATGGCAATGGTCAGGGCATGTGCGGCGCCATTGCAGAACAGCATATTGTCCGGATCAGCCGGTAGTTTCTGCCCTGCCAGCCAGTCACAGACCACCTCACGGTGCTGGGTCAGCCCCTGGGTCGGGTGGAATGATGTGATGAAGTCATCACGCCCTTCACGTGCCAATCGCTCAAGGCTTTCACGATAGAGCTTCACATGCCGCGGGGTGCACACCGGATGCGCGGTGGACAGATCAATGCCGCGGCTCGGATCTTCGTGTTCGTCAGTCGATAAGTAATCCGACTCATGGCTGACATGTCGGCTACGGACAAAGGTACCGCTACCCACCTGAGCATAAACTGAGCCCTGTTTTTCAGCGTGGGCATAGGCATTGCTTACGGTTTGCACGCTGACACCCAGGGTTTCAGCCAGCTCGCGATGAGTGGGCAACTTGCTGCCCGGCACCAGCGCACCGGTGGTAATGGCCTCAGTCAACGCATTGCCGATGGCTAGGTATTTAGGCTGGCCGCTGCGTATAAACGGCTTCAGGTCAATTGTCATAGGTCAATAAATTCCTTGACGATAATTGTAATGATCATGATATTGAACTCGAAAGGTATTGACCTGTATTTGTCCCGGTCATTTTAGCAGGCTTCAGTACAATTTCTCCACTGAGTGCTCACAAGTATTCCAAACGGAGCACCCACGGAGGGGCCATTGAGTGGCGCTCAGGCGTATATCGATGGATTGCAGCACAGGCGTCCGTTTGGCGTTGCCAGCGGGCTGATTGAGTTCTGAACGTTCTATTGCGTTCGTTATCGAGATGCTGTCATGAGTGAAATTGCGTTGAATTTCAGCCGTGAAGAGTTCGCCCAACGTTTGACCAAGGTGCGTGCTGCCATGGTTGAAAAAGGGATCACAACTCTGATTGTTCACGATCCATCCAACATGGCTTGGCTTACCGGCTATGACGGCTGGTCGTTCTATACACCGCAATGCGTGGTAGTAGGTGAACAGGGTGAGCCGCTGTGGTTCGGCCGTGGCATCGATGCCAACGGTGCCCGACGCACGGTTTACCTAGCTGAAGAAAATATCAGCTCATACAGCGACAACTATGTGATGAACCCGCCGCATCACGCACTCGATTACCTGTGTGAGCACGTGCTTCCCGCCCGTGGCTGGACCTCGGGGGTGATCGGCGTCGAAATGGACAACTATTATTACAGCGCCACGTCTCATCAGGCGCTGCTGCGAGGCCTGCCAAAGGCTGAACTGTTCGACAGCACGGGGCTGGTTAACTGGTGCCGGGCGATTAAATCCAACCAAGAAATCGAATACATGAGCGTGGCCGCACGCATTGTTGAAAATATGCACCGCGCCATTCTCGAGATGATCGAGCCGGGCCTGCCGAAAAACCTTTTGGTGGCTGAAATCTACCGCGTTGCCTGCACCGGACATGAGGGCAAGTTTGGCGATTATCCGGCAATCGTACCCATGCTGCCGTCAGGCAAAGATGCCTCGGCCCCGCACCTGACATGGGACGACCGCCCCTTCAAACAGGGCGAAGGTACCTTCTTTGAAATAGCCGGCTGCCACAAACGCTACCACTGCCCGTTGTCACGCACCGTTTACCTGGGCGAGCCATCGGCGGCATTTCGCAAAGCCGAAGAAGCCATTAACGCAGGCCTGGAAGCAGGTCTCGCGAAGGCTAAACCCGGCAATACCTGTGGCGATATTGCCCGTGAACTCAACAGCACATTACGCCGTTACGGCTATGACCGGGGCGATAACCGTTGCGGCTACCCAATCGGTCTGAGCTACCCGCCTGACTGGGGCGAACGCACCATGAGCTTGCGTGAAAGCGACACCACGGTGTTGCAACCGGGCATGACCTTTCACTTTATGCCCGGTCTATGGCTGGACGATTGGGGGCTGGAGACAACAGAGAGCATCCTGATTACTGAAACCGGCGCTGACACCCTTTGCGATTATTCGCGTCAACTGTTTGTGAAGGCTTGAGATGAGTATTGCAGCAACCAACATTTCTCCAGAGGCTGAACACCAACTGGCTAACCATGCCAGTGCGCTCGCCGCGAGCACCATGAGTGTAACCGTTGATTTTGCTCAAGACGGCGTGCAGCACGGCTTTCTGAAACTGCCCTACTCCCATGATCTATCAGCCTGGGGCTGCATTATGATCCCCATCACTGTGGTGAAAAACGGGAACGGGCCGACCGCCCTGATGACGGGTGGCAACCATGGCGATGAGTACGAGGGCATCACCGCACTTCTAAAGCTGGCCAATGAACTGCGTGCAGACGATGTGCAGGGTCGAGTGATCATCATCCCGGCAATGAACTATCCAGCCGTACAAAATGGCAGCCGTACCTCGCCGATCGATAAAGGCAACATGAACCGCTCGTTTCCCGGCAACCCATACGGTGGCATGACCGAACGAATTGCCGACTACTTTCAGCGCACCCTGATCCCGCTATGCGACTACGCACTGGATATTCATTCGGGTGGTAAAACCTTGGACATCATGCCTTTTGCAGCGGCTCATCGTTTGCCCGAGCCTGAGCAAGAAGCTAAGTGTATTGAAGGCGCCAAAGCCTTTGGCACTGCTGCGAGCATGATTCTATTTGAATTGGATGCCGCCTCCTTGTACGACACGGCGGTCGAGTCCCAGGGCAAGGTGTTCGTCACAACCGAGTTAGGCGGGGGCGGCACCAGCACGCCCCAAACCATGGCCCTGGCAGACCGAGGGGTGCGCAACTTTCTGAAATTTGCCGGCATTACCCAAGGTCAACTGGAGCCAGCGGATGAGCCGCTTATCCAATTGGATATGCCCGATGCCAGTTGCTACGTGCAAAGCCTGCATCGCGGCATTCTCGAACTCAATTTAAGCGTTGGCGACCGGGTTACCTGCGGCGACCTGGTCGCACGGGTGCATGCCTTTGAACGTACAGGCACACCGGCTGTTGAATACCGTGCCGAACGCGATGGTTTGCTGGTTGCCAGACGCTTTCCAGCATTAGTGGACATTGGCGATACCCTCGCAGTGATTGCCGACATAGTGGATAACTAACAAAACCCTGCACTTAAAAGAAAAATGGAGACAGCACCATGAGAAAGTTCAGCACTTTGAAAAAAGCCGCGTTAGCTGCGGCTATGGGTTTGGTTCTGGCAGGTCAGGCGGGCCTGGCAGCGGCAGAAGAATGGAAGTTTGCACTCGAAGAAATCAGCGGCAGTGTGCAAGACGCCTATGCGCAAAAATTCAAACAACTGGTTGAAGAAAAGAGCGCCGGTAAAATCACCGTTACGGTTTACCCCTATGGCTCATTGGGCGAGTCGGAAGACCTGACGGAGTTGGTCGCCAACGGCGTGATTCAATTCACCCACGGTTCCACAGGGATTCTCGGCTCCACCGCCCCGTCAATGCAGGTGTTCTCAGTGCCGTACCTGTTGTCACAAGACAACAAGGTCAATCTCAAAGTGCTGACCGAAAGCCCGACCATCTATGGCCCAATGGCCGATAAACTAAAAGACCGCAACCTGCGTCTTCTGACCATGTACCCGGAAGGTGAGATGGTGTGGACGACCAACAAAGAAATCCACAAACCAGCAGATTTCGAAAACGTAAAAATGCGCGTAATGGCCTCCCCCATGTTGGTGGAAGCTTACAAAGCCTTCGGTGCGGTGCCAACGCCGCTGCCGTACTCCGAGGTTTATGGCGCACTGCAGTTGAAGATGGTCGACGGCCAGGAAAACCCGATCTTCGCCATCGAAGAAATGAAGTTCTATGAAGTCAACGACGTGCTGACCTGGTCGGGTCAGCAGCAGTTCACCGTCGCTGTGCTGTCGAGCGAATCCTGGTATCAGGGCCTGCCCGATGACCAGAAAAAGATTATTGATGAAACGGTAGCCGAGCTCGGCCCCTACATCTTCGACACGCAGGAACAGTACAGCAAAACCCGCTTGGAGAAGATCAAAAAAGCCAAGCCGGACATCAAGATTGTTCACCTGACCCCAGAAGAGAAAGACGTTTTCCGCAAAGCGAGCATGCCCTTGCGCGAGAAGTTAGTTGAGCTGGCGGGCCCTGAAGCGGGTACTGCGCTTAAATCCCTCGAAAAAGAAATTGCTGACTTAGAGAACAAGTAAGTACAGCCCACTGGCCGGCGAGCCCTCTCGCCGGTTTTTCACATCAGGGCGCGGTGGTCTGCGCCGGGGCACAGCTATGCGTCTGGACAGTTACGACCTGAAGATTCTGCAAATTCTTCAGCACAATGGCCGCATCACAAAATCCAGTTTGGCCGAGGCGATCAACCTGTCTATCAGCCCCTGCTGGGAGCGCGTTAAACGCCTTGAAGAAGCCGGCGTTATTCGCGGCTACGGCGCACAATTAAACCCGGAAGTGCTGATCAAGCGTGCTTCGGTCATGGTCGAGATCAGTCTCAAACAGCACAACCGTGAAGCTTTTCAGCGTTTCGAGCGCGCCATCAATGAATGCCCTGAAGTCACCGAGTGCTATGCCACCGGCGGCGGCATCGACTACATCATCAAGGTCATGGCCCAGGATATTGATCAGTACCAACGCTTGATCGACCGTTGGCTGATGGCCGACCTGGGCATTGAAAGGTACTTCACCTACATCGTCACAAAAACCATCAAGCACTGTGAGCCACCGCTGGAAATAGACAGTGAGCCGGCCTGATTAGCCGCACAGAAATGCGGGTATTGGCCAGCAAAAAAAACACCCGATTAAACGCCCGTAAAGCAAAAAAACACAGATCCCAAGCAGCCCGAAGAGAAAAAACCCACACCCAATCCCTTCTAGAGTGGAAGCCATAAATACGCACCACGTCCTGTGCTGAATTGTTCCAGAGCAGGCCCGTAGAGAGGATGCATTGCATGCACAATTTCCAAGATCCACGCTTAGTTCGCCAACTGGCGTACATCAATGGCAAATGGACCGCTGGCACTTGCGGGCGCGATGAAGCGGTAATCAACCCCGCAACCGAGGAAATCATTGGCCGCTGCACCCAACTTGATGAGCCGCAAATTGTTCAGGCCATTGATGCAGCCAATGCAGCCTTTCCGGCTTGGCGGGCCATGTCACTGGAAGCACGTGGCGAGACTCTCAAGAAGTGGCACGACCTGCTGCTGGAGAATAAACAAGACCTTGCGCGGCTTATGACACTGGAGCAAGGCAAGCCCCTGTTTGAAGCACTGGGCGAAATTGACTACGCCGCGTCCTTTATCAGCTGGTTTGCCGAAGAGGCACGCCGCGCCTATGGCGACACCATTCCAAGCCATATCAACAACGCGCAACTCGGCAGCATGCGCGAGCCTATCGGGGTGGCAGCATTAATTACGCCGTGGAATTTCCCCTGCGCGATGATCACTCGCAAAGCTGCGGCCGCGTTAGCCGCAGGCTGCACGGTGCTGGTTAAACCTGCCGGTGAAACACCCTTCTCAGCCTTGGCCTTGGCCGAGCTGGCTGAACGGGCTGGATTTCCAGCGGGTGTATTCAACGTCATTGTCGGCGAACCAGAAATGGTCTCACGGGTGATCTGTGCCAGCGATAAGGTCAAAGCCTTGTCGTTCACCGGTTCGACCCGCGTCGGTCGCCTGCTGCTGGAACAATCCGCTGCGACGGTGAAGAAGTGTTCGATGGAACTGGGCGGCAATGCGCCTTTTATCGTCCTGCCTGATATGGATGTAGAGCAGGCCGCGCAAGCTGCAGTCGACGCCAAATTCCAGACCACCGGCCAAGATTGTTTGGCCGCTAACCGAATCTTCGTGCACCGCTCACTGTACCCGTCCTTCCTTGAAGCATTTGCCCGGCGCATGAGCGAATTGACCCTGGGCAACGGCCTGATTCGTGGGGTCAACCAAGGCCCGCTGATTAACCAAAAAGCCGTCACCAAGGCCCAAGAGCTCGTTGACGACGCAGTGGCCAAAGGCGCACGGCTGCTGGTTGGCGAGCAGGAGCAGGCGCCGGGGCGCAACTTCTTTGTGCCGACCCTGCTGGCCGAGGTAACCCCTGAAATGCGCGTGTACCGCGAAGAGAACTTTGCCCCCATTGCCGGTGTGTTGCCTTGGGACAACATTGACGAACTCATCAACCAAGCCAATGACACCGAATACGGTCTCGCCGCCTACGTTTACGGCTACGACATACGCCAGATTTGGCAACTGATGCGCGGTCTGGAGTTCGGCATGGTCAGCGTCAACTCAGTGAAGATGACCGGCCCGCCTGTGCCTTTTGGCGGAGTTAAGCAATCAGGTCTGGGGCGCGAAGGTTCAAGCCACGGCTTGGATGAGTACACCCAAATCAAATACTACTGCCTGGGTAACTTACCCAGTGTCAGCGGCTGTTAATTGCGCTTCAGTACCGGCGCATCACCCCATTAACCAAGGACATCATCATGACCCTCGACACCCAGAAAATCATCGAGATTGATCGCCAAAACGTTTTCCACGCCTCAACTCACCTCAAGCAGCATGCCCACGGTGAAAGCCCAGCGCGGATCATCACCGGCGCCCAAGGCATTCGCATTCAGGACTCACTCGGCAACGAATTTATCGACGGCTTTGCCGGGCTGTACTGCGTAAACATTGGCTACGGTCGAACTGAGATGGCCGAAGCCATTTACGAGCAGGCCAAGCAGCTGGCCTATTACCACACCTATGTTGGCCATACGACCGAAGGCATGGCGCATCTATCAGAGCGCATCGTCAAACTCGCCGGCCAAGGCATGAGCAAAGTTTATTACGGCATGTCCGGTTCGGACGCCAACGAAACCCAGCTCAAGCTGGTTTGGTACTACAACAATATTCTCGGGCGCAAAGACAAAAAGAAAGTTATTTCCCGCGACCGCGGCTACCACGGCTCGAGTATCGCGTCGGGCTCAATGACCGGGCTGGCGGTCTTCCACGCGCACTTCGACCTACCGCTTGAGCGCATCAAGCACACCGTCGCACCGGTTTATTATCGCCGCGAAGATGACGCGATGAGCGAGCAAGAGTTCTCGGTTTACTGCGCGCAAAAACTCGAAGAAATGATCCTCGCCGAAGGCCCGGATACCGTTGCCGCAATGATCGGTGAGCCCGTCCTCGGCACCGGCGGTATCGTGCCACCGCCTAAAGGCTACTGGACGGAGATCCGCAAGGTACTGGATAAATACGACATCCTGCTGATTGCCGATGAAGTGGTCTGCGGCTTTGGTCGTTTGGGCATGGATTTCGGCTCGCAGTACTACGAGATGAAACCCGACCTGATCACCGTGGCCAAAGGCTTGACCTCTGCGTATCAGCCACTGTCCGGGGTGATTGTTGGCGAGCGAGTCTGGCAAGTGCTTGAACAAGGCACCGATACCTACGGTGCCATCGGCCATGGTTACACTTACTCCGGCCACCCAATGGGGATCGCTTCGGCCATCGCCAACCTGAACATCATTGACCGCGAAAACCTCACCGCCAACGCCCGCGACACCGGCGCATATCTGCAACAGCGCATGCAGCAAACCTTTGCCGAGCACCCATTGGTGGGCGAAGCGCGTGGTATTGGTCTTCTGGCAGCGTTGGAGTTTTCCAGCGACCGCAGCAAGCGCCAGCACTTCGACCCGAACCTGAAAGTTGGCGCACAGATTTCTGCCGCCTGCCTGGAAGAAGGTTTGATCGCACGGGCCATGCCGCACGGCGACATTCTCGGTTTCGCCCCGCCGCTGATTGTCAGCCGCGACGAGGTGGATGACATCGTTGCCCGCGCCGAACGTGCGGTGAATAAAGTCACCGACAAGCTGGTTACCAGCGGCGACTGGCAAGCCAAGTAAGCCCGCCCCGCCGGAGGCTCATGTGAGCCTCCGGCTTTGTTAAGGATTGCATAAGATGCAAACCGAACTCACCCTCAAAGACATTTATCTGGCCCAACAACGCATTGCCGTGTTGGCCGAACGCAGCCCATTGCTGCGCAGCGAAGAATTATCCAAACGCTGGAACTGCGATGTCTGGCTTAAGCTCGATAACCTGCAACCCACTGGCGCATTTAAGTTACGCGGAGCGGTCAACGCGTTGCTTGGTCTGAGTGACGCACAACGCAAGCGCGGTGTAGTGACCATGTCGACCGGCAATTTTGGTCGCGCACTGGCTTACGCCGGAAGACATTTGCAGATTGCAGTCACGGTGTGCATTTCCAAACTGGTACCGGACAACAAAGTAGCGGCCTTGCGCGAAAGCGGCGCTCAGGTGGTGATTGTTGGCGATACTCAGGACCATGCCGATATCGAAGCGCGGCGTCTGCAGCACGAACAAGGCCTGGCCTATATTTCGCCCTTTGATGACCCACTGGTAATTGCCGGGCAAGGCACCTGCGGGCTGGAAATCATGCAACAGCAACCGCTGATCGACACGGTCTTCGCGGGGTTGTCGGGTGGCGGCCTGATCGCCGGGGTGGGCTTGGCTGTTAAGTCCATCAACCCTCAGGCTGAAGTTATTGGTGTGAGCATGAATCAAGGTGCGGCAATGCTCGAGAGCCTGGCCGCGGGTCATCCGGTGCAAGTGCAAGAGGTCGCCTCTCTGGCGGATAGCCTGGGTGGTGGGATTGGCCTTGAAAACGCCTGGACCTTCGTCATGACCCAGCGCTATATGGACCGAGGTTATCGGGTTGATGAACAGCAGATTGCCCGCGCCATGCTGCATCTATTCAACCATGAGCGACTGATAGTCGAAGGTGCAGCAGCGGTTGGCATTGCCGCAGTTGAACAACATCAAATAGACCTGCGCGGTCGGCATGTGGCGCTGGTGATCAGCGGCCAGAATCTCTCCAACACCACCTTTGCCCAAGCCTGCAAGCTCGCTGGGGAGTCAAACTATGCACATCTATAACCGTGAGCAGATTGCGCAGTTGGTTAAGCTGGACTGCGCAGCCCTTGAAGCTGTTGAGTCGGGCTTCGCCGCACTGGGCCGTGGCGAAGTTGAGATGCCGCCGATCCTGAGCATGAATATTGCCGAGAATAACGGTGAAGTGGATGTTAAAACCGCGCACATTCGCGGCTGGCCACGTTTTGCGATCAAGATCAGCCCCGGTTTTTTCGATAACCCGGCACTCGGCCTGCCGAGCCTGAACGGTTTGATGCTGCTGTTCTCAGCCAAGACCGGCTTAGTTGATGCGGTGTTGTTTGACGAAGGTTATCTGACCGATATTCGCACCGCTCTGGCTGGGGCGATTGCCGCCAAGCACCTGTCGCGTAGCAACTCACAGCGAGTGGCAGTGATTGGCGCGGGCTTACAAGCCGAACTTCAAGTCGTGGCGTTACGCTTGGTGCGTGATATCCGCGAGGTGCATGTGCACACCCGTGACCCAAGCAAGGCACAGGCCTATGCCGCGCGCATGCAGCAACAATACGGCCTGAATGTGAGCATTCATGACAGCGCAGCCAGTGCCTGTGCTCAGGCTGATATTGTGGTGACCACCACCCCAGCGCGCGAGCCAGTTCTTCGTTGGGCAGATCTACCCAAAGGTATTCACGTCACAGCCATGGGCTCGGATAACCCGCACAAGAACGAACTGCAACCCACAATTCTGGCCAGCGCCGATGTGTTGGTGGTTGATCGTCTCAGCCAGTCGCGCGCTCTTGGCGAATTGCATCACGCGCCCGCCTTACAACGCGAAATATTCGAGCTTGGCAGCTTAATCAACAATCCACAAAGCGCCCGCACAGATGAGCGGCAAATCACGGTCTGCGACCTGACTGGCACCGGCGTGCAGGACACCGCGATCGCCAACTACGCTGCCCGCCTGCTTGAGGACGCCTGAGATGATCGAAACCTTCACCGAGTTTCAAGCCCTGCAACAGCACTTCGAGCATCAAAGCAGGTGTGACGATGGCCATGTACGAATTGGTTTAGTGCAACTGGCCACTGATTTCACGCTTGAGAATGAATGGCGCCAACTGCTCGGCGAACGGGTTGAGCTATACAGCACACGCACGCCCAGTAGCCCCACCGTTACCCCAGATGGTTTGCGCAGCATGGCCCAGAGCCTGACCCAATCCAGTGCGTTGTTAGTACCGGGAATGCCCCTCGATGTTCTGGCATTCGGCTGCACATCGGGCAGCATCCTGATTGGCGAACAGGAAGTCAGCCGCCTGATAAATCTTGCGCATCCAGGTATCCCGGTAACCAACCCATGGAGCGCAGTCAAAGCAGCACTCCGTGAATTGAATGCAAGAAAGATTGCGGTGCTGACACCCTATATTGGCGAAGTCAATTTCCCGATCTGCCTTGGCTTGCAGCAGGCAGGCTTGCAGGTCAGCGCGTTCGGCACCTTCTCTGTGCTGGATGACGAGTTGATTCCACGGATTCCAGAGGATGCGATTGTCCGTGCTGCTGAGCAGTTGTTGCAAGGTAACAAGGCTGACGCGCTGTTCTTGTCCTGCACCAACCTGCGCACCTTAGGTCTGCTTGATGAGCTAGAGCGACGCTTAGGTATACCGGTTATTTCCAGCAATCAAGCGATGCTGTGGCACGCACTGCAGCTGACAAACTGTAATCATCGCCCGCAGGGATTTGGCAGTTTGCTGCGTTAAAACAGCCAAGGTATTTCCGTAGGGCGTGACAAGCGCAGCTTGTCCACCAAGGTTGAGCGGTTTATCCGAATATTTGCGCCAGAGAATGGCGGACAAAAAACGTGCTGTCCGCCTATGGGCTATCCAGCGGCGTAAATGGTCCAATCCAAGGGTGGTCAACGCGAAGCTTGGCCACCATTTACAGCCAGTTATCCCAATATCCGGTCGCGCAAATGGTGGCTGAAAAAAGCGTCAACCACCCTACGTGAGTCAAAAGCCGATAACCCAATATCCATGCAATTAGCCAACAGTCCAATCCGTGTGACAAAGGAAGTTTGTCCACCAAAAACCGCCGATTAACCCGGATATGTAAACTTGAAGATGGCCGACAAAAAGGCGTTGTCCGCCCGTGACCTGCAAAGCGATGCCTGTTTAACAAAAGATAAGCACAAAAAAAACCGGCGCTCGCCGGTTTTTTAAGCCTGAGTAGAAACTCAGTTGCCGCCTTTGTAGCCTACGCTGGTGCAACCCAGGCAACGCTGGAATGCTTCGCGGCCCGGCTCTTGGATCAATGCAGTCGCCGCTTCATCAATGTTACCGCCCAAGGCAGTAAATGGCAGGCTGACGATGAATGCAGCAGTCCCGATGATGGTCGCACCAATCAGCAGGGGACGTGCGATGAGCAGGTCGCCAATCATTGAATATGCCTTAGGGGCATTGGCGGTGTAGATCGGGTCGCCACTTGTATTGACATCTTCCTGAACCACTTCAGCCGACGCCGGTAGTGCCAGCAGGCCAGTGGAAAGCGCCAGGACAACAGCGATCGAGCGAAACAGATTCATGGAATAATCCTTCAACGATACAGAGTCAGTGCTTATAACTATATCAGCGCTGCGCCAATTGTCAGCGTGATTAACTTCAATATCCACCCACAAGCGTAGCTCAAATGGCTTTTTGCCTTGATAACGCAGACTGCATCACTCTTTAGCCAAATTCGGGCCTGCGGAAAAACCGCGAACGACCGTTTATAAGCTGCTTAACGCTGGCAACGCGGGCAATAAACACTGGCACGCTGGCCGAGTTTCAGCTCGCGCAAAGTAGTGCCGCAGACTTTACAGAACTCACCGCCACGGCCGTAGGCAAACAGCTCCTGCTGGAAGTAGCCGGGCTGGCCGTCACCGCCGATAAAATCGCGCAAGGTGGTACCGCCCCGTTCAATGGCATGGGCCAGGATGCGCTTGATCTCTACCGCCAGCTTGACGTAGCGCGCCTTGGAAATGGTCCCGGCCTCCCGGCGTGGATCAATCCCAGCGGCAAACAACGCCTCAGTTGCATAAATATTACCGACTCCGACCACCACCGCGTTGTCCATGATAAAGGGCTTAACCGCCATTGAGCGGCCACGCGACATCTCATACAAACGCTCACCGGCAAACGCATCGGTCAGCGGCTCTGGCCCCAACTTACTCAGCAGTACATGCTCCAAGGGGGTATTGCTCCAGAGCAACGCACCGAAACGTCGTGGGTCGGTGTAGCGCAGCGCCATGCCCGACTCCAGTTCAATATCGACATGCTCATGTTTAGCCGCAGGCGTACCGCAGGGCACTAAACGCAAATTGCCGGACATGCCCAAATGGCTGATCAAACTGCCGGTCTCAAGTTTGATCAGCAGGTATTTGGCGCGCCGCTCAACGCTTTCGATCAACTGACCGGAAACCAAAATATCCAGATCCTCAGGAATCGGCCAACGCAAACGCCGGTCACGCACTATTACCCGGCTGATACGCTGGCCAACGAGATGCGGCGCAATTCCGCGACGGGTGGTTTCGACTTCAGGTAATTCGGGCATGGGCGGCCAATTCGGTCAGTATTTCAGCCGCTAATTTTCACATTATCCCAGTGCTAAAACCAGCCAGGGCAGGCACTAGGGTCTGTGCCGTTTCGTTCACGGCCGCGCCGGGGCCTGCTTTAGCGCGAGGCAAGGCAGGAGACACGAAGGATCGCTGCTGCGCTATAATTCCGCTCTTTTCCCGGAGAGTAGCCAATGTCCCTGCCCAGCCTGCGCCTGAAAGCCAATGCCGACCGACGCCTGCGCGCCGGCCATCTTTGGGTATACAGCAACGAAATTGACGTTGCCGCTACCCCGCTCAACGGTTTTGCCGCGGGTGACCAAGCCATTCTTGAAGCGGCAGGCGGTAAGCCACTTGGCATCGTCGCGCTCAGCCCGAACAACCTGATCTGCGCGCGCTTGCTGTCGCGAGACGTTAAGCACGTGCTGGATAAGTCCTTACTGGTGCATCGCATCAACGTCGCCTTGAGCCTGCGTGATCGCCTGTTCGACAAGCCTTGCTATCGCCTTGTTTATGGCGACTCTGATCTGCTGCCAGGTTTGGTGGTTGATCGTTTCTTCGACATTTTGGTCGTGCAACTGGCCTCAGCGACCATGGAGCGGCACAAAGATGACGTGCTCGCAGCGCTGATTCAAGTTGTTAAGCCAAGTGGTATTTTGCTCAAAAACGATTCTGCCGCCCGTGACGCTGAAGGCCTTGAGCGATATGTCGACACCGCTTTCGGCGTGGTGCCTGAATGGGTCGCGCTGGAAGAGAACGGGGTTAAATTCGAAGCGCCGGTCATCGAAGGTCAGAAAACAGGCTGGTTCTACGATCACCGCATGAACCGCGCTCGCTTGGCCCCCTACGTCCAAGGCAAGCGCGTGCTGGACCTGTTCAGCTATATCGGTGGCTGGGGCGTGCAAGCCGCAGCATTCGGCGCAACCGAAGTCATGTGTGTCGACGCTTCAAGCTTTGCCTTGGACGGCGTAGAGCGTAATGCCACCCTTAATGGTTTGTCCGAGCAAGTGGTGTGCGTTGAAGGCGACGCTTTCGCTGCACTGAAAGAGTTGAAGTCTGCTGAAGAGCGCTTCGATGTGGTGATTGTCGATCCACCGGCTTTCATCAAACGCAAAAAGGACATGAAAAACGGTGAGGCCGCTTACCGCCGCCTTAATGAACAGGCCATGCGCCTGCTGAATAAAGACGGGATCTTGGTCAGCGCATCCTGCTCCATGCACCTGCCAGAAGATGATTTGCAAAACATCCTGCTGACCAGCGCACGTCATCTGGACCGCAATATCCAGTTGCTGGAGCGCGGTGCCCAAGGCCCGGATCATCCGGTACACCCGGCCATTGCTGAAACCCGCTACATCAAGAGCCTGACCTGCCGGTTGCTGCCAAACAGCTAAGCCTGATTAAAATCCGCCAGATGCATAGCCATCTGGCGGGTTTTCACCCGCAACGCCTCCCCGCCCCACGACAAACCGAAGCAGACGCACCAATAACGTGCGAGTACGGTCGACACTTGCTTGTCGGCGACTGTTACCCCTCCCCACACCATAGTGGCCAAAAGCCCAGAGCCAACTAGTCTGTACTTGCACCGCAGGGCTTGAGCTGGGCCATCTGTTTTGCTTGGCGTAGTAATTGCTTTGTTGTTGCTTCATTAACAACAGCAGATCGCAGATGAGCGGCGCTACTGCTGATAAAACACACAGGTTCTGGCTGCAAAACCAGGCTTGTTTTGGGTTCGGGCGGGGAGATGTATGGCTGAGCAAGCTGGGGACAAACCGTTCCTGCAATTCACTAATGTTAAAAAAACCTATGACCACAAGAGCTTGGTGGTCAAAGACTTCAACCTCGATGTAGCCAAGGGCGAATTTATTACCCTGCTTGGCCCATCAGGCTCAGGCAAAACCACCTGCTTAATGATGCTCGCCGGATTTGAAGACGTCACCAGCGGCGAGATTTTGATCAATGGCCGCTCAGTGACTAGCATCGCGCCCTACCAGCGCAATATCGGCATGGTTTTCCAGCAATACGCCCTGTTCCCCCATATGACCCTGCGTGAAAACCTCGCCTACCCATTGAAAGTTCGCAAAATGGGTAAAGCTGAAATCAATGCCAAGGTCGATGAGTACTTGGCGCTGGTTGAATTGCAAGACTTTGGCAACCGCCACCCGGGGCAGCTTTCCGGCGGCCAACGCCAGCGTGTAGCGTTGGCCCGCGCACTGATTTTCGCCCCGGATATCGTGCTGATGGATGAACCACTCGGTGCACTCGACAAAAAGCTGCGTGAGCAAATGCAGTTTGAGATCAAACGCCTGCATGCGCAGTTGGGCTTTACCGTCATCTACGTGACCCATGATCAGACCGAAGCGCTGACCATGAGTGACCGCATTGCCGTATTCAACAATGGCATCGTCCAGCAATGCGCTGCGCCACACGTCTTGTATGAGCGCCCGGCCAACCTCTTCGTTGCTGACTTTATCGGCGAGAGCAATAAGCTCAAGGGCACCATCGCCTCAGTCGAGGATGAAACCGTCACCGTACGCCTGGAAGACGGCGCGCAAGTGAGCTGCCTGAAGGCCAACTGCACGGAAGTCGGCGCACCCACCACCATTTCTGTACGCCCAGAGAAACTCACCTTTACCGACCGCCTCGGCAGTACTGGCAATCAGATCAAGGCGCGCTTTGTCGCGCGCCACTATGTCGGTGAGTACATTCGCTACCAGTTCGAAACCGCAGATAGCACCGAGTTGGTAGTCAAGAATCTCAACGACAGTTCAGCTCCGCAGTTCAGCGCTCAGGAAGAAGTCTCTCTGGCCTGGCTTGCGATAGACAGTCAAGCGCTTGATCGCCCGGAAATACAGGCGACCCGCGCAGCAGCAGTAAATTGAGCACCCAAAGGCAATCTCTAGAACAGTAGTTTTCCAACACATAAAAACAGGTAATGGAGCACTGATATGGCTAGATCACTAAGCACCAGTATTTCCGCTTTCGCCCTTACGGCTGCCATGGGTTTGGCGTCGTTTGGTGCCCACGGCGAAGACAGCTTGACTGTTGTTTCATGGGGTGGCGCTTATGGCGCAGCGCAGAAAACCCACATGATTGACCCGTTCCAGAAAGACACTGGGGTCAAGGTACTGTTCGAGGACTACTCCGGCGGCGTTGCCGAGATGAAGGCTCAGGTTGAGTCCGGCAATATTCAGTGGGATGTGGTCGACGTTGAGGTTATCGACCTTGAGCGCGCCTGTTCCGAGGGACTACTCGAAACCATTCCCCATGACATTCTGCCTGCTGGGGTAGATGGCACACCGGCAGAAAAAGACTTCATCCCCGATGCACTCTCCAACGAATGCGCCATCGGCAACATCGTCTGGTCGGTGGTCTTCGCCTACAACGAAAAGACCATCGGCGACACCAAAGCGACCAGCATTGGTGATTTCTTCGACACCGCAAAAATACCTGGCAAGCGCGCCATGCGTAAGCGCCCACAGGTCAACATGGAATGGGCACTGTTAGCGGACGGCGTTGCACCTAAAGATGTCTATGAAGTGTTGGCGACCCCTGAAGGCCAGGAGCGCGCCTTCAAAAAACTCGACACCATTAAAAAAGACATTGTCTGGTTCGACTCCTGGTCGCAAGCGCCACAACTGCTCAACGATGGCGGTGCCGTACTGGTGCAGTCGGCTAACGGTCGCTTCTACGACTCAATCCGCAAAGAAGGCAAACCTTTCGTAATCGTCTGGGATGGTCACGTCTATGACCTCGACGCCTGGGCCGTGCTCAAGGGCTCACCGAAAAAAGACCTGGCCTTCAAGTTCATCGCCTACGCCACCCAATCCAAGCCGCTGGCGGGCATGAGTGACGTGGCGTACGGCCCAACCCGTAAATCCTCGACACCGATGATGGACCCAGCCGCAGCGCCGCACCTGCCGACAGCGCACCTGGATCAAGGCATCCGTGCCGGCTCTGAGTTCTGGGCTGACTACGGCGAGTCACTCGGTGAGAAATTCAACGAGTGGTTGCTCAAGTAATTAACCTGAAAAAAGCCAGCTGGGCGAGCTTAACCGCCCGGCTGGATTTACGACTTATCGACGGAGTTCAGGCTTGTCATCGTTAACCTCCACTGAAGCCAGGCAAGCAGCCAGCGCACAGCGCAAAAAACGCATCACCGCGTTTATGTTCGTGGTGCCACTGCTGGTGTTTATTTTGCTGACCTTCGTTGCGCCCATCGCCAGCATGCTCTGGCGTAGCGTGCATCACCCAACTGTGGCCGAGCTGATTCCGCATACCCTCAATGCCCTAAAAGACTGGGACGGCAAAGAAGTACCCAACCCACACACCCTGCAAATTTTTGCTGTCGAGCTTAATGGCCTGGCCAAAGAGCGCCTCTCAGGCAAGCTCGCAGAAGAGATAAACCGTGCCTACACCGGCATGTCCAGCGTAGTGAAATCGACTGCGCGTAAGGTGGGCAAACTCAAGGGCGATGACCTCAGTGACAAAGGTGCCACAACCTTGCTCGCCGCCAGCCCAAAGTGGCAACGCACCGACCTCTGGTATGCAATACAGCGCGCAGGTGAGAAGTACACTTACGACTATTACCTGACCGCACTCGACCTCGAACTCAAACCCGACACCGGCCTTCAGGTTCGCGAAGAAACCCAGATTTACCTGCAGCTTTACAGTAAAACCCTGACCATGGCGTTGGTCATCACCCTGCTCTGCGCCGCATTGGGCTACCCGCTGTCTTATTACTTGGCCAGTTTGTCTGAGAACCGTGCCAACTTGTTGCTGGTGTTGGTCCTGCTGCCGTTCTGGACATCACTGCTGGTGCGAACCACCGCATGGATAGCCTTGTTGCAGACCAACGGGGTGATTAACTCGTTTCTGATGGGCATCGGTTTGACCAATGAGCCGTTTGAGATGCTCTACACCTCGTTTGCCACGGTGGTAGCGATGACCCACATTCTGCTGCCCTTTATGATTTTGCCGCTGTACAGCGTGATGCGCGGCATTGACCCCAGCTACATGCGCGCCGCCTTGTCGCTGGGTGATAAACCTATCCCGGCGTTTACCAAGATTTACTTCCCCATGACCCTGCCCGGCCTCAGCGCAGGAGCCCTATTGGTGTTTATCATCTCGGTCGGCTACTACATTACCCCGGCACTGGTCGGCGGTACCGATGGCCAAATGATCAGCAACATCATCGCCTTCCACATGCAGCGCTCGAACAACTGGGAGCTAGCCGCTGCGCTGGGCTCGTTGCTGCTCGCGCTGATTCTGTTGCTCTACTGGGTGTACGACCGGTTCGTCGGCGCCAGCAATATTAAGTTGGGTTAGACCATGGCCAAGGCCCCTGCATATTTCGGTTTCTGGTATCGGCTCGGCAACTGGCTGCTGAAGAGCACATCCTGGTTGGTGCTGTTTTTCCTGATCATGCCGATTCTGGTGATTATTCCGCTGTCGTTTAACGTCGAGCCTTTCTTTAGCTTCACCAAGGGCATGCTGACGTTTCAACCTGAGGCGTACTCGCTGCGTTGGTACAGCGCGATTTTCAGCGATCCCAAATGGATTCTGGCAATCAAGAACAGCTTCTTTATTGGCATTTGCGCGACCCTCATCGCCACCGCCTTAGGCACCTGCGCTGCGGTAGGGCTGGCCCGGGATGACATGCCCGCGCGACGCCTGATCACTGCCTTGCTGCTGTCACCGATGATTGTGCCGTTGATCATCACCGCCGCTGGCATGTTCTTCTTCTACTCAGACCTGGGTTTGGCGGGTAACTACCTTGGCGTGATTCTGGCCCACGCCGCCCTCGGGACGCCCTTTGTCATCATCACCGTAACGGCGACCTTGGCAGGCTTCGACTACTCCCTGGTGCGCGCCGGATTAAACCTCGGCGCACGGCCAGTGCGGGTGTTCTGGGACATCATCATGCCGCTGATTCGCCCCGGCATTATTTCTGGTGCGCTGTTCGCCTTTATCACCTCATTCGATGAAGTGGTGGTGATTCTGTTTATGGCCGGGCCGCAGCAACGCACCATTCCCCGGCAAATGTTTTCAGGCCTTCGTGAGCAGATCAACCCGAGCATTCTGGCGATTGCCACGCTCTTGATCATCCTCTCGATCATCATGCTGGTGACCATCGAGTTGCTACGCAGACGCTCGGCTCGATTACGAGGCGTCGAGGCTTAGTCAGCGCCTTACTTCACCGCCAGGCTATGCCTGGCAAGTGAACTACCCGTCCATCAGTCGCCGCAACCCTTTCGCTAAACCGCTTGCAGGGATTAGAATCAGAGCTCTCCTGCCACACCTTGGCGGAGCTGGTCGTCCCACGCCCACCCTGCGTCACTGACGACCTCAGACCGACACCCGGATATTTCCGTTTGCGTTGTGCCTGAACCCGGCTCACCCTACGTATTTAAGGGCGCTTGTAAAAACCACTGCATTACCCGCCCCAGTTGTTTTTACAGGCTCCCGCCAACCGTTATTAGCTGCAGGAACCCGTCATGCCTGATTATCGCTCGAAAACCTCCACCCACGGCCGCAACATGGCTGGTGCCCGTGCCCTTTGGCGTGCCACTGGCATGAAGGATGAGGATTTCAAGAAGCCGATTATTGCCGTCGCCAACTCTTTCACCCAGTTCGTACCTGGCCACGTCCACCTCAAGGACATGGGCCAGCTCGTTGCCCGCGAAATCGAAAAAGCCGGCGGCGTGGCTAAAGAATTCAACACCATCGCAGTCGATGACGGCATCGCCATGGGCCACGACGGCATGCTGTATTCGCTGCCAAGCCGTGAAATCATCGCCGACTCAGTTGAGTACATGGTCAACGCCCACTGCGCTGACGCCATTGTCTGCATCTCCAACTGCGACAAAATCACCCCCGGTATGTTGATGGCTGCCTTGCGCCTGAACATTCCCGTGGTATTCGTCTCCGGCGGCCCAATGGAAGCCGGTAAAACCAAGCTCGCCAGCCACGGTTTGGATCTGGTTGACGCCATGGTGATTGCGGCTGACGAAAGCGCATCCGATGAAAAAGTCGCCGAATACGAGCGCAGCGCCTGCCCAACGTGCGGCAGCTGCTCGGGCATGTTCACCGCCAACTCGATGAACTGCCTGATGGAAGCACTGGGTTTGGCGCTGCCGGGCAACGGCTCGACACTGGCCACCCACGCTGACCGCGAGCAACTATTCCTGCGTGCCGGGCGTCTGGTCGTTGAGCTGTGCCAACGTTATTACGGCGAAAACGACGACTCGGTACTGCCGCGCAATGTGGCCAACTTCAAGGCATTCGAGAATGCCATGACGATGGACATCGCCATGGGTGGCTCGACCAACACCATTTTGCACTTGCTGGCCGCTGCGCAAGAAGGCGAAATCGCCTTTGACCTGCGCGATATTGATCGCCTGTCACGCAAAGTCCCGCAACTGTGCAAAGTGGCGCCGAACATCCAGAAATACCATATGGAAGATGTGCACCGTGCTGGCGGGATTTTCTCGATCCTTGGCGAACTGGCCCGTGGCGGCTTGCTGCACACTGATGTATCGACCATTCACAGCCCGAACATGGCTGAGGCGATCGCCCAGTGGGATATCACCCAGACTAAAGATGAAGCGGTACACACCTTCTTCCGCGCAGGCCCCGCTGGCATCCCGACGCAGACTGCTTTCAGCCAGTCGACCCGTTGGGACACAGTCGATGACGATCGCGAAAACGGTTGTATCCGCAGCGTTGCCAACGCCTACTCGCAAGAAGGCGGCCTGGCTGTGCTGTACGGCAACATCGCACTCGATGGCTGCGTAGTTAAAACCGCGGGCGTCGATGAATCGATCCACGTATTTGAAGGCAGCGCCAAAATCTTCGAAAGTCAGGACAGCGCGGTTAAAGGCATCCTCAATGACGAAGTCAAAGAAGGCGATATCGTCATCATCCGCTACGAAGGCCCTAAAGGCGGCCCGGGCATGCAGGAAATGCTCTACCCAACCAGCTACCTGAAATCCAAGGGTCTGGGCAAAGCCTGCGCCTTGCTCACCGACGGTCGTTTCTCCGGTGGCACCTCGGGTCTGTCTATCGGCCACGCTTCGCCAGAAGCTGCCGCCGGTGGTGCGATTGGTCTGGTACAGGAAGGCGACAAGGTGCTGATCGACATTCACCAGCGCAGCATCAACTTGTTGATCAGCGATGAGGAAATGGCAGCACGCCGCGCCGAACAAGACAAAAAAGGCTGGAAGCCAGCAGCGCCGCGCACCCGCAAGGTGACCACAGCACTCAAGGCCTACGCCCTGCTCGCCACCAGCGCCGACAAAGGCGCAGTGCGCGACAAGGCATTGCTGGATAAATTGGTCGAGTAAGCAACAACCCCTGCACTGACAGAAGCCGCTATTTAGCGGCTTCTGTCGTTTTATCCGCAGGCAAATAGTGCACGTTCAAGCGCACGCCGCGCCTCAGGTCAGCTCGCTATCGTCCTATCAGCCGCAGTTCTGTAGAATCGCGGCTTTTTTGCGGACGGTCCTATGACTTCTCAGGCAGACTCCCCTAGCTCAGCACCCACTCAGAGCGAATTGGTCTACGGCCCCGATGCGCGGCCAAAGCCCTTTGTTGCCTTGGTTGCAGCGCTGCAGCACTTGCTGGCGATCATCGTCCCTATCGTCACTCCGGGCCTGCTGATTTGTCAGGCACTGGGCGTGTCTGCCCCCGACACCAACCTGATTGTGTCGATGTCCCTGGTGATTTCCGGCATCGCCACCTTTGTTCAGTGCAAGCGGTTCGGGCCTTTCGGCGCGGGACTGCTGATCGTTCAAGGCACCAGTTTCAACTTTGTCGGCCCGCTGATTGCGGGCGGCGCGCTGATGGTCAAACAAGGCACGCCGGTAGAGGCAGTGATGGCGGCGATTTTCGGCGTGGTCATCGCCGGCTCATTTGTTGAAATGGGCGTCTCGCGTATCCTGCCCTTTGTGAAACGCCTGATTACTCCACTGGTCACCGGTATCGTGGTGCTGATGATTGGCCTGACGCTGATTAAAGTAGGCCTGATCAGCATGGGCGGTGGCTTCTCGGCTATGGGCAACGGCACCTTCGCCAATTCCGAAAACCTGATGCTTTCGGGTACTGTACTGGCGATCATTGTGCTGCTTAACCGCATTCCGGTGGTGTGGATGCGCAGTTGCGCGATTGTTATCGCCTTGGCCGCAGGCTACGCAATGGCCGCCTACATGGGTCGCCTGGACTTCACCGGCATGCATCAGGCAGCAGTGTTTCAGGTGCCGGTGCCGCTGCATTTCGGCCTCGGGTTTTCCTGGTCGTTATTTATCCCAATGCTGGTGATTTATCTGGTCACTTCATTGGAAGCCATTGGCGACATTACCGCCACCAGCAAAATCTCCGGCAAACCGGTGGACGGCCTGCAGTGGATGCAACGGATCAAAGGTGGCGTGCTGGTCAATGGCGCTAACTCGCTGCTGGCAGGTGTTTTTAACACCTTCCCAAGCTCGGTATTTGCGCAAAACAACGGGGTGATCCAACTGACCGGCGTTGCCAGCCGCCATGTCGGCCTGTGGATTGCCGCCATGCTGGTATTGCTCGGCCTGTTCCCCAGTGTTGCCGGGATTATCCAGGCTGTGCCTGAGCCAGTGCTAGGTGGCGCGGCTCTGGTGATGTTTGGTGCGGTTGCCGCTTCGGGCATCAATATTCTCGCCAGCATTCAACTGGACCGCCGCGCCCTGCTGATTATTTCGGTGTCGCTGGCCTTGGGCTTGGGCGTTTCTCAGGTACCGGAATTCCTGGCCCATATGCCAGCGGCATTGCGCAACGTGC
This sequence comes from Pseudomonas sp. NPDC078700, assembly GCF_044542375.1. Taxonomy (NCBI): domain Bacteria; kingdom Pseudomonadati; phylum Pseudomonadota; class Gammaproteobacteria; order Pseudomonadales; family Pseudomonadaceae; genus Pseudomonas; species Pseudomonas sp. NPDC078700. The sequence goes on from NZ_JBITUI010000004.1 coordinate 259,359, forward strand.
TGGAGTCTGGCGTCGCAACCGGCGGCATCAGCGCATTGGTGCTGAACTGGTTCTTGCCAGAACAACCAAAACAATCCCCGGGCGCTTGACGCTTCTGTAGGGTGGTGACGCTTTTGTAGGGTGGTTGACGCTGTTTTCAGCCACCATTGACGCCGCTAAACTCGAGCCTTTAGCCAACCTCAAGCCCCGCGCGGCCTGATCCATGGTGGGCAAGCTTCGCGTTGCCGCACCCTACAAAAGCCAACATCGGCAGTCGCTCATGCGCGCAGCGTGATTGACGCTTTTGTAGGGTGGTTGATGCTTTTGTAGGGTGGTTGACGCTGTTTTCAGCCACTATTGACGCCGCTAAACTCGAGCCCTTACCCCCACCTCAAGCCCCGCGCGGCCTGATCCATGGTGGGCAAGCTTCGCGTTGCCGCACCCTACAAAAGCCAACATCGGCGGCCGGTCGTGCGCGCAGGGTGGTTGATGCTTTTGTAGGGTGGTTGACGCTGTTTTCAGCCACCATTTACACCGCAAAACCCGAGCCTTTGCCCCACCTCAAGCCCCGCGTGGCCTGATCCATGGTGGGCAAGCTTCGCGTTGCCGCACCCTACAAAAGCCAACATCGGCGGCCGGTCATGCGCGCAGGATGGTTGATGCTTTTGTAGGGTGGTTGACGCTGTTTTCAGCCACCATTGACGCCGCTAAACCCGAGCCTTTGCCCCAACCTTTCGCTCCGCCGCACATAACGCCGTTCAAGCTCCACCTTACAGCGGCTTCTCAAACACCTTGGAATTACGCTGGAAGTTATACAGCGATGCCCTGGCAGCTGGCAGACGCTCGACGCCGCTTGGGCTAAAGCCGCGCTCGCGGAACCAGTGGGCGGTCCGGGTGGTGAGCACCATCAGGTTTTTCAGGCCCATGGCCCGGGCACGTTCTTCGATACGCTCAAGCAGCTCATCGCCGCGCCCACCATGGCGATAAGCCGGATTAACCGCCAAACATGCCAGCTCGCCGTAATCGGAATCTGCGATGGGATACAACGCGGCGCAAGCGATGATCATGCCTTCGCGCTCAACGATACTGAACTGCTCGATCTCACGTTCAAGCACTTCTCTTGAGCGGCGCACCAGAATGCCTTGATCCTCCAGCGGACTGATCAGCTCAATCAAGCCACCGACATCTTCAATGGTCGCCTCACGGATCGACTCAAACTGCTCCTGCGCCACCAGTGTGCCGTTACCGGTGCGGGTGAAGAGTTCATTGAGCAGCGCACCGTCTTCGATATAGCTGACAATATGGGTGCGGCGCACGCCATCACGGCAGGCTTGGGCAGCAGCATCGAGTAATTCAGCCTGATAATCACTGCCCAGGCGCTGCACGTATGCAGGCACTTGTTGCGGCAGCAGTTCACGCACCAAGTTGCCATTTTCATCGAGCAGGCCAAGCTCTGGGCTGTACAGAATCAGCTTATCCGCCGACAGGTCAATGGCTGCGCGGGTGGCGACGTCTTCACAGGCAAGATTGAAAATCTCGCCGGTCGGCGAATAGCCCAAAGACGAGAGTAAGACGATGCTGCGCTCATCCAGCAAACGGCCAATGCCTTTGCGATCAATACGCCGCACTTCACCTGTGTGGTGATAATCGACACCATCGAGCACACCAATCGGCCGCGCGGTGACGAAGTTACCGCTGGCAATGCGTAAGCGAGCGCCCTGCATCGGCGAGGCGGCCATGTCCATCGACAGGCGCGCCTCGATAGCGATACGCAACTGGCCAACCGCATCAATCACACACTCCAGCGTTGGGCTGTCAGTGATGCGCATGTCGCGATGAAAGTGCGGCGTCAGGCCACGCGCATTCAGCCGTGCTTCAATTTGCGGGCGCGAACCGTGGACCAGCACCAAGCGCACACCAAGACTGTGCAGCAGCACAAGGTCGTGGACGATATTGCCGAAGTTAGCATGGGCAACGCCGTCGCCGGGCAACATCACAACGAATGTGCAGTCCCGGTGGGCGTTGATGTAAGGCGAAGCGTGACGCAACCAATTTACGTAATCGTGCATTCAAAAAAACCTGTGAGTCGAGTACATGACGCAGAACACGGCACTTTAGAAATGTTAAAGACGCCAGACAGATGAAATAGCAAAGCCATGCCGTTTTATCGTCGCAGTTGAGACTTCGTCACGCGTGGACTCCTCCAGGTAATTGCCCTAAGGCTTGGGTTGCTCGGTTGCAGGGTTTAAACAATAGCTTTTAATCAGTTCACGTAACAGACGCACCGTCGGCTCAAGACGTGACATTTCCAAGAATTCACCCGGTTGGTGAGCGCAATCAATATCACCCGGGCCGAGCACCAGCGTCTCACAACCCAGTTGCTGGAAATAAGGGGCTTCGGTGCCAAAGGCCACTGCAGCGGCCTGGTGCCCGGTTAAACGCTCGGCCAAACGCACCAATTCGGCATCTGCGGCTTGCTCAAACGGCGGTACGCTGGGAAACAGCGGCGCGTAATCAATCTTCACTTGATGCTGCTCAGCCAAGGGCTTGAGTCGTTGCTTGATTGCGCTGCGCAGCATCTCGGGCTGCATGCCGGGTAGCGGGCGTAAGTCAAACTCAAGGGCGCACTGGCCACAAATCCGGTTGGGGTTGTCGCCGCCATGAATACAACCCAAATTAAGGGTGGGCTGCGGCACGCTGAATTGCGGATTGTTGAACTCAGCCTGCCATTGCTTGCGCAGTTGCTGTAATTCGCCCATGACCGCTTGCATGGCTTCAAGGGCGCTGTGACCGAGGCTTGGGTCAGATGAATGACCGCTTTGGCCGAGAATATCAATGCGCTCCATCATGATGCCTTTGTGCATGCGGATCGGCTTCAAGCCTGTCGGCTCACCAATCACAGCGGCACGCCCCAGTGGGCGGCCAGCCTCCGCCAGCGCACGGGCACCTGACATCGAGCTTTCTTCATCGCAGGTGGCCAAAATCAGCAACGGCTGCTTGAACGGCTGATCGAGCAAGGGCTGCACAGCCTCGATAATCAACGCGAAAAAGCCCTTCATGTCGCAACTACCAAGCCCCAGCCAGCGGCCATCGACTTCAGTCAACTTGAGTGGATCGGTTTGCCACAGAGCGGCATCAAAAGGCACGGTATCGCTGTGCCCAGCCAGCACTAACCCACCAGGGCCGGAACCATAACTGGCGAGCAAGTTGAACTTACCCGGTGTGATTTCCTGTATTTCGCAAGCAAACCCAAGGTCCTCCAACCAACTGGTCAGCAGGTCGATAACCGGGCGATTGGTCTGATCCCAATGGGCTTGGGTGCAACTCACCGATGGCGCTGCGATCAGCGCGGCGAATTGTTCTTTAAAGCTGGGCAGGGTCATGGCTGTCTCCGCTTGCGAGACCCCATCATAGAGGCAAGGCTTACCGAGATTAAACCCTCAAATTCATTTACCACTGCCAGCCCAGAGTTTGCGAGGCTAAAAACGCTGTCCCCGGTCGGTGGCTGCCGCTCTTGCAGGGTGGCTGACGCTTTTTTCAGCCACCATTAACGGTCATAAATAGCTGCGAATATTCGAAACTCATGGTGGCCAAGCTTTACGTTGACCACGCTACAACGGCCACCATTCGGAGTTGGCAAAACTTCCGCTTTATCAGGCTCCGCCGAAAATCGCGCGCAAGATAAAGAAGAAGAAAATCGACAGCGCTGCACCAATCGGCAAGGTGATCAGCCAAGACATGAAGATCTTACCGATCACGCCCAGATTCAATGCACCAATACCCCGGGCGATGCCGACACCCAGGACTGCGCCGACCAGTGTGTGGGTCGTCGAAACGGGCAAGCCAATCGCCGAAGCACCAACCACAGTGGTCGCCGTCGCCAACTCAGCAGCGAAGCCGCGGCTTGGGGTCAGCTCAGTGATTTCCTTGCCAATGGTGGCAATCACTTTGTAACCGTAAGTCGCCAAACCGATCACGATACCCACCGCACCCAGCAGCAATACCCAGCTTGGCAGCGCAGCTTTGGCACCGACCATTTCACCACCGGAGTTGATCACCCCGACGATTGCGGCCAATGGACCGACAGCGTTAGCGACATCGTTGGAACCGTGGGCGAACGCCATCGAACAGGCAGTGAAAATCATCAAAACCGCAAAAACCTTCTCAACACTGGCGAAGTGAAAGTCTTTGTCGGCTTCAAGGTCAATCTTGATCCGGCTCAGCAAGATGATGCCCAGGATCATGATCACAGCGCCGACCGCGACCGAAAGCATAAAGCCTTCACCGCCGGTGAGATCCAGCCCGATGTGCTTGAGACCTTTAGTCATGGTCATGATCGAGACCATAAAACCGGTGGCGAACATGTACAGCGGAACATAACGCTTAGCGTTAACGAAGGGTTCATCGGTATCGATGATCAGCTTCTGCACGCTCATAAACACGCCAAATGCGACCAAACCTGACAACACTGGAGAAACGACCCAGCTTGCCACAATCGGCATTACACCCGACCAATGCACCGCATCAAACGACACGCCAACCGCAGCAAAACCAATCACCGCACCGACAATAGAGTGAGTGGTCGAAACCGGCCAGCCCTTGGTAGACGCGACTAACAGCCAGGTTCCTGCGGCCAATAATGCCGACATCATGCCAAGTACCATCAAGCCCGGGCTGATCATCGACGCATCAACAATCCCGCTCTTGATGGTTTCAGTCACCTGTCCGCCAGCCAGATAAGCACCGGCAAACTCAAAGATCATGGCAACGAAGATCGCTTGTTTAATGGTCAGGGCCCGTGAACCGACCGAGGTGCCCATCGCATTAGCAACATCGTTAGCGCCGACGCCCCAGGCCATGAAAAAACCGAAAAGGCAGGCAAGGACAAGGAGCACGAAGCCGTAGTCCGCAATCAAAGACATAAAATAATTTCCGTCATTCCCAGAAAGAACACTGACGCTTAGCGCGCCAGCAATTGTTCCAGTCGGTTACCTACACGCTCAGCGCGGTCGGCGACATCGCCAAGCCATTCAATGACCTTGTAGAGAAACATTACATCGACTGCAGGAAGATCCTTTTCCAGTTTGAACAGCGCACGACGAACCGACACTTGCATCACGTCGGTTTCACGCTCAATTTCTTCAAGCTCCATTACCATCGACTCAACCAGCGTCGCCTCGCGGCCACCGAAGCCGGCCTCCAGCAACGAATCGAGCTCTTTCATCGCTTTCAGCGCTTGAGCACTGGCATCGACACAGCGACGCACATAAATGCGCATCTCCGGCTGCAACGTGGCAGCAATGGTCATACGCCGGCCAAGCATCAGACCTGCAATGTCCTTGGCACGGTTAGCGATTTTGTCCTGTACACTGAGCAGTTCAAGCAGATCCGAACGGGGCACAGGCAGGAATAAGTTCTTCGGCAAGTGTAAGCGCACGCTCTTTTTGAGCTTGTCGGCTTCGTTTTCAAGCCGCGCCATTTCCTGTTGTACCTGTTCTACCTTGTCCCAGTCTTCAGCCATAACGGCTTCGAAAAATGGCACGAGGTTCGCCGCGCACTCGTGGGCTTTGGCGATGTGTTGTTGCATAGGGCCGATGGGTGAACGACCGAACAGGCTTACAAACGGATTGATTGGCATAGGGTGGACCCCTGATTAAAGAAGGCGGCAAGTATACGGATCGCTCCTTGTGCTCGCCAGCACGGTCATCGGACTGTCACAAATTATAGTAGGCGTAAAAGCGCATCATCATGCTCAAAGAAACAGAAATTAAGTTACGCATCAGCCGTGAAACCCTAGAAGCCTTGCGGGCTCACCCTTTGCTGAAGAAACGCAGCAAAGTAGGCTGGGAGCAACATGAGCTATTAAATCAATATTTTGATACCCCCGGTCGTGATCTGGCTCAAGCAAAAGTCGCTTTGCGCCTGCGTCGCGACGGTGACGCGTTTATTCAAACCCTGAAAAGCCGTGGCCAAAGTGTAGCCGGTCTGTCAGAGCGCAATGAGTGGGATTGGCACTTGGCCAAACCCAAGCTCGATGTGAAGAAGCTTGATGACAGCTGCTGGCCGGACGCATTAGCCGGGCTCGACAAAAAACAGCTGAAACCCATTTTCACCACTGACTTTACTCGCTTGAAGGCTGATATCGCTTGGGGCCGGGGCAAAAGCAAGGTGGTCATCGAGGCAGCGCTAGACCTCGGCAAAGTCATTGCCGACGGTAAAGAGGAAGAAATCTGCGAGTTAGAGCTCGAACTCCGTCAGGGCGAACCCGAAGCACTGCTCGAATTGGCGGCAGAACTCGCGGCTGATCTGCCGTTGATGCCATGCGACATCAGTAAAGCCGAGCGCGGCTATCGCCTGTTCGACGCCAATAGCTATTCATTGAGCCTGCCAGCACCAGCGCTGAACGGCGAGCTAAGCCTTGATGACAGCTTCACAGCGATTGCCTGGCACTTGCTGGGAAGCAGCCAGCGCCTGGCTGAACAATACCGTTTCAACGGTCACTGGCGTTTGCTCAACGACTGGCTTGAGCAACTGGTTGACCTGCGCGCCCTGCTCGGCAGCCTTGGTCAAGCCGCCCCACGCTCAAGCAGCAGCGAGCTGCGACAGATACTTGACGATCTACTGAACGACTGGCGTCCACGCCTGCTTGCCGGCCAGTGGGACGAAGCGGCGCGCGCAAGTGCCCCTGCGCAGTTCGCCGAAGAGTTAAACAACACGCGTTGGGGGCAGTTTTCACTGAATCTGTCGCGCTGGTTGCTGGCCCGTAGCTGGACTGTTGCGCGCAACAACCGAGGCAATCGCCAAGGTGCCGCACCGCTTGCCAACTGGTTGCCGACCCTGATCGCCGAAGAAGGCGCAAGCCTGCAACTCAAACGTTATCAACAGCAGCCGGAGGACCTTGCCGAGCAACTGCCGCGCATTGAGCGTTTACTGGCTTGGTTACGTCTGGCACGCAGCACCTTGGATGTCGCCGAAGTTGATCGTCTGTACGGCGAGATGATCAAACTCAGCGAATTGGCGCATCGGGAAATCGATGACGAATGCCTGAGCGCTCGCAAAGCTCAAGCCATAGCCGTTGCCAGCCTCAGGTCTTGGCGTCAACTGGTCAAGTAAGCGCGGCAAAGAAACCCTCTAAAGTCGCGCCTGCAAGGGGCGCGGCGGCGATAATCGCCTAAAATGCTTATCGGGTTTTCGCCCGCTCTGAACGCCATAGCGCAGCACCCCACAGAACCGCCCCGCCTGAGGATAATCAATTGAGTCCGAACTCTGGCGCAGCCGACTAATCTACAGATTCAGCCGCTACTAGCTGACAAGTCGATCACTTGGCTGCAAGCTAGGCCAATCACGCAATGACTGCAGGAAACCCAATGTCCGTATTGACTTCGTCCACACCCGACCGCGTACTTGACCTCGGCGATCTATTGCGTGAGTTGGTGACGCAAGGCCGGGCTGATCAAGACAGCGCCGAGCAGTGTTTGGCGATCCGGCGAAGTGCAATCAAGAACCAACAGCACCCACTTGAGTTTCTGGCCGCGCAGCAGCTCGACGACTTGGCCCGCCCAGGCAAGAAGCTCGATCTGGAAAGCCTGACCGTTTGGCTGGCCGAATATGCCGGCCAACCTTATATGCGCATCGACCCGTTGAAAATTGATGTGGCCTCCATAACCCCGCTGATGTCCTACGCCTTTGCCCAGCGCCACAAAATCCTGGCTGTAGCGGTGAATCAGGAAGCGGTCACCATCGCCAGTGCCCAGCCGCTAATGCGCAGCTGGGAGGATGACCTGCGCCACGTACTCAAGCGGCCCATCAAGCGCGTCGTCGCCAATCCGGTCGATATCCAGCGCTTCACCGTGGAATTTTACCGGCTGGCCAAGTCGGTCACGGGTGCTACTGCGGTTGATATGAAGGTCAGCGGCACTGGCAACTTCGAGCAACTGCTCAACTTGGGCGCGCAAGACCAAGAGCCTGACGCCAACGATGCGCATATCGTCAATATCGTCGACTGGCTGTTCCAGTACGCTTACCAACAGCGCGCCAGTGATATCCACATCGAACCGCGCCGCGAACAAGGCAGCGTACGGTTTCGGATCGATGGCGTGCTGCACACGGTTTATCAATTCCCGCCGCAGGTGACCATGGCGGTTGTCAGTCGCTTGAAGAGCCTGGGCCGAATGAACGTTGCTGAAAAGCGCAAACCCCAGGACGGCCGGATCAAGACCAAGACCCCGGACGGCGGCGAAGTCGAATTGCGCCTGTCGACCATGCCGACGGCCTTCGGTGAAAAACTGGTGATGCGGATTTTCGACCCCGAGGTGCTGTTAAAAAGTTTTGACCAACTGGGGTTTTCTGCAGACGACCTCAAACGCTGGACAGGCATGACCGGCCAGCCCAACGGCATCATTCTGGTCACCGGCCCGACCGGCTCGGGTAAAACCACCACGCTGTACACCACCCTGAAACAGCTGGCGACCGATGAGGTCAACGTCTGCACCATTGAAGATCCCATCGAAATGATCGAGCCGGCCTTCAACCAAATGCAGGTGCAAAGCAATATTGACCTGACATTTGCCAGCGGTGTGCGCTCATTAATGCGTCAGGACCCCGACATCATCATGGTCGGCGAGATCCGAGACCTGGAAACCGCTGAAATGGCAATTCAGGCAGCGCTGACCGGCCACTTGGTGCTCTCCACCCTGCACACCAACGATGCACCTAGCGCCATTACCCGTTTGCTAGAGCTGGGCGTGCCGCACTATCTGCTTAAAGCAACATTGCTGGGGGTCATGGCCCAACGTTTGGTGCGTACCCTTTGCCCACACTGCAAAACCCCACACGAACTGGATGAAGACGATTGGCAAAGCCTGACCAAGCCCTGGAATGCACCGTTGCCAACTGGCGCGCATAAAGCTGTGGGTTGCCTGGAGTGTCGTGACACCGGTTACCGCGGCCGCGCCGGGGTTTACGAAATCATGCTGCTTAACGATGGGATTAAATCGCTGCTCAGCGCCGAGACCGATCTTATTGCACTGCGCCGCCAGTCCTTTAAGGAAGGAATGCGCAGCCTACGGTTGTCTGGCGCGCAAAAAGTTGCCGCCGGCCTGACTACCATTGAAGAAGTGCTGCGCGTCACCCCGCAAAGCGAACAACGCTAGCGCAGGCACTGTCGGCAGCGCTATAAAGCTGAAACCAGAAGATTTTTTGGGGTTGCCATGCCGCTGCTGAGAGCCACTTGGCGACATTAAAAACTCAACCGTGCTTAGATGAGCGGCTCACAACGCCAAACCAGTTTAAGGATGGATCATATGGAAATCGGCAGCGTCATCTTTCTTTTTGTCGGCCTCGCAGTCGCCATCGTATTCATGGGCTTCAAGGTTGTGCCGCAAGGTTCACAATGGACGGTTGAACGCTTCGGTCGCTATACCAACACCCTGAAGCCGGGGTTGAACATCATTGTGCCGCTGGTTGACCGCATTGGCCGCAAGCTCAGCGTGATGGAAACCGTGCTCGATATTCCGCCGCAAGAAGTGATCAGCGCCGACAACGCCATCGTGCAAATCGATGCAGTGTGTTTCTCGCAGGTGATCAACGCCGCGCAAGCCGCTTATGAGGTCAACAACCTCGACCATGCTATCCGCAATTTGGTGATGACCAACATCCGTACGGTGCTGGGTTCGCTGGAACTCGATGCAATGCTCAGCCAGCGTGACGCAATCAACGAGCGCCTGTTGCGCACCGTCGATGAAGCCACAGCGCCTTGGGGTATCAAGATCACCCGCATCGAGATTAAAGACATTACCCCGCCTGCCGATTTGGTCAACGCCATGGCCAGTCAGATGAAAGCCGAGCGTTTGAAGCGTGCGCAGATCCTCGAAGCTGAGGGTTCGCGTTCAGCGGCGATCCTGACCGCCGAAGGTAAAAAACAGGCGCAGATCCTGGAAGCTGAAGGTGAACGTCAGGCGGCTTTTCTCGAAGCGGAAGCCCGTGAGCGAGCGGCCGCTGCCGAGGCCGAAGCAACGCGAATGGTGTCCGAGGCCATCGCCAACGGTAATGTTCAGGCTGTTAACTATTTCGTTGCGCAAAAATATGTCGATGCCTTAGGCAAACTGGCCAGTGCCGATAACAGTAAAGTGGTGTTAATGCCGCTTGAAGCCAGCCAGATCATCGGCTCGGTCGGCGGTATTGGCGAAATCATCAAAGCCACGTTCGGCGACAAGCAGGCTCAGTAATGCTCAATTTTCTGCAACACCTGACATTCTGGGACTGGTTAGCGCTTGGCACCCTGCTGTTGATCCTAGAAGTCTTCGGCGCTGGCGGTTACCTGTTGTGGATTGGCGTTGCCGCGGCAGCGGTGGGAGTCATCACCTATGTCATTCCAGACCTGCCGTGGGCACTGCAATTTGTATTGTTCGCCGTGCTCTCAGTGTTGACTGCCGTGCTGTGGTGGCAACGCCAACGCACGGCGGCAAATACCTCTGATCAGCCAGGTTTGAATGACCGTGGCAGCGAGTTACTTGGCCGTCAGTTCACCCTGCATGAAGCCATCAACAGTGGTCGCGGCAAAATCAAAGCCGGCGACACCCTATGGCTGGTCAGCGGCCCCGACCTGCCAGCGGGCAGTACGGTGCGGGTCACAGGCCAAAACGGCGTCCTATTGTTGGTTGAACCCAGCCCGTAACCCGTTCGTAGCGCCCGCCACGGCGCTCCAAACTTACCGGTTATTCACGGTAGGCATCTAATGGCACACAAGCGCAAAACAGATTCCGGTCGCCATACACATTGTCGACGCGATTCACCGCTGGCCAATATTTGTGCGCGCGCGTGTGCTCACTCGGCGTCACGGCCTGGGCGATGCTGTAAGGCCGCTCCCAGATTCCAACCATATCCGCCAGCGTGTGCGGTGCACGACCTAGCGGGTTGTCGTCCTCTGGCCAGTCACCGTTGTGCACCTTGGCGATTTCCGCACGAATGCACAGCATGGCCTCGATAAAGCGATCCAACTCGTGCTTGGATTCACTCTCTGTCGGCTCAATCATCAGCGTGCCGGGCACCGGAAATGACATGGTTGGCGCATGGAAACCATAGTCGATCAGACGCTTGGCAACGTCTTCCTCACTGACGCCGGTCTGCGCTTTGAGTGGGCGTAAATCAATAATGCATTCATGGGCGACGCGGCCATTACGGCCGCTGAATAGTATGGGGAATGCATCTTTGAGTTGATGCGCCAGGTAGTTCGCGCTGAGTATCGCCACCTCAGTGGCGTCGGTTAATTGCGGGCCCATCATGGCGATGTACATCCAACTGATCGGCAAAATACTTGCACTGCCCCAAGGCGCCGCAGACACCGCCGTATTTTCAGGATTAGGGCCTTTGAGCTCTATCACCGGGTGATTGGCGACAAAGGGCGCTAAATGCGCGCGAACACCGATAGGGCCCATACCAGGGCCACCGCCGCCATGTGGAATACAAAAGGTTTTGTGCAGATTCATGTGTGAAACATCAGCACCGATATCCGCCGGACGCGCCAGCCCAACCTGGGCGTTGAGGTTGGCTCCGTCCATATAGACCTGGCCGCCCTGGGCATGGATGACTTCGCAAATTTCAACAATGCCCTCCTCGTAGACACCGTGGGTTGAAGGATAAGTCGCCATCAAACAGGCCAGCTGATCACCCGCTTCGGTCGCCTTGAGCTTGAGGTCGCCAAGATCGACGTTGCCTTCAGCGTCGCACTCTACAATCACCACACGCATGCTGGCCATCTGCGCTGACGCGGGATTGGTGCCGTGGGCCGACGCCGGAATCAGACAGATATTGCGCTGCGTATCACCCCGGCTTTGGTGATATTTACTGATCGCCAATAAGCCTGCGTATTCGCCTTGGGCACCCGAGTTGGGCTGCATGCAGATCGCATCAAAGCCGGTAATAGCGCGCAACCACTCTTCCAGTTCATTGATCATCAAGGCATAGCCCTGTGCCTGGTCGAGAGGGGCAAAGGGGTGCAGATTGGCAAACTCAGGCCACGTGATCGGGATCATCTCGCTGGTTGCATTGAGCTTCATGGTGCACGAGCCCAGCGCAATCATCGCCTGATTGAGCGCCAGGTCTTTGTTCTCAAGCTGCTTGATATACCGCAGCATTTCGGTTTCGCTGTGGTGGGTGTTGAACACCGGATGCGTCAGATAGCTTGAGCTGCGCTGCAGGTTAGCTGGAATGCCTTCGGCGACCTCTCCGGCATCGAGCGCTTCAACACTCAAACCATGATCAGCGCCTAAAAACAGCGCAAACAAACGCTCAACGGTGTGCTCATCACAGCTCTCATCAAGGCTGACGCCCAACTTGCCGCGGCCCAATATGCGCAGGTTGATCCGGGCTTCATGGGCCGACTCAATAATCGCCGTCTGACTGCCGCCAACGTCCAAGGTCAAGGTGTCAAAAAAGTGCTGGTTATCGCGCGTTATGCCTTTGCTTTTCAGGCCTGCGGCCAAAATTGAAGTGAGCCGGTGGATGCGCTGAGCAATGCTCTTAAGTCCTTGTGGGCCGTGATACACCGCATAGAAACTGGCGATGTTTGCCAGCAAGACCTGTGCGGTGCAGATGTTCGAATTGGCTTTCTCACGGCGAATATGCTGCTCACGCGTTTGCAGCGCCATACGTAAGGCCATGTTGCCACGCGCGTCTTTGGAGACGCCGATAATGCGCCCGGGCATGGCTCGCTTGAAGGCATCGCGCGTGGCAAAAAACGCAGCGTGGGGGCCGCCGTAGCCCATGGGTACGCCAAAGCGCTGGGCCGAGCCCAACACCACATCGGCACCCAACTCACCGGGCGGGGTCAGCAACAACAAACTCATCAGGTCCGCCGCGACGCAGGCCAGCGCCTGCTGGGCATGTAGTTGGCTGATTAATGGCTGCAGGTCGCGGATCTCGCCGTGGGTATCCGGGTATTGCAGCAGCGCACCGAATACCTGGTGCTCACCGAGAGTCGCGACATCAGCAATGATCAGCTCAAAGCCAAAGCCTTCGGCACGGGTCTGCACCACAGATATAGTCTGGGGGTGGCAGTTGTGATCAACAAAGAACAGATTGCTTTTGGACTTGGCAACCCGCTTGGCCAGCGCCATGGCTTCAGCCGCCGCCGTGGCTTCATCCAGTAACGATGCACTGGCCAGTTCAAGTCCGGTCAGGTCGATGGTTAACTGCTGAAAATTCAGCAGGGCTTCAAGACGGCCTTGGGCGATTTCAGGCTGATACGGCGTGTACGCGGTATACCAGCCTGGATTTTCCAGCACATTGCGCACTATTACCGTTGGTGTAAGGGTGCCGTGATAGCCCATGCCGATCAGGCTGGTCCATACCTGATTTTGCTCGGCATAGCCACGTAACTTGGTCAACGCCGCTTGCTCATCTAGGGCAGCAGGCAATGCCAAGGGGCCATTCAAGCGGATCGAAGGCGGCACAGTCTGCTCAATTAACGCAGCCCGGCTAGCCACCTGGAGTACGGCCAACATGGCTTGCTGCTCGGCGGCATCAGGACCGATGTGGCGTCGTAGAAATGCATCTGGCTGCTTGAGTTGCGACAAAGACGGCATTGCAGGCATGTTGAGAACCTCTAGAAATAACAAGACCTCGCCACTGCGCACATCTGAATCATCCAAGCAGATGTTCAAACGCTACAGGACGAGGCCTTATTAGCTTAGAAAACTCTCAACTATCTGCACGCATTTATCTCTATCAAGGTTTAAACCCTGAGCATGATGCGGCAGATTTTTTAGGCGTCAGCCGCAGCCTTATAGGCATCTGCGTCGAGCAGTTTGTCCAACTCGCTTACATCGCTTGGCTGAAGCTTGAAGAACCAGTTGGCGTAAGGATCAGTGTTGACGTTTTCCGGGCTGTCAGCCAAGGAATCATTAATCGCGATCACTTCGCCGCCAATCGGTGCGTAGATATCCGATGCCGCTTTTACCGACTCAACCACACCCGCTTCCTGACCGGCAGCCAGGGTTTTGCCGACTTCGGGCAGCTCGATGAAGACAACATCGCCCAAGGCTTCTTGAGCGTGGTCAGAAATGCCCACGGTTACACTGCCGTCGGCTTCTAGACGAGCCCATTCGTGGCTGGAGGCGTAACGCAGATCGGCGGGGATATTACTCATGTCGGATTCCTCATAAGGCATGACGGCGACCGCGCCGTCAGGAAAATTTAGCAGGGCTTGGCAATTTCGACAGCTTTCAGCCAAACCGTTGGTCATGCAAAATAGCGCCGAAGGAAATTTCAGCGCTGCTCAATACTGATTAAATCAATGCTTTGCCATGGCGGACGAAGGCCGGTTTGACCACTCGAACCGGATACCACTTACCGCGAATCTCAACTTCGGCACGTTCACAGGTTGCAACGGGCAAACGCGCCAGGGCAATCGACTTGTTGAGGGTCGGGGAAAAACTTCCGCTGGTGATTTCACCCTCACCGACGCCATCAACACGTACCACTTGGTGAGCACGCAATACACCGCGCTCCTCCAAGACCAAACCAACCAGTTTTGTCGGAACACCTTGCTGCAACTGCTGCTGCAAGGCATTACGCCCGACAAAATCACGATTAGCAGGCTCCCACGCTACACTCCAAGCCAAGTTCGAGGCTAGAGGGGTAACACTTTCATCCATGTCCTGGCCGTACAGGTTCATCCCCGCCTCAAGACGCAGGGTGTCACGGGCCCCCAAACCAATTGGCGAGATCCCTGCACCGACCAGGTCATTGAAAAACGCTACGGCCTGATCGCTGGGTAACATGATCTCCAAACCATCTTCGCCGGTATAACCCGAGCGCGCGATAAACCAGTCACCTTCAGGCAGGCCCTGAAAAGGTACCAACTCCTGAATCAGCGCAGCGCAGGCCTGACTGACTTGCTCACAGGTTTTTTCACGGGCATGGGGGCCCTGAATCGCAAACATCGCAAGGTCGCTGCGCTCGATCAACTGCACGGCAAAATGCTCGGCTTGCTGGTTCATCCAGGCCAGATCCTTGTCACGCGTTGCGGCATTAACCACCACCCGGTAACCAAAATCGGTGCGGTAGACCATGAGGTCATCGACTACACCGCCTTCGGTGTTGAGCATGCTGCTATAGAGTGCCCGGCCCGGGCCCTGCAAACGCTCAACGTCATTGGCCAGCAAGCGCTGCATGTATATTTTTGCCTGGTCGCCGTGAACATCCACCACGGTCATGTGTGAGACATCAAACACGCCACAATCTCGGCGTACCTCATGATGCTCTTCAACTTGCGAACCGTAATGCAGCGGCATATCCCAGCCACCGAAGTCGACCATCTTGGCACCCAAAGCAAGGTGCAAGTCATAAAGAGGTGTGCGCTGCCCCATGGGGTTCTCCTTCCGGGCTTTGGCAAAACTGCAGCACTGTTTGCGAGCCCACACGACAAGGTGTGGTGCCGACATGCAAACACCCATTCTAATGAGGTTGGCTGCAGCGAATGGCGTGCATTGTATCCACAAGGTGCGAGCAGGTCATCTTGACCGTGTATATCAGCCAGTCGGGCGGGCGGCCTAACTGACCGCGACCACCTGTAATAGCCTAATCATCCGCCGCGAGACTGAGCAGAACGACGAATCAAACCGACCACTGGTAGCAAGCCTACCGCGACCAATGTCAGCGCTGGCAATGCCGCGCGTGCCCACTCACCTTCACTGGTCATCTCAAAAATTCGCACCGCTAAAGTGTCCCAACCGAACGGGCGCATCAACAGCGTAGCGGGCATTTCCTTGAGTACATCAACAAATACCAACAGCGCCGCAGATAACGCACCTGGCAATAACAAAGGTAGGTAAACCCGGAAGAACAGCCTCACCCCGCCAACACCCAAACTACGCGATGCCTCGGGCAATGAAGGTCGAATACGCCCCAGGCTGTTTTCCAGTGGCCCGTAAGCCACCGCCATAAAGCGAATGAGATAGGCCAAGACCAACGCGGCCAAACTGCCTAACAGCATCGGTTTACCTGCTCCGCCAAGAAGCTTTGAAAGCGGGATCACCAGTTCATTGTCGAGGTAACTAAACGCCAGCATGATCACCACCGCCAACATCGAGCCCGGCAAGGCATAACCCAAGTTGGCCAGACTTACCGTTGAGCGCATCAGCCGAGTGGGGGTCAAACGACGGGCAAAGGCCAGCAGTAGAGCGACGCTCACAGTCACCAAGGCTGCCAAGGAGCCGAGATAGAGCGTATGCAGGATCAACCCCGTGTAACGCTCATCAAGATCAAAGCGCCCGCGCTGCCAGAACCAAACCAACAACTGCAGCAGCGGAATCACAAACGCACAGGCAAAGACCAACAAGCACCATCCGCTTGCAGCCAAAGCCTTGATCCCTGTAAGGCGATACAGCGCTTCTCTTCGCGGGCGCTCATTGGTGGGGCGTACTGCACCGCGCGCACGGCGCTCGCCATAGAGCACCAGCATCACCATCAGCAATAGCAAACTGGCCAGTTGGGTGGCACTGGTCAAGCTGTAGAAACCGTACCAAGTCTTATAAATTGCCGTGGTAAAGGTATCGAAATTAAACACCGAAACGGCGCCAAAATCGGCCAGGGTTTCCATGATCGCCAGCGCCAAGCCAGCACCAATTGCCGGACGCGCCATCGGCAAGGCCACCCGCCAGAATGCCCGCCATGGACTATGCCCAAGCACTCGCGCCGCCTCCATCAAGCCCTTACCCTGTGCGAGGAAGGCGTTACGTGCCAGCAGGTAAACGTAGGGATAAAACACCAGCACCAGAACGATAATCACACCGCCGGTGGAGCGCACACGCGCAATGCGTAAGTCATTGCCAAACCACTCACGAAGCAGGGTTTGTACCGGCCCTGAAAAATCCAGCAGGCCGACAAAAACAAAAGCCAAAACATACGCAGGAATTGCAAACGGCAGCATCAACGCCCAGTCCAACCAGCGCCGCCCCGGAAACTCACACAAGCTGGTTAACCAGGCCAGGCTCACGCCCAAAACGGTGACCCCTATCGCCACGCCGACCACCAGCACCACAGTGTTGCTGATCAGCCGTGGCAGTTGCGTTTGCCACAGGTGCGACCAGATTTCGCGGTCAATTTCATGCCAACTGAGCAGCATCACTGTCAGCGGCAACAGCACCAACAGGGCAATCACAAAGGTTATGGGATACCAGCGAAACTGGGCAGGATGGGTCACGGAACAACCTTAAATCAGAAAGAACAACGCCCCGGACTGTGCCGGGGCGTCGAGCAATCGCCTTACTGAAACCTCAATTAGTTCCAGCCTGCACGGTCCATCAACATAATGGCTTGGGCTTGACGCTTACCGGCAACTTCAACCGGAATCGCATCCGCTTTGAACGGCCCCCACGCCTGAACCTCTTCAGATGCGGCGACTTTCGGGTTCGCCGGGAACTCCTGGTTCAGGCCAGCGAACAAGCCCTGAGCCTCTTCAGACGTCATCCACTCCAGCAACTTTTGGGCGGCCTCTGCATGGGGGGCATTCTTGGTGATACCAGCCCCCGCAAGGTTGACGTGTACGCCGCGGTCTTGCTGATTTGGCCAGAACGGTTTGACCTTCAACTCTGGGTTGGTCTTGTGCAGGCGACCGTAGTAATAGGTATTGGTAATACCGACATCACACTGACCCGCATCAATGGCCTGCAGCAGTGCGGTGTCATCAGGGAATACATCAGTGGCCAGGTTAGCGACCCAACCTTTGATGATTTCTTCGGTTTTCTTCTCGCCGTGGGTTTCAATCAGCGTTGCAGTCAGTGACTGGTTGTACACCTTCTTGCTGGTGCGCAGGCATAGGCGACCTTCCCAGTTTTTGTCGGCCAGGGCTTCGTAGGTCGACAATTCACTCGGTTTGACCCGATCGGTTGAGTAGAAGATGGTCCGAGCGCGCAGCGACAAACCGGTCCAGCTGTCGGTGCTGGAGCGATACTGAGCAGGGATATTGGCGTCGATGATCGCTGACTTAAAGGGTTGCAGCACCCCGGCTTGCTCGGCTTGCCATAAGTTGCCCGCATCCACGGTGATCAACATGTCGGCTGGGGTGTTAGCGCCTTCAGCTTTAAGCCGCGCAATCAGCGGCGCTTCCTTATCGGTGATGAACTTAATCGGCACACCGGTTTTGGCAGTGTATGCATCAAACACAGGCTTGATCAGCTCGTCGATCCGCGAAGAGTAAACCACCACTTCATCGGCGGCTTGAGCGCCCCCAGCTAAAGCTGTCAGGGTGAACGCGGCGAGTAATCGCTTGCTTGGCTGCATGGGCGTTGCCTCTTGGTCATGTCGTTAAGTTATTGCGCAAATGATATTGAATAGCATTTAGCATCTCAACAAACGACTGCCCAGCAGATGTTACGGCGCATTACTCAGCTACAGCCGCCCAGTACGGGCGGGCTTTACAAGCACGTCAGGGTTTGGCCAGGGTTGGCAGGTCGCCACTTAAACCCAGGGCCTGGCGCATAAATAACGCCTTCGCTTCGGGTAAACCATCCACCCAGTTGAGCCCGGCGTTGCGCAGCCAGCGCACGGGTAACGGGTCAGCCTGGAACAAACGCTCAAAGCCTTCCATCGCGGCCATCATGGCAAGATTGTGTGGCATCCGTCGGCGCTCATAACGGCTTAGGACGCGCTCATCGGCAGGCGACTCACCACGAGCCAGAGCATGCAGCAACACATCGGCCAACACGGCGGCATCGAGAAAGCCGAGGTTAACGCCTTGCCCGGCCAGCGGATGAATGCTGTGCGCGGCATCACCGATCAGCGCCAAACCTTGCTCCACATAACGCTTGGCATGCCGCTGGCGCAGCGGGATAGCGACCCGACGATCGCAGTGCAACACCGCACCCAAGCGCTGTTCGAAGGCTTTGCTCAGTTCAATGCAAAACTGCGCGTCATCCAAAGCCATCAGACGTTCGACCTCAGCAGGCACTGCCGACCAAACAATCGAAGACCAATGCTCATCTGGCTTATCAGAGGCCAAAGGCAGAAATGCCAGCGGACCATCATCGGTGAAACGTTGCCATGCTGTGGCTTGATGCGGTTTTTCAGTGCGCACGCTGGTGACGATGGCGTGATGCAGGTAATCCCATTCGCGCGTCGCGCTGCCGACTAAACGGCGCACCGCAGAGTTCGCGCCATCTGCGGCTATCAACAAGGGGGCGCGCAGTTCACGACCATCCTCAAGCGTCAGCAACCACTCATGACCAGAGCGGCGCAGCTGCTCCAACTTGGCATTAGCCAAGAGGCCGATCTCACTTTCATGCAACTGCTCGAGCAGCGCATCTTGGACCACGCGGTTCTCGACGATATGGCCAAGGGATTCAGCGTGGACACTTGCCGCACTGAAATGAATATTGCCGGTGCCAGCACCATCCCAAACATGCATGTCGCGATAGGCACTGCTGCGGCGCGCCTCGATACCCGGCCACACATTGAGGCGCTCAAGCACCCGCTGACTGGCCATGGACAATGCACTGACACGCGCCTCAAACGGCGCATGTGCATCGAATGGTTCAAGGCTCATCGGGCTGCCGTCGACGACCAGAATTTCCAGGCCACTCGACTGCATCGCCAGAGCCAGCGTACTGCCAACCATGCCGGCACCGACAATGATCATATCCGCATGCATATTCATTCCTTAAGCAGCCTTTCTGGCGCGAGGCTTGAGCCGCACGTACAAGGTTTTGTCCACCTTGGCGACCAAAGTGCCTGCTCCGTCACGCACCTCAACCTGCAACACGGGCAAGTACTTATCACCGCTTGCAGTGCGCGCACGAATGTCTTCAAGCAGGCCATCATCAATGCTGAACTCAGCAAATACCGGACCTTTGCCCGGCGCAATAAAATCGATATTCGCCGCTTTATCCCAAACGATGTACTCCCTGCCGAGGTTTTCCATCAGCATCAGCATATAGAAGGGATCTGTCATCGAATACAAACTGCCACCAAACTGGGTGCCGACGTAGTTACGGTTATACCAGCCCAACCCCATCTTCACCTGAACATGTTTGAAGTCAGCCCCGATAGCCCGCACACGAATGCCCGCACCCAGATACGGTGGATAGAAATTCAAGGCCCAGCGCAGAAAACGCGCCTTGCGCGCTAGCTTTTTCGGATTTGGGCTCATGATTGTGATCGCGTACCGATACCCATGGCCTGACGGGCAAACCAGCGTTTAGCCGGTGGCAACAGGTCCAGCCCAAGCAGGCCTAGATTACGACCGGCCACACGCAAAGGCTCGCCAGAACTGAACAGCCGCGTCACTTGGTCGGAGAAGCCCACGGTTAACTGCTGATCAAGCTGCTGACTGCGCAGATAGCCCTGCAAGGTGGTGAAATCACCCAAGGGCGCTGCGCTGCCAAGCAGGCAATCAGCCAAAGCAATGGTGTCACGCAAGGACAGGTTGTAGCCCTGCCCGGCAATGGGGTGCAGGCTGTGTGCGGCATTGCCAAGCACAACAAGGTGCGGACGAATTTGCTCTTGCGCTTCCACCAGCGCCAGCGGATACAAATGCCGCTCGCCAACCTGAGTGATTGCACCAAGGCGATAACCAAAGGCCGACTGCAACTCAGCAATAAAGGCAGCGTCAGGCAAATTCAGCAAACGCTCTGCATCAGCGGTCTCCCGAGTCCAGACCAGCGCACTGCGATTGCCTGCCAGCGGCAACATCGCCATTGGGCCGTCATCGGTGAAACGTTCAAATGCTTGCCCTTCATGGGCATCACGAGTACTCACATTGGCAATCAAAGCACTCTGGTCATAGGGGGTCTGCTTGACGTTGATGCCCAGTTGCTCGCGCAAACCGGAGCGCCCCCCCTCGGCCAGAATGGCCAGGTCGCAATCGAGTATCGAGTCATCTTGCAGGGTGAGCCGGTAACCATCACCCAGCGCGTCCAGGCGGGTAACTTGCGCTGGACTGCGCCAGCTCACAACCGACTGATCAAGCGCTTGCCACAGGCACTCGCCGATCCAGGCGTTCTCAACCACGTAGCCCAGTGCAGGTACACCCTCATCCTTGGCATTCAAGCGGGCAGCGGCAAAGCGCCCACGGTCAGACACATGGATGTGTTGAATCGGCTCAGCATGCCGGGCAATCTGCTGCCAGATACCCAAACGCTGATAGATTTGCTGCGATCCAAATGACAGCGCGGTGGAGCGGGCGTCATAACTGGGCTGATAACCCGAACCCGGCGTAAAGGGTTCAATCAGGCAAATCTGCCAGCCGCGCGCTTTCGCAGCACCTTGCAACGCCAGGGCCAAGCTTGCGCCGACCAGGCCGCCGCCAATAATTGCCAGCTCGACGCGCTGCGTTGGCTCAGGCAACTTGGTGCGCGCCAGCCATCAGCGCCTCGATTTCAGCGACTGTTTTAGGCACGCCTGTGGTGAGGATTTCACAGCCTGACTTGGTGACAACGACGTCATCTTCAATACGCACGCCGATACCACGCCATTTTTTCGCGACCTGTTGATTGTCCGGCGAAATGTAGATGCCTGGCTCGACCGTCATTGCCATGCCAACCTCCAGCACACGCCATTCGCCGCCGACTTTGTAGTCGCCAACATCGTGCACATCCATGCCCAGCCAGTGACCGGCACGGTGCATGTAGAAAGCTTTGTAGGCTTCGCTGGCGATCAACTCATCAACATCGCCTTCCAGTAACCCCAGCTCAACCAAGCCTGCAGTAATCACTTGAACGGTGGCTTCGTGCGCCTGATTCCAGTGTTTACCTGGACCAATCTCCAGGAATGCGGCTTCCTGTGAAGCCAGCACTAACTCGTAGATGGCCTTTTGCTCAGGAGAGAACTTGCCATTAGCCGGAAATGTGCGGGTGATATCGCTGGCGTAGCAGTCGATCTCACAACCCGCATCAATCAGCACCAGATCGCCGTCCTTCAACGGCGCATCGTTCTCGTGGTAGTGCAAAATACAGGCATTCTTGCCTGTCGCGACGATAGAACCGTAGGCCGGCATTTTTGCCCCACCCTTGCGGAACTCGTAATCCAGTTCGGCTTCGAGGTGAAACTCAAATAAACCTGGGCGACTGACGCGCATGGCCTGCACATGAGCCCGTGACGAGATCTGCGCCGCTTCGCGCATCACCTTGACCTCATTTGCGCTCTTATACAGGCGCATGTCATGAAGCAAGTGATTAAGCGCGACAAACTCATTGGGCGGCTGGGCACCCTGGCGCGCTTTAGAACGGATCACATTGATCCAGTCCATCAAGTGACGGTCAAATTCTTGATTGGTACCCATCGAGTAATAAACCCGCTCTCGGCCCTCAATCAACCCCGGCAGGATGTCGTCGATATCACCGATTGGGAATGCGTCATCCGCGCCAAAACGGCTTACCGCACCGTCCTGGCCAGCGCGCAGGCCATCCCACAATTCACGCTCAGGATCACGCTCGCGGCAGAACAATACATACTCGCCGTGCTCGCGCCCGGGGATCAGCGCGATAACCGCCTCAGGCTCAGGAAAACCTGAAAGGTATTGGAAGTCGCTGTCCTGACGGAAGATGTGTTCGACGTCACGGTTACGGATATAAACCGGCGCAGCAGGCAAAATTGCGATGCTGTTGGGTTCCATCTGCGCCATCAGCGCCTTGCGCCGACGGGCATATTCCGACTTTGGGATGCTGATCATGGCTGACGGATTCCGCTAGTTGAGGCTTAAATTCAATGCAGCGACGGCTTCGGTGCTGGCGCTTCAGGTTTGGCAAACTCGCTAAATAACAGTAACGGCGCTACACGCAGGTATTCCATGACTTCCATATAGTCATTTTCACCGTCCTCGGATTCTTCCAAGGCGTTCTGTACCTGGGCGATTGCCGACAGGTCTTGCAACACTTCCATCGCTTCGGTGCTCAGTGCGGTATCACCGGCGACCAAACCAAAGCCGCCAAGGAAACCCTGACACCATTGACCCAGCGCAGCAGCACGTTCACTGAGCGGCGCCTCATCCGATGGCAGCAACAAAACCACGGTGACTTCGCTACCGGTCAGTTCGGTTTTAACCATTTCTTGCAGGCCAATCAGCGCCTGTCGGACGTTATCAACGGGGGCCGCACCGAGCAACTCAGCGGCATCGACCAGCCAGCTGTCGACCTCGAAGCCCGCGCCCGCACAACTGCGGCCCAGCAGCAAGCCTTGCAGCTCGGCAGGCGAAATAGAAAAGCCGTTGCTCGACAGCAACGCGGAGAATGCAGAATAAGGGGAGCTAGAAGTTGGCATAGATTACTAGGCGCTAGACAGCGCAATCACTAGAATAGAGGCTTAGTATCCTAGCATTGGCAGGTACACCAAGACCATCAACGCTACGCTGAGTCGGCGATCAAATTGCTGATTAGCGTAATCAAGGTGCTTGCCTGATGAGTGTTGCAACAGTTGGCCATGCCCCTCAGGATGTCCAGCCGGTCATATATTGGCACGTGCGGTTTGACCCCGAACGGCATCACGCCTATATCCTAGGGTTACGAAAACGCTTATGCAGACTTACCCCCGATCAATCTTTGCCTTAGCGAGACCCAATGGAAGACGCCGATCTGCAAGCCCTGATGAGCAAACTGGAACTCCTTGTCCAGCGCGTCGAACAGCTCAAGGCTCAGAACCGAGTACTGATTGCACACGAGCAAACGTGGCGCGAGGAGCGCGCTCATCTGATTGAAAAGAACGAATTGGCCCGGCATAAGGTCGAATCAATGATTTCGCGCCTTAAAGCCCTGGAGCAGGACTCATGACACAGTCGAATACCGTAAACGTTCAGATCCTCGATAAAGAGTATTGCATCAACTGTCCGCAGGACGAACGCGCCAATTTAGAGGGCGCTGCGCGCTACCTGGATGCCAAAATGCGCGAGATTCGCAGCAGCGGCAAAGTCATTGGTGCCGACCGTGTAGCGGTGATGGCCGCACTGAATATCACCCACGAATTGCTGCATAAGCAAAACGACCTGGATCAGCAGACCTCATCGACCCGCGAGCACGTACGCGACTTGTTACAACGGGTCGATAATGCGCTCGCTGATGACGTTGGTGGCCAACCGGGCTGATCAACGCGAAGCTTTCAGGTATACTCGCTCCTGCTCCCTGGAGTGTGCGCCAGTTGGTCATGTCCCTGAGCCGATACGCACAACCCCGGGGGTTGCAAGTTGGGGCCGGTGTGCATGTCCGCTCGACGGAAAGCCTGAACGCCTCCTTCAACCTCCACCTTGAACTTTCGGGTTCAAGGGCTACACCGACAGCGGCACGTCGGGGAGTCACTATTTCGACGCTTGTTGCCAGCCTTGGCGCCAAGCGATCTAGCAGACGTTACTCATGCTCGATCCAGCCCTTCTCAGCCGCAAACAATTGCGCCGCACATTACGTCAGGCTCGCCGCGCGCTCTCACCTGCAGCACAACGCCGTGCTGCACAGGGCCTATACAGACAACTTGCCCAGCACCCGGTATTCCGCCGCGCCAAACACATTGCCCTGTATTTACCCAATGATGGTGAGATTGACCCGCACTTACTGTTGCGTGCGGCACAGCGACGCGGCAAAGCGACCTACCTGCCAGTGCTCAATGCCTGGCCACGAAGCAAAATGGTGTTTCAGCGCATCCGGCCGACGGATGTACTGCGCCCTAACCGTTTTGGCATTGCCGAGCCACGGGCTAATCCTGCGCGCCAACGTAAAGTCTGGGCCCTGGATTTAATTTTGCTACCGCTGGTCGGCTTTGACCGCGAGGGTGGACGCCTCGGGATGGGTGGTGGCTTCTATGATCGCAGCCTGGCTTACCGAGCACGGCGCAAGAATTGTCACAAGCCGACACTTCTGGGTCTTGCACATGAATGCCAGCAGGTCAAAAAGCTGGCCATGGCCAGTTGGGATGTGCCGCTGAACGCGACTGTCACGGATCAAGGCTGGCACTAGAGTCAAGTTGCGCCGCATCCTGCAGCGCCGTTCGATACCGAGACTACGACTGCTGCGACTCACTCACGGAAGTATCAGCCTGACGGTCCCAAAGACTCTGGGTATACCCCGTTGTCACCACGCCCAAACCAAACAGAATCACTAACACCCACAACAAATCTGGTTTACGTCTCATTGAATGCCTCCCCCTTTGAGGCAATCTGCGCACGGTGTATCCGGCGGCATTTTTATATAAATCACTACGAAAGGCTAAAACCCACAAAAGCGCTGGCATTGTCTGCTTGTGTTGAGCGCTCGGCAATTGCAAGTGCCCAACGGTCAACTGTTGGACAGTTCCTGCAATTTGCCTCTGTGCAGGTATCCTTATGGACCTAAGGACACAATTGATGGAGCAAAGTTCATGCCTAATTGGCTAATGAAATCCGAACCCGATGAATTTTCAATTCATGACCTGCAGCGCTTAACGGTTGCACGCTGGGATGGGGTGCGTAATTATCAGGCACGCAACTTTATGCGTAGTATGAAAACCGGAGACTTGATGTTTTTCTATCACTCAAGTTGCCCAGAGCCCGGTATTGCCGGGATCGCCCGCATCAGTCGCGAAGCCTATCCTGATCCGACTGCACTGGATAAAAAAAGCCATTACTTCGATGCTAAAGCCACTGCAGAGAAGAACCCATGGAGTGCAGTTGATGTCGAATTCGTAGAAGCCTTCAAACAGGTGATTAGCCTCAGTGACCTGAAGGCACAGCATGCACTGCTGGAGTTGCCCCTTGTACAAAAAGGCAGCCGCCTGTCGGTAATGCCAGTATCGGAAAGCCACTGGCAAGCAATTCTCCAAATGCGTTAACCCACAATAACAACGGACTCAGCTATATGGCGCAACGCCTGCCACAGACATGGATAGCTCGAATTGCTTTAGCCGTACTTCTGATCGGGCTGTATTTTGCCAGCCTGACCATTTGGCGGCAGATGGTTCAGGACCAACAGCAATCCATCGCTGAGCGGGTTAGTTTCCAAGCCAAAGACCTTGCCAGACGATTGCAAAGCAGCCTGCACGATCAGGTTGACGACCTGTACCGCATTGCCCAACTCTGGAGCCATCGCGGGCGCATTCCGAGGGATGAATGGCAGCTTGAAAGTCAGTATTCCCTGGAGCACTTCAAAGCTTACCAATCCATTCAGTGGCTCGGCCCTGATTTGCACATGCGCTGGGTCATGCCCATTACCGGCAATGAAGCGGCGCTCAGCTTTGTACTCAAGCCCGAACACCCTAACTATTCAGTGGCCATGCGCGCACGAAACACTGGCACCTCGCAATTTTCCAATAGTTTTGCCTTAGTCCAGG
The DNA here is from genome assembly GCF_044542375.1 of Pseudomonas sp. NPDC078700. NCBI lineage: Bacteria > Pseudomonadati > Pseudomonadota > Gammaproteobacteria > Pseudomonadales > Pseudomonadaceae > Pseudomonas > Pseudomonas sp. NPDC078700. The sequence continues at coordinate 285,618 of NZ_JBITUI010000004.1, forward strand.
GCGGACGCGGCTTTGTCCTGTACACCCCGCTGTATATCAATAATGACCAAGGCCAGCGGGTCTTCGATGGCTTTTTGCAAGGCGTATTCAAAGTCGAGCAACTGATGGACCAACTGCTATCAGAAGTTGATCGTGATTACTTCAGCGCCTACCTGTTGGAAAACGACACGCCGATTTACAGCCGCGAGCAACCCAACACCAAGAGTAAATTCGAACAGGTCATTGCCCTGCACCTGCTCAACAACCAAAGTTTCGCGATCACCCTGAAACCCAGCCAAAAGCTACTCGATGAGCTGAGCACCCCCCTGCCAAGCGTTGTTCTGATGGCCAGCTTGATCATCAGTACATTGTTGGTCGCGGCTTTGGCTCTGGCCTTGCAAAGCCATCAACGGGCCAACGACTTACAAAGCAGCAATAAACGCCTGAATAAAGAAATATCTCAACGTGAGTATGTTGAAAATGTGCTCATTGAAAGCCGCGAGCGCTTGCAGCTCGTGATCGACATGACTGATGCAAGCCGAGACGGCTTGTTTATCGTCAATCCGCATAGCCGCGAAATCCTCTATATAAATCGCGCCACCTATCGCTCGCTAGGCTACAGCGCGGAAGAGTTCACCGGATTATTCAAAGAGAACCCCGAGCGCGTACTGCCTAATTTCGCCAATTGGCTCAGTGAGGTGCGCAAATCCCAAGAAGAAAACACCTCGCAAATGACCCAGCACCTGCTGCGCAGGCGCGACGGCAGCCTGCAGCCGGCGGAAATCAGCGCCCAGCTCGTGGTGATCAATGAGCACGAATATTTAATCTGTGTATCGCGCGATAACAGTGAACGCCTGAAATTTGAGGCGCAACTGCAAACCTTGTCGCAACAAGATGGCTTAACCGGGCTGTTCAACCGGCGCTATTTTGACAGTCAATTGGCGAGCGAATGGCGACGCATGCAGCGAACGGGCTCGCCCTTGACCTTGATGATGCTCGATATTGACTACTTCAAAGCCTATAACGATCAGCGCGGGCACCTGGCCGGCGATGATGCCTTACGCCATGTCGCCAAGATCATGAACAACAGCCTGCAACGTGAAGGCGACTCAGCCTACCGTTATGGCGGAGAAGAGTTCGCGATTATCCTGGCCAATACTGATGCCGAGGGCGCCAGCCACATTGCCGCCCAACTTCATCAGCAGCTGGATGAGGCGCGGATAAAACATCTCAGCAGCCCATTTGGCAGACTGACCCTGAGCATTGGCATTGCCAGCACCGCCGCTGGCAACGAAGACCTGCCTGACAGCCTTATAGAGCGCAGCGACCAGGCGCTCTACCAAGCCAAGCACGAAGGGCGTAATCGCACCTGCATAGCCCGTCCGGCATAAGCCGCTTAGCGAAACTATCTGGGCTATTGCTGCAAGATAAGGTTATTGAACAGCAAGTCTTCGACTAAGGGCTCACCCTCCTCCTGAGTCAGCACCTGCTGGACTTGCTTCAAGGCTTCTTCACGCAATTTTTCTTTGGCTTCAGGCGCGCTCAAGCCCTCTTCGGTTTGCTGAGAAAACAGCATCACCAGTTGATTGCGTATCAAAGGTTCATGATGCGTGACTTTGGCCTCAGCCTCCGGCCCGGCAACCCGCAGCGAAACATCCGCCTTGTAAAACTTCAACTTGGGCCCTGAACCAAAGTTACCCACAAGCGCCGGCGTCAGGTTTATATAGGCAACTTTCGGCGTTGCGGCCTCGCCTTCGGCTTCAGCTTCTTCGGCCATGGCATGCAGGGGCATGGACAAGGCAATCAATAATGCGAGTATGACTTTCACAGGACTCAATCTCCGTATCGGTTGCGCCAAGCATAGCGACTACAACGCCAGCCCCCAAGCACAATGCTTATGCTGCACCATTACAGGCAGCCATGCTTGTTGACCCGACTTACCAGCACTCTACACTGCGCCTCATAACTTGAATAAGGATGCGCCCGATGAAAGCCGTGTTATGCAAAGCCTTTGGCCCAGCGCAAACGCTGGTTGTAGAAGAAACCGCTAACCCTGAAGCGAAGAAAAACGAAGTGGTTATCGACGTTCACTGTGCTGGCGTCAACTTCCCTGACACGCTGATCATCGAAGGCAAATACCAGTTCAAGCCACCCTTCCCGTTCTCTCCGGGTGGTGAGGCCTCCGGCGTTGTCAGCGCTGTTGGAGAAAAAGTCAGCCACCTCAAGGTCGGTGATCGGGTCATGGCACTGACCGGCTGGGGCAGCTTTGCCGAGCAGGTCGCAGTGCCCAGCTACAACGTCATGCCAGTCCCCAAGTCGATGGATTTTCCCAGCGCAGCTGCGTTCGGCATGACCTATGGCACGTCGATGCACGCGCTCAAACAGCGCGCCAATATCCAGCCGGGTGAAACCTTGCTGGTTCTCGGTGCATCAGGTGGCGTCGGCCTGGCAGCGGTTGAGATCGGCAAGGCAATGGGCGCCAAGGTCATTGCCGCTGCCAGTAGCGCTGAAAAACTTGCAGTGGCTAAGGCGGCCGGCGCGGATGAGCTGATCAACTACAGCGAAAGCAATCTCAAAGAAGAAGTTAAACGTATTACCGGCGGGCAAGGCGCAGACGTGATCTACGATCCGGTCGGCGGTGATCTGTTTGACCTGGCCGTGCGCAGCATTGCCTGGAATGGTCGCTTGCTGGTGGTGGGCTTTGCCAGCGGCCGTATCCCCGAAGTAGCGGTTAACCTAATGCTGCTCAAAGGTGCATCGGTGGTCGGCGTATTCTGGGGCTCATTCGCCCAGCGTCAGCCGCAGGACAATCTGGCCAACTTCCAGCAACTTTTCGCCTGGCACACTGAAGGTAAGCTCAAGCCACTGGTTTCCGAAACATTCCCACTGGAGAAAGCTGCCGACGCAATTGACCTGCTCGGCCAGCGCAAGGCTGTGGGTAAAGTCGTGGTTCAGGTCCGCTAATGACTCGCGCAGCCTTGGGCTCAAAGCCGAGGCTGCGCGTGCTAACACATCAGTGCAGCGCCACTAGTCACGTGGTGCGTAAGCAAACACATCAGCGCGCATCTGGTGCGCGTCCATACCCGCCTCAACGAGCGCATCGAGTGTGCCGTAAACCATCGGTGGCGACCCGCTAGCATAGACGTGCAGCGATTTAAGATCGCTAAAATCCTCGCTGACTGCCTCATGCAACAAGCCACACCGCCCCTGCCAACCACACTGATCACTGACCACCTTGTGCAGGGTCAGATTTTCCAGTCGCTGCCAGTCGGCCCAATGCGGCAAATCATAGAAGTCATCCGGGCTACGAGCCCCCCAGTACAAATGCACCGGGTATTTGAAGCCCGTTTCGCGACAATGCTCAATTAAGCTGTGCATCTGCGCCATACCGGTGCCTGCGGCGATCAACACCAAAGGCCCTTCAGGCAGCTCGGCCAAATGGGTATCACCAAATGGCAGTTGCACGCGCACAAAGTCTTGCTGCTGCAACTGCCGGATCAGCGCCAGAGTGCTCTCGTCACGGGCCAAAATATGTAATTCAAGGTCTCGCCCTGCATGGGGCGCTGAAGCCAGCGAGAAGGCCGCAAAGTCATCTTCCGCACGCTGCAAGAGTAAATACTGACCCGCATGATAACGCGGCAATTTGCCCGCAGGCGCACGCAGGCAGAGGCGATAAACATCGCCCCCGACCTCTTCACAGCTAACCACCTGACATGACAATTGGCGCACAGGCAACTCGCCCGGTGCCAGCACACCATCCCAATGCAGTATGCAATCCTCCAGCGGCTCGGCCAGACAGGTGAACAGCTCGCCGTGATCAATCTCCGCGCCACTCTGACTAACCCGGCCTTCAACTAACAACGCCGCACAGATATGGCAGTTGCCGTTGCGACAGCTTTGCGGACAATCAAACCCCTGACGCCGTGCAGCATCAAGAATACGTTCACCTGGCAGCACTTCAACTTCAGCACCCGAAGGTTGCAAGATGACTTTCATAACGCCTTCCAACTCAAGAGCAGCATCAATCGATCCCTAACTCAGCCCACATCTCATCAACCTTACGCTTGACGGCATCATCCTGAACAATTGCCCGACCCCATTCGCGGGTGGTTTCGCCCGGCCACTTATTGGTTGCATCAAGGCCCATTTTTGAACCCAGGCCAGAAACTGGCGAGGCAAAGTCGAGGTAATCAATCGGGGTATTCTCGATCATCACGGTGTCACGCGCCGGATCCATACGCGTGGTGATCGCCCAGATCACATCATTCCAATCACGCGCATTGACGTCATCGTCAGTAACGATGACAAACTTGGTGTACATAAACTGCCGCAGGAAGGACCAGACGCCGAGCATCACGCGCTTGGCGTGACCTGGATACTGCTTCTTCATGGTCACCACCGCCATGCGATAGGAGCATCCTTCTGGCGGCAGGTAGAAATCAGTTATTTCCGGAAACTGCTTTTGCAGAATCGGTACAAAGACTTCATTGAGCGCCACACCTAAAATCGCGGGCTCATCCGGTGGACGGCCAGTGTAGGTGCTGTGATAAATCGGCTTCTGCCGACGCGTAATACGCTCAACCGTAAAGACCGGAAAGCTGTCCACTTCGTTGTAGTAGCCGGTGTGGTCGCCATAGGGGCCTTCATCGGCCATCTCACCCGGATGAATCACCCCTTCGAGGACGATTTCAGCACTGGCTGGCACCTGCAGGTCACTGCCTCGGGCTTTGATCAGCTCGGTTTTGTTACCCCGCAGCAAACCCGCAAAAGCATACTCAGACAAGCTGTCTGGCACGGGTGTGACTGCACCTAGAATCGTCGCCGGGTCAGCGCCCAAGGCGACCGCCACCGGATAAGGACGATCAGGGTACTTCTGGCACCACTCGCGGAAATCCAAGGCACCACCGCGGTGGCTGAGCCAGCGCATGATGACTTTATTGCGACCAATCACCTGCTGACGGTAAATTCCCAGGTTCTGCCGCTCTTTATTCGGCCCCTTGGTAATGGTCAGCCCCCACGTGATCAGCGGGCCGACATCACCAGGCCAGCAGGTTTGCACTGGCAACTTGGTCAAGTCGACATCGTCGCCCTCCTCAATCACCTCCTGACAAGGTGCGTCCTTCAGCACCTTGGGGGCCATAGACAACACTTTGCGGTAAATCGGCAGCTTGTCCCAGGCATCTTTCAGGCCTTTAGGCGGCTCAGGTTCCTTGAGGAACGCCAACAGCTTGCCAATTTCACGCAGCTCACTGACCGCTTCTGCGCCCATGCCCAAGGCCACACGCTGCGGCGTGCCAAACAAATTGCCGAGCACTGGCATATCAAACCCAGTCGGATTCTCGAACAGCAACGCAGGCCCTGCCTTGCGCAGAGTACGGTCACAAATTTCAGTCATCTCCAGCACCGGAGAAACCGGGGTTTGGATACGCTTGAGTTCGCCGCGCTTTTCCAAGCCGCTGATAAAGTCGCGCAGGTCGCGATACTGCATGCAGGAGCCTCGTGTCAGGCAGAGCCATCGAAGCGTAAAGTTTAACGCCCCGCTCGGTTATTCAGAAGGCCAAAAGCCAATTCACACAAACACAAAAGCCGGGATCAGTACTGATTACCCGGCTTTTGCGAATCTTACAGCGCAACAAGTCACTTGATCTAAACACGACTCACCGCAAACCGAGGCTGCGTGTGCAAAGGTCAGGCAAGGCAGAAATTACCGAGGCCGCGCAGTGTACGAGTAGTACATAAGCACGCCGAGGTAATTTCTAACGCGGCATCACCGCAGCACACACGGCCGCAAGCCAATTACTTACGCTTCATGGACATGAAGAACTCTTCATTAGTCTTGGTCGCTTTAAGCTTGTCGATCAAGAATTCAATGGCAGCAATCTCATCCATCGGGTGCAGCAACTTACGCAGAATCCATATGCGCTGCAGCTCGTCTTCTGCTGTCAGCAACTCTTCACGGCGGGTACCGGAACGGTTGATGTTGATCGCAGGGAAAACGCGCTTTTCAGCGATACGACGATCCAAAGGCAGTTCCATGTTACCGGTACCTTTGAATTCTTCGTAAATCACTTCGTCCATCTTCGAGCCGGTTTCAACCAACGCAGTCGCCAGAATGGTCAGCGAGCCGCCTTCTTCGATGTTCCGGGCGGCACCGAAGAAACGCTTTGGCTTCTCCAGAGCGTGAGCATCAACACCACCGGTCAACACCTTGCCGGAGCTTGGGATCACAGTGTTGTAGGCCCGTGCCAGACGCGTGATTGAGTCGAGCAGAATGACCACGTCTTTCTTGTGCTCAACCAGACGCTTAGCTTTTTCGATCACCATTTCAGCAACCTGCACGTGGCGGCTTGGTGGCTCATCGAAGGTCGAAGCAACCACTTCGCCGCGCACTGTGCGCTGCATTTCAGTCACTTCTTCCGGGCGCTCATCGATCAGCAGAACGATCAAATGGCACTCAGGATTGTTACGTGTGATGTTGCTGGCAATGTTCTGCAGCATGATGGTCTTGCCCGCTTTTGGCGGGGCGACAATCAGACCACGCTGACCTTTACCAATCGGCGCACACAGGTCGATAACACGACCGGTAATGTCTTCCGTGGAGCCGTTACCAGCTTCCATAACCAGGCGCTTGTTTGGAAACAACGGCGTCAAGTTTTCGAAAAGAATTTTATTCTTCGCGTTCTCAGGACGGTCGTAGTTGATCGTGTCGACCTTGAGCAGTGCGAAGTAACGCTCGCCTTCTTTAGGCGGGCGGATTTTACCAACGATGGTATCGCCAGTACGCAGGTTGAAGCGGCGGATCTGGCTTGGCGAGACGTAAATATCGTCTGGGCCCGCGAGATACGAGGCATCAGCGGAACGGAGGAAGCCGAAACCGTCCTGCAGAATTTCCAGTACACCATCACCGGAAATTTCTTCGCCGCCTTTGGAGTGTCGTTTCAGTAACGAAAAGATCACATCCTGCTTGCGCGAGCGGGCCATGTTATCGATGCCCATCTGTTCGGCCATTTCGAGCAGTTCAGTGATCGGCTTTTGCTTGAGTTCGGTCAGATTCATAGGAATGACGTAATCATTGTGAGGAGGGAAAATAAGCTATTAGCTTGGGAGGCCGCGCCGCACTTGAAGGCGACTGGATCGCGAAATGATTCGAAAAGGAATGCGTCGGCGACGGCTATGCAGGGGGCTGTATAGGAAATACAGCGAGGCCGAATGTAACATCGTGCAAATGCGCACGTCTAGCCTTTAAATACAAAAAAGCCCCGATTTTTTCGGGGCTTTTGCGCATAACCGCTTAGATATTGCTATCTAGGAACGCAGTCAGTTGCGATTTCGACAGTGCGCCAACCTTGGTCGCCTCAACGTTGCCGTTCTTGAACAGCATCAGTGTAGGAATACCACGCACGCCGTACTTCGGTGGCGTGTCTTGGTTCTCGTCGATGTTCAGCTTGCAGACCTTAAGTTTGCCTTGGTAAGTCTGGGCAATCTCGTCCAAAACTGGTGCAATCATTTTGCACGGGCCACACCACTCAGCCCAGTAGTCGACCAGAATAGCGCCTTCGGCTTGGATAACTTCTTGGTCAAAGCTTGCGTCGCTGACGTTGGTGATGAATTCGCTCATGGAAATCTCCGTGTTCGGAAGCAACAAAATTGGCAGACATCATAACGCGGCTTTTCCGTCACAGCTAGAAAAGCACAATTGCGTTTATTAATAACTCAATACAATTTCCATATCACACTAGTCTCCGAGCGTGACAAAAGCGATACCGGCGCGCAATGCAGCAGCGCGTACAGGCGGCTGCATCGCCTTCTGCGTCGGCCTTTTTTGCACGCCGCCCAAGCGCTTTAAAAATCTTAGTAGGTTCCTTCTAGGTTTCCATCGTTCGGGGCAACGCCTGACGTTCAAGGACAATATCAGCGCTAGACCTGACAATCCCGAGCATGGATTGATTACCTCTGGCCTGCAAAATGTGTCGATGGAAATCAATATCACTCGATCGCAAGGCCATGTGCATCAGTTGGACAGGCGCTATCAGGCCTTATGCCCCGTAAAAAGACCTGCTTGCGAAGTGCTAGGCGTTGGCGTGATCAGTTGATCGTGGCACGATGAGCGAGTTAAGCATCGAGATATCACATGCCATGCCAGAAAATGCTAATGAGTCATTCCCATTGATTGCCGCTATCGACCTTGGTTCTAACAGCTTTCATATGGTGTTAGCCAAAGCCGATCATGGCGAGATTCGCATCCTTGAACGTCTCGGCGACAAGGTCCAACTCGCCGCCGGTATCAATGATGAGCGGCTTCTCAACGAAGAGGCGATGCAGCGCGGCATTGACTGCCTGCGTCGGTTTGCTCAACTCACCGCCAGCCTGCCCCAAGGCGCGGTACGCATCGTCGGCACCAATGCCTTGCGTGAGGCACGCAATCGCGCGGAGTTTATTCAGCGGGCTGAAGCCGTACTTGGCCATCCGGTTGAAGTGATTTCCGGCCGTGAAGAGGCGCGACTTATTTATCTGGGCGTCTCCCACAGCATTGCCGACACGCCGGGTAAGCGTCTGGTCGCCGACATCGGCGGCGGCAGTACCGAGTTCATCATCGGTCAGCGTTTTGAGCCGTTGCTGCGCGAAAGCCTGCAGATGGGCTGCGTCAGTTACACCCAGCGCTTCTTCAAAGACGGCAAGATTACTCAAGCCCGTTATGCGCAGGCCTACACCGCTGCACGCCTTGAGATAATGGGCATCGAGCATGCATTGCGGCGCTTGGGCTGGGAGGAAGCCGTTGGCGCTTCCGGCACCATCAAAGCGATCGGCCTGACCATCCAGGCGGCTGGCTTGGGTAAGGGCGAAGTGAACAGCGAAGGGCTGGCCTGGCTCAAGCGCAAAGTGCTGAAGATTGGCGAGATAGACAAACTCGATCTCGACGGGATTAAAGTGGATCGGCGCGGCATTTTCCCCGCGGGCCTAGCGATCATGGAAGCCATCTTCGATGCCTGCGATCTCACTAGCATGTCGCATTCGGAAGGCGCTCTGCGTGAAGGTGTACTCTATGACTTGCTGGGTCGCCACCACCATGAGGATGTCCGTGAACGCACCCTCAGCGCTTTGATGGAGCGCTATCACGTTGACCTTGATCAAGCTGCTCGCGTTGAATCAAAAGCGCTGGAAGCCCTCAACCAGGTCGAAAAGGCCTGGTCACTGAGAGAGGATTGGCATAAAGAACTGCTGGTCTGGGCAGCGCGGGTCCACGAGCTGGGTTTAGATATCGCCCATTACCAATACCACAAGCATGGTGCGTACTTGGTCGAGCACTCCGACCTTGCGGGCTTCTCACGCATTGACCAACAAATGCTGGCGTTGCTGATACGCGGCCACCGGCGCAATATTCCCAAAGACAAACTCGCCGAGTTTGGCAAAGAAGGCATCAAGTTGATTCGCCTGTGCGTGCTGCTGCGCTTTGCGATTTTGTTCCACCACATCCGCAGCACTCAAGACATGCCCAAAGTCGAGCTAAAAGCCTCAGGCCAAAGCCTTGAGTACCGTTTCCCGGATGGCTGGCTAGAGGCCAACCCGCTCACTCAGGCTGACTTCACCCAGGAAGCGGAATGGCTCAAGCGCGTGGGCATCGAGCTTAGCGTGCGCTAACCAGCGGCACCGTTAGCTTATCAAGCAACCCGGCCTGCGCACTGCGCGGGTTCTGGTTGCCCGTTGGGCTGCTTTGCAGGTAACGCCCATCAGGCTGCAAGACCCAGCTGTGGGTGTTGTCGCTGAGGTACATTTCCAGCTCTTTCTTGACCCGCATAATCAACTTCTTGCCCTCAACCGGGAACGCAGTTTCAACCCGCTTATCGAGGTTGCGCTCCATCCAGTCAGCACTCGACAGGTAAATTTTCTCCTCGCCTTCATTGAGGAAGTAGAAAACCCGCGTGTGCTCGAGGAAGCGGCCAATAATCGAACGCACCTGAATGTTGTGCGAGACGCCAGGAATGCCCGGGCGCAGGCAACACATGCCGCGCACGACCAAATCAATCTTGACCCCACTCTGGCTGGCTTTGTACAAGGCCCGGATGATCTTGGGATCAGTCAACGAATTGAACTTGGCCATGATGTGCGCAGGCTTGCCTTCAGTGGCCAGCAAGGTTTCCTTGGCAATCATGTCGAGCAAGGTTTTCTTCAAGGTAAACGGCGCATGCAGTAACTTTTTCATGCGCAGGGTTTTACCCATGCCGATCAACTGGCTAAACATTTTCGAGACGTCTTCACAGAGCGCAACGTCTGCCGTCAGTAAACTGTAATCCGTGTAAAGACGAGCGTTACCAGCGTGATAGTTACCTGTGCCCAAGTGTGCATAACGGACAATGTCGCCACTTTCGCGGCGCAGAATCAGCATCATTTTGGCGTGGGTTTTAAAGCCGACAACACCGTAAATAACCACGGCACCCGCAGCCTGCAAGCGACTGGCTAGCTGCAGGTTGGACTCTTCGTCAAAACGTGCACGCAGCTCGATGACCGCCGTAACCTCTTTACCGTTGCGCGCTGCTTCAACCAGCGCATCAACGATCTCCGAATTCGCGCCCGAGCGATACAGCGTTTGCTTGATCGCCAGAACGTGCGGATCTTTAGCGGCCTGACGAAGGAAATCGACAACCGGCGTAAATGATTCAAAAGGGTGCAGCAAGAGGATGTCTTGCTTGCTGACAACGTTAAAAATGTTGTCGCTGTTTTGCAGCAGCTTCGGAATAACCGGCGTAAACGGGGTGTACTGCAGCTCCGGGTGGCTTTCCAAGCCGGTGACGCTGAACAATCGCGTCAGGTTTACCGGGCCGCCAACACGGTAAAGCTCGCTCTCGGCCAAACCGAATTGCTTGAGCAAGTAATCGCTGAGATTAGTTGGGCAGGTGTCCACCACTTCAAGGCGCACTGCGTCACCGTAGCGACGCGAGAACAGCTCGCCGCGCAAGGCGCGCGCCAGATCTTCAACATCCTCGGTATCCACCGACAAGTCGGCGTTTCGGGTCAGCCGGAATTGATAACAGCCCTTGACCTTCATGCCGACGAATAAGTCATCCGCATGGGCGTGGATCATTGATGAAAGGAATACGTAGTTGTCCCCTGCACCGCCGACTTCTTCCGGCACGCGGATAATCCGCGGCAGCAAGCGTGGCGCGGGGATAATCGCCAAACCTGAGTCGCGACCAAAAGCATCAACACCCTCAAGCTCAACGATGAAGTTCAGGCTTTTGTTCACCAACAGTGGAAATGGGTGCGTTGGATCAAGCCCGATAGGGGTAATGATCGGCGCGATTTCGTCGCGAAAAAAACGCCGCACCCAAGCCTTGATCTTGGTGTTCCAATGCCGCCGGCGGATAAAGCGCACGTTGTGCTTTTCAAGGGCTGGCAACAGGGTGTCATTCAAAATGCTGTACTGACGCGTGACCTGCTCATGCACCAGCTCAGAAATACGCGCCAACGCCTGATGCGGCTGCAAGCCATCGGCAGCCGCTTGCTCTCGGGCGAAGGTGATCTGCTTTTTCAGGCCCGCGACGCGAATCTCGAAGAACTCGTCCAAATTGCTGGAGAAGATCAGCAAGAACTTCAGACGCTCCAGCAAAGGATATGACTCGTCCAGCGCCTGCTCAAGCACGCGGATGTTGAATTGCAGCTGCGACAGCTCACGGTGGATATACAGGCTACTGTCATCCAGGCTCGGCACCACCATTGGCGGTGCCGGATGCACCTCCGCAACAACAGGCGCAGCAGGTGGCGTCTCGGTAACGTCTACCGGAACCTCAACAGCAGCCGGCGTTTCAGTTTGCAATTCAGTCAATCCTTCGGTGTTCATTCGCGGGGTTCCCGAGGGCTATTGCCCTTGTTTTAACAGTTCGGCCGCACGCACGGCAAAGTAAGTCAGAATACCGTCAGCACCTGCTCGTTTGAAGCCAGTCAACGACTCAAGAATCACCGCCTCGCTGAGCCAGCCATTCTGGATAGCCGCCATGTGCATGGCGTATTCGCCGCTGACTTGATAGACAAACGTAGGCACCTTAAATTCCTGTTTAACGCGCCAAACGATATCAAGATACGGCATGCCTGGTTTAACCATGACCATATCCGCGCCTTCAGCCAGATCAGCCGCCACTTCATGCAGCGCCTCATCGCCATTGGCCGGATCCATCTGGTACGTATTTTTGCTGCCTTTACCCAAATTAGCTGCTGAGCCCACGGCGTCACGGAATGGCCCGTAGTAGGCGCTGGCGTATTTAGCAGAGTACGCCATGATCCGCACGTTGCTGTGGTCAGCCAGCTCCAATGCTTCACGGATGGCCTGAATACGTCCATCCATCATGTCTGAAGGTGCCACAACCTGGGCACCGGCATCGGCATGGGACAGCGCTTGCTTGACCAGCGCATCAACAGTGATGTCATTCTGCACATAGCCGTCGGCGTCAAGGATGCCGTCCTGACCATGGGTGGTGAATGGGTCCAATGCGACGTCGCTGATTACGCCAAGCTCTGGGAAGCGCTCACGCAAGGCACGGATAGCGCGCTGAGCAATGCCTTCAGGGTTCCAGGCTTCGCAGCCATCTAAGGTTTTTTTCTCAAGCGGGGTGACCGGAAATAAAGCCAGGGCGGGAATACCCAGCCCGACCCACTTCTCAGCCTCTTGCAGCAACAAGTCGATGCTTAGGCGCTCGACCCCTGGCATTGATGGGATTTGCTCACGGCGATTTTCACCATCAAGCACGAACACCGGCAGAATAAGGTCATCAACACTCAGGCGGTTCTCGCGCACCAGACGCCTGGAAAAATCATCACGACGGTTACGGCGCAGGCGTGTGGCAGGAAACAGACGGTTGGCGGGGGTAAAACTCACGACAGACTCCATAGCCCGTAGCGACGGGCGAGTGTGACAGTTATAAACGAACATTATGACCAATTAATGACAGCCTTCCGCTCAGTGCGACTGCGCGTCGCATCTCGGCTCAAAACAGCTGCGCTCAACCTATCAGACCAAGCAGGCAGGGACTTGGGCACAAATTAATCGAGTTATTGTGACCATCCAGCCCGGTGCCGTCGAGCATAGCCGAGTACTTCCCGAGCAGCGGAAGGAGTAATCTAGGCGCCTTCACGATCGAGGCACCTTAATGCTTGAGAATTTCCTTCATCAGTTCGGCTATTTGGCGCTGGTATTGGGCACATTTATTGAGGGCGAAGCCTCGGTATTGCTCGGCGCATACTTGGCCTTGCAAGGCTATTTAAAGATTGAGTGGGTGGCGTTTTTTGCATTCTGCGGGACCCTGGCGACCGATCAATGGTGGTACTTCCTAGGCAGACGCCATGGCCGCAGATTACTGGCGAAAAAGCCTAAATGGCAAAAAGCTGGCGACAAGGCTCTGCATCACCTGCGGCGCAATACCGACCTATGGGTTCTGAGCTTCCGGTTTATTTATGGCATGCGCATGGTCATGCCAGTCGCGATAGGCTTATCCGGCTACTCATGGCGCCGCTACCTAGTGCTAGACAGCATTGCCGTAGCCGTCTGGTCGATAGGCATTAGCTACGCCGCGTATCACCTCGGCAGTGCCTTGCAGTCAGTACTTGGCGATCTTCGCCACTATGAGTTCTATCTGCTAGGCAGCCTTGCCGTGATCGGCTTGAGCCTGTGGTTATACAGGCTGCGTAAGGCGCGCAAACAATCTGCAGCGTTACAGGCTGCTGACGCTCCCGACCACTCATCCAACTAGTCAGCGCAACCCAACTCAGGCGGCAACGGCGTGGTCATGACGCCGCTCTGCCAGCAAGGCAAGACAACTCAAGGCACTGTAGACCGCCAACAGAAGCCAAGCCAACCCGCCCATGGCGACCACACCCTGAAGATCTGCCAGCCACAGCAATGGCAGATTAAGCGCAAGCCGCAACAGCTCAAGGCGCATTGCCCAGTCACGGTTCTCCAGCCACATGCCAATGCTGTACAGGCCAAACCCGACCCAGAGACAACCAGCCAAGAGAGCCAGCACACTCAGTTGCCCAGCGTTAGCCATAAAGTAACTACCGCCCAGCACATATACACCAAATTGAACCGTTGCGTAGACTTTACGGTAGAGGCTCAGCGGCACGTCAAACTTCACAAACTGGCTGAGGTCGGGCTTGGCTTGAGGATAGGCTGCCGCAACATCTGCCGGACGCCAGCCCGTACGCATAAACCATATCCGCAGTTTGTCCCAGGTTGATGACGTACGCTTGGCGTCTTCCCACAGCGCCGCATAGACCTGCAAATTGGCCCACAGAGGATTCCAGCTGGCCAATGGCGTGGTTACGCCAAATACCACAGGGTGTTCGTCGAGCTCTTCTTGGAAGGAGCCAAACAAACGATCCCAGAGGATAAAGACGCCACCGTAGTTACGGTCCATATAGATCTGGTTTTGCGCGTGATGCACCCGGTGGTTGGATGGCGTGATAAAGACCCACTCAAACAAGCCCAGCTTAGGGATATGACGGGTATGAACCCAGAATTGATACAGTAAATTCAGCGATGCCACCGCCAGAAATACCAAAGGTGGCACCCCAATTAGTGCCATCGGCAGATAGAAAATCCAACCAAAGATAAAACCCGTGCTGGTCTGACGCAACGCGGTGGTGAGGTTGTACTCCTCGCTTTGGTGATGCACAGAATGCGCGGCCCAAAGCACACTGCGCTCATGGCCTAAACGATGATTCCAGTAATAACAAAAATCATAGAAAACAAAGGCAAATACCCATACCCAAAGGCTGTCTGCAGCCAACTCAAACTGGCCGAAATGCTCCCAGGCAATGGTATAGGTGAGCAAACCAATGACTTTTGTCACCAAACCAACCGTGGTCGACAATACGCCAGCGCTCATACTGTTGATCGAGTCGGACAGGTTGTAAGTGCTCACGCCTCGCCAGCGATCCGCAATGAGTTCAAGGGCGATCAGCAGAAAGAAAAATGGCACTGCATAGAGGATGTAATTCATATCTAAGCCGCTAATGACTATTATTATTTTGACTCTAAAAGCATAGTTCAGCCGTGCCGCTCGTTCGCGGCTGAACAAGCCAAATTCAGTGGCATTTGACGACAGTTATGTTGTCCTCAACAGCTCTCTCTTGGCAAGGTATAGCGAGCAAAGACAGACATGGCCATATGCAACATCCCGAGAAATTAAGAGTCGAAGCTTTCATAGCGCGCTTACTTCGCGCCGCACGACCTGCCACACACTTGTTGGGGTGCCGGATCACATTCAGACCTAAGGTCCAGAGTGCCAGCCGGCCTAGCGCAATTAGGAGTACGCAATGCATAAAAAAGTAGCGGTGATTCTATCCGGTTGCGGTGTGTATGACGGCGCCGAGGTCCAGGAAAGTGTGATTACCTTATTGCGTTTAGACCAGCGCGGAGCCCAAGTTCAATGCTTCGCGCCAGACATCGACCAACTGCATGTGGTTGACCATTTAACTGGCGATGAAACCGGTGAAAAGCGCAACGTTTTAGTCGAGTCGGCGCGTATCGCCCGCGGCGAAGTCAAAAATGTCCAAGAGCTGAGCGCTGATAACTTCGACGCACTCATCATGCCGGGCGGCTTTGGCGCTGCGAAAAACCTCTCTGACTTTGCTGTCACAGGTGCCAACTGCACGGTGCAACCTGACGTGCTAAAGGCTGTGCAAAGCTTTGTCACAGCCAATAAACCCGTGGGATTGATGTGTATTGCTCCAGCCATGGCAGCGCGTTTTTTCGGCGAGGGCGTCAATTGCACCATCGGCAACGACCCAGATACCGCCAGCGCACTCACGGCCATGGGCGCAGTCCATCACGATTGTGAGGTCAGTGAGATATTTGTAGACCAGAACCGCAAACTGGTGACGACTCCCGCTTATATGCTCGCCCAATCCATCAGCGAAGCTGCATCAGGCATCTATAAACTGGTCGACCGAGTGCTTGAGATGACGCATAAAGAGCCCATCAAGTGATGTAAAACCCGGTGTTGGAGAGCTATTTGTCGGGTTATCCGGCCAATGAGCGCGGCACTCCTGCCGCGCCTCTAGTCAGGGCCAATAGAGTGGGGCAGCGTAACCAATACTTTGCTTATGTGAGCTGCCAATGCCCCCGCAACCCTTCGAACTGACCGATGAGCTAGAGCAAGCGGTCAAAAGTTTTTTTCAGCGAATTCCGTTCAACAACGTGATCGGCATTGAGATTGATCAGCTCTCTTGTGAGCAAGTGCTTATGAGCTTTGCCATGAAAGATGAATTGATCGGCAACTTTATTCACGGCATTTTGCATGGCGGCGTTATCTCTTCGGTGCTGGATGTCGCTGGCGGCGCAATGGCATTGATCGGCGCATTTGAACGCCACCAACACCTTTCAAGCAGTGAGCGTATGGCGCGGCTTTCCAAGCTGGGTACCATCGATCTTCGGGTAGACTATTTACGCCCGGGGCGTGGCCAGCGCTTTGTTGCCAGCGCCGTATTGTTGCGCTCCGGCAATAAGGTCGCTGTGGTGCGCAGCGAACTGCACAGCGACGATGGCACGCTGGTCGCTGTGGGTACCGGCACCTATTTGTGTGGCTAGCAGTGCTGAAGTGAGCTCAGGCCTATGCTGATACTGACTAATCTATCGAGCTGCCTATATCCGTTCATGCGCAGTCTGGCCTTGACGCTGTACAACTTTAGGTGCGGTTTAAACGGGTAAGGATGCGATCCAGGCTGTTGGCAAACTGCTGACGGTCTTTGTCTGAGTATGCCCCTTGTCCGCCACCCACCTGGCCTTGCTCGCGCAAGTCAGTGAACAAATTACGCACCGCCAGACGTTCGCCCATGTTGCGCTCATCGAACTCTTTGCCACGCGGGTCGAGCGCTGCCACACCCTTCTTCACCAGACGGTCAGCCAGCGGCACGTCACTGCAAATCACCAACTCACCAGGAACCGCATACTCAACCAGATAGTCATCGGCGGCATCCGGCCCGCTCGGCACCACAATTAAGCGCACACAGGCAAAATTGGGGCGAGGCTGCGCTTGCCCTGCAACCAGCACCACTTCAAAGCCGCGCTTCAGTGCGAACTTCACCACTTGATCTCGCGCAGCTCGCGGGCATGCGTCGGCATCTATCCACACACGAGCCATGTAGCGATTCCTTTAGAAAGAGGGGTAAACCCGGCACCGTCAATGGCACGCCGGGCGCGGTATTTTGCAACCATGTTATTCGGCACTAACCGCCGCACGGCGGCGTTCAGTTAGCCAACTGCGGCCATAGAGTAGCGTGATTGCAACCAATGCCAGCGCCTGCGCACTGAGACTGTAGGCGTCTGGGTGTATACCCAGCCAATCAAACTCAAAGAAGCGCACCGGACGCGTACCAATCACTCCAGCTTCCTGCAAGGCTGCTATGCCGTGACCTGCAAAAACCACCGAGAGCACGCAGAGAAGTATCGCATTGACGGTAAAGAAGGTCGCCAATGGCAGCTTGCGCGAGCCTCGCAGAATAATCCAAGCAACGCCTAGCAAAAGCACCAAGGCTACGGCTGCACCCGCGAACACCATATTGTGACCTGCAGGCCCAGCCTGCAGCCACAAGGTCTCGTAAAACAGAATCACTTCAAATAGCTCGCGGTAAACCGAGAAGAAGGCCAACAGAGCAAAGCCGAAACGCCCTCCACCGCCCACCAGGCTGCTATTGATGTAACTCTGCCAAGCGGCTGCATGCCGACGGTCGTGCATCCACACGCCCAGCCACAACACCATAACACTGGCGAACAAGGCCGTTGCGCCTTCAAGCAACT
This sequence comes from Pseudomonas sp. NPDC078700, assembly GCF_044542375.1. Taxonomy (NCBI): domain Bacteria; kingdom Pseudomonadati; phylum Pseudomonadota; class Gammaproteobacteria; order Pseudomonadales; family Pseudomonadaceae; genus Pseudomonas; species Pseudomonas sp. NPDC078700. Next base: position 303,385 of record NZ_JBITUI010000004.1, read on the forward strand.
CACGCTGGGCACCGCTGACATCAATCAAATAAGCCGCCAATGCCCAGGTGCCAACGCCGGCCAAAATAGCCAGCCCCCAACCAACGTGGACACTGCGCACCGCTTTTTCTTGGCCAGTGTTGCGCAAAAAAGCCAGAATCGCGGCGAGAACCAAAATCGCCTCAAGCCCTTCACGGAGCAAAATCAACAGGCTGGAAATAAACGTCAGGGATGCTGACATTCCCGCGCCACTGTCGAGCAGTGCAGCGGACTTATCCAGCTCAGCCTTAGCGTGGTCAAGGCGTTGCGCCGCTTCAGCGACGGGCAGGTTGTCCTGCAATGCTTGACGATAAGCCATCAGCGCCTGCTCAGTGGTTTTACGCTGCACCGAGTCAATGTTGTCCAGAGCGCTCTCAACCAACTCGAAACCTTCGAGGTAAGCGCCAACCGAGAGATCGTAAGCCTGTTCTTTATCGCCATCGCGATAGGCCTTCAGGCTCTTTCTCAGGGTCAATTCAGTGTGGCCAATCAATTGCGATGCGCCACGCTGCTCAACCGGTGGAGCAGCACGTTGCGCACGGAACAATGCAGCCGCATCTTTGCCTTGGGCAGACTCAATCTCGGCCGGGGTTTGTCCGGCCAGACTGGCGATACCGAACGACTCGCCTTTGAGCGATAAGTCAGCGGTAAAGCTGGCAATATAACTGGCCAGATCCCAGCGCTGGCGCTCATCCAGCTGATCAGCAAATGCCACCATATCAGTGCCTTCGACACCCAAACCGATGGTGTTATAGATGTCGTAGAGGCTCAGGTGATCAAGGCGTGCGCCATTACGTAAATTTGCCGGTGGCGGCTCAAGACCAACACCTGCAGGACCATCACCCGCGCCTGTAGCGCCGTGGCACACAGCGCAGTTCTGCGCGAACAGCGGAGCGCCGCGTGCAGGATCAGGAGTGATCGAAGGTGCCTGACTCACTTCATAGCTGCTGGCCAGCAATGCAGCCAATTGCCGCGCTTGCAGCGCTACCACAGCACCATCGTCACGTTGCTCAACATGTTTACGTAAACTGGAAACACCTTTTTCCAGCTGGTCGCGATTATCATTGGCGGGCAATGCCACGATCAGACCTTGGAGCACGCCTAGAAACTCCAGCTGTTCGCGGTACTCGCCCGCATCAACCACTTCACCATTGGCGACGGTGGCTGGGTAATCGGCACCCAAATAGCCCAGCATATGAAGCGCCTGAGCCGTTCCTTCGGCTGACTCGGCTAGGGCCGTCAGGCTGCAAAGTGCAATCAACGGCAACAAAAGCCAAGTATAAATACTGCGTCGAACGTGCATATGGGACTCAATATCAAATACGAATGTGTGTCGTTATATTGTTATTGCCCTAGGGATTTTCCTCAACCACTGAATGCAGGCTGGCGGGCGACGATTTGTCGCAAATCGCCAGCAGCCGAGTACCCACTCCGTTATAAGAAAGTGCCAAAGCCTTAGACAGATGATGCCTACAGCACAAGGGTTGCAGTGCGCTTAACGATGCCCAACGGTGAGCAGCTTGATGAAAACCCATGAGCGGCGCGATTGCGAACCCTATGCCCAGGGAAACCCGCACTGGCAAGGGCCTGATGTGAGAGGTTAATCGCAGCGATAAAATGGCTTGCAGGATTGACGAACCGAGTCTGAAAACGCGTCAGCCGAAAGTTCTATCAAATCCAGCTCCATATCTTCCGGCAACATCTCGGAGACTGCCGCCGCCAAGCGACGTTGCACTGCAGTCGTGGCGGGACCAATAGCCAACATCAAACGCGGTGTCCTTGCATCGCCCTGACTGCGCAATGCCACGAAATAAGCCTGGGTAATCGCTAACTCCGCGCAGATCGGAATCAGGGCTTTTTCTAAGGGTGGCAAATTCAATGTAACAACAGAGGGACGCAGCTTTTCTTCCGTAAAACCGGACTCGATGAATGTCGACGACATGCTGTTACTCAGCCAAAAAAATACAGACTAAAGTCTTTCAGTGGCTATTACACCACTGCGTTAAAGCACGAGCGTACCACATCAAACAGCCGCGCGACGAACAGTTGCTAACAAGCTCGCTGCTCCCACAAAAAGCACCGCAAAGCTACGGTTCATCAACCGTTGCTGGCGTGGCGAGCGCAACATGCGCAGAACCTTTGAAGCCAACCCGGTATACCCAGCCATTACGATCAGGTCGACGCAAATCATGGTCACGCCCATCACTGCATATTGGCCAACCAGCGGCTGATGGGGGTTTAGGAACTGAGGTAGCACCGCGAGCATAAAGACAATGGCTTTAGGGTTGCTGAAGTTGACCAGAAAGCCCCGCAAGACCAAAGTTAAAGGCCGTCCAATCGGACGCTCTGAGGACTCAGCATTCAGGTCGCTTGGCAGCGCTCGCCATTGCCGGTACGCAAGGTAGACCAGATAGAACACACCGAACCATTTGATCAGGCTGAAGGCCAACGCCGAAGTCGCGAGGATAGCGCCAACACCAGCAGCAACAATGACGATTTGTAGGGCCAGGCCGATCTGCAATCCCAGTGCGTTCCAGTAGCCACGCCAAAAGCCATATTGCAGGCCAGCGGACATCGAAGCGATAGCACCTGCACCAGGCGAAAGGCTGATAATCCAACACGCCACAAAAAATGCCAGCCAGGTTTCAAGTGCCATGACCATCTCTCCGAATACAGACTAAAAAAGGATAAACGCTAGCCTACCCCTTTCGTTAAAAACCGCCCAGCATATCGCACTAAAGCTAAATTAGCCTTGAGGCCTAGGAGGCGTCTTCGAGCTGTTTTTGCAACGACTCCAGCGCCTCCAAAGCTTCCATCCAGCGCTCTTCCAGGTCGGCCTCAAGCGTTTTCAGCTTGGCTTGCTCTGCGAGCAATTCGCGCAGCTCATCTTTGCGCGCGGCCTCATAAATTGCCGCATCACCCAGCGAGCCTTCGATTCGCGCAAGCTTGTCGTGCAACTGGCCCAATTGCTTTTCCAGCGAGTCAGATTCACGTTTATGCGGCGCTAATTGTTGGCGCAATGCAGCGGCGGCCTGGCGTTGTGCACGCTTGTCAGTACGGTCAACACCAGCGTCGTTACGCACAGCGGTTGCTGGCGCCTGGCGTGCGCGGAAATCAACCAACCAGCGGGTGTAATCCTCAAGGTCGCCATCAAAGACGCGCATACCGCCATCAGCCACCAACAAGAACTCATCGGTGGTACTTTTCAGTAAGTGGCGGTCATGGGATACCACCACCACCGCGCCAGAGAACTCTTGTAGCGCCATGGTCAGCGCAAGGCGCATTTCCAAGTCGAGGTGGTTGGTTGGCTCATCGAGCAACAGCAAGTTGGGCTTGCCCCAGGCGATGAGTGCCAGTGCCAAGCGGGCCTTTTCGCCACCCGAGAAGTTCTTTACCGGCTCGTCACAGCGCGGGCCTCTGAAGTCAAAACCACCGAGAAAGTCGCGCAAGGTCTGCTCACGCTCGGTGGGTGCTAAACGCTGAAAATGTAATAGCGGGCTGGCTTTATCATCCAACGCATCCAACTGGTGCTGGGCGAAGTAGCCCACCACCAGGTTTTCACCGCGCTGCAAGTGGCCAGAAATGGGCTGTAATTCGTTGGCCAAGTTTTTTATCAGGGTCGACTTACCGGCACCGTTTGGGCCGAGCAAACCAATACGCGCGCCAGGTGCGAGGTTGAGCTTGACCTTCTGCAGAATGACCGTCTGGCCATAGCCTAGAGACGCATCATCGAGGTCCAGCAGCGGGCTGGAAATCTTATCGGCTTCACGAAAGCTGAAGTCAAAAGGCGAGTCAACGTGGGCAGGGGCAAGTTCTTCAAGGCGCTCGAGGGCCTTGATCCGGCTCTGCGCCTGGCGTGCCTTGGTGGCTTGCGCCTTAAAGCGCGCAATGTATTTTTCCATGTGCGCACGCTGCGCTTGCTGCTTCTCAAACGCTTGTTGCTGCTGAGCCAGGCGTTCAGCACGGGTGCGTTCGAATGCAGAATAGCCACCACGATAGAGCGTGAGCTTTTGTTGATCGAGGTGGGCAACGTGATCAACTACAGCATCAAGGAAATCGCGATCGTGGGAAATCAATAACATCGTGCCCGGATAACTTTTCAACCAGCCCTCGAGCCAAAGAATTGCATCCAGGTCCAAGTGGTTGGTGGGCTCATCGAGCAGTAACAGATCGGAGGGGCACATCAACGCCTGCGCGAGGTTCAGGCGCATCCGCCAACCGCCGGAAAAATCGCCAACCTGGCGATCCATCTGCGCATTGTCAAAACCTAAACCGGCGAGCAATTTGCGCGCGCGCGCTTCAGCGGTGTAACCGTCCAGGCTATCGAGCGCGGTGTGCAGACGCGCAACCGCTGCGCCGTCGTGTTCAGCTTCGGCCTTGGCCAACTCAGCTTGCACCTGACGCAGATGTACGTCACCGTCTAGGACATAATCGACCGCAACGCGCTCAAGAACGTCGACCTCTTGGCGCATATGGGCGATACGCCAGTCAGCTGGCAGCAAACAGTCACCGGCATCAGCGCTAAGCTCGCCACGCAGCAAGGCAAACAGGCTGGATTTACCGGCGCCATTGGCTCCGATCAAACCGGCTTTGTGACCGGCGTGCAGGGTCATCTCAGCGTCTTCTAGCAGACGTTGAGGGCCGCGTTGTAATGTAAGGTTCAAGAGTCGAATCATAATGGCGGCGGAGTCTATCAGAGTCCTTCGCGACAATCCCGGAAAGCACTATGTCCTCTGATCTATGGCGATTCGCCGAACGCTTTTATCAACGCCCAGAAGTCGAACAGGCCTGCCTGACGTTACAAGGTTTGGGCAGCGATGTGTGCTTGCTGCTATGCGCAGCATGGCTAGGAAAGCGCGGCGTGATCTATAACCCGGAGCATGCTGAGAAAATGCGCTTACTCGCTCGCCCCTGGCAACATGGTGTTGTAACTGCTTTGCGTCAGGTGCGGCAGGATTGGCGCACAGCGGCTAACCACGACAGTGAGCTGGCATTGCTACGGGAGCAGGTTAAGCGCCTGGAGATTGAGGCAGAACGGATAGAGCTTCAGCGTTTAGCCGCATTGACGGCTGGCTGGATAGATGGCCCTGAAGACACCTTGATGGCATGGCTGCAAGGCATGGCACCCGTGCTCAATGAAGTAGGCCGCGACGCGCTGGAACAACTGCACATCGCGGCCCAATACCGCTAACGACTTAAGACTCAGTAGAGCCAGAGTTATTAGCGGGCGTTACCTGTGACGGGGCTGCTGGGGCTGCTGGAGACGCACCATTCGCTGCTGGTTTAGCGACTGACTTACGCGCCGCTGCTGGCATACGGGCAATCGGCTTAGCAGCAGGGATGTCCGTAATGGGGTGCGATGCTGGAGCCTGGGTCGCAGGCTTTGCAGCTGCTGGCTTGGTCACTGGTTTAGCTGCAGGTTTGGCCGCTGCTTTAACCGCTGGCTTAGCCGCTGGCTTAGCCGCAGGTTTGGCTGCTGCTTTAACCGCTGGCTTCGCTGCAGGTTTGGCTGCTGCTTTAACTGCGGGCTTCGCTGCTGGTTTGGCCGCTGCTTTAACCGCTGGCTTTGCTGCAGGTTTGGCCGCTGGTTTGGCCGCTGGCTTCGCTGCAGGCTTGGCTGCTGCTTTAGCCGCTGGCTTTGCTGCAGGTTTGGCTGCTGCTTTAACTGCGGGCTTCGCTGCAGATTTGGCCACTGCTTTAACCGCTGGCTTAGCTGCAGGTTTGGCCGCTGCTTTAACTGCGGGCTTAGCTGCTGGTTTGGCCGCTGCTTTAACTGCGGGCTTAGCTGCAGGTTTGGCTGCTGCTTTAACTGCGGGCTTCGCTGCTGGCTTGGCCGCAGCGGCACGGGCAGGTGCCGGCTTAGCGGCTGCAGGCTTACGCGCAGCTGGTTTGGCAGGGGCCTTCGCAGCAGGGGCTTTGGCCGCAGCTGTTTTTGCAGCAGCAGCCGGCTTGCGCGCTACTGGCTTCTTAGCTGCAGGTTTAGCAGCGGTGGTCTTTGCCGCTGGCTTGGCTGGAGCAGCTTTGACAACGACGGGCTTAGCATCGCGATTGGCAATAGCCTTACTGGCTGCCTCTTTAACTTTGCCCACACCTTGTGCCAGCTTCAGGCTTTCCTGTGCATCACGCTTTAGCTTGACGATATAACCACGGGTTTCCGTCTGGCGTTCTTTCACCGCGTCCAGCAACTCCTCAAGTTCAGCAACACTGGACTTGGCTTTCTTCTGCGCTTTACTTTTGCCGGCGCTGGCAGCAGCTTCTAATTTGCCACGTGCCTTATGCAATTTTTCTTGAGCATTGCCACGCTGAGTTTCTAGCTTGGCGAGCAGTTTTTCTGCGTCAACCAAAGCCTTGCTGCATGCATCTTCCAGGAGCTCCATTAAGCTACCGGAGAGTTGCTGAAGTAAGTGCAACGGGGTCGAAACCGATTTTTTGTTTGCGCTCTTTTTCGCCGACATGGCTCGCCTCCTGGCGGTTATTGATGAGCCCATACTAGACGCCTGACTCATCAGTCGCTAGTGATCCGCTCATTTGTTGAATTATTGGCGAAAATATTTGCACAGGCGCTCATCAATTTTGAGCACTCACGTCGCCAATAATAGGACCTGAATTCTTCAGACCCATAATTCAGCAGAATGTGCCCTATCACCACGCAAGTCGTGACCAAGCGATATCACAGACAGCAAAAAGCCCAGCACGGGCAGCCCGTGCTGGGCTTACAAAACACCTGTCATCTCGCTGAAAGCTACGAAGAAATGCAGCGCTTTAAATCTGTGCCATGCCTACCAAAAGCAGGCCCAAACTATTCATTAGCCAAGGTGCTTAAACGGCAGCGGTCGATTGCTCTTGATGTGAGTTATGCAACACTTCAATCAGGCAGTCCTCGAGTTCGAAACGCTCGTGAAGTAATTCACCGAGGCGATTGAGCTCGTTCACCAATGAAGCGTTATCGCGGCAATCACCATTGTCACAACGGTCGTTAAACGACAGTGCAACCTCAGTGATTGAATCAATGCGTGGCCAGATCTGCTTGGCCAACTCAAGGCCGCGCTCATCACCAAATGCTTTGGCTTCGCTGGTGAGCTGCTCATAGACTTCAAAGTGGCCGGCTGAAACGTAATCGACCAAAACCTCGCAGAACTTTTGCACAGCAGGTTCGTTGCTACTGACAGCAGTAGTAGGCGCGTTGGCAGCTGTATAAGCCAAAACCAATTCCTCGCGTTCCTTTAGCCAACGATCAATCAGCAGGTGGACCCCACCCCATCGTTCCTGAGCGTTCTGACAACTATCGAGCATGATGACCTCACTCCCCTTATCGGTTTCTCTGTTATACGCCCGATTCGAGACATTTTTCTAACAATCGGCTTGTTCAATGTACGACTGGAACCCTGTATGGCGGGTGCCAACTGTTCTTGTAAAAGCCAGAGTATGCTCCCCGCCAATTGCCAGCAAGGCACTCTATCGAGAAAATTTCATACGAGCGTTTAATCTGTGCCCCACGCAGAATAGGGGTTACAGCTTCAGAATAGGGTATAGGCCGGCGCACAGCCGCTGAGCTGAACAGCATTTCCAGCTCAGCATGCCCTCAAAGAGTCTTAGTTGCGGCGAAACAATTGCAGCAGGGTAAAAATGATCATGGCGATGAATGCCAGCAAACTCCATTCAGGAATGCTCATGCCAAACAGCGTCCAGTTGACCTCGGCGCAGTCGGCAGAGCCGTGCAATACCACCCGGATAATTTCCTGGAACGGCAGCGCGTCCATCATGTACTCAAGGCTTGGCAAGCATGCTGGTAACTGATCAGCCGGAACACTTTGCAGCCAGATCTGACGAGCCGCAGTACCTGCACCGATCAACGCGCTGAGCATAGCCAGGCTTGCATAGACCCGCCGCCCGATACGCCCCGGGCCGTGGATCGCTGCAATTAAGCAGACCACAGCAAAAATAATGACTGCAATGCGCTGCAAGATGCATAACGGGCAAGGTTCTAAGCCAACAACATGCTCAAGGTAAAGCGCACCGCCCATCAAGGCGACACAACCCAGGAAGGCGAGCAAAAACAGACTACGAGGGCTAGCCAAGTACATGGTGGCTCCGAAGGATCATGACAAAGGCGCCTACGGTAGTAGAAAGCACCCAGACGTTTCAAGGTAAAAGCGTGCTATAGCGCAACTGACTGTCCCTTGACAGCAACCGCGCGTCGGCCAAGGCTCAAGCTAAACAGCAGGACAACGACTTACTCGCCAGCAAAAGCCCTTGCATGCAAGGGCTTCTAACTTGGTACGCAGTTAACTGTTGGCGCTCGTCACCACAGGTAAAGCGCTCAGTCGCTGGTCGAGCAGGCCCAAGCCCTCTTGGAACAATTGGTTGCTGCGCTCAACATCGCCCAGCTGCGCCAGTAAACGTGCCAGCTCGGCACATGTCTCGGGGTGTCGCTGGAAGCGCAGGCTGGCATCAAAATACTCTTTGGCCTTGCCCCACAGCTGATTGTGCTCACAGATGCGCCCCAGTGTGAGAAGCAGGTCAGCATCGGTGGGGTGATCTTTCAACCAACCCTCGGCAGTCTGTAACTGCCGCGCACCATCGTTGCTACGCAGCAAACCATAAAGCCGAACCAGACGGCTGTCATAGTTACGCTTTAGCGCCGCACGCAGCAGCGTCTCGGCGTCATCCTCCCGGCCAAGTCGACGTAGCTGCTCGGCATAAGTCGCCACGAGCATAGGCTCTTGCTGCTGAGCCGAAGACAGCTGTTTCCAGGCAGTATTCAGATTCTCCAGCGCGCCCTCTTGGTTACCCTCTTCACTGAATGCCGCTGCAGCCAAACGGCCACGCCAAGCTTTCAGCTCAAGTTCGGCAAGGGCCTCACCGCTGAGCATTTTTTCTTTGCGTACCGTAGACAGAATACCCAGCAACGCCGACCAGTCTTGGTTGCGCACATACAGTTGCTGCAAATGCTTAAGCACCTGTTGATTATTCGGGTGACGCTCATGCATAACCCGCAGCGTTTCCAAGGCCGCATCCACTTCACCACGTGCTTGCTGAAACTCAGCATGGCTCAGCGCTACAGCCAGTTCCGCTTGCGGCTGACGCTCAAGTGCACGCTCAAGCAGCGCATCGCACTCTTCTTTTTGGCCTAACTCGTGCGCAGCGCGGGCAGCGCCAAGGTAGTGCATCAACGGCAGCGGCTCGGCTTCAGCAGCTTTGCGCAAATGACGTAGGGCAGCGGACCAACGCCCCTCTACCAAGTCGACAAACCCTTGCTCCGAGGCCAAGCGTACACGGCGTTTATGGTGCAGGCCTGACCATGGATTCACCAAGCGCCCGGAGGTCACCAGCAACCGTAACAACAGCCGTAACAGGTAAATAATCAGCCAGAGCGCAACGATCAACGCGAGGAAAATCCATAGGCTGGACTCGTAGCGGAAGCTCTTGTAAGCCAGGAGTACATAGCCTTTATGCTCCGCAATTGAGTAACCGAGCAATGCTAAGGCACCAGCAACCAGCAGAACAATTATCAGCACAGAAGCGCGTTTCATTGAGCCGCCTCCTCCGCCGCAGGCTTGTCTGCAACCGGCGCATTTTTCAGGCGTTCACGGGCCGATTGCTTTTGCTCGATATACGCCTGCATGGCATTTATCGAGTTGGTCAGATCCGGCGCTTTGACTTCGATGGTTTGATCAATCAATTCGCCCACGCGCGCGCGCAAGGCACGGCTGCTTGGGTTGTCTTTATTGAAGTTGCCGTCGAGCACGTCAGCGGCCTGAGTAAGTGCCTGCTTATACACTGCAGTCTGACCATGCAACGCCGCCCACTGGGCTTGCTCAAGAGCCAAGCTCAAGGCCAAGCGAACCTGGGTCAGGCTCTGGCCGGCTAATAGCGGACGAACATTTTGGTCAGCATGAAAATCCAGCCGCACGTACTGGCCAGCAGTTTCTAAAACACCTGCCCACCAGCCTTCGCCATAATTTTCTTCGGCCAGCTGACCGAGTGCGCCACCATCATCTTTGAACGACGGATTCAGCGCATTGAGCTGCATGCCTTGATCGCGCAATGCGCCCAGCTGCAAGAACAGTCCGGTACGGTCCGGATTATGAGTCGTCAGCAGCGCCTCAAGACTTTTCGCCAACTGCTCACGAACGGCATATGCAGCGGGATCATCCTGGTCGCGAACGATTTCATCAGCGGTGCGGACCAAGGCCGTCGCGCTGTTGATATCCTGCAATGCCGACAAGCGCAGACTGGCCAAGCGTAACAAGTGCTCGGCTTCAGCCAATCGCCATTCCTGACGGCTCGCACCCAGCACGGTTTCTAGGCGTTTGTTGAGCAACTGCTGGTCGCCTTGCAGCTGCAACACTAGACGTCGGCGCTCATCCAGCTCTTCCGGTGGCGGCAACGACTGCAATCGGCTGTCGAGACTCTTTGCTTGCTGTGAAAGAACCGCGGCCTGAGCTTGGGTTTGCTCAAGCTGGCTCACTTGCTGCTGCTCATTGGCTTGCAGCATGCGCAGCTGCCAGGCACTCCAGCCACCGACAGCAATGCCAGCTGCACCCAGCAACAGGGCAATTAACGCGAGGCCATTGGCACTTGAGGATTTAGCCGGCGTTGGCGCTTTAGGCATTGGCTTAGGTGCATCCTGCACAGGCTGCTCTTTGGGGGAAGTCGCTTCGCTCACATATCCATCCTTTGTATAAGAGGGCGGGGCAGATTCAGCCTGCAATGCCACCAACAACGCCGCGGCATTAGCACCACGACAATTCACTACACGGTTACGACCCGCTGCACGGGCTTGCTCAGCTACCCGCGAGCTCGGCACAAATAAGGTTAGCTTGCTTAATGCAGGCCAGTGCTCACCGGCCATTTGTAACAAGTGTTTAAACCCTTGACCACTGCTCACCAGCACGCCGTTAAGCTGATTTGAGTTCAAAATTGCCTGCAGGGTTCCTGCAGGATAGTGCGGCAGTTCGCGGCGGTACAGGCTTAGATAATCCACCACTACGCCCTGACTGCGCAAACTGTCGGCAAGCATTTCACGGCCTTCTTCACCGCGGATGATCAGTACACGAGGCTCGGAATCCAGGCTTAACGCCTGCTTGAGCAGGGGCAAAGCCAGCAATGCTTCACTGTCATCACCCTGCTCTGGCCAATGCGCTTGCAAACCATATTTAGCCAGGACTTCACCAGTGGCCGAGCCCACGCTGAACCAAGGCTGCGCTGCGGGGACTTGAACCTGGTTGTGATCAAGCGACTGCAACGCCAAGCGCGCAGCAGGCTTGCTGACAACGATAACCGCGCAATAACGATCAAGCTGCGCAAGTGTGTCGCGTTGTTCTGCGGTTTGATCCAACGCAACAATATTCAGCAGCGGCATACTGCTGCTGAAGACCCCGTGCTCGGCCAAGGTCGCAGCCAGCAGCTCACATTCATCCTGCGGGCGGGTCAACAGCAGTCGCCATTGATTCACGCGTGGCCAGCCTCGCCATAGACTGCATTGAGAATGGCCTGAGCGCCTTGCGCCAGCAAATCTTCAGCAACGGCAACGCCGAGCGCTTCAGCCTCAGCCAATGGCGCACGACTCTCTGCACTCAAAAGCAAGTCGCCATCAGGCTGTCCAACTAAACCGCGCAGCCAGAGTTGCTCACCCTCGATAATGGCATAACACGCAATGGGCACCTGACAACCGCCGTTAAGACGCTTGTTCAGCGCCCGTTCAGCCGTCACTCGCAACGCCGTTTCACGGTGATTCAAGGGCTCAAGCAGCGCGTGAATCTCGGCATCAGCCGTGCGGCATTCAATACCGACTGCGCCCTGCCCACCTGCTGGAAGACTGTCCTCAACACTGATCGAACTGCGAATCCGCGCAGCAAAGCCGAGACGAATCAGGCCCGCAGCAGCAAGAATAATTGCGTCGTACTCACCCGCATCAAGCTTGGCCAGACGGGTATTGACGTTACCGCGCAGGAAATTAATGGTCAGATCAGGACGACGCGCCAGCAGTTGTGCCTGACGACGCAGGCTTGAGGTACCCACAATACTGCCAAGCGGCAAGGCATCAAGACTTTCAAAAGTGTTTGAAACGAAAGCATCGCGCGGGTCTTCTCGCTCACAAATGCAATAGAGACCAAGGCCATCTGGAAAATCCATCGGCACGTCTTTCATTGAATGAACGGCGATATCCGCCTGGTTTTCCAGCATTGCGGTTTCAAGTTCTTTAACGAACAAGCCCTTACCGCCGATTTTAGCCAGCGGCGCATCCAGTAGTTTGTCACCCCGGCTAACCATGGGGACCAAAGTGACAATCAAGCCAGGATGGGCCTGCTCAAGTCGAGCCTTGACGTGCTCGGCTTGCCACAAGGCTAGAGCACTTTTACGGGTGGCGATGCGAATTTCACGGGGCATGGGCAATTCCAAAGTACGAACTACCCTAGATAATAACAGGCTACGGCGTTGCGAGCCTCCCGGCACGGATTGCAGCCCTACTTTTGACCGGGCGGTCCAGCAGTCCTAAAGGTTGCTCATTAGCTTGCGCACTCCGGCCACATGCCGTCGACTGACGACCAGCGCATCACCATCAAGCCCCTTGAGAAACAGTTGAAAGTGCCCCAATGGCGTACGTTGTAGCCGCTCAATGCGGTCACGTGCGACCAGTGCATTGCGGTGAATCCGCACAAACCGGTCACCGAACTCATCTTCAAGCGCCTTCAGTGGCTCGTCGAGCAATACTTCGCCCTGCTCATGGCGCAGGGTTACGTATTTGTGATCGGCAATGAAGTAGACCACGTGCTCCAACGGAATTAATTCGATGCCTTTACGCGTGCGCGCACTGATGTGACTGCGTGGACCGCCACCCGTTTCAACTGCCGGACGGGTAAGCGCGGCAAGTTGTACACGGTTTGGCCGCTCAGCCTTTTTCAGGGCTTGAGCAAGGTGCTCACTGCGCACCGGTTTAACCAAATAGCCCACGGCGCTCACTTGGAATGCCTCTATGGCAAATTCGTCATGGGCGGTACAAAAAATCACCGCAGGCGGCGCTTCACGCTCGCACAGCTTCGCTGCGACCTGCAATCCATCCAGGCCGGGCATGCGGATATCCAACAGCACAACATCTGGTTTCAGGCTGTCAATCAGGCTTAGTGCCTCCTCACCATTGCTAGCAGCTGGTTCAAGGACACGGTAACCATCGAGTTCGCCAACCATTCGGCTTAGGCGCTCTCGAGCTAAGGGTTCGTCATCGACGATAAGAACATTCATATTGCTCTGGCTTCCTGCGTGAGTCTCGCACAAGGATAGCGTAGACGGGTGTAATGGCGGCCGTCACGGCGCTCCACGCTGAGACTGGCTTTAGACCCAAAAAGTGCCGCAAGACGTGCATCGATATTTTCCAAGGCGAGGTGAGTCCCACGCGAAGGCGGCATGTCTTGCTCAACATAAGGATTGCTCACAGTCAGTTGAAACACTCCTTCGAGGTAATGTGCCTCGACGCAAACCAAGCCGCCCTGTACCAATGGCTGGATACCGTAGATCAGGGCGTTCTCCAAAAGTGGCTGCAGGGTCAATTGAGGAATGGGTAGATCCTCAGGTACATCTGCAACCTCCCACTGCAACTGTAGACGCTCGCCAAGACGATAGTGCTCAATCGATAAATATCGTTGTGCCAGCGCCAACTCATCACTCCAGGCCACCAAGCTACCGGGCTTGGCAAGACTGGCGCGAAACAAATCCGATAAATCCAGTACCGCCTGCTCAGCCTTGTTCGGGTCAATCACTACCAAACTGGCAATGCTATTCAAACTGTTAAACAAAAAATGTGGCCGGATGCGCGCCTGCAAAGACTCAATACGCGCACGCAACTCGGCCTGCTCTTGTCTGCGCCATTGGCTCTGCAGATAAAAATAGCGTAGCAGCAGTGCCGACATAATCATGCTGATTAATGCATGTCGTAGATAAAGATTGACCTCTCCGGCCCGTGGCAACTGACCACCCAGGTCGTAAAAATCGGCAACACCTGTGCAAATCATCGTCAGTGCCACCACAATAGCGCAGCAAAACAGCCCTGCCACTTCAGCTCGCCAGCGCGCCATTAATGGCCGCAAACGGCATAGCAGTGCGGCTGAGAGCAATACAATCCATTGCACAAACAATGAAGTGAGCGCCAAGCGCACCCAGTTGAAACCGGGCAGCATGGGTTCAGCTAAGACCAATACCAGCACCAATAATTCTGCGAGCAGGACAATACTCAGCAAGGCTTCTGGCTGGCAGAGCTCGGGGACGAAAAAATCATCGACCGGTGCCCGTTTTGCTTCTGTATTAAAGGATATTTTTCGCATCATCGCAGTTTCCGTGTGGCGCGAGGACTCAGCAAGTGGGCATGCTCCATACGGTTGAAATAGTGCCTCGAAAAGCCGGCTAACCCTGCAAACTGTGATCCGGGCGACATTGTCCAGGGACGCACAATCAATACTCAACGATATCCGCCGCCGGGGATTTTGCCGGTCAGCCCTGTTATTATCGGCCCAAGTATTCCGTCACGCCGGTCGCGACCCGCTGTTTCAAGCTGCTTTCAGGTGCCTTCAAGCTGCCTGTTAAAGACATTGAGCATGTGTGGCCGCGCTCTGGCCGAACTAGCGCACCAGCCGAGCGAACTCATGAGCACTGAACAGACCAACCAATCCTGGGGCGGCCGCTTCAGCGAGCCAGTCGACGCCTTCGTCGCCCGTTTTACCGCTTCTGTCGAATTCGACAAGCGCCTGTACCGTCACGACATTATGGGCTCTATTGCCCATGCGACCATGCTCGCTAAAGTGGGTGTGCTCAGTGAAGCAGAGCGTGACACCATTATCGAGGGGCTGGCCAAGGTTCAGCACGAAATCGAAGCAGGCCAGTTCGACTGGAGCATCGAGCGCGAAGACGTGCACATGAACATCGAAGCACGCCTGACCGATCTAATCGGCATCACCGGTAAAAAACTGCACACCGGTCGTAGCCGCAACGATCAGGTCGCCACCGACATTCGTCTGTGGCTGCGTGATGAGATCGATATCATCCTCGGCGAAATCTCACGCTTGCAGCAGGGCCTGCTTGAGCAAGCTGAGCGCGAAGCCGAAACCATCATGCCAGGTTTCACCCACTTGCAAACTGCACAACCGGTGACCTTCGGCCACCACTTGCTGGCCTGGTTTGAAATGCTTTCACGTGACCATGAGCGTCTGGTGGATTGCCGCAAGCGCACCAACCGCATGCCGCTGGGTTCCGCTGCCCTGGCTGGCACCACCTACCCGATTCAGCGTGAAGTAACGGCCGAACTGCTGGGCTTTGATAGCGTTGGCGGCAATTCACTGGACGGCGTGTCCGATCGCGACTTTGCCATCGAGTTCTGCGCAGCAGCGAGCATTGCAATGATGCACCTGTCGCGCTTCTCGGAGGAGTTAGTGCTGTGGACCAGTGCGCAGTTCCAATTCATTGAACTGCCAGACCGCTTCTGCACCGGCAGCTCAATCATGCCGCAAAAGAAAAACCCGGATGTTCCAGAACTGGTGCGCGGCAAAACTGGCCGCGTGTTTGGCGCGTTGACCGGCCTGCTGACCTTGATGAAGGGCCAGCCGCTGGCTTACAACAAGGACAATCAGGAAGACAAAGAACCGTTATTCGACGCCGCCGATACTCTGCGCGACAGCTTGCGCGCCTTTGCCGACATGATCCCGGCCATTAAACCCAAGCATGCAATCATGCGTGAAGCGGCCTTGCGCGGTTTCTCCACGGCCACCGACCTGGCTGACTACTTGGTGCGCAAGGGCCTGCCATTCCGTGACTGCCACGAAATTGTTGGCCATGCGGTTAAATTCGGTGTTGATAGCGGCAAAGACCTCGCCGAAATGACCTTGGAAGAATTGCGCACGTTCAGCGACCAGATCGACGCCGACGTATTTGATGTGCTGACGCTGGAAGGCTCAGTCAACGCCCGTGATCACATTGGTGGCACCGCACCTGCGCAAGTAAGGGCAGCTGTTAAGCGGGGCCAAGCCTTGCTGGCCAGCCGCTAAAATCTGAATTCAGGCGATGGCTTTGCCCATCGCCTGAATGCCGCTCATCTAATTGGCTGCCGCCAGTGCGCGGGCCTTAATCATTTCCATAAACACTGGCATGTTGGCGTCTTTATCCGCCGCAATTTTCTGCACGTGCTCCAGCTCATTAAGCTGTGCGAGCAATTTGCCCGCTTGCGGGAAATCAGCCAGCAAATCCAGATCGAACAGCTTGGCAGCAACTGCGCAAGCCAGATCGAAACTGTACAAGAAATACACATCAGCCAAGGTCAGGCTGTCACCAGCCACGAACGGCGCAAACTTACCGTGACGCTTTAGCGTGGCAACCCCTGCCAATAACTCGACTTTGCATTTTTCTTTCAGCTGCGGCGCAATCTGCATGCCGAAAAATGCCTGTGGATAACCCAATCGCGCTGGCAACTCGATGTACAACTCGATCTCGCGCATCAATGCACGAACCTGGGCCCGCGCAAACGGCTCGCTGGGTAATAACGGCTTTGCGCTTTCGATCTCTTCGATATATTCGAGGATAGCGCTGGTTTCACTCATGTAACCCTGCTCAGTGCCCAGCGCCGGAACCTTGCCGCGCGGGCTAATCGTCAGGCTCTGCTCACTCTGGTCAGGGTGAAACATCACTTCTTCGAACGCCATGCCTTTTTCCAGCAGGGCAAACTTGACCATGTTGTAATAATTACTAACGGCGAATCCATAAAGTTTCAGCATTTCGGCAGGCTCACAAGTTTTCCAAGCAAAAGTTATAGACCTGCACCGCACGAGCTGCCAGCCTTATCAGAGCAGTGAATGGCGAAAGCCTCAGCACACTGGCACACTGCAAACTCAACCTGCGGACTAGACTGACATGAGCGATATTGAAGACAATCAAGATGAAACATTTGCCGAAGAGCGCTTGATAGAGGCTGTCGAAAATCAGATTGCGGCCGGTGAACCTGCAGCGGCTCTTGCGACCCTGAACAAATTGACACTGGTGGGATATGAGCGCGGGGAGATCTTGCAGTTGATGGCTCAGGTGCTGGCATTTGAAATCAACGACATGCTCGAAACTGACCAGCCGTTTAACCTACAACACTATGAGTTGGCATTAAGAGCGCTGCCAGAGCTACCTGAGTAAAGCCTGTGCGCCATGGTTGTTGCGATCAGCGGGGTGATTTACAGTTGAATTGGCCAGTGCCGGCAGCATTCATGATCAAGCCCAGGAGGTAGCAATCGAGTGAGCTATAGGCTACCCATCGCAACGCTATGCTTACTGCTCTGCCTCGGCCAGAACCCGGTGCAAGCAGAGACGTTTCGCATAGGCGCTGAAGACGATTGGTTTCCCTACACCGCACTGCGTAACGGCAAAATCCAGGGCATGTCGGTGGATATCGTCCGCGCAGCATTTGCCGCCAGCCACACCGATATAGAACTGATGCCCTACCCATACTCGCGCTGTATGGACACAGCCCTGCGCGGTGAAGTCATGGCCTGCTTCAACACCTTACCGAATAAGCAGATTACCGACCAATACCTGTTGCCGACCTACCCACTGTTCAAGGATGACATCCTCTTGTGGGCTAATAGCAAAACGGCTAAACCATTACTCGATCTTTCTGAGCTTGCCGAGCAATCGGTTGCCGTGACTATCGGCTATGAGTACGGGCCCGAGTTCGATGGTTTGGCGGGCATGCATCGGGTGCCGGTAAGGCGCGACCTCAATGGCTTCCTGATGTTACAGCGTGGCCGGGTTACCTACGCCGCCGCCTACCGGGGGACAGCTGAGGCGTTGTTTGCCGAACGACCTGAGTTTAAAAATGCATTCACACCCGTTGCCACATTGACCCATGCACAGCTATTCCTAAGCTTCACCCGCAGGGACTCGCGCGCCCAAGACCTGATCAACCGTTTTGATCAAGGCATGCAAACCATCCACAGCAACGGCAAATATCAACAGATACTCGACCATTGGCATCATCAGGTCGCAGCAGACTGAAAAACCCTTGGCTACACTGAGTTCACACTGAGCACGCAATCTCTGTCACAGTAGCAAAGGCAAACCAGTGCAAACACATGCACATCTGTCATACGCCGCAAGCGCGGCCTCGGAATGTTAACGCAGTAGTTTTCAGCAGTTCCCCAAAATAATAGCTGGAGTACTTATGGCCTTTACCCCCGATCTTATTGCCGAACTCGAAATCCTATCGATGTACAACCTGGGTAACACTAAAGAAGGGCTCAAAGTGCACCACACCGCATCGCCAGCAGCGATAGCGGCTGCTCAGCGCCTGCATGCAAAAGGCTTGATTTCGCTCGATGACGGTGGCTACCTGACCAGCCTTGGGCTGGATGCGGTCGAACACACGCAAGTGCTGTTAGGCATTCTCTCCGAGCCACAGCCTGCTTGATCACGACGCCAAGCAGGCGGGACGGTCACCACCATGGCCGCATCGCCTGCACACGGCCAGTTTGAACTCATTAACCCCTCGCTAAGGAACCTCTGAAAAACTACTGCGCTAGATATTACTGCGTTAAAAACGGCTCAAAATGCTCATTTAGGTCAACTAAAGTCGAGCGCGACCCCGGTCGCTTTTTCGCAGTTTTTTGCCTTGTCCTATCTTCGCTCGCTACCTTTTTCAGAGGTTCCCTAATCGAGCACGACCCAGTGTTCTGCGTCGCAGCTCTGGGCAACTTTGTACGGGTATCCCTTCACCCGGATTGCCGTGTCTGCACACCGCTCTTTGGCTTATTAAGCGGTTTGTGAAACCGCTCTACAATCACATTATGCGCTATCCAAAGTATGGGTTAGACTGCGAACCTGCACCGAGACATGGCTAATAATAACAATGTCCTACTTCCGTAAGCCGCTGGGTAGCAGCTTTCTTATCTCAATTAGAGAGTCCTTTATCGCACTCTTGCCATTTATTCTGGCAAAGTCGCTCATTTCACTGACGCTTGCATTAACTGACGCACTTCCCCTTACTTACCCGCTTATTAGCCAAACCGCCCACTGGTTGTCGGTATTCAGCTATCAACTTGAGCAACTGTTCCCGCTGCTCGCGCTTATTTCACTGTCGTTTCACTTCGCCAAACACTTACACCTTTCGGCGATAGTGGTCTGCACACTGGCGTTCAGTTGCTTACTGGCGCTGCATATACCGGCCCTGACTGAAGGGGCCAACCTGAGTTATGTAGCAAGTGTTCTCGGTGACCCACGCGCCGTTATTCTGCCTATTCTTGCTGCCTATTTATTAAGGCCGTTAATCGCCATAAAAGCCTTGCAACTGGTCAGGGGAAAACTGTTAAGCAGTTATTTAAAACAGCACCTCAATAGTTTCTTGCCCACCCTCTTTTGCTTTGCATTGCTGTTTGCTGCTGGCTCACTGCTCACACTCATGGCGCACGGGTTGCTAAACCCACTGCTCGACATCTTTATCAAGGCCGATGTAAGCCTGCAGCTATTTATGCGCACCTTGTTAACCCATCTGCTCTGGGCGATAGGTGTCCATGGCGACAATGCTTATTTGTTGTTAACCGGCGCCGAGAGTGACGCCAGGCTCATCGCACCCGAGCTGAGCGTGGGCCAGTTTGTAAACTTATTCATTATCTTCGGTGGCAGCGGCGCAACCCTGTCACTGATCATTGCGATTCTTATTGGTACGCATGACCCAACGTCACGCCGCCTGGCAAAAATTGCCGCACCCTTTGCCGTGTTTAATATTAACGAACTCTTGATTTATGGCCTGCCCATCGTCTTTAACCCGCGCCTACTGGTGCCATTTATTGCCGTACCCCTGATCAATTTACTTATTGCCTATGCGGCAATATCAACCGGCTATTTTAGTTTCAACGGCCACACATTCCCCTGGATCACGCCGCCGCTTATCAATGCTTACATCGCCAGCGGCCACATCGCCAGCACCTTGCTTCAGGTCGCCTTAATTGCGCTCGGCACCTGTATCTATTTACCTTTCGTCAAACGCCTCTCGCTGGCGTCTGAACGCCATGACTTTGATAAGGAGTTGGTCAAACGCGTACAGCTCAACGATGATATCGGCCGTAGCATCGAGCAAAAATATGCGCAAAAGCAGTCTGAGTCGTTGCGGGCTGAGATGGACCTAGAGAAAACCATCAAAGACGTGCTCGCGGGTGACTTACAACTTCATTACCAGCCCAAGTTGTCACTCGAAACCAATCAGGTTGTTGGCTTCGAAGCGCTGCTGCGCATCATCGACGAAACCGGGGTGCTTAAAGGTCCTTATTTTGTCGATGCCTTCCAACGCGCAGGCTATTCACACATCATCGACCGCTTCGTCATCGACACCGTGGCAGAAGACATCGCCAGGTGGGAGTTGGAGGGTTTTACCCCCAAGGTCAGCATCAATCTTGACCCCAACAACATGACCGACCCGCAATTACTAAGCACACTGATTGACCGTCTTGGCAGCTACGGGCCACGCATTGAAATTGAGATCCTTGAGTCTGCTTTTATGCTCGAACTCAACCAAGTCGAAAGCTGCATGGGTCGATTAAAAAGCCTGGGCTTTAGCTTCTTGCTAGATGACTTTGGTACTGGGTTTTCCAGCCTTAGCCTGTTGAGCCGCATCAGCGTTGACGGCATTAAGCTTGACCGCAGCATCCTGGAAAATGCCAATGAGCACAAAGGTCGCATTCTCTACCGGCAGACCTGCTACCTGTGTCGCAGCCTGGGTTTTAATCTAATTGCCGAAGGCGTTGAAACCGCTGAACAAGCCGCGTTTGTAAAAGCTGCAGGCGTGCAATATGTCCAAGGCTGGTTATACGCCAAAGCATTGCCTGCCGCCGAAGCCAAAGCGTTTTCACTTCACCATGCAGATAATCCATAGCCTTGATCCAACAGGCAGATAATTCAGCCGCAGCAGGCTCAAGAAAACATCGGTATCGCCGATACAAGCTAAAATAGTGCTTGCGAGCTTTTGCCAGTGATCGCAACCCTTATCGCAGACTGACAGCATGCCCGCAAATCAAGAAATTCGCCCTGACCTTGACGACGGCATCGACCGCAAAGCACTTACACAGCTGCGTAAACGCTTTATCCGGGTCAATCAAGGCCGCCTGTTGCGTGCCAACCAAGCCCTTTCAAGCCGCCAACAGTTCGTTCTGAAACTGCTGCCGCTGCTGCTTCATGTAAATCATCCCCTACTGCCCGGTTTTGTCTCCAGCTCCACACCTGCGGGGCTTTGTGGTTTTGAGCCTGAAGAGGCTGTGCTCGCTGAGGCGCAGCGCCTGACCCGCTCATTCACCTACAAAGCACAGCGCGGCAAACAGCAATTACCGCTGCATGGATTGTTCTTGATGGGCAGCCTTGGCACGCTGGCACAAGCCGACCAGAGTGATATGGATTTATGGCTGTGCCACGCCCCGGACCTTGCTGAACAATCTCTGACAGAGTTGCGCAAGAAGTGCGCACTACTGGAAAGCTGGGCGGCAACCCAAGGCAGCGAGGTGCACTTCTTTCTGATCAACCCTGCGCGGTTCCGCCTCGGCGAACGCGACTCGCAATTAACCTCTGATGATTGCGGCACGACCCAACATTACTTGTTGCTCGATGAGTTTTATCGCACCGCCATATGGCTCGGCGGGCGTACGCCAATGTGGTGGCTGGTGCCTGCATTCGAAGAGTCACGCTACCAAGTCTATGCACAGACGCTGCTCGACAAGCGCTTTGTCCGCAGCGAAGAAGTCTTGGACCTTGGCAGCCTGGCACACATCCCCCCGGGGGAGTTTATTGGCGCGGGCATGTGGCAGCTCTATAAGGGCATAAAATCACCCTACAAATCTGTGCTTAAACTGCTTCTGACGGAGGTCTACGCCAGCGAACATCCACGGGTTGAATGCTTGTCTCTGCGCTTCAAATATGCGGTGTTTGCCAACAAACTAGAGCTCGATGAGCTTGACCCGTACATCGTGGTATACCGGCGCATTGAAGAGTACCTGCTGGAGCGTAACGAGCATCAACGCCTTGAGCTGATTCGGCGCTGCGTGTACCTAAAGGCCAATAAAAAGCTCAGTCGTCCTCCTCGCAGCGGGATCAAAAGCTGGCAGCGCAAGCTGCTCGAACGCCTGTGTGGCGAGTGGCAATGGGATCGGCGCAAGCTGGTGCTCCTTGACAGTCGCAGCCAGTGGAAAGTGCGCCAGGTCAAGAGCGAGCGCCATATGTTGGTCAATGAACTGACTTACAGTTACCGCTTCCTTGTGCAGTTCAGCCGCAACCTACGCGGCGCAAGTACGGTAAGCCAGCAGGACCTGGCCATTCTTGGCAGACGCCTGTATGCCGCCTTCGAACGCAAAGCAGCCAAGATTGAATTTATTAATCCCGGTATCGCCCCCGACCTGGGTGAAGACACCATCACTCTCGTCAATTCGCCGAGCCCTGAGGCACCCGATGAACAACAGTGGGCCATCTTTAGCGGCAGCCTGAGTGCCCAACACTGGTCAAACTTTGCCCCCCTCAAACGCACCCGAGAATTAATCGAGCTCCTTGCGTGGAGTCATTTCAATGGGGTGATCGACAGCGGCACGCGAATATCTCTGCATCCTGGCAACACGGATCTGACTGAGTTTGAACTGTCCAACCTGCTGCTCGGCCTGCGGCAATCGGTAAGCTTGCCACTGCTTCCCGTTGGTGAGGCGACTCTGCGTAAAAATAGCTACCCGAGCACCGTTTTGCTGTTAATAAACGTAGGTCTCGACCCGCTCAAGCAGCACAGCCAAATGAACGTACATATGACCACCGAGCGTATCGATGCGCTGGGTTATTCAGGCGTACGGGAAAACTTGGTGCAGAGCATTGATCAAGTGAGCCTCAACAGTTGGAACGAACTAAGCGTACATCGCTATAGCGGGCAGAGCGCACTGATTGACTGCCTGCGCGATTACCTCAATCGCTTGCCCAAAGACGCACCGGCTCCAGACCTGCAAATACGTTGTTATTGCCGTAACAGGGCAATGACAATCGCCGAGCGCGTAGAGGAACTATTCAACCAGGTACAAAGCATCCACGCAGCACCGCTGGACCAGCGCTATGTCATACAAACCAAGCAGCTTTACCACGTCCTTGAATTAGGCTCGAACCCGGTTAGCCACACGACCTTGAGCGGCACAGAACAGTTGGTCGAGCACCTGGGTAATTCCCAAGGCCGGGCCAGCACATTGCATGTTGACCGAAGCGCTTTGCAAAACGACGACCTGAGCCTGATTTTGCCAGCGGCAAAGGCCGATTGCATCCAAGTGTTTTACCGCATTTTCAACAATGGTGCAGAGGCTGAACTCAGCGTCTTAGATGAACGCAATGCGCTTTGGCGCCAGCGTCTAGCCTTTACCGACGAGCACTGCCTGCTAACCCCCATGCAGCGGTTTTTACAATCCTTGTTGTATCGTCGCAATGCGCTGCTGGTCATGGCTGAGCAGCTGCAAACCCTGCCTGAGATACTTTATTACCAAGTGCTGCCTGACGCCCCCGGCAACGCCAAATCCTTGATCACATGCGAGGCACCGCAGTCACCGATCAACCATCCGTTTTATGACGTTCAGGCAATTATCACCCCGGCAGGGGGCAAGCGGGTGCATGTGACGCTTTACTGCAACCATCAGGAGTTTTCTCAGCTGCAATATGCTGGCGATTTATATGCAGCCGTAGCGCAACATATTCTTGCTCATCGGCGCGGCAGTGAGCGCTACCCGTGCTACATCACTGATATTGATTTATCGGCGATTGTCGCCGAAGAGAAGATTCAGACCCTGCACTATTTGCGCTACAAAACCACCTTGGAAGCGGCCTTGAACATGGCCCTGCAAAACGCTTGAAGCACAGAGAGCACCGAGACTTCGCTCAACAAGCCTCAGTGTTTTCTTCAAGCGCCAAAGCAGCGTTTAGCGCGTATATTCCCCTGCGGCTTCGGGCTGATACTCAACGGCCAATAACGTCAGTTTAAGCACCTTACCGTTAGGGCCGGCCCAATCGATGTGCTGGCCGACACTGAGGCCCAGCAAGGCGCTGCCCACTGGGGCAAGAATCGAAACCTTGCCTTCACCGCCCGCATCCTGCGGATACACCAATGTCAGGTGGTAATCTTTGCCACTGCTTTCTTCACGGCAGTGCACACGCGAATTCATGGTAACTAAACCCGCAGGTGCTTCGTCGTGACCAATTACTTCGGCACGGTCAAGTTCAGCCTGCAACGCGACAGCACCTGGGCCAAAGTCGTCGAGGTCGTCGAGCAGGCGTTCAAGACGCTGCATATCGAGGCGGGTAATGGTGATTGCCGGTGCGCTGCTCATGGTGAAGGCAGTTCTCCTTGAAATACGGATCGTAAATGAGTCGTTGGGACTATGGCTAAAAAAGCAAAAACCCCGCCAGAAAGACGGGGTTTTTAACAAGTGCTGAAGCTGAACGTAACACAGCCATTTAAATAAACAAGACCTCCAACAGACTATGTAAACACGACTGCTCTCGGCAATATGGCGTTGGAAACAGGGGGAAATGCCCATTTCGAACATCTGTACACACTTTGCAGCCTGTTTTGCCTTGTCTTGCCTTCGCTCGAGACTGTTTTACACAGCCTGAGTCAGTTATTTCGCGCTATCAAACGCTGGCTGGCGCGCTGACAAATGGCCAATCGCTGTGATGCATCAGCCTCATTCCAGGAAAGAATCTCATCCAAATTCCGACCACAGCCTACACAGGTATCGTCAGCATCCAGACAGCAACGGCGCTGACAGGGCGACTCCACTCGCACAGGCGTAGGTGATCTGATCTCAGAGCTCATCGAACTCGAGGTCTGCGCCAGACTGCTCTTGAGTAATACGCACCAACATCTCGCCAAGCAGCTCATCACTGGTGTCGCAAATCCAACGCTCGCTAGGCTGGTCGTAGTCAAAGTGGAAGCCACCCGATTTAGCCGCTACCCACAACTGACGGATCGGTTCCTGGCGGCTCAAGATCAACTGGCTGCCATTTTCAAAACGTACGGTCAGGACACCAGCGGAGTTTTCCAGATCAATGTCCAGGTCGCTGTCATCAAAAATATCTTCCACCGCTTGCTGCGTGGCATCAACCAAGTCGTGAAAGCGGGCTTCGGTCAAACTCATTGCAAATTACCTCAGTAAATTCGGAGCGTGCAGAACGAACTACGGTGGAAAATTCGACGTAACGTGCGTCCTGCATGTCGAACCGGCTTCGCTGAATCTGGCGCTGCAATTATTTAAGACATTCAAGTGTACGGTGTGTTCTGCCAGTTTTGTATGCCTGTCAGCAATGCCGGCACATTACGCGCTTCATTTGTTGAGGGCTGCTCGATATTCATGGGGACTAAGGCCCATCCAGCGGCGAAATGCTCGTGCCAGTGATCCCGCCTCACTAAACCCAACCAGATAGGCTATTTCGCTAAGCTCCAGCCGCGGATCAGCCAAATACTGCAACACCAAATGCTTCCGTGTGTGCTCAAGCAATTGGTTAAACGACAACCCTGCATCGCTCAGTCGCCGTTGCAAAGTACGCGGACTCATGGCCAGTTGTTCGGCAATCTGGGCCAGTTCAGGCGTGCCTTGCGGCAACTGCCTGACCAACTGTAAACGTGCTTGATCGAGCACACTATTACCTTGCCTAAGGTCTGTCAGTAACCGATCCGCGTAGGCATCAAACATACTGCGCACTTGAACATCAGCCTGGCTCAATGGCGTATTGAGCAAACGCTTGGGGAATACCAGTGCGTTATCCGCCTGATCAAACAAGACCGGGCATCGGAAAATTCGTTGATGTTCTTGGGTATCAGCCGGCGCACTGTGCTGAAATCGCACTTCGGTCGGAGGAATCTGTAAACCGCTGATCCAGTGGCCAAAAGTCATCCAACCCGCCAGTGTTTCCTCACTCAGCTGCCGTGACTGCTGCTTAAACAGCGGTTGCCAGCTGTGAGCAACCTGGGCCTCCAGGCCTGCGCGCGGCGGCTCATCAGCGAGGTCAACTTGTCCCAGGCTGCCCACCAACGAGGCATACCGCGCTTGTCGGTGCAGGGCGTCGGCCAAAGTCGCACAACTCATGATCAAGTAGCCCAAAACCCCATAATAGCCGGGGCGAACCGATTCACCGAGGTGCAGACCAAGGCAGTCATCGCCGGTCGCATTAACGCCAGAATCAAGGAGTTCGAGATAGAGTTGCGCATCAATCCGCTGGTCGCGTTGGGCCAGTATCTGCGGGTTCAGCTTAAGTTGCTTAAGCAACTTATCCACAGGCTGACCTTGGCGTTCAAGGTAATCCAGCAGCCCCTGCAAATAGGCAACGGACACGGAACTGCTGAGCGTTGCGAGGGTTTCCATTATGACTCCTGTGGCTGAACGAAAGCAGCCTAAGCCCATTGGCTTGGCGTTGACCAAGCCTATTACCCCAACTAGGCAAGCCCATTTCAGAGCACATGAACACTACTGCGCTCGAAAATACAGCGTTATAAACAGACGGAAAATGTTCAGTTAGAACACCTCTACTCCGCTGTTTCGCCTGTTAAAGCCTTGTCTTGCCTTCGCTTGTGACGTTTTCTGATGGCATTTTTAGCGCATAGGCAAGCCGCCGGGGGGCCGGTATACTCCTGTTCAATAGTGTTTTTTTACAAGGATTTCCACATGAAGCGGCTGATTACTGCCCTTATCGCGATTGTCGCTGTCAGTTCTGTGCTTTCAGGTTGTGGCCAAAAGGGCCCTCTTTACCTGCCAGACGACACCCAAGAACCTTCAGCGCAAACTCAATAAGGACGCTCTATGAACGCCTTCAACTACCGCGACGGTGAACTGTTCGCGGAAGGCGTGGCGCTGTCCGCCATTGCCGAACGTTTCGGTACGCCGACCTACGTCTACTCCCGCGCGCACATTGAAGCGCAATACAAAGCCTATGCCGATGCCTTAGAAGGCATGGAGCATTTGGTCTGTTTCGCGGTGAAAGCCAACTCCAACCTGGGCGTGCTGAACGTCTTGGCACGTATGGGCTCAGGCTTTGACATCGTCTCGCGTGGCGAACTGGAGCGGGTTCTGGCAGCGGGCGGCAGCCCCGAGAAAATCGTGTTCTCCGGCGTCGGCAAGACCCGTGAAGACATGCACCGCGCCCTGAGCGTTGGCGTGCATTGCTTCAACGTTGAGTCCACCGATGAATTAGAGCGCCTACAAGAAGTCGCCGCGCAGATGAATGTGACTGCGCCCATTTCTTTACGGGTGAACCCAGATGTGGACGCGGGTACTCACCCGTACATTTCCACAGGCCTCAAAGAAAACAAGTTTGGTATCGCCATCGCTGACGCCGAGGCCGTTTATGCCCGCGCAGCCGAGTTAGAAAACCTGCAGATTATTGGGGTCGACTGCCATATCGGTTCCCAGTTGACCACGCTGCCGCCATTCCTCGACGCGCTAGACCGCCTGCTGGTACTGGTTGATCGGCTTGCCGAGCGCGGCATTAGCCTCAAGCACTTGGATCTGGGTGGTGGCCTTGGCGTGCAATACCGCGACGAAGAACCGCCACTGGCGGGCGACTACATCAGCGCGGTACGCGAGCGCATTGCCGGGCGTGATTTGGCGTTGGTATTTGAGCCAGGCCGGTCGATTGTTGCAAACGCAGGCGTATTGCTGACTCAGGTCGAATACCTCAAGCATACCGAGCACAAAGATTTCGCCATCGTCGATGCAGCGATGAATGACTTGATCCGCCCAGCGCTTTATCAAGCCTGGATGGATGTTGTCCCGGTTAAACCGCGTGAAGGTCAAAGCCGTAACTACGACATCGTCGGTCCGATCTGTGAAACGGGTGATTTTCTCGCTAAAGATCGCCAACTGAATCTGGCCGAGGGTGATTTGCTCGCCGTTTGCTCCGCGGGTGCCTATGGCTTTGTGATGAGTTCCAACTACAACACCCGTGGTCGTGCTGCCGAGATTATGGTGGATCATCAGCGCGCGGTTGAAGTGCGTGCCCGTGAGACATTCAGCGAACTCTATGCGGGCGAAAGCCGTCTGCCGGAGTAACCTCAATGTTATTGCGTTTTACCAAAATGCACGGCCTCGGTAATGACTTCATGGTCCTCGACCTAGTCAGCCAGCATGCGCATATTCAGCCCAAAAACGCCAAGCAATGGGGCGACCGCTTCACTGGTGTAGGTTTTGATCAGCTGCTGTTGGTTGAACCGCCGAGCAACCCCGATGTTGATTTCCGCTACCGCATCTTCAACTCAGACGGCAGCGAAGTTGAACAATGCGGCAACGGTGCACGCTGCTTTGCGCGTTTTGTGCTGGATAAACGTCTGACGGCTAAAAAGCAGATTCGGGTCGAGACCAAAGGCGGCATCATTGAGCTTAACGTGCGCAACGATGGGCAGATCACCGTCGACATGGGCCCGCCGCGCCTGGCTCCTGAACAGATCCCATTTGTGGCCGACTCACAAGCATTAAGCTACCCAGTTGAGGTCGATGGTGAAACCGTCGAGCTGGCTGCGGTGTCGATGGGCAACCCCCATGCGGTACTGCGCGTAGATAACGTTGAGACCGCTGCAGTTCACGGCTTAGGCCCGAAACTCGAGCACCACCCACGCTTTCCGCAAAAGGTTAACGTCGGTTTCCTTCAGGTGATTGACCGCCAACGCGGTAAATTGCGTGTTTGGGAGCGTGGTGCAGGCGAAACCCAAGCCTGCGGTACCGGGGCTTGCGCGGCCGCAGTGGCTGCGATCAGCCAAGGCTGGATGGATTCACCAGTGCAACTAGAACTGCCTGGCGGCAAGTTGTTAATTGAATGGGCAGGTACTGGCCAGCCCGTTATGATGACCGGGCCCGCCGTACGCGTATACGAAGGACAAGTTCGCTTATGAGTGACCAGCAGGATTCACCGAAAACCCTCGATTCAGCCACTGTGGCCGCTTACCTGCGCCTGCACCCGGAGTTCTTCATCGACCACGATGATTTGATTCCAGAGCTGCGCATTCCGCACCAACGGGGCGACACCGTGTCTTTGGTCGAGCGTCAGGTAAACCTGCTGCGTGAGCGCAATATCGACATGCGCCACCGCCTGTCACAACTGATGGACGTGGCTCGTGACAATGACCGTTTGTTCGAAAAGACGCGCCGTCTGGTCCTCGACATGCTTGATGCGGCCAGTCTTGAAGAGCTTGTCAGCTGTGTTGAAGACAGCTTACGCAGTGAGTTTCAGGTGCCGTTTGTCAGCCTCATCCTGTTCAGCGACAACCCGCTACCGGTCGGTCGGTCGATGAGCAGCTCTGAAGCGCATCAAGCCATTGGCGGCCTGCTTGCCGGGGGTAAAACCATTTGCGGTGTATTGCGTGAACACGAGCTGGCATTCTTGTTCGGCAAGAGTGAAGCCGGCAATGTCGGCTCGGCCGCAGTGGTGTCGATCACCCATCAAGGCACCCACGGCGTGTTGGCCATTGGCAGCAGCGATCCGCAGCATTACAAAAGCTCGCTGGGTACGTTATTCCTCGGCTACATTGCCGAAGTGCTTGCGCGCGTGCTGCCACGCTTCGCCACCCCGCTACGTTCGGTTCGCTAACTGACCTGCGGCTGCAGCCGCAGGGTGCTTCGGCGCATCAGGAGTCACCATGCAAACTCGCATCGACGCCTACCTCGAACATCTGCGCAGCGAACGTCAGGTTTCGGCCCACACGCTTGACGGTTACAGTCGCGACTTGAGCAAACTGCTCGCTTTCAGTGAGCGTGAGCATTTAAGTGACTGGAACCAACTCGACACCTCGCGATTGCGCAGGCTGGTGGCCCATCTGCACATGCAAGGTCAGTCCAGCCGCAGCCTGGCACGCCTGCTTTCGGCAACTCGCGGGCTCTATCGTTACTTGATTCGCGAAGGCCACTGCCAGCACGACCCCGCCAGTGGTTTAATGCCGCCTAAAGGTGAGCGTCGCCTGCCCAAAACCTTGGATGCAGACCGTACCGGACAACTGCTAGACGGTGCGGTAGAAGACGACTTTATTGCCCTGCGCGACCAAGCCATGCTCGAACTGTTTTACTCTTCAGGCCTGCGTTTATCGGAACTGGTCGGCCTCAACTTGGACGGCCTTGATTTAGCTGACGGATTGGTTCGGGTGCAGGGCAAAGGCAACAAGACCCGCGAGTTGCCAGTCGGACGCATGGCCCGCCAAGCACTGGAGAACTGGCTGCCAATGCGTGCATTGAGCGCGCCAGCGGATGGCGCGGTGTTTGTCAGTCAAAAGGGCAAGCGCATTGGTGCCCGCGCCGTGCAATTGCGCGTACGACAAGCCGGGGTTCGTGAGCTCGGCCAGAACCTTCACCCGCACATGCTCAGGCACTCGTTTGCCAGTCATATGCTGGAGTCGTCGCAAGACCTGCGTGCGGTCCAAGAGCTACTGGGCCACGCCGATATTGCCACAACACAGATCTATACCCATCTAGACTTCCAACACTTGGCCACGGTGTACGACAGCGCCCACCCACGGGCTAAACGCAAAGGCAGTAGTGAATGACCATCAAGCTGATCACGTTTGACCTCGATGACACCCTCTGGGATGTGACCCCGGTGATGCAAGACGCCGAAGCCGCCTTGCGTAACTGGTTAACCATGTATGCGCCCAAGTTAGGCGCGGTGCCGGTCGAACATCTTTGGCAAATTCGTAATCAGCTACTTGAGCAAGAGCCTGCGCTTAAACATCGCCTAAGCGAGCTACGTCGACGCATTTTGCTAACGGCCCTACAAGGTGCCGGTTATGTCGAGAAAGAAGCGTCAGCGCTGGCTGAGGCCGGATTTCAGGTGTTTTTGGCGGCTCGCCATCAAGTCGAACTATTTGCTGAGGTGCATCCAACGCTTGAAGCCCTGGCCACTCGGTTCCAGCTCGGCGTAATCACCAATGGCAATGCGGATGTCCGCCGCCTGGGTTTGGCCGATTACTTTCAGTTTGCCTTGTGCGCCGAAGACCTGGGAATTGGTAAGCCTGACCCTAAACCTTTCCAAGAAGCCCTTAGGCACGCAAATGTCAGTGCCGAGCATGCGGTGCATATCGGCGACCACCCAAGTGATGATATCGCCGGTGCGCAAGCGGCTGGCATGCGTGCGATTTGGTTTAACCCACTCAACCGGACATGGCCTGACCAAGCGCCGCCTGACGGTGAAGTCAGCAGCTTGGCGCAGTTACCCGATCTGCTGAGCAGTTGGCCAGCACGCTAAGTTTCTACGGGACGTTCGACCACAAAAAAACCTGCACTCGGCAGGTTTTTTTTGCTGGCACGCCCGATTAAATAGGACGGCTACCGTATTTGCTGTCAGGCTTTTTCGGCGGATCAGAAACCACATTTGGTTCAACTTCTTGCACTTTACCGCCCCGTGCCAGAAATTCTTCCATGGCTTGCGCCAGAGAATCACGATCTTTTTGTTTAGCCTCGACGCTCGGAAGATCTTCAGGATCTACGGCAGCTTTAGCTTTTTTGCCTTTGCTTTTGCTGGAAGGGCTGGCAACGTCGTCATCGCTATCGTCGTCAACACTTGGGTCACCATCGTCAGACGCAGCAAGATCCTCACCATCGTCCTCGTCAGCTCCATCCAACTCTTCTTGTTCGAGATCTTCGTCGCTCATGTTCAACCTCATGAAATGCGAAAGCAGATTAGTTATAGCCCAGCGGTGTGAATTTCGTACACCACCAGCAAAAATTCAAATGCCCTTGCCTGATCAAGTCGCCTACGCGTCTTACCTCAGCTCGCTCGGGCCGAGCCCAGTCACTGCCAAAACACTGTGCTCAACGGCGCGCATTCTAGCGTGACTCCAGAAAAAACAAAGTAAAAGTAGCAGTTATCGCTGATTTAACAACCCTGCTAAAAAACTGGAAAAAAACCCAACTGCGCTATCTACCAAAGTAGATTCGCTAGCTGGGCTGTGGTGTTACGGGTGAAGCAAGCGCCGTTATTATTCAACCTGCAATGGCGCTCAGGTTTTCCAGAAAATTAAGACTTAGTAAATTCTGGGTAGGCTTCCATACCGCATTCAGCGATATCTACACCTTCGTACTCTTCTTCTTCGCTAACACGCAGGCCCATGACGGCTTTGATGATGGCCCAAACGATAAGGCTGGCAATGAATACCCAAGCGAAGATCGAAGCTATACCCAGCAACTGAGCACCCAGTGATGCATCAGGGTTGGTCAAGCAGACTGCCAGCAGACCCCATATGCCGCATACGCCGTGTACCGAGATGGCACCGACAGGATCATCAAGCTTGAGCTTGTCGAGGCCGATGATGGCGAACACCACCAGTACGCCACCCACACCACCGATCAGAGTGGCCTGCAGGGCACCAGGGGTCAGCGGCTCAGCAGTGATAGCAACCAGACCGGCCAAGGCACCGTTAAGGGCCATCGTCAGGTCAGCCTTACCGAACAGAATGCGAGCAACCAGCAACGCAGCAATCAAACCACCGGCAGCGGCCATGTTGGTGTTCACAAACACCTGAGCCACAGCGTTGGCATCTTCAATGGTGCTCATCTTCAACTGCGAGCCACCGTTGAAACCAAACCAGCCCATCCACAGGATGAATGTACCCAGCGTTGCCATTGGCAAGTTAGCACCAGGAATCGGGTTGATTTGGCCGTTCGCGCCGTATTTGCCTTTCCGAGCACCCAGCAGCAGAACACCCGCCAGAGCTGCAGCAGCACCCGCCATGTGCACAACGCCAGAACCTGCGAAGTCGAGGAAACCAGCAGAGTTAAGGAAGCCTGCGCCCCATTTCCAGAAACCTTGAACGGGGTAAATGAAACCTGTCATCACCACGGCGAAGGCCAGGAAAGCCCACAGCTTCATGCGCTCAGCTACTGCACCGGAAACAATCGACATACAGGTAGCAGCGAACACCACCTGGAAGAAGAAGTCCGAACGCAGCGAGTAATAAGGGGCGTCATCTCCACCAGCCAGAACGGCCTCAGGAGTGTGCTCGCTACCAATCAGGAAGCCGAAGCTCGGCAGAATGCCGCCTTCAGGGCTGGAGTACATGATGTGGTAACCGATGACCAGATACATAACGCTCGCAATTGCATACAGCGCGATGTTCTTAGTCAAAATTTCAGTGGTGTTCTTGGCGCGTACCAGACCGGATTCGAGCATGGCAAAACCCGCTGCCATCCACATTACCAATGCGCCACATATCAAGAAGTAGAAGGTATCAAACCCGTACGTCAATGCTGTCAATGCTGTGTTGTCCATATGTCACCTCGTGCCGTGCGCTTTATCAATAGCGCTATTCGGTTAAGGCGCCCGGGTGTTGGATCCGGGCGCACTCTGTGTGCTTACAGGTTGTAGCCACGCTCGTTATGCAGGGCGAGATCGAGACCGACAGTCTCTTCCTCTTCACTGACCCGCAGACCCATCACCACGTCGATCACTTTGAGAATCACAAAGGTCACAACTGCGGTGTAGATCACGGTGAAGATCACGCCTTCAAACTGGATCCAGAGTTGCGCTGCGATGTTTTCAACTTCACCGAAACCGCCCAGTGCAGGTGCTGCAAAGACACCCGTGAGCAATGCACCAACGATGCCGCCGATACCATGTACGCCGAAAGCGTCCAGTGAATCGTCGTAACCGAGTTTGCGTTTCAAGCTAGTTGCGCAGAAGAAGCAAATTACGCCTGCGGCCAGACCGATGATTAGCCCGCCCATTGGGCCTGCAGTTCCCGCAGCTGGAGTAATTGCCACCAGACCAGCAACCACACCGGAGGCAATCCCCAGTGCACTTGGCTTGCCGTGTGTCAGCCACTCAGCAAACATCCAGCCCAGTGCCGCAGCAGCCGTGGCAATTTGGGTGACCAACATGGCCATGCCCGCCGTGCCGTTCGCCGCCACTGCTGAACCCGCGTTAAAACCAAACCAGCCGACCCAAAGCATTGCCGCGCCAATCAAGGTGTAACCCAAGTTGTGCGGAGCCATTGCTGCGGTTGGATAACCCTTACGCTTGCCCAGTACCAAGCACGCCACCAGACCGGCCACACCGGCGTTGATGTGCACGACAGTACCGCCTGCGAAATCAAGTACACCCCAATCCCACAACAAGCCGCCCACGCCACCCCAGACCATGTGCGCCATTGGTGCATAGACCAAGGTGAACCAGGCAGTGATGAAGACCAGCATTGAGGAGAACTTCATGCGCTCAGCGAAGGCGCCGACAATGAGTGCAGGAGTGATGATCGCAAAGGTCATCTGAAACGTGATGAACACGCTTTCAGGAACCGCTGCTACCAGGCTGTCAGTCCCCAAACCGCTGAGGAATGCTCTAGACAAGCCGCCCACAAAGGAGTTGAAGTTAACAACACCTTCTTCCATACCAGTGGTGTCAAACGCCATGCTGTAGCCATAAATAACCCACAGCAGACTGACCAAACAGGTAACCGCAAAGCACTGCATCATTACGGACAGTACGTTCTTGGAACGCACCATGCCGCCATAGAAAAGTGCCAGGCCTGGAATAGTCATAAACAGCACGAATGCGGTGGCAACAATCATCCACGCGGTATCGCCGCTGTTCAGTACAACCTCGTCAGCCATAGCAACGCTAGGCAAAACAAGGGACAAAAGGGCTCCTAGCCCTGCGATCTTTCGCAGAGTCATGGTTTAACTCCTGGGGCGGGGTTTGGTTTTGGGTGGCTTAAATCGCGTCGGTATCGGTTTCGCCGGTACGGATACGAATCGCCTGTTCCAGGTTGACTACGAAAATTTTGCCATCACCAATCTTGCCGGTGTTAGCAGCTTTAGTGATGGCCTCGATGACACGATCCAGTTGATCGTCAGCGATGGCCACGTCGATTTTCACTTTTGGCAAAAAGTCGACTACGTATTCAGCACCACGGTACAGCTCGGTGTGGCCCTTCTGACGACCGAAGCCTTTGACTTCAGTAACAGTGATGCCCTGCACGCCGATCTCCGACAGTGACTCACGGACATCGTCCAACTTGAACGGCTTGATGATGGCAGTAACTAGCTTCATGTAACTCTCTCCCGTGTAAGGTGGACTTGCCCCAGGAATTGCAAACCCAGGTCAAGTCTAAGCGCAGTGTCTGGCTTTTGTAATGCATTGGCTGCTCTAACTTAGCAATTCCAATACCCACCCACCGCTCCTGACGGAACACTCCTGTGCCCCGTCTAACGGCATCAGTGCCTGTCTCACTTTGACCTAAGCAGAAACCTTGCCAAACATCGTAAAGCCGCTTTATTTCATGCACTTAGGCGCTAGAGCCAAGGTATCAAGCGCGTTTGCCAGGATTTAATGCACAACAACGGTGCATCGCCATCGTGCGCAGCGCGCAATTATCGTGCAGACCTCACAGCCAGTACGCTCGACGCTGCGTGTTACACTTTGGGCCTATCGCTATTGGAAGCTTGTTATGTTGCCACCAAAAATTCTGCTCGACGCCCTCACCGCCGGTGCTTCACGCCTGTTCAACGGTGATACACCGCTGCCCCGCGCTGAATTTGAGGCGCAGTTCAAAGCACTGATGCAAAGCGGATTCAGCAAGTTGGATCTGGTGAGCCGCGAAGAATTCGATAGCCAGATGGTTGTTTTAGCGCGCACACGTGCACGTTTGGAGGCACTCGAAGCCAAAGTCCTTGAACTTGAAGCTCATAACCAGCCAGCACCCGCCACAGAGCCCGGCCAGTAACAGGCCCGCAGTCTAGGACCGCGGTCACAAAGGTGACCGCAACCCAGTACCCACATATCAACCAACCCACTTAAGGGCATCCGATCGACGGCTAAAACAGCACGTCGACAGCCTGCGCTCGCCTAACGAGCCGCCAGCCCAACCACCTAGCTGATGCCAGCACAAAGCTCTACGCCCTAAGAATCTAAACAATTCTTGCAGGTGTCTTTGAGCACGATTCCCAGGGATAAAATCCTAGCAGCAACATCAGGCCTTCCAAGCAGACGGATTCCTGCGGCCCCGATGCGCCTCGAAGATATACGACAAAGGACGTCGATCATGAAGTGGATCAAGCAAAGCCCATCCTCCATTCCAGCCTTTCCCCTGCGAGCAGGATGGCAACTACAAAGCCTCTCATTCACTGCACTCTTAGTGCTTACCATTAGCGGTGCCAACAAGGCACAAGCAGCTTGCGTTACCCGCAATGGCGTGGGCGCTATTGAAGGTTCAGTTTGTACCAGCGCAGACAGCAACTTTGCCTCAAACACAATCAATGTACCGATTCGCAGCAACGCCAACAGTTCACTAACGCTGACAGCGCCCAACGTCACTGCCGAAGTATTACCGAGCACACCCAACGGCAACCGCGAAGTGGTATATGCCCGCAATGCCGCGTTGAGTATTGAGGGTAACCTGACCAGCATATTGAATGGCGCGCGCGGCACCGAAACCGGTCAACTCCTGCGCGCGGTGAGTACAGGCACAGGCGCTGGCTCAATTATTGTTGGCGGTAATACGCGCCTGGTCACGACACAAACAAATGCCATAGGCCTGGACGCCAATCGCGGCAGCATTTTGCTTAAAGGCAACCTAGATGCTGTCTCCCGCGGCCCAGCAGGCACCAGCAATAACCCAGCGGTTAAGCTTGAGCGGGGTTTACGGGCAAGCAATGGAGCAACCATCGAAGTCCAAGGCACTACCATGCTCGAGACAATCAGCCGTGCAATCGAAGCTAATGGCACCGCCGGTTCAAACATTGAGTTGAATAACCTCATCAGCAACTCAGCGGGCTTTGGCATTGTTGCCACCGGTCAGGATAACGCTGTGATTATCACCGGCCAGCAAGTTGCTATCAGCGTTAGCGGGGACAACAACGAAGGTATTTTCGTCGGCAATGGCGCCGATGTGATTATCGACCCGGCAGGTGGCAATACCCGCAACGGCGCAAACTCAACCATTGTGTTCAACAACCCCGAGGCATCCTTGACCACCCTTGGCGACAGGTCTGATGCATTGCGAGTACAGAACAGCAGAGGGGATGCACGCATCACTATTGCTGGCGGCACAATCAGTACTGGCACGGCCAACAGCGGTTTTGATTCAGAAGGCGCATTCGCTTTGGTTCGCGGCGGCCAGGGTGTTGCTCAAATTGACGTGAGTGGCGGCAGCATCACCACGTTTGCAGAAGAGGCTGAAGGCATCGCAGTTCAGGCCAGTAACTTTCGCCCTAGCCGCATAGATAACAACAGCATCATCAATTTCAGCGGCGGTAGCGTCACCACCCTCGGCAACAGTGCCGTCGGCTTACTCGCTCAGAGCGATGAACTGAGTAAAGGCAACGTCACTATTAATCAGTCCGGCGGCTCTATTAGCACCAGCGGCACCGGGGACTTTCAGCAGCTAAGCCACGGTATTCTGGCAGAGGCGACAGGATCGGGTAATAGTCTGATCAATCAGTCAGGCGGCACTGTGACGACAACAGGCAATAGCAGTCACGGCCTCTATGGTTACTCAATTAGTGGTGATGTCCAGGTAAATCAAGGTCCTATGGCAAGCGCTCGGGCAGACGGTGAGGATGCTTCGGCACTGGTTGCCCAAGCCGTCTCAGCCGAACAACGCTACAGCATTAATGTCGCCGGCCAGTTGCGTGGCGGTAGCGGCCAAGGGGCCGGTATTCGAACCAGTACTGAAGCCAATGGCACGGTTGACCTCGCGGCAACCGCCACTGTAAGTGCGGCCTCAGGCGTTGCAATTATCGATGGCAATGGCGACAGCCAGATCACCAGTGCCGGCAACATAATCGGCGATATCCAGACCAACGGCGGGAATGACCGTTTGCAATTGTTATCTGGCAGCACCACCCGCGGCGAGGTTCTGCTGGGCATGGGTGCCGACCGGGCAATAATTGATGCCAACGCAGATATTACCGGGATCAATCTGCTGGATGGTGGCGGCACTGTATATGACAACCTCCAAGGTGGCGGCGATATCCTGACCTTTACCGCTAGCAATCAAGCGGTAGCAGCCGAAAGCCTGCAAAACTGGGAAAAAGTCGTGCTCGACCCCGGCACTCACATCAGATTTAGCGGTACAGGCCTCAGGGTAGGCGGTAGCGATGATGCAATGGAGCGCGGTTTGGTGATCAGTCAGGGCGCGGCTGTGCATACCAGCCAGGCAAACTTTGTAGTCACCGGCGACGTTAACAACCACGGCGACATCGACCTTCAGAACGACAGCGCTACCGACCGGTTTGTTGTCGCGACCAACCCTGACGGCGCATCCGGCAATTATTATGGGGACAATGCCGGCCTGAAAATCGACAGCGTGCTCGACGATGATAATTCGCCAACCGATAAGCTAGTGATTCAAGGCAACGCCACAGGCAATACAGACATCCGCATCAACAACCTTGGTGGCACCGGTGCCCTGACGGACACCGGCATCAATCTGGTGCAAGTGGACGGCAACTCTGCTGGCACCTTCTCGCTAAATGGGGACATTCAGACCAAGGACAATCGCCAAGCAATTGTTGCCGGTGCCTATGCCTATACGCTGAACCAAGCAGCAGACGGCGATTGGTACCTAAACTCGACAATTGAGGACGCAACACCTCTATCCCCACGCGAACCCACAGCTCCAATAGCACCGTCGTCGCCGCGCTACAGCCCTGCTGCCCCGCTCTATCAGCAATATGGCCAGGCATTGCTCGACATGAACAGCTTGCCAACCATGCAGCAACGCGTCGGCAACCGCTACTGGAATGCCGCCAGCGGCGCGACTCAAAGCAGCACCACATCGACAATTGACGGCGAGCAAACCTACATCGAGAACGGTGCAGGTTGGGCCCGGGTTGAAGGCACCTATCAACGTAGCCGCAGCAATGCAGGGACCATTGATACCGACGCAGTCACCAACCGCTGGAAAATGCAGGCCGGACTCGACGCGTTGTTAAACGAGGACCAACAGGGCAATAAGCTGATTGGCGGCGTGACAGCGCACTACGGTACATCAGCATCACAGGTTGATTCATTTTTCGGTGACGGCAACATCGACAGCCGCGGCTATGGCGTCGGTTTGACCCTAACCTGGCTGCAGGAAAATGGCGTCTATATTGATTCTCAAGCCTCGGCGACTTGGTACAAAACAGATATCGACTCTGACGCAACCGATCGCCAACTGGCCACCGATAACAACGGATTTGGCTACGCCTTCTCGGTGGAAAGCGGCAAACAAATTGAACTCAACGACAGCCTGACCCTGACGCCTCAAGCGCAGTTGATTTACTCAAAAGTAGATTTCGACAGCTTTACCGATGCCTTCAACACCCGCGCTTCACTGGATGATGCCGACAGCTTGCGCTCGCGAGTTGGTCTTGCTTTGGATCATGACAGCCGCTGGCTGGATGACACCAACAAAATCCGGCGCAGCCACGTCTATGCAATCAGCAACCTCTACTACGAGTTCCTTGACGGCACTCAAGTGGATGTGGCCGACGTTAAATTCAAAAATCGTCCAGAACGACTCTGGACAGGGCTTGGTGTCGGCGGTAGCTATAACTGGAATGAAGATAAACTTTCACTCTACGGCGAAGTGTCGGTGGACTCATCAGTTAATAACTTCGGTGACAGCACCGCTGTAAATGGCACGGTCGGGGTGCGCGTGAAGTTCTGATTCGCGCACGGGCTGACTCGAATGCGGAGCCTTGTGGCTCCGTTTTTTATTGCCCCTAACAGGGCATGACACAACTAGCGATTGCCAACCCCCTCAAACGATGCTGTTACTCTGATGAAATCGCAGGAAGCGATGAGTTGAATACAAGGAACGAAGAATGTCGCTGGCCATAGTTCACAGTCGCGCCCAAGTGGGGGTTGATGCCCCAGCCGTCACCGTCGAAGCGCATCTGGCCAATGGCTTGCCATCGCTGGCCCTAGTCGGCTTGCCAGAAACAGCGGTCAAGGAAAGTAAAGACCGGGTACGCAGCGCCATCCTCAACTGTGCTTTTGAATTCCCTGCTCGGCGCATTACGCTCAACCTAGCACCCGCTGACCTACCTAAAGACGGCGGTCGTTTTGATTTAGCCATCGCGCTAGGCATCTTGGCCGCGAGTGGGCAAATCCCGGCGACGTCACTTGAGCACATTGAATGCCTAGGCGAGTTGGCATTGTCGGGCGAAATTCGCTCAATACAAGGTGTATTGCCAGCGGCACTGGCGGCACGTGGCAGTGGACGCACCTTGGTAGTGCCCAGCCTAAATGCCGAA
Organism: Pseudomonas sp. NPDC078700; assembly: GCF_044542375.1. Classification (NCBI taxonomy): domain Bacteria; kingdom Pseudomonadati; phylum Pseudomonadota; class Gammaproteobacteria; order Pseudomonadales; family Pseudomonadaceae; genus Pseudomonas; species Pseudomonas sp. NPDC078700. The sequence continues at coordinate 343,629 of NZ_JBITUI010000004.1, forward strand.
GAAGCCAGTCTCGCCTCCGGACTGAAGGTGATTGCAGCGAATCATTTATTGCAATTGGCGGCACATTTTAATGGCTTGGAAGTGATTGAACCCTATCAATCCCAAGGCCTGCTCCGCCATAGCCAACCTTACCCGGACTTATCCGAAGTACAGGGCCAATTAGCCGCTAAACGGGCACTGGTAGTGGCGGCGGCCGGTTCACATAATCTTTTGTTTAGTGGACCACCTGGAACCGGCAAGACCTTACTCGCCAGCCGCCTTCCCGGATTATTGCCAAGCTTGAATGAACAAGAAGCGCTGGAGGTGGCGGCGATTCATTCCGTTGCCAGCCATACCCCGCTAACGGCATGGCCACAAAGACCTTTTCGAACGCCGCACCACAGCGCATCCGGCCCGGCCTTGGTCGGTGGAGGCTCACGCCCGCAGCCAGGAGAGATTACCCTGGCCCACCATGGGGTGTTGTTTCTTGATGAGCTGCCTGAGTTTGACCGCAAGGTGCTTGAGGTACTGCGCGAGCCTCTAGAAAGTGGCCATATTGTGATTGCCCGGGCCCGCGACAAGGTGCGCTTCCCTGCGCGCTTTCAACTGGTGGCAGCCATGAACCCTTGTCCATGCGGGTTTCTCGGCGATCCAAGCGGACGCTGTCGCTGCAGCAGTGAACAGATACAACGCTATCGGGCAAAGCTATCCGGGCCGCTACTTGATCGTATTGATTTGCAAGTCACAGTAGCCCGGGAGGCGACGGCCCTGCACGTACCAGAGAGCACTGGCAGTGAAACCGCAATCAGCGCCGCCCATGTAGCCAGCGCCCGCCGGCGGCAAATGCAGCGTCAAGGCTGCGCCAATGCCTTCCTTGATCTAGCCGGTCTACGCCAGCACTGCCCATTGCCAGAAGATGATCAGCGCTGGCTGGAGAATGCATGTGAGCGTTTAGCCTTATCGCTACGCGCTGCTCATCGGGTGCTCAAGGTCGCACGAACCTTGGCCGACCTTGAGGACAATACTGACATCAGCCGCCTGCATCTGGCTGAAGCGATGCAGTACCGCGGACATAGCCAGAACTGATACCACCATCCGAATTATTGAAAGCGTCCAACTTCATTGCGCAACTCACCTGCCAAGCTGTCGAGCTCGCGGGCAGTCTCTGCCAAGTTGGCGATGACTTGATGCTGCTCGCTGTTGGCCAGGGCAATACTTTGCAAGTTGCTGCTCAAGGCTGTCGCGGTGCTGCTTTGCTCTGAAGTTGCAGTGGTAATTGACGCAAACTGATCCCCCGCCATACGCGTTTGTTCAGCAATTTGCGCCAACGCCTCAACCACCCGGGTGTTAAGCAGTAAGCCTTCGCTCATCAGTAACTGACCTTGCTCCATGGTGCTGATAGCACTGGCTGTTTCGGTTTGAATGCTGCCAATCATGCTCGATATTTCAGTCGTCGCATCGCGGGTTCGCCCGGCCAGACTGCGAACTTCGTCAGCAACCACAGCAAAGCCTCGGCCTTGCTCACCGGCCCGTGCAGCTTCAATTGCCGCATTCAAGGCCAGCAGATTGGTTTGTTCGGCAATGGAGGTGATCACGCTGACAATGCCGCCAATCTCCTGCGAGCGCTTGCCTAGGCTATTGATAACCGTCGATGTCCCGTCCAGCGAGCCAGCAATTTGCTCAAGAGCCTTTGATGCTTCATCCATCGAGCTGCGCCCAATGCCGGTCTGCTTGGCGTTGTCATTGGCGAGGCGCTCGGTATGACGCATATTGTCGGCGATGTCCAAGGAGGTTGCGCTGAATTCCTCAACTGCACCTGCCATGCTGCTGATCTCGCCTGACTGCTGCTCAATGCCCTCATAGGCACCGCTGGAAAGCCCCGAGAGCGCTTGGGCGCGGCTGCTTACTGCCTGAGCTGAACTGCGAATACGCTCGACCATGCTCGCCAGTGCCTCACCCATTTGGTTGAAGCTGCTCGCAAGGTCAGTGATTTCATCATTGCCCTTGATCGTCGAGCGCGCACTTAAATCGCCAGCACCCAGCGCCTGGGCCTGTTTAACCAGTTGACCCAGTGGCTGCAATTTACGCTGCAGGAGCCAGATCACCGCAGCAACAGCCAAAACCAAGGCGATCAGGCTACCAATCGCCAATTGCCAGCCAAGGGACCAAGTCACTGCCTGAATCTCAGCCATCGGCATGCTTGCAACCACTTGCCAACCGCCAGCAGCAAACGGGGCTGTGACGCTGTAAAAATCTTGCTGGCCGTCATTCCAGATCATGCCCTGGCTAGGGGTTGATGCGCGCTCAATCAATTTCGCCGGCGCCGAATCCGAGTTTTTGGCGGCGAAGGGGGCAACCAGCCATTTGCCGCTTGCATCGAAAATCGCCAGGGATCCAGACTTACCGATACGGAAATCCTGCAGAGCAGCAAACTGACTGTTTTGCGTATCGGTGTAATCAAAGCCGACGAACAGCACAGCAATCACCTGACCCTGGCCATCAGTGACTGGCGTGTACTGGGTCATGTAAGCGCGATCAAACAGCAGTGCCCGGCCCACATAGCTCTGGTTTTGCAACAGGCGCTGATAAGCCGGGTGGTTGTGATCCAGCGCAGTGCCAATGGCACGACTGCCATCCTGCTTAGTGAGCGATGTGGTCACCCGCACGAACTCAGTGCCGTCACGGACAAACACCGTGGCCACGCCAGCGGTGAGATTTTTAAACTCATCGACCCGCTCAAAGGCATTATTGAGCCGCTCATCACCGGCATATAACGCTGGCGTCTGCACGCCAACCACATCGACTCGCTCCTCGGGTTTGATGACTATCCCCGAGTCAAAGCGTTTCTCGAATAGCCCTGCCAGACGCTGGGTACTCTCAAGCAAACTGGTGTTGAACGTGTTCAACTGATCGGCCATCAAGCGCGACTCGCTGGCCAAGTGCTCCTCACGAATCGCCACGTTGGCATCACTCAAGGAGCGCAAAGCAAATACTGTGCTGAGACTAATCAATACAGTCAGGATAATCGCCAAGGCCAACGCAAGTTGTCGAGTGATCGAGGAACGGGATGGATTCATAAAAGCTCCGAGAATACGAACACTGATGCGCCCCAAACCATCGGAGTCAACATCGCTGTATCGGCTTCATCGGCCCGGTGTTACAGAACTTAAGTACTGCTTAGCCGATTACTTAATCCATTCGACCTGCGGTAGACGCATGGCGGAAACTTCGCTGACAAGGTAGTCACGCAAGCGTTTAAACCGCTCTTGGTTTCGCCGCGCCTTGGGCCATACAAGGTAGTAGCTAAAGCCACTCGGTACAGCTGTCGGCCAAGGCAAACCAAGACGCTCTTGTTCGACATCCTCAGCGACCATCACCAGGTCGCCAATTGAAACACCATAACCGCGCGCAGCCGCCACCATCCCCAACTCCAGCGTGTCAAACACCTGGCCGCCGCGCAGGGGGACTTGCTCAATTAGATTCATCGCCTGCAACCACTGACGCCAATCGCGGCGGTCCGGGGTCGGATGCAACAACTCTGCATGTTGCAGTTGCGCCAAGTCCCAAACACCGTTGCGCGCAGCATCAGGGGCGCATACGGGGATCAGCCACTCGGCAAATAGCAATTCACTTTCCCAGTCATCGGCAAAGTTTCCGTTGCTCAGCAGTACGGCACAATCGAAAGGCTCATGCAGGAAGTCAACTTTATCGACATCCATCCAAGCGCTGGTCAATTGCACCTCGATGTCATCACTTTGCGCGCGGAACCGCGAAAGCCGAGCGAGTAACCAACGCATGGTCAGGGTCGACGGCGCCTTTAAACGCAATATTCCATCATCGGCCTGCAGGGGGGCACATGATCGCTCAAGGGCATCAAAACCCTCGCGCAAGCCGGGGAGCAAGGTCCGACCGGGTTCTGTCAGCTTAAGGCTACGCCCGCTGCGCTCAAATAGACGGCAGTCGAAATACTCCTCAAGCGTACGGACATGTCGGCTGACCGCACTTTGGGTGATAGCAAGTTCTTCGCCCGCCTGAGTAAATGAGCAGTGGCGCGCAGCAGCCTCAAAGGCACGCAGTGCGTATAAGGGCGCTAACTTTCGGCTCATGGATAACTAAAACTCATACTAAGCAGGGGTATTTTCATTTTGCAGTAAGCGGCTGCAATTTCCCATACTGAAAGCCTGAATACTTAATCTGGCACCTTTTATGTCACATGGCAGCTACCCCCTCCATCCAGCTATTAGCCACGCTGCGGCGTTGCCGCGCGAAGTCGATATTGTCATAGCTGGCTCTGGCATTATGGGCTGTGCAAGCGCGTACTATCTGCGTCAGAAAGGCTTGTCGGTGCTGGTCTGCGACAAAGCAGGGTTGGCCAGCCAGCAGTCTACCCGGGCTTGGGGCTTTGTTCGTCAGCAAGCGCGCGATCCGGCCGAAGTGCCCTTGATGATGGCCTCGATTGAACTGTGGAAACAGCTTGAGCATGAGTTGCAGTTACCTTTGGAATGGCGACAAGACGGCTGTATGTATCTGGCCGAAAATGATCAGCATCTGAACCAGTACCATGACTGGCTCGATGTTGCAGCCAGCCATGGTCTCGACACCCAGTTGCTCAGTAGTCGTGAGGTCGCCGCCAAGCTGCCGAGCCTGGCTAACCCAGCAAAAGGTGGATTATTCACCGCCAGCGACGGTCAGGCAGAGCCGCGTCGGGTCGCCCCAGGCTATGCATTGCGCGCTGCCGAGGCAGGCGTCGTATTTGCCGAAGGCTGCGGCGTCACCGCAGTGGAGCGGGCAGGCGGTGCCATCTGTGGCGTACAAACTGAACGCGGCTATGTAAAAACCTCACGCGTACTGATTGCTGCAGGTGCCAGCAGTTGGCGCTTGCTGGCACCGCTTGGGCTGGAGATCCCACAGCAGGCGCTGCGCAGCACTGTATCGCGCACTAGCGCGGTTCCAGATATTGGTGGCTGCAGTTTTATCGGCCATGGCATTGGCATTCGGCAACGCATGGATGGCAGCTTGAATCTTGCGGATGAAGCCCAGGCAGATATCGACCTGAGCCTGGACTTCTTGCGGGGTGCCTCTTGGTACTTACCGCTGCTGCCAGAGCACCATAGTAGCTTTCGCTTCCACCTCAACGGGGCGCTGTTGCACGACCTAAAATTGCGTCTGCGCGGCGAAAATAACGCCCTCGGCGAGCGCGACCCGCACGCCAGACCCGAGACCAGTCGTATACGCACGGCTGAAAAAGCCCTGGCACGAGCCTTTCCGGCATTGCACGAGGTGCGCGTGATCGAAAGCTGGGCCGGATTTATCGACGTATTGCCCGATGGCATACCCGTACTTGATGCGCCTAGCCACATACCCGGCTTGCTGATTGCCACCGGCTTTTGCGGTCACGGCTTCGCCATGGGGCCGATTGTTGGGCAATTGATGACGCAATGGCTGACACAAGGCGCTACTGCCCTGGATCTAAGCGCGTTTCGCAGCAGTCGCTTTGCTGACGGCAGCGCAGGCAAACCTTACTCACTTTTCTAAAGAACCCGCGCATGTCGAGCCCTAACCGTATTGAACTGTTGGCTATCCTGCGTCTATCTGGCCCGCTTATCGCTGCCCAGTTGGCGCATGTTTTAATGGTATTTACCGACACCGTAATGATGGGCCTGCTTGGCCCGGAAGAGCTGGCGGGTGGTGGGCTCGGCGCGGCGTGCTACTCATTTGTCTCGATTTTCTGCGTCGGCGCGATTGGCGCAGTCGGTAACCTTGTCGCCATCCGTCATGGTTCTGCGGATGCAGCTGGCGTTACTCGCTTGACTCAAAACGGCTTATGGATGGGCTGGGGCCTGGCCTTAATCGCGGGGCTTATTCTGTGGAACCTTGAACCCGCCTTGGAACACGCTCAACAAACACCAGAGAACGTTGAGCGCGCCATGCATTTTCTCTCGACCGTGGTATTTGCCCTGCCCGGCTACATGACCTTTATGGCGCTGCGCGGCTTTACCAGTGCAATCGGTCGGCCTGGACCGGTCATGGCCATCAGTATTGGGGGCGCGCTGGCGAACTTTATCCTCAACTACGCCTTGATCAAAGGCTGGTTTGGTCTGCCACCCATGGGTTTAGCTGGTATTGGCCTGGTCACCGCGATTGTGATGAGTGCCATGGCCTTGCTGCTGGCCAGGCATGTGATGCACCACAGTGCCTACGGTGCCTATCCATTGCAACGCGGCTTGTGGCAGCCCGACTGGCAAGAACTCAAAGAGCTGATCCGTCTTGGCTTACCCATCGGCGGCACCTATGCGGTTGAGTCAGGATTATTTGCCTTTGCTGCGCTGTGCATGGGTGCGCTGGGCAGCACGCAGATGGCCGCGCATCAAATTGCCCTGCAATCGGTGTATGTCGCGTTTATGGTACCGGTCGGCATTTCATATGCGGTCACCTTTCGGATAGGCCAGCATTATGGCGCAGGGCGCTTACTTGAGGCGCGGCGCAGTGGTCGGCTGGGCCTGATGTTCGGTGCCACCTGCATGCTCGGCTTCGCCTTGCTGTTTTGGCTGGCACCACAATGGGTCATTGGCTTGTTTCTCGACCGCCATGACCCCGCGTTCCAGTCGATTATCGCGCTCGCCATAAGCCTGTTGGCCATTGCCGCCTGGTTTGAACTGTTTGATGGTATTCAAACCATCGCCATGGGCGCGATCCGTGGCCTAAAAGATGCCAAAACCACCTTTTACACCGGCCTTGTTTGTTATTGGCTAATTGGTGCACCCATGGCCTGGACACTGACATTCGTCTTCAACTGGGGGGCAGCAGGGGTGTGGTGGGGACTGGCCAGCGGCCTTGCCTGTGCGGCGATTGGCCTGAGCCTGGGCTTTGAATGGAAAACCGCACGGATGCTGGAACGAGACAGTTTGCAAGCCGCCTGCAGTAAGCCGGTTTAGCCCGTTCGCTCATCGCGGCCAACGACTGCAACATGGAACGAGGGCTTCAGCCAATACCAGCGGCAAGGCAAAACTAGTGTGAAGACACGTAGATAGAAGGCATGACAGGTGCAGGCAGCGCATACGCTGCCTTCATCCACTCGACCTCTGCATGGGGCGTGCGCCCGAAAAAACGCTTAAATTCCCGACTGAACTGCGACGGACTTTCGTACCCCACGTCGAAGGCCGCCGATGCCGCGGACATATCGTTACGCAGCATCAACAACCGAGCCTGATGCAAGCGTGTCGATTTCAGGTATTGCATGGGCGAGGAGTCGGTGACGGCTCTGAAATGCAGATGGAAACTGGCAATACTCATACTGGCCTCCTGCGCCAGGGCCTCGACATCCAGCCGTTGCTGGTAGCAGCTGTGTATCTTGCGAATGGCTCGAGTCACTTTTGCGAAATGCCCCTGCCTGCTCAACGCCGCTCGCATCGAGCCGCCTTGCTCACCCGCAATTATGCGGTAGTAGATTTCCCGCACCAACGATGGACCAAGGATCTGTGCCTCGACCGGATGGTTCATCGCCTCGAGAAAACGCAGTGTTGAGTCGCGCAACATGTCATCCATTGGCGATGAATACATGCCTTTTGGCTGCGCCTGTGTAGGACCAAATGTCTCGTCAATTTCCAGAATCAACTCGCCGGCGAGCTTGAAATCCAAGCGCATATACACCGCAAGCATCGGCTCCAGCTCACTGGCGTCTGTCTCCATGGTAAAAGGCACAGGTACGGACACCACAAGATAGTGCTGGGCGTCGTACACATAGACATCGTCACCCAGGTAGCCTCTCTTGCAGCCCTGGCACAGGATGACAATGCCTGGATCATAGAGCACTGGCGTGCGATTCAGGGGCCGATTAGAGCGCAGGAAGCGTATGTCTTCCAGCGGACTCAAGTTGTAACCTTCCAGCGGCGCCAACTGCTCCATCAGTTGCACCATGCGCCGAGTACGCGATGCACCATGACTCATATGCAACCCCTTCTAGCGAAGCTCAACCATCTGTAGAGCGGGCCAGTGTTTCCCAGTGTTCGATATCACCCAGACGCTGTACAAGCGCGTCGCGCACCAGGTTCAGCGCATCGCTGCCGAGCAGCAAGTGGGCGGGTGGAGAGGCACTGGCGATCAGTTGCAGCATGGCTCGCGCAGCCTTTTGCGGGTCGCCTAATTGTTTGCCGCTTTTCTCTTCACGCGCTTTGCGCACCGGGTCAAAGCTTTCATCGTAGTCGGCAATACTGCGCGGGGTGCGCTGCATCGAGCGGCCCGCCCAATCGGTGCGAAACGAGCCTGGTGCTACAGCAGTGACGAAGATATTGAAAGGCTTGAGCTCTTTGCTCAACGTATCGGAGACGCCCTCAAGTGCGAATTTGCTTGCACAATAATAGGCGATACCGGGCATGGTGATGGTGCCGCCCATGGAGGTGATATTGATGATATGCCCACTGCGGCGCTGACGAAAGTAAGGCACAAATGCCTTGGTAACCGCTACTGCGCCAAACAGATTAACGTCGAACTGGTGTCGCATTTCGTCCAGTGGCGACTCTTCGAATATACCCTCATGGCCGTAGCCTGCGTTGTTCACCAGAACATCCACCGGGCCATATTGCGCCTCGACCTCAGCGACCACGGCGTCGATCCGGTCAAAGTCGGTGACATCGAGGATGACGCCGTGGGCATCGGCTGAAAGCGCCTCGAAAGCATGCAGTGCAGCAGCATCACGAACCGTACCCACGACCCGGTGTCCATCAGCCAGCGCCTCAGCTGCAAGCGCTTTGCCGAAACCACTACTGATGCCCGTGATAAACAAGGTTTTAGGGTTGCTCATGCGCGTGTCCTCTCGGTTGACAGGCGACCATGGTAATAAGCCAGACCACGCCGACCAATGCCGGATAATCTGCGAGGATTGCCTATTCCTATCACGCCCAAGAGGGGGCATTCACTGACTGCCGCGGAAGGGCCTGTTGTTTATTTTTTCTGACTAATGCCTGGCAGAACATTCCGCACACCGTAAACCAGAAACTTCGCCAGCTCACTCAGTGGAATCGCCTTGCTGATCAAAAAGCCTTGGGCTTGGTCACACCCGAACTGGCGTAACATTGCCAGCTGCTCGGTGTTTTCAACCCCCTCGGCGACCACCTGCAAATTGAGGTTGTGCGCCAAATTGATCATTGCCCGCACCAATAAGCGGTTCTCTGCGCGATCGCACATGCCACCGACAAAGCTTTTATCGATCTTCAACAACGTGATCGGCAGGCTATTGAGGTGCACGAATGACGAAAACCCTGTGCCAAAGTCATCCAGCGAGAAGCGCACGCCGAGCTCACCCAGCGCCAGCATAGTCTGACGCACATGGTCGCTACGACGCATGATAGCGGTCTCGGTCAGTTCAAACTCCAGCCACTGCGCATCAATCCCACGCTCATCAATTAAACGCTTGAGCGTTGGCAATAGCTGGCTGTCCTGGAACTGCCGGAAGGACAGATTGACCGCCATGTGCAGCGGCTCAAGCCCCCGCCCTCTTAACCATTGCATGTCCCGCAGCGCGCGGGAAATGACCCAGTAACCCAGTGGAACGATTAGGCCGCTTTCTTCGGCCAGCGGTACAAACTCATTGGGCGAGAGCAAGCCGCGGGTTGCGTGACGCCAACGCACCAACGCCTCGATCCCAACAATCGAGCCGGTTTTCAGGCACAAACGCGGCTGATAATGCAATTCCAGCTCATCGCGACGCAGTGCCCGCCGCAGTTCACTTTCGAGGTCTGCTTGGCTGCGCGCATTGTGATTGATCCGCTCATCATAGATGTACGACGTGCAGCCCTGATGATTCTTAGCCTGTTGCATGGCAATGTGTGCATGCCACATCAAAGGGTCAGGCCCAGCATTGGCGCGAGCATGGGCAATCCCAAGGCTACAGCCGAGCATCAGGCTCTCGCCATCGACCCAGTAAGGCTCGGCCAAGACTTCGGTCAAGCGCTCAGCGAAACGCTCAGCTCGCAGCACATCACGCCGGGTATCAAGCAGCAGTGCAAACTCATCGCTGCCTAAGCGAGCCAGTTGATCGCCCGACTGCAGAATCGACTTAAGCCGCGCAACCACCTGCAGGATTAAATTATCACCCGCCTGAAAGCCCAAAGCGTCGTTAACGTGGCGAAAGTTATCCAAGTCCAGGTGACCGAGCGCCAAGCCGCGGCTTTCGGCGGCTGCCAAACGTGCGGAAAGCAGGGTCTGAAAACCTTGGCGATTGGCAATGCCAGTCAAGGCATCTTGTTCGGCCAACCGGTTAAGGGTGTGCTTGAGCGAGCCTTGCTCACGTGCGTAGCGCAGGCAGCGGCGCAACACGTCTTGGGTTAGTTGTGAGCGGACCAGCCAATCGTTAATGCCTTGCGGTTCATCGTCAGGCTCTTGCTCAAGCAACAAAATAATCGGTAATGGGCAAGCGCCAAGCGCTGGCTGGTGACTGCGTGTGGTCAGCAATACAGCGTTAATGTGGCTAGCAAATAGGTTGCGCGCAATGTCCCATGAGGGTGCGGATACAAGCGAGTACGCCCCATCCATAGGCTTAAGGCATTCATGCAACAACGCAGGCCAGGCAGAGTCCTCGGCAAGCAGGATCAGCGTTAAGGGCTCGACGAACGCAGACAAACAACCTCCCCAAAAACAAAAATGATGCGGCGGTTCCTCCGCCAAATGCGCCGTTATCGGCGTCTAATCTGCACATCCCTGCTGCGCTGACGCATCCTGCTCTAAAGTCGAGCCTTCGACAAGTGCCGTACTTATCAGGCTAACGGCTTATCCGCCGCTCTCAATTGATTCTAATCAACGGCTCATTTCATACAAAGAGGCTTTTTGCCACTATCCGATGTATGAAATGGCATCTGAGATTACTGTAATTCGTCAAATAACCAAGCCTGCCTTGTCTAACTACGTGCACCAACACACACTTCCAGATGGTCAAGGCATAAAGCGCTGAGCCTGCTAAAATGCGCGCCCACTCTCCATGTGATAACTGTAATGTCCCGACTGAACCCTCGGCAGCAGGAAGCCGTGAACTACGTCGGCGGCCCTCTTTTGGTGCTCGCCGGTGCTGGCTCCGGCAAGACCAGCGTAATCACCCGCAAGATTGCCCATCTGGTGAAGAACTGCGGCATACGCGCTCAGCACATTGTCGCCATGACCTTTACCAACAAGGCTGCTCGCGAGATGAAAGAGCGGGTCGGTACCCTGCTCAAAGGGGCCGAAGCTCGGGGCTTGACCGTGTCGACCTTCCACAATCTGGGCATGAATATCATCCGCAAGGAATACGCGCGTCTCGGTTATAAGCCGGGCTTCTCGATTTTCGATGAAGGTGACATCAAGGCCCTGCTCAGCGACATCATGCAAAAAGAATATGCCGGCGATGATGGCATTGATGAAATTAAGAACTACATCGGCTCGTGGAAGAACGACCTGATCCTGCCCGATCAAGCCCTGGCCGAGTCGCGCAACCCTAAAGAGCAAACCGCCGCCATCGTCTACTTGCATTACCAGCGCACCTTAAAAGCCTATAACGCAGTCGACTTCGATGACTTGATCCTGATGCCGGTCAAGCTGTTCCAGGAACATGCGGACATTCTGGAAAAGTGGCAAAACCGCATTCGCTACCTGCTGGTCGACGAATACCAAGACACCAACGCCAGCCAGTATTTGCTGGTGAAACTGCTGGTGGGCACACGTAACCAGTTCACCGTGGTCGGTGACGATGACCAGTCGATTTATGCGTGGCGCGGTGCGCGGCCAGAAAATCTGATGCTGCTCAAGGAAGACTACCCTTCGCTGAAGATTGTCATGCTGGAGCAGAACTACCGCTCCACCAGCCGCATCCTCAAGTGCGCCAACACCCTGATTTCCAATAACCCGCACGCCTTCGAGAAACAGCTCTGGAGTGAAATGGGCCACGGCGATGAGATCCGCGTGATCCGCTGCCGCAATGAAGATGCCGAGTGCGAACGCGTGGCGATGGAGATCCTCACGCTGCACTTGCGCACTGACCGTCCCTACAACGATTTCGCGATTCTTTACCGGGGTAACTATCAGGCCAAGTTGATGGAGCTCAAGCTCCAGCATCACCAGATTCCTTACCGCCTCAGCGGTGGCACCAGCTTCTTTGCTCGGCAGGAAGTTAAGGATTTGATGTCTTACTTCCGTCTGCTGGTCAATCCAGATGACGACAATGCCTTTCTACGAGTGATCAACGTACCGCGCCGAGAGATCGGTTCGGCCACCCTTGAAAAGCTGGGCAACTACGCCACCGACCGTAAAATCAGCATGTACCAGGCTGCAGGCGAATTGGGCCTTGGCGAACACCTGGATAGCCGATTCACCGACCGTTTAGCGCGTTTTACTCGCTGGATGGATGGCGTTCGCCAACAATGCGCGCAAAATGACCCCATTGCAGCGCTGCGCAGCATGGTCATGGATATTGATTACGAAAACTGGCTACGCCAGAACGCGTCCAACGATAAAGTCGCCGATGCGCGCATGGGCAACGTCTGGTTCCTGATTGAGGCGTTGAAAAACACCTTGGAGCGCGATGAAGACGGCGACATGACCATCGAAGACGCGATCGGCAAGCTGGTATTGCGAGACATGCTGGAACGCCAGCAAGAGGAAGAAGAAGGTGCCGACGGCGTGCAGATGCTGACCTTGCACGCCTCCAAAGGCTTGGAGTTTCCCTATGTATTTATCATCGGCATGGAAGAAGAAATTCTACCGCACCGCTCCAGTATTGAAGCGGACACCATTGAAGAAGAGCGTCGCTTAGCCTACGTTGGAATTACCCGCGCGCGCGAAACACTGGCCTTTACCTTCGCAGCCAAGCGCAAGCAATACGGTGAGATAATCGACTGTACGCCTAGTCGCTTTCTCGATGAATTGCCGCCAGAGGACTTGCAATGGGAAGGCTTGGAAGAGGCTCCCGTTGAAGTAAAAGCAGCCCGTGGCAATGCGGCACTAGCGGACCTAAGGGCAATGCTGAAAAAATAGACGGTTAACTATCGCTCAGTTGTTGGCATTTTTGCCCAGCGACTGACAAAGCCCCCAGCAAAGCAGGATGTGTGAAAACGTCACGAGCAAAGGCAAGACAAGGCTTTAACAGGCGAAAAAGCGCAGTTTAGGTGTTCTAAATGAGCATTTTTCGCCTGTTTATAACGCAGTATTGCCGAGCGTAGTAGTTTTCACACTGCCTGAAAAATTGGGGTTTCACACTATATGAGGGCTGTTGCGTGGAAGCGCTGAAACAAAAAATTCGCGAAGAAGGCATTGTCCTCTCAGAGCAAGTACTCAAGGTCGATGCCTTTTTGAACCATCAGATTGACCCTAAGCTGATGCAACAGATTGGCCATGAGTTTGCGGTTCGCTTTCGCGACCAGAACATTACCAAGATCGTCACCATCGAAGCCTCCGGCATCGCGCCTGCAGTGATGGCGGGCCTTGAGCTCGGGGTTCCAGTTATTTTTGCCCGTAAGTATCAATCGTTGACGCTCAAAGACAACCTGCTGACCTCGAAGGTTTACTCCTTCACCAAGCAGACCGAGAGCACCATCGCGGTGTCAGCTAAACACCTGACGGCCGATGACCATGTACTGGTCATTGATGACTTCCTGGCGAATGGGCGGGCAGCAAAAGCGCTGATCGATGTAATTCAGCAAGCTGGCGCGAGCATCGCCGGGATTGGCGTTGTCATCGAAAAGTCGTTTCAGGTTGGCCGCAGCGAGCTGGATGATCAAGGTTTCCGCGTTGAATCCTTGGCACGCATCAGCTCACTGGCAGATGGCAAAGTCAGCTTCCTGGAGTAAGCCTTGGGTTTAATCAACGGCGCACATCCAGTGCGCGGTTGATTAAGCGGTTTGCGTAGCTTGCAAACCCGCCAGCACCAGCCGCTGATACAACTCTTCGCGCAAGCCGTCCGGCTCAGCCAAGGCCATGCGCTGCAGATGCGGCATAAATGCCTCTGGTTCAGGTGCATCAAGGGTTGCCTTGCCCAGACGCAATATCTCCGAGAGCTTGAATTTGCGCTTAAGCCACGTCAGAGCACGCAGCAGGTCGCGCTCCTCTGAGGTGAAGTCGCAACCCAAGGCAAACTCATCGAACATGCCGCTGTGCTCTGCCTGTAATGCCTCAAGGCGCTCGGGCAGGTTATTGCTGTAACGGCTGTCGAGCTGGAAACCCTTATCCAGCTTGCCGTTTTCTTGCGCCTGGCTGATTAACTCATCCTGAAAACGCGAATCGCTGATATTGAGCAGCGCCTCAATCACCTGTGAGTCACTCTTGCCGCGTAAGTCTGCGACGCCGTATTCGCTGACAACAATGTCGCGCAAGTGCCGGGGAATCGTGGTGTGGCCATACTCCCAGACGATATTGGAACGCACCTCACCGTCAGCCTCGCGCCAACTGCGCAGCAGCAATATCGAACGCGCACCCTCCAATGCATGGCCTTGAGCGACAAAGTTGTATTGACCGCCGACACCGCTAAGCACGCGGCCATTTTCCAACTGGTCAGAAACTGCAGCGCCCATCAAGGTCACGGTAAACGCCGTGTTGATAAACCGTGCATCCCGGCGCTGCAAACGCTTTAACTCTTCCTGCCCGTAGAGCTCATTGATAAAGCAGATACCGGTCATGGCGTAGCGCTTACGCTGCTCGAAGCTCAGCGCGTTCAAACGGTCGTAGAATGACCGTGGCCCAAGAAAGAAACCGCCATGCACCACCACTGAGTTGCTGGCCGGGCGCAAATACGGTGTCAAGGCTTGTTGGGTTTGCGGGTCAGCCAGATCGGCCGGCACTTGACGTCCGCAGGGTAAATTTAACTGCCCCTCAAGCCAGTTGATGCCTTCTGCAAGCAAGCCGTACGCCTGGAGCTCAGCCAAGCCTTGATCATCAAGCTTGGATGCCAGCCCCGCATCCAGCAACAGCTGGATGCTTAGCAGCTGACCGTTGCTATCCAGTGCACCGGCAGAAGCCAACTGCTGCACCAGCAAATCCGGATAAACCGCACGACGGATAATGCCCGCGTCAGCCAGTAACAGCATGCCGTTGACGAACATTTCACTGCAGCCGTATAGGCCCTGACTAAACCCCTCAGTGCCGCCAACCTTTTCCACCCACTGACGCCAGTCGGCTGGGCAACTCAGTGCATCAAGCAGAGCGTTATACTCGCTATTATTGCTGTCACGCGCCAATAGAGCGGCCGTTAATGCATCGCCCATCGAACCAATACCAATTTGCAGGGTGCCACCATCACGCACCAAGGTGCTGGCGTGTAGACCAATGCAATGGTCTTGTAGGCTGATCGGCATATTGGGCGTTGAGAACAAGGTCGTTGTATCAGGCGCTTGCAGCTGAATATCAAAACGCTCACAGGCAATCTCGGCATCACCCGCCATATACGGCAGCGCGCTGTGGACCTGAGCCAGATAAAGGATTTTCTCGCCGTTGGCCCGACGCTTATCCAGCATCGGCAAGATATCAAGGGTGATATCCGGGTTGCAGCTCAGACTGAAGTGCTCAGGCCGTTGCGGATCACTGGCGACGAGTTGAGCGAGGACATTGAGACCCCGCGCATTGATATCGCGGGCGGCATGGCTGTAGTTGCTGCTGACATAGTTTTGCTGGGCCACGTCGCTGTGCAGCAAGCTGCCAGGCTGCATAAAGAACTGTTCAACTCGTACATTGGCCGGTAACTCGCCACGGCGCAGGTCGATCAAGAAGTCCAACTCCGGATAATCCGCAAACACACGCTCTACGAACGGCTGCAAAAAGCGTTGCTGCAAACCCTGATCCGCATGCGGACGCCCCAAGCACAAAGCGGTGTAGATATTCAGCTCGCGCTCTGGCAGCGCTTTGCAACGCTGATACAGCGCATTGACCCAGCTATTGGGCTTGCCTAGCCCCAGCGGGAGACCGAGGTGTATTGGCCCTTCGATCTCTTCTAGAACTCGCTCTACAGCGTCATCAATCGAACACAATTGCGGCATCAAGCACTCCTTGCGCTTTGCAGATCACTCCGGTTTGACTATACCCGCATCAGAATTACGCCCCGAGGGATAAAAACAAAAAAACCGCCTTTAGGCGGTTCTTTTGTTTTTAGAAGTTACCGGCTTACAGGCCAGACATCTTCTCAATGGTCGCTTTGAGCTCGTCATCAGAGCAATCGCCACAGGTGCCTTTCGGCGGCATGGCATTGATACCTGTAATGGCCTTAGCCAGCAAGCCGTCTATACCGCCCTGCTCGTCAGCACGTTTTTTCCAGGCAGCGGTGTCACCGATTTTTGGTGCACCCAATACGCCTGTAGAGTGGCAAGCGCCACAATGCCCAGCAATGATGTCATCCGGAGTTTTGGCACCGCCGCCTGCAGCAGAAGCTGCAACCTCAATCCCCTTGCACTCTTCACCCTGAACGCAAACT
This sequence comes from Pseudomonas sp. NPDC078700, assembly GCF_044542375.1. NCBI lineage: Bacteria > Pseudomonadati > Pseudomonadota > Gammaproteobacteria > Pseudomonadales > Pseudomonadaceae > Pseudomonas > Pseudomonas sp. NPDC078700. The sequence continues at coordinate 360,025 of NZ_JBITUI010000004.1, forward strand.
TCACCTACTGGTTTCAAACGTGCAGCAATAGCATCATCAGTCGCTGCATGAGCAGAGGCTGCCCAGATAGCTAACACGGCTGCAGGAGCAACCAGCATTTTTTTAATCATATTCACGCTTACACCCTCATCGTGGCTTGGTTCGCCCGCGGCCACGGTTACGCGAGCGGGCGCTAAGTATAACGAGAAGCCCAACAAGCTGAAACACATCAAAATGCCGCAGCTTCAGCCAAGCCTGTAACTGAACGATGCGAACAGCCTTACAAAGGCTGCATTTTCGCCAGTTTAACCACCACAAGCCCTGAAAATTTACTGAAACTCCACGCAATCCTTTCAGCCATTACTTAGAAGTTGGCTGGGGTTGTCGCACTGATAAGCTTGGCTGGCTCATCGAAGGGATTACGAAAACGATGTGGCTTACTGCTCTCAAAGTAGTAGCTATCGCCCTTTTCGAGGGTGTAGGTTTCGGTACCGACCACCAGTTCCAGCCGACCTTCGACCAAGATCCCAGCTTCCTCACCTTCGTGATTGAGCATCTCGTCGCCTGTATCTGCACCTGGTGGATACGTCTCTGAGAGAAAGGCAATGGCACGGCTGGGATGAGCCTTGCCGACCAGCTTCATGGTCACGGCCCCATCAGATATATCAATCAACTCATTCGCTTTGTAAACGACCTGAGTGTTGCTGTCCTGATCGGCATCGAGGGAGAAAAACTCCACTAGCGACATTGGGATACCCGCCAACACCTTTTTCAACGAACTGATTGAGGGGCTTACGCTGTTCTTCTCAATCATCGAAATGGTGCTGTTAGTGACGCCCGCACGCTTTGCGAGTTCACGCTGGGAAAGGCCTTTCAACTTACGGATGGATTGCAGTCGTACACCGACGTCCAATGCTTGCGTCCCCCTCGGGAAGATACGGAAAATGTGGCCGTATCATGGCAATAGCGTTCAGTATTTACAACAGTTTGTGCCTAAATATTGCCCAGCTGAATGATTAGCGCAGTGCTATTACCATTTTAACCCTCAAGATAGAGCAGTGGCACACGGCGCAGATTGCAGAACAGTTGATAAGGAATCGTCTCTGCATGTGCAGCAACATCACTGGCAAGCACCTGTTTTCCCCATAGTTCGACATGGCTGCCAAGCCCCGCGTCCGGCAAGTCAGTCAGGTCGACTGTGAGCATGTCCATCGATACACGACCAATCAAACGGCTCATTTTGCCGTCAATCATCACTGGTGTACCGGTTGGTGCATGCCGTGGATAACCGTCGGCATAGCCCATCGCAACCACGCCAACCCGCGTTGGCCGCTCGGTGATAAACCGCGCGCCATAGCCAATAGGTTCGCCAACAGGCAGCTCACGCACACTGATAATTTTCGACTCAAGGGTCATGACAGGCTGCAGTTTCGCGGCCATCTCATGCGCCTGCTCGAAAGGGCTCGCGCCATACAGCATGATGCCCGGGCGCACCCAGTCGCTGTGTAAGTCTGGCCAACCCAGTATGGCCGGCGAATTGCCCATACTGACCTCGACATTGATTTCTTTACGCGCTTGGGCGAATACCGCGGCTTGATCGGCAACGCCGGTACAGCTCAGTTCATCCGCACGGGCAAAGTGGCTCATCAATACAATGTTGTTAACGTTCGGACAGCTTGCGAGGCGCTGGTAAGCCGCGGCGTACTCTTCCGGATGCAAGCCAACGCGGTGCATGCCCGAATCCAGCTTGAGCCAAATGGTCAGTGGCAGACTGATGTTCGCACGCTCAAGCGCCTCCAGTTGCCACATGGAGTGCACCACACACCAAAGTTGGTGTTGCTCAATCAACGCCAACTCTTGCGCTTCAAAAAAGCCTTCAAGTAACAAAATTGGCTGGTCAATACCCGCCTCGCGCAGCTCCAAGGCTTCTTCAATGCAGGCCACCGCAAACCCGTTAACGTCCTCAGCCAGCGCCTGCGCACAGCGTACAGCGCCATGCCCATAGGCATTGGCCTTAACCACGGCCAAGGCTTTGGTTCCCGATATTTCGCGGGCCAAACGGTAGTTATGACGCAAAGCATTTAGATCAATCAGAGCACGGGCTGGACGCATAAGTTGAGCTTCTTGGCAGAGGACTGAATGGGTTAAAAAAAGCCCAGCAGTGCTGGGCTAGGAGGTGAAACATGACGGTTGAAGACACTTCGCCAATTTATGGCAGGGCAGCAATTACGGTCATCTCAACCAACACATCTGGGGTGTACATAGTGGCTTCGACTGCCGCGCGCGCTGGCGCAGTGCCGGGTTCGACCCATGCATCCCATACTTGGTTAAGGCCAACGTAATCGCGTGCCATGTCTTTGAGATAAATGGTCACTGACAAAATCTGACTTTTGTCTGTGCCCGCCTCGCCCAACATCAAATCGATATTGGCCAAGGTTTGTTTAGTTTGCTCAACCACGTCACCGCTGTAGTCATCCGCCAACTGGCCAGCCAGATAGACTGTGCCATTGTGGATAACTATTTCGCTGTGACGGGTTTCAGTGCGCAGGCGCTGTAGAGCCATGTTTTTCAGCTTCCTTGGAACGGCTATAACGAGAAATGTCCAGGCCTTCAGCACTGATCTGTGGGCGCTTGGACGCCATGGTGTCAGCCAGGAAACGGCCTGAGCCACAGGCCATGGTCCAACCCAATGTACCGTGACCGGTATTCAGAAACAGATTGCTAAACCGGGTGCCGCCAACAATCGGCGTGCCGTCTGGAGTCGCAGGGCGCAAGCCCGTCCAGAAATCAGCCTGGGCCAGATCACCACCTTGTGGATAAAGATCACCCACGATCATTTCCAAGGTTTCACGCCGGCGCGGGTTCAAAGTCATGTCAAAACCGGCAATTTCAGCCATACCGCCGACCCGAATGCGCTGGTCGAAACGGGTAATCGCCACCTTGTAGGTTTCATCAAGAATGGTCGACATGGGCGCCATATCCGGATTCACGATAGGCACGGTCAGTGAGTAACCTTTGAGCGGATAGACTGGCGCACGAATGCCAAGCGGCTTAAGCAATTGCGGGCTGAAGCTACCCAAGGCAAGCACGTAGCGGTCAGCGGTTTCCAGCTTACCGTCGATCCACACACCGTTGATTCGGTCACCCAGCGCTTCGATACGCTGAATATTTTGGCCAAAGCGGAACTCAACACCCATGTTGCGCGCCATCTCGGCCAACTTGGTGGTGAACATCTGGCAGTCGCCAGTTTGGTCATTCGGCAAGCGAAGAGCACCCGCCAGCTTGTCGGTAACGCCTGCCAGTGCTGGCTCAACGCGCGCAATACCATCGCGGTCAAGCAACTCATAGGGCACGCCCGACTGCTTGAGAACGGCGATGTCTTTAGCGGCGTTATCGAGTTGCGCCTGGGTGCGGAACAGCTGAGTGGTGCCAAGACTGCGGCCTTCGTAGGCAATGCCGGTTTCGGCACGCAATTCATCGAGGCAATCACGGCTGTATTCAGACAAGCGCACCATGCGCTCTTTGTTCACCGCATAGCGGCTGGCCGTGCAATTGCGCAGCATCTGCGCCATCCACAAATACTGGTCAACGTCAGCAGTGGCCTTGATAGCCAGTGGCGCGTGCTTTTGCAACAACCACTTGATGGCTTTGAGCGGAACGCCCGGTGCAGCCCAAGGAGAGGCGTAGCCAGGTGAAACCTGGCCAGCGTTGGCGAAACTGGTTTCCAGCGCAGGGCCATCTTGGCGATCGACGACGACCACCTCAAAACCCTGACGTGCCAAATAATAAGCGCTGACAGTGCCAATCACACCGCTACCGAGAACCAGAACCCGCATCATTTTTCTCCTCGCCGAGACTATGCACTGGCGTTTTTTGTCATGAGAGTAGTTGCGGCTAGTATATGAATCATCGAGCAGTGCAATTAACTAAACATCAGCCTATATTTAGTAATAACTCTCGGAAAAAACCGCTTAGACGGAGGAGTATTTCTTATGCGCACTCAGCATCAATCCCGCCGCGATCTAGACAAGATTGACCGCAACATCCTGCGCATCCTGCAAGAGGATGGGCGTATCTCCTTTACCGAGCTCGGCGAACGAGTGGGTCTATCGACCACGCCCTGCACCGAGCGGGTACGGCGACTTGAACGTGAAGGCATCATCATGGGCTACCATGCGCGCCTGAACCCGCAAAACCTCAAGGCCAGTCTGCTGGTGTTTGTCGAGATCAGCCTGGACTACAAGTCGGGTGACACCTTCGAGGAGTTTCGCCGCGCGGTGCTCAAGCTGCCGCACGTCTTGGAGTGCCATCTAGTGTCGGGGGACTTCGATTACCTGGTTAAAGCACGGATTAATGAGATGGCGTCGTACCGCAAGTTATTGGGGGACATCCTCCTCAAGCTGCCGCACGTTCGCGAATCCAAGAGCTATATCGTCATGGAAGAGGTCAAGGAAAGCCTCACCTTGCCGATTCCCGAATAACCCGACTAAACCAACACCTGGCGTGTGGTTGCGATCAAGTTATGCACCTGTCGCTCAACCTGAGGGTCTATCGGCTCTTGTGGGCCACGCCCGTGGGGGCACGGCAAGCGCGGCGTGGTGCCGAACAGTCGGCAAATCAACGGACGCTGGTCGTACACTTGGCAGCCTTGTGGCCCCAGGTGTACACAGTTCAGCTCATCCAGAGCCGCTTCATGCTCAGCATCACTCTTGTGCGGCAGGCGCGACATTTCTTCAGATGAGGCGGTTACCGGCCCGCAGCAGTCATGACAGCCGGGAATACAGTCAAAGCGCGGAATATGCAGGCGCAGGTGGTCAATTTTACGGCTGGTACAACTCATAACGTGCCTCGGCGTTGGGTCACTCATGGTAACTGTTTAGCGCTGAATAACCCTGGGTTAGCAAATCAATTATCATTTTTTGTGTATGGCGCTTGGCGATCAAGGAAGTTGGCGCTTATTCTTCGTAAAATTTTCCAAACACAATAAACAGGATTTCGCACATGAACGCCCGCGTTCACCAACCGGTTCACACTAACAAGCATGCAGCCTCCTACTACGCCGCCAGCGCTAATCGCGCGATTGCGTTCCAACCTTTGGGGGGTGAGCTGAGCGCTGATGTGTGCATTGTCGGTGGTGGTTTCTCGGGCCTGAACACAGCAATTGAACTGGCACAAAAAGGCCTTAGCGTCGTACTGCTCGAAGCCCGCAAGGTGGGCTGGGGTGCGAGTGGCCGCAATGGCGGCCAGTTAATCCGCGGCGTCGGCCACGGCGTCGAACAGTTTGAATCGGTGATTGGTGCCGAGGGTGTGCGCGAACTGAAACTGATGGGCTTGGAAGCCGTTGAAATTGTGCGTAAGCGCGTTGAGCAGTTCAATATTGACTGCGACCTGACGTGGGGCTATTGCGACCTGGCCAACAAGCCACGGGACCTCGATGGCTTCATTGAAGATGCGCAAGAGCTCAAAAGCCTTGGCTACCGGCATGAACTGCGTTTATTGCAATCGAACGAAATGCGCGAAGTGGTCGGTTCCGACCGTTATGTTGGCGGCTTGATCGATATGGGTTCCGGTCACCTGCACCCACTCAACCTCGCCTTGGGTGAAGCGGCTGCAGCCCAGACCTTGGGCGTGCAGATCTTTGAAGATTCAGCTGTCACCCGCATCGAGTATGGTGCCGAGGTAAAGGTGCATACGGCGCAAGGTGTCGTTCGTGCCAGCAACCTGGTATTGGCGTGCAACGCATATCTTGGCGAGTTGAACAGCAACCTTGGCGGCAAAGTGCTTCCGGCAGGCAGCTACATCATTGCCACAGAGCCATTGAGTGCCGAACAGGCACACGCAATCATTCCGCAGAACATGGCGCTGTGTGATCAGCGCGTGGCACTGGATTATTACCGCCTCTCTGCAGACAACCGCTTACTGTTTGGCGGTGCTTGCCACTATTCAGGCCGTGATCCTGAAGATATCAGCGGCTATATGCGACCTAAAATGCTGGAAGTATTCCCGCACCTCAAAGACACCAAAATCGACTTCCAATGGGGCGGCATGATTGGCATTGGCGCTAACCGCCTGCCACAAATTGGCCGCCTCAAAGGCCAGAACAATGTGTTTTATGCTCAAGCCTATTCCGGCCATGGGGTTAACGCGACCCACTTAGCGGGCAAGTTGCTTGCTGAAGCAATTGCCGGACAATCCAGCACAGGGTTTGACCTGTTCGACAAAGTGCCACACATGACTTTCCCAGGCGGGAAATATCTACGCTCCCCCTTGCTCGCACTGGGAATGCTCTGGCACCGCATGAAAGAGGTTCTCTAAACCTGCATCCGCGAGGTTCTCGTAACGATCACCCCGCAATTTTTGGCCTAAATGAGCGCTTGCTGCTCAATATAGGGCTGAACGACTGAAAGGCTATGGGCAACCGCGTCGTCTTTTTCGCCCACCGGCGCAACATAATGAACAGCCGCTGCTGCGGCATCTGTGCCTGCCAACTTGGCGATAATCCAGGTCGCCAGATACTGCGAAGCCATACAGCCACCCGCCGTGGCGACATTGCCCTCGGCAAAAAATGGCTGATTCAGTACTTCAACCCCCGCCTCCACCACCCAAGGCTTGGTGGTTAAATCAGTGCAGGCTGGCAGACCATTCAATATACCCAATACAGACAGCAACAACGTGCCTGAACACTGTGCGCACACCAACTGCCTTGCCGGATCCAAATTGAGCCGACCAAGTAGGGCTCTATCCTTGGCAATATCGCGGGTGTAGATACCACTGCCCACCAGCACTACATCGGCAGTGTTGGCAAACTCCAAAGGTTGTTGCGCGGCAATAGTCACCCCATTCATTGACGTCACATGATCCTCGGGGCAAGTAATCTGCACGTTCCAACCCTGGCCTTTCATTCGATTCAACAGACCTGCAGCAATGAAAGAATCCAGCTCGTTAAAACCTTGGAAAGTCAAAATTGCGATATTCATGCTGCATGCCTCCTGACTGCGAGTTCAGAGCTTCCAAAACGGCAAATTAGCTTCGCGATGAGCCTGGGCCCGAGTCAACCCAATATCAGCCAACTGCTGATCATTAAGCTTCAATAATGCCCGTCGGGTCGTCATTCGGCGCAACAGCAGCGTCCAGCGTGACGCTGGCGGACCATACACAGCATCAGCTAAAGGGCGCTGCAATGCAGTGTCTTGCAGCTCTTGCTGACCGAGAGTCAACCGCACATCGCTTAAACCATTCATCTCCTTGCTCCTGAAGATTAATCATTTCGAGAGCAAATAATGACGTGAACGAAAAGAGCATGACAGACTCAAAAAATGCATATTAAATCCATACAGATAACCCAAACTGGCCACTGAATTATAAAATTCACCGGCAACTGTACTGGTTTTAACTCACCAATCGACACCGACCCACGCCCAGCGAGAGTACCTATGTCCCTTTATATTGATCTCGCCAGCATGATCAGCTTACGTATCGAACAAGGCCTGTATCGACCCGGCGACCGCTTGCCTTCGGTGCGCGCATTGAGCAGTGAACATGGCGTCAGCCTGAGCACCGTACAGCAGGCATATCGCCACCTAGAAGATCAGGGCATGGCGACGCCGCGCCCAAAATCAGGCTACTTCGTACCGCCAAGCCGCAAAAAACCTGAGCTACCCATCGTCAACCGTGCTGCACAGCGCCCTCTTGACGTTTCACAGTGGGACAACGTGTTTGAGCTGATCAGCATTGCTCCCGGTAGCAAAATCCTGCAATTGGGTCGCGGCATGCCTGACATCAGCAGCCCGACGCTAAAACCGCTGCTGCGTTCGATGTCGCGACTGAGTCGCCGCCAGAGCGTGCAAGAGCTGAGTTATGGCTGCATCAATGGCGACCCGGCCCTGCGCGAACAAATTTCGCGGTTGATGCTGGACTCCGGCTGCCAGATCCCCGCACAAGACATCGTCACCACCACGGGTTGCCACGAGGCGTTATCCACAGCGATCTGCGCGACCTGCAAACCTGGCGATGTAGTTGCCGTCGACTCACCCAGCTTTCATGGCGTGATGCAGGCACTCAAAGGCTTTGGCATGAAGGCACTGGAGTTGCCCACAGACCCACTCACCGGCATCAACCTTGAAGCACTGGAGTTGGCGCTTGAGCAATGGCCCATCAAGGCTATCCAGCTGACCCCGACCTGCAACAACCCGCTCGGATACATCATGCCGGAGGCCAACAAACGCGCGCTCATCGCTCTTGCCCAGCGTTATGACGTCGCGATAATTGAGGATGACGTTTACGGTGAGCTGGCTTACAGCTACCCACGCCCACGCACAATCAAGTCCTACGACGAAGACGGCCGGGTGCTGCTTTGCAGTTCGTTCTCTAAAACCCTTGCCCCAGGCCTGCGTATCGGCTGGATCGCGCCCGGTCGTTACCTACAGAAAATTCTCCACCTGAAATACATCGGCACCGGCATGGCTGCACAACTGCCACAACTGGCCTTGGCTGAATACATAAGCGCAGGCCATTACGAGCCTCATCTGCGCCGCATGCGCAGCCAATATGCGCGAAATCGTGATCTGATGACGGATTGGGTGAGCCGCTACTTCCCACCGGGTACGCGCGTGAGTCGCCCCGAGGGCGGCTTTATGTTGTGGATCGAGCTTGACCGCCAATTCGACAGCCAAAGCCTTAACCGCGCCCTGCTGCCTCACGCGATCCAGATTGCGCCAGGCAGCATCTTCTCAGCCACGGGCAAGTACCGTAATTGCCTGCGCCTGAATTACGCCAGCAAAGCCAGTGCCGAGATTGAAAATGCAGTACGCACGGTTGGCGAAACCGTTGCGCGGTTGCTTAGCACGCCCACTTAGTGCGGCTCGGCACTCGCACCTCAGGGCGTGACGGCGAGTTCCTGCGGCTCTGGACGCCAGGCCAGCACCACGAAGCCTGCCGCCCCGAGGGCCATCAGCATTGGCAAGGCGTGGCCGCTGACCCACTGGCTGGCTGCCCCCGTGAGCAATGGCCCAAGCAGGCAGCCAATGCCCCACAACTGCGAAACATGCGCGTTGGCGCGCACCAATTCATCGTCACGGTAGCGCTCGCCAATCTGAATCAGCGACAGGGTAAATAAACCGCCCGCACTGGCACCAAACAGCACTAGCACCGGCCAGATCGCAGGCGTATGCAGCAACAGCGGAATCCCCAGACTTGAGCACAGCAACACCACACCGCAACCACGGAACAAGTTGCGCCGTGACATCATGTCCGCCAGCCAGCCAATGGGAAGCTGCAAAGCGGCGTCACCGACCACCACCACGCTGACCATGAACAGCGCAACGTCCTGAGTGAAGCCCTGTCGCAAACTGTAAATCGGCAATAGCGTCAGCATCATCGATTCAAAAGCAGCGAATAGCGCGACCGCCCAAGCAATCGCTGGCATCTTGCGACAAAACACCGACAAACCCTTTGACGAAGCACTATGGCCATCAACCTTGGGTGCCCCGGTGCGCCCCAGCAAAATGAGCGAACCGCCTATCAACAGCCCGGTACCCGTCCAAAATGCTCGACCCCCATCGGTGCCCAGCGCATGCAACAACAAAGGCCCGGATAACTGACTCAGCGCGTAACCCGTGCCATAAAGCGCAACGAGACGTCCACGCCACTTTTCCACTGCAAGCTGATTAATCCAGCTTTCGCCGAGAATAAACACCATGGTCAGTGCCACACCCAGCAGTAACCTCAGCACCACCCAAACAGCATAACTTTGCACCAAGGCCAGCATTGCCACCGAAAGCGCACCGACCAGTAGACAGGTCTGCATTAACACCGTGGTACCCAGTCGCCCTGCGAGACGCCCAGCAAGTGAAGCACCCAGCAGTACGCCCACAGCCGGAGTGGCAGCCATTACACCAATGGCGAATGTTCCATAACCCCAGCTTTCAAGACGCAGCGACACCAATGGCATAGTGACACCCAGCGCCAAGCCGATGCTGATCACCGCCATGGAAACGGCGAAATAGGTACCCCAACGCATTACCAAACTCCCTGTTTTTATCTTGTTTGCGCGGCAAAAAGCAAAACGGCCAGGCTCCCAGAGCAAAAACGTCTCTGGGAAACCCGGCCGCAGGTTTGGCTCATCCGAGCCGGCCCTTAGATAAAGGACGGACCTTAAGCAGTGCGCGAACGCCCTGCGTCAGCTTATAACTTGATCCAAGTAGCTTTCAGTTCGGTGTACTTGTCGAATGCGTGCAGCGACTTGTCGCGACCATTACCCGACTGTTTGAAACCACCGAATGGCGCAGTCATATCACCGCCATCGTACTGGTTAACCCAAACGCTACCGGCGCGCAGCGCCTTGGCCGTCAGGTGGGCCTTAGACAGATTGCTGGTCCACACGGCTGCGGCCAGGCCGTAGATAGTGTCGTTGGCGATAGCAATCGCCTCCTCGGCATCATCAAAGGCGATAACCGACAGCACTGGACCAAAGATTTCCTCTTGGGCGATAGTCATTGCGTTGTTCACACCATCGAAGATGGTCGGCTCAACGTAGGTGCCACCCGACTCTTCCATCACTCGCTTACCACCGGCAACCAACTTGGCACCGTCTTTATGGCCGGCATCGATGTAACGCAGCACGTTGTTCATTTGCTGGGTATCAACCAGTGCACCCACATTGGTTTCCGGGTCCAGTGGGTTGCCTGCCTTCCAGCCCTTGATGGCTTCAACCACCAGCGGCAAGAATTGATCTTTGATCGAACGCTCAACCAGCAAACGTGAGCCTGCGGTGCACACTTCACCTTGGTTGAACGCGATTGCGCCAGCAGCCGACTCAGCAGCCGCTTGCAGATCCGGGGCATCAGCGAAGACGATGTTCGGGCTCTTGCCGCCCGCTTCCAGCCAAACGCGCTTCATGTTCGACTCGCCAGCGTAAATCATCAGCTGCTTGGCGATCTTGGTCGAACCGGTAAACACCAGTGTGTCGACGTCCATATGCAGGGCCAGCGCCTTGCCCACAGTGTGGCCAAAACCTGGCAGTACGTTGAATACGCCCGCCGGAATACCGGCCTCAACAGCCAGTTGCGCAACACGAATGCCGGTCAGCGGTGACTTTTCAGACGGTTTGAGGATGATCGAGTTACCCGTAGCCAACGCTGGGCCAAGCTTCCAGCAGCTCATCAGCAATGGGAAGTTCCACGGCACGATAGCCGCTACAACACCAATTGGCTCGCGAGTCACCAGACCCAGCTCGTTGTGCGCCGTAGCCGCAACTTCATCATAAATCTTGTCGATGGCTTCGCCATTCCAGCGAATCGCACCGGCTGCAGCCGACATGTCGATATTAAGCGAATCGCTGATTGGCTTGCCCATGTCGAGGGTTTCCAGCAGCGCCAGCTCTTCAGCATTCGCCTGGATCAGATCAGCGAAGCGAATCATGATCTTCTTACGCTTGGCTGGGGCCATGCGCGACCACACACCCGAATTAAAGGTGGCGCGCGCATCACGTACAGCGCGTTCGGCATCAGCAAGGTCGCAGCTGGCAACGTTGCCCAGCAAGCGGCCGTCTACTGGACTGATGCATTCAAAGGTTTCACCCGACTCGGACGAGCAGTACTCACCATGTACAAACGCACGAGTCTCAATCTTCAACGTCTTGGCGCGCTGTTCCCAGTCGGCGCGAGTCAGGCTAGTCATGCAAGCATCCTCTATCGGTAAAGAGTGCCGCACATTTTGTGCGCGCACTGTCAATAATTCTGCGAGGCCAACAACGGCCATATCCTGCCCGCAACACTAAACCAGAGGGCTCTACATTTTCAATATATTTGACAAATTAGCCGTAAACGGCCTTGTCATGTTCGTTTTATTAAACATAGACTCTTCTCCCGGCGTTCGCCGCGCCTGACACGCACAACAAGCCAATACGCAGAGATGCCAAAGATGAAAATTGAGCAGATTGTCGACTTCGCCCAAGCCAACACCCCCTTAGAAAACTATCACCCAGCCCCTGAAAAAATCCTCAAGGGCGACCCTGCGCAAAGCGTACGTAATCACTACGCCAGCCCTTGCGGTCAGTTCAACACAGGTATCTGGGAAGGTGCCGTCGGCCAGTGGACTGTCAATTACAGCGAGCACGAATACTGCGAAATCCTGCAAGGTGTTTCAGTCCTACGTGACCAAGATGGCAATGCGAAAACCTTGCGCGCAGGAGACCGTTTCGTCATCCCGGCAGGTTTCTCCGGCACCTGGGAAGTGCTCGAAGCCTGCCGCAAGGTTTATGTGATCTTCGAGCAAGCGGGCGAGTAACGCCCAGCGCAGCGAATCACAATGCAAAAAACCGCTACGTGCGGTTTTTTATTGTCCAACGCCCGAGGCCGGCCTAAACAAAACTCGGGGCAAGAAAAAGCCCGCCATAATAGCGGGCTTTTTCAACAAGCTTGTGCTGCAAGGATGCTTGATCAATTACTTGATCTTGCCTTCCTTGTAGATCACGTGCTTGCGCACAACCGGATCGAATTTTTTAATTTCGATTTTGTCCGGAGTAGTGCGTTTGTTCTTGTCGGTGGTGTAGAAGTGGCCAGTACCGGCGCTCGACACCAAACGGATCAATTCACGCATGATTTAGCTCCTTAAACCTTTTCGCCACGAGCACGAAGCTCGGACAACACTACATCAATACCACGCTTGTCGATGCAACGCATGCCTTTGGCAGATACGCGCAGACGTACAAAGCGATTCTCAGACTCAACCCAGAAGCGGTGATGCTGCAGGTTTGGCAGGAAACGACGACGGGTTTTGTTGTGTGCGTGGGAAACATTGTTCCCGGTTACCGGACCCTTACCGGTAACTTGACAGACTCTTGACATGCCTCAGCCCTCTAAAACCACATGCCCAACCCGGCATGGGTTGGCCGCTTAAATTCAGTGTCCAATGGCGCAATGCGCCGCGTTTCTCGAGGGTCTTACCGGCCACACCAAATAGCGCAACAACCGGGCCCCTAGAAAAGAGCGCTGCTTTATACCAGAAAGGCTATCGTACAACAACACTAAACGTACTTTCTGCTACAACGCTGAACCCCGCATTCTACCGCGTTAGGCTTGCGCTGTGGGGCTTAATGACGATTTACCGCTCGTCGCCAAGACTGATTGTTTTACAGCAGCATTATGAACTAGGGTAAGTCATTGCTACGCGCCGATGGATGCGCGACACGCCACAGTCAAGGAATATGCCCATGCGCCGTAAAGTGTTATCGCTATTTTTATTACCGCTGCTAAGCCCAGTGTTAGCGCACGCATCGACGCTAAGCGTATGCACTGAAGCCAGCCCCGATGGTTTTGACGTCGTGCAATACAACTCGCTGACCACCACCAACGCCTCAGCAGATGTACTAATGAACCGCCTCGTAGACTTTGATGCCGACAGCGGCAAAGTCGTTCCCAGCCTAGCCCAGAGCTGGACAGTCAGCGACGATGGCCTTAGTTATACCTTCAAACTGCGCCCCGATGTCAGCTTTCATAGCACAGACTACTTCAAGCCCAGCCGCAGCATGAATGCTGACGACGTGGTGTTTAGCTTTGAGCGCATGCTTGACCCCAAGCACCCTTGGCATGCATTCGCCCAGAGTGGCTACCCGCACGCGCAATCGATGCAGCTACCCGGCCTGATCAAAAACATTGAAGCACCTGACGCCAATACTGTGCGCTTCAATCTCAATCAACCAAATGCGACCTTTTTAGCAACGTTGAGCATGGGCTTCGCCTCCATTTACTCAGCCGAATATGCTGACCAACTGCTTAAAGCGGGCAAACAGAACAACCTTAACAGCCAGCCGATCGGCACCGGCCCCTTTGTCTTCAAGCGCTTCCAGAAAGACGCGGTGATCCGCTACAGCGCCAACCCGGACTACTTCGCAGGTAAGCCCGAGGTCGACAAGTTGATCTTCGCCATCACCCCGGACGCCAACGTACGCCTGCAAAAACTGCGTAATAACGAGTGCCAGATCACCCTGTCGCCAAAACCGGTTGATGTCACAGTTGCAGTCAAAGACCCCGCCCTGAAAGTGGTCAAGACCAACGCCTTTATGACCGCCTTTATCGGCATCAACAGCCAGCACCCACCGCTGGACAAGCCGGAAGTACGCCAGGCGATAAATCTGGCTTTCGATAAAGCCACGTACCTCAAGGCCGTGTTTGAAGACAGCGCTGAAGCGGCCAATGGGGTGTATCCACCCAACACCTGGAGCTACGCCAAAGACCTGCCCGGCTATGCCTATGACCCAGAACAAGCAAAAGCCAAGCTCAAAGCAGCCGGCCTTGCTGATGGTTTCAAAACCACGATCTGGACCCGCCCAAGCGGCAGCCTGCTCAATCCAAACCCCAAACTGGGCGCACAGCTGTTGCAAGCTGATCTGGCCAAAATTGGCATCACTGCAGAAATCAAAGTGATTGAGTGGGGCGAGCTGATCCGCCGCGCCAAAGCGGGCGAGCACGACCTGCTGTTTATGGGCTGGGCCGGCGACAATGGCGACCCGGATAACTTCCTGACGCCGCAGTTTTCCTGCGCCTCCGTTGAGTCGGGGCTGAATTTTGCGCGCTACTGCGACCCGCAACTGGATAAACTGATCAGCGACGGCAAAACCGTGAGTGATCAAGCTGCACGCAGCGAGATCTACCACAAGGCCCAAGCCATTATTGAGCAGCAGGCGCTGTGGGTGCCGCTGGCACACCCAACTGCCACCGCCCTGACGCGTAGCACGGTTAGCGGTTATAAGGTCAGCCCGTTTGGCCGCCAGGATTTCTCCAAGGTCAGTGTCAGCAAATAAGCGCAATGCTGAGCAGGCACAAGACCCAGTGCCTGCTCAGCAGCTCGGCTACATCCAGCCATATTCCGCCATCGACAACGGCTCGCCCTCGCCGACGATGAAGTGATCCAGCACACGCACCTCAACCAGCTCCAGCGCAGCCTTCAATCGCTGGGTCAGCACCTTATCGGCCTGACTCGGCTCGGCGACCCCAGAGGGATGATTGTGCGCCAAAATAAGTGCTGCCGCGTTGTGCGCCAGCGCACGCTTAACCACTTGCCTGGGATAAACACTGGCGCTGTCGATTGACCCGCTAAACAGCGACTCGTAGGCCAACACCCGGTGTTTGGCATCCAGAAATAAACAACCGAACACCTCATGCGGCTCATGGCGCAACACGGCTTTTAAATAATCGCGAACCGCTTTGGGGCTTTCCAGCGCGCAGTCTCGGTGCAACTCTTCAGCCAAGTGTCGGCGACCCATTTCCAATACAGCCTGCAATTGCGCAAACTTGGCCGGGCCTAAGCCTAGGTGCTGGCTAAACGCCGCAAGATCGGCCTGCAATAGACAACGCAAGCTGCCAAAATCGACCAACAGGTGACGCGCCAGATCCACCGCGCTGCGCCCAGCGACCCCTGTTCGCAGGAATATCGCCAGTAATTCGGCGTCCGTCAGGGCTTCAGCCCCGCTGGCCAATAGCTTTTCTCGCGGGCGTTCCGCTGCCGGCCAATCGCGAATGCTCATACCCACACCTCCCTGTCATGCTTGAAAGCTGCGCAAGCGGGCTCAAGGCCGCTGTTCCGTAGCTGCCTCTGTGCTATCGTAGCCTACCTTTTTTCGTGGTGACCGGCCTGGGGAGGCGTCATCACCGCGTCGTACATTCACCTTGAGCAAGGCAGGCCTATGCAGCGTCTTTATCGGAAACGCATCATTCTTGGCGTGGGCGGCGGTATTGCAGCCTATAAAAGCGCAGAACTGGTACGCCGACTGAAGGATCAAGGCGCCGAAGTCCGTGTGGTTATGACCCACGGTGGCCGCGAATTTATTACTCCTCTGACCTTACAGGCGCTTTCCGGCAACCCTGTTCACCAAGAACTACTCGACCCAGCCGCCGAGGCCGCCATGGGCCATATCGAGCTGGCACGCTGGGCAGACTTGGTCCTGATCGCACCCGCCACGGCCGATCTGATGGCGCGCCTCGCCCAAGGTGTTGCCAACGACCTGCTGACGACACTGGTGCTGGCCACCGACGCGCCAGTTGCCTTGGCCCCTGCGATGAACCAAGCCATGTGGCGCGATCCAGCCACTCAGGCTAACGCACAGATTCTCAGCCAGCGCGGCTTGCTTATATTTGGCCCGGCATCCGGCAGCCAAGCCTGTGGTGACGTGGGCTTGGGGCGCATGCTGGAAGCTGACGACCTCGCCCAACTGGCTGCTGACTGCTTTGAACGCAAAAGCCTGAGCGGCGTACATGTACTGATTACCGCAGGCCCAACCCAAGAAAATATCGATCCGGTGCGCTACATCACCAACCATAGCTCGGGGAAAATGGGTTTTGCACTTGCCGAAGCGGCAGCGGAGGCTGGCGCTAAAGTCACCCTGATCAGCGGACCTGTGCATCTACCCACGCCAGAGCGCGTTACCCGTATTGATGTGGTCAGCGCTCGGGACATGCTGGCGGCCTGTGAGGCGGCAATGCCTTGCGACCTCTTGATTGCCGCCGCAGCTGTCGCCGACTACCGCCCTGAGGTGATTGCCCAGCATAAGCTGAAAAAAGACCCTACCAGCGGCGAAGGCATGCTGCTGCAGATGGTCCGCAACCCGGACATCCTCGCCACTCTGGCGACCCGTGAAGACCGGCCATTCAGTGTCGGCTTTGCCGCAGAAACCGAAAACCTGCTGGAATACGCGTCACGCAAGCTCAAAGATAAAAACCTCGACCTTATCGTCGCCAATGATGTGGCCAACCCCACTATCGGCTTCAATAGTGAAGAGAACGCAATCACCATCATTGACCGTGAATTGCAGCAAAGCAGCTTCGCTCAAACCAGCAAGGGTAAAATTGCCCGCCAATTGATCGATGTCATCGCTCAACGCATGAATCGCACCTGAACTTTATTGATGGATAACCAAACCTGACATGCACGCCTTACAAGCCAAGATCCTAGACCCACGCCTGGGCAACGAATTTCCATTGCCACAGTACGCCACCCCTGGCTCCGCAGGCCTTGACCTGCGCGCAATGCTCAAGCAAGAGCTGACCCTTGAGCCTGGCCAGACCGTACTGATTCCAACTGGATTGTCGATCTACATTGGCGACCCAGGTCTGGCTGCAATGATTTTGCCGCGCTCAGGGCTCGGCCATAAGCACGGCATCGTGCTTGGCAATCTGGTTGGACTGATCGACTCGGACTACCAAGGCGAACTGATGGTCTCTTGCTGGAACCGCGGCCAAAGCGCTTTCACCATCAGCATTGGCGAGCGCATTGCACAATTGGTTCTGGTACCGGTTGTGCAAGCACATTTCGAGATGGTTGAAGATTTTGATGAAAGCCAGCGTGGGGCCGGCGGCTTTGGTCACTCGGGGACCAACTAAGCGGCAGTGCTGCAGCTTTTTTTGCACTACCTTGAACCTACCCGCGCGATTTTGTAACGCAGGTAGGTGCTAATACTAAGAATAACGGGTCAGGGAGATGTTCGATGAAGTTGTTCAAACGCGCCGCCAAGGACGAGTTGTCCAATGAGATGATCAAACAGGCGGCGGCCAAGGCATCGAGCAATAAGCAAAACACACTAGAAGCACTTAAACCCGGCTTGGTGGCCACCGTCATCGGCTTAGTTCTGGCTGGGTGCGTGCTCTGGTTCGGCATGCTCAGCAGCGCCCAACAACAGCAACAGCAAGCGTTGAGCAAGGCTTGGGGCGAAAGCCAGGCGACAGCGCTGCAACAAGCCTTGAAGCAACTTGCCGCCGACACCCAGGCGGCAGCACAAAACCCAGCGCTCTTGGCGGCGCTGCAAAGTGCGGATATTACCCAGGTACGGGCAACTGAACGTTCATTGAGTTACTGGAACGGCGTAACCGATGCGCAAATCAATTTGCGCGGCCAAGCGGTACAAGACATGGGCCGCACCGCGCCGATGAACTTTGCTGCACTGGACTTATTGCGCCGGGTAGAAAATGGCCAGACACCCGCCGTTGAAGCCTACAAGGTTGGGCAGCAGTGGCTGGCTTACAGCGTTGCCCCCTTGCGCCCAGGCAAAGATCAGCCGGTGCAAGGCACGCTGCTGCTAGCGTTTGACCTGAACCGCTTGCTGGCCAGCCTGCCGCCACTGCCTGCTGAGGTCGGAGCAATCCAACTCAGCCAGCAATTTGGTACGGCTGGCGCACAAGTATTGGCTCAACACGGCACGGCGCAGGGCAACCCACAACAGCTCAATAGTGGTAATCCCAACTGGAAACTGAGCTTCACCCCAGGCCCCGCACTTAACGGCGCAGCATTCTCTCCGCTGCTCCTGGCGCTGGCTGGGCTATTGGCACTCGCCGGGGCCTTGATCGGTTTTTACCTGGTTCATCGCAGCTTTAACAACCACCTTGAAGGCGATATTGACCAGCTCGAGCAACTGGTCAAAGAACTCTCGGCGGGCAAAAGCGTCAAAGCCTTTAGCCTGAGCCTGCCAGCCCTGAATAATCTGGCAAAAACATTGGCCAGAATGCCACGCCGTGCTGAAAGCAGTGCAACTGATAAGGTTGCGGCTGCAATGCCCGGCAAGCCTGAGAAGGCCAAAAGTGCGGCAGAAAACCCGGCAACATTTGTCGACCCGCTATTTCAAGACACCGATATTCTCGATATCGACATTCTCGATGAAGACCAGGATCTCCTGGGATTGGAGCAGTCACCTTTTATGAGCACTTCCCAAGCCGCACCTAAACTTCCTGCTGATATCTTCCGCGCCTATGACATCCGTGGCGTTGTCGGTCGCACCCTCACCGCAGAAACCGCTTATTGGGTTGGCCGCGCGGTTGGCTCTGAAAGCCTCGCCAAGGGCGAGCCAGATGTCGCGGTAGGCCGTGATGGCCGTCTGTCTGGCCCTGAATTGGTCGAGCAGTTGATTCAAGGCTTGGTCGACAGCGGCTGTACGGTGAGCGATGTCGGCATGGTGCCAACGCCTGTGGTGTATTACGCCGCCAATATCCTCAGCGGTAAATCCGCAGTGATGCTGACTGGCAGCCACAATCCACCTGATTACAACGGTTTCAAGATTGTGATCGCCGGGGATACTCTGGCCAATGAGCAAATTCTGGCGCTGAAAACCCGTATCGACACCAATAACCTCACCAGCGGTGTTGGCAGCGTTGAGCAAGTTGATGTCCTGGATCGCTATTTCAAGCAGATTCGCGACGACATCGCCCTCGCCAAGCCCCTCAAAGTAGTGGTTGATTGCGGCAACGGCGCAGCAGGGGTCATCGCCCCGCAACTGATCGAAGCCCTCGGCTGTACCGTTATCCCGCTATTCTGCGACGTCGATGGTAACTTCCCTAACCACCACCCTGATCCAGGCAAGCCAGAGAACCTGGTCGACCTGATCGCCAAGGTTAAATCCGAGAACGCCGACCTTGGTCTGGCCTTTGACGGCGATGGCGACCGCGTGGGTGTTGTGACCAATACCGGCACCATGGTCTACCCGGATCGCCTGTTGATGCTGTTTGCCAAGGATGTTGTCTCGCGCAACCCGGGCGCCGATATCATCTTCGACGTTAAGTGCACACGACGCTTAACCCCGCTGATCAGCGGATATGGCGGTCGCCCGGTAATGTGGAAAACCGGCCACTCGCTGATCAAGAAAAAGATGAAGGAAACCGGTGCCCTGCTGGCCGGTGAAATGAGCGGCCACATCTTCTTTAAAGAGCGCTGGTTCGGTTTTGACGACGGCATCTACAGCGCCGCACGCCTGCTGGAAATCCTCAGCCAGGACAAACGTGATGCCGAACATGTGTTCTCTGCATTCCCAAGCGACGTCTCAACTCCGGAAATCAATATTCAGGTTACCGAAGAGAACAAGTTCGAGATCATCGAGCGCCTGCAGCGTGAAGGCTCATGGGGTGATGCCAACATCACCACACTCGACGGTGTACGTGTTGATTATCCGAAAGGTTGGGGCTTGGTGCGCGCCTCCAATACCACACCGGTTTTGGTACTGCGTTTCGAAGCAGAGACCGAAGCCGAGCTGGAGCGCATTAAAGTGGTTTTCCGCGAGCAAATGACTGCACTCGCTCCCGACATCAAATTGCCGTTTTAACGCGATGGAGTCCCGCATGACCTTTGAGCGTGATGCCGCTACCCAAGTGGCAAAAGTACTTTCTGAAGCACTGCCGTACATTCGCCGCTTTGTCGGCAAGACCCTCGTGGTGAAATATGGCGGTAACGCCATGGAAAGCGACGAGTTAAAAACCAACTTTGCTCGCGATATCGTGCTGATGAAGGCCGTGGGTATTAACCCGGTGGTGGTGCATGGTGGTGGCCCGCAGATTGGTGACTTACTCAAGCGCCTGTCGATTGAAAGCCACTTTGTCGATGGCATGCGAGTCACCGATGCCCAGACCATGGACGTGGTTGAAATGGTGCTCGGCGGTCAGGTGAACAAAGACATCGTCAACCTGATCAACCGTCATGGCGGCAGCGCTATTGGCCTGACCGGTAAAGATGCTGAGTTAATCCGTGCGAAAAAGCTCACCGTTGAACGCAAGACCCCGGAAATGACCAAGCCTGAAATCATTGATATCGGCCACGTTGGTGAAGTTACGGGGATCAACACTGACCTGCTCAACATGCTGGTCAAAGGTGACTTTATTCCGGTAATTGCCCCAATCGGCGTGGGTGCCGATGGCGAGTCATACAACATCAACGCTGACCTTGTGGCCGGTAAAGTGGCCGAAGCACTCAAAGCTGAAAAGTTGATGCTGCTGACCAACATCGCTGGCCTGATGAACAAGCAGGGTGAAGTGCTGACAGGCCTGACCACCGAGCAAGTGGATGAGCTGATTGCCGATGGCACCATCTATGGTGGCATGCTGCCGAAGATTCGTTGCGCACTGGAAGCGGTGCAAGGCGGTGTAACCAGCGCGCACATCATCGATGGCCGCGTACCCAATGCAGTGCTGCTGGAAATTTTCACCGACAGCGGTGTCGGCACCCAGATTTGCAACCGCAAACGCCATTAAAGGCATGCCAGCCGGTCAGCACTGCTTGTGCTGATCGGCTGCGCAATTGACACTTTAGGGCGATAAAAGACGTTTTTTGCCAAAGTGGCTTACCAGGCTGGACTCCGCGAAGCGTGTCCGCCCGCTGGAATACCAGGCCTGAAACGAGTCAACCGCCCACCCGACTCAGCGCCATGCCTATCAGCGTGACATAATCTCCGCGAACCGCGCACGGTCTGCATTGAAGCTGGCTTCAGACTGCTTACGAACGGTTTCATAGCGCTTGATATCGCTAATCAAACGCTTTTGCTCGACCTTTTGGTTATTGATCTGCACCAGCAAACTTTCAGGGACATCGCGCCCACTGCGCTCGAAATCAGCGGCCTGCGCTTGATAGTTAGCCTGCTGAGTCCGCACGGATTGCAGATTGCTGCGGGCCACGCTAATGACTCCATCAAGCTCGGCCAGCTTACGATCACGCGCGCGATCAATATCTTCAGGCGTACTGTAGAGCCGTTTTAGCTGGGCGTCAGAACTGGCCCGCGCCTTTTCCTTGAGCAGCCGCTGGCGCTCTTCAAGGGTTGGCGCAGGTGCAATCACCTGCACCACGCGGCCCTGATCATTAAGGACTTCATAACCCCGACCAATAGATTCCGGCGGCACGCCCTGACGGCTTATAACCACGCCACCCTGGCTATCGGTGTAGCGATACAGTAAATCGCCTGCATTGGCCGCAACCGATAGCAGTAAGCATAGAAATAGCGAACAGCAACGCAAAACCGGTTTCAGCACAATCACGTCCTTAATTATTGGTCTTAGATTCCGTATTGAGCACGGTAGGCTTCTACCGCAGGCAGGTGCTGTTTAAGTTCAGCATCTTCTGCCAGATACTCAAGTACCTGCTCCAGCGAAACAATACTGACCACAGGCATTGCAAAGTCTCGCTCAACTTCTTGAATGGCCGAAAGCTCACCTTGGCCGCGCTCTTGGCGATTCAATGCAATCAATACGCCAGCACAGTGTGCGTTCTGCGATTTAATGATTTGCATGACTTCACGGATCGCCGTACCGGCCGTAATCACATCATCAATAATCAGTGCTTTGCCAGCCAGCGGGGCACCAACCAAAGTCCCCCCTTCGCCGTGGTCTTTTGCCTCTTTGCGGTTGAAGCACCAGGGTTTATCAAGCTGATGATGCTCGGCCAAGGCGACCGCCGTTGTGGCTGCCAGAGGGATTCCTTTGTAAGCCGGGCCAAAAATCACGTCAAAATCGATGCCACTATCCACTACGGCTGCGGCATAAAAACGCCCCAACTGAGCCAGCGCCAAACCGCTGTCAAATAAGCCCGCGTTGAAGAAATATGGGCTTGTACGCCCCGATTTAAGGGTGTACGACCCAAAGCGCAGAACACCGCGCTCAATGGCAAAACGAATAAAATCGCGCTGGTAGGCTTGCATTAATTGTCCTGAAATACACAGATGAGGCTAGTAATTTAGCTAAAAATGGCGACCTCGGGTATCATACACCCACGTGTTTTTGGGGGCCATTTATGCGGATCATCAGTGTGAACGTGAATGGTATTCATGCTGCAGTCGAGCGCGGTTTGCTCAGTTGGCTGCAAGCACAGAATGCCGACGTGATTTGCCTGCAGGATACCCGCGCCTCCGCCTTTGAGCTGGACGACCAAGCCTTCCAATTGGATGGCTATTTCCTCTATGCATGCGACGCAGAAGTTCCAGACCAAGGTGGTGTGGCGCTGTATTCGCGGTTACAACCCAAGGCGGTGATTAGCGGTTTAGGCTTTGAAGCAGCCGATCGTTATGGGCGCTACCTGCAAGCAGATTTCGACAAAGTAAGTATCGCCACCTTGTTGTTGCCATCGGGGCTCAACGGGGACGAGAGCTTGAATCAAAAATTCAAGTTCATGGACGAATTTACCAGTTACCTAGACAAGCAGCGTCGCAAGCGCCGCGAGTACATTTATTGTGGCTCGCTGTATGTGGCGCATCAGAAGCTCGACGCCAAAAACTGGCGCGACTGCCAACAGTCGCCGGGGTTTATGGCGCCTGAGCGAGCGTGGATGGACGAAATAACCAACACCATGGGCTATGTCGATGCCCTGCGTGAGGTTAGCCGTGAGGGTGAGCAGTTCAGTTGGTGGCCTGACAGCGAGCAAGCTGAAATGCTTAACCTGGGCTACCGCTTCGACTATCAACTGCTGACATCTGGCATGCGCCGCACCGTTCGCAGTGCCCGCCTGCCGCGTCAACCACGCTTTTCGCAGCACGCGCCACTGATGGTTGATTACGACTGGATTCTCAGCGTGTAACACCATCAGGTACAAAAAAACCGGCTTAATGCCGGTTTTTTTGTGCCTGACTGACGCCTATTTAACGATGCGCCAGCAGAAGGGGTAGCGGTATGACTGGCCTTCGTTCGCCTTGACCCCGGCGATGACCGCCAGCACAAAACCAACAATTGCCACCAGCGTGGTCAACACAAAGCCAATCACCACCAGCATCAACAACATGCTGATCACAAACGCGATGCTGATACTGATCTGAAAATTCAGCGCTTCTTTGCCCTGCTCATCCACAAAAGGATCAAGGTCCTTTTTGATCTGCCAGACCACTAACGGGCCGATCAGATTACCGAACGGGAAAACGAAACCAAGAAAGGCTGCGAAGTGACAAAACATAGCCCACTGACGCGCGTCCTGGCTTGGAGTCGGTACGGGTGCGTGCTCTTCCATCATGGCCTCCGCGCTTGAGTTTAGTCAGCCAACGCCGCTTGCTGAATAGCAAACAGCTCGTTCATACCCTTTTGCGCCAATTCGAGCATGGCATTGAGTTCCTGCGGCTGGAATGGTGCACCTTCAGCGGTACCTTGCACTTCAATAAAGCCGCCAGCGTTGGTCATGACCACGTTCAGATCAGTCTCGGCGGCTGAATCTTCAGGGTAATCGAGGTCGAGCACAGGTTCACCCTGATACATGCCAACCGACACCGCCGCAATCATTTGCTTGAGTGGGTCGCCGTTTTTAAGGCCGCCACGTTTCTTGATCATCTTCAGCGCATCAATCAAAGCGACCATGGAGCCTGTGATCGAAGCCGTGCGAGTCCCGCCATCGGCCTGAATCACGTCGCAATCGACATACAAGGTGAACTCGCCCAACTTGGACATATCCAGCGCAGCCCGCAGCGAACGGCCGATCAGGCGCTGAATTTCCAAGGTGCGACCACCCTGCTTGCCACGACTGGCTTCACGCTGATTGCGATCCCCAGTGGCGCGCGGCAGCATGCCGTATTCAGCCGTCAACCAACCTTGGCCCTGACCTTTGAGGAAGCGCGGTACGCCAGACTCGACGCTGACCGTACAAATCACTTTGGTATCACCAAACTCAACCAACACGGAACCCTCCGCGTGCTTGGTGTAGTTACGGGTGATACGGACTGCACGGAGTTGATCAGCGGCGCGGCCACTTGGACGTTTCATCAAGGAATACCTGCTCTGTATTGAAATCTGTCCGACAGTATAAGACGCCAGGGGCTACGACGACATGACCAATTGGGTCGGATCGACGCACTGCGCTACAATCTCGCACCTTTCCAGCCCAACTCATTTAGAGGTTCGCGCATGATCCACAGCATGACTGCCTTCGCCCGCACCGAACAGGTGACGGCCCATGGAACCCTCAGCTGGGAGCTTCGCTCGGTCAATCACCGTTACCTTGAGCCGCACTTGAGGCTCCCGGAAGCGTTTCGCGACCTTGAAGGCGCCGTGCGTGAATCGCTGCGCCAAGGGCTTTCGCGCGGCAAACTGGAATGCACCTTGCGTTTTACCGAGGAAAGCAGCGGCAAACCCCTGCAGCTGGACCAGGCGCGCGCCGCACAATTGATTGCTGCCGCCGAGACGGTCGCCGGGCTGATCAAACAACCGGCCCCCCTCAACCCTCTTGAAGTGCTTGGCTGGCCAGGCGTATTGGTTGCTGACTCGGCAGATCCGCAGGCGCTCAATAAAGCAGCCATGAGCAGCTTCAAGCAGGCCCTTGATGAACTGAAACAAGGCCGCGCACGCGAAGGCGAAGAGCTGGCCAAGTTGCTCAGCGACCGCTTGGACGGCATCACCAGTGAGGTCGAAGCGCTGCGCGAATTGGTCCCGTTGATGCTAAGCACTCAGCGGCAGAAGATCCTTGACCGCTGCAAAGAGATGCAAGCCGAACTGGACCCGCAGCGCCTGGAACAGGAAATGGTGCTACTCGCGCAAAAAAGTGATGTAGCCGAAGAGCTCGACCGCCTCAGCACCCACGTGACAGAAGTGCGCCGGGTCCTGAAAACGCCAGGCGCAGCCGGTCGGCGTCTAGATTTTCTAATGCAAGAGCTTAACCGTGAAGCCAATACACTTGGCTCCAAGGCATTCGATGCGCGCAGCACACAGGCCGCGGTTAACCTTAAGGTGCTGATTGAGCAGATGCGTGAACAGGTACAAAACATTGAGTGACGTGGCGGATACAGGCGCTGGCAACATATTTATAATGTGCCGCCAGACGCTGCTACGCTTGGCAAACCGCTTTTTTAGGATGCAATCATGAGCCTTACCACCGGCACCCTTTACATCATTTCCGCCCCATCCGGCGCCGGCAAGACCAGTTTGGTCAAGGCGCTGATCGACAGCGAGGCGATGATTCGTGTCTCGGTCTCGCACACCACCCGGACGATGCGACCAGGCGAAACTCACGGGGAGAACTACCACTTTGTCGATCGCAAGCAGTTCCACGCCATGCTCGACAAAAATGAATTCCTTGAGCACGCCGAAGTGTTTGGCAATCTCTACGGCACCTCGCAGACCTGGGTTGAGAAAACCCTGGCCGAAGGCTACGACCTGATCCTTGAAATCGATTGGCAAGGCGCACAGCAAGTCCGCAAGTTGATGCCCGACTCGCGTTCAATTTTCATTCTGCCGCCGACTCAAGAAGCGTTGCGTCATCGCCTGACCAATCGCGGCCAGGACAGCGGTGAGATTATTGAACAGCGCATGCGTGAAGCCGTGAGCGAGATGAGCCACTATGTTGAGTATGACTTTCTGATCATCAACGATGACTTTGCCCATGCGCTGAGCGACCTGAAAGCGATTTTCCGCGCCAATCAGCTCCAGCAGAATTCACAACAGCAGCGCCACGCTGGCCTGCTCAGTGAACTGCTGGCTTGAGCCATACAGCGCTCAACAAAACTAAAGCTTCCCTTAATGCTGGTGATTTTTTAGACTATTGAGTCCGCTTGCCCATTTTCGGGCCCAGCTTTACTTGCATTTGTTACGAGGAACACCATGGCCCGCGTTACCGTTGAAGATTGCCTGGACAACGTTGATAACCGCTTTGAGCTGGTCATGCTGGCCACCAAGCGTTCGCGTCAACTCGCCACTGGCGGCAAAGAGCCAAAACTGGCTTGGGAAAACGACAAGCCAACCGTAGTTGCGCTGCGTGAAATTGCTGCTGGCCTGGTTGATTACGACGTTATTGCCCAAGACGAGATCGTCGAAGAAGAGCCGCTATTTGCCGCCTTCGAGGACGAGGCTAACGAGTCTCAGTAAGCCTATGCCGGGTCGACGTCGCAAGGCGCAGGGTCACAACGCTCAGCAGGAGAAAATCTCATGCCGAGCCTAGACGCCCTCGCCGAGCGACTTTCGACCTACCTCGGCCCCGACCAAGTCAACTTGGTCCGCCGAGCCTATTTCTACGCTGAGCAAGCCCACGACGGTCAACGCCGCCGCAGTGGCGAAGCCTACGTCACGCACCCGCTGGCAGTCGCCTGCATCCTTGCTGAAATGCACATGGACCATCAAAGCCTGATGGCCGCGATGCTGCATGACGTCATCGAAGACACCGGTATCGCTAAGGAAGCCCTGCAAGCGCAGTTTGGCGAGTCCGTAGCGGAACTGGTCGACGGGGTCAGCAAATTGACCCAGATGAACTTCGAGACCAAAGCTGAAGCTCAGGCTGAAAACTTCCAGAAAATGGCCATGGCCATGGCCCGCGATATTCGCGTGATTTTGGTCAAGCTCGCCGACCGCTTGCACAACATGCGCACGCTTGAAGTGTTGAGTGGCGAAAAACGCCGACGCATCGCCAAAGAAACCCTGGAAATTTACGCCCCCATTGCCAACCGTCTCGGCATGCACAGCATGCGCGTGGAGTTTGAGGATCTTGGCTTTAAAGCCATGCACCCGATGCGCTCTGAGCTGATTCGCGCCTCCGTAAGACGCGCGCGCGGCAACCGCAAAGAGATTGTTAACAAGATTGAAGAGTCGCTGGTTCACTGCCTCGAGCGCGAAGGCCTCGAAGGCGGTGTGCTTGGGCGCGAGAAGCACCTTTACGGCATTTATCAGAAAATGCGCGGCAAACGCCGAGCCTTCAACGAAATCATGGACGTTTATGCGTTCCGGATCGTGGTGGATAAAGTCGATACTTGCTATCGCGTGCTCGGCGCCGTGCATAACTTATATAAGCCTTTGCCCGGACGCTTCAAAGACTACATCGCGATCCCCAAGGCCAACGGCTACCAATCGCTGCACACTACCTTGTTCGGTATGCACGGCGTGCCCATCGAAATCCAGATCCGCACCCGCGAAATGGAAGAGATGGCCAATAACGGGATTGCAGCTCACTGGCTGTACAAATCCAATGACGACGAACAACCCAAAGGTACGCATGCACGTGCTCGCCAGTGGGTTAAAGGCGTACTGGAAATGCAGCAGCGTGCGGGCAACTCGCTGGAATTTATCGAGAGCGTGAAGATCGACCTGTTCCCGGATGAGGTCTACGTCTTCACCCCTAAAGGTCGCATCATGGAGCTGCCAAAAGGCTCCACCGCGGTCGATTTCGCTTATGCGGTGCATACTGACGTCGGCAATACCTGTATTGCCTGCCGTATCAATCGCCGCCTCGCACCCTTGTCTCAGGCGCTTGAAAGTGGCTCGACGGTAGAGATCGTCAGCGCCCCTGGTGCACGCCCGAACCCGGCATGGCTTAATTTTGTGGTCACGGGCAAAGCCCGGACCCATATTCGTCACGCCCTCAAGCAGCAACGCCGCTCCGAGTCGATCAACCTTGGCGAGCGCTTGCTCAATAAAGTACTGGCCAGCTTCGAATTTAGCCTGGAGAAGATCCCGGCCGAGCGTATTCAGCATGCACTCAATGAGTACAAGCTGGAAATTATTGAAGACCTGCTCGAAGACATCGGCCTGGGCAATCGCATGGCCTACGTGGTCGCGCGCCGCTTGCTGGCCACTGAAGGCGAAGAGCTGCCCAATACTGAAAGCCCGCTGGCGATTCGCGGCACTGAAGGCTTGGTGTTGAGCTATGCCAAGTGCTGCACACCGATTCCAGGCGATCCAATTGTCGGCCATCTTTCAGCCGGTAAAGGCATGGTTGTGCACCTCGAAACCTGCCGTAATATCGGCGATGTGCGCAACAATCCGGAAAAATGCATTCAGTTGTCGTGGGCCAAAGATGTCACCGGCGAATTCAATGTTGAACTGCGTGTTGAGCTTGAGCATCAACGCGGCCTGATTGCCTTGCTGGCGAGCAGTGTTAATGGCGCTGACGGCAATATCGAGAAGATCAGCATGGACGAACGCGACGGTCGTATCAGCGTGGTACAGCTTGTGGTCAGCGTGCATGACCGCGTGCACCTGGCCCGCGTCATTAAAAAGCTGCGCGCACTCAAAGGTGTGATGCGCATCACCCGCGTCAAGGCCTAAGCGCAGCTCGCAAATAGCTAACTCTGAGAGGCACCAGCCTGCCTTTCACTCACAAGGAGCATTCCATGAGCAAAAGCGTAATCACCAGCGACAAAGCACCAGCAGCCATCGGCACTTACTCGCAGGCGATCAAAGCGGGTAACACCGTGTATATGTCCGGCCAGATCCCACTCGACCCTAAAACCATGGAATTGGTTGAAGGCTTCGAAGCCCAGACCGTTCAGGTGTTCGAGAACCTGAAGTCTGTTGCCGAAGCCGCTGGCGGCTCATTTAAAGACATCGTCAAGCTCAACATCTTCCTCACCGACCTGTCGCACTTCGCCACAGTGAACGAAGTGATGGGCCGTTATTTTGAACAACCTTACCCGGCTCGTGCAGCGATTGGTGTTGCCGCGCTGCCAAAAGGCTCGCAGGTAGAAATGGACGCGATTCTGGTTATCGAATAAGTCCAACGCCAACTTATGGCCAGCAATCGCGCTGGCCATAAGTAGCGCCTCAGCTGATCAGTTCTTAGCCACGCCCTGCAGTATCGCCCCATAGCCCTGTTGATAACTTGCGTATTTGGGGGTCCAGCCCAGCTTTTTAGCGCGTGCATTACTGCAACGCTTGCTCCCCGCCCGACGTACCGTTGACGCTTCGTCCCAATGGCTAACCCCAAGCTGCTCACGCAACCATGCCACCACTTCATGCAACGGTGCAGGTGCATCATCAACACCGATATAACAATCCTGCAGTGCCACACCCTTAGCGTCGGCCTGCAATAGAAACGCAAGCAAACCAGCAGCATCATCAACATGTATACGGTTGCCATACAGGGGTGGCTCGCTGGCAACGCGGTAGCCTTGGCGTACCTGATTGAGTAACCATTCACGGCCCGGTCCATAGATTCCAGTTAGACGCACCACCGTTGCGCCAAAACCCGAGTTCAGCGCCAACTGCTCAGCTTCTCGCATGATCCTGCCGGAAAAACTTGTCGCCTCTGCAGCAGAGGTTTCATCTATCCAATTACCCTCTTGCTGGCCATACACCCCACTGCTCGACACAAACAGCAGGCGCTTGGGGGTTTGCCCGTGTTGAACCAACCATGCCAAAACATGACGCAGGCCATCCAAATAGGCAGTGCGATACCCGGCCTCATCGTGCACAGTGGCCGCAGCGCTGTACACCACATAATCAAGCGACCCCTGTGGCCAGTCCGCAGGGCATTGGGAGGCACTCAAATCACCGGCGACGGGGGTTATAGCGACCGGAAGCTCCTGCACCGAACGGCGTAGACCGTAGACTGTCCAGCCCTCGTTAGCCAGTTGTAGGCCCAGCCGCGTGCCGACATCACCGCAGCCAGCAATCAATACCTGTGACCCTGTCATCACCAAAACCCCCACTATTTATTTGCCTTACAGTTTAGCGCTGTTGGTTCCACGCATTGCAAAGGCTATGCTTAGCCGCAACTCAATGGATAAATACTATGACTCTGACTGAACTGCGCTACATAGTCACCTTGGCTCATGAACAGCATTTCGGCCGTGCGGCTGAACGCTGCCACGTCAGCCAGCCAACACTGTCGGTTGGCGTAAAGAAACTTGAAGATGAGCTCGGCGTTCTGATATTCGAGCGCAGTAAAAGTGCAGTGCGCCTGACCCCTGTCGGAGAAGGCATTGTGACCCAAGCGCAAAAGGTGCTTGAACAGGCTCAAGGCATCCGTGAGCTGGCCCAAGCCGGTAAAAACCAACTGGCCGCGCCGTTGAAAATTGGTGCCATCTACACCGTCGGACCTTACCTGTTCCCGCACCTTATCCCGCAATTGCATCGCGTTGCA
Source organism: Pseudomonas sp. NPDC078700 (assembly GCF_044542375.1). Classification (NCBI taxonomy): domain Bacteria; kingdom Pseudomonadati; phylum Pseudomonadota; class Gammaproteobacteria; order Pseudomonadales; family Pseudomonadaceae; genus Pseudomonas; species Pseudomonas sp. NPDC078700. The sequence continues at coordinate 390,556 of NZ_JBITUI010000004.1, forward strand.
CCGCAGATGCCTTTGTACATCGAAGAAAACTTCACCCATGTGCTGCGCGATAAACTGCGCACCGGGGAGTTGGATGCCGTCATTATCGCGCTGCCTTTCCAGGAGGCGGATGTACTGACGCTGCCGCTCTACGATGAACCCTTTTATGCGCTTCTCCCAGCTGGGCACCCCTGGACTGAGCTGAAAAGCATCGACAGCAAGTTGCTTAACGACAAGAGCCTGTTGCTGCTGGGCGAAGGCCACTGCTTCCGTGACCAAGTGCTGGAAGCATGCCCCGCCCTGCGCAAGGGTGGCGACAACAACGCCAAGCACACCACGGTTGAATCCAGCTCGCTGGAAACCATCCGCCACATGGTTGCATCCGGCCTGGGTGTGTCGATCTTGCCGCTCTCGGCAGTCAACAGCCATCATTACGCACCGGGTGTGATTGAAGTACGACCGTTGACAGCTCCCACGCCATTTCGCACGGTTGCAATTGCCTGGCGCGCCAGTTTTCCACGGCCAAAAGCGATTGAAATTCTGGCAGACTCGATTCGGCTTTGCTCAGTGGTAAAACCACAGACGCCAAACGATTAAGGATTGGCATGACGGAGTTAGCAGCGGTTTCAGTCACCGCGCTGAAAGGCGTTGGCGCGGCGTTGGCTGAGAAGCTGGCAAAAGTCGGACTGGAAACGCTCCAAGATGTCTTGTTCCACCTGCCCCTGCGCTACCAAGACCGTACTCGCATCGTGCCAATTGGTGCATTGCGTCCCGGTCAGGATGCCGTAGTTGAAGGCGTTGTAGCGGGCGCCGATATCGTCATGGGCCGTCGGCGCAGTTTGCTTGTCCGTCTACAAGATGGCAGCGGAACCTTAAGCCTGCGCTTCTACCATTTCAGCCAAGCGCAGAAAGAAGGCCTCAAGCGCGGTACTCACGTGCGCTGCTACGGCGAAGTCCGCCCAGGCTCATCAGGGCTGGAAATTTACCACCCGGAATACCGCGCCACCTCCGGCACAGAGCCTATTGCTGTCGAGCAAACCCTAACGCCCATCTACCCGACGACTGAGGGGCTGACTCAACAACGCCTGCGCCAACTCAGTGAGCAAACCCTTGCTCGCCTTGGCCCACACAGCCTGCCCGATTGGTTGCCGGCAGCACTCGCCGAGGAATATCAGCTCCAGCCATTGGATCAAGCAATCCGCTACTTGCACCGGCCACCGCCAGATGCCGACCTTGAGGAACTTGCTGAAGGCCGACACTGGGCGCAACACCGTTTGGCATTTGAAGAACTGCTGACCCACCAATTATCTCTGCAACGTCTGCGCGAAAGTCTGCGCGCTCAAAAAGCGCCCGAATTACCCGTCGCATCTCGCTTGCCCGCACTGTTTCTCGATCACCTGGGCTTTCAACCGACAGGTGCTCAGCGTCGCGTAGGCGCGGAGGTGGCCTATGATCTGGCCCAACCTGAACCGATGCTACGGCTGGTTCAGGGCGATGTCGGGGCGGGTAAGACCGTGGTCGCCGCCTTTGCTGCGCTGCAAGCATTAGAGGCGGGTTATCAAGTTGCACTGATGGCGCCGACCGAAATTCTAGCCGAGCAACACTTCATTAACTTCAGCAAATGGCTTGCACCGCTGGGCCTTGATGTCGCCTGGCTGGCCGGTAAGCTCAAGGGCAAAACCCGAGCCGCAGCGCTGGAGCAAATAGCCGGTGGCGTGCCCATGGTAGTCGGCACACACGCACTGTTTCAGGATGAAGTGAAATTCGCTCGCCTGGCATTGGTGATCATCGACGAACAGCACCGTTTTGGCGTACAGCAACGCTTGGCCTTGCGTCAAAAAGGTGTTGGCGGGCGCATGTGCCCGCATCAATTGATCATGACCGCAACGCCCATCCCCCGCACGCTGGCTATGAGCGCCTACGCTGACCTCGACACCTCTATCCTGGACGAATTACCGCCAGGGAGAACACCGGTCAATACCGTGTTGGTGGCCGATAGCCGCCGCCTTGAAGTGGTCGACAGGGTTCGCTCAGCCTGCAATGAAGGTCGCCAAGCCTACTGGGTTTGCACCTTGATTGAGGAATCAGAGGAACTGACCTGTCAGGCCGCAGAAACCACCTTTGAAGACCTGAGCGCAGCACTCGGCGGCTTGCATGTTGGCTTGATTCACGGCCGTATGAAGCCCGCAGAAAAGGCTGCGGTGATGGACCGCTTCAAACAGGGCCAATTACAGTTACTGGTCGCCACAACAGTGATTGAAGTCGGCGTCGATGTGCCCAACGCAAGCTTGATGATTATCGAGAACCCCGAACGCCTTGGCCTTGCTCAATTGCACCAACTGCGTGGCCGGGTCGGGCGCGGCAGCGCGGCAAGTCATTGCGTACTACTTTATCATCCGCCCCTGTCGCAGATTGGTCGCCAGCGCTTGGGCATCATGCGAGAGACCAGCGATGGCTTTATAATCGCCGAAAAAGACTTGGAATTACGCGGCCCAGGTGAAATGCTCGGCACTCGTCAGACTGGCTTGCTGCAATTCAAGGTTGCCGACCTAATGCGAGATGCAGATTTATTGCCTGCGGTCAGAGATGCTGCCCAACAATTGCTGCAAGATTGGCCGGATCATGTCAGCCCACTCCTGCACCGCTGGCTTCGTCATGGTCAGCAATACGGCCAGGTTTGACGACCAGCGGTATAGCTTGTTGTTATGCGGCCGATACAATGGCCCTAGACGCCGTCAGCAACCCGCATTAACTTTTTTGAACTAGGTTTGTTGTTTTTACTCGCGCATTAACGTCGGATTTTCTAATGAATGAAGCCAACACCGCACTTGAAAACCCACTGCAACCGCCTTTGGTTATTGGGCAATTTCTGCAAAAGCTTGGGGTGACATTCAGCGTTCGCCGTAAACACAACAACCTGCCTGCGGCGCAATGTGTGCAAGCGGTGATGCTTGAAGATGCTGTCGGGCCGCTGCTGGTACTGTTCAGCCAAGACCAGCTACTTGACCTGAACCGCCTTGCAGACCTGACAGGGCGCAAGCTGGTTACGGTCACAGCAGAACGCCAGCAACGCATGCTCAGCAAGCACGACCTATCAGAGTTGCCTGCTCTGCCTCCCTTGCTCAACTCACCATGCCTTTATGATGACCGCTTACTCAAAGCGCCCTCAGTGTTCATTGAGTCGGGACAAAGTGGTCTCCTGCTGGAAATCGCCAGTGCCGATTTCCAGGTACTGCTGAACAAGTCCAGCGCAGCCTTACTCGGTGAGCCGCTTAAGAACATCAAGCTTAACCTCGATCGCCCAGACGATGACCGCCGTGAAATCACTCACGCCGTACAAGCCTTTACCGCAAGGCGTATCCAACAACGCCTTGAAGAAGCCATCGAGATTCCACCGCTGCCTGAGTCCGCGCAAAAAATCATCAAATTGCGTGTTGACCCCAATGCCACAATCGACGACATCACCGGCGTTGTCGAAACAGACCCGGCACTCGCCGCACAAGTGATCAGCTGGGCTGCATCTCCCTATTACGCAGCACCCGGCAAGATCCGCTCAGTTGAAGATGCCATTGTCCGCGTGCTTGGCTTTGACCTGGTGATAAACCTAGCGCTGGGCCTGGCCATGGGCAAAACCCTGAGCCTACCCAAAGATCAGCCACAGCAATCAACACCTTACTGGCACCAAGCAATTTATACCGCCGCAGTAATTGAGGGACTGACCCGCAGCATGCCTCGCGCGGAGCGTCCAGAAGCAGGCTTGACCTACCTTGCAGGCTTGCTGCATAACTTCGGTTACTTGGTTTTGGCCCACGTTTTCCCTCCGCACCTGTCGCTGATTTGCCGGCACATTGAGGCCAACCCACACCTGACGCACAACTACATCGAGCATCACCTGCTGGGCATCAGCAGTGATCAAATCGGTGCATGGCTGATGCGCTCATGGGACATGCCAGAAGAATTGGCAAACGCGCTGCGCTTTCAGAATGACCCTGACTACAACGACGTGAATGCGGCGTATCCAAGGTTAGTCAACCTTGCCGTTCACTTGCTGCGCAACCGCGGAATAGGCTCCGGGCCATGTTCCGATGTACCGCAGAGCCTGCTCGACTCCCTGCAGATTAATCGCGATAAAGCTGAAGCTGTGGTCAGCGAAGTACTCGCCGCCGAAGTGGCGTTGCGCGAATTGGCATCATTGATCCACCCAACTCATTAAGCGGCTCGGTCCAAGGTCTCGTCGGGTGGCTGACGCTTTTTCAGCCACCACTAATGGCGACACATGCCCATCTATTGACTCACCAGCCCATCGCTGCTTGATCTATGGCTGTGGGACAAACAGGGTTTTCAAGGCAGCTGCGCTCTGCGCTCAGCAAATAGCGCAGGCAATGCCTGTAAGCTAAGGTCGAGCAACTGCTTGACTGACGGTTGCTCATACAAAGCGGCGTATTCAATAAGTTGGTCACTGGGAATGCGCCGATAGGCAAACAGCATATAACTCTCGACTGCTTGCTGACTTGAATCATGCAGCGCTTGCTGATGTTCAACCGTTTTGGCGCTCAAGGCCTGCTCATCGAGTGTTTCTCCGCGTGACTTCAGCGCCATCAGCGCCTGCGTCTTACCCGACTCATACCGTAGCAAGGTCGCCATCTGTGTGGTCCGGGCGGCTTTATCAAGGCGCTGCACCAACTCCTGCCGACTTTTTCTAGGCGGCCGATCCGCAAGCTGCTTGCGATAGCTTGTAAGCTGCTGCGCACCATCGCCCGCAACTGCCCGCTCAGCCAGGGTGAAATGTTGCGCCAATGGGCTGCTCAGCAGCTGCCGCGCCTGCTCTAACTGGGCCTGATCAATCTGCGGTGCAAGCGCTTTGGCCAGATCGCTGCAGAGCTTGTCCCCAGCAAATAGCTTGTCGACTTGGGCGCGCTGCTGGTCATCCAGCCCTCGCTGTACCAAAGGCAATGTTTGATCACAGAGCAAACACACGCCAGACAACTCAAATACAGCAGCGAAGTCCTCAACCTTGGAAGATGCGGCCTGAGTCAAAGGGGCAATAGCCAAGATCAGCAAAGTCAGCAAAATACGCATTAATCAGCTTCCGAGAGTACAGGTTTAAAGCTCAAGCGAAGGCTTGGTGACTTGAAAACAATGCCTGCACACTACCCAATGTTGCCAGTGCCGAACAGTCTCAGCACCGACAAATGCGCGCTAAGCTGCCTTTTTTGCGCTACCTGATTTCTTCGGCACCAGGTATTTAGTCAGACCTTGAAACCAGATCACCAACGCTGGGTTGCCTTGAATCTGAATGTCTTTGTTCTGAATACCTTGCATAAAGGCCAACTGCTTGTTCTTGGCATTCATGGTTGCGAAGCCGTAGGCACCATCTTTGAAACCGAGAGCAAATGCAGGCTCTACCGCTGGGCCACGTTTACTGCTGATGCGCTGATCCTTAACAATGAAGTGGCGCGCAATTTTGCCGTCAAGGGTATGCAGTTGAAAGACCATGTCGCGGTCAACAAGCTGTTCTTGAAACTTGGGATTTTCACGGCTCGCCTTAGCCATCAGACGGCCCAACATCCACAGGAGAAAACGGAACTTCATGTGCACAGCCTCGACAGAGAATAGGATACGGCGGCGCATTGTAGCGGTTTGACGCAAGGACTACATCCAGCCTAAAGCGTTGTGAGAACAGGTGCCTATTGCCGCCAATAAGAGGCGCGGGTACGGAGAACCTCGACAAAATCAGCTCAAGTGGACAGGGCTTTCTGAGCAGCCCCATACAGCGCCATAACCGCTCAGTCTAGGCGCAGCTAAGGCTTCAATAACGGATCGGGCGGCCTTGCTACAGGTGCCAGAGGGAAATGCTTTTCAGCAAAAACCAAAAAGCCCCGGAGTACGGGGCTTTTCAGAATCTATCCACATAAAGTGAAACGATTACGACTCAGTTCACCGCGTCTTTCAGGGACTTGCCCGGTTTGAACGCCACTGTGTTGCTGGCTTTAATTTTTACTGGTTCACCGGTTTGTGGGTTCTTACCCGTACGAGCACCGCGATGGCGCTGTATGAAAGTACCGAAGCCAACCAGGGTCACACTGTCTTTACGATTGAGTGCACCCGTGATTTCTTCCAGTACGGCGTTTAGTACACGATTTGCCTGATCTTTACTCAGATCAGCTTTTTCCGCGATTGCGGCGGCGAGTTCTGGTTTACGCATAATTGCCCCTTTGACGGTTTGTTTTTGTTGTGTCCGTGCTGCTCCAAGAGCAACGCCCAAGGCGCCGCAACAGCTCTGCGCTGCGGCAGACTGAAGGAGAATGGCACGCGATTAGGTGCAGCGCCAGTACTGATCGGCAGTTAAGTCAGGCAATTTTGTGGCGTAACCGACAGATCAACTGCTATTTACGCCAACAGGGCTGGAAGTGCCTTATTTAGAGCGAGTTTTTCTTGGACGGCCGTACCTGTTAGCGCGTAACCCAGTAGTGCGCCAGAGCCATCATGACAGAGTGCCTTGATGTCAGACCCACTGCCTACAACTGTCCACTCACCATGCTGACCAAGCGGAGGTGGTGAAACCACCAATGGGCAAGCCGGGGTTTTAACGGTCACGGGCATGGCACCGTAACTGACACTTGTCGGATTGCCAGCCAGCGTCTGGGCCAATGCACGGGCGCAGGTCATCAGTGGCATGACGTAGAGCAAGTTCAGGCCATCGACTTCAGCGCAATCACCCAAGGCATAGATATTGGCGTGAGAGGTAGCCAACTGGCGGTCAACCATGACCCCGCGATTAACCTGCAACCCAGCGGCAGTTGCTAGCTCGGTTCGCGGACGCAGGCCGATTGCGGAAAGCACCAGATCACACTCGATGACCGTACCATCGGATAAATGCGCCTCAAGTGCCTCCCCCTTGTGGTTGAGACTAGCCAGTACCGGGCCTAAGTGAAAACGTGCGCCCAAGCCTTCAAGCGCAGTCTGTACGGCTGTGGCAGCTGCGGGATGCAGTAAAGCTGGCATCACTTGTTCACAGGGTGCGACCAATTCAACCTGATAACCGCCCAGCGTCAGGTCATTGGCAAACTCACAGCCAATCAAACCCACACCCATTAACAGCACACGCTTCTTACCCACAGAGGCGCTGCGAAACTTTGCATAATCTTCAAGATCGTTGATCGGGAAAATCGCATCCTGGGCGTCACCCTCAACCGGTACCCGAATCACCTGTGCACCGCACGCCAGAATCAGGTCGCGATAGGGAACCGCTTCTTCACCGACCCACAATTGCTTGTGACCCGCATCAATCCCAGTAATACGGGTATGGGTACGCACTTCTGCCTTGAGCTGATCAGCCATCGCCCCTGGCTCCGCCATGCTCAAGCCATCGGCATCTTTATTCTTTGCAAAACCGGTCGACAGCATCGGTTTTGAGTACGAACGCCCGTCATCGGCAGTAATCAGCAGTAACGGTGTTTCGCTGTCGAGCTTACGAAATTCACGGGCCAGGTTGTAGCCGGCCAAACCAGTACCGACGATGACTACAGGTGCGCTCATACGTTGTTTCCTTTGAGTAGATGCCTGTCGCGCACTGGCGCCACAGCGGGTTGCAGCTGGGTGATGAAAAGGCTGCAGGCAACAAATTGCCAATTGCGCATAGCGTTTACAGATGAGGTGCGCAAAGGATTAATGCCAAACGACCTTAACCAATTATTCTTCATGCGCCAAATCAAACCCAGCAGTGCCTAAAAATTGCCATAAAAAACGGCGACCGAAAGGGTCACCGTTTTGATAAAACCTGGCCAGTGTATAACCAACAAGGTTGTTCCACGTGAGCGGCAGATTAACCGATTTCAATCATCTCGAAATCCATCTTTCCTACGCCACAGTCTGGGCACAACCAGTCTTCTGGTACATCTTGCCATAGCGTTCCCGGCGCAATGCCGTCATCTGGCCAGCCCAAGCGCTCATCGTAAATAAGACCACATACCACGCACTGCCACTTCTTCATATCAACCTCAGGTGAATCTCACGGTTATGCGCGGAACGCTACCGTAATTGTGCCCGTGCGCCAAGCCATCTAACGACGAATACTCGGGACTGCTGATGTTTCGTCCACAGTCGCGCCGGAGCCTGCTCTGGCGCGAGATGAGACTCGAGAAACATCAACAGCCTCTAGGTTTTAAAATGAGTATCGCCCGCCGCAAGACGGGCAATAGCAGGTCTGCTTCAGGTTTTAGCCAGTAACATGCAATGGGTCACTGATGTTCATGCCGTACATCGCAATCAGCGCCAAGCTACCGGCTGCCAAGAGGTAATAAAGCGTCGGCAACATGGTTTTGCGCAAGGTGATGCCTTCACGACCCAGCAAGCCGACGGTCGCCGATGCAGCCACGACGTTGTGAATGGCGATCATGTTACCGGCAGCAGCACCGACGGATTGCGCAGCCACCATCATCGCCCCGGAAACCCCAAGCAAGCCAGCCGCGTTGTACTGGAACTGCGACAGCATCAGGTTGGAAACGGTGTTAGAACCCGCAATAAAGGCCCCTAGACCACCTACAGCAGGCGCGAACAGCGGATAAATCCCGCCCACGCTATCCGCTACAAGCTGCGCCATTGCCACTGGCATCGACACCAGGTCTGAGCCATTGACGCCTGAGTTGATCAAAATTCGCACCATCGGAATAGTGAAGATCAACACAAAACCAGCGCCGAGCAAGGTGCGACTCGACTCACTGATAGCAGCGCCCAATTCGGAGAGGCGCATACGGTGCAGGAAGAAAGTCACCAGCACGACGATACACAGAATGCCGCCTGGCAGAAACAAGGGTTGAATGGAGCCCGAAACACCTGTTTCACCGAGAATATCAGTCCAGCCAAAGCTGACTGCACTGAGCGCTGCTTTAAGCTCAGGGAATACCCGTGAAGCCACGAGAAACACCGCCAACAGCAAGTAAGGCGCCCAAGCCATAGGTACTGAAATCGGGGCTTTGCCGGCAATATCGTCGATTTTCATCTCGATCTTGCCCATCCACTCGGCTGGCCAGTCTTTGGCATCGGCAAAGTCCCAGGTTTGCTTAGGCAGCAAGAAGCCTGCTTTTGCAGCTGGAATCACAATTGCCAAGCCGACCAGCGCACCGATCATCGAGGGGAACTCTGGCCCGAGGAAAACGCCTGCAGCCATGTAGGGCAGCGAGAAGGCTAAACCGGTAAAGATCGCGAATGGAGCCATTTGCAGGCCTTCTTTCCACGATTGGTTCTTGCCGAAAAAGCGCGTCATGATTGCCAGCATAAACAGCGGCATCAGAATCCCGATCAGGCCGTGCATGATAACCACACGAGAAACGATCATCTGAAAGAAGATGTCCCAGCTGCTGCCCACTGCGGCCAGTTGCTCAGTCATACCGGTTTTGTCCAGACCACCGACAACACCCACCAGCATCGGCGTACCCACTGCACCGAAGGATACTGGTGTCGACTGCACCATCATGCCCAAAACCACTGCTGCCAATGCCGGGAAGCCTAGTGCGACCAGCAAGGGAGCTGCCACAGCTGCTGGTGTACCGAAACCCGATGCACCTTCGATAAAGCAACCAAACAGCCAAGCAACAATCAGCGCCTGCACCCGACGATCTGGGCTAATGCCCGAGAAGCCGCGGCGAATCGCGCTGATACCACCCGAATGCTTCAGGGTGTTTAGCAGCAGAATTGCGCCGAAGATGATCCACAAGATTGCAGCAGTCAGAATCAACCCCTGCAAGCTTGAGGCAACAACCCGGACCAGGGACATATCCCACGCCGAAAGACCGATAATTGCGGTAAGGATAAAGACCACGGGCATCGCGTACTTGGCTGGCCAACGAAAGCCAATCAGTAATACGCCCGCGAGTATCAATGGCACAAAGGCCAATATGGACAACAGTGTTTGACTCATTAGCTTGGTTCCTTGTTCTTTTTGTGAACCACATATTTTCCGGGTCTTACCCGGCGCCACGCACTCAGTCTTGGGTGGTCTACCCAAGACTAGATGACGCCAACTCCAGCGTATAACCGAAGGCGACGCCAATGCTCAAAAGCCCCGATCGCTAAAAACGGTCGGGGCCAGGTATTACGGTTGTTTCTCAGGCATGTTTCAGCTTGAAACGCTGACGCCATGCATGCAGCAAAGGTTCGGTGTAACCGCTGGGTTGCTCGCGACCTTTAAACACTAGATCACTGGCGGCTAAATACGCTGCCGACGTGGCAAAATCAGGTGCCATCGGCTGGTAGAGTGGATCGCCAGCATTTTGCTGGTCAACCACTGCCGCCATGCGCTGCAAGCTCGCTTCAACTTGCTGTGGGCTGACAATCCCGTGGCGCAGCCAGTTAGCAATGTGTTGGCTGGAGATACGCAAAGTAGCGCGATCTTCCATCAAGCCCACGTTATGAATATCCGGCACTTTCGAGCAACCAACGCCCTGTTCAACCCAGCGCACGACGTAACCCAATATGCCTTGGCAGTTATTGTCCAATTCTTGCTGAATGTCGGTTTCAGTCCAGCTTGGCTCAACCGCCACCGGCACGCTGAGCAAGTCTTTAAGCAGGCTGTCGCGTTGCGCATTAAGGTCGATCAACTCCAACTCACGCTGCACCGCTTGTACATCAATTTGGTGGTAATGCAGCGCATGCAGCACTGCGGCAGTGGGTGAAGGCACCCACGCAGTATTTGCGCCGGCTTTTGGATGTCCGACTTTTTGCACCAGCATATCGGCCATTAAATCCGGCATGGCCCACATGCCCTTGCCGATTTGCGCTTTACCACGCAGGCCACAGGCCAAGCCGACCAGCACATTGTTACGCTCGTAGGCTTGAATCCATGGCGTCGACTTCATATCGCCCTTGCGCAACATTGGCCCGGCTTCCATCGCCGTGTGCATTTCATCACCGGTGCGATCAAGGAAGCCCGTGTTGATGAAAGCCACGCGCTCAGAGGCCGCAGCAATACAGGCTTTGAGGTTAACACTGGTGCGACGTTCCTCATCCATGATGCCCATTTTCAAGGTGTTCTTGGCCATGCCCAACAGGGACTCAATACGACCAAACAACTGATCGGCAAATGCGACTTCTGCCGGACCATGCATCTTGGGCTTAACGATATAGACACTGCCAGTGCGTGAGTTTCCCTTGCGTTGCAGGTCATGCAAGGCAATCAGGCTGGTCATCACACCGTCGAGGATACCTTCGGGAATTTCGTTGCCATGGCCATCGAGAATCGCCGGATTGGTCATCAAGTGGCCGACATTACGCACGAACATCAGAGAGCGACCGTGCAATGTCAACTCGGCACCTGCGCCGGTCTGGTACTGACGATCAGGGTTGAGTCGGCGAACAATCTGCTTACCACCCTTCTCCAAGGTTTCAGTCAGATCACCTTTCATCAAGCCGAGCCAATTGCGATAAATCACCACCTTATCGTCAGCATCGACAGCCGCCACCGAGTCTTCGCAATCAAGAATGGTCGATAGCGCCGCCTCAATCAGCAAATCTTTAACCCCAGCCGCATCGGTCTTACCGATTGGGCTGCTGGGATCAATCTGAATTTCGATGTGCAGGCCATGGTTTTTCAGCAGGATGGCCGTCGGTGAGTCGGCCGAACCCTGCAAGCCTACAAACTGCTCTGGCGCCTGCAAGCCAACCGATGAACCGTCTTCAAGACCAACCTGCAACTGGCCGCCGACCACTGTGTAGCGTACCGAATTAACGTGAGAGCCATTGGCTAATGGCGCAGCCTGGTCCAACACATTACGTGCAAAAGCAATGACCTTGGCACCCCGCACCTGGTTGTAACCCGGGCCCTTAGTGGCACCGTCAGCCTCAGAGATTGCATCAGTGCCATAGAGTGCGTCGTACAACGAGCCCCAGCGTGCATTGGCAGCGTTCAACGCATACCGCGCATTCATCACCGGCACCACCAGTTGCGGGCCTGCCTGACTGCTGATTTCGCTGTCGACATTGCGAGTACTGACGCTGACCGTTTCCGGCTGCGCTTGCAAGTAACCAATAGAATCTAAGAATTTGCGATACGCTGGCATATCACTGACCGGGCCAGGATTGGCACGGTGCCAGTCATCGAGTTCGACCTGCAAGCGATCACGCTGGGCTAATAGTTCGCGATTGATTGGCGCCAGATCATGCACCAACTCATCAAAACCCGCCCAAAACGCGACAGACTCAATCCCCGTGCCCGGCAGCACTTCTTCGTCGACAAAGCGTTGCAGGTTGGCGGCTACTTGCAGGCGGTTACTCATCATCAAACTCCACTAATTGCGACTGGGGCGGCGCTCTAGCGCCACACCCTAAAATCAATTTAAATCAGGCTTTGTACGCCAGCTTTGGCTACTTGGGCGTCCTGGTCGGCTTTAACCCCTGAAACACCAACTGCACCAACAACCTGGCCATCGATAATCACCGGAACCCCACCCTCCAATGTGGTCAGCAGCGGGGCCGAGAGAAATGCATTGCGCCCGCCATTAACCATGTCTTCGTAACTCTTGGTCTCACGTCGTCCCAGCGCCGAGGTGCGGGCCTTTTCAGTGGCAATATAAGCACCAATTGGCGCGCAGCCATCCAGCCGCTCCAGCGCCAGCGGGTGACCGCCATCGTCGACGACAGCAATACTGACTGCCCACTGGTTTTGCTGAGCTTCCTTACGCGCTGCTGCGATAATCTGGCTCACTTCCTGTTGACTCAAAATAGCTTTGCTTTGCATGACATAGATCCTAATTAAGGGCTTCTTCGACCAGTTCGATCCAGTGTCTAACTGGCGTGCGTCCTGCACCATCCAAATGGGTCTGACAGCCGATGTTAGCGGTGACGATGACCTCGGGCTTACCACTCTCAAGGGCATTCATCTTGTTGTCCCGCAGCTGTTTCGACAGCTGCGGTTGAGTCAAGGAATAGGTTCCCGCCGAGCCACAGCAAAGATGGCTATCAGGCACGCTGGTGAGGTTGAAACCAATGCGTTGAAGTACATTTTCAACGGCACCACCAAGCTTCTGCGCATGTTGCAACGTGCAGGGGCAATGAAAGGCCAAGCGCGTTTCAGAAGCCGCGCCAAGGCTCTCAACCGGCTCATCACGCATCACCTCAACCAAGTCTTTGGTGAGGGCGCTCACCCGTTCGGCTTTGGCAGCGTATGCCGGGTCGTGCTTAAGCATGTGCGCGTAATCTTTAACGAACGCGCCGCAGCCGCTGGCGGTTTGCACAATCGCTTCAGCGCCAGACTCTATTGCAGGTAACCAGGCATCAATGTTGCGCCGGGCGCGATCAAGACCGGCCTCCTGCGCATTCAGGTGGTAATCCACCGCACCACAGCAACCGGCTTGTTGAATAGGTGTAACGCTGATGCCCAGCTTATCCAGCACTCGGGCGGCTGCGGCATTGGTATTGGGTGACAAGCCGGGCTGCACACAGCCTTCAAGCATCAATACCCGGCGCCCATGGCTAACAGCAGGGCGCGCTTTGGCCGGACGCACCTGCCGCGGTAATTTGTTTTTCAGGGTTTCAGGCAACAGCGGTCGGAACACCTGCCCCACTTGAGTCAGGGATTTAAACAACGCCGGATGCGGGGTGAGCAAGCGCAGGCCCTCACGCAACATGCGATCACCCGCGGGGCGTGGCACTGCGGCGTCCACTACCGCGCGCCCGATATCCAGCAAGTTGTGATAATCAACACCAGAAGGACAGGTTGTTTCGCAGTTACGGCAGGTCAAACAGCGATCCAGGTGCTGTTGGGTTTTCGCCGTGACCTCATTGCCTTCAAGCACTTGCTTGATCAGGTAAATGCGCCCACGCGGGCCATCAAGTTCATCACCCAATAATTGATAGGTCGGGCAGGTCGCATTGCAGAAGCCGCAATGCACACAGGAACGCAAAATGCTTTCGGCTTCTTCAGCACGCGGCAGACGCTTGGCTTGTTCACTTAAGTTTGTCTGCATGGCTCAAACCTCGGAGTACATGCGGCCCAGGTTGAAGATCCCTTGCGGATCCAACTGAGCCTTTAATTGACGGTGATAGCGCATTAGCGGCGCACTTAGCGGTGGCATCGGGCTGTCGCAAGCATCCGCAGTGAAGCAGGTGGCATGGCCGCCGGCTTCGCTGACAATCTGGCGAATCAACTGGGCATCGCTGTCTGACTTCAGCCAGCGCTGCGCCCCACCCCAATCGATCAGTTGCTCACCCTCAAGCGCAAGCGGGCCGGTATTGTTCGGTACTGAGATGCGCCACAACGGCTTATCACCGGCAAAGAAAGGCAACTGATGCTCATTGAGCTGCTGCCAGTAACCACCGTCCAACAGTTCACAACTCAATCGCTCACGTGCCGAGGCTACAGAACCCTCACCGCCCTCAAGGCGCAGATGCAGCGCGTTATCGTGATAGCTAGCGGCGCTGATCGGGATCGGCTGCTGGCCCCATTGCGCCAAGTTTTTAAGCGCCGTCTCAACATCAACCTCAAAGCGCAGGCTGACGCACTCGCGAGGTTTGGGTAGAACTTTGAGGGAAACCTCAGTCATCAAGCCAAGACAACCAAGGCTGCCAGCCATCAGCCGCGAAACGTCGTAACCGGCGACGTTTTTCATGACTTCGCCACCAAAACGCAGGTGCTTGCCAAAACCGGTGATCACCCGAGTGCCCAGTACTAAGTCGCGCACTGCGCCCGACCACGGTCTGCGCGGCCCGGACAACCCCGCCGCGACCATTCCACCGACAGTTGCACCTTCGGCAAAATGCGGCGGCTCGCACGTCAGCATCTGCCCGGCTTCATCCAATGCGGCTTGCAAATCAAGCAGTGGCGTACCGGCGCGGGCAGTAATCACCAGCTCCGTAGGGTCGTAGCTGACAATACCGCAATGTGCACGGGTATCAAGCACCTCGCCTTCGCTCTTGCGACCCAGAAAGGCTTTGCTGTTGGAGCCCTGAATACGCAGCTTGGAACCGCTGTTGAGGGCCTGATTGACTTGCTCAAGCAGTGCATTGCTGGCGTCTGCATCGTGGCGCACAACCATCAAAAACGCTCCAGTTCAGGGAATGGCAATTGACCGTGGTGCACATGCATCGAGCCGAACTCGGCGCAACGGTGCAAGGTGGGAATGTTCTTGCCCGGATTGAGCAAGCCACTGGGGTCAAATGCTGCTTTCACGGCATGGAACAAAGTCAGTTCATCGCTGTTGAACTGCGAGCACATTTGATTGATTTTTTCGCGGCCAACGCCATGTTCGCCGGTGATGCTGCCGCCCACTTTCACGCACAACTCAAGAATCTTACCGCCCAACGCCTCGGCTCGCTCAAGCTCACCCGGTTGGTTGGCATCGAACAGGATCAGCGGATGCATGTTGCCATCACCGGCGTGGAACACATTGGCCACGCGCAGACCGTACTCGTCGGAAAAATCGGCAATGCCTTTAAGTACGCCGGGCAGTTCGCGGCGTGGAATGGTGCCATCCATGCAGTAGTAATCTGGCGAGATTCGCCCAACAGCCGGGAATGCATTCTTGCGCCCGGCCCAGAATTTAACGCGCTCGGTTTCATCGCGGGCGAGGCGGACTTCGGTTGCACCTGCTGCCGCAAGCACTTGGTTCACCCGGTCGCAGTCAGCGTGAACATCTGCTTCAACGCCATCAAGTTCACAGAGCAAGATGGCTTCGGCATCGACGGGATAGCCAGCGTGAATAAAGTCTTCGGCGGCGCGGATTGCCAAGTTATCCATCATCTCCAGACCGCCCGGAATAATACCGGCTGCGATAATGTCGCCTACGGCACGACCGGCTTTTTCAACCGAATCGAAGCTGGCCAATAGCACCTTGGCGACTTGCGGCTTGGGCAACAGTTTGACCGTCACCTCAGTGACAATTCCAAGCATGCCCTCGGAACCGGTGAATAACGCCAGCAGATCAAAACCAGGAGAGTCCAACGCATCACTGCCCAGCGTCATACGCTCACCTTCTACAGTGAGGATTTCGACTTTGAGCAGGTTGTGCACAGTCAGGCCGTATTTCAAACAATGAACGCCACCGGCATTTTCGGCCACGTTGCCGCCAATTGAGCAGGCGATTTGCGAAGAAGGGTCGGGGGCGTAATACAGATCATAGGGCGCAGCGGCTTGCGAGATGGCCAAGTTACGCACACCGGGCTGTACCCGGGCGGAGCGTCCTGCGGGGTCTATTTCGAGAATTTTATTGAAGCGCGCCATCACCAGCAAAATGCCTTGCTCTAAGGGCAACGCGCCGCCAGACAAGCCAGTGCCAGCGCCGCGCGCAACAACTGGAACCTGACGCTGATGGCATATTTTCAACAAGGTCTCGACCTGTTCAATGTGCTCAGGCAACACCACCATCATCGGTGTGGTGCGGTACATCGACAGGCCATCGCACTCATAGGGCTTGAGGTCTTCTTGAGTGTGCAATACGTCGAGATCAGGCAGACGTGTTTGCAGTTCATTTAATAGTGCCGCCTTATCAACCTTCGGCAGTACACCATCAACTCGCTCGTCGTAAACAATGCTCATAGCAGGCTCATTTCAACAGCAGTATTTTGTTATTGCCGGTGCACGAGATACATAGAAAGCGCACAGACTAGTTATGGCATCTATGTTTAAGCTTCTGGCACATGGCCGTCTAGCGCCGTAACCACTGGTACGACCAGTTTGTTAGCTATTGGTCTGATTGATATCAACCTATAAAGCCCGCAATCATTGGCTATAAGGTTTATATTGATGACCACTTCAACAATCAGCTTAAACTGGTCCTACCAGTGAACAAGGAGAAGTATGGCTGTTGAATCCAGCACAACCCGACGTCAGGTTTGCGATGTGGTGGCCGAACGAATTGAACGCCTTATCGTCGATGGCGTGCTCAAGGTTGGCCAGCCGCTGCCGTCAGAAAGACGCCTGTGCGAGAAGCTCGGAATCTCCCGCTCAGCCCTGCGTGAAGGATTAAAAGTGTTACGCGGACGCGGCATCATTGAAACCGCGCAAGGCCGCGATTCACGCGTGGCGCAACTGACTGGCATGCGCGATGCCAGCCCGCTGATGCATCTGTTCAGCTCACAACCACGCACCTTGTTCGATCTGCTTGAGGTACGCAGCCTGCTTGAGGCTGAGTCTGCGCGCTTGGCCGCCCTGCGCGGCACCGATGCAGACTTTGTATTGCTGACCCGGCGCTATGAAGAAATGCTCGCGGCACACAGCGACACACGTGCCATTGATGCCCGCGAGCATGCACGGCTCGACCATGCGTTTCACCTCGCCATTTGCGAGGCATCACACAATCCCGTGCTGCTTCACACACTGCAATCACTGACTGACTTGATGCTGAATTCGGTGTTTGCCTCAGTCAACAACCTCTATCACCGCCCGCTGCAAAAGCGTCAAATCGACCGTCAGCATTCGCGCCTGTATCACGCGGTGATCGAACGCCTGCCAGAACAAGCGCAACGCGCTGCACGAGAGCATATCCACAGTATCCGCGACAACCTGCAAGATATTGAGCTTGAAGAACAACGCCTGGTCCGTGCAACCATGCGCCTTGAAGGCTGGGCATAACTGCGCTGCGTGATAAACTCGCGCCTCTCAAAAGCACTCGTGAATTAACCCCGTGCCCATTAACCACGCACCCCAAGCCACACCCGTCCCTGCGCAGTGCTGGTTTACCGCCAGCCAACTACAACCGTCACCCAGCGCTCAGGTGCATGATTGGCTGTTTGTTAATCAGGACTCGCTGACACAGCGCCTGATTGCGTTGTCTGCCAACAACTTCAGTGTGACGCCCATCAGCGAAGGCTGGCAGCCGATGCGCAGTGATGAGTGCGCGGCATTGAATGTTGCCGATGGCAGCCAAGGCTGGGTTCGCGAGGTTTACTTGCGCGGCCATGGTCAACCCTGGGTATTTGCCCGCAGTGTCAGCGCCCGCAGCGCCCTTGAAGGCTCCGGGCTGGAGCTGGCGCAACTGGGTACACGTTCACTGGGCGAGCTATTGTTCAGTGATCAAGCCTTTGATCGTGGCGAGTTGCAAGCTTGCCACTACCCTGCAGCTTGCCTGCCTGCCGATGTACAGGCAGAGCACTTATGGGCAAGGCGCTCCTGTTTTAGTCGCGGCAAACTGGCGATTTTAGTCGCTGAAGTATTTTTGCCGGCTTTCTGGGCGGCTACGCAAATCGAACGCTAAGTCATTCGGGCATTTCCGTATAATCCGCGCAACTGCCACGGAGAAAGCGCCCGATGTATAGCCGCCTGCTGCAATCACTCAATCGCCTGCACCCGCGCTGCTGGGACTTTATTCAGCTAACTCGGATGGACAAGCCAATCGGCATTTACTTGCTGCTCTGGCCAACCTTGTGGGCGCTATGGGTCGCGGCTGAAGGCGTACCTAGCCTGAAAAATCTGTTTATCTTTGTGCTTGGCGTCATCTTGATGCGCGCTGCGGGCTGCGTCATTAATGACTACGCTGATCGCGACTTCGACGGCCATGTTAAGCGCACCAAGCAACGGCCACTGGCCAGCGGCACAATCAAACCACGTGAGGCGCTGATCTTCTTTGCCGTGCTGGTAGCGCTGAGCTTTATTCTGGTGTTGTTCACAAACGCGGCCACCACCTGGTTGTCATTCGGCGGCGTTGCGCTCGCGGCGTTCTACCCCTTCATGAAGCGCTACACCTTTTATCCACAGGTGGTGCTTGGCGCTGCGTTTTCCTGGGGCATGCCGATGGCCTTCACAGCTGAAACCGGTAGCGTGCCAGCCGAAGCCTGGCTGCTGTATATCGCCAATCTATTGTGGACCGTGGCGTATGACACCTATTACGCGATGGCCGACCGCGACGATGATTTGAAAATCGGGGTTAAATCCACCGCCATCCTGTTCGGCGATGCAGATCGCATTATCATCCTGACGCTGCAAGGCTTGGCTTTACTCTGCCTACTGATGGCCGCAGCGCGCTTCCACCTGGGGGTTTATTTCCACTTAGGGTTGTTGGTGGCCGCCGGCTGCTTTGCTTGGCAGTTTTGGAGCACCCGCGAGCGTGAGCCCATGGCCTGCTTTAAAGCGTTTCTACACAACCACTGGGCCGGGCTGGCAATTTTTATCGGTTTGGTTGCCGACTATGGGTTGCGCGCAGCGCCAATACCGGCCTGAGTAAAAGCGCGATAAATAGCTGATTTATCGGCACCTTGCGTTTATCTGTCATATGACTGCAATAATTCCGTTATCTAATGCAGCGCATGACAGTTGAACCTACCGAGGCAGGAACCATGGTTGGCAAGAATATCCTGATCGTCGATGACGAAGCTCCGATCCGCGAAATGATTGCGGTCGCTCTGGAAATGGCCGGCTATGAATGCCTGGAAGCTGAGAATACCCAGCAGGCCCACAGCATCATCGTTGACCGTAAACCTGATTTGATTTTGCTCGACTGGATGCTGCCGGGCACATCAGGTATCGAGTTGGCTCGACGCCTTAAGCGTGACGAGATGACGGGGGATATCCCAATCATCATGCTCACCGCCAAAGGTGAAGAAGACAACAAGATCCAGGGCCTTGAAGTCGGCGCAGATGACTACATCACCAAGCCTTTTTCACCTCGCGAACTGGTTGCTCGTCTCAAGGCCGTGCTGCGCCGCGCAGGGCCAAGCGACAATGAAGGCCCGATCGAGATTGGCGGCCTGCTGCTTGACCCGGTCAGTCACCGCGTAACCATTGACGGCAAGCCCGCAGAAATGGGCCCGACCGAATACCGTCTGCTGCAATTCTTTATGACTCACCAAGAGCGCGCTTACACCCGCGGTCAGTTGCTTGACCAAGTCTGGGGCGGCA
This sequence comes from Pseudomonas sp. NPDC078700, assembly GCF_044542375.1. Taxonomy (NCBI): domain Bacteria; kingdom Pseudomonadati; phylum Pseudomonadota; class Gammaproteobacteria; order Pseudomonadales; family Pseudomonadaceae; genus Pseudomonas; species Pseudomonas sp. NPDC078700. The sequence goes on from NZ_JBITUI010000004.1 coordinate 410,360, forward strand.
ACGTCTATGTTGAAGAGCGCACTGTTGACGTACACATCCGCCGCCTGCGCAAAGCGCTGGGCGAAGTCTACGAAAATCTAGTACAAACCGTGCGTGGCACCGGGTATCGTTTCTCCACCAAAAGCTGAGCCCAGATAGCGGGATCAACCACGTCGCTGGCAAATACTGATTAGCGATACAAGTAAAAGGATTGCTTGGCGGATGAGCACTAGGTGAATAGAAACTGGCAAGGCGCTGTAGTGCGCCGCCTGCTGTTACTGGTCAGCGCATGCTTATTGGTCGGTCTGGTGACTGGCGAATATGCATGGGCTCTGGTCATAGGCCTTGCTGGCCACCTGGGCTGGACCTTGAGCCAACTGCTGCGCCTGCACAAATGGCTGCAGGAGCACAAACCTGACGAGCCACCTCCGGATGGCTACGGCATGTGGGGTGAAGTCTTCGACAGTATTTATCACCTGCAACGCCGCGACCAGAAGGTTCGTGGCCGCCTGCAAGCGGTGATCGATCGAGTGCAAGAGTCCACCGGTGCCTTAAAAGACGCGGTGATCATGCTCGATAGCCAGGGCAATCTGGACTGGTGGAACATCGCGGCCGAAACCCTGCTGGGCTTGAAAACACCGCAAGACAGTGGCCAGCCGATCACCAATCTTGTGCGTGACCCACGCTTTAAAGAGTATTTCGAGGGCAATAACTTTCATGACCCCCTCGAATTGCCCTCACCGTTGACGGATCGCCGCCGTCTGCAATTTCAGATCACCCGTTACGGTAATCAAGAACACTTGCTGCTGGTCCGTGATATCACTCGTCTGCACCAGCTTGAGCAGATGCGCAAAGACTTCGTGGCTAACGTCTCCCATGAATTGCGCACGCCACTGACGGTTATCGCCGGCTATCTAGAAACCTTACTCGACAACGTTGAGGCCGTGAACCCACGCTGGGTCCGCGCGCTGCAACAGATGCAGGAGCAAGGTGGGCGCATGCAAAGCCTGCTCAATGACTTGCTGTTGCTGGCCAAGCTGGAAGCCACCGACTATCCATCAGACAATCAGCCCGTTGCCGTGGATTTGATGCTGGAGTCGATCAAGAGTGATGCGCAGGCCCTGTCTGGCGAACGTCAGCACCGAATTACCTTGGAGGCAGACCCCGGTCTCAAACTCAAGGGTAGCGAGGCTGAATTGCGCAGCGCCTTCTCCAACCTGGTGTTCAATGCGGTGAAATACACCCCGGCTCAAGGCGAGATTCATATCCGCTGGTGGGGCGATATCAGCGGTGCCCATTTATCGGTGAAAGACACCGGCAATGGCATTGAGGCCAAACATATACCGCGCCTGACTGAGCGTTTTTATCGGGTGGACTCCAGCCGCGCCAGCAATACCGGCGGTACCGGCCTTGGGCTGGCTATCGTCAAACACGTGTTGCTGCGCCATCGGGCGCTGCTCGATATCAGCAGTGTGATGGGCAAAGGCAGTAACTTCACCTGCAACTTCCCACCCATGCAGGTGGTGCGTAGCAACCGCTAGTACCCTGGTGTCCAGCTACAGCCCTAACACGCTGCAACGCAATTAGCCAAAGGGCAGACTTGCAAAGCGGCTCGTCTGCCCCCAACCTTTAGCAGTCATTCGTTACCTGAACCCTATATGGACCCCTCGACTGGTTATTCTGCTGCAAGCTACTTCGCCGACTTCGGCCTCATTCTGTTCGCTTTGTTTCTGGTTCTGCTCAACGGTTTCTTCGTTGCCGCAGAATTCGCCATGGTCAAATTGCGCTCGACCAAGGTTGAAACACTCGCAGCCAAAAACGGCTGGCGTGGGCATATCCTACGCACCGTGCATAACCAGCTAGACGCTTACCTGTCAGCCTGCCAACTGGGCATTACCCTCGCCTCACTGGGGCTTGGCTGGGTGGGTGAGCCCGCATTTGCGCACCTACTCGAACCCTTATTGGCGAATCTAGGTATCGACTCCCCGAAACTGGTGAGCGGTATCGCCTTTTTCAGTGCGTTCTTCATCATCTCTTACCTGCACATTGTCATCGGTGAACTGGCCCCGAAATCATGGGCCATCCGCAAACCCGAGCTGTTGTCGTTATGGACAGCGGGACCGCTGTACCTGTTCTACTGGGCGATGTACCCGGCCATCTTCTTGCTGAACGCCAGTGCCAACGCTATTTTGCGCATTGCAGGCCAAGGCGAACCTGGCTCACACCATGAACATCATTACAGCCGCGACGAGCTAAAGCTCATTCTGCATTCAAGCCGCGCCAGCGATCCGAACGATCAAGACATGCGCGTCCTGGCCTCAGCCGTTGAGCTTGGTGAGTTGGAAGTTGTCGACTGGGCAAACTCCCGGGAAGACCTGGTCTACATTGATCTCAACGCGCCATTGGACGAAGTGTTCAGCGTATTTCGCCGCCATAAGTACAGCCGCTATCCGGTATTCGATGAAACTCAGGACGAGTTTGTTGGCGTACTGCATATCAAAGATTTACTGCTGCATTTGTCATTACTGGAAATGCTGCCTTCAGCATTGAATATTGGCGAACTGATGCACCCGCTCGAGCGCGTCAGCCGTCATATGCCGCTCTCCGACCTGCTGGAGCAGTTCCGTAAGGGCGGCTCCCACTTCGCCCTGGTCGAAGAAGCAGATGCCAAGGTCATCGGCTACCTGACCATGGAAGACGTACTCGAAGCCTTGGTGGGTGATATCCAAGACGAACACCGCAAAACCGAACGCGGCATCCTCGCTTATCAACCCGGGAAGTTGCTGGTGCGTGGCGACACACCACTGTTCAAAGTCGAACGCTTGCTCGGCATCGACCTTGACCATATCGAAGCCGAAACCCTGGCCGGACTGATCTACGAAACGCTCAAGCGCATGCCGGAAGAGGAAGAAGTGCTTGAAGTGGAAGGCCTGCGCATCATCGTCAAAAAAATGAAAGGGCCGAAGATCATCCTGGCTAAAGTGCTAATGCTGAAGGACTTGCAGGAGTAGCGCCGGGAGCGGCGCTTAGTCCCCGCCTACAGCGAAGTTCGGCAGGGTATTGACTGGCTGTGAGAAATCGAAAGGAATCGACTCCAGCGCCAGGCCGACATTACGTTGAATAACGAAGTGTAAGTGCGGACCGGTGCTATTGCCGGTATTGCCTGACAACGCCAGTGGCGTACCCACTTTAACGTGAGTGCCTTCGGCCACTTTGACCGAGCCTTTCATCAAGTGCAGGTACACACCCATGGTCCCGTCTTTGTGCAAAATCCGCACAAAGTTACCGGCCGGGTTATTACCCCGTCCGTTCTGTTGATTCTCAATTTTGACCACGACCCCAGCGCGCGCGGCAACAATAGGTGTGCCTTCGGGCATGGCAATGTCTAAGGCGTAACGGCCTTTAGGACCAAAGTGACTGTACTTACCATTGGCACCTTGGCTTAAATTGAACGGGCCACCGCGCCAAGGCAGCGGGTAGTTTTTTTGTGTCGGAATTAACCGAGGGTCGCCCATGGCGTAGCGCAACTTGGTTTTATAGCGCAGCGGCTTGCTGGCATCCATAGGTGCCAGCGTAGCCAGGCGGATCTTGCTGCGCGGCGCGAGAATCCAGCTGATCGGCTTCTCAGGCGCACCCACGACGTTTTCGGCATTATTGACGCTCAGTTCAATCTGCACCGGCGCATAGAGGTCATTACGAACTTGCAGGGTTTCACCGGCAGCATGCTTGAGGGTTTCCAGCTTAACCTCGCTGTCGAGGCTCTCAACCATGCGGTCACGGAACACAAACACCTGCGCACCGGCGGCCTTTTGGTCGGTGTAGGTCACCACACCATTGGCATCGGTGTACTTGTAGATGGTCATGGCCGCAGCATTAAAGGCCACAGTCATAAAACTGAAGAGAAGTAGTAAACGCCCTAGCATATCGATTCGGATCTTATAATTTCTAAATGTCCGGAATCAGCAGACTAGCAGCCGAGCTGGCAGGCGACGAGATGCTTTGCCCAAAGATGTGCTCTATTTCTCGACCAAAACCGACGACCGGTCACCACAACCCCGAAGATAGAGCCCGCTATTCGACTTTGGTACTAGAGGCTTTAATACCGTGTGCGCCTAGACTGCGGCCCCTTAATTTAGGCTTGTTCTGAGGATTTGCATGAATCGTGTTCGCCTACCTGCCCTACTGGACAAAGTAATGAGTGCGCAGGATGCCGCGCTCTTAATTGAGGACGGAATGACGGTTGGCATGAGCGGCTTCACCCGCGCAGGCGAAGCTAAGGCCGTGCCACAGGCATTGGCCGAACGCGCCCGCGTGCAACCCCTGAAAATTACCCTGATGACGGGCGCAAGCCTGGGCAACGATCTCGACAAACAGCTGACCGAGGCTGGCGTACTGGCCCGGCGCATGCCGTTTCAGGTCGACTCAACCCTGCGCAAGGCAATCAATGCGGGCCAGGTGATGTTTATCGATCAACACCTTTCAGAAACGGTCGAGCAACTGCGTAACCACCAGCTTAAATTGCCTGATATCGCCGTCATTGAAGCCGTTGCCATCACTGAAGACGGCCACATCGTGCCGACAACCTCAGTCGGTAACTCCGCCAGTTTTGCGATATTTGCCAAGCGTATAATTGTCGAAATCAATATGGCGCATAACCCCAATTTAGAGGGGCTGCATGACATATATATTCCGACTTACCGGCCAACTCGCACCCCCATTCCGCTGGTCAACGTAGAACAACGCATCGGTGCCAACGCCATCGCCATAGACCCGGCCAAGATCGCCGCGATTGTGCTGACCAACCAGCCCGATTCCCCCTCTACCGTGTTGCCACCGGATGCCGAAACCCAAGGCATTGCCGATCACCTGATCGAGTTCTTCAAAGGTGAAGTCGCCGCTGGGCGCATGACCAATGAGTTAGGCCCGTTGCAAGCCGGGATTGGCAGCATCGCCAATGCGGTGATGTGTGGCCTGATTGATTCACCGTTCGAGAACCTGAGCATGTACTCCGAAGTGCTGCAGGACTCTACATTCGACCTGATTGATGCAGGTAAGCTGCGCTTCGCCTCCGGCAGTTCGATCACCTTGTCGGGGCGGCGCAATGCTGATGTATTCGGCAATTTGGAAAAGTACAAAGACAAGCTGGTGCTGCGTCCGCAGGAAATATCCAATCATCCGGAAGTGGTTCGCCGCTTAGGGATTATCGGTATCAATACCGCGCTTGAATTCGACATCTACGGCAACGTCAATTCCACTCACGTGGGCGGCACCAAGATGATGAATGGCATTGGCGGCTCGGGCGACTTCGCACGCAACGCGCACTTGGCGATCTTCGTCACCAAATCGATTGCCAAAGCTGGGGCGATCTCTAGTGTGGTGCCTATGGTCAGCCATGTTGACCACACCGAACATGACGTCGACATTCTGGTAACCGAGCAGGGTCTAGCTGATCTACGCGGCCTAGCACCGCGTGAGCGCGCTCAAGTGATCATTGAAAACTGCGTACATCCAGATTTTCGCGCACCGCTGCGCGACTACTTTGAGCGGGCCTGCGCCAAGGGTGGCCACACACCGCACCTGTTGCGCGAAGCCATGAGCTGGCATATCAACTTGGAAGAATGCGGGCGTATGCTCGCCAGCTAAATCCGGAGCCAAGACCAAGCCACTTGGTCTTGGCCGGCTTTAACCGCCGGGGGTGAAGTGTTTTTGCGCGGTGCCGCGGGCAATCAAGCGCGACAGGTAATCCATTTTTTGCGGGTCACTGTCGACAAAGCGCAAGGTCAACTGCAGCCATTCGCTGTCGGGCTTTGGCTCGAACGCTGCAACTGCATGCAAATAACCGTTGAGCCGGGCCACTTCTGAGCTTTCACCCTGCTCCAAATCAAGCACAGCACTTTCCAACACCTGGGGTAACATTTGGCCACGCTTAACCAGCAACTGCGCATCTTTGAGGCTCAATGCCTTGATCACACAGGCCATGCTGCCGCCGGGCAATCGCAAGCTGCCTTGCCCGCGCCCTGAAGGCGCTGCAGCAGGCTTAGGGCTGGCAGCAGGAGTTGTCGCAGAGCTTGCCACCGGAGCCGCTGGCGCAGCCGGTTTGATCACCTCGGCTTTACCGCCGGTTAGCGCGGCAAGCGAGTCATTGGCGAAGGCATTGCCGGCAGGTTTTTGGTTCGGGGCGAAAGCCTCAAGTTTACCAGCGCGATGCAGGGCTTTTTTGACCTTGGTGACCAATTGCTCATTGGAGAATGGCTTGCCGATGAAGTCCGATACGCCCGCCTGAATGGCTTGCACCACATTTTCTTTGTCACCGCGGCTGGTGACCATGATAAATGGCGTGGTCTTGAGGCTGTCCTGCTCACGACACCAACTGAGCAATTCAAGCCCAGACATCTCTGGCATTTCCCAGTCGCAGAGGATCAAGTCGATGCTTTGCTTGGTCAGTAGTTGCAGGGCTTTACGGCCGTTCACGGCCTCTTCGATCTGCACGCCGGGAAAGTGATCACGCAGACCTTTCTTGACCAAATCACGAATGAAGCTTGCATCATCAACTATCAGTACGCGGACTTTACTCATCAACCACTCCCCCTCTATCTCAACTAGCATAGTCCGGGTAGGTGGCTAAAGGCCAACGGACAATTGTCCAGTGACCCAACCCACAAGGGTTTAACGCCCGACCAGAAGGCGGGTTGAGGGCGAAAACCGAGCCAATTACTTATCTTTGCCGGTGCCTTCAACTTCTTCCTGCATACGCTTCAAACCGATGTGCTTAACGTCGGTACCGCGCACGAGATAGATGACCAGTTCAGCGATGTTGCGTGCGTGGTCGCCAATGCGCTCCAGCGAGCGCAAAGCCCAGATGATATTCAAGACGCGTGCGATAGAACGCGGGTCTTCCATCATGTAAGTGACCAGCTCTCGCAGCGCAGTTTTGTATTCACGGTCGACGGTCTTGTCGTATTGCGCTACGGATAGCGCAAGGTCAGCGTCGAAGCGAGCAAAGGCATCCAACGCCTCCTGTACCATCTTGCGCACCTGACCACCGATGTGGCGCACCTCCACGTAACCACGAGGTGCCTCACCTTCCTCACACAGCAGAATGGCACGCTTGGCGATTTTGGTCGCTTCGTCACCAATACGCTCAAGGTCGATCACCGACTTGGAGATACTGATGATCAAGCGCAGGTCAGAAGCCGCTGGCTGACGACGGGCCAGAATGCGTACGCACTCTTCGTCGATATTGCGCTCCATCTGGTTGATCTGGTCATCAATTTCGCGCACTTGCTGAGCCAGACCCGAGTCAGCCTCGATCAGCGAGTTGACCGCATCATTAACTTGCTTCTCAACCAAACCGCCCATGGCCAAAAGATGGCTGCGCACCTCTTCCAGCTCGGCATTGAACTGCTGAGAAATGTGATGAGTAAGACTGTCTTTATTAATCATGCTCAAGCCCTTGCGACGCGAAATTAGTTAAATACAAAAACCTGTAAATCTTTGCTGCCACGCCCCCAGCGAACCGGACGCCTGATCAAGCCAATTCAACAAACCGCTTCATTCAATCTTTCGGCGGTCGAGCCCTGCCGGGCAGTGCTGAACAAGAAGGCGGGCCATAGACAGTACGATTTGTACGGCAAGGCCCGCCGACGCAGTTCAGTGCGCTTGGCGGGGGTCGAAGCAATTATCCGTAGCGACCGGTAATGTAATCCTCGGTCTGCTTTTTGTCCGGGTTGGTAAACAGCGTATCGGTGTCGCCGTACTCAATCAGTTTGCCCATGTACATAAACGCGGTGTAATCAGAAACCCGCGCGGCCTGTTGCATGTTGTGAGTCACGATGACGATGGTGTATTTGGATTTCAGCTCGTAGATCAGCTCTTCAACTTTCAGTGTCGAAATCGGGTCGAGCGCCGAGCAGGGCTCATCGAGCAGCAACACTTCAGGCTGAACGGCAACGGTACGGGCAATCACCAGACGTTGCTGCTGACCACCGGACATACCCAAGGCCGACTCATGCAAACGGTCTTTGACTTCATCCCACAAAGCGGCGCTTTTCAGTGCCCACTCAACGGTTTCATCAAGCACACGCTTCTGGTTAACGCCTTGAATACGCAGGCCGTACACCACGTTCTCGTAGATACTTTTCGGGAATGGATTTGGCTTTTGAAACACCATGCCGACACGACGACGCAAGTCGGCAACGTCTTCACCTTTACGGTAAATATTGGTGCCATCAAGGTTCACTTCGCCTTCAACGCGGCAACCATCAACCAAATCGTTCATCCGGTTAAAGGTGCGCAGCAGGGTTGACTTACCGCAACCAGACGGACCAATAAATGCGGTAACGCGCTGCTTGGGGATGTTCATTTTGACATCGAACAGCGCTTGTTTTTCACCGTAGTACAGGTTGAGGCCCGGCACTTGGATGGCGGTGGTTTCTTTGCTCAGATCAAGGCTCTGCTTCTCACGGCCAAGGGCGGAGATGTCGATACCATGGGTCGGTGTACTGTGCTGCATGGGATGCTCCCTACGCTACGAAACCACTGAAAACTACTGCGCTCGGTATTGCTGTGTTGAAAAGCTACTCAAAATGCTCATTTAGGACCACTAAACTGCGCGTTCTCGTATCTTTTCGCCTTGCACTACCTTTGCTCGCTACGTTTCAGAAGGTTCCCGATAGTTGGTTGATCAGGCGCTGCACACTTTGTGTACAGCCTGCCCAAAACTCTTAATGATCCAGCGCTTTGTACTTCTCGCGCAGATGGTTTCGGATAAACACTGCACTGAGGTTAAGCAAGGCAATTACCAGCACCAGCAGCAACGCCGTGGCGTAGACCAAAGGCCGCGCCGCTTCAACGTTAGGGCTCTGGAAACCTACGTCATAGATGTGGAAGCCCAAGTGCATGATCTTCTGATCCAAGTGCAAGTAGGGGTAGTTGCCATCAAGCGGTAACGCTGGAGCCAACTTAACCACACCCACCAGCATCAATGGCGCAACTTCACCGGCAGCGCGCGCCACAGCCAGAATCAAACCCGTCATCATGGCCGGACTGGCCATTGGCAGCACCACTTTCCAGAGGGTTTCGGCTTTGGTTGCACCCAGCGCCAACGAGCCCTCACGCAAGGCACGTGGGATACGCGCCAAGCCTTCCTCTGTAGCGACAATCACCACCGGCACAGCCAGAATCGCCAGCGTCAGTGAAGCCCAGAGCAAGCCAGGCGTACCGAAAGTGGGGGCTGGCGCTGCTTCAGGGAAGAATATTTTATCGAGAGAGCCGCCCAATACGTAGACGAAGAAACCCAGACCAAAAACCCCGTAAACAATTGCCGGTACACCGGCGAGGTTGTTTACCGCGATGCGAATGACCCGGGTCATCGGCCCCTGTTTGGCGTATTCACGCAGGTAGATCGCAGCCAGAACACCAAATGGCGTAACGATCACCGCCATGATCAAGGTCATCATCACCGTACCGAATATAGCCGGAAAAATACCGCCTTCGGTGTTGGCCTCACGGGGCTCGTCGCTGACGAACTCCCACATTTTGGCAAAGTAGAAACCGAGCTTTTCGGTGGTGCCCATGGCGTTGGGCATGTAGGCCCGAACCACAGTACCCAGGCTCATTTCCTTCTCGGTACCGTCTACCGATTTGAGCGTCACGCTGTCACGGTTGAACTGGTTGTGCAGATCAAGCAGCTGAGCTTCCAGCACTTTGTACTCGGCATCCCACTGTGCACGCTCTGCATCAATGTCAGCCTGAGCGGTAGCATCAAGTTGCTTGTTCAGCTCCAGCTTACGCTGCTTCAAACGCAGACCTTCCAGACCGTAGTTGATGCGGCCTATGTCCTTTTTCTCAAGCTTGGCAATTTTCGCGTGCAGATCATCGACACGAGCGATGCGTTTTTGCAACTCATCCCAGGCGCCGTCACCTTCGGCAACCAGCTTGCCACTCTCTTTGACGTTGACCAGATAACCGTAGAAATTGCCCCACTCACGGCGCTCCATGGCAACCATGTCGGTGGGCGTCTGCTGGCCGTTCATCCACTCATCGACCACCCAACTGAAGTCTGCGCCATTGAGGTCACGGTTACCGACCTTGAACAGCTCACGGGTCATAAACTCGCCACCGTTCACATCCACAGGCAAGCCTGCAGATGCCAAACGTGCGCGGGGGACTTGTTCTGCCTGAACTAACTCACCGGCCATCAAGCGCGGCGCTTCGCCCGGTACTTGATAAGTGGCTTGAATTACATCGGCTGGCCAAAAGTGCGCCAGACCGCGAGTAGCGATTACCGCGAGCAGACCCACGGTCATGATCACTGCGATCGATACACCGCTGGCGGTCAACCAGACCCAGGGTGAACCACTCTGGAACCAGGATTTGAGGTTTTGCTTTTTCACCTTCACGGACGTCTACCTTCCTGAGTCTTAGAGCGAGGCGTATTTCTTACGCAGGCGGGTTCGGATGATTTCAGCCAGCGTGTTCATCACGAAGGTGAAGCTCAACAGCACTAACGCCGAGAGGAACAAGATTCGATAATGGCTGCTGCCCACTTCCGACTCCGGCATCTCAACCGCAACGTTAGCAGCCAGTGTGCGCAGGCCTTCAAAGATGTTCATGTCCATAATCGGCGTGTTGCCTGTGGCCATCAGCACGATCATGGTTTCACCCACGGCACGGCCCATACCGATCATCAACGCTGAGAAAATGCCGGGGCTGGCCGTCAGAATCACAACGCGAGTCAGGGTTTGCCACGGGGTTGCACCCAGTGCCAGCGAACCAAAGGTCAAACTCTTAGGCACACTGAACACAGCATCTTCAGCAATCGAATAGATGTTGGGGATAACCGCAAAGCCCATGGCCAATCCCACCACCAAGGCGTTGCGCTGATCGAAGGCGATACCCAGATCATTGCTCAACCAAAGGCGCATATCGCCGCCAAATAGCCAGTTCTCCATGTGCCCGCTCATCGACAGCGAAACAGTACCGATTAGCAGAATTACCGGGATCAGCAGCGCCGCTTCCCAACCATCTGGCACCACTAGGCGAACGCGCTCCGGCAGACGACTCCAAAGAAACGCAGCCAGCAGCACGCCTATGGGCGTAAGCAGGAGCAGACTGAATATCCCCGGCAGATGCCCTTCGACATATGGTGCCAGGAACAAGCCGGCGAAGAAGCCCAGAATAACGGTCGGCAATGCTTCCATCAGCTCAATAACCGGCTTGATCTTGCCGCGCATGGCCGGGGCCATGAAATAAGCGGTGTAGATCGCCGCGCAGATGGCCAGTGGAGCCGCCAGCAGCATGGCGTAGAACGCGGCCTTGAGCGTACCGAAGGTCAAAGGTGCCAAGCTCAGCTTGGGTTCAAAGTCGCCGTTGGCTGAAGTTGATTGCCAGATGTACTTAGGTTCGTCGTAGCTTTCGTACCAAACCTTGCCCCACAGCGAACTCCAAGAAACCTCAGGGTGTGGGTTATCAACAGTGTAGGTTTGCAATTGGCCGCCCGACTCAACCAACAGGCGGTTTGCCCGCGGTGACAAGGCGGCAATGCTGGCACCTTTGGCCACTGGGTCAACCAGCAAGGTACGATGCGCCGTGCTGTGGAATATGCCCAGATTGCCTTGGGTATCCATGGCCATAAAGCCTTTGCGACGCTCCTCAGGCATAAACTGAGTCACCGGGCTGTCCTTCATCTGGAAGCCGCGAATATGGGTCAGAACCGACTTGCCGTCGTTGTCACGCACCATGAACCACTGACCAATGCCGCCCTTGCTGTCACCAATCAACAATGAAATACCGCCCAGCAATGGGCTCACAGCAGTCACTTGTGCATCGCCTTTAAGCAATGTGTAACGGCCATTCAGGCTTTTGCTGCGCAGGTCGAAAACATCGGCAGTGGCTTTGCCGTTGAACACGTACAACCATTGCCCGCGCGGATCAATCTGCAGCGCTTTAATCGGCTCAGCAATCTGCGGCAGGTTTAGCGCTTGTTGCTCTTGGCTGGATTCGCCGGTGAACTCGTTTTCCTCATTCACAATCGACATGGCGCGCAGTTCAGACCCAACCGACCCGGTTAACAGCACGTTGTCACCATTGACGTTCACCGCCACGTGCTCCAACGGACGCCCCTGGGGGTCAAGCTTGATCGGCGTTTCACCGAACGGGTACTGAATCACCGGGGTGATGGTTTTAACGTTGTTCGGGTAAGTGACGTTGTAATTTTGCTTGAAGACCAACGCAGTGCCGTCAGACAAACCGACGATGGTGCGACGGCTACCGGGTTGATCTTCACTGAATGAGGAGATGCTGACACCTGACGGAATCGGCAGATCAATGCTAGTCAATGCAGCCCCATCTTTAAGGGTAAAGAACTGCACACGGCCGTTGCGATTCAAACGCATCGCGACCTTGTTTTGTTCTTCAACAGCGAGCATCAGTGCATCGCCTTGCTCCGCCAACCAAGCGGGTTGCTGAGCTTTATGCGCAGTTATATCTGCGCCGGAGAAAATCGGCATCACCACGTAGGCGAGGTAAAAGAAAATCAGGGTAATGGTTGCCAGTACCGCCAAGCCACCAATCGACACGTACCAACGCGCCATGCGGTCTTTGAGCGCTCGGTTACGACGCTTACGCAGCAAAGCTGGCGTATTGAAGTCGATTCTTTGGCTGTTGTCGGTGGATGCAGTCATGGATTCATTGGCCAAGTCGTTCATACGAGGATCTCTGGGCGGTTTTTGCACGCGCGCCTTGAGTCAGCGGAGGCACAAATCTAACGGTCTTATATGACAGAAAGGTTACAGCTCGGTGACATGACAACGCCCGCGCTCGTTTCTGAGTGCGGGCGCTGTCCTTTCGCGATACCGGGGTCGCTTACAGACCCAGTTCCTTCATGGCTTTTTCAGACACTTTGGCCGGCAGCGGGATATAACCGTCTTTCACTACAACCTCTTGACCCTGCTTAGACAGAACCATTTTCAGGAACTGTGCATCGAGCGGGCTCAAAGGCTTGTTTGGCGCCTTGTTTACGTAAACGTAGAGGAAACGCGACAGTGGGTACTTACCTGCCAAAGCGTTGGCTTCAGTGGCTTCCTCAGCATTGCCTTGCTTGTCGACCAGAGCTACAGCGCGAACGCTGGAAGTTTTGTAGCCAATGCCCGAGTAACCGATGGCATTAACAGTGCTGGAGATCGACTGAACCACTGAGGCCGAACCAGGTTGTTCGTTGACGTTTGAACGGAAGTCACCCTTGCACAAGGCTTCTTCTTTGAAGTAACCGTAGGTGCCGGATACCGAGTTACGACCGAACAACTGAATTGGCTTACCCGCCCACTCACCGGTCATACCTGCGTCACCCCAGGTTTTGATTTCTTTGGCTTCACCGCACAGACGGGTCGCCGAGAAGATCGCGTCAACCTGAGCCATGGTCAGGCTCTTGATTGGGTTATCTTTGTGTACGAATACAGCCAAGGCATCGATAGCCACTGGAACTGCAGTCGGCTTGTAGCCGTATTTTTCTTCGAATGCTTGCAGCTCGGCATCTTTCATCTTACGGCTCATTGGGCCGAGGTTAGCAGTGCCTTCAGTCAAAGCAGGTGGCGCAGTAGAAGAACCAGCAGCCTGAATCTGGATGTTCACGTTCGGGTAGAACTTTTTGTAGTTCTCTGCCCAAAGCGTCATCAGGTTAGCCAGGGTGTCAGAGCCGACGCTCGACAGGTTACCGGATACACCGGAGGTTTTTTCATAGGTCGGCAGAGCCGGGTCGATAGCGGCAACCGCGCTAGCGGCAGTAACGCCAGCGGCGACAAAAGTCATGGCCGCCATCAAACGCTTGAATTTCATGCCTTGCTCCTAGCAGAAGGTAGTGTTGGATGGAACGGGCCCAAGTATCTGCAGGCCGTGTGACCAATCTATGAAAACAATGTGACAGTTAGATGACGTTTGCCATTAATTTGCCTGTATGGCTGCCAAACGCTGAAATTTGCTTATTTTGCTTATATTGTGGCTAATCGATGGCTGCGGTCGCTCAACGACCACTCAGTCGGTATACTCGCCCTGCGCTTGTCTTTAGCGCCCCAAAACAACAACTGCGCCGCGAGCTGTTACGTCTATGAATGACTTCGAACAGGATGACCCGATTCCGCAAGGTGATTTAGCGCTGCAAATCACTGCGCTGCCCCGTGAAACCAATGGTTTTGGCGATATTTACGGTGGCTGGCTTGTATCCCAAATGGATCTCGCAGGCACCGCCATGGCGAGCAAAGTTGCTGGCGGGCGCGTCGCGACCGTAGCGGTAGACCGCATGGCTTTTATGGTCCCAGTCGCTGTTGGCGCGCAATTGTCGTTCTACACACAAGAGCTTGAAATCGGCCGCAGCTCGATCCAGATGTTGGTAGAAGTCTGGAGCGACGACCCACTCTCCAGTGAATGGCGTAAGGTCACCGAAGCCGTATTTGTCTTCGTTGCCATTGATGGCAGTGGACGAACTCGCCCGGTTCCACCACGGCGCTAGACCCCGTAAATAAGCGGTGATAGCGCCAAGCGTACCCATCATGACTTATGCGCAACAGCGGCATAAAAAGGCCCAAGCTGATCTCCAGCTTGGGCCTTTTTAATTGTGCCTGCAGAGGCTAAGCGTTATGCAAGCAGTTGCTTATTTAGCACCCAGGGTTGGATAACCTTCAGTGTAAATCCAGTCCTTAGCTTTGGCGGGGGCATGGCAGCCTAAGCAGTCAATTCTGTAGTCAGTCACCACACTCTTACCTGCACTGTCCGGTGTGAACAGCGCCCATCCCCAACCTTCGCCCCATGCGGGATTTTTCCCGGCATAACGGTTGGTGCTGTCTTTGACCATGACAAAGGTTTGTTTGATATCCGTTGCGTGGCTGACCCCGGCACCCGTGGTGTAGTTACCAACTTTGGCATGGCGTAACTCCTTGACCATCACCGCACCATCCGGGAATTTCCCCGTCTTGCGAAATGCTGTGACGGCTTCTGAGTCTAGATATACATCATGAAAGCCACTGGCCTCACCGCTAGGCACAAACCATGATCCTAAATGCGACATTGTCGCGCGGAAATCCTCAGGCAAAGCAATGGTGCCCTTGGCATCAACCTGCGTTGAAAACTTCTCGTCAGCCTGCACCGAGAGCACTGCGCAAGACGCAATTAGTGCGGCACCAGTAAATCCACCTATTTTGTTCACAGCTGTTTCCTCACCTTTTTTGAGTCACACCTGCGCATCCTTGGCCAGAGTCGCGACAGGCATCTGCAAGTAAAGACGCTTAGAGGACACAACTATTACAAGTACCCGCCATCTTTATACGGCATAGGGTCGTGACGCTGCTCTGCCTTGCCAATCCGCCGTATCACCTGAGAATAAACAGTGGAGGTTTAAGCCAGGCAAACTGTGCGAATCAATCAAAGCCTAGAACCAGTACAGATCACTTAAAACAAGCCAGAATATCCATATAACCTGAAAAACAGGTCAACAATAATTCGCGATCAATTTACAACTGTACCGGTAGCTTTATTCTGTAATCCTGAGAAATAGCAGTTAAATTACCTGCCAAATCACGGCAAACATGGCCAAATGACTTTTATGCAGTACAGTTTTCTAAAAAAACACATGAACAGTTACAAAGCATCCTATCTATTAACACAACAATTCATATCAGCTGTCACTACTGCCTAATTTGTAAATCAGCGATCATTAGTACCAAGCAAAATACTCTCTCACACCGCCACAAGCGGAAGGATACACATCATGGAACGTACCCTCAGTTCCGACTTGTTGTTTGAAGCAAAACCAACTTCTATTATCAGCGGTGCTCCGCTGCGTATGGCTGCCACATTATTGTTGTGGCAGCGCCGCATCGTCAGCCGACGTCAACTGGCTCGACTCGATGCGCGTCTCCTGGCCGACGCAGGCATTACTGAAAGCCAGCGCCACTCAGAGCTGAAGAAGCCTTTCTGGCGCTAAATTCAGGTCATTAAAAAACCGCCATAGCTAAGCTTGGCGGTTTTTTTGTGGGCGGGTAAAGCTGAATCGTTCTGAACGGTTAAACTTCCACTCAGGCGCAGGGCTCTGCTCGCTGCTGTGGAGCATCGAGTAACTCTTGATACAGCTCAGCTGTTTGTTCGCACATACGCTGGGCAGAAAACACTCGCTCATAACGCTCCAATGCGCGAACACCCATTTGCGCAGCAAGTTCGGGGTTGTCCCATAGCATGCGCATGGCCTCACGAAAAGCTTGAGGGTTACTCGGCGGGACCACCAAACCTGTCTCTCCATGAATATTGATATAACTGGTCCCCGTGCCTATTTCACTGGAAATCATTGGCTTTCCATACATCGCACCTTCGAGTAAAGAAATGCCAAAAGCCTCCGAGCGCAAATGAGAGGGGAATACGATCGCACTGCATAACTGCAGCAATGTCACCTTATCTTCGTCCCCCAAACGGCCAACAAAATGTACGTGATTCAGGCCCAGCCGTTGAGCTTGAGCGCGAAGCTCCTGCTCCAATGGGCCAGCTCCAAGAATAACCACTGGATAATTTGTACCCGCTAAGGCATCCAGCAAAATATGCAACCCTTTGTAATAACGCATAACTCCAACAAAGAGAAAGAAACGCGGGCCAAACTGCTTTCGCCAATGACCCAAACGCTCAAGATCAGGTGTTGGGTAGGTTGCTTTATCGAGCCCGTAGGGAATCACTCGCGTCTTATTAGCAAAACGTGTCAGCACCTCACTGGTGTGCATGTAATTAGGTGACGCCGCAATGATTCTGTCGACACTGCTGAGAAAGCGATTCATTACTGGCTTATAAAGCTGCAGTAAGCCTTGTTGACGAACAATGTCCGAGTGATAGGTGACAACGGTTGGCTTATTCACTGAAGACGCAAAGTGCACCACATCCATAAAGGGCCACGGAAAGTGATAATTAATAATATCCGCCTCTGCCGCCAACTCACGGAAACGCTTAAAAACGCTGTATGAAAAGCCCGTAGACGCGAGATAAAAGTCCAAATTTGCACGGTGAACTTGATGCGATCCTAACGCAAAATCCTTGGGCTCTTTTTCGGCGCTCAATGTCAGCACATGGCTATCAATGCCTTGCGCAGCACTGCCTTGGCATAGCTGATAGATAACCTGTTCAATACCGCCCATAGACTCAGGCAGGTAAGTTTTAAAAAAATGTAAAACACGCATTAATCCACCATTACCTGTCGATATGCATCAGCCGTGATCGCTGCGCAGCGCTGCCAAGAAAACTGTTGAGCACGCTTTAGCCCCGCATCGCGTTTTGCCTGCCAAAGCTGTTGATCCTCCAGCAATTGAGTGATTATTTCTGCACAGGCTGTCGCATCGTCCACATCAACATAGCTCCCTGCACCACCGGCAACCTCCGGTAATGAAGCTCTTCGACTCAGAACAACAGGTACACCACTGTTCATTGCTTCGAGCACCGGCAAACCAAAGCCTTCGTAGAGCGACGGGAATATCAGCACCCTCGCGCCCGATACGATTTGCGCAAGCAAAGCATCAGGCAGATAACCCAACATATGGGCATAGCCACCCGATAATGCCTGCTGCAAAGACTCGGAGTAACTGTCAGGAAGCCAGCCAGCCATCCCAGCAATAACGAGGGGATAGCGCTTACGCACCGGCTCGGGTAACCGCTGATGTGCACTCAACGCCAGCTGTAAGTTCTTACGCGGCTCAAGCGTCCCGACACACAGCAAATACTGCCCTGGGCTCAACCCGAATGATTGCAAAGGTTCGAGTAAAACCTCAGCAACACGAGGTTTAAAACGCTCAGAACACCCCAAAGGCGCGACGACAAGTTTGTCTTTAGCTAGCCCGTAATGCTTTATGACTTCAGCGGCAATGAACTCGGAATCAACGAGGATCCTAGCGGCGCGTTGCACTGCACTCGCAGTATGACGCTCTATTTCAATAATCCGATCAGCCGGTTGCGTGTGCGGGTAATGCAAATGCGTGAGGTCATGCAGGGTCATCACCATGGGCCCATCAAACTCAAACGGCCAAAGACTGGGGTCGTGATACAGGCTCGCGGGTTGCTTGCGTAAACCTTGTGTAAAACGCTGCTGTTCTAACGCACGACGTAATGGGTAAGCACCAGGTACCCAGCGTTTAATCAGATTGCTCCAACGTGAATAGCCTGGCATAGGCGTATCAGGCAATTGCTCACTCCAGCCCCAGCCAGTAAAAAACTGTAACTGGAGATCATCTTGCTTGGACAGCTCATTGGCGAGCTCAGCCAAATACTGACCAATACCAGTACGTGGCGCCCGCAAAATGCCTGCGTTAAGCACTATGCGTTTTGGCATCAAACCCACTCAATATTCTGTCGCTCGATTTCGCCTGCATAACATGGCTAACGGTACGACCAATCAGTTGGCGAGTTGAATCATTCCAGCTCAACCAAGACCATTGCTGTAAGTCATTGGAAGCCGGAAAGCGCCCAGTTTGCTCGAAGGTCTCGACGAGTGCAGCGAGAGAGGCGGGCTGATCAAGCTTGAAGTAAGCCATAAAATCACCACCAATTTCCTCAAACACTGGGATGGCACTGGCCATTGCTGGCAAGCCCCGCTGCATTGCTTCCACCAAGGGCAGTCCAAAGCCTTCAACATATGAAGGAAACACTAACGCCCGAGAATGGTTATAGGCATATTCGAGCCCGGCATCGTCCAGCTCGTTAAACATAAATAAGCGCTGGTTCAGCTCAGGATGAGACGCAATGCGTTCAATCAATGCATCACACTTCCAACCCACTTTACCGATAATGCATAGGCACGCAGGCGAGCCCTTTTGCCATAGCAATTCAAAAGCATCAAGCAAGTACGCATGATTCTTGCGCGGTTCGATGGTGCTGACCATCAGGTAAACCGGGGCAGTGCCGTCAAATAGAGTAAGCAGCTTGCTCTCGAGTTTTGTATTAGCGACTACCAGATCAAGCTCGGAGCCCAGATGAAAATGATCGAACCAACGCGCTCCTGCTTCGACCTTACCAATTCTGCTAGTCACTTCAGCTTTAACTTGCTCGCTGATGGTAGAGGAGATTGCGATAAACCCATCAGCGGTTTGCGAGATCCAGTCAAACCAACGATCAAATACTTTGACCAAGCCGGCATCACAAAACTGCGGATGGGTTAGCGGGATAAGGTCATAAATCACCGAAATAATACCCACGCCTTCACGCTTCAATCGCTCAGCCAGTGGAAAGAAGTCCGCATGCCACGATGAGTCGAGCAGCAATAGCTGGTCACCCTTTCGACACTCAAAGACGACCGCACGCTCTGGCGCAGGCTTGTCATTAGTTAAGCTATCAAGCAATCGGATCGGAATGCTAAAACTCAGACCCGCCAAGCGGCAAAGCACATAAAAGATCCGACGCAATGTATGCGAATAACGCAAAAGCGTCCGTCGTTCAACCTGCGCATGTAAATACCAGAAGCGATTTCGCCAATGCTCAAGCTTGACCTGAAGCTTATGCTTCCATGAAAGCTGCTGCGTCGGCAGAGGAGCCAAACTGAGCACCTGGTGTATCTCGCCCGCCTGCATCATGATCGGGATGCACTCTACAGAAGCATCAACTGCAGACAGTTGGTTGATCACATTACGCACAACGCGCTGGATCCCCGAGTTGTCATTCGGGTGTTCAAATACATAGGTGCATTCAACTAGAAATCGCATCGTCATCCTTAACCCTCGACAGTTGTCGCAACTACAGCTTCGCTGCGCTCGATAGACACATCTGAATCAAGCCAGGCACAGCCGACAAAATCAGCCTGTTTGATGTTGATGACATGGAACACCAGCGCAAAATCACGCCATTCGTAGTTAGTATCGAGGTGCGAGTCGAAGCGTGACAAAGACAGTGCAATTGAATAATTACCTTTACCAAGACGAGCAGGAAACCTGAAGCGATAAACCACTTGCTCGCCTGCCTTCAGGTTTTCTACTGGCTGGTTAAGGCGATGGGTATTGATGCCATACATCGCTTGACCCATGCGGTCCTTGATCATGAAGCCCAGAACCAATCTTGGTACGTCTGCCCGAACATCAACGGTCACTTCAAGCGTAACCATAGCTCCGACAGAAATAACCTCTACTCGCTGCCCCTGATCGTTGATCAGGGCGATATCGGCAAAACCTGCTTCACCAGTCCCAGAAATGGTTCTGACTTGTCCGCTCTCAAGGCGTTCTTGGCGAACGGTTTGCTGCTCTTTTTCAGCCAGCATTGCACTGTAAAAATCCATCACCTCTTCAGGCGATCCTTCAAGCGCCAGCTTACCGTTAGCAAGCAAAATTGCCCGGTCACAGAGGTTCTGTATTGCCTGACGGTCATGGGACACAATCAACAATGTGGTGCCTGCTTTGCGAAACTCACGAATGCGCGCAAAGCTTTTATGCTGAAAATACGCATCACCTACCGATAAGGCTTCATCGACAATCAATACGTCCGGTCGGCGTGCGGTTGCAACGCTGAATGCCAAGCGCATTTGCATGCCGCTGGAATAGGTGCGGACCGGATGATCGATGTACTCGCCGATTTCAGCAAATGCTTCAATCTCCGGCATCAACTCATGTAGCTCATCCATCCCTAAACCCAGTAGCTGCCCAGCCATAAACACATTCTGCCGACCACTAAAGTCAGGGTGAAACCCCATACCTAGTTCCAGCAACGCGGCGACGCGGCCATGCAGTTGAATACGCCCGGCATTGGGTTGAGTCGTTCCGGTGATCATCTTTAACAGGGTGCTTTTACCGGCTCCATTGACGCCAATAATGCCCAACGCTTCACCCGGATTAACAGTAAAAGACAGATCTTGAAGCACCCACTTAAGTTGGTGTCTGGGTGGTGAAAAAGGAATAAACCACTCGGCCAGACGTGCCCAGCGAGAGGTGTATTGTTTGTATGCTTTGCCCAGTTGGCTGACTTGAATGCTCCCCATTAGAGTTCATCCACCATTTCACCTGAGCGCTTTCGAAATAAGCGCATTGCCAAAAGGCACAAAACCCCGGCGATGATCAGCGTCGGAATAAGCGACGACCACTCAGGCCAACGGCCATAAACAAAGATGCCTTGATAGGCACTAATCAATGGCACCATCGGGTTAGCAGCCAATAACGGCTTAACCCAATCTGGAAGAATTGAGGCCGGGTAGACAATAGGCGTGAACCAGAACCAGAACTGCAGGAATATACCGACGAATTGACCGACATCGCGAAAGAACACATTGAGTACGCCGAGCATGATGCCAAGACCGATCGAGAACAGGACCTGAATCATCACCAGCGGAATCACTGCTACCACAACCCAGCCGGGAAAATTCTGGGTGGCGAGCAAAAAACTCAAGAAGATGGCAAAGATGATTGCAAAGTTCACCCCGGCATTGAGTACCACAATTAGCGGTAAACAGATTCGTGGAAAACTGAGCTTTTTGATCAGATTTGCGTGCTCAAGGAAAACTGATTGGCTACGACCGATGACCTCGGCAAAAAAGCCCCACGTGAGGATCCCCGCACAGAGATAGATCCCATAGGCGAGGCCGTTATCAACCCCGGGCAGCCGTGCTTTCATTAACTGCGAGAAAATCACCGTGTAAACGATGATCATCGACAGCGGATTTAGCACGGCCCAAGCAGCCCCCAATAGTGAGTTCTGGTAGCGGGTCTGAAATTCACGCTTAACACTGCCGACGACAAAGCCGCGGTAATTCCATACCGAGCGCGCCATACTCAAAGCCATCAGACCACCCTGCCGTACTGGTCTTCAAAACGCACAATGTCGTCCTCACCAAGGTACTCACCGCTCTGCACCTCAATCATCACCAGTTCAATAACTCCCGGGTTCTCCAACCTGTGTTTGTGACCTGCAGCGATATAAGTCGATTGATCGCTGTTAACCAGTCGAGCACCATCGCCGTTGGTAACCTTGGCCATGCCCTTAACCACAATCCAGTGTTCACTGCGGTGATGGTGCATTTGCAGCGACAGCGAGGCCCCCGGCTTGACCACAATGCGCTTGATCTTGAAACGCGGGCCCTCTTCAAGCACGGTGAAGGTTCCCCACGGCCTGCTCACGGTCCGATGCAAGCGATAGGCGTCATGATTGTTATCTTTGAGTTGCTTCACCACTAGCCGGACATCTTGGGCACGGTCTGCATGGGCGACTAACAAGGCATCATCGGTATCAATCACAATCAGGTTATCCAAACCGACTGTTGCGACCATCCGACCATCGCTCTGCACATAATTATTGTGGCTATCAATAAACAAGGCATTGCTGGTCGTCCTGTTATTGTGTGCATCCGGCTCAACCAACTGGCTCATGGCATTCCACGACCCAATATCGCTCCAGTCAAAGGTTGCCGGTATCACAGCCACGCGCTCCGAGACCTCCATCAATGCGTAATCGATGGAAATATCGGGCATCTCAGAGAAGGTTTTTATATCCAGCTCACGCTGAACCAATGTTGGAACCTCTTGCGCAGGGCTTTGCTCAACGCATTCGCGCACTCGCTCCAGCATCTCAGGAGCATACCGCTCAAGCTCCGCAATAAAAGTACCTGCGGTGAAGCAAAACATCCCCGAATTCCAAAGAAACTTGCCACTATCTAAATAGACTTTAGCAGTACTGGCATCTGGCTTTTCGACGAATCGTGCCACTCGAGCGGCACCGTTAGCGTTGAGTGCTTCGCCGGTCTCAATGTAGCCGAAGCCGGTTTCAGGCCCAGTAGGAGGAATCCCGAACGTCACCAAGTATCCTTCCAACGCAAGTTGCTCGGCATGCTTGACTGAGGCCTGAAAACCCGCGCTATCGCAAATTAGGTGGTCAGCAGGCATCACCACCATCACTACGTCGTCACCGTGATTGTGCGCCAGCGTCAGCGCCGCAATTGCGACCGCAGGCGCAGTGTTGCGTCCAACGGGCTCAAGAATAAAATGAGGACGGCGTGGTCGCAGCTTTGCGGCTAAAAAGTGATCCTTGCTTTGAAAGTAGTAATCACGATTGGTCACCGTGACGATTTCACCACCATCGACAACCAAGTCAGCAGCACGGCGGTAGGTCTTGGCCAGCAAGGATTCGCCGTCTGGCATAAGCATAAAGGGTTTAGGCTGCCCCTCGCGCGAGACTGGCCATAAGCGTGTTCCAGCACCACCGGACAAAATCACAGGAACTATCATCAGATCACTCCTTGGCTACACGCTTAAGGTCAGCTTCGACCATCGATTGAATCAAGACTTCGAGGTTGGTCTTGGGGGACCAGCCAAGCACTCGCTCAGCTTTGGCCGGGTTACCCAATAGCACTTCGACTTCGGCGGGACGGAAGAACTCAGGATCAATCACTACGTGATCCTGATAATTCAACTCCACATACGAAAACGCGATGCGGCACATCTCACGCACCGTGGTGGTGATGCCCGTCGCAATCACAAAGTCATCCGCCCGGTCTTGCTGCAGCATCAGCCACATAGCCTCAACGTAATCGCCAGCAAAACCCCAGTCGCGTTGAGCGTCAATGTTGCCCAAGCGCAGTTCACGCTGTTTACCTTGTTTAATGCGGGCCACCGCATCGGTCACTTTGCGTGTGACAAACTCAATACCGCGCAACGGCGATTCGTGGTTGAACAAAATCCCGCTGGAGGCGTGTAAGCCGTAGCTTTCGCGGTAGTTAACGGTGATCCAGTGACCATACAATTTGGCCACACCGTATGGACTGCGCGGATAAAATGGTGTGTTTTCATCCTGACGCTCAGCCTGTATCAACCCGAACATTTCGCTGGTCGATGCTTGATAGAAGCGCGTCTCAGGGCTGAACTGGCGAATGGCTTCGAGCATATGGGTGACGCCCAAACCATCCACAATGCCTGTGGTAATAGGTTGATCCCACGAACTACCGACAAAGCTTTGTGCTCCGAGGTTATACACCTCATCAGGACGAGCCTTGAGCACAGCGCGCTGCACAGAAGATGCATCCGCCAAGTCACCATCGTGATAGATAATGCGCGACTCAACCCCAAGCTCGCGCAAGCGCCAGCGGGTATCAGTACTGCGCCGGGCAACGAGGCCGTGCACTTCGTAACCTTTATCTAGAAGCAGTTTGGCCAAGTACGCACCGTCTTGGCCGGTTAAACCTGTAATAAGCGCTTTTTTATACATTATTGTTCTCTTACTTCTCTCAGAGATGACTCTGAGCAGGGCCTCTGGAAAGTTATCGCCGGGTTTACACCCAGTCTTCTCATCTGTTCTTCAGAGCTAGCTGCAACCCTTGGTTGGACTCGCCAATCAAACCTTATCGGGGTTTATATTAATGGTGCTCTCGACCCTCCCAGTCCCTGAGGACATTGACCAGCGTCTGGGAAAAACCTGCACACGCCTTCCAGCCCGTCTGTTGTTGAAGTTTCTCGGAGCAACCAACTACCCTGCGCTGTTCCGCTCGACGGAAACGTGCAGGGTCTTGCTCAAGCGTCACGTCAACCCCAGCCAAATGCGCCATCTGATTGATCACGTCGCGGATCTTTCGCTCCTGCCCCGAGCACAGGTTGTAAACCTCTCCACTTTGGCCGTGTTCAAGCAGGAGCAAGTACGCGTCCACCACATCGCTAACATCGAGAAAATCACGGGTGACATCAACGTCGCCCACGGTCAACACAGGCCGCTGCTGCCCACGCTGGATACGTACGAGTTGGCGCGCCATGTCAGCCACTAAAAAGGTTTCATTCTGACCACTGCCAATATGGTTAAACGGGCGGGCAATCAACACTCGCCAGGACTCGGTGTAACCCCACTGCAGGCACAGCAGTTCAGCAGAAACCTTGCTCACCGCATAAGGATTACGCGGCGTCACCAACCGGGCCTCGGTTATAGGCATGTCCGAATCATCAACCCGCCCGTATACATCGCCCGAACTGACGTACAAAAAGGTGCCGTTAAAACCACGCCGTTTGAGTGCCTGCAGTAGGTTCAATGTGCCCAGCAGGTTCACTTCAAATGTTTTCTGAGGATCACGAAATGCCTCTGGAACAAAAGTTTGCCCGGCAAGATGGATGACCGCATCTGGGCACTGCTCAGCAAGTGCAGCATCCAGCGATACAGGGTCAAGCAAATCAAACTTGGCCGACTCAATAAGTTGCCACTTAGTTGATGGCATTGCCTTTAGCGCTGCCTGCAAATGCTGGCCAACAAAGCCACTGCGACCCGTGACAAAAAGACGGGTCATAAGGGTTTACGCGCAATAACGACTTGGCTTTTCGGCATGGCGGCATCCAGTGCCAACTTAATCTGCTTGCCTTGAGGCAGAGATAAAAGGGTTGACCAGGTTTGCCTCCAGTTTTCAATCAATGGATGCCAAGGTGGCGAAAGAGGCTGATTCTCACAAGCCCAATACAGCGACCACCAAACTGAGTGATAAAAGCCGTATTGCGTCGTGCGCTCGATCGTAAGCCCGGCATCCTTTGCCAACTGCTCAAGCTCACCACGTTTGAAAATACGGATGTGGTTGGGCTTTTCGAAATAGATGGGCGGCGCAATATGGGTTTGTATTGTCTCAATCAACTCATCCGGCACCGTCAGTAAAAACAGTGCACCAGGAGCCGCAACTCTCACGAGCTCGGCCATAAACTGTGCTGGATCATCAACATGTTCAAGCACTTCCATGGCGACAACACGAGTGACATGAGCGTCAGGTAACGGCAGCGGATTTGCATCAGTCACCAGCGCCTGAACACTTCTTGCGCCAGAGGCCTCAACATGGCGTCGCGCCGATTCAATTTTTTCGGCATCAACGTCCGCCAGAATAATGGCTGCACCCTGACGAGCACTAAAGCCCGCATAGCCACCATCACCACAGCCAATGTCTAAGAGTGTGTCTGCAGCTGTAATGGCGAACCCTTCAATTAACTCACCGGTGTCCCCACGCATCCAGCCACTCATATAGCTGTCAGCCAAGCCAACATCTACTTCTGGCATTTGCACCGGTGGCGGAGCAGCTACCGGTTCAGCAACTACCGCCACAACTGGGGCGATGCTTTCAACTGGCTCGGCTTTAAAAAAGCGCTTAAATTGACTGAGCATTTTTATTCCTATTATTGGCTCGTGGCGGGCTTGCTAGCTGGGTTTGCGTGCAACAATTACCTGGCTTTTCGGCATTAAACTGTCCAGGTTCTGCTTCACCGGTGAGAACTCCGGCATATCAATCAGGCGACGCCACAGGCTCGACCAATCCTCGACCAGCGCGCTATAAGGCGGGTGCACAACATCATGGGTTTCCCCTGAGTCGTGCTCACCACTGTGTTTTTGTTGCGTCCAATACATCAGCATCCACATGGTCCAGAAGAAGCCATAGGAGGCGCGACGCTCAATGACTAGACCGGCTCCCTTAACCAGCTCGGCGAAAGCTTCACGTTCAAAGATGTGAATGTGATTGGGATGACTGAAGTAATGCGGTGCCGCGCAGTCTTTTTGGATGTGTTCGCCAACTGGATCGGGCACAGCCAATAGGAATAACGCCCCCGGACGGGCGACACGGACCAGTTCACCCAAGACCTGAGCAGGGTCTTCGACATGCTCAAGCACCTCAAGAGCGATAATCCGTGTGGCGTAGTCATCAGCCAATGGCAGCGGCAGGCTGTCAGAAACCATGCCCTCAACAGCTCGCGCAGGCGTTTGGGCGAGCTTGTCAGTAAGCGCTTCAATTTTGTCGGCAATTACGTCAGTGAA
Source organism: Pseudomonas sp. NPDC078700 (assembly GCF_044542375.1). Taxonomy (NCBI): domain Bacteria; kingdom Pseudomonadati; phylum Pseudomonadota; class Gammaproteobacteria; order Pseudomonadales; family Pseudomonadaceae; genus Pseudomonas; species Pseudomonas sp. NPDC078700. The sequence continues at coordinate 437,084 of NZ_JBITUI010000004.1, forward strand.
CACCACGTGCGCACCGCGATTGGCGCAGAACAGCGTGGCTCCACCAGCCCCGCAGCCTATATCAAGCACCACATCCTCAGCTGAGATTGCAAACCCTGTGAACAATTCATCGGTGGCGTTCTGAAACCAGCCGCTTTGTACGGCATCAACCAACCCGCAATCACGTGCATCGACATAATCAGTCGCTGCCTGTGCCTCACTATCAGCTACTTCAGGTGCCGTCGATGAATTGAGACGCTGAAAAAGTTTTTGCAAAATCTTCATGCTGACACCTGCTCTTCAGCTTGAAGAAAGCCAATTACCTGCTCGCTGGCCACCGAGTAAGAGCAATGTTTTTTCATGCGGTTGATCGCATTTTGCGCCAACTGCTGATAGCGCTCCGGGTGCTCTTGGGCACAGCGATATGCTGCGCTGTAGGCTTCTTTCAGGGACTGCCAATCTATTTGCTGACGCAGTGTCCGGTAGGCTATACGCGGGTCATGGGGCCAGGCTGTCGCATCCGCCCAGCTGTCGACAACAAAACCAACGCTGTCGTCAATGTAGTCGGCCATTGCCGAATGTTGAGGAGCAATGGCCGGCTTTCCACAGGACAAATATTCCATCAGTGGCAGGCATTGGCCTTCACCATAAGATGCATTCACGATGTAGTGTGTGGCCTGAATCAATTGGGTGTAGCCATCACCACTCAAATAGCCATGCACCAACACCACCCGACACTGAAACGGATCCAGCCGCGACATTGCCATCAGGATTCCTCTTACAGCATCCTCATAACGGTGGTGGCCTAATTTGAAGACCAGCGTCGCATTGGGCTCATCTTTAAAGGCTGCGCAAAAGGCAGTCAGCATATCCACCCAGTTTTTACGGCCATCTTGGGGATTAAATAAACTGGTAAATACCACTCCACTTAACTCAAGTTGGCGTGCACCGGCCTGCCACGGGTCAATGCTCTCGATAAAACGGTCCAACACAGCAATAAACGACGCGGGTAGAGCTGGAGCCACTACCTGCTGATACCAATACCGCAAATAATATTGAGTAATCCCAACGATGGTCCCCGGGCGGCGTCTATACCCAAGATGACTCTCGATTGGAATAATGCCGCGGGACTCAGCCACCTCACGCTCAATATCTTCTGCGGTGGGCAGCAAGCGAGCAAAATCTGCATCATGACTATCAAAAACCACCCCGCGCTCGATCGCCAATGGCTGTGTTCGAGCGGCTGGAGCTGCTTGCAAAGCCCTGCGCACGGGTTCAAGTCGATCCCAAACAGGCGCAGGGATAGAAACCACTGGAAATGCTTCACCCATGATCTGGCGGACTGCCCGCACACTTTGCGCTGAGTGGACGATTGCAGTACCGCACTGTGCGAGACAACTACGCCAGTCATTTTCTGGTCGATCTGCCCACCAAGTTTCATCCGGCATGCTACTGAATTCCCATGCGAACACAGGAATCGTTGGGCAAGCTAAGTCGCGACACGTCAGATGAGGTGGCGTGAAGCTGAGAAACACACAGTCCTCGCCCTTGGCTTGAGCCGCCGAGTAATGCACATCAACCTCAACAGTCGGATTAGCAATTAAAACCACTTCACCGAGGGTCTTTAATAGCGGCAAAAACTCGCGCAGCACAAAAAAGTAGCTGTATTCGGGTTCACCCAAATTTTGCACTACGGTTTCAGCGTTCATGGCGCTATAGAGCAAAAACTTCATGCCTGCGCCCTCGCCACGGGTTGCTCAACACCAGCAATCACTCCGTGCAAGAAATTTTGCAACTGCGTAGCAACCACAGGGGTATCAGAGAACTCACGCAATTGCTGCCAAGCATGCTGGGACATTCGCTGGTAAAGCTCAGCATCATCGCGAGCAACCCGATAGCAATGGCGATAGCCCTCCATCAGCGATTGCCAGTTCAAACGATATTTACGGGTGCGGAAAATCCCACAAGGATCATGCGCCCAACATGATGGCTCGACTGTTGTTTTCACCACATAGGCCATTTGCTCATCTAGGTAATCGAGCATTGCCGTGTGCCGAGGAGCTAGAGCAGGTTTTCCGCTAGCTAGAAACTCCATCAAAGGTAGGCATAACCCTTCGCAGGTTGATGCGTTGACATAAAAATCACTGACTTCAATTAACTGGCGGTACTGCTGGTCATCGAGAAAGCCGTGCAGTACCAATACCCGGCATTTGAATGGTGCTAGCCGCGACAACAAGGTCAGTAGGGGGATTCGGTAATGCTCCAAATCATGGTGTGTCATCTTCAAAACCAGCGTCGCATCAGTGGTTTCAGAAAATGCCCAACAGAATGCAGTGACGATATCGATCCAATTTTTCCGGCCATCCCGCGGATTCAATACCGTGGTAAAAACCACCCCGGACACTTCAATTTGACATGCCTGCAAAGGTTGCGCGCCGAGGGTACTTTGCGGAGGGACGGCGGGCTTGCCACGTCTGGCTATTGCACTGGGTCTATTGCCCAATGCTTCGCGCCACGCTTGATAAATCGCCCGAGTCCGCCCGACGCTCGCACCAGGCTTTGTCGCAGAAATAAGCACAGGAGGCTCTGGGCGAGGCATGTGCTGTACCAAACCATCGGCAGAAAGTCCCAATAGCGGGCTGTCGATGACATGACCCGTGAACTCCATTGAGCGCTCTGGGTGGCATGGCAACCAACCGCCCTCTGGCATCAGCAATTGGAATCGAGACCAAACAGGCGCAGGGATCGCGGTAACGGGATAATCATTGCCCATTGCTTTACGCACGGCATCAGCAGACTCACGACTGCAGGCTATGGCACCGGCAATGCCTTTTAAGACATAACGCCAGTCATTGCGCAGCTCACCTTCCCAGGGCTCATCCGGGACGTTATCGAATTCCCAGGCGAACAAACAAATCGTTGGACAAGCAAGACCAATAGGCGTTTGTTGTGGCGGGCTAACGCTAAGAAATACAACTTGCTCGTCAGTTTCGCGGTACTGCTGATACAGGCTATCAACCTGATCTGCCGACTCAACGTTAATGACCTCCGCAAACGCTTGCAAAGCAGGCATAAATTCTTTCAGCAAAAAGAAATAGCTGTACTCCGCCTTACCCAAGGAGGCCTGGATATTTGACTGGGTAATTTTCGAACTGATGAGAATAATCATGTACGGCTTGCAAGCCTTTAGCGTCAGATACCTGGCTGCAAGCAACCAAGCCAAATTGTTATTATTTTTAAGTCTGACTTGACCTTTCGCCGAAAAACCGCACGATTAAAAGGTACTTAATTCGCAATTTTTAGCGGTTTTTCATGAAATATGGCGGCAATTTTGGTCAAGCAGCTTTTTTGATTACCCCTCAATATCACCAGTCTTTAGATAGGGTTGCAAGAGCTAGCCGCATAGATATGTGAAATTTTTTGTAACCTGTGCAAGGTGCAGGCTAGACACCTAGCGCTGACCCAATGTTTGCGGGGGTTGGACTGAAATCGAGACAAAATGCGAAAAAAAAAAGCCAAAGGCTTACGACACGCAACTTTAAGAGCAATACAAGTTCATACAGCGGCGAGGTTCATAATCTGCGCAGCAGTGGTTGCTTATTTTTATAGATATTTATTCGCGAACATTGCCCGCGCTGCATAATCAGCGGGCTAGGCTTATACTTACCCAACGTGCCTTATGCCGTATTTTTACCCACAGCTTGGAGTTTTCAGGATGAACCCATTACGCACACTTAGCTTCGTCGCTCTTATGGCTCTGGCTGCACAGGCCTCAGCCACCAGTTTTGTTGTCACGACCGATGCCATTGTTGGCGCTGTTGCGGCGACAACCGATGCGACATCCGATGTCAGCTCGTCTTTCAAAGACGACAAAGTGGTTTTGGCTGCGCGCGATGATGCTGCCAGTTTCGTTGCCAGTAATGGCGCCATTCGTGGTGTTCACTTAGAAGCCGCTCTGGACCACATCCGTACTACCGTTCCAAGCCTGCAAGCCAACGACTTGCAACTTGCTCAGGCAATTATCAGCCTGTAAGCAACGCCATAACGCTGCATATAACGCCACGAGTTGATCGTGGCGTTATTCATTCGCGACGTATCACTGGCTATCTGCCCGCTCTGTGAGTCAAAATCTGCATACCACTCTGCTGCTTGTGTAGCGGAACTGGGCCGAGCATTGCTCGTCCAAACGCTATCAAACTGTATTTCGGAGATTTCTATGCGTCGCATTTTGTTCGCCACCATCGCCACTACGGCGCTTATTGCTGGCACTGCTCAAGCCCAGACGCTGGTTGCGACCAGTAATATCATCGTCCGCGCGCTTGATCGCACTCTTGATTTCACCTCAGACACCACCACTTCAATCCGCGACTCCAAAGTTGTGCGTGAAGCCCATGATGACGCTGCCAGCTTTGTCGCCACTCAAGGTGAAATCCGTGGTGCCAATCTTGAAGCTGCGATAACGACTATCCGTAGCCGCGTACCTGAAGCCGAAAATGCCTCCGACCTGACGCTAGCAGAAGCCATTCTCGCTCTGTGAGTCTGGCGCGTACCTGCCTGATTTTATGCCTGCTACTTGCTTCAACGAGTGGCTATGCGCAGTTACGGCTGAAGGTTGGCAGCGATGATTTAAACGCTGCCGAACTCACTGCCAGCCAGACGCTGCTCAACGATGCGCTGAAAGTACTGCCCCCCAGCTTTCGGCAGCGGCTTGATCGCGAGGTCAATTTCAGCTGGCACAAACTGCCACATCAGGTTTATGGCCGCACGGTAAAGACCGAACAAATCTGGCTTAACCGCCGACTGCTGCCATCTCTGGTTGATGGCAGCGCGCAGGCCGAGAAGACCAACCGCCCCCATGGCACTGTCCGCAAGGAATTGCTGGCAACGGTCATTCACGAACTGACTCACCTCTACGACCGCGCACAACTGTGGCCCGCGACAGAAAGGATTCGTCTGAGCCGCTGTCAAAACCGCGCCAGCAGTAGCGGGCTTGTTGGCTTGCCGGATAATTGTCGCGGCGAAACTGCGAGGCGCTTTACCCTCAGCGATGATCCGCGCCTGCTGGATATAGCAGGCTGGCCTCAATACGTCGGTCGTCGCGGCGTGCGCGAACAAGAGAACCATCAGGTTGCCCGCAGCCCGGACCTGTATGAGCTGGAAAACTCGCGCGAATTTGTAGCGGTCAATATGGAATATTTCCTGCTCGACCCGGACTTCGCTTGTCGCCGCCCAACATTAGCGGCCTATTACCGCGAACAGTTTTCCTGGACACCCCCTGACCAGAACACCTGCGACACGACACTCGCCTATCTCAATGCGGGCAATGACTTTGCCAAGGAACCTCTGGGCAAGATCGATCCAGAGCGCGTGTATGAGGTCGATTACCTGCTAGCGGAGGCCAACGACCAGCTCGCCAGTCGTTGGGGCCACAGCATGATACGCCTGGTTATCTGTGCACCGGGCCGCCCTCGTGGCCCGGCGTGCCGGCTCGACTTGGATCAGAGCCTGGTACTGTCTTACCGTGCATTTATTGGCGATGTGCAGCTCTCAAGCTGGGGCGCGATGATTGGCGCCTACCCGTCGCGGTTGTTCGTTCTGCCATTGGCGCAGGTAGTTGATGAGTACACTAAAACTGAACTGCGCAGCCTGATCTCAGTGCCTATGACTCTCGACCGGCAAGAGATCAATGATTTCGTGACCCGCTCCATCGAGCAGCACTGGAGTTACGACGGCAACTACTACTTCCTGTCGAACAACTGTGCCGTCGAGAATTTGAAATTACTGCGCGCCGGCACCAATAACCCCAAACTTCAAACCCTCGATAACATCATGCCTAATGGCTTGTTGGAAGTCCTTGAGGGTCGCGGGCTGGCTGACTCCAGCATGCTCAAAAACCGCAAAGAAGCCATGCGCCTGGGTTATTTGTTTGACTCTTACCGTGACCGTTACCAAGCCATGTTTGATGTATTGCGTAAGCACTTGCCGATCAAACAGGAAACCGTAGAAGAGTGGCTAGAACTGCCTGCAAAAGAGCGCCAGCAGTGGTTTGCCCAAGCCGATATTCGCACCACAGCAGCAATGATGCTCCTGGAAAAAGCCGCACAGCGTAAGCAGATACTGGTTGCTCAGGAAGAACTCAAGCAACGCTACCTCAGCGGCCGTGAAGTACCCGACCACGGTCTCGACAAAGCCGGTAATGCCCTGGAGCAGATCCTCGCCAATAGCGGCTTTTTAAGCAGGCCCGCTGAGATGCTCGAAAGTGGTTACGGCTTGCCCCAAGAGGCCGAATGGCAGCGCCTTGAAACAGAGAGCAGTACCCGTCAACAGTACCTGTTAAAACTGCGTGGCTCGCTCGACAATGAAGTGCGCAGCCTGCTTGAACCCGAACGGTTGGCAGAGCTGGAAACCATTGAAAACAACCTCAAGCTACTGGGCACTCACTTACGCGAGATGCATAAGGCCAGTGGCGGCTTAATGCTGCCTTAAGGGATAAACTCTTGTTGCTCTTCAGGTAACTCGGGATTAAGCCGTAGCCAAGGTAAGCGGCTTTGCACCCAGATATGTCGGTCAGCCGGTGCTAGCTCAGGGTTATCGAGCGTGGCAATGGTGACATCGAGAGTACCTGGGCTGAGCGTGGTTAACAGCGCCAATTGAGCGCCACAGTCTGCACAGAAGTAACGAGTACAACTGGCTGAAGACGCATAGTTTTTAGCCACGCCCTTAAGCCAGACAAAACTTGCCAGCGGCACTGTAATCCAGGTCGTCACAATTGCGCCGCTACAACGCCTGCATATTGCGCAATGACAATGTGCGATGTCATGCAACGGCGCATAAAACTGATAGCGCATAGCGCCGCACTGGCAACCGCCGCTGTGTAGATTGCTCATCGTCACCTCCGCTCAATGGTGCTGCCTGCCCTAACAACAACGCCAGCCTTGCACTCTAACCGGCCACTGCGCAAGATAGCGTCCTATCTATCGCAGGAGATTGCCGTGCTTGAGCTGCTCTTGGCCTTGTGGCCGTTATTTGCTTTGATTGTGGCGGGTTTCTACCTACGGCGCTGGAGCTTTCCCAATGAAGCATTTTGGCCGGGTGCCGAGCGCCTCAACTACTTCGTACTGTTTCCTGCCCTGCTGTTTAGCAGTCTAGCCCGAGCGCCTTTAGATAACCCTGCACTCAAGCAGCTTGCACTGGCGGTGATGCTTGGGCTTGGCATCGGCTGGTTGGCACTGCTGCTAATGCGCCGCCTTCGCAGCTGGCCCGCCGCACGGTTTGGGGTATTCACCCAAGGCACGTTGCGCTTTAACACCTACCTTGGGCTTGCTGCAGTCGGTAGCTTATTTGGTCAACCAGGCCTGACCTTGGCCGCGTTGATGCTGGCGCTGATGGTGCCAACAGTTAACGTGCTGTCGGTCTGGTCATTGACCGCTGAACGCGGCGTCAATATGCGCAGCCTGCTCTTGCCAATCCTCAAGAACCCGCTGATTCTCGCCTGCCTCGGTGGCGCGCTTATCAACCTCAGTGGCATTGGTCTGCCTGGCGGTACGGATCGACTACTTAGCATGCTCGCCGCTGCCAGCTTGCCCTTAGGCTTGCTTTGCGTTGGCGCGGCATTGAAACCAGAAGAACTCGGTGGCGAAGTTCCGGCGCTGGTCTGGAGCAGCGTCGCCAGGTTAGTCGGCATGCCACTGTTGGCCTGGGTGATTGCGCAGGTGCTGGGGCTGCCAGCGATGGAAACCACAGTACTGGTGTTGTTCTTTGCCCTGCCAACTGCGCCCACTGCCTATGTACTGACTCGACACTTGGGTGGTGACAGCCAGCTCATGGCAGGCGCAATCACCCTGCAAACGCTACTCGCAGCTGCTAGCTTGCCGATTATTTTGACGCTGCTGGCTTAGCGCTCAAAATAAATCCAGCTGGCCCTGGCTCCCTGGCCTGGCTGGTTCCGGGCTCGGCATCTGCTCGACCTTGTCGGTCGGCACACATGCCAATCGCTCAGCCAAGCCAGCGGCGCGTTCAGCACGCGTCGCCACCGCCTCGGCCAGTCGCTGCGCCAGCCCCCAGATTTCGACCTTGTGTTTGGCTCGGGTGATACCGGTGTAAAACAGGCTGCGCGTGAGCAGCGGGCTGGGTTGCTCGGGCAGCACCAACAGCACTTCGCTGAACTCCGAGCCTTGGCTTTTGTGCACCGTCATGGCGAAGGCACTGTCATGACTGGGAAGCCTCGCCGGTGCAAACGGCCTGAAGCCTTGCTCGCCCTCAAAGAACACCCGCAAACCATGCTCGGTCGGCAAGCAGATGCCGATGTCACCATTGAACAAGCCCAACGCGTAATCATTTTGCCGGACCATCACCGCACGCCCTGCATACCAACGCTCGCGGCTGGCGACTTGTTGGCGACGCCGGATACGCGCCTCCAAGGCTTCGTTGATACCGGCAACACCCCAAGCGCCTTCACGCTGGGCGGTGAGCACACGAAAATCATTAAAGGCAGCAAAAACCGCCTCTGGCTCAGCGCTTTTGACTGCATCGAAATAACCGCTGTAGCCCTGCATTAATCGTTCAAGCAAATCTGACGCTGTTGGCTGAGCTTGCCACGCGAGGTCCGCTCGCGATTCTCTGAGCAAACTCAAGGTGCCAGGCACGTCACCGCTGTTAATCCGCCGCGCTAACTCGCCAATACCGCTGTCTCCGGCAAAACGATGGCTGTGGGTCAACAACACCACGGCATCGCCTAGTTTTGAGCGGGGCGGTTGCACCTCAACTTTTTGACCGGTTATTCGCTGCAAATCTGTTGCTGCTTGGGCATCAAATCCGCGACCTTCGCATAACTCAGCAAACACAGCGCCTGCTTCCACCGCCGCTAACTGATCTTTATCGCCCAGCAGAATCAGCCGGGCTTTAGGCGGCAAGGCATCGACCAACTTGGCCATCAGCGCCAAATCGACCATTGAGGCTTCATCGACCACCAACACATCCAGCGGCAGAGGATTGGCCGCTGTATGCCGCACGTGCGGGCTATCGCCTCGGCTGCCGAGCATGCGGTGCAAGGTGCGCGCTTCTTCCGGCAGCATATGTTTGACGGCATCACTGACCGGCAATGATGCTTTGGCGTTGCGGATTGCTTCAGCCATTCGCGCTGCAGCTTTACCGGTGGGTGCACCGAGGCCGATCGCCAATTGCGCGCCATCCGGCTGTTCCAATAACGCCGCCAGCAAACGCACCACAGTGGTGGTTTTACCGGTGCCGGGCCCACCGGAGATTACCGCTAAATTACGCCGCACCGCTTGCGCGGCAGCGAGACACTGCCAGTCAGGTTGCTGGGTGTTAAAGGCAAACAAACGCTCAAGCGTTTGCCCAAGCACCTGTTCATCAACGGCTGGCAGCGCCGCAGAGCGGCTCAGCAATTGCTCGGCAAGTTGCTGCTCGTAAGCCTGATAACGCGCCAAATACAAACGCTGGCCATCGAGAATCAACGGTGCGAAGTCACCCGCCTCGCCAACCAAGGGCGAGACCCGCAAAATATCCAGCCAATCAGCCAGTGCAGGCAGTTGCGTGGTGTTTTCTGACCAAGGACGCTGGCCCGCCATGCGCGACAGATCAATGCAGACATCGCCCTTTTCCAGCGCAGCACAGGTCAATGCTGCAGATGCCAGCACCCAGGGATCAGCATCGGGCTGCAAACGCTGAAGGCTCTGCACCAAGGCACGTTCCAGCGCCCCCAAGGCTAATTGCGTCAGATCAATCATGCTGGCACCTCGCTGCTGAACAACAGGTCCAACGCATCAAGCAGCTCATCACTGGGCCGCGAGAAATACACCCCGGCGCTCGGCATGCCACGCAGGAACAAGTAATAAGCGCCACCTATTTGCTCACTGCTAAAGTCGCTCAAGCGCTGACGCAGAAAGAGTCGCAGTGCGACCAAGTAAATCAGGTACTGCAAATAATAATGTTCTCGGGCCAAAGCCTGCACCAGCCGTTCGCCGCTGTAGAAACTGGCATCAGGCCCCAACCAGTTGGATTTGTAATCAGCGATATACCAACGTCCTTGATACTCGAATGTCAGGTCGATAAAACCTTTCAGAAAGCCCTGCAGACTGTCGAACTCAAGCCGCGCTGCGGCCTCACGCATGGGCTCGGCCAGACCATAAGCAGGGTCGGTCAGAATCGCCCGCAGGCGCTGCACATCCAAGCGCGTCACCGGGAAGGTAAAGCCAAGCTCTGGCAAGCGACGAGCGCCAGCAAGTGTTGTCAGCGTCAGCCCGCTACCGTCCAAGTCCGTATCGAGTACTTGTTGCAGATGATTGAGCGCAACCTCGCTCCAGTCGCTGGAAATCCCGTGGCCGCTTAGGGCTGGTTCGACCAATTCAGCCAGCGGGGCTTTGTTATGCGCCCAGTCTTCAAGAATTGCGTGCAAGCAGGTACCCGCTCGCGCGCCCCTAGGAAATCCATAAAACCCGCTGCCCGGCTCGCTGGCATCTGGAATGACCAAACCATCACGGTCGGGTGCTTCCATGTGCATTCCGGCCGATAAACCGGAGAAGCTGCCGATACGCCAACTGCTGTGCAGGTTGCGTTGCAAGCGCGCGAGTTGTTCAGGTGCCGGGGCTCGGTGCTCTCCGGCAGCACTGGCTTCTGTTTCAAGCAATGGCGTCAGGCCGATATGACCTTGGCTGCTTGCGGTCAGCGTTTTAAGCTCTGCATGCAAACCCTGTGGCGTCAGGGTTTGCAGATGAGTGGCCATCTCTTGCAACGGATCCTTGCCGGGTAGCTCACGCCCTTGTAACAGCCAGGCCAAGGCACTGCTGTGCAGCCCATCTTCGCTCAGCGTGCCATCTTTTTTCGGCTTGCAGTCGACTGCCCCCCAATGCAACCAAAGGCGCACAGCCGCGCGGGTCATGGCGACATACGTCAGGCGCAGGCGCTCAGCAAATCGCTCCTGCCGCGCCAACTCGCGATGCTGATCAAATTGCTCTCCGCCAAGGTCCAGCAGCGGCGTACCGTCTTGGGCATGACAGCTTATATCTTCGCTCTTGCGCAATAGCGCGCCGTCCCACAGATAGGGACAAAACACCAAGGGGTATTCCAAGCCTTTGGAGGTATGAATGGTGACGATCTGCACCCGTTCAGCATCGCTTTCGAGGCGTAATAATGCCTCTTCACCGTGGTTATCCACCGTGCGCTGGGCATTGAACCACGCCAGCAATTGCTCCATCCCCGGGCGCTGCAGACTTTCGCTTTGCAACAGTTCAGCCAGGTGCAGCAGGTTGGTTAAACGCCGCTCGCCATCGACCACTGCAAGCAAGCGTTGAGCAACGTTTTGCTCATCTAGCCAAGCGCGGAACGCACGCATAAACCCTTGTTGCTGCCAGAGTTGATGATAACGCTCAGCGGCTTCACGCTCCTGATCCCAAGCCCGGGCATCGTCCTGACACGCCGCCAAGTCGGCAGCACTTCGTCCCAGTAAGCGCGTGGCCAGTGCATAACGCAAAGCACCTTCACGGCCCGGCTCTGCGTATGCGGCCAACACCGCAGCCAAGGCCTCGGCCTCTTCACTGTGCCAAACACTTTCTTTGCCCCGTCGCACACTCGGCACACCTCGTGCAGCCAGTTCAGCAGCGACTTCAGCCGCTTGCCGATGACTGGCAACCAGTACCGCAATGTCACCGCCTTTGAGCGGGGTATGCACCGCATCATGCTCGAAATAGGCTTCGCCCCGGCCACTCGCGGCCAGGAAGCTGGCGATACGACGAGCAGTATCCGTGGCGACCAAACTGCCTGCCTCGCCTTTGCTCAAATAGTCATCGCCGAGCCACACCAGCGCTAAGGATGCATCGCTTTGTCCATCGACGCTTGGCAGCACCAGCTTGGCCCGCGACTTATCGCTGGCACCCACTGGCGGATAATCCAGACCCTCGACGGCAAATGGCTGCGGCCTATCAAATACTTGGTTAAGCGCGCTAATCAATTGCGGCGTCGAGCGGTGGTTGGTGGCCAAGCTGTATTGTCGAGCGGCCTCACTTCGGGCGGTAAAATAGGTCGCCAGATCCGCACCGCGAAAGGCGTAGATCGCCTGCTTGGGATCGCCGACGAAACACAAATCAGCGTCGCTCCCCACCTCACCAGCTGTCGACTCAGCGTAGATGCGGCGGAATATCTGGTACTGAATCGGATCGGTGTCCTGAAACTCGTCAATCAGGGCCAGCGGATACTGTTCGCGCAAGGTGGCAGCCAAGTGCTCGCCGCCTTCGCCATACAAGGCTTGTTGCAGCTGATTGAGCAGATCATCAAACGCCAACATGCGTTGCGCCGCTTTGCGGGCCGGCAGTTGCTCATTGAGCTGACCGATCATCCGCACTTGCAAGTCGATCAGCCGTTGTTCCGCCTCAGGCTGCGCCGCATCCAGTGCATCACACAATCCCTGCAACGCATCGGCGACGGCTTCTAAGGGCGCGTCAAAACCTTTATTGGTGCCCTTGATCAGTGATTCGCGGGCCAACTTGCGCAGGCCTTCGACCTTGCCAAACAGACCGGCTGCATCACTGAAATAGCCATCCAAATCAAGCTGCCAGAAATCGAATTTCTCGGTACTGAAGCTGCGTTTGTTAAATCCAGTAAAGCCTTTCAGTTGCTCAATCCAGCCTGCCCCTTGGCGCAACCAGAAGTCCTTGGCATGCAACCAAGCCTTACGCAGCTCTGCCAGTTCAGCAGGTGCGCTGGGTACAGGTTCAATGCGCAAATAGGGTTTGCCCAAGTGGCTGCGCAAACGTTGGCGCAACACCTGCGGGGTTATCTTTTGCTGGACCAAAAACGCAGCCCATTCGGGTTCTGCGTTGGCCAACTCAATGCGCCAGAGATCGGCGATCAGTGCATCGAGCAGTTCGCGGTCATCTTGGGTCAGCTCGTTATCAAAATCGCCACCGGCTTCGAACGCCGCATCTTGCAGGGCACGCTGACAGAACCCATGGATAGTGAAGATGGCTGCCTGATCAAAACCATGTACTGCCAGCAACAAACGGCGATGGCTGGCGGGGTCCGGGTATTGATCGTGCAGTGAATTGAGCAGGGCATCATCGCCATGACCTTGCTCGTAAACCACCAGCAAATCAGCCAAGCGCTTACGCACGCGTTCGCGTAACTCTGCCGTGGCAGCGGAGGTGTAAGTCACCACCAGAATCTGTGCAACCGATAGCTGCTTCTCCAGCAACAGGCGTGCGTAGAGCAAGGTCAGGGTGAAGGTTTTACCGGTGCCAGCACTGGCCTCGATCAGTGAGCGACCTTTAAAGCTGTCGTGCAGCAGGTCTAACTTAGCGCCGCTCATTGTTCATCCTCATCGCCTTGCAAGGCATCCAACGCCGGGCCATAGAGCTGCTCGGCCAAGGCTTCAAAGCGCTCATCCAGAGCCTCCCGATCACGAAACGCCAAGGCATTCCAAGGGTCCTGACTATCACCGATCATAAAGTCGTTCCCGGCCCACAGAATGCGCGCCTCGCTGCGGGCGGCATCAATCGGCTCCTTGCGCCCCGGCTTGCGCCACTTCTTGGCAAAGCCATAACTGCACTTGGCCAATACTGGCAGTGGCTCACACAGGGCCGAGCGATAAGCTTGCAACCAAGGCTCAAGCAACTCAGGTGCATTGTTAAGCGCACCAAGACGCCATTCGGTTTTGGGGGATAACAACCTGCTTTCACGGCAAACCCTTGGGTCACTGCTGCAATTAAGTAGCAAATGGCGCAACCAAAACGGTGCCAGTTCCCACGCCCCCAGATCACGCAAGCGATAATCAAACAAACCACTCTGGCTGACGCCCTCCAACCAACCATAGACCCGCACACCGGCCAGTTTGATATCGACCAACACCGGTTGTGGCGCGTCATCCGGACGTTCGGCAAATAAGGTGGGCGCAAAGGCCCGAATCGGTCCGCGAATCTGCCCCCAATACGCCTGTCCCAACTCGCCTACCGGCAACCAGCCCGACGCTGCCGCGACCGCGCGCTCTTCGGTCTCACTCCAGTTGCGCTCTATCGCCTGCAAGGCCAATTGGCGCAAGCCGTGGGTTGATGTCCACTCAACGCTGAAGGGTTCATCGCCCGCCAGTGCATCTTCAGTTTGCGCCAAACGCAGGCCCAAACGCTGCTCCAGCAGGTAACGCGCCGGGTGTTTAAAACAATGAACCAACTGGCTTGGTTCAAGCGTCAGCCACTCTTCATCCGGCTCTGGCAAACGCTCTACAAAGGGCTGAGCACGCATATTGACCGGTTCAGCCAGACGCTGCGCGGCGCGAAACCAGGGTGCCGCAAAGCCAGCATGGCGTTCACCCTGAAAGTTGGCTGGAGCAAAAGGCTGCAATGGGTGATGGAGGACGATGTGCTTGCTCGCCGTTTGCGCATAAGCATGCTCCGCTCCGGCACACACAGCCGTCAGATCAACCACTTCAAGCAACTCGCTGATCAATACCGATGGCGGTAACTCGGCGTTACTGCGCGGGTCGCGTCCAACATAGCTTAGGTATAAACCGCTGCGCGCACTGAGCAGGGTTTCGAGCAACAAATAACGGTCATCCAAACGCCGCGCCCGATCACCCCGTCGCGGCTTCTGGCCAATTAAATCAAAGCCAGCCGCCGGCGTTCGCCTTGGTAATGCACCGTCATCGAGGCCCAGCAGGCAAACCTGTTTGAATGGCAAACTGCGCATCGGCACCATGGTGCAGAAGGTCACCGCGCCGGTTAAAAAGCCTGATGCACCACTGCCCAGTTCCAATGCCGCGCTCAGTTGCTGACGAATCAGCGCCAGTTCTAGCGGTCGCTCGATTCCAGAGGCTTGTGCCTGCTCATCCAAAGCCGCACAGGCCTTGGATAACAGCAATAAAGTGTCGCCTGCTTCGCGCTCATCAAACAGACTATCGATCAACTCAAGTAAGGTTTGCGCCCAGTCACTCAATGAACGCGGGCGCTGCATGTTTTGTGCGAGCCCGGCAAGACGCTCAACAAAACCCGCCAGACGCCCGAGCAATTGGCCGCGCGCACCCTCAAGCGCATCCAGCGGCCAGCTTTCACCCAGCAAGGGCGCAGCCAAACCCGCGAGTTGCGGCGGTGCAGCAAAGCCCAATAACAAACGGTCCAGCCCTTGCCGCCAAGTGAATGCGCCGTCGGCCGGTAAGCCAAGCTGTTTGCGGTGGCTGCTGTCGCGCCCCCAGCGCACCCCGGCGTCGTGCAGCCAGTCGCGAATCAGTGGTAAATCTTCTGCTTCAATCCCGGCTTTGCGGGCGATTGCAGGCTGCTCAAGCCAGCTCAACACTTCTTCGGCGGCAAAACGGCTGTCAGGTAAGCCGAGCAGGCCAATAAAGGCTTCAATTAAGGGGATTTCTGCCCGCATGCTCCGGTCGGCAAGGCTGAACGGAATGCGCGGCACACCTTCTCGCGGCGCGAATACCGCTTCGATATAAGGCGCATAACGCTCGATATCCGGCGTCAGCACCACCACTTGGTCAGGGCTTAACGCCGGATCTGCCTGGAAGCGCGCGAGCAGTTGGTCGTGAAGGATTTCCACTTCACGCAGCGGTGAATGAGCAACGTGGACTTCGAGCGAGCGATCGTCTTCCCGCAGCAGCAAGCGTTGCTCTGGCGTGCGTGTGTGCAAGCGCAAAATGTCGTTCTGCAATGCGCGCAGCAAACTGTCGTCGTGCAAGGCATCGTCTTCGGAATACAAGCCAATCTCTTGGCTGCCTTCACTGCTTGCCAGCGAGAATAAGCTGTCGAAGAAATCACGCCCCTGCTTACCCAAACTCGCCAACAAGGGATGGCCAACATCCAAATACCAGTCATCCGGACTCAGCTCAGGCTGACGCGCCAGCTCGCGGATATCACGAATCTCGCCCCACGCCTCACGGCAGGGATTGAGCGCAAAGATGATCACCTCGGTGTGCCTGGCCAGACCGTCGAGTACACGCATATGGTGCGGCGGCAAACTGCTGATGCCGAACACCAGCAAGCGCTCAGGCAGATCGGCAATCTCATCACCGCTGTATAGGCGGCTGAGCAAGTCATCGAGCAAACGGGCGCGGTGTGGGTGGCCATCTTTAGTCAGCTCGCCCCAGAGCAAGGCTTGCCACGTTTCATCCGGGCCCAGATCAAGCAGCTCATTGCGCTCCCATGCGGCGAGCCAATCATCTCGGTACAGCAGGTACTGATCGAAGACGTCGGCAATCTTTGCAGCGAGGGATAAACGACGACGCTCGTCACCACCGTCCAGATAGTGGGCTAAACGCGGGGTTTGGATGAGGTTTTCAGGCTCGCAAAGCCAGTCATACAAGCGCCAGCTCAGGGTCGTCGGTGAAAACGCCGACTGCTCGGGCAACTGACCGAGCGCCAGACGCGATAAATCCCAGACAAACTTGGCTGGCAGCTGAACATCCAACTGCATGGCAATGCCTTGTTTGCGCGCCAGCTCAAGGGTCAGCCAGCGGCCCATGCCCTGACTCGGCACCACCACCTTGACTGCGGCGAACGGGTCACGCAGCGGCTGAGCGAGCAGCGTAGTCGCCAGTTCGCCAAGGGTTTCTAAGTCGGGCGCGTGATACAGAGTCAGCATGGTCACATCACATCAGGGCAATCATCGTAGATTACCAGTTCAGCATGCTGACAACAGATTCACAGCCCTAATCTTTGCTGGCTTGTGCAAAACCGAACCAGTCCTTCATACCCATAAACAAAAAACCGCTAGCAGAAACCTGTTAGCGGCTTTTCAGGAAGCAACGGCGACAGTGTTATTTACGTGCGCTGCGCACGCCTTCAGCCAACTGACTGCACAGGTCGAGCACGCCTTTTACCGCCGCCTCGCTGTTGTCGGCTTTTTCGATTTGATCGATCAGCGCCGAGCCCACCACAACACCGTCAGCCAAGCGGGCAATAGTTGCCGCGTGCTCAGGCGTACGGATACCAAAGCCAATGCTGATTGGTAGATCGGTGTGGCGACGCAAACGTGCCACCGCTTGTTCAACGTGCTCCAACGTGGCCGCGCCAGCGCCAGTTACCCCAGCAACCGAGACGTAATAAACGAAACCCGAACTGCCGTTAAGCACTTTCGGCAGGCGCTTGTCGTCGGTGGTTGGGGTCGTCAGGCGAATGAAGTCGAGACCCGCCGCTTGCGCCGGATCACACAGATCGACGTTGTGCTCTGGCGGTAGGTCAACCACGATCAAACCATCAACACCGGACTCTTTAGCCTCGGCGATAAAACGCTCAACGCCGTACTTGTGGATTGGGTTGAAGTAGCCCATCAACACCAGCGGGGTATCTTGTTCGCCTTCGCGGAACTCACGGACCATTTTCAGGGTTTTGGCCAAGTCCTGCTTGGCAGCCAAGGCGCGAATATTGGCCAACTGAATAGCCGGGCCGTCCGCCATTGGGTCGGTAAAGGGCATGCCCAGTTCGATGACATCCGCACCGGCTTTCGGCAAGCCTTTAAGGATCGCCAACGAGGTGTCATAACCCGGGTCGCCCGCCGTCACGAAGGTCACCAACGCGGCGCGGTTTTGTTGCTTGAGTTCGGCAAAGCGAGCTTGCAGGCGGCTCATCAGTTGTTCTCCTGCTGATTTACGGCATCAGCCATGTGATGCATAACAGTTTGCATGTCTTTGTCACCACGACCTGAAAGGTTGATAACCATCAGGTGATCACTTGGCAGGCTCGGCGCACGCTTGAATACTTCAGCCAGTGCGTGGGCGCTTTCCAGTGCGGGAATGATGCCCTCTAGGCGGCAGCATTTATGGAAGGCATCGAGTGCTTCGTTGTCGGTGACCGAGGTGTATTGCACGCGGCCAATCTCATGCAACCAGGCGTGCTCTGGGCCGATGCCTGGGTAATCGAGACCGGCTGAGATCGAGTGGGCGTCGATGATCTGGCCGTCGTCATCTTGCAGCAAGTAGGTGCGGTTACCGTGCAACACGCCCGGCACGCCGCCATTGAGGCTGGCAGCGTGTTTGCCGGTTTCAATGCCGTGACCGGCCGCTTCAACGCCGATAATCTCAACCGACTTGTCATCAAGGAACGGGTGGAACAAGCCCATGGCATTCGAGCCGCCGCCGATGCACGCCACCAGACTGTCTGGCAGACGACCTTCTTGGGCCTGCATTTGCTCGCGGGTTTCTTTGCCGATCACCGCTTGGAAGTCACGCACCATCTCTGGATAGGGGTGCGGCCCGGCAACAGTGCCGATCAGATAGAAGGTGCTGTCAACATTGGTCACCCAGTCGCGAAGGGCTTCGTTCATCGCATCTTTTAGCGTACCGGTGCCGGCAACCACCGGAATCACCTTGGCCCCAAGCAAGCGCATGCGGAAGACGTTGGCTTCCTGACGATCAATATCAGTGGTGCCCATGAAAATCACGCATTCAAGGCCGAAACGCGCCGCGACAGTTGCAGTGGCAACGCCGTGCATACCCGCGCCGGTTTCAGCGATGATGCGCTTCTTACCCATGCGCCGCGCCAGCAGAATCTGGCCGATGCAGTTGTTAATCTTGTGCGCGCCGGTGTGGTTAAGCTCTTCACGCTTGAAATAGATCTTCGCGCCGCCGCAATGCTCAGTCAGGCGTTCAGCGAAATACAGCGGGCTTGGACGACCGACGTAGTCGCGCTGAAAGTAAGCCAGCTCTTTGAGAAATTCAGGGTCTTGCTTGGCTTTTTCGTATTCGTCAGCCAGATCGTGAATCAATGGCATCAAGGTTTCTGCGACGTACTGACCGCCGAACGCGCCAAACAGGCCGTTGGCGTCAGGACCATTGCGATATGAACTCATGATTTCTCCTTAAACTAATCGAAGCGCCTCGACTGCAAGCAAATGCTGCAACCACTGGGACAATGGACACAGGATAAGGCTGTGTGACTCAGGAAAAAAGCGATAAGATTGCCGAAACCTGTTAGGAAAACTCACAGATGAACCAAGACCTTCCGCCCTTAAATGCCCTGCGCGCCTTTGAAGCCGCTGCTCGTTTAAACAGCGTTAGTGCTGCCGCGGATGAGCTAAACGTAACCCATGGCGCTGTGAGCCGGCAAATAAAGACCTTGGAGGAGCACCTGGGTCTTGCTTTGTTCAGCAAAGAAGGCCGCGGCCTTAAACTCACAGATTCAGGCACGCGTTTACGTGACACCAGCTCAGAGCTTTTTGGACGACTGCGTCAGACCTGCGCCGAACTCAAACAAAGCCAAACCGAAGCACCTTTTGTCTTGGCTTGCCCCGGCAGCTTATTAGCCCGTTGGTTTATTCCGCGCCTCGACCGCCTCAATCGCGAACTTCCTGACTTACGCCTGCAACTTTCGGCCAGTGAAGGTGATTTGGACCCACGCGGCGCAACGGTGGATGCCACGCTATGGTTTGCCGAGCCCCCGTGGCCTGCAGATATGCGCGTTTTCGAGCTGGCAGCGGAACGAATCGGTCCGGTGGTCAGCCCACGCTATAGCCAGTTTAAACACCTAAACCAGGGCACAGCCGAAGACCTGCTCAAAGAGCCGCTGCTGCACACCACCTCACGCCCACAGGCGTGGCCAAGCTGGGCACAGAGCAATGCAATCGCCCCTGCCAGCCTGCGTTTGGGCCAAGGCTTTGAGCATTTGTACTATCTACTGGAAGCCGCAGCAGCTGGACTCGGTGTTGCTATCGCCCCGCAACAGTTAGTAGCGGATGACTTAGCCGCCGGGCGCTTGCTGGCACCTTGGGGCTTTGTCGAAACCTCGGCACGCTTGGCTTTATGGGTGCCGAAGCGGCAGTTAGATAAGCGCGCAGAACGCTTGGCGCAGTGGTTGGAGCAAGAATTATCCAACTGATTTGACGGTTCTTGCCTAGGCTTAAAGTGAACATTACGGTGATAGCGACATCAGTATTGATAAGTGCTTGATTGAGTTACCGCCTGATTGAGCCCCGATTTCACTAAGGAGTGGACCATGTCAGATCATATCTACAAGAAAGTTGAAGTTGTTGGATCATCCAAAACCAGCATCGACGATGCGATTAATAACGCGATTGCCGAATGCGCTAAATCGATTCGCAACCTCGACTGGTTTGAGGTGATCGAGACCCGCGGACACATCGAAGACGGCAAGGTTTGTCACTACCAAGTGACCCTAAAGGTCGGCTTCCGATTGAGCAGTAGCTAACTACCAATAGGTGCAGGCGGCTCTCGCCTGCACAAAACCACCTCAGTGAGTGATGTGTCTAGCATGGCGCTATGCGCTGACCTGCTGGGCTGTCCAATAGCCTGTAATTAGTTACTCCCTGCGCTTAATCCCGTCTAGAATTCAGGCGAATGGATTATTGAACCTCGACCATGGCCAAACTCGCTTGCCGATTTACCCTGCTCACGCTCATCACTGCACCTGTTGCTCACGCTGAACTCATGCTAGACCGTGGCGAGGTGGAAGATCGCGTCAATGGGGTGCTGTCTTTGATGTCCTACTCGATGACGCCCGACCTGGCCTCCAGCTCGCTGCAAATCAAAGATGGCAACAGTGGCAACCCAAGCATCAAGATGACTCAGCTTGGCGGCGGCGCGACAATGAGCAAGTCATTCCCGCTGTACCTGGAAGGCGCAGCGGCCTACAGCCGGTATGACCCACGCTTCGTCGCCACCGATGGCGCTGAGGAACGTGCCCTGCCGGTTAAATGGAACTCAGTGTCCGCAACCGGCGGGATCGGCTGGGATTTCCCCATCAGTGATGAAGTGGTGCTCCGCCCAATTGCCAGTGTGGGCTTGGGCTACATGACCAGCGACCTCAATGCAGCGCGAATATTCATCAACCGCAGAGCCGATAAACAAATCAAATTTCTCGACGACGGGCAGATGACTGCACTGGGCCTCGGCGGCGCAATGATGGTCGACTGGGAACGTGTACGCCCCGATTACGAAGCCGATATTGAATTGCGCTACAGCTACATGAATTTACAGCGGATCGCGGGCGATGATGCCATTACCGGCGAAGTTACCGCCGAAACAGCTAACATTTGGTCACGCTGGCGCGCCCCCACTGGCTGGGTGGTGATGCAGCGGCCACTGCGCTATGTGCTGGAGTTCTCTCATTCTGAATACCTCGGCGAGCAACGCGGCGCTTTGGGTTTTGACCGTTTGTCGACATTCGGTCTCGGTGTTGAGTTCGACTCCAGCGCTTATGACGTGTTTATCACCCGCACCCGCCTGGTTTTGCGGCATATGGTCGGCGACGACGTCTCAGGCTTGTCACTCGGGCTAGCCGTTAGCTTTTAGTCGCGTTCACTGCCCAAGGGGTTGGAATCGATAAGTTAATCCCCACTATTAAACTCAAGTATTGGCGCATTTATGCGTCGGACATTTGAGCTGATAAATAGGCACAGCAGATGACCGCTTTAGCAAACACTAAATTTTCTATCCTCGACCTAGCCCCTATTCGCGACGACGGCGATGCCAAGCAAGCCTTGAGTAACTCGTTGGCACTGGCCAAACATGCCGAGCAACTTGGTTTTAACCGGTTTTGGGTGGCCGAACACCATAATATGGACGGCATCGCCAGCTCGGCGACCTCGGTACTGTTGGGCTATCTGGCGGCCAACACCCAAAGCATTCGCTTGGGCTCAGGCGGGGTGATGCTGCCCAACCATGCACCGCTGGTTATCGCTGAACAGTTCGGCACACTGGCCACGCTTTACCCAGACAGGATTGACTTGGGCTTGGGCCGCGCACCCGGTGCCGATCAGTACACCGCCCACGCCCTGCGCCGTGACCGCAGCGGTAGTGCCGATGACTTCCCACGCGATGTTGAAGAGCTTCAAGGCTACCTCGGCCCACGCACACCTAATCAGCGTGTAGTCGCCATGCCTGGCAGCAACACCAATGTGCCAATCTGGCTGCTCGGCTCGAGCCTGTTCAGCGCCCAATTGGCAGGACAGAAAGGCTTACCTTATGCCTTCGCTTCGCATTTTGCGCCACGGATGATGCACGAAGCCATTCGTATCTACCGCGACCATTTCACACCGTCGGATGTTCTCGACAAACCTTATGTGATGCTCGGTGTCCCCTTAGTGGCCGCCCCTAGCGATGAGGAGGCTGAATATTTGGTGACTTCGGCCTACCAGCGGATTCTTTCGCTGATTCGCGGGCAGAGCCTGGTTCAGCGCGCGCCAGTCGAGAGCATGGACGGCTTGTGGCTGCCTCACGAGCGTAACGCTGTGGGTGAGTTCTTTGGTTTGGCCATGGTTGGCGGCCCGGAAAAGGTACGCGCCAAACTCGAAGTACTGCTTGAGCAAACTGGCGCCGATGAATTGATGTTCACCAGTGATCTCTATGACTTCACTGACCGCAAGCGCTCGTTCGAGATTCTCGCAGGCCTGCGCTAACCACACGTACTACCGGCGTTTAATTAACCGATATCCCCCGCCAACAAACGAACTTGTTGGCGAGGCGGCACTCTCAACTAGGTATCCCATAAAGCAGGAGACGTTTGATGAAGAAGACCGCATCGGCCCATTGGCAGGGCAGTATCAAACAGGGCAAAGGCACCATCTCAACTGAGAGCGGGGCATTGTCAAAAACACCTTACGGCTTTAACACGCGCTTCGAAAATGAGCCGGGAACCAACCCAGAAGAACTGATCGGTGCCGCCCACGCTGGCTGCTTCTCTATGGCGCTGTCGCTGCAGCTTGGCGAGGCAGGGATGACCGCTGAGAGCATCGACACCAAAGCAGAAGTGACCCTGGATAAAGACGGTGACGGCTTCTCGATCACCGCTGTTCACCTGACCTTGCACGCAAAAATCCCAGGTGCTGATCGCGCCGCTTTTGAAAAAGCGGTACAGAACGCTAAAACCGGTTGCCCGGTTTCGAAAGTGCTGAATGCGACCATCACCCTTGAAGCAACGCTCGACACCTAACAACGATTAGATGTCCGCAGGGTGGCTTGCTAGAAAGTACCGCAGCGCATGACGTCTGCTTTGGCAACGACATTGCGCTGCTCGTCATACAGCCAGCCTTGCGCTTCGCGCATCAACGGGCGAGCCTGCATTTGGTAGCGCTTGCCCGCTTCGAAGTTGTCATAGCGATAACGTAATTCGCAAGTCACCTGAATCGGCTCAGCCATGCCCGAGCTGCCGCCACCGGGTACGTCGAACATAAATCGCGCAGTCAGATCATGGGCACCCGGTGGCACTTGGAAATAACGTCCATCATTGAGGCGTTTATCATCAAGCTTATCGGCCATCAGCATGTAACCAGCGCTGGCATACAAATCGACCCAGGCCTGATCAGGCGATGGCGCAGGTAGATCAGATGCGCAGGCGGTGAGCGCAAGCGTGCAGGCAGTGAGTGCTATTCGATGCATGACATCACCTCGTCAATGCGTGAGTAAGGCACTGAGCATAGCGCCGTTTTCTTCATATTTGCCCACAACGGCCTTCGCGGGCGGTGCCTATCAATTGATCATTTGTATCAAATAGTTTGGCCCAGGGCCGAAAACCCACGTAGCCCGCCTCAAGGCGGTAGGTCTGCCCGGCAACAAAGTCATTGTATTTAACAGTCAACTCGCAGCTTCGCGGTAAGTCCGGTTCATCACCGCCCATATTGGTGGCGGCCACGTTGAAACGCACCTGTGCATGCAACTCATGAGTACCGGGGCTGACTTGAAAGAAGCGGTCGTCCTCCAGAGCTTTGCTATCGACCTTACTGGCAAGTAGCTGAATATCTTCATCGGCTTGCAGGTCTACCCAGGCTTCGCTGGGATCGTGGCTGGGCATAAGCATCGAACAACCACTGAGTAAAGCCAGACTGCTGACAGCCAATAATGCACGCATGCTTGGGCTCCGATTCTAATTATTGAGCGCTGGATTAGTACCAGCTGGGTTTAAGCTGAAATGCCTCTAATAAAGGGGCTGGCGGACGACCCGGCGGATGCAGTAGTGTCCTGCCATGCCACCTATTTATCGCTCTGTACTCGACCGCGTCCGACCAAGCTGGGTTCCATTACTGCTCATTGCTCTGCTGAGCGGTTGCTCCAGCATTGATTACTACAGCCAATTGCTCGACGGCCAAGTGGATGTATTGCAACGTCGCCAGGCTGTTTCTCAGCTCATCAGCGACCCCAATACCGATGCGCAACTACGCAAGCGCTTGGCCTTGTCGCAGCAGGCGCGCAGCTTTGCCAGCCAAGAACTGGCCCTGCCCGATAATCAAAGCTACCGGGTCTATGCCGATGTGCAGCGGCCATTCGTTGTCTGGAATGTCTTTGCCACGCCTGAGTTCTCGCTAAAACCTGAACTGCATTGTTTCCCCATCGCCGGCTGTGTGGCCTATCGCGGCTATTACCAGCAAGGACGTGCGCGCGGTGCGGCGGCGCTACTCAAGCAGCAAGGCTTGGATGTGTACATGGGCGGTGTCGAGGCTTATTCGACATTGGGCTGGTTCGATGACCCCTTACTCAACACCATGCTGCGCTGGAGTGATGAGCGTTTGGTCTCGGTGATTTTTCATGAGCTGGCCCATCAGCAGTTCTATGTTGCTGATGACACTGAGTTCAATGAATCCTTCGCAACTTTTGTGGAGCAACAAGGGCTGCGCCAGTGGCGAGCAGAGCGTGGCCAGCCCGCAGCAAACCCAACAGCTGATCAGCAACGCGAACAGTTCACCGAGCTCGTACTGGCAACTCGTGGGCGACTGGAAGCGCTGTACGCCAGTGGCAAATCAGTTGAACAGATGCGCCAAGGCAAACAAGCTGAGTTTCAACGCTTACGCACCGAGTACTACGAACTGCGTCAGCGTCGGTGGGGGGGCACCGGCCGTTATGATGGTTGGATCAATTCACCGATGAACAACGCCAAGTTGCTGCCCTTTGGCCTTTATGATCAATGGGTGCCGGCCTTTGCCAAACTGTTTAACGAAGCAGATGGCGACTGGCCAAGGTTCTATCAAAAGGTTGCGCAGCTCGGCGAATTACCAGCAGATGAGCGCAAGGCAGCGCTTGAACAACGGCTAATGGCGAATTAACAGCACAGCAGCCGAACTAGTTGTTGTTGCATGCGTCTAAATTATTCCTATTGAAAACCAATGCTCCCCAAGGCGGTGCATCATGTTAAGCAGGATCAAACCCCACACAGTTGTTGCCCTAATTACACTCGGCGCTGGTTTGCTGGGCAGCTTAAGCGCTCAGGCAGCGGTTAAGCCTTGTGACGAGCTCAAGCAGGAAATTGAGGTAAAGATTCAAGCCTCTGGCGTGCAGAGCTACACCTTGGAAGTCGTCCCCAACTCAGATGTTGAAGACGAAAACATGGTGGTCGGCAGCTGCGACGGCGGCACCAAGAAAATCATTTATCAGCGCAACGACGGCTAAGCCTGGTTCGTCAATGTGCTGCTGAATGCTTGATGCAACTCGCCAAGCGTCTGGAAATGATAGCGTGGCTGCTCATCGCTCAGCTCAGCGAAGCTACCAAAACCATAACCGACCGCAGCAGCATCTAAACCATTGCTGCGTGCGCCTATCAGGTCATGTTTACGGTCACCGATCATCAAGCATGCTTCTGGCGCTAAACCTTCTTGCTCAAGTAAGTGTGCAATCAACTCAACCTTATTGGTTCGTGTGCCGTCCAGCTCGCTGCCATATATCACCTTGAAGTGTTCGGCAAAACCGAAGTGCTGGGCAATTTTGGCCGCGAACACCTGTGGCTTGCTGGTGGCCACATACAGGGTGCGTTGCTGGCTATTGAGCAGGCTGAGCAACTGCGGGATACCCGTAAACATCTGGTTCTCATACAAGCCAACCTCAGCAAAACGCTCGCGATAAAAATTAACCGCCTGCCAGCCCGTCGCTTGATCGAGCGCATAGGTGCTCATGAAGCACTGCAACAGCGGCGGGCCGATAAAGTGCTCAAGCGCCTGTAGATCAGGCTCATCAATCCCCAGCTTGCTCAAGGCGTACTGCACCGATCGGGTAATACCTTCACGTGGGTCCGTGAGCGTACCGTCAAGGTCAAACAGGATGTTTTGATAATGCATTGAGCCGCCCACTAAGCGCCGTCTGAAAGAGCGCACACCATACAAAAAATAATGCGCCGAACAAACCAAAAGCCTCTTCAGAGTGATGCTCAAGGCCAGCATCTGGACCGAAAGACGATCCGAAATTGGCCATTGTGAAATTCGCCTTGGCCAACTAGGGTCAAGGGACACCCATGGCGTTCGGAAGCATTCTCGGTCGCCTCTGACAATAATAATTGGCAAGGAGAGGCCGAGTATGTCGAAAGACCAACCTGGCAATCATGAGTCACAGGGGCAAGACCCAATCGAGGCACCAAAGCTGCTTGAGGGTCGTGAGGCTGAGCCAAGCCGCCGCGGGTTTCTAAAACGCAGTAGCTTACTCGCCATGGCCTCTGCCCTAGGTGCAAGCATTCCATACGCCCGCTTCCTGCCCTTGGGTGTAATGCCTCTGGGGCTAGCGCAGGCTGCGGAACCCAATGGCATTGAAGGCAAAGATGGCCTAAAAGTGCTTAACGACCGGCCATTAAACGCCGAAACACCCGCCCACTTGCTCGATGATGAAGTCACCCCGGCGCGGCATTTGTTCGTACGCAATAACGGCATACCACCCGCAGTCAAAACATTGGATGTGGCCAACTGGAAACTGGAAATCGCCGGTGAATCATGTGTCACACCGACTACCTTCACCGTTGCGCAGTTGCAATCGCGCTTCAAGCACTATACCTACCAACTGGTGATCGAGTGCGGCGGCAATGGCCGCAGTGAATTCGTGCCCGCTGCCAGCGGCAACCAATGGACGGTCGGCGCTGTCGGCTGCCCAACCTTTACCGGGGTGCGCTTACGCGATGTACTCGAAGCCTGCGGGATTAAAAAAGATGCCGTTTACATAGGCTATTACGGTGCAGATACGCACCCAAGCGGTGACCCGACCAAGCACGCAATCTCACGTGGCGTACCGATGGATAAAGCACTGGAAGATCAGACGTTGATTGCTTGGGCGATGAATGACCAGCCCATTCCCTACCTCAATGGCCAGCCTTTGCGCTTGGTCTGCGGCGGCTGGCCAGCATCCACTTCGGGCAAATGGCTAAATAAGATTGTTGTGCGCAACAAGATTCACGATGGCAACAAGATGGCCGCGCCGTCCTATAGCATGCCTAAGTATCCAGTCGCACCGGGCAGCGAAGTGCCTGTCGAAGACATGCAGATTATTCAGTCGATGCCGGTCAAATCACTGATTACGTTCCCCAAATCCGGCATCAGCCAACCGCTTAAACAAAACCTGCAGGTTCGTGGCCACGCTTGGGCGGGCGATCTTGAAGTGAGCGAAGTACATGTTTCAACCGATTTCGGTATGACCTGGCAACCCGCAAAACTTAAGGCCCCGGTTAATCGCCTGGCATGGCAACACTGGAGCGCGGAGCTGAGCTTTAGTGAAAAAGGTTACTACGAAGTCTGGGCACGGGCCGTTGATAGCCAGGGCAAATCACAACCTATGCTGGTGCCGGGTTGGAACCCCAAGGGTTACCTGAACAACGCCTGCCACCGTATCGCCGTGCAGATAGTCTAGGAGGACCCATGGCCCATACAACCGCCCTGAGTCTGTTATTGATCGGACTATTATCAGGGACCGCCCAAGCGGCCGAAAGCGATGCCCAGGTCGACCCTGCCAGCGGTTTTATTATCGCGCCCGGCTGGGAAACCGTGCGCAATAATTGCACGGCTTGTCACTCAGCCAAACTGGTCACGCAGAATAGCGGCAGCCGCGAGCATTGGCTGTCACTGATTCGCTGGATGCAGGATAAGCAAGGGTTATGGCCCTTTGATGCAAAAACCGAAGACACCATTTTGGTTTATCTAAGCAGTAATTACGGCGCTAAACTCGAAACGCGCCGCCCAGCACTATTGGCCGAGCAACTGCCGGAAAACCCGCTGCGCAAACCTAAAGCTGCGCAACAGAAATCCAACTAAAAACTGCGCCGGACCCAAGGTATAAACCACGCATCCACAGCGTACGGTGTATACCTTGGGTCCAGTATTTACTGATGGCGCTTACTGCCCGTAGCCTTCCATCAAGTGCTGATCCTTCAGATTGACGTAATTTTTAGAGCTGTAGCAGAAATAGCTGCGCTCTTTGTCACTCAGCGCACGCACTTGCTTGGCTGGGCTACCTACATAGAGAAAACCACTTTCCAGCCGCTTGCCCGGCGGCACCAGACTACCGGCACCGAGCACCACTTCATCCTCGATCACGGCACCATCCATGACGATGCTGCCCATGCCAACCAATACCCGGCTGCCAATGCTGCAACCATGCAAGGTCACTTTGTGGGCGATGGTTACATCGTCGCCAATATTCAGCGGATAGCCAGCTGGGTTGAATGGGCCTGCGTGAGTAATGTGCAAAACACAGCCGTCTTGAATACTGGTGCGTTGGCCAATGCGGATGCTGTGCATGTCTGCGCGAATCACAGTCAGCGGCCAGACTGAGCTGTCATCGCCAATTTCAACATCGCCCAGCACCACAGCGGAGCTATCAACAAAAGCGCGCGCACCGAGTTGCGGAGTGAAGTGCTGGTAAGTTCGAATAGACACGATAGATTCCTCTTGGCTGCCAGGGTCTGTTGGCGTTTCATTCACGGCCGCGCCGGAGCCCGCTTTAGCGCGAGGCAAGGCACGAGACATGAAGTTTGGTGTTCCAAATGAGTGTCGAGAAACGCAGTATCGCGCGAAAACAGGCCCGGCCCTATGGGTTGCGCGTAAGATCTCGTCATGCAGTGTTGGAGAACTTGGCAAGGGAA
Source organism: Pseudomonas sp. NPDC078700 (assembly GCF_044542375.1). Classification (NCBI taxonomy): domain Bacteria; kingdom Pseudomonadati; phylum Pseudomonadota; class Gammaproteobacteria; order Pseudomonadales; family Pseudomonadaceae; genus Pseudomonas; species Pseudomonas sp. NPDC078700. The sequence continues at coordinate 465,844 of NZ_JBITUI010000004.1, forward strand.
CAACCATTACCGGCATTCTCCGCCTAGCCTGACGAGATTTTACGCTGCAACGCTGCTCGCGATGAAACGTCAACAGACCCTAATACTCACGATTCTAATTAAGATGCTAAGCCTATGGGTTGTTAATTGGTCTTCTCGACCCAATAACTGAACCATCAGTTTTTTATTTTTGCCTTCAAACGACAGGTGCCTGCCCGTGACCGCTAGCAATCCGCTGCTCCAGAACTTTGATCTGCCGCCTTACTCAAGCATTCGCCCTGAGCATGTTGAACCAGCGGTCGATACCATTCTTGCTGAAAACCGCGCCGCCATCGCTGAGCTGCTCAAGCAGCATGCTGACGCGCCGAGTTGGGCTGGAATGGTGCTGGCGTTTGACGAGCTTAACTCACGTCTTGATCGGGCGTGGAGCCCAGTGAGTCACCTCAATGCGGTGCGCAACAACCCTGAATTGCGTCAGGCGTACGAGGCCTGTTTGCCGAAGCTGTCCGAATACTTCACCGAAATCGGCCAGAATCGCACCCTGTTTGAAGCCTACAAAGCCTTGTCGACCAGTCCTGAGTCGGCAACCTTTGATGTCGCGCAAAAAACCATCTTGCAGCACGCCCTGCGTGATTTCCGCTTGTCCGGTATTGACCTGCCAGAAGCAGAGCAACAGCGCTATGGCGCAATTCAAATGCGCCTCTCCGAGCTGGCCAGCCACTTCTCCAACCAACTGCTTGATGCCACTCAAGCCTGGAGCAAATTGGTTACCGACGAAGCGCAATTGCAGGGCATTACCGACTCGGCCAAGCAGCAAATGGCTGAAGCGGCCAAAGCCAAAGACCTCGAAGGCTGGCTGATTACGCTGGAGTTCCCAAGCTACTACGCCGTGATGACCTATGCCGACAACCGCGAGCTTCGCGAAGAGGTCTACGCCGCTTACTGCACTCGCGCGTCTGACCAAGGCCCAAATGCCGGGCAAAACGACAACAGCCCGGTAATGCAGGAAATTCTCGACCTGCGCCAAGAACTGGCCAAGCTGCTCGGTTTCGCTAACTACTCCGAGCTGAGCTTGTCGAGCAAGATGGCTGAAAATAATGAGCAAGTTTTGAGCTTTCTGCGCGATTTGGCTGTGCGCAGCAAGCCGTTTGCTGCTCAAGACCTCAAAGAGCTGCAAGCTTTTGCCGCCGAGCAAGGCTGCACCGATCTGCAAAGCTGGGATGCGGGTTACTACGGCGAAAAACTCCGCGAGCAACGCTACAGCATTTCGCAAGAGATCCTGCGGCCCTACTTCCCGACCGATAAAGTACTCACAGGCCTGTTCGCCATTGTTGAAAAACTTTATGGCATTCAGATCAAAGAACTCAGTGGTTTCGACACCTGGCATCCCGATGTCCGCCTGTTCGAAATCAGCGAAAACGGCCAGCATGTTGGGCGTTTCTTCTTTGACCTTTATGCACGCGCCAATAAGCGTGGCGGTGCGTGGATGGACGGCGCCCGTGACAAACGCCGCAGCGCTGCAGGTGAGTTAATCAGCCCGGTGGCCAATCTGGTGTGCAACTTCACCCCAGCGGTGGGCGACAAACCGGCCCTGCTGACCCACGATGAAGTCACGACCCTGTTCCACGAGTTCGGTCATGGCTTGCATCACTTGCTCACTCAAGTCGAGCACGCCGGTGCCTCAGGCATCAACGGTGTGGCGTGGGATGCAGTCGAGTTGCCAAGCCAGTTTATGGAAAACTGGTGCTGGGAACCGGAAGGTCTTTCATTGATTTCCGGGCATTACCAGACCGGCGAAGCATTGCCGCAAGACCTACTGAACAAGATGCTCGAAGCCAAAAACTTCCAATCAGGCCTGATGATGGTGCGCCAGTTGGAGTTTTCCTTATTTGACTTCGAAATGCATGCCACCCACGGTGACGGACGCAGCGTACTGGAGGTACTTGAAGGCATCCGCGCTGAGGTCTCAGTGATGCGGCCGCCACAGTACAACCGCTTCCCGAACGGCTTCGCGCATATCTTTGCCGGCGGTTATGCCGCAGGCTATTACAGCTACAAGTGGGCCGAAGTGCTGTCTGCCGATGCCTTCTCCAAGTTTGAAGAAGAAGGTGTATTCAACAGCGAAACCGGTCGGGCGTTCCGCCAAGCCATTCTGGCGCGCGGTGGCTCACAGGAACCGATGGTGCTGTTTGTTGATTTCCGCGGCCGTGAACCCAGCATCGATGCGCTGCTGCGTCACCTGGGCTTGAGTCAGGAGGCCGCATGACGGACAGCAACGCCCGCAAAAAACGCTTTATCGCCGGTGCCGTGTGCCCGGCGTGCAGCGCTACTGATACGGTAAAGATGTGGGACGAAGACGGCGTGCCACACCGCGAATGTGTGGCGTGCGGCTTTACCGACTTGCTAAACGCCCAAGGCCAGTCCGTGCCGATTGAGTTGGGCACACGGGTCAATAAAGTCGCAACTAAACCTGCTGAAAGCAAGGTGCAGACCGTACAGTTTTTCCCAAACCCAAAGCTGAAAAAGCCAGAGAAATAAGCTATCTGGCACTTGGTCTGTGGCGACAATGCAGTGGCAGGTGTGGCCTGCCTCTGTATAACCACAACCTGATATCGACCCAGTCTTAAGCGCAGCTGCATTTGCGTTGTCCATGCCTACAGTATTCGCGGCAGGATGTGGTCGGGTAGAGAACATCAGCACAGGCCACCACCAATCTGTATCGACACTGTTGATACGCCTGCAAAGATTCGCTACTGTATCTTCATTGTTGATACAGAGGGTCGTAGCGTGCAAGTTATTATCAAAAAATGGGGCAACAGTCCCTCGGTTCGCATCCCTGCCGCTGTGATGAAACTGGCAAAGCTATCGCTGGACACATTGGTGGACGTTCGCGTTGAAGATGGACGCATTATCATTGAGCCTGTCTATCCCCGTGAGATCGATCTGGATTCGCTAGTTGCAGGCATCACCACGGATAATCTGCACGCCGAGGCTGATTTTGATGCCCCCGTTGGCAAGGAAGCTTTCTGATGGTTCGCCGCTACATACCTGACTCAGGTGATATTGTTTGGCTCTACTTCGACCCACAAGCAGGGCATGAACAGGCAGGCCACCGCCCCGCATTAGTGCTCAGCCCAGCTACGTATAACCACAAAACAGGCTTAATGTTGTGCTGCCCCATGACGTCCCAGCTCAAAGGTTATCCTTTTGAGGTCGAGATTGATGGTGAACGTGCAGCTGCCGTCTTGGCGGATCAAGTCAAAAGCCTCGACTGGAAAGCTCACAAAGTTGAGTTCAAAGGCAAGGTTTCGCAGGTTGAACTGAGCGCCGTACGCGTGCGCGCCATCGCCCTGATAGGCAAGCCATAGGTTCTTGAGCACTGACGATCAAGCGCCTCGTCAACTAACGAAAAAACTCTCCCGGCGTAGCACCAAAGTGCTGCCTGAAGGCGGCAATAAAGGCTGAAATCGAATCATAGCCGCACGCCAAGGCAACATCGGTGACGCGTTCGCCTTGCTCCAGCGGTGCCAAGGCCCCAAGCAGTCGCAAACGCTGACGCCAAGCACGAAAAGTCAGCCCGGTGTCTTGTAAAAACAAGCGGCTCAAGGTGCGTTCCGACACCTGCAAATGTTCGCTCCATTGCGCCAGCGTGGCATGTTGCTCCGGGTTTTCCTGCAAGCTCAAGCAAAGCTTCTGTAAACGCAAGTCATGGGGCATTGGCAGCACCAGATCCACTTCTGCTGCAACGCGCAATTGATCAAGCAGCACATTGGCCAAGCGCCCGTCGGCTCCTGCTTCATCGTATTCCACCGGCACATCACTGAAACGATTGATCAGCTCACGCAACAACGGACTCACCGATAACACTCGGCACGTATCTGGTGCCCAGGCCACCACTGAACAGTCGATGTAAAGGCTGCGCATCTCAGTGCGCGAAGAACTGGAAACCTGATGCTCCAACCCCGCTGGCAGCCAGACCGCGCGCTGCGGCGGCGCGACAAAGCGCGCGTTGTCGGTCTGCACCTCAAGCACACCGGCAATGGCATAGGACAGCTGCACCCAGGGATGGCTGTGGCGGAAGGTCAGCGCCCGATTAGGCAGCGATTCAACACGGCCATAGAGCGGGCGCGGTAAGGCTTGAAGCTCCGGCAGCGAGCGATGAATAATCTGTTCTTGTCTGATTGGCGACATTCGCTGGCTCTTTGGCGTTAGTCGGAAAGCTGAGAACAGAGTAGTGTCTGCCTATAACTGTCTGCAAGCACGAGATTCGAACATGTCACTCAAGCGTTTTATGCCCGATAACTTCACCTGCGCCCTGATCGCAGTAGTCGCTATCGCCAGCCTGTTACCCGCCAGCGGCCAGACCGCCGTGGCCTTCAGTTGGATTACCAACGCGGCCATTGCTTTGCTGTTCTTTTTGCATGGCGCCAAGTTGTCACGTCAGGCGATTATTGCAGGCGCCAGCCACTGGCGTTTGCACCTGTTGGTATTCGCCTGCACTTTCGTCATGTTCCCGCTGCTGGGCTTGGCGCTCAAGCCAGTGCTCTCACCCATGGTGGGTAATGAGCTGTATTTGGGCATGCTGTATCTCTGTGCGTTACCGGCTACGGTGCAATCGGCCATTGCCTTCACTTCGCTGGCGCGTGGCAACATTCCTGCCGCTATTTGCAGCGCAGCAGCATCGAGCCTGTTCGGTATTTTCCTGACACCATTGCTGGTCGCATTGCTGATGAACGTGCAAGGGGATGGCGGGTCAACAGTAGATGCAATCGGCAAGATCACCCTGCAACTGCTGGTGCCCTTCGTCGCTGGCCAAATCGCCAGGAACTGGATTGGAGACTGGGTTGGCCGTAATAAAAACTGGCTGAAGTTCGTCGATCAAGGCTCAATTTTATTGGTGGTCTACACCGCATTCAGCGAGGCGGTAATCGAAGGTTTGTGGCATCAAGTGCCGCTGGTTGAACTGGCCGGCCTGGTGTTTGCCTGCTGCGTATTGCTGACCTTCTCGCTGCTCGGCACGCAGCTGCTGGGCAAATGGCTGGGCTTCAACATTGAAGATCGCATCACCATTGTGTTTTGTGGCTCAAAGAAAAGTCTGGCCACCGGCGTACCCATGGCGCAAGTGTTATTTGCCGGCAGCACCATTGGTTTGCTGATCTTGCCGCTGATGATTTTCCACCAAATTCAGCTCATGGTCTGTGCTGTACTTGCTCAACGCTATGCGCGGCGACCTGAAGTAACGGATCAGCTTGATACGGAGCCACCCCTGGTCCGTTAATGGCTGCTGTTGAGAGATCCCCTTTAATGCACCACTGATCAGCGGTGCATTAAAGGCGCTTGGCGTGGGTGTACTTTTAACTGTATAAATATACAGTTAATTACATCCCCCCAACCTGTGCATGGATCTCCGCGATGTCAGCCTCTCTACCTCCACGCGGGCGTGGTACGGCCAGCAACCCGTTTAACCGTTTCGCACCCACGCAGGTGATTGCGGCTGATGACGGCTGGTTCCAAGAAGTACCGCCAACCGCCGCCACCGAAGTGCGCCTTGAAACAGCCAAGAGCATCATCACCCGCAACCAGTCGCCTGACCTGCCCTTTGACCGCTCAATCAACCCCTATCGCGGTTGTGAACACGGTTGTATTTATTGCTACGCAAGGCCCAGCCATGCTTACTGGGATATGTCGCCGGGCATCGACTTTGAAACCAAACTGATCGCCAAGACCAACGCTGTTGCCCTGCTCGAACAGCAACTGAGTAAACCCGGATATCGCTGCGCACCAATCAATCTGGGGGCCAATACCGATCCTTATCAACCGATTGAGCGCCAGCACCTGCTCACACGCAAAATCCTCGAAGTGCTGCTGCGCTACCGCCATCCAGTGACTATTGTCACAAAAGGCTCAATGATTCTGCGCGACTTGGACATCCTCAGCGAGATGGCCAAACAACGACTGGTTTCTGTGATGATCAGCCTGACCACGCTGGACAACCAACTCAAGTGCATCATGGAGCCACGCGCAGCGTCACCGGCAGCGCGTTTGAGAGCGATCAGGGTCATGCGTGAGCAAGGCATTCCTGTTGGCGTGCTGTGCTCGCCAATGATCCCGATGATCAACGACATGGAGTTGGAAAAACTACTCGATGAAGCCAAGCAGGCTGGCGCGCAGAGCGCTTCCTATATGTTTGTGCGCTTACCGCGAGAAGTCGCACCGTTGTTCGAAGAGTGGCTGCACGCCCATTACCCACAGCGTGCTGAACATGTATTGAGCTTGATACGGCAAAGCCGCGATGGTGAACTCTACGACAGTCGTTTTGGCCATCGCTTTCGCGGAGAAGGCGCTTTTGCTGAGCTCTTGGCCAAACGCTTTGCCTTGGCCAAAAGGCGCTTTGGATTAAGCCAGCGAGACGACTTCAAGCTGGACTGCTCACAGTTCTGCCCGCCCGGGGGGCAATTGGCGCTGCTGTAGACAACCGCACGCCATCTATGCGGTCATAGGTCGTAATAGCAGACTGTGCTACAAAACCACTGAACCCCTGAGACAGTATCGTCACGCGCAGTGCTCAGGACCGTTTGGATAATTCACAAATAGCCAAACACTATGACTCGTATTGCCCGCGTAACAGACCCCTCGTATGAGCTAATGGACGATCACGGCGGTCACTCGCTGATTTATCGTCAGCATGGCTTTCCGAGTCCGCTGGTGCGCTGGCACTTCCATAAAGAATTCGAACTGCACCTGATTACCGCCAGTTCCGGCAAGGTATTTATCGGTGACTACATCGGCAACTTCGCGCCAAACAGCTTATTTCTGACGGGCCCCAATCTTCCGCATAACTGGATCAGCCAGCTCGACGAAGCAGATCAAGAAGTGACTGACCGCGATATGTTAGTGAACTTTACCCACGAAGTGCTTGGCAGTGGCACCAGTGTGTTTTCCGAGCTGGAAACCCTGACACCCCTATTGGCGCGGGCACAATTTGGTATTGAGTTCCATCACCCTCAAGTGATTGTTCAAGCGAAACAGCTGATGACCTCGATTGCGCAATCACAAGGCATCAAGCGGCTCGGGCACTTTTTGATTTTGCTTGAGCTGCTGGCTGAGACCGAGGATTACCAGCTGTTATCCGGGGTCACGTCTTCGCAATTGGCGGATGAAAACCATGTCGACCGCATTAGCCTTGCTGTGGATTACATCTTTAGCCATTACGCGCAGGAGCTAAACCAGGACGATGTGGCGGCGGTACTCGGCATTACACCTACTTACTTCTCGCGCTTCTTCAAGCAAGCAACCGGACGTGGCTTTGTTGAGTTCGTTAACCGCCTGCGGGTGAGTAAGTCATGCGAGTTACTGACGCGCAGTGACAAGCCCATTACCGACGTGTGCTTCGAGTCTGGCTTTAACAACATCTCAAACTTCAACCGGCGCTTCCAGCAGCTCAAGGGCATGACGCCTTCGCATTACCGAAAGCTGGTTGCTCATCGATTTTATGAAGCAAACCTGTACTGATTCATACCCCGCTAAAAAACAACATATATAGCAAAAACCCCTAATTTGCTGAGCCTTGAAGGGTTTTCTTTACTCGGCAATTATTTATTCAGTGCAAAAAAGTATCAGTATCTGTGCAGGCAAGGATTTGTTATGCCGCCCTTGCAGCGGTGTAATCGGGGCGAGCACGACAAAAATAATAGCGATCTTCTGTGGCCAGGACGGGAGCAGAAGAGGAGTCAATAAATGAATAAGTTATCTCTGGCATTTGCTGCCACCGCCTGTTTCTCGCTGTCTGGTTTAAGCCAAGCAGCTGAAACACTGACGATTGCTACGGTCAACAACAGCGACATGATCCGCATGCAGCGCCTGTCAAAGACCTTTGAGGCTGAGCATCCCGACATCAAACTGAAGTGGGTGGTGCTTGAAGAGAACGTATTACGCCAGCGCCTGACCACTGATATCGCCACTCAGGGTGGTCAGTTTGATGTGTTGACCATCGGCATGTATGAGGCTTCATTGTGGGGTGCCAAAGGTTGGCTCGAACCCATGACAGATCTCACTGCCGAATATGACCTCGACGATGTATTCCCTTCGGTCCGTGAAGGCCTGTCAGTCAAAGGCCAGCTCTACGCTTTGCCCTTCTACGCTGAAAGCTCAATTACCTATTACCGCACAGACCTGTTCAATGCTGCAGGCCTGAAGATGCCCGAGCGCCCGACGTGGAGCCAGATGGCAGCGTTTGCCGCCAAGTTGCATAACCCAGAAAAGGACCAATACGGAATTTGCCTACGCGGTAAAGCCGGTTGGGGCGAAAACATGGCGCTGATCAGCACCATCGCCAACTCATTTGGCGGGCGCTGGTTTGACGAAAGCTGGAAGCCCGAATTTACCGGTAGCGAGTGGAAGAATGCACTGAGTTTCTATGTCGACACCATGCAGAAATACGGCCCTCCCGGTGCCTCCAGCAATGGTTTCAATGAGAACCTGGCACTGTTCAACAGTGGCAAATGTGCAATGTGGGTAGACGCTAGCGTCGCTGGCTCCTTTGTCACCGACAAGAACCAAAGCAAAGTGGCCGAGGATGTCGGTTTCACCTTCGCGCCGACTGAAACCACCGATAAAGGTTCGTCTTGGTTGTACTCCTGGGCACTGGCAATCCCGGCCAGCTCCAAAGAAAAAGACGCGGCTAAAACCTTCAGCATGTGGGCAACCTCAAAGGCCTATTCCCAACTGGTTGCTAAAACCGACGGCATTGCCACTGTGCCGCCTGGCACCCGCACATCAACTTACTCTGACGAATACATGGCAGCAGCTCCCTTTGCCAAAGTCACGCTTGAATCACTGAAATCGATCGACCCCAGCAAGCCAACGCTCAAGCCGGTGCCCTATGTGGGTGTGCAGTTAGTGACCATTCCTGAATTCCAGGCTATTGGCACTCAGGTTGGCAAACTGTTTGCCGCTGCATTGACCGGTGGAATGACCGTCGAGCAGGCACTTCAGGGCGCACAAACTGCGACTGAACGGCAAATGAAGCGCTCGGGCTATCTGAAGTAATTCTCCTAGGCAGCCTCCCCCTTCGGCGCGGATATAGCGCCGGAGTCGGGCGTTGTTCAGCCTGCTCACTTTTGGAGTTGCCATGACTACTTCGGCCCTCGACACACACCCGCAACCTGCAGAACCGAAAGCCAAGAAGCGGGGGTTCAAAGTTGGCTGGTTCTTGATCAGCCCATCCGTATTGCTGTTGCTGCTTTGGATGGTCGTGCCGCTGGCCATGACCCTCTACTTTTCGACAATCCGCTACAACTTGCTGTACCCAGGTGAAGAAAATTTTGTCGGCCTGGAAAACTTTGAATACTTCCTGACCGACCCAGGCTTTATGCCCGGCGCGTTAAACACCCTGACGTTGGTCGGCAGCGTACTGCTGATCAGTGTGGTGTTCGGCGTGCTGATTTCAGCATTGCTTGAAGCGTGCGAGTTCTGGGGCCGTGGCATCGTGCGGGTCATGCTGATCTCACCCTTTTTCATCATGCCTACGGTCAGCGCACTGCTGTGGAAGAACCTGATTTTTCACCCGGTTTCAGGGATTCTCGCGGCGGTGTGGAAACTCTTTGGCGCGCAACCGGTGGACTGGCTGGCACAACACCCGCTGTTCTCAATCATCATGATTGTCTCTTGGCAATGGTTGCCGTTCGCCATTTTGATTCTGATGACTGCGATGCAATCGCTGGATCAAGAACAGAAGGAGGCTGCGCGTCTTGAAGGAGCGGGACCCATTGCGATTTTCTGGCACCTGACGCTGCCACATCTGGCTCGCCCGATTGCTGTGGTGGTGATGATTGAAACCATTTTCCTGCTGTCGATCTTTGCCGAAATTTTCACCACAACCAGCGGCGGCCCGGGCTTTGAGTCGACCAACCTGGCTTACCTGATCTACAACCAGGCGCTGCTGCAGTTTGATGTCGGCATGGCGTCGGCAGGCGGTTTGATCGCGGTTGTGATTGCCAACATTGCGGCGCTCGTGCTGATCAGACTGATCGGCAAAAGCCTCACAGACAAACAGTGAGGGCCTGACCATGCTGACCCTGAAACAAACACGTCGCCTACAGAGCTTCCTAGTGGGCTGCGCCGCCTGGCTGATTGCCGCGCTGATCTTCTTCCCGATTTTCTGGATGGTGCTGACCAGCTTTAAAACCGAGCTCGCAGCGATTGCCACGCCGCCGCAGTTTATTTTCACCCCAACCCTGGAAAACTACCTGCATATCAATGAGCGCAGCGACTATTTCAGCTACGCCTGGAACTCGGTACTGATCTCGTTTATAGCCACCGCACTGTGCATGCTGATTGCGGTGCCGGCAGCCTACTCGATGGCCTTCTTTGAGACCAAGCGCACTAAGGGCACATTGTTGTGGATGTTGTCGACCAAGATGCTCCCGCCGGTGGGTGTTTTGATGCCGATTTACTTGATCTGCAAGAGCTTAGGCATGCTTGATTCGCGCCTGGCGCTGATCGTGATTTACACCTTGATCAACCTGCCGATCATAATCTGGATGGTGTACACCTACTTCAAAGACATCCCGGTCGATATCCTCGAAGCGGCACGTTTGGATGGCGCAACCACGCGGCAGGAAATCAGTCGGGTACTGCTGCCAATCGCCCGTGGTGGCTTGGCCTCGACCATGCTGTTATCACTGATCTTGTGCTGGAACGAGGCGTTCTGGTCACTCAACCTGACCTCATCCGCAGCCGCGCCACTGACCGCTCTAGTCGCCTCCTACTCAAGCCCTGAAGGGCTGTTCTGGGCCAAGCTTTCAGCCGTTTCAACCTTGGCCTGTGCGCCGATTCTAATTCTTGGCTGGATCAGCCAGAAACAACTGGTACGTGGCCTGTCCTTCGGCGCCGTCAAATAACAAGAGGATTCTGCTATGGCTGATCTAAAAGTACGTAATCTGCAAAAAGCCTTTGAAGGGTTCTCGATCATCAAAGGTATCGACCTGGATATTCATGATCGCGAGTTCGTGGTGTTTGTCGGACCATCGGGTTGCGGTAAATCGACCCTGTTGCGCTTGATTGCAGGGCTCGAAGATGTCAGCAGCGGAACTCTTGAGCTCGATGGCAAAGACATCACCGAAGTCGCCCCAGCCAAACGTGACTTGGCCATGGTGTTTCAGACATACGCCTTGTATCCCCATATGACCGTGCGCAAAAATCTGTCCTTTGGTCTCGACCTCTCGGGCGCGCCCAAGCAAGAAGTTAAAGAGAAGGTTGAAAACGCAGCACGTATCCTCGAGCTCGATCCCTTACTGGAACGCAAACCCAAGCAATTATCCGGCGGGCAGCGCCAACGTGTAGCCATTGGTCGCGCGATTGTACGTAACCCGAAGATTTTTCTCTTCGATGAACCCCTCTCCAACCTCGATGCGGCGTTACGCGTACAGATGCGCCTAGAGTTGGCGCGCCTGCACCAGGAGCTGCAAGCGACAATGATCTACGTCACCCACGACCAAGTCGAGGCGATGACGCTAGCGACCAAAGTGGTGGTGCTCAACGGTGGCCGTGTTGAGCAAGTCGGCTCACCGCTTGAGCTCTATCACCATCCGGCCAACTTGTTTGTGGCCGGCTTCCTCGGTACTCCAACCATGGGCTTTTTAGCCGGGCAATTGGGGCAGACCGGTGCCGACACATCCGAGATCAAACTTGATGCCACCGCCAGTATCACTTTACCGCTGACAACACCGCTTGCCGCTGGCAGAAAGGTGACGCTTGGGATTCGTCCTGAGCACATGAATATCGTGCCAGCTGATGAAGGCGTTTTTAGCGTCACCGCCGATGTCAGCGAACGTCTCGGCAGTGACACTTACTGCCATGTCCGCACCCAATCAGGCGAAATGCTGACCGTGCGAGTACGTGGCGACTTCGCACCCAAATTCGGCGAAACCTTGAATATTGGCTTCGACCCTGCGCACTGCCATCTGTTTGATGACAAGGGGCAGGCCATCGACAAACGCACGCAATCAGCCGCTTAAGCCGCTGGCTAAGGAACTCCGATGAAACTCAATCGCCAGAATTTACCCAGGCTTGCAGCAGATATTGGCCAACCCAGTGAGCGCTTAGAGGCTGTAGCTGAAGGCATCGTCCATATCGGTGTCGGTGGCTTTCATCGAGCTCATCAGGCAGTCTATACCGATGCCCTGATTAACCAAGGTGAAGCGGCTGATTGGGGCATCTGCGGCGTCGGTTTGCGCGCAGAGGATCGCTCAATGCGCGATGCCTTGGCAGGGCAAGACTACCTGTACACACTGGTTCAACTGGCGGATGAGCCCGGCGCCGAGGTCCGCGTAATCGGCTCGATCCGCAACATGCTATTGGCTGATGACTCAGCACAGGCGCTGATCGACAAGCTCAGTGAGCCTCAGGTGAAAATCGTCTCGCTGACGATCACCGAAGGTGGCTATTGCATGGACGACAGCACGGGCGAGTTTATGTCTGACCTGGCGCAAATCCAGCATGATCTCGCGCACCCGCAAGCGCCACGCAGCGTCTTTGGTTTTCTCTGCGCCGCACTGGCCAACCGCCGTGCGGCGAACATTCCGGCCTTTACCCTGATGTCCTGCGATAACCTGCCGCACAACGGTTCGGTAACGCGCAAAGCCTTGCTCAGCTTTGCCCACCTGTTGAACCATGATCTGGCCAACTGGATTGATGCGCACGTCAGCTTCCCCAACGCCATGGTCGATCGCATTACACCGATGACCAAAGACAATCACCGCCAACAACTAGCAGCCGAGCACGGCCTTGAAGATGCCTGGCCAGTGGTCTGCGAACCCTTCGTGCAATGGGTCTTGGAAGACAAGTTTTGCAATGGCCGTCCAGCATGGGAAAAGGTCGGCGTACAGTTCACCGACGACGTCACACCCTATGAGGACATGAAGATCAAGCTGCTTAACGGCAGCCATCTGGCACTGACGTATCTGGGCTTTCTCAAGGGCTACCGCTTCGTTCACCAAACCATGAACGACGAGCTGATGCGCAACTACATCCGCCGCTTTATGGATGTGGATGTGACGCCGCAGTTGGCACCAGTTCCTGGTATCGATTTGAGTGCCTACAAAGACACCTTGATCGAGCGTTTTTCAAATCAGGCCATTGCCGACCAACTGGAGCGCGTGTGCTCAGATGGCTCGTCAAAATTCCCTAAATTTATCGTGCCGACCCTCAACCAGCTGATCGCCGAGGGTAAGCCCTTGGACTCTGCTGCGCTGGTCATTGCCGCATGGGCGCTGTACCTCAAAGAAGTGGACGAACAAGGCGAGCGCTACAGCATGATCGACCCGCGTGCAGATTATTGCCGCACGCTGGTCAGCGACGACGCACGACTGACTGAGCGTGTGTTAGGCGCCGAAAGCATCTTCGGCCCTGAGCTGACAGCATCGCCTGCGTTTGTTCAAGCCTTCGAGCGCAACCTGCAGCGGCTGCGCACCTTGGGTGTAAGCGGAACCTTGCAAGCACTGCTTGCGGATGAGGCATAGCGCTTATGAACAGCATGCGTTAGAGCCTTCTCCACTGGCTGACGCATCGCTCAAATTAGCATTGCGCTGAGCACTGAAACCTCGGCGGTACACGCGGTAAAACAACCATGTATTTAGGTATCGATTGCGGCACCCAAGGCACTAAAGCACTGATACTCAACCCAGAAACGGGTGAGGTTCTAGGTCAGGGCAGTGCTTTACACCGATTGATCAGCGGAGCAAACGGACGCCGCGAACAAGACGTTGATCAGTGGCTCATAGCGCTTGAACAGGCCACCCATGCAGCTTTACAGCAAGCTGGCATTTCGGGCCAAGCCATAAAAGGCATGGCGGTTTCAGGCCAGCAGCATGGTTTGGTATTACTCGATGAGCAAGGAACGGTTCTTCGCCCGGCCAAGCTCTGGTGCGACACCGAATCAACTGCCGAAAACCAGAGGCTACTCGATGACTTGGGCGGTGAAGCTGGTTCTATCGAACGCCTAGGTGTAGCAATCGCACCCGGTTACACGGTGTCCAAATTACTGTGGACACAGGCAAATCACCCTGAGCTATTTGCCCGTATTGCTCATATTCTGCTGCCCCACGACTACCTCAACTATTGGCTGACTGGGCGCTGCTGCAGTGAATATGGTGATGCCTCTGGCACGGGTTACTTCAACATTCGCACGCGTACGTGGGACTGTGAGCTGCTGGAGCATATAGACCCGAGCGGACGTCTAACCGCAGCGTTGCCAGAGCTAATCGACGCCGACCAGGCTGTTGGGACCTTGCGCACCGCGGCCGCCGAACGTCTGCAGTTAAACCCTGATGTCATCGTTGCCAGCGGCGGCGGGGACAATATGATGGGAGCCATTGGCACCGGTAATATTCGCTCTGGTGCAATCACTATGAGCCTTGGCACCTCAGGCACTTTATGTGCTTATGGCGACCAGCCCGTAATTAGCGCGCACCCACAAGTCGCTGCGTTCTGTTCCTCATCCGGTGGCTGGTTACCACTGATTTGCACCATGAACCTAACCAGTGCCAGCGGCTTGATTCAACAACTGCTGGCGCTCGATCTGAATGACTTTTCCAGCCTAGTAGAATCCGCTCCAATTGGCGCTGAAGGCCTGCTGATGATGCCGTTTTTCAACGGCGAACGCGTGCCAGCATTGCCCCATGCGACTGCCAGCTTAAGCGGCATGACCAGTGAAAACCTCAACCGCGCAAACCTCTGCCGTGCCGTGGTAGAAGGCACACTATTCAGCCTGCGTTACGGCCTTGACCTGTTGCGTGACAGTGGCATTGAGAGTCGCGATATCCGTTTGATTGGCGGCGCGGCTAAAAGCCCAATGTGGCGTCAAGCCGTTGCCGACATAATGGCCACGCCGCTGGTGTGCCCTGAACACACTGAAGCCGCAGCGCTCGGTGCGGCGATTCAAGCAGCGTGGTGCGTCGCCACACTCAAAGGCGAAGCAGTTTCACTCGAAAAGCTCTGCAACACCTGCGTAAGGCTTGATCAACACGCTCACACAAAACCAGACCCACAACGCAGCGCGCAATATGAGAGTGTTTATCAACGTTACTATGAACACCTGAAGCAGTATCAGTAAGTCATTTTCTGCTTGGTCGTGGTTACCCATTGGCTGAGCGCTTTTGCGGCCTGTGCATTTAACTACGCATCTGAGGGAGTCAAACATGTATCTGGTGTGTGGCGAAGCATTATTCGATTTTTTCAGTGTGGAGCCCAGCCCGCGCAATAGCGAGGTTGAGTTCAAGGCAGTTGCCGGTGGTTCGCCCTTCAATGTGGCAATTGGTTTACGTCGTCTGGGGGCTGAGTCTGCATTGTTCACCGGCATTTCGACCGACTATTTTGGCCTGCGGTTACGCCGTGTGCTAGCAGAGGAAGGGGTTGCCGATGACTACCTGATAGGCTCAGATGCTCCAACCACTTTAGCCATGGTTGGGCTTAATGAACAGGGCTCACCACACTACTCCTTTCGCGGTGAAGGTTGTGCAGACCGGCAAGTGGCCAGTGAACACTTACCCTCACTTGGCGCGCACGTTCGGGGCATCCATATCGGCTCGTACTCGTTGGTGGTAACGCCGGTGGCAGCTACATTTCTTGAGTTGGTCAAAGCTCATCACCAGCAACGCCTGATCAGTTACGACCCCAATGTTCGGCTTAACCCGCAACCCGATATTGCGCTGTGGAGACAGAGCGTGGAAACCTTCATCGGCTACGCCCACATGATTAAAGTCAGCGACGAAGACCTTGAACTGCTTTACCCAGAGCATGACCCATATGCTCTGGTTAACAGTTGGCTAACTGAACGTTGCCAGCTGATTTTTCTAACCCGCGGCAAGCAGGGTGCAAGCGTGTTCAGTTATCAACATGGTCATTGGGCGCTACCCGCAGCCAAAGTCATCACGCGCGATACCGTGGGCGCTGGCGATACATTTCAGGCCGCTCTACTCGCCTACCTACAGCGCAATCAGCTCGACTCTCCTGCAGCACTGCGCACCATCAGCCGTAATCAAATTAATACCATGCTCAAGCTGGCAGTGCAGGCATCGGCAATCACCTGCTCGCGTACAGGGCCTGATTTGCCTTTCTTGGCCGAGGTCGAAGGCCTCTAGTGGTGCAGCCATCAATGCGCTGGTTCATGCTAGGCCTGCGAAGACTGTCTTAGCCTGATTTTCCAACCGTCAGCTCGGCTAAATCAGGTTACAAAAAGCATTTTTCTTGATGCAGCAGACCCGTAAACTCGGCGGTCAGAGTCAACATCTGGCAGTTTGATACGGACTAGCAAGCAAGCACTGCTACGCTGCGATATAGCATCGAAAGTTGTGACCTGTAGACTTTTTTAGCTGTCCAGTATTGGCCTGATAAAACCGGCAGACGATTAATCTGAGCCGGCAGGCTTTGATATTTCCGTGGTTTTCGAGGTTGGCAGCATGGATAAAAAACAACTAGACGCCCCTGCGACAGAAAGCGCTGATGAGGCGTTGCAGTACATTGTTGATGGTTTCCGCCGCTTCCGTAAGGAAGTTTTTCCTCAGCAAGAGGAGCTGTTTAAGAAGCTTGCGCACGAGCAAACGCCCCGCGCCATGTTTATCACCTGCGCCGATTCACGCATCGTTCCTGAACTGATTACCCAAACCAATCCTGGCGACTTGTTCGTCACCCGTAACGTTGGCAACGTGGTTCCGCCATATGGCCAAATGATGGGCGGCGTTTCGACCGCTATCGAGTTCGCGGTCATGGCGCTTAATGTGCACCACATCATTATTTGTGGCCACTCTGACTGCGGCGCGATGAAGGCGGTACTCAACCCTGAATCGCTGGAAAAAATGCCAACAGTTAAAGCCTGGCTGCGTCATGCTGAAGTGGCAAAAACCGTAGTCGCTGAGAACTGCGGCTGTGACGGTCACAACACCTTGGGCATACTGACCAAAGAAAACGTGCTCGCCCAACTCGACCACCTGCGCACACACCCTTCAGTTGCAGCCAAAATCGCCAGTGGTCAGCTATTTGTGCATGGCTGGGTGTATGACATCGAGACCAGTGAGATCGTCGCCTATGATGCTGAACTGGGTGAGTTTCGCTCGATTGATGAAGGCCCGATGCCGTTGGCTACACCACGGGCGCGCTATCGTCACGACTAACAGAATGGCAGGCGATAACCGCATTTAGCGCTGTTATCGCCGACCTTTTTACTGGCTGACGCGCTGCCCATCCAGCACCAGCTCAACCCCTAATTGCTCCGAGAAACAAGGCCAGCGTTGCCACGCGGCTTCGGTATTCGGCGCGCTCAGACGCTCTCGATAAGCAACCACAGAGTCCTGCCTGAAGCTGTCTTCATTGAGCATTCCCACTACAGTGCGATGCACCGCTTCATCGAGTTGATTGGCAAACGGCTCGCCAATCAACTGGTGGGCAATTAAATTAGCAACCGTAGTATCCAAGGGGATCAACGGTTGCCCAAGATGAGTGATATACAGATCATTCACTTCCTCAACCAAGCGATGCGCCAAATAAGCCTCATCGAGCAAGCCATCCAAGCCTTCATGGCCAGACATCAGCGCCGGTGGTTGTAGAAAATATTGCTCAGCTACCTTGAGCACAGGCTTTATGCGGTCTTCTATCCCGGCCTCTCTTGCAACTTCAGTCGCCGCATCAATTACTTGCGGGACTTCTTCGATATAAGCCGTCACAAAACCAATAAGCGCCGCTAAGGGGTTGGCTTCTGGCAAGCGAATACTGGGATGAATGTGCTTGATCTGAGTTTGTAAATGGGCGGCAAGTTGACCGCTTTTAGCCTCATGTTGCTGTGCTTTTTTTATAAGTTCACGCAAAGCGGGGGTGTTCATGGCAGCTCCTTCGAGCGAGGGCTTTAGTGCTTAAGTGGCAGCGCGCAGGCCAATAACCATCCGGCACGGCGATCAACTGCTAGTGGGTAGTCACTCCATAGACAAAGGTTGGATCTTTAGATTACAGATACTTTATCGGCTACCGACTCCTAGGTTTAACAGACCCATGCAACCCTAGTTGCTGCCTGCAAAAGCCTAAGACGCGATTATCATAAATCCGATAATTCATATAGCAACCAGCTATAACGCTAGATTGATGGCGTTGCCAAAGCCCCGCCATTCGTAGTGTTAGCCACAGGTCTAAGCCAGTACTAGACATTTCAGCTTTGACATTGCGGGCTGCTAGGTGCCGACTATACTCCAGAGCGATAGGCACTGCTTGATGGAACCGGACGGGCTTCGGCACGGAGAGGGCTTGACAGTTGTTGCCACAGACTCTGGCCGTACACACGCGCTAGAGCTTGGCAGTTGATCCCTTTGCCGCAGGCTACGCCGGCGGGATAACAAGAATGATAAGGGGAACCCGCAATGTCGCGACATCCACGTGTTTGGATGGGCCTGCTGCTGTGGTTGGCGTTCAGCACCGCTGAGGCGAGCTGGACCGTCAATATGACGCAAGGCGCTACCGAGGTAAGCCGCACTGTTTTCGACCTGCACATGACCATTTTCTGGATTTGTGTAGTTATCGGTGTAATCGTGTTCGGCGCTATGTTCTGGTCGATGTTCATTCACCGACGCTCGACCGGCCAAGTACCCGCCAACTTCCATGAAAGCACCACAGTCGAGATTCTCTGGACCATAGTGCCCTTGGCGATTCTGGTATTAATGGCCATTCCTGCGACCAAGACCCTGATAGATATCTACGACACCACTGAGTCAGACGTTGATATCCAGATCACCGGTTATCAATGGAAATGGCACTATAAATATCTGGGTCAGGATGTTGAGTTCTTCAGCAACCTGGCGACACCTTCCGAGCAGATCCACAACAAAGCGGATAAAGGCGAACATTACCTGCTTGAGGTCGACCAGCCATTGGTGGTCCCGGTGGGTGAGAAGATCCGCTTTCTGATTACGTCCGCCGACGTTATCCATGCGTGGTGGGTGCCTGCACTGGCAGTAAAAAAAGACGCTATTCCCGGCTTTATCAATGAGTCATGGACCCGCATTGATAAGCCCGGAATTTACCGCGGACAGTGCGCTGAACTGTGCGGCAAGGACCATGGGTTTATGCCCATTGTGGTTGAGGCCAAGTCCAAGCCTGACTACGAGAAGTGGTTAGCGGAACAAAAAGCCGAAACCGCAAAGCTTAAAGAGCTGACCGAGAAAGACTGGACACTTGAAGAGCTGGTTGCCCGCGGCGACAAGATTTACCACACCACCTGCGCCTCATGTCACCAACCAGAAGGCCAAGGTTTACCGCCTATGTTCCCGGCATTGGATGGCTCGAAAGTCGCTACGGGACCCAAAGAGGATCACCTCAGTAAAGTTTTCCACGGCGTACCCGGCACAGCGATGGCCGCCTTCGGCAAGCAATTGTCTGAGGTTGATATCGCTGCAGTGGTTACTTACGAGCGAAACGCTTGGGGTAACAAGATGGGCGATATGGTCACCCCAAAAGAAGTGCTAGAGCTTAAGCAAGCCGAGGAGCAATGACATGAGTGCAGTGATCGACCACGGTCATGCAGGACATGACCATCACCACGGCCCTGCTAAAGGCCTGATGCGTTGGGTACTCACCACCAACCATAAAGACATTGGCACCATGTACCTCTGGTTCAGCTTCGCCATGTTCCTGCTTGGCGGCAGCTTTGCCATGGTCATTCGTGCTGAACTGTTCCAACCCGGCCTGCAAATTGTGCAGCCGGAATTCTTCAACCAAATGACCACCATGCATGGCCTGATCATGGTTTTCGGCGCAGTGATGCCTGCATTTGTCGGGCTGGCCAACTGGATGGTGCCGTTGATGATTGGCGCGCCAGACATGGCCCTGCCGCGAATGAACAACTTTAGCTTCTGGCTCCTGCCAGCGGCCTTTGGTTTGTTGATTAGCACCTTGTTTATGCCGGGCGGCGGGCCGAACTTTGGCTGGACCTTCTACGCGCCACTGTCGACCACATACGCACCTGAAAGCGTGACCTTTTTCATCTTCGCCATCCACTTGATGGGGGTCAGTTCGATCATGGGTGGGATCAATATTATTGCGACCATCCTTAATCTGCGTGCACCCGGCATGACCCTGATGAAAATGCCGTTGTTTGTCTGGACCTGGCTCATCACCGCATTCCTGCTCATTGCCGTAATGCCAGTACTGGCGGGGGTGGTGACCATGATGCTGATGGATATTCACTTCGGCACCAGTTTCTTTAGCGCTGCTGGCGGGGGTGATCCGGTGTTGTTCCAGCATGTGTTTTGGTTCTTCGGGCACCCCGAGGTGTACATCATGATTCTGCCGGCATTTGGAGCCGTCAGCGCGATAATACCGGCCTTCGCACGCAAGCCATTATTTGGCTATACCTCGATGGTTTACGCGACGGCCTCGATTGCCTTCTTATCGTTTATCGTCTGGGCGCACCACATGTTCACCGTCGGTATTCCTCTAACCGGTGAACTGTTCTTTATGTACGCAACGATGTTGATTGCGGTGCCGACCGGGGTCAAGGTGTTCAACTGGGCCAGCACCATGTGGCAAGGCTCAATGACCTTTGAGACACCGATGCTGTTTGCCGTGGCCTTCGTCATCCTGTTCACCATCGGTGGTTTCTCCGGACTGATGCTGGCGATTGCACCGGCTGATTTCCAATACCACGACACCTACTTTGTGGTGGCCCACTTCCATTATGTACTGGTCCCAGGGGCGATCTTCGGCATCTTTGCCTCGGCCTACTATTGGCTGCCAAAGTGGACCGGCCATATGTATGACGAAACGCTAGGCAAGCTGCACTTCTGGATGAGCTTTGTCGGCATGAACATGACCTTCTTCCCCATGCACTTCGTTGGGTTGGCTGGCATGCCGCGGCGGATTCCGGACTACAACCTGATGTTTGCCAACTTCAACATGGTCTCCTCGATTGGCGCATTTATGTTCGGTGCCACTCAGTTGCTGTTCCTGTTCATTGTCATCAAGTGCATACGTGGCGGGAAGCCTGCGCCCGCCAAGCCTTGGGACGGTGCCGATGGTTTGGAGTGGACGATTCCCTCGCCTGCGCCTTACCACACCTTCAGCACGCCACCTGAAGTTAAATAAGGAGCCGTTATGAGCAGTCAAACACCCAACCGCCGTCTTGTACTCCGCCTGTTAGGTGTGGTGGTGGGAATGTTTGCCTTTGGCTTTGCCTTAGTGCCGCTTTATGACGTGATGTGCCAAGCGTTCGGCATCAATGGCAAGACCAGCGGCGCTGCTTATGAGGGCGCTCAAGTTGAGAATACCCAGCGAGAAGTGCGGGTACAGTTTCTGGCCACCAACAACATCGACATGCCGTGGGTGTTCAAGCCCATGGCTGATGACATCGTTGTACACCCAGGCGGCACCAACCAGATGCTGTTTGTGGCCAGCAACCCAACGGACAAGCCGATGACAGCTCAAGCTATCCCGAGTATCGCGCCGTCCGAAGCCGCCGCCTATTTTCACAAGACTGAGTGTTTCTGTTTTAGCCAGCAAATACTCCAGCCCGGTGAGCGCATCGAAATGCCAGTGCGATTCATCGTGGATAAAGACCTACCCGCCGACGTGCATCACCTGACGTTGGCTTACACCTTGTTTGATGTCACCGATCGCATACCGCCGGTGGCGCAGGTTAGTCATAAGTAATGAGCGTAGTTTCGCCTTAATAAGGAGAACAAAGATGGCGTCTCACGAAACGTATTACGTACCACCACAAAGCAAGTGGCCAATCATTGCCACGCTAGGCATGCTGATTAGTGTCTTCGGGGTTGGCACCTGGTTCAATGATATGTCCGCAAACCGCACGGACTCCCATGGGCCGCTAATCTTCTTTATTGGCGGATTGTTCATGGCCTATATGTTGTTTGGCTGGTTCAGCAACGTGATCAAAGAAAGTCACGGTGGCCTCTACAGCCCGCAGATGGATCGCTCATTCCGTTGGGGCATGAGCTGGTTCATCTTTTCAGAAGTGATGTTCTTTGCTGCATTCTTCGGCGCACTTTTTTATGTTCGCCACCTTGCTGGACCTTGGCTTGGCGGCGAAGGCGCTAAAGGCGTTGCCAATATGCTGTGGCCAAACTTCGAGTTCAGCTGGCCGCTGCTGCACACACCCGATCCAAAGCTATTTCCGCCACCAAGTGGTGTGATCGACCCTTGGCATTTACCGCTGATCAACACCATCTTGCTGGTCAGCTCCAGCTTCACGGTGACCTTCGCTCACCACGCCCTGAAGAAAGACCATCGCGGCGCACTCAAAGCCTGGCTGGCACTGACAGTTCTGCTCGGCGTGGCCTTCCTGTTTTTGCAGGCTTACGAATACCACGAAGCCTACAACGACCTTGGCCTGACCCTAGGCTCAGGCATTTATGGGGCAACGTTTTTCATGCTCACCGGTTTCCACGGTGCGCACGTAACCATGGGCGCGCTGATTCTGTTCGTGATGTTGATGCGCATCATGAAGGGCCACTTCAACCCGGACAAACACTTCGGCTTTGAAGCCGCCAGCTGGTATTGGCACTTCGTTGATGTGGTCTGGCTCGGCTTGTTTATCTTCGTCTATGTGCTCTGACCTTAGCCAAAGAGCTCGCGTTAAGGCGCAAGGGCAGGCAACCGCTGAAGAAATAACCGAGCAGAGTTCAGCGGCCTGCCAGAACCTTACCAAGCAACATGACTGACCAACTGACCGCTGTAAAACCCCCAGGCGATAAGTGCCAGGGTTGCAGCGGCCAAACTGACTCGAATGGTCAGCGAGTTGACCACTCGCGAGCCATGGCCTTCATCTTTAACCAAAAAGAACAGGCCACTGAACAAACTGACCAGGGTCGCAAGCAGTAGCAGGATGATCGCGGCTTTGAGCATGCGTGACTCCTAAAAGACTCCGGGGGGAGATAGATGCGCTTAACCTGCAGTATAGCCAGCTCCGTCAGGTCACTTAGGCGGATGTCATGAGCGGTTTTCGCCCGGGCGTGATTCCGAGCGTTGCAGTGCTTGTTTTGCTGCCCGTACTGGTCAGCCTGGGTTTTTGGCAACTCGATCGCGCCGAACAGAAACGACAAATGCTCGCGGCCCACCAACTGCAAGAAATCGCTGCGCCAATCAGCCTTGACCAACTTGAAGGCAAAACTGACCGGGCTTATGTGCGCGTAAAGCTACGAGGCTCTTTCGACAACCAACACAGCCTACTGCTGGATAACCGCATTCGTGATGGCCATGCAGGCGTTGAGGTGCTGCAACCCTTTTACGATCAAATCAGTGGCTTATGGGTGCTACTCAATCGCGGCTGGATACCATGGCCTGACCGACGTACCCCGCCGACCTTCAGCACGCCAGGTTCAACACTTCAGCTCAACGCCTCAGTCTATGTGTCTTTGGGTGATGGCCTGCAACTGCAAGACAGCGGACCTGCTAACGCATGGCCAACGCTTATTACCAAAGTCGACGCGAAATCGCTGTGGCAGCAACTCGGCCGCGCCGGTTTGGCCGAAGAGCTGAGAATAGAACCCGGCCTCGCAGCATTTGAAACCCAATGGCCGGTGGTTTCGATGAGTCCTGACAAGCACCTTGGCTACGCCGTGCAGTGGTTCGCGATGGCGCTGACCTTAGTCGGATTATTTATTTACCTAGGTGTGCATAACGCACGGGAGCCTCGCAATGAACCCAAGCATCACCATGCCTGATACGCTGCCGAGAAGTCGGCTTAGCGGACGCTTACAGTTGCTGTTGATACTGGCCATCGTGATTGGTCCTATGGTGCTGGCAACCGCGATGTATTACGGCAAATTCTGGCTGCCCCAGAGCCGCAGTTATCACGGCGAACTACTGGCTACCGGGGAAAACCTCGACAGTCTGGGCGTAAGCGATGCCGCAGATAAGCGCTGGCAGCTACTGGTGACCGCACCAAACGATTGCGCAGATGACTGCAAGAAGCTGGTTTTTCTAGCCCGCCAAATCAATATCGGCCTAAATCGCGAGGCCACACGAGCAACCCATACGCTCGCCACCAGCCAACCGATCAGCCACGAATACAACAACCAGCTCAAGCGCGAATATCCACAACTGACCCAACATGCCTTGCAATTGACTCACTACCAGAAAACCTTAGAGCACACAGGTGCCAAAGCAGCTGAAGCGCAACTGTGGATTGTCGATCCACACGGCAACCTAGTGCTGCGTTATGACAGCAGCAACACCGGTAAAGAAGCACTCAAAGACTTGCTTTATATGCTCAAACTGTCGCGCATTGGCTAAAAACGGATGTGCACTTAAGGAGTGTGCGTGATGACTAAACCGGGCTATCGCTTTGCATTGTTTGCCACATTGCTTACAGCCGTTGTGGTGATACTGGGTGCCTACACGCGCCTCAGTCACTCAGGGCTCGGTTGCCCGGATTGGCCTGGATGCTACGGGTTTATCGGCGTGCCCATGAGTGAACACACTCAAGGGCTGGCAGCAACGCGCTTCCCTGAGGCGCCAGTCGAGGTTGCCAAAGGCTGGGCGGAAATGATCCACCGCTACTTTGCCGGCACCCTCGGCCTGGTCATTTTTGGCCTGGCCTTGCATGCCCTGAAGCAACATGGGCGCGCTGCTCAACCGATGAAGCTGCCACTGCTGATACTTGGCTTGTTGATTGTACAAGCCGCCTTCGGTATGTGGACGGTCACTCTTAAACTCTGGCCGCAAGTTGTTACCCTGCACTTGCTCGGCGGCTTTGCCACCCTGAGCCTACTGTTTTTATTAACCCTGCGTCTGTCAGGTCGCGCGCCGGTAATACCTGCAATACCTTCACGTTTAAGGCTACTCGCCGGTGCGGCACTGGCCTTGGTGATTGGACAAATTGCCTTAGGTGGATGGGTCAGCAGTAATTACGCAGCGGTGGCCTGCGTCGACCTACCCAGATGCCACGGTGAGTGGTGGCCAGCAATGGATTTTGCCAATGGCTTTCACCTCAGCCAACACATTGGTCCGAATTACCTTGGCGGCCAACTCGACAGTGATGCCCGTACCGCTATCCATATGACTCATCGTGTTGGCGCAATGCTCGTCACCTGCATGCTGCTGATATTGGCGTGGCGGTTACGCGTTTCAGGTCTGCGCCGGCTGGCAGGCGGTGTATTGCTGGCACTGGCAGTGCAGGTTTGCTTGGGCATCAGCAATGTGATCTTTCATCTGCCATTGGTGGTTGCAGTGGCCCATAACGCAGGTGGCGCGGTGTTGCTGCTATGCACTGTTCTGGTGAATTACTGCGTGAGAGCGCCGGCTACCCTGAGCGCACAGGTCAAAGAAAACCAACCCACTTTGCGGCACAAGTCAGGCGCTTTGCAGGCGTCTAACGCATAAGAACAAGTAAAAGGAGTCACCCTATGGCAACTCTATTACGTGAACAAACAACCCAACTCAGTTGGAGAGATTTTCTCGAACTGACCAAACCACGTGTCGTGGTGTTGATGTTGATCACCTCCCTGGTGGGCATGTTTCTCGCTACGCGAGCAGGAGTGACGTGGCAGGTCTTGATCTTCGGTAACCTTGGCATTGGTTTATGCGCAGGTGCTGCGGCTGCGGTGAACCATGTCGTTGACCGGCGAATCGACTCGATCATGGCGCGCACCCACAAACGCCCGGTGACCTCTGGACGCATGTCGCCCGTGCTTGCACTGAGCTTTGCCCTGCTCTTGGCCGTGAGCGGCATGTGTTTACTCTTGGCATTTACTAACGAGCTGGCGGCTTGGCTGACACTCGCCTCCCTGCTTGGCTACGCAGTGCTTTACACCGGCTTTTTAAAGCGGGCGACCCCACAGAATATCGTCATTGGCGGTTTGGCTGGCGCAGCACCGCCGCTGCTTGGCTGGGTGGCGGTCACTGGGCACATCAGTGCCGAACCCTTGCTGCTGGTGTTGATTATCTTCGCCTGGACACCGCCGCACTTCTGGGCGCTGGCCATTCACCGCAAAGAGGAATACGCCAAGGCCGACATTCCGATGTTGCCAGTCACCCACGGTGAACATTACACAAAGGTTCACATCATTCTTTACACCTGCATGATGTTCGCCGTTACCCTACTGCCTTACGCCATTCATATGAGCGGGTTGCTGTATCTGGCCTGTGCGGTAATCTTGGGTGCGCGCTTTCTGCAGTGGTCACTGGTGCTGTACCGTGACAGCAAACCGCACGCAGCGATCAACACCTTCAAGTACAGTATCTGGTACTTATTTCTGTTGTTTATCGCCCTGCTGGTAGACCACTACTTTTTCTTCAACCTATAGATTTTGGTGCCATGACCCGTACTCAAACTACCGTTTTTGTTCTTGTCGCTGTCGTTGCTCTGGTATTAGGGCTCACGGTAAATAAAGTACTTAACAGCAAGGGTCAGGCTGACCCAACCAAATTACTTGATGCCGGTATTGTATTGTTGCCTCAAGGCCGAGATGTACCGAATCTCGATCTGGTTGACCAAGATGGGAAGCCATTCGAGACCGAGCAGTTGAAAGACAAGTGGAGCCTGCTGTTTTTTGGCTACACCTTTTGCCCTGACATTTGCCCGGCAACATTGGCGGAGCTGCGTGAACTGAAAAAAATGCTGCCCAAAGAGGCTGTGGATAACTTGCGCGTGGTGCTGGTCAGCGTCGACCCCCATCGCGATACTCCGGAGCAACTGAAGAAATACCTCGGTTACTTTGACCCCAGCTTCATGGGTTTGACCGGCGATGAAAAAGTTATCGAAAAGCTCGCCAACGGCGTCAGCATTCCGTTTATTCCAGCCGACACCAGCAAGCCAAATTACACCGTTGATCACAGCGGTAATTTGGTGGTGATTGGGCCCGACGGCAGGCAGCGCGGTTTTATTCGTTCGCCACTGAACAATCAGAAACTTGCGGCTGAGCTACCATCGCTGTTGATGCAAAAAGACTAAGCAGCCACACCCGCGCAAAATAACCCTCTGCTTTGCGCGGGCCAACAGATGCTTACTTGGCGAACATCTGTGACAAGTCTTTGAAAGCTTTGAACTCCAGCGCATTACCGCAAGGGTCAAACAAGAACATAGTGGCTTGCTCACCGACTTGCCCCTTGAAGCGCACATAAGGCTCAATCACAAACTCGGTCTGCCGGTCGCGCAAGCGCTGCGCCAGTTGCTCCCAATCCTGCCACCCCAAGACCACGCCAAAATGCGGCACCGGCACGTCATGGCCATCGACGGGGTTGCTCTGCGCCTGCGATTGCGAATCGGTCTTCGGGCTCTCATGGATCACGAGTTGGTGGCCAAAGAAATCAAAGTCGACCCAATGCTCACTGCTGCGACCTTCAGGGCAACCAAAAACCTCACCATAAAAGTGCCGTGCAGCGTTTAAGTCATAAACGGGGATAGCCAAGTGGAACGGGGCGAGTGCCATGCTGATGTCCTGTTGAGATTCAATGGCTTCAGTTTAGCTACAGTAAAAATGATTAAAAGCGAATATTATTGCGCCCAAGCTCAAATAAAAATGATCAATTGAGGTGCTATATGCTCCGCGAGCTAAAGACTTTTTTGTTGGTCGCAAAACACGGCACTTTCGCTGCTGCAGGCCAGCACGCGGGTCTGACTCAGTCAGCCGTCAGCGCGCAAATGCGCGTGCTAGAACAAGGTTTGGGGTTACGGTTGTTTGACCGCAGCGGCCGCTCAGCGGTACTCAATGCTGCGGGCCGCCACGCACTGCCGTTGGCAGAACAAATGCTTGGCTTATATGCACAAATGGCCGTACCCACAGCACTGGCAGAATGGCGCGGAGAGCTGAAAGTCGGGGCAATTGCCAGCGTTCAAACCGGGATATTGCCTGATGCCTTACCGAAATTTCGTGCTCAGGCGGCGCAGGTCGAAGTTAAAATCATCCCTGGGGTTTCCCTGAACCTACTCGGCCAGGTCGATGCTGGCGAAATGGATCTGGCATTGCTCATCAAGCCACCTTTCGAATTGCCCAAAGAGCTGCTCGAAGTCAGCTTGGTACGCGAACCCTTTGTGCTGATCACGCCCCTGTCCGTCACCTGCAATAAGCCTTTGCAGATACTCGCCGAACACCCCTTCGTTCGTTACGACCGACGCTCCTTTGGCGGCCGATTAGTCAGTAAATTCTTGCGTGAACAGCATATTGAAGTGCGCGATACCTTAGAACTCGATGAGCTTGAGGCCATAGTGCGTATGGTTGAAAACGGCATGGGCGTATCACTGATCCCGCGTGCCGGTTTATGGTTGCAACGACCAACCCAGCTACGAGTGATTGAGCTCGGCCCGCTAACCTTCCACCGCGAACTGGTTGCCCTGCTCCGCCGCGCCCAACGCCAGCCAGCGCTGGACTGTTTGCTTGAGTGTTTAAGCGGTGTGAACCCTTGATCGACAAAAGGGGCTTGTTTATTTAATACAAAATTTTGTATGGTCATGACTTATGAAAGGAACTCATAGGCCCCTGCGTTTTTGTGGAAATGCCCTCAAGGATTTGTGCAGCTTTCCAGAAAAGGTCCGCAGAGAAGCTGGCCACCAACTGGATCATA
Source organism: Pseudomonas sp. NPDC078700 (assembly GCF_044542375.1). Taxonomy (NCBI): domain Bacteria; kingdom Pseudomonadati; phylum Pseudomonadota; class Gammaproteobacteria; order Pseudomonadales; family Pseudomonadaceae; genus Pseudomonas; species Pseudomonas sp. NPDC078700. The sequence goes on from NZ_JBITUI010000004.1 coordinate 494,377, forward strand.
TTCAGCTAGGTCGTGACCCAGATGATTGGCGACCGATGGCAAGCATCGGTGCAGGTGTTGGTGAAATACGTATTCATGACACATCAACAGCGCACAGAGTGATCTATGTGACGAGGTTGGAAAACGCCATTTACGTGTTGCACTGTTTCCAGAAGAAGACCCAGAAGACCAGCCGTGCAGACATAGTGCTGGCTACCTAACGACTCAAAGACTTGATAAAGGGGTTAGGCCAGTGAGCCAGAGTTTTGAAAGTGTCTGGGATGCCATTGAAGACAACCCGGTCCAAGCTGCAAACATGAAACTGCGCTCCGCCTTGATGATCGCGTTGAAGGACTGCATCGCAGCTAAAGGCTTATCGCAGGCTCAGGCCGCCAAGCTGTTAGGCGTAACTCAACCGCGCATCTCTGACCTGCTTCGCGGCAAGATCACGCTGTTCAGCATCGATACGCTAATCAATATGCTGACCACGGCCGGACTCCATGTAGAGCTACAAATCGCACAAGTGGCCTAAGCACTGGTAAGCCATCGGATAGGTAACACCGATCAGCGCAACGATGGATTTCAATAAAAAAAGCCGCTCATTAAGAGCGGCTTTTCACTGCATCAGGGCTTCAGCACTCAATTAGAAGGCTGGAACGATCGCACCTTTGTACTTATCAACGATAAAGGCTTTGACTTCAGGGCTGTTCAGGGCCTTAGCCAGTTTCTGCATGGCTGGGCTGTCTTTGTTGTCTTCACGGGCAACCAGGATGTTCACGTATGGTGAGTTGCTGTCTTCGATCACCAGTGCATCTTTGGTTGGGTTGAGCTTGGCTTCCAGCGCGTAGTTGGTGTTGATCAGCGCCAGGTCGACCTGAGTCAATACGCGGGCCAGAGTAGCGGCTTCGAGCGCACGGAACTTGATGTTCTTAGGATTCTCAACCACATCTTTTGGTGTTGCCAGGATGTTGTTCGAGTCTTTGAGTTTGATCAGACCGGCTTTTTCCAGCAGCAACAATGCACGGCCACCGTTGGTGGCGTCGTTAGGAATGACCACCGTAGCACCTTGTGGCAGCTCATCCAGGCTCTTGTACTTGGTCGAATAAGCGCCAAAAGGTTCAACGTGCACACCGGTAACGCTTACCAACTTGGTACCGCGGCTCTTGTTGAACTCATCAAGGTACGGCTGATGCTGGAAGAAGTTGGCGTCCAGACGCTTTTCCGCAACCTGAACATTTGGCTGGACGTAGTCAGTGAAGACTTTAATGTCCAGATCAACACCTTCTTTTGCCAGTGCTGGCTTCACGAACTCGAGGATTTCAGCGTGTGGTACAGCAGTAGCCGCAACGCTCAGGGTTTCAGCGTGAGCAGCAAAGGCAGCGACGGTTGCGAAAGCAGCAACGAGCAACTTTTTCATCATGTATCTCCTTGTGGGATGTTAAGCGGCGGCTGATAACCGCACTGTTCTATTAATTCAATTCCATCGCAAGCGGGTCGGGCTTGCTGCAATCATTTACGTGAAAAGTGCACCACCAGCTTGTCACCAACACTCTGCAGAACCTGCACAAGCACCAGCAAGAGCACCACGGTGACCAGCATTACGTCGGGTTGGTAGCGCTGATAACCGTAACGCACAGCGAGGTCGCCAAGACCGCCGCCACCGATCAGGCCGGACATTGCGGTGTAAGAAACCAAGGTAATTGCGGTCACGGTGATCGCCGCAAAGATGCCGGGCAAAGCTTCTGGCAGCAGCGCGTTGATGACGATCTGCCTGGTTGTCGCGCCCATGGCTTGAGTCGCCTCAATGATGCCTTTGTCGACCTCACGCAGGGCGGTCTCGACCAGCCGTGCGAAGAATGGCGTGGCACCCACCACCAGCGGTGGAATGGCCCCAGCGACGCCCAATGAAGTGCCGGTAACGACCACGGTCACCGGGATCATCACAATCAGCAAAATCACAAAGGGCACTGAACGCAGTATGTTAACCAGCAGAGAAAGCAGGCCATAGAAGGCTTTTTGCTCAAACATTTGCCGTGGGCTGGTGAGGAACAACAGCACGCCAAGGGGCAAACCGAGCAATACGGTAAATAGGAGTGAGCCGCCGAGCATGCTCAGGGTATCGAGGCTGGCCTGCCAGATTTCGACCCAGTCGACATTTGGAAATAGGCTTTCCATTAGCGCAACACCTCCAAGTGAACATCAGCCGCTGCGAAGCAAGCAATGGCTGCGTCCAGATCACCGCCGGTCAGGGCCAAAGTCAGTTGGCCGTAGGGCGTGTCTTTAATCCGGTCGATACGACCGGCCAGAATGCTGTAATCCACGCCCGTCTGGCGGGCAACCGTACCCAGCAGAGGCGCATAAGTGGCGTCGCCTTGAAAGGTCAGGCGCAAAATGCGGCCCTCAACATGGGCAAAGTCATCGTGTTGCTCTTGCTCATCGACGTGCTCGGATTCCTGCACGAAGCGTTTGGTGGTGCTGTGTTGCGGGTGCAGGAACACATCAGCCACTGGTCCCTGCTCGACAATCACCCCCGCATCCATCACAGCAACGCGGTCACAAACACGGCGAATTACATCCATTTCATGGGTGATCAAAACGATGGTCAGGTTTAGCTCGCGATTGATCTCGGCCAGCAGTTGCAGGACCGACGCAGTGGTTTGCGGGTCGAGTGCGCTGGTGGCTTCATCACACAGCAAGATTTTCGGCTCAGTGGCCAAGGCGCGGGCAATACCCACACGCTGCTTCTGTCCACCGGACAATTGTGCCGGGTACTTCTTGGCGTGGTCGCTCAAGCCAACACGGGCGAGCAGCTGGGCAACACGTTTATCAAGATCAGCCCGTGACAACTTGCCGGCCAGTTTCAGCGGCAGGGCAACGTTGTCAGCAACGGTTTTCGAGGACAGCAGGTTGAAGTGCTGGAAAATCATCCCGACCTGCTGGCGAAAACCACGCAAGCCGTTGGCATCCAAGGCGGTGACTTCTTCACCGTCAATATCGATGCGTCCACCTGAAGGCTGTTCAAGGCGGTTAATCAGGCGCAGCAAGGTGCTTTTACCGGCACCAGAATGGCCGATAATGCCAAACACTTCGCCTCTGGCGATGTTCAAGTCGGTCGGCTGTAGCGCCGTTATCGCTTGGCCATTGACGTTGTACGCCTTATGGACCTGTTGAAAATTGATCACGCGGTAAACCTTTTGGGTTTTCAAAGTGCGCGGGTGAGCGCAAAAAGGTTGCGTAGTTTACCCGCAGCTCTATAGGTCTCAAAAATCTTTGTAGACCTATGGTTATAACGAAATCGAACTAACGATCGTGGTATTTAGCGCAGTTTAGCTGGCGGCTCAATTAATACCCTGCAGACCAACAACGCCTGCATACCCTGCACAGCCGTTAACAGCCCTGCTCAATAAACGCACAGGGCAGGCAAGTGCATGGCCCGCCTTGGTAAACGGATAGGCGAATTAAAGGTTCGGCCGTGGGCTGAGCAGTAACCGCGGGACCGAATCAGCCTTGATGGTGTAGCTCATGCTGGCCTTGTAATTCGGCTCAATACGCTTGATGCGCGCGTTGAGTAGCGCGGCAACCCAGGGGTAATCTTTGCTTTCGCGAACCTGAATATGCACGGCGCAGTTGAAATGCACGACATCAGACGCCGCTTGGTCGAGCAAACGACGCAAGCTGTCGTTGTCCTGGTTATCCAGCATCGGCATCAATACCAGGCTGTTAGCCTCGGATGGATTGATCACTTGCGCTTTAGGTTTACCGGGCGTGCGGCTAGCCACTGGCGGCTCGGCTAAACGTGCTACACCCAATACAGCCGCTTGGGTTTCAGCCGCCTGGCGCAATAGCTGGGCTTGCTCAAGACGTGCGGCGTCAGCCTTGGCGCCAGCTGCACGCTGCTCTTGGGCGGCGTTGAGTTCAGTCTCGCGGGCTTTGGCGATAGCCCCATCGAGACCGGTGGTCAGTGCGGGTGCTTGAGGCATCATGCTGCGCGCACGACCCAGGGCGGTGGTTGCAGTATTTAGATCGCCACTCTGCAGGGCTTGTTGGCCTTGGTGCAAGTAGGCCTCTGCCAGTTGCCGCTGGTAGGCCTCAAGGCGAGTGTCCCCCGCTGCGCTTAGCTTCAAAATATCGAGCTGCTGCTCAGCCGCTGCCAGATCGCCATTGCTCAAGGTTTGATCAAGCTGGTTGAAACCGCTGACCAGTGGATCAGTCGGTAAATTAGCCTCTTGAGGCGTGTGTTGACAGGCCGCCAACACCAGCAAAGTCGCGACGATAAACAGGCGACGTAACGCTAAAAACATCATGCTGTTGGTCTCGAATTGAACAAAAAACACGCAAGTTTACACCAGCAACCCGCCAGACCACGAATCTGCCGCCCAAAGCACCTCAAGCATGACGCTTAGGCAAGGCAAAGCTAAGCAAAAATAAACTGGCGGCAGATACCACAATTGAAGGGCCGGCCGGTGTGTCCTCAAACCATGAAAGGCTCAAGCCACAACACACCGCCACAATCCCCAAAAGACTCGCGCCGAATGCCATTTGCTCAGGCGTTCGAGCATGGCGTTGAGCCGCAGCAGCGGGAATAATCAGCAATGAGGTGATCAATAAGACCCCGACGATTTTCATCGCCACGGCAATCACCACTGCAATCAAGAGCATCAAACTCAGGCGAATCGCTGCCACGGGCAAGCCTTCAACCTTGGCCAGTTCCTCATGCACAGTAATTGCCAGTAAAGGTCGCCAGAGTATGGCCAACAGCACCAGTACCAATGCGCTGCCACCAAGAATCCAGGCAAGATCAGTCGGGCCGACAGCCAGCAAGTCGCCGAACAAATAGCCCATCAAATCGATGCGCACGTCATGCATAAAGCTCAAAACCACCAGCCCAAGGGACAAGGTGCTATGGGCAAGAATCCCCAGCAGCGTGTCGGAAGCCAGCGGCTGGCGGGTTTGCAAAGTCACCAGTAGCGCCGCTATTAATACGCAGCCGACAGTGACTGCAAGCATTGGACTGACATCCAGCATCAAGCCCAGCGCTACACCGAGTAACGCCGCGTGCGACAAGGTATCGCCGAAATAAGCCATGCGTCGCCAGACCACGAACGAACCCAGCGGCCCCGCCACCAACGCCAATGCCAAACCAGCGATTAGCGCATTAATTAAAAAGTCAGCCATTATTGTTCCACGCTCCCCGGCGCGTGCCCGCAATCGGGGCCATGTACATGAGGGGTTACAACGCCGCCGTGAAGATCATGAGCGTGGTCGTGATGATGGTGATAGACCGCGAGACTCTTGGCATCTTGGCCAAAAAGCTCGACAAATGCTGGATCGCCACTGACTTGTTCCGGATGCCCCGAACAGCATACGTGACGATTCAAGCAAACCACTTTATCGGTGGTGCTCATCACCAAGTGCAAATCATGGGACACCATCAGCACGCCGCAATGATGGCGGTCACGCAAACGAGTGATTAACCGGTAAAGCTCGGCCTGACCTGCCACATCAACACCTTGCACAGGCTCATCAAGCACCAGCAATTCAGGCTCACGCAACAGCGCCCGCGCCAGCAAAACCCGCTGCAACTCGCCACCGGAAACGGTCTGCAAGGGGCTGTCGATAACTTGCTCAGCGCCAACTTCAGCCAAGGCAGCCAAGGCTTTGCTGCGATCCACACCCGGCACCAGACGCAAAAACCTCAGCACAGTAAGGGGTAAGGTGGCGTCGACATGGAGCTTTTGCGGCATGTAGCCGACGCGTAGCTTGGGCTTACGCCAGACATTACCGGTGTCGATTTTCAATAGCCCAAGCACGGCGCGCACCAGCGTAGTCTTGCCAGCACCGTTAGGGCCGATCAAGGTCACGATTTCGCCAGGGTTGACGCTCAGTTGCACATTTTCAAGAACCGCCTGGCCTGAAAAGTGGACGCCGACATCTTCTAGCCGTATCAGCGTGTCACTCATGCGGGCTCCTGGCAGGCAGCGCACAAACCCACTACTTCGACGGTCTGGCTCTCGACCGTAAAGCCAATACTCTTGGCACTCAAAACGATGGCTTGGCTGATTTTCTCATGCTCAACCTCTACCGCGATATGACAATCACGGCAAATTAGAAACTGGCCCTGATGCGCGTGCTCGGGCTGATTACAACCGACAAAAGCATTGAGCGAGGCAATGCGGTGCACCAAGCCGTTTTCCAACAGGAAATCCAGCGCTCGATAGACCGTTGGCGGGGCTGCACGGCGTCCATCTTCTTCACTCAGCACACCGAGGATATCGTAAGCACCGAGCGGTTTATGGCTCTGCCAGACCAACTCAAGCACGCGCTTTCGCAGCGCAGTCAGGCGCGTACCTTGGCGTAAGCAAATATTTTCTGCTTCAGCCAAAGCATGGCTGACGCAGTGCGAATGGTCGTGGGGGCGAGATGCAATCGGGGTCTGAGTCATGGGCAGCGACGTTTTGATTAAGAGACGTTATTATATAACCTCTTTTGTGCTTATCGAGTATTTATCGTGTTGCGTGTCTACTCCATCGCGTGTTTATTGCTAACCACCTTGCTGTGCAGCACTGCTGCCCGAGCGCAAGTACAGGTACTGACCAGCATCAAGCCTCTGCAATTGATTGCAGCAGCCGTTCAGGATGGCGTTGGCAAGCCTGAGGTACTTCTACCGCCTGGTGCCTCGCCGCACCATTACGCGCTACGCCCATCGGATATCCGCCGGGTGAGCGATGCCCAACTGATGTATTGGGTTGGCCCTGAGTTGGAAAACTTTCTGCCACGGGTAATAGCCCAACGCAAGCAACCCAGTGTTGCAGTGCAAACCCTGCCTGGGCTGAAGTTGCAGCATTTCGGCGAGGAGCATGACGGTGATGAGCACGAGGGGCATGGGCACGACGCTGACGAGCACGATCATGACCACCAGCCAGGCAGCCTTGATGTGCACTTATGGCTGAACCCAGTCAATGCTCAAGTGATTGCAGCACGTATGGCTGCTGACTTAAGCGCCGCCGACCCAAGCAACGCGGCGCGTTATCAAGCCAATCTGGCCGCTTTCAGCGAGCGCCTAAAGGCCCTTGATGCACGCCTTAAAACGCAGGTGGTCGCGGTTGAAGGCAAACCCTATTTCGTCTTCCACGAAGCCTATAACTACTTCGAACATGCCTACGGCCTTGAACATGCCGGGGTATTTAGCGTTTTAGGTGAGGTGCAACCCGGTGCCAAGCATGTCGATGCGATGCGTGAGCGCTTGCAGGAAGCAGGGCCCTCCTGCGTGTTCAGTGAGCCACCCTTTGTACCGCGCCTGGCGAAAACACTAACCGCAGGCTTGCCAGTCAATCTGGCGGTACTCGACCCCATGGGCGCAGAGCTTGAGGCTAATGCAACAGGCTATGAGACGTTGATGGACAACCTGGCCAACGAGCTGACCCAGTGCCTTGGCAATTTACCGTCAGCAGAATAACCGACTTGCTTGCCTGCGGCTAAACGCAGGCAAGCCATCAACTAAAGCGTTACAGCGCAAAAGGCAGGTGCAAGTCCACGTGCTGGCGATGACTCAGGCGCTGACGAAATTCATCGGGGTCATGGATCAGCACTTCTTGACCGGCGAATGACTCTGCGGCGATTAATCGCGACAGCCAGAACCGCACACAGGCCACCCGCAGCATGACCGGCCAAAGCTCAGCTTCACCAGCAGTGAACGGGCGCAACGCGGCGTAGGCACCCAGCAAGGCACGGGCGCGTTGCAAATTCAGCTGGCCGTCTGGCTCTGAGCACCAATCATTGAGGGTAATCGCTAGGTCATAAAGCATTGGCCCTGAGCAAGCGTTGTAAAAGTCGATCACCCCCGCCAAGTGCGGGCCGTCAAACAACACATTGTCACGGAACAGGTCGGCATGCAGGTTGGCCTGCGGCAGCGCTTGAATCTGCGCTTTGAACTGGGTTATTTCAGCCAGTACGGCGTTCAGCAGAATGGCTGATTCCGCCGGCAAGTGTTCGGCCAAATGCGGCCCTTGCTGCAGCATCCAATCAAGCCCCCGATCACTTTTTCGAGCGATCGGCTGCTCCCGTGTTGCCAAGTGAATACGCGCCAGCAGTTCACCAACTTCCTGACAGTGATGGGCATTAGCCTCACTGACATGCTTGCCATTCAAGCGCGGTTGGAGCAACGCGGGCTTATCGGCCAAGCTACGCAACGCCTCACCCTCGGTTGTGCGTAGCGCATAGGGCACAGGCAAGCCCGCGTCATGGAGCACATCAAGCAACTCGATAAAGAACGGCAAGTCAGCACTTGGCCCGCGCTCAATCAGGGTCAGGACGTACTCGCCTTGCTCCAGGCTGATAAAAAAATTGCTGTTCTCGCTGCCCGCGGCGATTCCTTGGAAGTCGCGCAGGCGACCTAAACCATAGGGAGCGAGAAATACTTCTAACTCTGGACGTTCCAGAGGGGTAAACACGGACATGTCAAAACTGCCTTTGCGCCTAAAGCGTTATCTGTGTTGCTCGATTACCAGCTGAAAATTTCCCACGCAGGAATCAGCATGTCAGGGTCATCGGAACGGATGAAATTGCCGTCGCTGCCGTCAGAACGCACCAAAAAGTAGGGCTTGCCGTTCTTCGGAATGACTTTGATCGCGTAAAGAAAGCCGTTTACCCGGTATTCCTGCACGGTGCGGTCGCCTTCTTGGCGGATGGTTACATCAGGATCAGCACTAACCGGATCTTCGGCACGCGCCGCTGTTGCGCTAAAGCCAAGCAAACCAGCCAATAACAGGCAGTTGAGTGTGCGCATGGTAACCTTGTCCTTTTGTTGTCAACGATGCAGTCATTCTAGTGGTTAGTCGGTCTATAGGGTTAATTGAAGTTCGTTCGTTTTAGGGTGCTTTTGAAAAAGCTCGCGAGCGCAGTCGTTTTTCAAAGGTTCCTTAGAAAAAGGCCGAACAATTCGGCTAACCTGTTTACGCGCTGAATTCATTAAGACTGCCCCCGTCAAAAGGTTAAACCTGCACATGAGTCAAACCCCTCTGGTTCTGGTCGACGGTTCCTCGTACCTGTACCGCGCCTTTCATGCTTTGCCACCTCTGACCACCTCAAAAGGTCTGCCTACTGGCGCGGTCAAAGGCGTGTTGAACATGCTCAAGAGCTTGCGCAAGCAATATCCGGACAGCCCTTTCGCCGTGGTTTTCGATGCAAAAGGCGGCACATTCCGCGATGACATGTATGCCGACTACAAGGCTAACCGCCCTTCCATGCCTGATGAGTTACGCGTGCAGATCGAACCGCTGCATGCCAGCGTCCGCGCTCAGGGCTTGCCGCTGCTCTGCGTTGAAGGGGTCGAGGCCGACGATGTCATCGGCACACTGGCCCGCAAAGCAGCTGGCGAAGGCCGCGATGTGGTGATCTCCACCGGCGACAAGGACATGGCCCAACTGGTCTGCAAGCACGTTACCTTGGTCAACACCATGACCGGAAGCGTCTACGACATAGAAGGCGTAAAAGAGAAGTTTGGAGTCGGTCCTGAGTTGATCATCGACTACCTCGCGCTGATGGGCGACAAGGTCGACAACATTCCGGGCGTTCCAGGTGTCGGTGAAAAAACCGCCCTGGGCCTGCTGGTCGGTGTGGGTGGCGGCCTGGACGTGATCTACGCCAATCTCGACAAAATCCCTGACCTGCCTATTCGCGGGGCCAAAGGTTTACCCGCCAAGCTTGAAGAACACCGCGACATGGCGTACCTGTCTTATCAACTGGCAACCATCAAACTCGACGTTGAACTCAATGTTGAAATTGAAGCGCTGCACCCGGGAACCGCCGATGTAGAGCAGTTGCTTGAGCTTTATGAAGAGCTTGAATTTAAAACCTGGCGCGATGAACTGCAGCGCAAACACAAAGCAGTGGCCGCCAAAGTTGCCGCAGCGCCAGCAGGTGACTTGTTTGCACTGCCCGCAGATGCAGCTGAGTCGACAGCGGCTGCCAGCGAAGAAAAACCCGCCGTTGAAGCGTATCAAACCGTCCTTGAGCAAGCTGAATTCGACGCCTGGCTAAAGAAGCTCAATAAAGCCGAGCTCATCGCCTTTGATACTGAAACCACCAGCATTGATGCCCAGCAGGCTCAGCTAGTCGGCGTGTCATTTGCCGTTAGCGCAGGCGAAGCCGCGTACGTGCCGCTGGCCCACTCCTACATGGGTGTCCCCACGCAGCTTGACCGCGATGCAGTGCTCAAAGCACTGAAGCCAATCCTGGAAGACCCGAACAAAGCCAAAGTTGGGCAGAACGCCAAGTACGACATCAATGTACTGGCCAATGCCTCAACACCCATTCATGTGCAGGGCGTCAAGTTCGACACCATGCTTGAGTCCTATGTCTATGACTCGACTGCAACGCGCCATGATATGGACAGCCTCGCGCTGAAGTACCTTGGCCACAGCACGATCCGCTTTGAAGATATTGCCGGCAAAGGTGCCAAGCAACTGACATTCGACCAGATCTCCCTCGAGCAAGCAGGCCCTTACGCCGCTGAAGATGCAGATATAACACTGCGCCTGCATCAAACCCTGTGGGAGAAACTCTCAGCAACACCGAGTTTGATGGCTGTGCTCAGTGATATTGAAATCCCACTGGTGCCTGTCCTGGCGCGCATTGAACGCCAAGGCGCATTGGTCGATGCCAAGCTACTTGGCGAACATAGCCGCGAACTGGGTGAAAAACTGGTAGCGCTTGAGCGACAAGCCTTCGACATTGCCGGTGAAGAGTTCAACCTGGCATCGCCCAAGCAACTCGGGGTGATTCTTTACGAAAAACTCGGCCTGCCGATCATCAGTAAAACCGCCAAGGGTCAGCCATCCACCGCCGAAGCCGTGCTCGCCGAGCTGGCTGAACAAGAATTCGAGTTGCCCAAAGTGCTGATGCAGTACCGCACACTGAGCAAGCTCAAGAGCACCTACACTGACCGCCTGCCCGAGCAGATCAACCCGCGCACTGGCCGGATTCACACCAGCTACCATCAAGCCGTCGCTGCCACTGGGCGTTTGTCTTCAAGTGACCCAAACCTACAGAACATCCCAATTCGAAGCGCCGAAGGCCGGCGCATTCGCCAAGCCTTTGTCGCCCCGAAAGGCTACAAACTGCTGGCGGCCGACTACTCGCAAATTGAACTGCGCATCATGGCGCACCTGGCCCAGGACGCAGGCCTGCTCGATGCATTCCGCCACGACCTGGATGTGCATAAAGCAACCGCTGCCGAAGTCTTTGGCGTTGAACTTGAAGATGTCAGCAACGACCAGCGGCGCAGCGCCAAGGCGATCAACTTCGGCCTGATCTACGGCATGAGCGCCTTTGGTTTAGCCAAGCAAATTGGTGTCGACCGCAAACAGTCGCAAGCCTATATCGACCGCTATTTCGCGCGCTATCCGGGCGTGCTGGCCTATATGGAAAGCACCCGCGAAAAGGCTGCCGAACAGGGCTTCGTTGAGACCATCTTCGGTCGACGCCTGTATTTGCCGGAGATCAACGCGAAAAACCCAGCATTGCGTAAAGGTGCAGAACGCACGGCCATTAATGCCCCAATGCAAGGCACCGCAGCCGATATCATCAAGCGTGCAATGATTGCGGTGGATAGCTGGCTGGCGCAATCACAGCTCGATGCCAGAGTTATTCTGCAAGTTCACGATGAATTGGTCCTTGAGGTTCGCGAAGATCAGGTTGATGAGGTTCGTGAACAAATAAAACTGCAAATGAGCGGCGCGGCCACGCTGGATGTGCCATTACTGGTTGAGGTTGGCGTGGGCAATAACTGGGATGAAGCCCACTAAAAACAAGGGCTTGAACACGGACGCCAAAGGGTGTCCGTGTTACAGATCACAAAGTTATTAAAAGCACAGGCTTATGACTAAAAGATTTTTTAAAATGGCTGAACTTTCTTTTCCAGCAACCAGTCAGAGTTTATGAATGGCCCGCAAAGCCATTCATGCTCCTTTGTTGTGTTAAGTGTTGGCAGACATCTGAACCCCGCCCTAGCGGTTCAGACCCTTAAACTCCGAACTTCTCCCTCCCCATATGAAGCTCGGAGTTTTTTTTGCCTGAAGAAAAGTTCGGGCGCGCGCCATATCTCCCCGCAAGCCGCGTCACGACTGGACTGGACTGGACTGGACTGGAGCAAATCATGCGGGCAATAACTAGCCCGCATCAAAAGCGCATTAATCTTCGACTTCGTCCTGCGACGGCTCTTCGTCCTCAGGCTCAGGCTCAGGCTCATTGAGCATCAACCATTCAGCCAGAACGGCTTGCGCATCTTCGACGCCTAAGCGCTTGGGCGCAGAAAACAGCTGGATGGTGACCTGTGTTCCCCAACGCTTGTGAATTTCCTGCTGAACTTTAAGCAGTGCATTCTTGGCGGCACCAAAGGTCAACTTGTCGGCTTTGGTCAGCAAAATATGCAGCGGCATGCCGCTGGCTTTCGACCAGTCGAGCAGTAATTGGTCGAACTCGGTAAGCGGATGGCGAATATCCATCATCAAAATCAGCCCGCGCAGGCTTTCACGGCTGCCCAGATACGCTTCCAAGTGCTTTTGCCAGTGCAGCTTCAGCGGAATAGGCACCTTGGCGTAGCCATAACCTGGTAAGTCAACCAAGCGACGCTCATCATCCAAACGAAAGAAGTTCAGCAACTGTGTACGCCCTGGCGTTTTCGAGGTGCGCGCCAGACTTGCGTGAGTGATGGTGTTCAGCGCGCTCGATTTGCCGGCGTTTGAACGCCCTGCGAAAGCCACCTCATGGCCGTGGTCAGACGGGCATTGATCAACTTTTGCGGCGCTGATCTGAAAAGTAGCTTTTTGGCACAGGCCGATGATTGGGTTCTTGGGTTGCATGAGATATCCGGTAAGAGCTTGGGCGAGTGCAGCGCATATTTTGCGCCACTAAAGGGTGTGGCCCTTGCGACATTTGCGCGCATCCTGCCTGTGATAACCACATCGGGCAAGTCGCGTCGTTTCCGTTTCAGTCCTGCCAGTATATAATGCCGCAGATTTTGTGTGCGCTTTGTCCTTAACTTAGACAAGTGTTCACGGGGAACAATAAGATTATCTGCGCATAGAATGCAGGACGTCCCCTCGCTGATGAGGTTGATCTCGTGAAAAAAATGTTGCTAGCTGCAGGTGTACTGACACTGTCATTGAACACCCAGGCTGCCCAAGACCCTGAAGCTGTTTACGCGAAAGCGTGCTCCGCTTGTCATAACGGTCAACTGCCTATGGCGCCTAAAAAAGGCGACAAGGCTGCGTGGGAGCCGCGTTTGGCCAAAGGTACTGATGCTCTGGTTGCGAGCGTCACCAATGGTCTGAATGCCATGCCGCCACGCGGTTTGTGCATGGATTGCACGGCCGAGGATTACAAAGCGGTCATCAAATTGATGACCGAATAAACTCGGTCTACTACTCTTTCTCTCTTAGCCGTTATTGGATTAGCTGATGAACAAAGTACTCGTGAGTCTGCTGTTGACCCTTGGTATCACTGGTGTGGCGCATGCCGCTGGCGACGCTACTGCTGGTCAAAGCAAAGCCGCTGTTTGCGGCGCCTGTCATGGTCCTGACGGCAATAGCCCGGCCCCAAACTTTCCTAAACTGGCGGGTCAAGGCGAGCGCTATTTGCTCAAGCAGATCCACGACATCAAGAATGGTGACCGTACCGTTGTCGAAATGACCGGTATTCTGGATAACCTTTCTGAGGAAGATATAGCTGATATCGCGGCTTACTTCTCCAGCCAGAAGATGACCATTGGCGCAGCCGACCCTGAACTGGTTAAGCGCGGCGAAGCACTGTTCCGCGGCGGCAAACTGGAAGATGGCATGCCTGCCTGTACCGGTTGCCACTCACCGAACGGCGCCGGTATCGCTGCGGCAGGTTTCCCACACCTGAGCGGCCAGCATGCGACCTATGTTGCCAAACAGCTGACAGACTTCCGTGAGGGCAACCGCACCAACGATGGCGACGCAATGATCATGCGCTCAATCGCTGCCAAGTTGAGCAACAAGGATATCGCTGCCATTTCGAGCTATGTCCAAGGCCTGCACTGAGTTGTGCACGCTGATGAAATGAAGTGTTAAAAAAGGGTGGCAATGGCCACCCTTTTCCATTTGTTACGCCGCTACAATGGCTGGAACCTCGCAAAAGACTGCCGGTCGAATTGACCGTCCTGCGATCTGCCGCCAGACATCGCTTATTTGTTCAAGGAGTTCTGCATGCGTAACCTGATTCTTAGCGCCGCCCTAGTCACTGCAAGCCTGTTTGGTGTTTCTGCACACGCCGAGCCAATTGAAGCGGGCAAACAGTATGTCGAACTGTCGACGCCAGTCCCTGTGTCCAAACCAGGCAAAATCGAAGTGGTTGAGCTGTTTTGGTACGGCTGCCCACATTGCTACCAGTTTGAATCGACTATCAACCCGTGGATCAAGCAACTGCCGGATGACGTCAACTTCGTTCGCGTTCCAGCCATGTTCGGCGGCGTTTGGAATGTTCACGGCCAACTGTTTATTACCCTTGAAAGCATGGGCGTAGAGCACGATGTGCACTCGGCAGTGTTCGATGCAATCCACAATCAAGGCAAGAAACTGGCTACTCCAGAAGAGATGGCTGACTTCTTGGCCAGCCAAGGTGTTGACCGTGAAGAGTTTCTTAAAACCTACAACTCCTTCGGCGTGAAGAGCCAGATGGAAAAGGATAAGAAACTGGCCATGGCCTACCAGATCAGCGGAGTACCGACCCTGATTGTTAACGGTAAATACCGTTTCGACATCAGCAGCTCGGGTGGCCCACAGCAAGCGCTGGACGTGGCTGATCAACTCATTGCCAAGGAGCGGGCTGCGCAGTAAGCGCGCCCGCCCTGAGGCGTTAGCATGCTGCGCCGCTGGCAGAAAACACGGCAAGTTAACTTGTGTGACCCGCAAGTTAACTTGACCTGTGAGCCGGTACCCGAACGGCCTGAAAACGACTGTTTGCGCCTGCTCAGCTTTAATATTCAAGTCGGTATCAGCACCGAACGTTACCACCATTACCTCACCCGCGGCTGGCAGCATCTATTGCCCCATGCCGGGCGCTCACTCAACCTGCAACGCATCGGTGCGCTATTGGCCGATTACGATGTGGTGGCCTTGCAAGAAGCCGACGGCGGCAGCTTGCGCTCTGGCAACATCAATCAGGTTGAACACCTCGCCAACCTCGGCGCCTTTCCGTTCTGGTATCAACAGCTCAATCGCAATCTTGGCCGCTTTGCCCAACACAGCAATGGCTTGTTGAGCCGTATTCGTCCGACGTTAATCGAAGACCACCCGCTGCCTGGCCCACCCGGTCGTGGCGCAATATTGCTGCGTATCGGCGAAGGCGATGATGCGGTCGCAGTGGTGATGATGCACCTGTCGCTGGGCGCTCGAACGCGCTCGCGGCAACTGGCGTATATCCGCGAGCTACTCAGTGACTATCGCCATCACGTATTAATGGGCGACATGAACACCCATGCCAGTGACTTGCTGCTCAATTCGCCATTGCGCGACCTGGGCTTATTGGCCCCGCAAGTTGAGGCAACGTTTCCGAGCTGGCGTCCGCAGCGTTGCCTTGATCATATATTGCTCAGCCCAACCCTTGAACTCAGACGCGTGGAAGTGCTGGCGCAACCTATCTCTGATCACTTACCGGTTGCCGTTGAGATTGGCTTACCGAACATGCCAAACGCCGCAAAGCCGCCTATGGTAACTACATCATCTGCGCGGAAGTCTTGAATGAGCACTGATGCTGAGCACTGGAAAGACAAGTATCTATCCGGCCTCGAACAGCAGGAAAAGCTGGAGCGGCGCTGGGATATGCGTCTCGATCTGCTGCGCCGTGGCTTAGTCCGTAGCAGCCTCGCAGCCGAAGGTGCGGATAAAGCCGTCGACCAATGCATGCAAGATCTACGCGCCGTGCTGCGCAAAAATGATATCGACGCGGGCCTGTCCAATCTTATTCCGCACCTTGAACGCACGGTGCTCGACTCGGAAAAACAGCGTAAACAGCGCGCCGATCGCGTCACCGCCGCCTTGACCGCGCTGGTCGACCAACTGTTTCGTCTCGAGCCTCCACGTGAAGTGGCCAAGCCACTAAAAGCCTTCGCCAAAAAACTGGAGCGCTCATACGAACACTCCAGTGAGCTGCCCGGCCTCCTCAATGAGCTCAGTACGCTGCAACAACAAACTCTGGCAGCACTGGAGAACAAGGAAGGCCATCGTCCGGGTTTTCTGCAGCGCTTGTTTGGCAGCCAGCAAGCGAGCGCACCGGGTCATCTAGCCACAGACACTCCGCCAGCGCCGGTTGAACTGGCGCAGAGCAACGCCGCAGCCGCGCAAACATTGCCAGCGCCAGCGAGCACTGCTGAAGTCATTACTGAGACCGAGCCCGAGCCTGCCCAATCGGCAGAAGGTGAAGCGCAGGCCCAAGACCACTACGCGCTGGACACCACCGCCAAAACCGAGCAGTTTGCAGATGAGTCGCCCACTGAACTGGCCGACTCGACGAGTGAAGTGCAGCCAACCCCAGAGAAGGTTGCCGAAGTTTACGCGGATGCCATCGCCGCGAATGATGCCGCTGAAGAGCCAATAGTTGCCGAGGCGGATGCAGCCATCGCACTTGAAACAATAGAGGTGCCTAACGAACTCGCGCCCCAGGCCCCAACGGCAGGCAATGCAGCGCCGGCTACCGAGCCTGATACCCAGCAGCAAGATGAGCCGGTGTACAGCGCCATTGCGGATCACGTTGAGGCAACACTCCTCGACCTGCTCGCCGAACTGCCGCTACCAGAGCATCACCAGGTACAAGCGGAAGCGCTCAGCAAGCGCATTCGCGCTGGCCTGAATATGTATGAACTGGTCCCTGTACTCGATGATCTCGCCGTGCTGATGCGCGTGATCGCCGATGTCGGTCAGCGAGAGTTTGAAGGTTATCTAAAACAGCTCAACGAGCGCCTTGCTCACTTCCAAGGCTCGCTTAAAGATACGCATGAAGGCTACGTTGAAGCGGTTAATTCTGAGCGCGCCCTGGACACCGAGCTACGCGAACAAGTTGACGGTCTGAATGTCAGCGTGCAGGAAGCCACCGACCTCAATAATCTCAAAGGCCTGGTTGAAAACCGCCTCAGTGGCTTGCTTGGCACCATGGAGCAATATCAATCCCAGCGCGATGAGCGCGAGCAACAAGTCACCCAGCGTTTGCAGGCGCTGGTTGAGCGCGTTGCCAGCATGGAGCAAGAGGCGACCGGTTTCCGTCAGCACATTGAAGAGCAGCGTCAAAAAGCCCTGATCGATCCGCTCACAGGGCTGCCGAATCGCGCCGCATGGAGCGAGCGCCTGGAAATTGAGTTGGCCCGCTGGCAGCGTTACAACGGCCACCTGCTGCTGGCGATTATCGACATCGATCACTTCAAGCGAATCAACGACGCTTATGGCCATCTGGCCGGCGATAAAGTGCTTAAAATCATCGCCAACGAACTGCACAAACGCATGCGTACGACTGACTTTATGGCCCGTTTTGGCGGCGAAGAATTCGTCCTGCTGCTGCCTTCAACACCACTCGAAGGCGGCTTGGAATTACTCGAAAGCCTACGCAACGCTATCGAAATGTGTCCGTTTCACTTTAAAGGCGAGCCTGTAACAATCACCCTGTCGGCGGGCATCAGCGCCTTCGCCGAAGGCGAGCGTAGCGATGAAGTCTTCGAGCGCGCTGACCAAGCCCTATATCGTGCTAAAAATCAGGGCCGTAACCGAGTCGAACAGGGCTAACTGTCACCCTTGTTACAACGACCATACCCCGGCTAACAGAGCGCAGGCACCATGCCTTGAGGCACTTATACGCGCAGCTCGAACTCAATAAATCAACGCCCAACAAACAATGTTGCGCCGAAGATGACTAAACTAGCCCCAGGACGGTGGCGTGATGCATGGGTATTACATGCATGGAGTTATCGACCTTGTGCCGAACAACCCGCAAAGCGTGCTACCAATCAAACCATGAAATTATTCTGTATTACCCTGATGTTGGCCTTACTAGCCGGCTGCTCCAGCGGCCCAAGCATCGATAAAAGCCATACAGCAACCGGACAAAGCAGCCGTGTTCAGTATGTTGTGCTGCATTACACCTCCACCAGCTTTTCGCGCTCGATGGAGCTGCTGACAACCAAAGATGTCAGCAGTCATTATTTGATTAATTCAGAGCCTGCGACCATTTACCAACTGGTCGATGAGAACCGCCGTGCCTGGCATGCAGGTGTTAGTTCATGGAAAGGCCGCACCTGGCTCAACAGCACCACCATTGGCATCGAGTTGGTCAACAAAGGCTACACAGACACCCCTGCCGGCCGGGTTTGGCAACCCTACAGCGAAGATCAGATTCAAGCCTTGATCAGCTTGCTCAAAGACATCGTCAAACGCCACGACCTGCCACTTGGGAGCATCATCGGCCACAGCGATGTAGCACCGCAGCGCAAGGTAGATCCTGGTCCGTACTTCCCGTGGAAGCGGCTGGCTGACGCAGGCTTGGTGCCTTGGCCAGATGCCAGCGAGGTCACGCGTAAGCAAGTACAGCTCGCTGCCAACTTGCCAAACATTGCGTGGTTTCAGCACCAACTGGCCCGTCAGGGGTACGAGATCATCGAGAACGGCCAACTGGATACACAAACCCGCAAAGTACTGGCCGCGTTTCAGATGAAGTACCGGCCGAGCAATTATGCGGGCCAAGCGGATGCAGAAACCGCCGCCCTATTGTTAGTACTTAACAGCAAACTTGAAGGCTAACAGCAGCAAATCGCGGGCAGAAACACTAACGCTTGGCGGGGGTTGTGCCGATTAAACGAGAGTCAGCCAGAGCGGCTGTGCGATGCTGGGTAACAGCTCGATACTCCGGATCGCTGATCATGCTCAAGAAGGCTTGCTTCGACGGGTAACGCACCAACAACACCTGATCCCAGTGCTCATCGTCAGGCGCAATCAGCGCGACATGAGCATTGGCCAGCAACTCAACACTGCCGCCAACGCCCTGCACCTTTTGCAAGGCCGTCTTGCTGTAGGTCCCATAGGCTTGCTGACCTGTGCAAGGCGTCTGACTGCTGCCCTCGGGGTACTTAGCCTGCGCATTGAAGCGCAGCAGGTTTAGCATCAGGATTGGCGTATCGTCGGGCATGCGCTGGACAAAGTCGGCAAGCTGCTCATGGCTTGGGTTTAAACTTGGCATAGGTAGTTATCCACAATGAAACTGGACCAACAGTGCCTGAGCCAGTATCTAGGTCAAGCCTAATTGACCGGGCTTATGGGTGAACTGTCATTGCAATAGATTCGCCCGTACGAGGAATTACGCCAGTATTGCCTGCAAGGTGTTACGCAACTGATCAAGCTGGAATGGCTTGGTAATGGTTGCCACGACACCATGACTCGCCAGATCTTGATGCTGCTGGGCGTCATAGCCGCTGGCCAGTAGTACGGCAATGTCTGGGCGCAGTGTCTTAGCCTGCTGCGCCAACTCAATGCCGCTGATATCCGGTAGGCCAATATCCGTCATCAGCAGGCTCAAGGCCTGCTCGCTACGCAAAATACCTAAAGCGCTGTCACCATCCTCGGCGGCAAATACTTGATAGCCGAACGCTTCAAGCACTTCTAGGGTCAATGTTCTGACCACGGCATCATCTTCAACCACCAAAATGGCATGCGGATTTGCGCTTGAGGCGTCGGAGCTGTTTTGCATGTGCTGACCTTGTAAGTGAACGGTACTTATATGAGGGGCGTTCTAGCAGCATCTGAAGCGCAAACTTGCGGCTCAGGCCTCACTGCTGGTTATGTGCAATGGTTAATAAATTTATAGTGCAACATTGCAACTCTTGTATTTTCTCACTTGTCACTGTTCTTAAGTATCATTATCTGCGCATATTCCTGCAAAATCTGAGCTTTTAACCTTTAGGGCTAACCATGACCAACCCAGCACCCAACAGTGAACAGAGTTTTCGTCAGCTCGTTCGCCGCAACATCGCGCTGCCGCTTGGTATCGGTTTGGTTACGGCCGTATTTTTTATCGGTTTGATCTCCTACTTGATCAACGCGCAGAAGAACGTTGAATTCACCGATCAAGTGATTACCAGTGCCAGCCAGTCGATCAAGCTGACGGTTGACCTGGAAACCTCCTTGCGTGGTTATTTACTCACCGGCGAAGACAGTTTTTTACAGCCTTATGAGCAAGCCCGGCCTCTGATCAAGGCTGAGCTGGATAACCTCAAGGAAATGGTCAAAGACAACCCTGACCAGACCGCGCGCTTAAGGCGCATCCAGGCCCTGCACAATGATTGGGACAGCTACGCCAAGGGCATGATCAAACTGCGTGATGACGGCGCCGACATTGTCAGTGCCGTGCGCTCCGGACGCGGCAAGCGCATCACGGACAACACCCGCAGCGAATACGACAACTTTATTCAAATTGAACAACAGCGCCGCCAAGTACGTAACCAGAGGGTCAACGACTCGGTCACCTTGTATGTATTTTTATACATTTTAGGCAGCCTGACCTTAAGTGCTCTGCTCGCCTATTTCGGCCGTCGCGACCTACTCGGACTGGCTACAGAGCATGCTCAGATTCTTGACCAACAGCGCCTGAGCACCGAAGTCATAGAGCAGAAGGCATGGCTACGCACCGGCCAAACACTGTTGGCCGAACAAATCCTGGGGCAGACCAGCCTGCAGGCGTTAGGCCGCAATGCGCTGAATACCTTGGCGTCATACCTGAACATCTCCGTTGGCGCGTTCTATGTGCGCTCGGAGCAGGGCGATATCAGCCGCACCGCCAGTTATGGCTTCAGTCGTGAGCTTGAAAATGCGCCTCAAGACTTCAGCAGCACTGAGTCTCTGGTGGGTCAGACCGCCAGCGAAAACAAACTGCTGAAGCTGGACAACCTGCCCAATGCTTACCTGAAAGTCACTTCAGGCTTGGGCAGCACTGCACCGGTGAGCATTGTCTTGCTGCCTATCACCAACGGTTACTCAGTCAATGGCGTACTTGAACTCGGCTTTTTACAACCGATTGAACCACGGGCGATCGAGTTCCTTGAGTTGATTGCCGAACCCATTGGCACCTCGATTGACCTGGTGCGCAACCGCCAGCGCCTGCAAGAAATGCTCGCAGAAACCCAGCAGCTCAACGAGGAACTGCAAGTTCAACAGGAAGAGCTGCGCACGGCTAACGAGGAGCTTGAGGAGCAATCGCGCGTACTCAAAGAATCACAAGCTCATCTTGAAACCCAACAAGCTGAACTTGAGCAAACCAACGAGCAACTGGCTGATCAAGCACAGATTCTTGCGGATCAACGCGACACCCTTGATGAGCGCAATACTTCCCTTGGCCGTGTGCAAGTGCTGCTTGAAGAGCGGGCGCAAGAGTTGCAGCGCGCCAGCCTGTACAAGTCTGAATTCCTTGCCAATATGTCCCACGAACTGCGTACGCCACTTAACAGCTCGCTGATTCTGGCCAAGCTGCTGGCGGACAACCCCCATGGCAACCTCAGCGCTGAACAGATCAAGTTTGCCGAATCCATCTACTCGGCCGGCAATGACCTGCTCAACCTGATCAATGACATCCTCGATATCTCCAAAGTAGAAGCAGGCAAACTTGAAGTCCGCCTGCATGAGTTGAAGATCGAGCGTGTCATTGAAGGCATGCGAAATGTCTTTGAGCCGCTGGCCAACGACAAGAACCTTGAGTTCAACATTGAGCTGCTTGCCGGCGTTCCAGACGCAATGTTCAGTGACCAGCAGCGCATTGAACAGATCCTGAAAAACCTGCTATCCAACGCGATCAAGTTCACTGAAAAAGGCTGTGTCACACTTACCGTGAGCCGTCAGCCGGGAGCAGGCATTGCCTTCGCCGTGCAGGACTCTGGCATTGGCATTCGTGAAGACCAGCAACAAAGCATTTTTGAAGCCTTCCGCCAGGCCGATGGTGCCATCAACCGACGCTACGGTGGCACCGGGCTGGGCTTGTCCATCTCGCGTGATCTGGCGGCCTTGCTGGGTGGCTCAATCAGTATCTCCAGCACACCGGGGGCGGGCAGCACCTTTACCCTGCTGCTGCCAGAAACCTATGACGAAACGGCTGCCAATGCAATTACCGGCACCGGCGCAGAAGCAACGCCCGCACCGCAGCCCAGCATCGTAGCGCAACCTTCGATACCTGTTCCGGTTGTGACCGCGCCGGTGATGCTGCCGCATTTTGCCGATGACCGTGAGCGCGTTTCAGAGGCGGGTCGCTGCGTGCTGGTGATTGAAGATGAGCCTAAATTTGCGCAAATCCTCTATGACCTGGCCCACGAACTCGAATACAGCTGCCTGGTCGCCCACGGTGCCGATGAAGGTGTCGAACTGGCGTCGAAGTTGTTGCCCCGTGGCATTCTGCTCGACATGCGCCTGCCCGATGCTTCTGGTCTAACCGTGCTGCAGCGCCTGAAAAACAACCCGATGACCCGACACATCCCAGTGCATGTGATCTCTGTGGAAGACCGTATGGAGGCGGCTTTGCAACTCGGGGCTATTGGTTATGCGGTTAAGCCCACCACCCGTGAAAACCTGAAAGCGGTCTTTGCCAAACTCGAAGCCAAGCTTTCCCAACAAGTTAAGCGGGTGCTGCTCGTTGAAGATGACGCCCTGCAGCGCGAAAGCATTGCTCACTTGATTGGTGATGACGATATCGAAATCACCGCCGTGGAGTTTGGTCAGCAAGCTCTGGAGCTGCTGCGCACCACAGTGTTCGACTGCATGATCATCGACCTCAAACTGCCCGACATGCAGGGCAACCAACTGCTCAAACGCATGTCTGCCGAGGATATTCGCGCCTTCCCACCGGTCATTGTCTATACCGGTCGCAACTTGACGCGCGATGAAGAAGCCGACCTGATGAAGTACTCCAAGTCGATCATCATCAAAGGCGCACGCTCACCTGAGCGGCTGCTTGATGAAGTGACGCTGTTCTTGCACAAGGTCGAGTCGCAATTGTCCACCGAGCGTCAAACCATGCTCAAAACTGCACGTAACCGGGACAAAGTCTTTGAAGGGCGGCGCATCCTGCTGGTGGATGATGATGTGCGCAATATCTTCGCCCTGACCAGCGCCCTTGAGCAAAAAGGCGCCGTGGTGGAGGTGGGTTGTAACGGCCGTGAAGCCATTGAAAAGCTCAACCAGATTGATGACATCGATCTGGTGCTGATGGACATCATGATGCCGGAAATGGACGGCTACGAAGCCACCGAAATTATTCGCAAAGACCCACGCTGGCGCAAACTGCCAATTATCGCGGTGACCGCCAAAGCCATGAAAGACGACCAGGATCGTTGCTTGCGCGCCGGTGCCAATGACTATCTGGCCAAGCCGATTGATCTCGACCGTTTGTTCTCCTTGATCCGGGTATGGATGCCCAAACTGGAACGCATTTGATGGCCCCTGAGCGTACCCGCGATATTGAGTTGCGCCTGCTGATTGAGGCGATATACCTCAAATACAATTACGATTTTCGCGACTACTCCGGGGCTTCGCTCAAGCGCCGCGTGCGCCATGCGCTCATCCAGTTCAACTGCCAGAGTATTTCTGCACTGCAAGAAAAAGTGCTGCATGAACCGGGTGTGTTTATGCAGTTGCTGCAATACCTAACCATTCCAGTCAGTGAGATGTTCCGCGACCCAAGTTACTTTATGGCCCTGCGCCAGAATGTGATGCCAATTCTGCGAACCTATCCATCCCTGAAAATCTGGATTGCCGGGTGCAGCACGGGGGAGGAAGTCTATTCCATGGCCATATTGCTCAAGGAAGAAGGTTTGCTTGAGCGCTCAATAATCTATGCGACTGACATAAACCCCGTCTCGCTGGAGCGAGCCGAACGTGGCATTTTCAGCCTGGAAAACATGCGCAGCTACACCGAAAATTACCAACAAGCGGGCGGACTCAAGGCCTTTTCGGACTATTACACAGCCGCCTATGACGGGGTTATTTTCGATAAATCATTGCGCGCCAATGTCACCTTCGCAGACCACAGCCTCGCCACTGACACCGTGTTTGCCGAAACCCATTTAGTGTCATGTCGCAATGTGCTGATCTACTTTAACAAGCCCCTGCAAGATCGAGCATTCGGCCTGTTCCATGAGTCGCTGTGCCACCGCGGTTTTCTAGGCCTAGGCAGTAAGGAAAGCATCGACTTCTCTGCTTATGCGCGCAGCTTTGAAGCCCTGAGCCGGTCCGAGCGGGTCTTTCGCAAACTATGACAGAAGATAATTGGCAAAGGGCCCTGGCCGCGCACCCAGTCGCTATTCAAGCGCTGGTCGTGGGCGCATCTGCGGGGGGTGTCAGCGCCTTGTTGACGATATTTGCCGACTTGCCTGCTCGTTTTAGTTTGCCCATCGCCGTGGTTATTCACCTGCCAGACAACCGCCAAAGCATGCTTGCAGAAGTCTTGGGCCGACGCCTGGGTTTACCGGCTAAAGAAGCGGAAAACCATGAACAATTGCAGTCTGGCACTTTGTATTTTGCTGCACCGGGCTATCATTTATCGGTTGAAACAGACCGCAGTTTTTCATTTAGCCGTGAGGAGCCGGTGTATTTTTCCCGCCCCTCAATTGATTTTCTTTTTGAGTCGGCAGCTGATGCCTATGGCGCTGGGCTGGCAGGTATTTTGTTAACTGGAGCCAACCAGGATGGGGCTTCAGGCTTGGCGGCAATCAAACAACGGGGTGGTTTTACCGTCGTCCAAGACCCGCAGGATGCACATGTACCTACCATGCCGATGGCGGCACTGGCGTTGCACCAGCCAGATGTAGTTGCCCGGTTGGCGGATATTCGAGCACTGCTCGTTGAAATGGAAGCAGCACACGCATGCTAAGCAAGATCGAAACAAAATTACTGATTGTTGATGACATCCCAGAAAACCTGCTGGCCCTCGACGCCCTGATTCGTGGCGATGGGCGACAGATCTTTCACGCCAACAGTGGTGAACAAGCACTGAGCTTGTTGCTCCAGCACGAATTTGCCTTGGCTATCATTGATGTGCAGATGCCTGCAATGAACGGCTTTGAACTGGCCGAGTTGATGCGCGGCACCGAAAAAACCAAGAACATCCCAATCGTCTTTGTCAGCGCCGCCGGGCGTGAACTCAACTATGCCTTTAAAGGTTATGAGACCGGCGCTGTAGACTTCCTGCAGAAGCCTTTAGATGTACAGGCGGTGACCAGCAAGGTCGCCGTATTCGTTGACCTTGACCGTCAACGCCAAGCCATCAATATTCAGGTCAGGGCGCTGGAACAAAGCCGCCGCGAGCAAGAAACTCTACTCAATGAACTGCGTTGCGCTCAGGAAGAACTCAAGCTTGCCGTGCGCATGCGCGATGACTTTATGTCGATCGTTTCCCATGAGCTGCGCACCCCGCTCAATGGCCTGATTCTCGACACTCAACTGCGCAAAATGCACCTTGCAAATGGCAATATGCAAGCATTTACCGTCGACCGTTTGCAGGCCATGACGAGCCGCGACGAGCGACAAATAACCAGTCTTATTCGCTTGATCGAAGACATTCTCGACGTTTCACGCATTCGTACTGGCAAATTATCAATCCGACCCGCTCAGGTTGATCTGGGTGTTTTAGTAGAGCATGTACTTGAACGCTACAGCACGCAAATGAGTGAAGCTGGCTGCGTGCTCAGCACTGAAATTACACCCGGGATTGTCGGCCATTGGGATGCCTTCAGGCTTGAGCAAGTCATAATAAACCTGCTGACCAACGCCATGCGTTATGGCGCTAAGAAGCCGATTGATGTACGTGTTTTCGCCGATTCCCAACAGGCCTATTTGCAGATTCAAGATCACGGCGTTGGCATCTCCGAACAAGACCAACAGCGCATCTTTGAGCAGTTTGAACGTGTCAACGCGAACCACTCTGCACAGGGGTTGGGCCTTGGTTTGTTTATTACTGAGCAAATCATAACCGCACATCAGGGCCAGATCAGCGTGAAGAGCACCCAGGGTGAAGGTTCCACCTTTGCTGTAACGCTACCCTTGCAGGCAAGCACTTCACCCAGTGATAGCTGAGCGATACGGCAAAACCAAGGGCGACCGTGCAATTTGCAATGATAGCAAATAGCAATCGTGCAGACTGCAATTTAGGCAACTCATATAAAATACATAACTAGTTGATTTATAAAGACTTTTTAATAGCAAACTAATTGGCACGCCACCTGCAAAGCACCCTATATCATTAAAATATCAAACGAATAGGGTGCCACTGCGATGAATACTGTATTGAACTTGCTAAGTGCTGCAGCAGTTGTAATCAGCGGCGCAGTTGCATCCACAGCTCCAACAATTGATACCGGCGCTCACCAGACCGCCCAGATCAAAACCCAGCCAGTTCCAACATTTGAACATCAGACATTCGCTAACTCTGCTACCCGCACAGCAGCGTACACCCCTGCAGCAGATACTGATGAGCAACCAACACCATCGCTGGTGGATCTGACAGCTGACGCTAACCAGCGTTGGGTGTTCTAACCGTTCTAAGTCTTTTAACCATTGTATTTTCGGCGTCGGCTTAAAGCGCGCTGATCGAAAATTTGTTTGTGTGCGTAGCAACCGGAGGCGTTATGTCAAAGACTGCATTGGGATTACTGGTTCTAACCCTGTTGAGCGGTACCGTCTTGCTCCTGGATTTATTTTCCGGTGCCCAGAGCAGTGCTGTACTTAAGTGCACATTTGCGCTGTCGCTTTGCGCTTCAACCGTTGCTCTGGCCTTGGGCCGACGGTTTAAGTTTGACCCGGTGCTGCGCTGAACATTAGTTGATTTGCGGCTTAAGGATGAGCCGCTATTTTTCCTAGATGCCGAATACCCCCGCAGTGGGTATTCGGCTTTTTTTTAGCCGTTCATTCTTCCAGTGAGATAATCGGCAGGTTGATGCAAAACAGCGCCCCTTCTCCTGGCTTCGACTCAAGGCTGATATGGCCCCCATGGAGTTGCACGATTTCTTTGCACAACGCCAGTCCCAGGCCCACGCCGCCCTTGCGTTTGCCAACTTGCACGAAGGGTTCAAATATTCGTGACTGCTGACTAAACAACACACCATCTCCGTCGTCTTTGACACAGATGATCAAGGTCTGATCTTCAATCTGGACATTCAACAAAATCTCACCGCCAGCAGCTGTATGACGCAGCGCGTTAACCATGAGGTTATCCAGAACGCGATCAATCTGACCACGGTCCAGGGGCACCTCGGGCAAGTCATCATCTGCCTCGCACAACAAATTAATGCCTTTTTCAGCCGCTTCGCTGGCGAAGCGCTGCTCGGTTTGACTAACCAAATCAACCAAGTTGCAAGGCGCAAGCTCTAGCTTCTGCACACCACTTTGGTAACGTGAGAAATTCAACAAATCGGTAATCAAGTCGACCAGACGCCGCATTTGCTCGTCGACCGTTTGCGTCAGGTCTGCTTCGCGTGATTGCGGATCAAATTTGAGCCGCTCCTGGAGCAGGGCAAACGCCATGTGCATGCCGGTCACTGGGGTGCGCAGCTCATGGGAGGCGCGCAGCACAAACTCGCTACGTACACGCTCAAAGGCGCGCTGCTTAGTGACATCACGCAGCACCATCACGGCCCCGAGAATATCACCCTGCTCCTGTGTCACCGGCGTCAGGCTGTAGCTCAGCAGCCGCTGTTCACCGTGAGCAACAATCTGCAGATCATCAATGGCAGACTTGAGGGTTTTACCTTGTAGCACTCGCTGTATTTGCTCATCCAAGCCCTGCTTTTGCATGGCCTGATCAAGGCCTTCACCAATGTGTTGATTGTTCCAGTCAAGCTGGCGTCCAGCGACCGGGTTGTAGTGCGCAAGCAATCCATTGCGATCAAACATCAGCAAGCCGTCATCAATGCTGTCGAGCACCGCTTGTAGGCGCTGCTGCTCAGCCATCAGCGCGGAAATATTGCTGTTATTAAACTGGCGCAGGGAATCGGCCATCAGACCAAAGCGCCGACTCAATGCAGCAAGCTCAGCAACTGCAGACTGGGGCAATGAAACCTGTAAATCACCTTGGCCAATCTGGTCAGCGGCACTGGCCAGCGACTCAATTGGTTGGGCGACCCGTTTGGCGATGCTATGCGCGGTTATATAACCAATGACCAGCAAGGCAAGGCCGATCAACCCCAGCAGCGCAGTGACAACAGTGGCGCGCTCTTTAGACGCTGCCTGGGCATGTTGGACCGCTTCGACGTAACGCAATTGCACGATGTTGATATGGTCACGAAGACTTTGCAGGGCCCGGGTAAACTCATCGTCATGCAACAAATTGCGGCGCACGTTTGCGGGTGAGTCGAGCAATCTGCCGAACTTCGCATAAGCACTCGCAATTTCAGCAATCGCCCGACGGTCCTCAGCGTTCATACTATTTCGCTTGGCCTTGGCCAGCCAACTGCGAAAACGGATGTCGGAATCTCTAATCGCCAGAGGATCCAACTCATCCTCAAGCAGCAAGATCACTTGTGTGCCCATCTCCTGACGAAAACCAATGGTCGCATCGATGATGTCGAGATTGCGACTCATCGCTTGGTTTTGCACACGGGTGATCTGCCAGACGCTGACCATCCCCAGAATCAAGCCAATCAGCGCCACGGTCAGTAGCGCACTGCCACTGATAAATAGCCGAGTGCGCAGCTTCATAGGTCGTACTGTTTGCGTTTGCGATACAGGGTTGAGGCGTCAATTCCCAATGATTTGGCGGCCTGGTCAAGGGTTTCGCTGCTGGCCATTACGGCAGCAATGTGACTCTTTTCCAACTGCTCCAGGCTCATTGCACCACCAACACGCGGCGCTTGATTGTTACTATTTTCGGTCAAACCCAGGTGAATGACCTGCACCCATTCTTCTTGGCAAATAATGCTCGCGCGCTCAATGACGTTACGCAACTCACGGATATTGCCGGGCCACGGATAGTTGGCGAGTACAGACAGCGCCTCATCACTGAAGCCCCGCGCTGGTCGGGCGTAGTCACTTACGAAACGAGCCAGAAAGCGCTCGGCCAAGGTCAACACATCTTCGGTACGCTCACGCAATGCTGGCAGCTTCAAGGTGATGACGTTAAGCCGATAGAGCAAATCCTCACGAAAGCGCCCCTCTCGAACCATTTCATCTAAGTTAAGGTTGGTGGCCGCCACAATTCGCACATCGGCCTGACGTGTTACCGGGTCCCCCACACGCTCGTACTCTTTGTCTTGAATAAAGCGCAGCAGCTTGGGTTGAAGGCTGAGTGGGAAGTCACCAATCTCATCAAGGAACAGGGTGCCGCCATCGGCTTGATTAACCCGACCCAGGGTGCTCTCGCTGGCCCCGGTGAATGCCCCTTTGGTATGGCCGAACAACTCACTTTCCATTAACTCGGCCGTCAAGGACGGGCAGTTAATCGTCACCGAATTCTTTTTAACCCGTCGGCTCCAACCGTGAATGGCGCGGGCCAGCTCACCTTTACCGGTGCCCGACTCACCGAGGATCAGAATATTGGCGTCGGTAACGGCCACCTGCCGGGCAGTTTCCAACACCGCCATCATCGATGGGCTGCTGGAGTCTATTTCGGTCTTGCGTTGGCGTACCTGGCCTTCAAGGGTTTCAAGACGTGCAGCCAACTGCCGGGCCTCCAGCTGTTTAGCCGCGGCCAACCGCAACTGCTCTGGACTGCAAGGCTTGACCAGATAATCAGCTGCGCCCGCTTGCATGGCATCAACAGCGGTATCAATCGCCGAGTGCGCGGTAACTATCACAACGCGCATCCACGGCGCCTGCACGCGCATCAAGGCGAGTACATCCAGACCGTTATCGTCACCCAGGCGTAAATCGAGAAAACACACATCAAACACCTGTCGCTGTAGCAACGACTCAGCCTGTGCAGCACTGCTGGCAGTGGCAACGCTATAGCCCTCATCCTCAAGGCAGTAACGGAAGGTCCGGAGAATTGCCGACTCATCATCAACTAACAAAATTCGACCGCTTTTTACTTCAACTGCGTCCATTTATGGCTCCGATCCAATGTGTGCATAAGTTAGTCAATAAGAAATCGTGCAAGTTGCACGGCAAGTATGACGATATCTTGCACCCTGCATGCTGGCATCTTGTCTATTTGCACTTTAAGTTATTGTTTTTAAACAATTAAATATTTTTATAAAAGCTGGCACAGCGCTTGCGATATTCCCTCCATCAACCGCTTAACGCGGACTGCATGAACACAGAGCGTGGAGGAACAAAATGCATAAGTTGAAAACTCTAGTATTGGCAACGGCTTCAGTCGGCATATTTGCCCTGACTCCGATGGCAGCCAATGCTGCAGAGACTGACATCAGTCAACAACTGAGCGAAGCACGCCAAGAGGGCTCGATCTGGACCGCCATGGCACTTAACCGCCACCTCAACCCTTTCAGCATCGACAACGAGGTTGAAAACGGCACTGCAATTCTAACCGGTACCGTTGAAAGCAGCGTTGAACGCGACCTTGCTGAGCAGGTTGCACTGAGCATCAAGGGCATTGAAAAAGTCGATAACCAACTCAAGATCGACGACAAAGTTAAGCCTAAAGGCAAAGACTCACAGGCCTTGGCCAGCCGTTTAGATGATGCGGGTATCACCGCTACGGTGAAGTCCAAGTTGTTGTGGAACACCAACACCGAAGGCTTGGATATCAGCGTTAAAACCGAAGAAGGCGCAGTAACCCTGAGCGGTAACGCACAAACCCCAGCCGCGAAGGAATTGGCTGGACGTTTGGCAGCCAACACTGAAGGTGTCCGTGAGGTGTTCAACCACCTGAGCATTAGTCAGGCCGACAGCACCGCAACCGAAGCGCAGAACGCTGCCAATGATGCCAGCGCGGCAATCAGCGATGCCTGGATTACCAGCAAAGTTAAATCGAGTTTCGTCTACACCCGCAACCTTGATGCCTTTGCGATCAACGTTGAGACCAATGATGGTGTGGTCAAGTTGAGCGGCACGGTATTGAGCACTGCGGCCAAGAGCCTTGCAGTTGAAACAGCGCGCGACATCCGCGGTGTACGCGGTGTTGATGGCGACGCCCTGCGTATCGAAGGTTAATTCAAGTTTCGGCACCGACAGGTGCGGATTTTAGGCGCTGGCCATCCGGTCAGCTGCCAAATGGAAGGAGATACACCATGAGCACTAAAACAGCACAGCTGAACGAACTGATCGAAATCACCCGTGACGGTAAAAACTTTTACGAGCATGCGATCACTGAAGTTAAAGATGTCCGTTTGCAGACCATGTTCCGTGACCTTTCAACCGTAAAAACACAGATCATCGAAGCGCTGGCCGTAAAGGTTGCCGCTAACGATAAAACGCCAGCAACCGGCGGCACCATTATGGGCAAGATGCGTGAAGTTTACGCTGACGCACGTGCCACCTTATCGAGTGATGAAGAGGCGACTTACGTTGCTCAACTCGAAGAAGCCGAAGACCGCATCCTGCATGCCTTTGAAGATGCCCTAGAAGATGCAGAGCCCGATGTAAAAGCGCTGCTGGCTGTAGAGATGCCAAAAGTGCGTGCTTGCCATGACCGCATGCGCAACCTGAAGCAGTCGATGAAGTAATCGACGCTGTGTGATGGGGGAGCAAGGACGCTCCACTTAAATCGTGCAAAAAGCCTGAACGATTAAACCAACCATGCAGGATGCACGCATCAAGTCTTACATTATATTTTTAAGTTGTTGTTTTTATTAGATTTTATTTTTTTCCAAGACTGGCACAACCTCTGCAATGTATTAACTGCAAGTGGTTGATTTGAAACAACTGATGTACCGCAAGACCCATTAAAACCAAGGAGATACGCCATGTTAAGCTGGGCAATTACTTTTCTGATCATCGCCATTGTCGCTGCAGTCCTGGGCTTCGGTGGTATCGCAGGCACTGCAACAGGTATCGCCAAGATCCTATTCATTGTGTTCCTGGTGCTCTTTGTTGTGTCGTTCATTATGGGCCGTCGTCCGCGGGGCTGACCTTTAAGGTCAAGCACTGAGGATTAAGCACATGAAAAAAGGAGCCACTATGAACGTTCTCAAGACGCTCACTGCCACCCTGTTGTTAGGTGGTAGTGCAGCGGCCTTGGCCGCTGATACTGATACCGAATTTCATCTGAACGAGCTGCTCAAATCTGATCCGCAGTACCAAGAAACGTGGCAGGATCTAGTTGAAGATCAAGAGCGTTTACCCGAGTGGATCATGAATCTCGACGGTGTTGCACCGCCGATGAAAGCGCTTGAAGAAGATGGTGACAAGTTCTTGGTAGGTCAAATATGCCCAGAACAAAACTGTGCCACTCAGCGCTTGTATGTTGCCTTCAGCTGGGACAAAGACAGCGCATACGCACTTTATGTGCAACTGCCTGAGGCATTGCCAAAAGACAAAGCACCGAGCAAGTACGCCACTCAAGAGTGGTTAGGCGAGCCCGATGAAGGCATAAAAGAGATGCTCAACGAGCAGCTCAAGAAAGATCCAAACTGGTACTAAACCCTCGCGCATGCCGTGCTCTGCGGCAATGCAGGCTAAGGCGCTGATCACAGCGCCAGCCGCTACCCCCTCTCTTACCAAGTTCTAATATGCTGACCCTGTCGCCCTCAAGGCGCGTTATCATTCGCGCACTGAACAAGGGAGACCCAGCATGCTCAATGGCCTGTGGCTAAGTTTTTTTATCGTGGCTGCTGTCGCCGGTTTATCGCGCTGGCTGATAGGTGATGATCCTGCGGTATTCGCGGCGATGGTCGAAAGCCTGTTCGCCATGGCCAAGTTATCGGTCGAAGTGATGATCGTGCTGTTTGGCACCTTGACCCTGTGGCTAGGCATGCTCCGAATCGCCGAGAAAGCCGGGCTGGTCGATGCCTTGGCGCGGATGCTCGGTCCCTTGTTTGCGCGCTTGATGCCTGAAGTACCACGGGGCCACCCTGCCCTCGGTTTAATCACCATGAACTTTGCCGCTAACGGCCTCGGCCTGGATAACGCAGCCACGCCAATAGGCCTCAAGGCCATGCGCGCACTGCAAGAGCTCAACCCGAGCAAAACCGTGGCCAGCAATGCGCAAATCTTGTTTCTGGTGCTTAATGCATCCTCATTGACCTTGTTGCCCGTGACTATCTTTGTGTATCGCGCGCAACAGGGCGCGCCTGATCCGACACTGGTGTTCTTGCCGATATTGTTAGCCACCAGCGCTTCGAGCCTGGTCGGCTTGCTTTCTGTGGCAGTCATGCAAAGGTTGCGGGTGTGGGACCCTGTGGTGCTGGCTTATCTGGTGCCTGCTGCGCTGCTGCTCGGTGGCTTTATGGCGGTGCTCGGCGGTATGACTGCAACCGCATTGGCAGCGTTGTCATCTCTGGTCGGCAACCTCACCTTATTTGGTGTGGTGCTCCTGTTTCTAGTGTTGGGCGCTTACAAAAAAGTGGCGGTCTACGAAGAGTTTGTAGAGGGCGCAAAAGAAGGTTTCGATGTCGCCAAAAGCCTGCTGCCGTATCTGGTGGCGATGCTTTGTGCAGTCGGGGTGTTACGTGCATCGGGAGCTCTGGATATGGGCCTTGATGGCATCCGCTGGTTACTCACCTATGCAGGTTGGGACACGCGGTTCGTCGAGGCGCTTCCCACAGCCCTGGTCAAACCCTTTTCTGGCAGCGCAGCGCGCGCCATGCTGATTGAAACCATGCAAAGCCAGGGCGTCGACAGCTTCCCGGCACTGATCGCCGCGACGATTCAAGGCAGCACCGAAACGACCTTTTATGTGGTCGCTGTGTACTTTGGCGCAGTAGGTATTCAACGGGTGCGCCACGCCGTTGGCTGCGCCTTGCTGGCTGAGCTGGCCGGCGTAATTGCGGCCATTAGCGTATGTTATTGGTTCTTTGGATAATCACCCTGGAGCGGCTATGAAATTGCAGCAGCCAATACCGATTTTACGTAGCTTTGATGAAAGCAAGGCCAAAGCGTTTTATCTCGACTTCCTTGGCTTCACCCTCGATTTCGAACATCGCTTCAGTGAGGATTTGCCGCTGTATATGCAAGTCTCAAAAGATGGCTGCATCCTGCATATTTCGGAACATCATGGCGATTGCTGCCCGGGCGCGGCACTGCGTATCGAAACCTCGGAGCTGGATGCTTACCAGCAACTGCTATTGGCTAAACAGTATGGCAACGCCCGACCGGGCATCGAGACCACACCCTGGGATTCTCGGGATATGACCCTGCACGATCCGTTCGGCAATCGCTTGGTGTTTACCGAGTCAGAGACGTCATAAAAGTGCTGCTCTGACGACCTTGTCTTACAGGCTAGGGGCCGCAGCGATGGCTGCCACAGCAATGGCTGCCACAGCGATGGCTGCCATACCAAAATGCATTCAGCCGGAGGCTGTGGGCAGCTTTTTAACGCCGTAATACCTAGCGCAGTAGTTTTAGGGCATCACCTCAAAACGCAGTACACCAATCATCTGCCCCACCTCAGTCAGGACTTGAATCTGCCACTTGCCCACGGCGTCTTCTGGGAAATTCTGTTTGTGTGTCCAGGCCCGATACCCCTTCTCCCGCCCGCCATGGATATCCAAGGCTATGCGGTCGACTTCATGGCCGTTGTGCCGCCACACGTGATAGATCCGCTCATTAAGACCGCGGGGCGCGTTGATTGCGGTGTAAGCATATAAGCCCTGGCCCCTCAACTGACTGACATTCAGATGAAGCAGCTTTTTACCCGGCGCACGCTCCTGATTATCAAACTGCGTAGTCACTGCCACTTCATTGAGCCACAAGGTTGCAGGCGGCACCCAAATTCGGGCTAACCAACCTGCCCCTGCCAATACCAAGGTCGCGACAACCAGCAGCAAACCACGCCACCAGCGCTGGTAGGTGATGATGCCCATCAAGCTCGGAAATGACAGCACCGCGGCAATCGCCAGCGACAACTCGTAGCTTTCCTCAGTGGTTAACTTGAACACAATCGGCAGCGCTGTCAGCAGTAACGCGAACAGGGTCATGGTGTGATAAATCAGATACAGCCAGCGCCGCCCAGCCAGCCATTTGTAGTACAGCGGGTCAATGATCGAAACCAAGGCTGCAAGGGTTAACACACCACTAAACAGCATCTGCCCGCTGTTCCAGGTTGTGGTAATCCAAAAGAATGGCAGGACAAAAAACAGACTTTCCTGGTGAATCATCTGGGTGGCATAGCGCAGCAATGGCTGCGGAATTTCAATGCCAAACCATTTCGCGACTTGCTCGCGCAAAAGGTTTTCCAGCGCCAGCCACACCCAACTGATCAACATCACCAGCGCCAGTACCTGAGCTAACTCAGCTTGACGCTTAACCAAAAAGAAACTGGCGACCCCGGAGCAAAAACCAAAAATCGCAATGATACCCGGATGGCGTTGGGCCAGGGCAATGAGTGGGTTAAGGCGGTTCATCCAGGCGAGCATTAAGGGTCACATCGGCAGAAATAATGAGGCCACTAACCGCCTCTAAGATGCCTGGGTCCATTCAGACGAGTATTTGGCGTGCAGAATACTCAGCTACACGCCAGTTGCACAGCACCGGCTACGCTATTGAGTCTGGCTCATTAAAGGCAATGCGCCAGCTCAATTTGAGTGCTTGCTCAAACGCCCGACGAAAAACGCGAGCAAGATCAAACCGGCAATTCCAGCCAAGCTGAAATAGAGACCGTTGGCGGTTAGCAAAGGTTTCTCAATACGAATATAACCTTGCGGTTCAAGCAACTGCTTCAGGGCTTTGTTGGCTTGTTTGAAGGTCACCTTTTTGAGGCGCTTGCCGGGATCACTGAAACGGCCATTCTCGTAATCGGCAAGCGAACCCCAGTAGTAATCTGCAATAGCACTGTTGCCCTGCACACCCCAGTCTTGTTTAGCGACTGCGGCGGCCTGTAACCGCAAGAAGGTCTTCTCATCGAGCCCGTCTTTCTTTAGCTGACCAACTAACTCACGCAAGGCCTGTTCTGCAGCATCAAGATCACCGCGCTCCAGCGTGCCATTGAGGCTGAAAAAACTGGTGCTGCCAAACACATTGCGCTCAGAGCTCGGGCCGTAACTGAGGTTGCGTTCAATGCGCAGGGTTTCATAGAGTTTCCAGTCGATGTAATCGCTGATCAGCTCCCAGACCTCGTAGTCATTGGCCCCGACCCAGGGCTCCGGAAAAATCCAATGCAAACTCGCGTTTTCACCGACTAAACGGGTGATCAACTCACGGCGAGGCTCAGCTTTACGACTGACTTGGGGCAGCTCTATGGCTTGGGGCAAGTCGTGCGCCGCGATCGAACCGTATTGGCGGTCGAGATAAGCCGGTAAGCGTGGATCCAGTCCACCCACAACAATCAGGGTCATATTGTTTGGAGCATACCAATCGCTTTGCAGTTGCTTAACTTGCTGCAGGGAGAGTTGGCTCACGTTATTTTTCTCAACACAGGCCAAACCCAGCTCAACGGCTAATTGCTGATTGGCTTCGCGGCTGAGGTTTTGCTGGTCGATAAGACGCTGCAAGTTTGAGTAGTGACCACCGTTCTCGTGCTCGATAACCTTTTTCGCAGCCTCAAGCTTTTTTTCGGTGAAATGGCTCTGGGTCAGGCTGGCAAGTAGCAGGTCAAGCACCGCCCGCTGGTTTTTAGCAGGGGCCTCGATCACAAAAGTAGTGTCGGTGTCGCGGGTGTAGGCATTCCACTCGCCACCCAAGGCTTGCATCTGCGCTTCGAGATCGATTTCGTCGTGCTTATTGATACCGCTGAAAAGCAGGTGTTCAAGCAGGTGCGGGAGTTCTTTATCGACACAGGAGAAATTGTCGAAACCGACCCCGACAATTAGTCGGATTGAAACGTGCTGATGCTCAGCGGTCGGCTTAAGTAGTAACTGCAAGCCGTTTTCAAGCGTGTATCCCTCAGCCTGGAGATAGTCCTCGGCACTGGCGCTATTGCTTGCAAATAGCCAGAAACCAGCGATAAGGCTGAATAAAAACGTTTTCGCCATGAAGCCCCCCTAACTCACTCACCATCAGCATACCTGCATAACGCTCGCGTCGCGATTCGCCACTTGCGCTGGCTAAAATTGTCACTGCCTCCTTTGCTCGCTATGGCTAGTCTGTATTGCTGAACAACCCATTCTTCAGCAATGGATAGCTGTCGCGGTGAGTCATAATTGTGCATCCTTGGAGAGTGTTATGCGCGTTTTAATAACCGGCTCTGCTGGTTTTATCGGTCAGCAGTTGTTGCACCAGCTATCGGTTCAACACCCGGACTGGACGCTCATCGCAGCAGATATTCGCCCACAGAATCGCAAAGGTGTGGGAATGAATGTCGAACTCCTGCAGTTGGACATCAGTAAGTCGCGAGAGGTCAAAGTCTGTATATCGGCCTGGAAACCACACGCGATTGTTCACCTCGCATCGGTGGTGACCCCGCCACGTGGCATGACCGACGAACAGTTAAAAATCATTGATGTTGGCGGCACTCGCACAATTATCGACGCGGCTGTTAGCGAAGCGGTCCAGCAGTTGATTATCACCAGCTCGGGCGCAGCTTATGGCTACTCCCAGGATAATGCCGAATGGATAGATGAGGATCAGC
This sequence comes from Pseudomonas sp. NPDC078700, assembly GCF_044542375.1. Lineage (NCBI taxonomy): Bacteria > Pseudomonadati > Pseudomonadota > Gammaproteobacteria > Pseudomonadales > Pseudomonadaceae > Pseudomonas > Pseudomonas sp. NPDC078700. The sequence goes on from NZ_JBITUI010000004.1 coordinate 532,006, forward strand.
CTCTGCGAGGTCATCAGCACTTCGCTTATGCCAAGCATAAGCGTGAAGTTGAAATCATGCTGGCGCAGGCACGTACTAAAAGCCCACAACTCAAACAGCTGGTGCTGCGCTCGGGAACCATTCTCGGCAAACAAATGAACAACCAAATCACTGATCTGTTCAATAAACGTACAGTTCTTGGCGTGCTGGGTAGCGATAGCCGTTTCGTGTTTATCTGGGATCAGGATGTGGTCAACATCATCTGCCAGGGCTTGGAAAAACAAGCTGAAGGGATTTTCAACCTAGCCGGTGATGGAGCGTTGACCCTACGCGACATTGCCGATTTGTTGGGTAAACCCTATCGCCCCTTGCCAGCGCTGTTGATTAAAAGCGTGCTGGGTATTCTTAAACCCTTGGGGCTCAGTCAGTATGGGCCTGAACAATTAGACTTTCTGCGTTATCGCCCGGTGCTGGCCAATACCCGTCTAAAACAAATATTTGGCTACACCCCACGCTATACCAGTCGTGAGGCATTTCTTGCCTTTATCAAGGCCCAGGGCATCGGCTTGGCCAAATAGCGGCTGATCAGCTCGGCTTGTTGTGCTGAGCCCTATACTCGCCGGGGGTCAAACCAGTCCATTGGCGGAAGGCTCGAAAAAATACACTCGGTTCGGAGTAGCCCAGTAGCAGCGCGATTTCGGCAGCCGGCAGCTTACCGCTGCTCAAATGCCGTTCCGCGAGTTGCCGACGGGTATCATTGAGCAATTGCTGATAGCTGCAACCTTCATCGGCTAAACGCCGTTGCAGCGTGCGTTCACTCAGGTTCAGGGCACGGGCCAGCTCACCACGGTGGGGTTCACCGTGGGCCAACTGCTCCCCCAATAACGCCACCACCCGGGTACTTAAGCCCTGGCTAGGTAAGCGTGCAAGCAGGGCTTCAGCATGCTGACGGAGTAAATCCTGTAAGGGTTGGTTGGCCTGAATTAAGTTGGCAGTGCGCAGCGCATGGGGCACGACAACCGCGTACTCGGCGCAGTTAAACTGCAAGTCACAGGCAAATACGTCCTGATAAGGGCCAAGGTCTTCAGGCTGAGCATGGGCAAACTGTGCACAGCGCAGATGAAAGTCCTCAAGTAACGGATCAAACATCTGTACCCAGCATGCCATCAGTGCCATAACCCGTGTACGCGTAGCCGGAAGACTTGGATGCAAGGGGCGATATTGTATTTGCAGGCCTTCTGCCAACTCCTGCAGATGCATCTCGCCACCCTCACCCACCAAACGCTGATAACGCATGCCGGCTTTGAGCGCATCGTTCAGGGTTTGACTGCTTTGCAACAGGTAGCCGAGCACACTGAACGGCCCAGGTGCCAAATTAATCCCAACAGCCAGCCCGGGCTCAGCCAGCGGCAAACCACTGCTAAGCAACTGCCAGAGGTGCTCCTGAACAGTGAAAGGAACACGGGCATCGGGGTCCAGAAGCTGTGCTTCAGTGAGGCCGCAGTTAACCAATAGCGCCTCACGGTCTAGGCCAAGGCGCACAGCCGCATGCAGCACGGCTAAGGTAATGCTGGCGCTGACGGAAGCATGTGGGTGGTTAACGGAGGAATTGTTCATGCCGGGGATTTTGCCCAATGCGGGTGCTTTGCGATAGCCCAAATAACAATGACCTGCTCAACGCCGCAGCTCTGGTTCTTTTGTTGGACGTTCGCTCCAAAAAAGCCCAGAAATGAATTGCCCCGTGCAAGGTGCTCTAGAACGGTTAAACTTCCATCCTTCCGCTATGCTCAAAAGGCATTAGAGGGATCACAATAACCAAGAAAGGAGAACTCCCCATGAAAGGCAAATCCTTAGCATGGGTTCTGTCAGCAGCACTCACAGGCATTACTTTGAGTGGCGCAGCGCAGGCCGAAGATAAATTCATCACCATTGGCACTGGTGGCCAAACCGGCGTTTATTACGTCGCTGGTCAGTCCATTTGTCGTTTTGTTAACCGTGGCAATGCGGACCACGGCATCAAGTGCAACGCACCTGCCAGTGGCGGCGGCGTAGCGAACGTAAATGGTTTGCGCAGTGGTGAGTTCAGCTTCGGCATTATGCAGTCTGATCACCAGTACAAAGCACTCAAAGGCTTACCGCCATTTGAAGCTGAAGGTGCGATGGATGACATCCGTGCCGTGTTCTCCCTGCAAAGTGAAGTCTTCACCATCTTGGCGCGTCGCGATGCCAACATCAAAACCGTTGATGACCTCAAAGGTAAGCGCGTCAATATCGGCAACCCAGGTTCCGGTCAGCGTGACACCCTTGAAGAAATCATGCGCGTTAAAGGCTGGGACAAGTCGGCGTTCTCGCTGGCAGCTGAGCTCAAACCTGCTGAGCAGGCCTCCGCATTGGGTGACAACAACATCGACGCGATGACTTACTTTGTCGGTCATCCCAACGGTGCGATCCAAGAAGCGACCACCACCACTGACGCTGTACTGGTTCCCGTATCTGGCCCAGACATCGACAAGCTGCTGGCTGAGAAAACCTATTACACCAAAGCTGAGATCCCAGGCGGGATGTACAAAGGCAACGACGCCCCAACTCAGTCGATTGGTGGTAAAGCCGTTCTTTCGACCACCGCTAAAGCTGACCCAGAAGTGGTCTATCAGCTGGTTAAGTCGGTCTTCGACAACATTGATCGCTTCAAACGTCTGCACCCTGCATTTGCCGACCTGAAAGAAGAAGACATGATCAAAGTTGGCCTGACCGCTCCTCTGCACGAAGGTGCTATCCGTTACTACAAAGAGCGCGGCTGGATGTAATTAGCCGGTGTTTGCCCACCTCGAGAGGTAGGCAGACACGCTTTAGTTAGGTTTCCTTCATTCGTGAAGTACGCGTAACTGAACTAGCCTTATGTGAAGCAAGCCCGCTAGCTAATGGCTGCGGGCTTTGCTGTTTATGAATTCTTCAAAGCAGGTTCCACTCCATGGATGAAAAACAACTATCCACTGAAGAACTGATTGCCCAGGATGTTGGTGCGCGCTTGCCAATTGGAGCGATGGCGACAGTCATCACAGGCTTAGCCCTGTTGTGGTCACTGTTCCAGCTCTGGATTGCGTCGCCGCTGCCATTCATTTTCGGTTTTGGGGTGCTTAACGATACTGAAACCCGAGCGATTCACCTGGCATTTGCCTTGCTCTTGGCGTTTCTGGCTTATCCGGCCTTTAAAAAGTCACCGCGTGATTATGTCCCGGCAGTTGATATCGCCTTGGGACTGATTGCAGCAGCCAGTGCGGCCTACCTATTTATTTTCTATCAACAATTGGCACAACGCCCCGGCAGTTTAACCACCGCTGACTTGGTTACGGCGTGCATTGGTATTCCGTTGCTGCTCGAAGCCACACGTCGAGCCCTTGGCCCGCCGCTGGCAATTATCGCCTTGCTGTTTCTTGTCTACAGTCTGGCTGGCCCATATATGCCGGGCCTGTTGGCGCATCGCGGTGTCAGCTTTAGTGCAATGGCTAACCACCAGTGGATCACCACTGAGGGCGTGTTTGGTATCGCCTTGGGGGTTTCTACCAGCTTCGTTTTCCTGTTTGTACTATTCGGCGCTTTGCTCGAACGTGCCGGGGCTGGTCATTACTTCATTCAACTGGCATTCAGCATGCTCGGCCACTTGCGTGGCGGCCCTGCTAAAGCAGCGGTTGTGGCATCCGGCCTGACCGGGATGATTTCAGGCTCCTCAATCGCCAACGTGGTGACCACCGGTACCTTTACCATTCCAATGATGAAGCGCACTGGCTTCTCCGCAGAGAAGGCCGGGGCTGTTGAAGTGGCTTCTTCGGTTAATGGCCAGATCATGCCGCCGGTGATGGGTGCAGCGGCGTTTCTGATGGTCGAATACATCGGCATGTCCTATGTTGAGATCATCAAGCACGCGTTTTTGCCTGCTGCAATCTCTTACATCGCCCTGCTCTACATCGTCCACCTTGAGTCGCTGAAACTGGGTCTACAGCCAATCGGCGGCCATGTGCCTAAACCTTGGTTGCGCCGTATCACCGGCTTTGCGTTCGGCGTTGCCTTGATTTCCGGAATATCCCTGGTGGTTTATTACGGTCTGGGCTGGCTTAAACCTGCACTGGGCGAATATGCCCTACCCGGCATTGGTGTGCTGTTGGCAGTGGTTTATCTGGGCCTGTTGAAGATTGCTGCGAGCGTTGCCCCGCTGCCGCCAGAGGACCCTGATGCGCCTCTGGAAACACTGCCTAAAACCCGTGCGGTATTGCTCAGCGGCCTGCACTTCCTGCTGCCGGTGGTGGTGCTGGTGTGGTGCTTGATGATCGAGCGTCTGTCGCCCGGTTTGTCTGCCTTCTGGGGCAGCGTCATGCTAACCATTATCCTGCTGACTCAACGCCCACTGCTGAGCTGGCTGCGTACCGATGGCACCCATGACCACGGCACCTTCAAAGATGGCGTGATCGACTTGCGCGAAGGCTTGATCGCGGGCGCACGTAATATGATTGGTATTGGTATTGCCACTGCGGCTGCCGGCATCATCGTCGGTGCGGTTTCGCAAACCGGTGTTGGCTTGGTTCTGGCTGATCTGGTTGAACTGCTGTCGATGGGTAACCTGCTGCTGATGCTGGTTCTGACCGCCGTCTTCAGCTTGATCCTGGGCATGGGCTTGCCGACCACGGCTAACTACATTGTGGTCTCAAGCCTGCTCGCCCCCGTGGTGGTCACCCTTGGCCAGCAAAACGGCTTGATCGTGCCGCTGGTTGCTGTGCACTTGTTCGTCTTCTACTTCGGCATCATGGCTGATGTAACACCGCCAGTGGGTTTGGCTTCGTTCGCAGCGGCTGCCGTGTCCAAGGGCGACCCGATCAAGACCGGTATCACCGCCTTCTACTACAGCCTCAGAACGGCAGCGCTGCCCTTCCTGTTCATCTTCAACACGGACCTGTTGTTGATCAATGTCGACTTCTGGCACGGCGTGCTGATCTTTGTTGTCGCAACGGGCGCCATGTTGATATTCGCGGCTGGCACCCAGGGTTACTTCCTGGTCAAGAGTCGCTGGTACGAAAGCATTCTGCTTCTACTGGTAGCCTTCACCTTGTTCCGTCCCGGCTTCTGGATGGACATCGTGCATGATCCGTATCGCACTATCGCGCCAACCGAGCTTTCGCAATCGCTGGCCAATGTTGAACCCGGCAGTAAACTGCGCATGCGTATTCGCGGTGAAGATGCTGTGGGTGATGCCCGTGAGTTCTCCATCCTGCTGCCTGTGCCACAAGGCGCGACCGGCGAGGAGCGCTTGGCCAATCTGGGCCTGCAAACCTATATGGATGGCGACAAGGTGCTGATCGACAACGTCACATTCGGTAGTCCCGCCGCTGAAGCGGGCCTTGAGTTCGACCAGCAGATAATGCTGGTGCGCGCACCGACGGAGAACTGGCAGAAAGAGCTGATGTGGATTCCAGGGCTGTTGCTGTTCGCCTTGGTGATCTGGCTGCAGCGTCGTCGACGCGAGCCAGAGCCGCAACCCGCGCTCGCCTAAACACTGACGATGCACACTAAAAAGGCCAGCTCGGTTAACCGGGCTGGCCTTTTTACTTTCTGTTCGCCTCTGTGGCTGCGGGTATTCGCGTCCTTGCTTCAGCCTTTGGTAGACAAGCTGCGCTTGCTCACCCGTGGAGCCTTTTAGCGTGTTGCTTGCATCTGGCGCTGCGCCTGCTTTTGCTGACGATACGCGATGGCGGCAGGGGGAACAGGAGTAATAGCGCCAGTTTCCATCCACTTCTTCAAGCGATTGGCATCGGCCATGTGGGTGTATTTGCCAAATGCATCGAGCACCACAAAAGCCACCGGTTGCTTGTTCATCACCGTGCGCATCACCAAGCAATGGCCCGCTTCATCGGTGTAGCCGGTTTTGGTCAACTTAACATCCCAGTTGGCTTTGCGTACCAAGCCATTGGTGTTACGGAAGCCCAGGCTGTAGTTGGGTTTACGAAACGCCACGGTTTTATCGTCCGAAGTACTCAGTTCACTGAGCAGTGGATAATTACGCGTGGCCTTGAGCAGCAGCACCAAATCCGTTGCCGTCGAAACGTTATGCGGCGACAAGCCCGTCGGTTCGACGTAATGGGTATTTTTCATGCCCAGTGCTCGCGCTTTGGCGTTCATGGCGGCGATAAATGCCGTCTGACCACCAGGGTAATGGTGGGCAAGACTCGCTGCTGCACGGTTCTCAGATGACATCAGCGCCAGCAGGAGCATATTCCGGCGGCTGACTTCACTGCCAACGCGCACCCGTGAAAACACACCACGCATTTCCTGAGTGTCGGCAATATTGATGTCGAGCATCTGATCCATCGGTAATTTGGCGTCCAGGGTGACCACAGCGGTCATCAGCTTGGTCACCGAGGCGATGGGCAAAATCATGTTGGGGTTACTTGAGTAGAGCACCTTGTTGGTATTTAAATCGACCAACAATGCACTGCCCGCCGCAAGTTCCTGGCGAGCAGTGGTTTTGCTCGCAGCCTGCACATTTGATGTAGCTACAACGCTGCTGCATACCAGCAACAAACTGACTATCGAATGACGAATTTTCAAGAGAAGCTCACTGAGCAAGTTGAAGAGAGCCTGAACCCAAGGTTCAAGCGCGCTAAGTATACGGAATTCATCTGGGGTTCTTGGAGCCCCCATCCCTCATGACGTTCCTACCTTTCGTCAGCAAAGGACGTTTAAGCAGCGGCCAACTCGCCCTGTAGCCAGTCCACAAACTGCTGGGTTATGCGTTGCCTGCGTTTACGTTCAGGCAGCACCAGATAATAGCCCAACGCTGTTCGTGCTTCGCCTTCGCAGGGACGACACAACAAACCCTGCTCAAGCAGTTCATCGACTAAATAACGCCAGCCAATCGCCACACCTTGCCCGGCAATGGCTGCTTGGATCAACAGAGTGTAGTTGTCAAAACGCAGACTGCCCGGGCTCGGCGTTTCAACAATCCCCAAAGCGGTAAACAACCCTTGCCAATCCAACCAGCTGGCACGGCTTTCAGGGCGCAAATGCAACAAAGGTAATTGCGCCAACATGGCTGAGGTTAACGGTTGAGCATGGCCTTTGAGCAGTTGCGCACTGCATACCGGGTAAACCTCTTCGGCAAACAACAGCTTGCTCTGGCCATTCTTCACACGGCCATCGCCAAACACAATTGCCACATCAATTTCGGCGGATAAGGCTCCCAGATCCCGTTCACCCGTGAGCAGGCTAACATCCACTTCTGGATACAACTGATTAAAGCGCTTTAGCCGCGGCATCAACCAGTAAGCGGCAAAGGCAAAGTCCGTTGCCACCTGAAGCACCTCATGTTGCTGCTGCGAGGTCACCGCTTGCAGCCCCGCATCAAGGGTACTGAGACCATCCTGCACGTAATGCATTAAATGCTCACCGGCTTCGGTCAGAACAATACCCCGGTACACGCGGTCAAACAGCCGGACATGCAAGCGCTGTTCAAGGCGTTTGATCTGCTGGCTTATGGCTGGCTGACTGGTGCCCAACTCAGAGGCTGCAGCGGTAAAACTTAGCTGCCGGGCAGCGGACTCAAACACCCGCAGCACATCCAAAGACAAGTCATTGAAGCGGTTATACATAAGCTGAAGTTATCCAAGCTATGTGTTTGATATGGGTTTACCCCAGTTTTTGTTGGCTTGATTATAGATACAGCAATGTCGCATAAATTTTATATATGGAATACCGGCCGCCATGACAGCACCCAACATTCTCTTCATCATGGCCGATCAAATGGCCGCGCCAATCCTTCCGCTGCACGATGCCAAGTCGCAGATTAAAATGCCGAACCTGATGAAGTTGGCTGAATCCGCAGTGGTTTTCGACTCCGCCTACTGCAACAGCCCCTTGTGTGCGCCGTCGCGATTTACCTTGGTCAGCGGTCAATTGCCGAGCAAAATCGGCGCATACGATAACGCCTCAGACCTGCCCGCTGATGTGCCGACCTATGCGCATTATTTGCGCTTGATGGGTTATCGCACCGCCTTGTCGGGCAAGATGCACTTCTGTGGCCCAGACCAGCTACATGGCTTTGAGGAACGCCTTACCAGCGATATCTATCCGGCCGATTACGGCTGGTCGGTAAACTGGGATGCCCCCGATGAGCGCCTCAGTTGGTACCACAACATGTCGTCGGTGATGCAAGCCGGGCCTTGTGTGCGCACCAACCAACTCGACTTTGACGAAGAGGTGGTATTTAAAGCCCAACAATATTTATACGACCATGTGCGCGCAGGTGCAGACCAACCTTTCTGCCTGACCGTGTCGATGACTCACCCCCATGACCCCTACACCATAACCCGCGAATTTTGGGACCTGTACGAGGGCGTCGATATTGATCTACCTAAGCAGTTTATCGAGCAGGATCAGCAAGACCCCCACGCACAACGCGTGATGAAGGTGATCGACCTCTGGGATAAACCCCTGCCAGAAGACAAAATCAAAGATGCCCGACGCGCCTATTACGGGGCTTGCAGTTATATCGATAGCAACATCGGCAAGTTACTGAAAACCCTCAAAGACTGCGGCCTGGGCGACAACACCATCATTGTTTTTTCCGGCGATCACGGGGACATGCTCGGCGAGCGAGGCCTGTGGTACAAAATGCAGTGGTACGAAATGTCTGCCCGTGTGCCCATGCTGATCCACGCACCCAAGCGCTTTGCCGCGCGGCGAATCAGCCAATCGGTTTCAACCATGGATTTACTGCCGACCTTCGTCGAGTTGGCGGGCGGCCAGGTCAATCCAGACTTAGCACTCGATGGCCGCTCCCTGCTCCCACACCTGGAAACCGGCTCTGGCCACGACCACGTCTTAGGCGAATACATGGCTGAAGGCACTAACAGCCCGCTGATGATGATTCGCCGTGGCGACTTCAAACTGATTTTCTCGGAAGTCGACCCGCTGATGCTGTTCGATGTACGCAATGATCCACTGGAACGTGAAAACCTAGCCAACAGCAAAGACCATGAGGCGGTACTCTCAGGTTTGCTTCAGGAAGCATGGAACCAATGGGATATTCCGGCCATCCACAGTGCCACCTTAGCCAGCCAACGACGCCGCCGCTTGGTTGCGCAGGCACTCAACCAAGGCAAGCTCAAGAGCTGGGATCACCAGCCGATGGTCGACGCCAGCCAGCAGTATATGCGCAACCACATTGACCTTGACGACCTCGAGCGGCGCGCACGTTACCCTCAAGTCGGTGCATAACAAACCAAACAAGGACTTTTTCCAAATCAAATTGAACTGCCATCACTGCCTGTCGTCAGCTAAATGCTGACGCAGGAAAAACCATAAAAAAGGAGAAGGCATGAAAACACTCACACCCATTTTCGCAGGTAGCCTGTTATTGGCCGCTAGCATCGGTGCCCAAGCAGAGGACGCAAACTGCAGTACAGTAAAGCTAGGTGATCCGGGCTGGAGTGATATTGCCGTAACCAATGGCGTCACCAGTTTTATCCTCGACAGCCTTGGTTATGAAAGCAAAACTCAAACCTTGGCAGTACCTATCATCTTCGCCGGCCTGCAAAAAGGTCAGGTTGATGTCTTTATGGGCAACTGGATGCCAGCCCAGCAGAGCAACTACGACAAGTTTGTTGCCAATGGCAAAGTCGACAACATCAAGCAAAACCTCAGCGGCACAGAATACACACTGGCAGTACCGACCTACGCCTATGACGCCGGGGTGAAAACCTTCGCTGACCTGAACAAGTTTGCCGATAAGTTCGACCATAAGCTCTACGGTATCGCTTCTGGCTCACCGGGTAACGAGTCGATCCGCAAGATGATTGATACCAACGACTTCAACCTCAAGGACTGGAAACTGGTTGAGTCCAGCGAACAAGCCATGTTGGTGCAGGTTGGTCGCGCAGTAAAACGCGACCAATTCGTCGTCTTCCTCGGCTGGACGCCGCACCCGATGAACGTGCAGTACGACATGAAATACCTCAAGGGTGGAGAAGCTTACTTCGGTGAAACAGGAAGCGTGAACACCCTCGCACGTAAGGGTTATGCACAGCAGTGCCCAAATGTTGGCAAGCTGTTGAGCAATCTAAGCTTCACTCAAGAGATGGAAAACTCAGTGATGGATAAAGTCCTGAGCAAGCAAGCGAGCAACACTGAAGCGGTCAAAGCCTGGATGAGCGCTAATCCCGAAGTGGTCAAAGGCTGGCTCGACGGGGTTAAAACACTCGACGGTGGCGATGGCCTTAAAGCGGTGCAAGCCAAGCTGTAATCCTTTACTCAGCAGACGGGCCTAAATCATCAAGGCCCGTCGCCGATTTAACATTCCATGTATTCGAACACCACTCGCTGCACCGGAATACGCCATACTGATGCGCATCAATAAGTTGTTTGGGGCCCTGTTTGCCATGCACTGCAACTCAGACGTCAGATTCCGCTGATGCGAATGCGCCGACCCAGCTTGCAAAGCCTGTTGCCGTTTCTGCGCTGGCTGCCGAGCACCAGCCGGGAAACCTTGAGCAATGACGCATTGGTGGGTTTGACTGGCGCAATTCTGGCGTTGCCACAATCCATCGCTTACGCACTGATTGCCGGGCTGCCGCCCGAGTACGGTCTTTACGCAGCCATTGTGCCGGTAATTATTGCCTCACTCTGGGGCTCGTCATGGCATCTTATCTGTGGGCCAACGGCGGCAATCTCGATTGTCTTGTTCACCAGCGTCAGCCCACTGGCCAAACCTGGCAGCGATGACTTTATCGCCCTGATCCTGCTGCTAAGTTTTATCGCCGGACTGTTCCAGTGGGCGCTTGGGCTGATGCGCTTTGGCGCACTGGTCAACTTTGTCTCACATTCTGTTGTACTGGGCTTTACCTTGGGTGCTGCCTTGGTCATTGCACTGGGGCAATTGCCCAACCTGCTCGGCATCGATATTCCCAGCCAGAAAACCGCCCTCAGTTCACTGGTTAATATTGGCCAACACCTCGGTGAGAGTGACTGGCGCTCGGTGGCACTGGCGGCATTCACCATTGCTGTAAGCCTTGTATGCAAACAGTTCTGGCCCCGTGGACCGGCGCTGCTGATCAGCCTGGTAGCCGGCAGCCTCGCGGTAGTCGCTCTGCCGCAGCAACTCGGGCATATCACCTTGGTCAGTGCATTCGAAGGCAAACTGCCGCCACTGGTGGTGCTCGATTTTGACCTTGAAAGCGTGCTGCAATTGCTTCCGGCAGCCATTGCGTGCGGCATGCTCGGGCTAGTCACCAGCTTATCGATTGCCCGCTCGCTGGCGACCAAATCACAACAGTTCCTGGATGCCAACCAAGAGGTCCGCGCCCAAGGCTTATCGAACATCATTGGCCCATGGTTCTCTGGCTCGCTGTCGGCAGGCTCATTTACCCGCTCGGCCCTGAACCTTCAGGCGGGCGCACGCTCGCCGCTGGCCGGGGTGTTCTCGGCCATTCTGGTGGGACTGTTTGCGTTGTTCGGGGCACAGTTGATTGAGCACATACCACTGCCCTGTATGGCAGCAGGCATTCTGCTGATCTGCTGGGGTTTAATGGATATCGCTGGGGTTAAAGCGCTCTATCGGGTCAGCCGTTCCGAGTTCTTGGTGATGCTCTTAACCCTGACTGCAACCTTGATAATGGAGTTGCAGACGGCAATCTATGCCGGCGTCCTGGCATCGCTGTTTTTCTACCTGAAACGCACCTCCCAACCGAGGGTGAAGTTCTGGCAAGACGGTGATGAAGAATTATTGCGCGTTGAAGGTTCGATCTTCTTTGGCGCGTGCCACTACCTGCAGCAGATCATTCAGCGCAGCCGTGGCGAGCGGGTGATTATTGATGCCCACCACGTCAATTTTATTGATTACGCCGGGATTGAGATGCTTCATCAAGAAGCCAGGCGCCTGCGCGGGCAAAAGCGCAATTTGATCATACGCCGCGCCCGGCCACAGGTAATCGAAGAGATCCAGAAGTTAGAGGGCGCGGAGCAGTGCCCGGTGGTGTTCGAAGACTAAGCCAATGGCGGCAGGCTTCACTGCGCCAGCAAGCGTCGTAGCTCAGCCAGAACCGGCGCAGTTGACGGGCGCACACCGCGCCACACAAAGAACGCTTCGGCAGCTTGCTCGACCAACATCCCCAAACCATCAATGGTACGAGCAGCACCCTGTTCGGCGGCCCAACGATTAAACGCGGTGGCCTCATTGCCATACATCATGTCATAGCAAACCGTGTGACCGGGCTTGATCAAACTGCCTGCAATTGGCGGCACGTCGCCTGCCAAGCTGGCGGATGTGCCGTTGACTATCAAATCTACCGGAGCATCAATCCAATCAAAACCACTGGCCACAATTGGACCTAAATCAGCGAACTGCCGGGCCAAATGTTCGGCCTTTTCTACGGTGCGATTGGCGATAACCAGGCTGTTTGGCTGTTCAGCCATAAAGGGTTCGATAATGCCCCTTACCGCGCCGCCAGCGCCCAAGACTAGAATGCGTTTACCCCGCAGAAAGAACCCGGCATTGATCTGCAGATCGCGCACCAACCCGGCTCCATCGGTGTTATCACCCACCAGCGTGCCGTCTAACAGCTTCTTCAACGTATTAACTGCACCCGCGCGCTTGGCCCGCGCAGACAAGCTGTCTGCCAGAGCAAATGCCTGTTCTTTAAACGGCACAGTAACGTTGGCACCTTTACCTTCACTGAAGAACGCTTGGGCAAACTCACTAAAACCATCGAGGGGTGCCAGCAGGCTCTCATAGCTCAGCTGTTGATTGGTTTGCTCGGCAAACAACCTGTGAATCAAAGGCGACTTGCTGTGGCCGATTGGGTTACCGAATACGCCGTAACGGTCCATGTTGAAATCCTTGCTTGTGCCGCTGTTAACGTCTGTCAATCACGCAGAAAAGGGTTACCACCAACTGCGATTGCTCTCCAATTCGGCCCGGCACTGTTTCAGTTGCCAGCCATAGTTCTTTGCTTGCTGTTCGACTTTTCGCGCGACTTGCATCAACCAGGGCTTACTGCGATAGGTGCCGCGGCTATAGCCGCCGCGTCCTTCGTGATAGGCCAAGTACTGATTGTACGCGTCCCACTTAGACACGCCCAACGTGCGCTGCGTTACGTTGGTATACCAGCCGACAAACATGATCGCATCTTCAAAATCGTCACGCGAGCCGCCGTTGCCCGTCTGGTCTTTATACTCACCCCAAACAGGATCCTGCGCCTGTGCATAACCGTATGCCGAACTGACCCGTCCCCACGGAATCACCCAGAGCAAATACGCCCGGGGCGGCAAAGCATCCTCAACAAAGCTGCTTTCTTGCTTGATAATTGCCATCGCCACATTCATCGGCGTGCCATAGGCGTCTTGCATATCCAGCGAGTCTTCGTACCAATCAGGGTACTCACGGTAAATATTGCACAGGTTGTTTTGATCTCTTGGCGGAGCCGTCGAACAACCCGCTAGCAGCGCTAAGGCTGCCAGCAAAGCGGTGATGCGTCCTTGCCCGATAATGTTCAAGCGCTGGCCAGCCAGTCTCGGTCGGTCAGGTAATACTCAGTCAAACGCGCTTCTTCGGTACCCGGCTCAGCTTTCCAGTCATAGCCCCAGCGCACATGGGGCGGCAGCGACATCAGGATCGACTCGGTGCGCCCACCGGACTGCAAGCCAAACAGCGTGCCACGGTCGTAGACCAGGTTGAACTCAACATAGCGACCCCGGCGAAACGCCTGAAACTCGCGCTGTTGCTCAGTGTATGCCATGGCCTTGCGGCGCTGCACGATAGGCAAATAGGCCTCAAGGTAGGCATCGCCGATGGCACGCAAGAAGGCAAAGCTGGTGTCAAAGTCCCATTCATTCAAATCATCAAAGAACAGCCCGCCGATGCCCCGCGGCTCGTTGCGGTGCTTGATGTGGAAGTAGCGATCACACCATTCCTTATAACGCGGATAGACATCAGCGCCGAACGGCTCGCAAGCCTTTTGCGCAACGCGATGCCAGTGCACACAGTCTTCTTCGTTGGCGTAATAAGGGGTCAAATCAAAACCGCCACCAAACCACCAGACCGCTTCCTCACCTTCTTTCTCGGCAATGAAAAACCGCACATTCGCATGTGACGTCGGTACATGGGGGTTATTGGGGTGGATCACCAGCGACACACCCATGGCCTCAAAACCGCGACCTGCAAGCTCTGGACGATGGGCACTGGCAGAAGGTGGCAGGCCGGTGCCGAATACATGAGAAAAGTTGACCCCACCTTTTTCGATCAAGTCACCGTTCTCGATTACCCGCGTGCGACCACCACCGCCGGCCGGACGCTGCCAGGCATCTTCGATGAATTGACTGCTGCTATCTTCAGCTTGCAGGGCTGAACAAATACGGTCTTGCAGATCAAGCAAATAGGCTTTTACGGCCTCAGTACGATCACTCACGGAGCCACCTTGAAAAGCGGGTTAAGCCACACGACTTTGGTTGTGCGACGAAATCGGCGGCCAGCATACCATTTGCACCCCAGTGATCGCAGTTGACTCGAGTCAATTCGACGATAGATGGCGTTCAACGGATGCCAAAACATGCGTCCAGGTGCATCATTAGGCAACTAACAAATAACTTTGATACGGAGCCAGGAATGTCCAAGCGCATACAATTTAGCAGTCACGGCGGCCCAGAAGTCCTCGAGTTTGTTGACCATCAACCTGCCGCACCGGGTGCCGGTGAAGTTCGCGTGCAGAACAAGGCCATTGGCCTTAACTTTATCGACACCTATTTCCGCAGCGGTCTGTATCAGCCACCGGCCTTACCATCGAGCTTGGGCACTGAGGGTGCAGGAATCGTTGAGGCACTCGGCGAGGGCGTCACTCAATTTCAAGTGGGTGATCGCGTCGCATACGCCACAGGGCCGCTGGGGGCTTACAGCCAACTGCATGTATTACCTGCCGGTAAACTGGTGAAGTTGCCTGACGCAATCAGCTTTGAGCAAGCTGCTGCGGTCATGCTCAAAGGCCTTACTGTGCAGTACTTGCTGCGCCAGACCTTTGCCTTGCAAGGCGGCGAAACCGTTCTGTTTCATGCCGCCGCAGGCGGTGTTGGCTCTTTCGCCTGCCAGTGGGCCAAGGCGCTGGGCGTCAAGCTTATCGGCACCGTCAGCACCGAAGAAAAGGCCGAACGAGCGATGCAGCAGGGCGCCTGGGCCACCATCAACTACAGCCATGAGAATGTCGCCGAGCGCGTGCTCGAACTCACAGATGGCAAGAAGTGCCCAGTGGTATATGACGGTGTCGGCAAAGACACCTGGGCAACCTCGCTCGACTGCGTAGCCCCGCGCGGGTTGCTGGTTAGCTTCGGCAACGCCTCAGGCGCAGTTAGCGGAGTGAACCTGGGGATTCTGGCGCAAAAAGGCGCGTTGTTTGTCACCCGGCCAACCCTGGCGCATTACGCCGACACCCCTGAGCGCCTACAGGCCATGGCTGATGAGCTCTTCGACATGATCACCAGTGGCAAGCTGGAGGTTGAGATCAGCCAACGTTATGCCTTGGCAGAAGCCGCGCAGGCACAAATTGCCTTGAGCGCCCGCCAAACCACTGGCTCGACGATTTTGTTGCCGTAGCCCATGTAATCGCACTCGCTCAGGCAACTGAGCGAGTGGCTCTCTTAGGAAGGGCGTACCACGTCGCCACTGATCAAGTCGCGAATAAGACTCGGATTCTTGCGGCCACCCAAAGCGCCATTCAACACTTTGTCGAGCTGGCCGGGGAAATACTGCTCAATGCGCAAACGACTGCGCGCCGCAGGACGACCAGCAGGGTTGGCGGATGTTGAAACCAGCGGGCCGGTGAGGGCACAGAGCTCACGCACCAGCGGGTGATCGCTGACACGCAGGGCAACACTGTTGTGCTCGCCAGTAATCCATTCAGGTAAACGGTCCTGATGGGGCACCAGCCAGGTGGTCGGCCCCGGCCACATACTGGCCAAGCGGTCTTGCCAGATATCGGGCAAGTCTTCAATCAAGAAATCGAACTGCCGAATATTGTCGGCGACCAGAATCAGGCCTTTATGCATCGGCCGATTTTTCAGCGCCAGCAGGCGCGCAACCGCCAATTCATCAAAGGGATCGCAACCCAGCCCCCAGACAGCCTCAGTCGGATAGGCAATAACGCCCCCTTGCAACACCACCCGCGCGGCTTGCCGTACCTGCCAGTTATTGACCATCCATCGTGCTCCATTTAACTCATGCTGCGCAGTGTATCTAAGCCGGATAATAATTGACTAAGGAATCCCTACGGAATCCCGGAAGGTTTTGCAGAAAATGCCAAATGCTGTTGGCGTTTTGCTGTGTTCGCGCGTCCTATATTGCATACCAACGACCAGCGTCGCAGCTGACGCGGCCCTCCAACTCAAGCTCGGTTAATGCTGCGAGCACTTGTGATAGCGGCCAACCGCTGGCAACCACCAAGGCTTCACTGCTTTGCGGCGCGGCGAATAACAGGTCGAGCAAAGGGTGGCTGACCAGCACTGCAGGCTCAACAGATACAGCGCCATGCTGCCAACCACGTAATGCCTCGAGAATATGCTCAATGCTCTCAACCAGAGTCGCACCGTCGCGAATCAATTGATGACAACCACGGGCACCCGGATGATGAATTGAACCGGGAATCGCATACACCTCGCGGCCTTGCTCGGCGGCCAGACGTGCCGTGATTAACGAACCACTTGAGGGGCTGGCTTCAACCACCAATACACCCAGAGATAAGCCGCTGATGATGCGATTGCGTCTGGGAAAGTTACTCGCATGAGCGGGGCTGTTCAGGGGTAATTCTGAAACCAGCACACCGCCACCCGCGACGATATCGGCAGCCAGTTGACGGTGTCGGGCAGGGTAGATGTGCTGCAAGCCAGTGCCTAACACTGCAACCGTTTTACCCTGTGCGTCCAGCGCACCCTGATGCGCTGCGCCATCAATCCCCAAGGCCAAGCCACTGGTGATAACAAAACCACCCGCTGCCAAGTGCCTGGCAAAACTTTGCGCCGTGGCTAAGCCGGGTTTTGATGCACGGCGGCTGCCAACCATGGCTAATTGCGGCCGCTCCAGCAAGCCGGCATCACCCCTAGCAAATAACAACGGCGGCGCATCACTGAGCTCAGCCAAAAGTGCCGGGTACTGAGTTGAGTCCCACATGATCAGTTGATTTTCAGGCTCATCCAACCAATGCAAGGTGGCACCGACCTGCTCACGCACATCGCTATTGCGCCGGGCATCACTGCTGGCTTGCGGCAAACCAAGCGCACGCCAGGCAGAGGCGGGTGCACTGAGCGCAGAGGAGGCTGAGTCGAAGGCACTGAGCAGTTTATGGAAACGTTTAGGTCCGAGTTCAGGCAGGCAATGCAAACGGATGCGTGCTTCGAGTTCGGCAGGAGAGGGCGCAGCCTTTGAGCTAAGGTGTGGCGACATACTGATCATCCTTGATCGGTCGCGCCATACGCCTATGCGTATGGCTTAAAGGCCCAGTAAATACTGGGCCTTTGGATGTTACGGGTTACGCACTTTGTCGAGTACCGCCAGGTTGCGGCTGGCATGCAAGATCAAGCCGTAGCTGAGCTTATTGTAGGTGCGGAACACCATCATCAAACCTGCGCGCTCGTCGGGAATTTTCACCGAGTCGCCTGTTACGCGGTCACGTACGGTTTCACCCGTCTTGTAGACGGCGAGCACGTTCCCCACAACCAGACCGTCACGGACGCCCTTGTTGATAGTCACCACATCAAACTGGCCGATCTGATTGACCCCACGCGGTACGTCGATGATCAAGCCTTTGACATCACCCGCAGGCTCACTCGGCATAAATGTCGAGTTGATTGCCCGTTCTTCGTTAACAAACAGACGATCGCCATTGCGCACTTCTTGGGTGCTGCGGCGTAGCTCCATGGTGCCAATGTCACCTTCTTCGGCAACAATCTCACCACCACCGATGTCATCCGCATTGATCCCTAGAAACTCTTTGGTTTCAGGATCGAAATAGCTTTTACCCTGACGGAAAATCCCGTAATTCGGGGTCGCGGTGCTGAACTTACCGCGTGCGTAAATACGGTCACCCGCGCCACTCACAACGCGCTCGGCATCGCCGGCAACGATATAAGGCGCACGCTCGAAATCTTTTGGATCATCAACAATGCGGTTGTACAGCAAGAAGCTGTTGATGGCTTCGAGCGGAATTGCCGGAATCGCTTCAGCCATTGGCGTGCTGCGCACTTTTGGCGACAGTTTGATGGTGCCGCGTGATGCCCCACGATTAAGTACCAAACGTGGCTGACCATCGACATAAACCAGACTCAACGTATCGCCAGGGTAGATCAGGTGCGGGTTTTCGACCTGTGGGTTAGCGTGCCAAATCTCTGGCCACTTCCAGGGTTCACGCAGGAATCTACCGGAGATATCCCATAGAGTATCGCCCTTGACCACTGTGTAACGATCCGGATGACCGTCCTTTAGTTGCACATCTGCCTGGGCCAAACCGCTAACTGCAAGTAGCAGCATAGCGAGTAGTGATTTCCTCATGCGGTGAATCCCTTTATTATGTGTCTTCTGTGAAGCGCCCTAGCGCTGCAACCTAACCCCAATAGAAATGCGGCAATAGGCCGCTTTTCCATGCTGCTCATCATCTTAGCAGCGGATTTTGACTTTATTCCACAAGTGCATCACACAACTCATATGGCGATATTAAACATCCTCGAATTTCCTGATCCACGTTTACGCACCATTGCTAAACCAGTGGACGTAGTCGATGACGCTTTGCGTCAGCTAATCGACGACATGTTCGAAACCATGTACGAAGCGCCAGGTATCGGTCTTGCTGCCACGCAAGTCAATGTTCATAAGCGTTTGGTGGTTATGGATCTGTCTGAAGATCGCTCTGAACCACGGGTTTTTATCAACCCCGAGTTCGAGTCGCTGACCGAAGAGATGGATCAATATCAGGAAGGTTGCCTGTCGGTTCCCGGTTTTTACGAGAATGTCGACCGCCCGCAAAAAGTTAAGGTCAAAGCCCTTGATCGCGATGGCAAACCCTACGAGCTAATTGCCGAAGGCTTACTCGCCGTGTGCATTCAGCACGAGTGCGACCACCTGAACGGCAAACTGTTTGTCGATTACCTGTCTACGCTCAAACGTGACCGGATTAAAAAGAAGCTTGAAAAGCAGCACCGCCAACAAGCTTGATCGACGACACTCAAAGGCTTGCTGCGGCAAGCCTTTTTATTGCTGCCAGGCGAGGGCACAAGTGCCACTTGCCTGAGCTTGACGAGACCTTATGACTGACTCTTTACGCATCATTTTTGCTGGCACCCCGGAATTTTCCGCCGAACACCTCAAAGCGTTGCTTGGCACTGAGCACCAGATCGTCGCTGTGTACACCCAGCCTGATCGACCTTCCGGGCGCGGGCAAAAACTGATGCCGAGCCCGGTCAAGCAACTCGCCTTGCAACATGAAATACCGGTGTTTCAACCCCAAACCCTGCGCGACAGCGACGCCCAAGCACAGTTGGCTGACCTGCAAGCAGACCTGATGGTGGTGGTCGCCTACGGCTTGATCCTGCCGCAAGCGGTACTCGACACCCCGCGCTTAGGCTGCATCAACAGCCATGCCTCATTGCTGCCACGCTGGCGAGGCGCTGCGCCGATCCAGCGGGCGATTGAGGCCGGCGATGCTGAATCCGGCGTAACCGTGATGCAGATGGAAGCAGGGCTCGATACCGGCCCAATGCTACTCAAGGTGAATACCGCAATTAGTGACGATGACACCGGTGGCAGTTTGCATGATCGCCTTGCCAGTATCGGTCCCGTTGCAGTGCTTGAGGCGATTAACGGTTTAGCCGCAGGCACGCTGGTTGGTGAAGTCCAAGACGACAGCCTGGCCACCTACGCGCACAAGCTCAACAAGGAACAAGCACGCATCGACTGGACGCGTCCTGCTGATGAGTTGCAACGCCTGATTCGGGCATTCAACCCGACGCCAATCTGTCACAGCACCCTCAATGGAGCGCCGATCAAGGTGCTCAGCGCTGAGTGCAGTGAAGGCAATGGGGTGCCTGGAACAATCCTCGACGCCAGCAAGCAAGGCCTGACCGTAGCGTGTGGCACTGGCGCGCTTCTACTCACACGCCTGCAATTGCCAGGCGGTAAAGCACTCGGCTTCGCTGACCTGTACAACAGCCGCCGCGACCAATTCAGCGTTGGCGCGGTACTGGTTTGATGAGGGCTCACCGATGAATCCGCGTCTCGCCGCCGCCAACGCACTGAGTGCTGTGCTTTCTGGCAAGGCCTCGTTAGCCAGTAGCTTGCCGCCGCAGTTGGATAAGGTTGAGCCACGCGACCGTGGCCTTACTCAAGAGCTGGCCTTTGGGGCTGCGCGTTGGCAGCCGCGGTTATCGGCGTTGGCCGAGAAACTCCTGCAAAAACCTTTTAAAGCGGCGGATAAAGACGTTGAAGCCCTGCTGCTGGTTGGCCTTTATCAACTGCTCTACACGCGCATTCCAGCACATGCTGCACTGGGTGAAACCGTAGGCTGCGCCGATAAACTGAAAAAACCCTGGGCCAAAGGCCTGCTCAATGCCGTGTTGCGCCGCGCCCAGCGTGAGGCCGAGCCGTTATTGGCCGAAATGCAGCGCGACCCGATGGTGCGTACTGCCCATCCACGCTGGCTGCAAAAATCCCTTAAAGCCTTTTGGCCGGAACACTGGGAAGCCATCTGCGCCGCCAATAATGCCCATCCACCTTTGATACTGCGAGTCAATCGGCGTCATGGCAGTCGTGATGCTTACCTGGCAGAACTGCAAGCGGCAGGGATTGAATCCACGGCCTGTACCTTCAGCCGCGATGGCATTCGCCTGAGCCAAGCCTGCGACGTCACCACCTTGCCCGGTTTCGCTGAAGGCCGGGTTAGCGTGCAAGATGAAGCTGCGCAGCTGGCTGCCGACTTGCTCGATCTCGCGCCGGGCCAGAGAGTGCTTGATGCTTGCTGCGCACCGGGCGGCAAAACCTGCCACATTCTCGAAGCCGAGCCAGCGCTGGCAGGCGTTGTGGCCATTGATCTGGAGCCCAAACGCCTGGTGCGAGTGCGCGAAAATCTGACCCGCTTGAAGTTAGATGCCGAATTGATCGCTGCCGACGGCCGGGCTGTGGATAAGTGGTGGGACGGTCAGCCCTTCCAGCGCATTCTGCTTGATGCACCCTGTTCAGCGACTGGCGTTATCCGCCGCCATCCCGATATCAAAATCGCCCGTCAAGCAGACGATATCCCCGCGCTGGCAACCTTGCAGGGCGAGTTGCTCGATGCTTTGTGGCCAACTCTGGCGGTCGGCGGCATTATGCTTTACGCAACCTGCTCGACTTTACCGACAGAAAACACCCAGGTGATCGAAGCCTTCTTGGCGCGCACACCCGGCGCACGCGAACTCGATATTGCCGGGCCATTTGGCCTGCCACAGCCCCATGGCCGCCAATTGCTTGCACAAGAAGATGGTCATGACGGTTTTTACTATGCCAAGCTGATCAAGATCGCCGCGACACCCCGCGGCTGAGGAAGGAATCCGATGAAAATCATCATTCTTGGTGCCGGGCAGGTTGGCGGCACACTGGCAGAACACTTGGCCAGCGAAGCCAATGACATCACAGTGGTCGACACGGACGGCGACCGCTTGCGTGATCTGGGTGATCGCCTGGATATTCGCACCGTACAAGGCCGCGGCTCATTCCCAACTGTTTTGCGTCAGGCGGGAGCCGAAGATGCCGACATGTTGGTCGCCGTGACCAATAGCGACGAAATCAACATGATCGCCTGTCAGGTCGCCTACACCTTGTTTCATACGCCGACCAAGATTGCCCGCGTGCGCGAAGCGGCCTATCTGACCCGCAGTGGCCTGTTCGACAATGAAGCCATTCCCGTTGATGTGCTGATCAGCCCTGAGCAGGTCGTCACCAACTACATCAAGCGCCTGATCGAATACCCAGGCGCGCTGCAGGTTATCGACTTCGCTGAAGGCAAAGCACAGCTGGTCGCAGTCAAAGCCTATTACGGCGGCCCGCTAGTGGGCCAACAGCTGCGCCAACTGCGCGAACACATGCCTAACGTCGACACCCGCGTTGCTGCGATTTTCCGTCGTAACCGGCCGATCATGCCCAAGGGTGACACCATTATCGAAGCGGACGATGAGGTGTTTTTCATCGCCGCCAAAGCGCATATCCGTGCCGTAATGAGCGAGATGCGCCGCCTTGAAGACAGCTACAAGAAGATCGTTATTGCCGGGGGAGGCCATATTGGTGAACGCCTGGCAGAGGCCATCGAAAGTCGCTATCAGGTCAAGATTATCGAGATGAACCCTGCGCGCTGCCGCTATCTCTCGGAAACCCTGGACAGCACCATTGTCCTGCAGGGCAGCGCCTCTGATCGTGATTTACTGGTCGAAGAAAACATCAATGATGCTGACATCTTCCTCGCGCTGACCAACGACGACGAAGCCAACATCATGTCGTCCTTGTTGGCCAAACGCATGGGCGCACGCAAGGTGATGACCATTATCAACAACCCGGCCTACGTTGATCTGGTTCAGGGCGGTGATATCGATATCGCCATCAGCCCACAGCTGGCAACCATCGGCACCTTGCTCACCCACGTACGCCGTGGCGATATCGAAAGCGTGCACTCACTACGCCGCGGCGCTGCAGAGGCAATCGAAATGATTGCCCACGGCGACGCCAAGTCGAGCAAAGTGGTTGGGCGCGAGATCGGCAATATAAACCTGCCACCGGGCACCACCATCGGCGCGGTCATTCGTGATGAGGAAGTGCTGATCGCCCACGACAACACCATGATCCAGAGCGGCGACCATGTGATTTTGTTCTTGGTCGACAAGAAGTACATCCGCGATGCAGAGAGCTTGTTCCAGGTCGGGCTGACCTTCTTCTGACCCGCTGTGGATAACTGTGCCTGACGGCAAGAGGTCGTATGCTTGAGTCACTGGAAAAAATGCTCGCCAAGGGTGTGGATAACTCACTGCTGCGCTTCGGTTTGGGTAAGGGTTACCTCGATGCCGGTGACCCAGCAATGGCGGCCGAGCATTTGCAACGCTGTGTTGAGCTAGACCCCAAGTACTCAGCCGCTTGGAAGCTACTGGGCAAGGCGTTGCTCAATAGCGACCAGCCTGAAGCCGCACGCATGGCATGGGAGCAGGGCATAACCGCTGCTCAAGCCCATGGTGATAAGCAAGCCGAGAGGGAAATGGGCGTGTTTTTGCGCAAGCTGGATAAGCAAAACAGCCCGTCTTGAGCCTCAATCAGTCACGAAAAAGCCCGGCGATGGTTTCCCCGCGCCGGGCTTTTTCGATGCTTGCCTAGTTCGCTACTGCTGCACGCCCTTGAAGTAAGCGGGCAATAGCACCGAGCAAAACACCATAGAGCGGCACAAACAGCACCAGGCTCACCGTCAGTTTGATCGCATAGTCGACGCTGGCGATCTCGACCCAATGCTCCGCCATGAAGGGATCGCTGCTTTGCCAAAAGGCAATGGAGAAAAACACAAAGGTGTCGAGCAGATTCCCCAGAATCGTTGAGGCAGTCGGAGCGACCCACCACTGGCGCAGTCGGCGCATGCGGTCGAATACCTGAATGTCCAGCAATTGGCCCAGCACATAAGCGCAGAAACTGGCCAAGGCAATGCGACCGACGAATACGTTGAATTCCTGCAAGGCAGCAAAGCCTGAGAATGCGCCGTCTTTAAACAGCACTGAGACAACATACGAGGCAATCAGCGCTGGCAGCATAACCCGCGCAATAACCTTACGTGCCGGGGCCTTGCCCAACAGACGTACAGTCAGGTCTGTGGCGAGAAAAATAAACGGAAAGCTGAATGCGCCCCAGGTGGTGTGCCAGCCGAAAATAGTGATCGGCAACTGCACCAGGTAGTTACTGGCGATGATAATCAGGATGTGAAAGGCGATTAGCGCAACCAAAGCCGGTCGGCGAATCGAAGTCAAAGTCGTGTTCATGTGAGCCTTTTTAAGTTTATGGGGTGAGGGAACCCATTTCTAGAACGCCACGCGTTATGCAGCGCGGCGTATTCTAACCAATACTTGACTCACAAGATAGGTTTTAAGCGATTTACTGATAGTTGGTCATTCGGTGACGAAGCGTAGTCCCACACCTTCTGCATCAACACGGGTCACTACCATCTGCAATACAGGTGCTTCAATCGGCATTCCCTGGACTTGACCGCTGACCTGATCGCCTAGTTTTAGCGCGAGCAAATCGTCGTGCTTCACATAGACACCACCGTCGGAGAGATCGCGAGTCTGCGCCACAACATCACCAAAACTGGGGTGACTGATTTTGATCATGCACTTCATCGTGGTACGCGGATGCTGGCGGTTGTTCGACATTGTTCTGGCAACCCTCAATTTATATATGTTTGCCCTTCTTAATAGCTTAAAAGCCAAGAATGGCCAGTCGCTAAATGCAAAAAGGCGCTCTACTTGCGCCTTTTCACCTTCATGAAAGAGCCGTCAGTACCACTTGGCTTCGCCCTCAGGACGCTTTTTGAAGCGCTTCATGGTCCACATGTACTGGCTCGGATAAGCCCGTACATAGCGGCCAATAACTTCACTCATCGCAGCCACACCCACCGTAATATCTTCGCTGTACATCGCTTCGGGTGCCGCTTCCAGAATCACTTTGTAGCCGCTGCCGTCATCAAGGCGCAGCGCGTGCAAGAACACACCAACTGCTTTGCCGCCGGTGAGCATGTTAGGCACAAACTTGCTTGTCAGGGCCACAGTTCCCAGAAAGGGTACGAATACACCGCTGGAAAGACTCGGCTCCGGGTCCGCTGGAATTCCCACTGATCCGCCTTTGCGAACCTCTTTTACCACACTGAGGATTCCCTCTTTGGTCGAGGCGGCTACGCGATTACCCATTTGCACGCGCTGCTTCTGCAGCAAGTCATCCACCGCTTTGAGCTTAGGCGGGCGATAAAAGATGATTGGTTTACATTGTGAGCAATAGAAGTGATTAAGCACTTCCCAGTTGCCCAAGTGGCTGGTGATACCAACCACGCCTTTTCCTGAAGCAAGGGCTTGCTCAAGCACTTCAAGGCCTTCAACTTCTCGGATCAAACCAAGCGACTTCTGCGCCGGCCAGATCCATGCGCAGGCGCTTTCTGTCAGGGTTTGGCTGATGCCCTGCAAGGCATCAGCGAGTAGTTTCTGATGCGCAGCGTCATCCAACTCCGGAAAGCACTTCTTCAGGTTAGTGCTGGCGACTTCACGAGAGCCGTTAGGCAGCTTGTACATCAACCAGCCGATTGCCGCACCGGTCGCTTGCACTGCACGCCATGGCAGCAGGGCAAACAAGCGCAGAAAGCCTACAACCAGTGCACCTTTGAACTTCTCCACAGGCCACTCCCCTGAGATCAAAAGAGCTATTGTACCGCCCTAAACAGCCGCACGCTTATTTACGACTCAGGCTTTAGTCAGCTGGGTGTAACGAAAGCAGTCTGTGGTGTGATCCATCACCATGCCGCTGGCCTGCATAAAGGCATAGCAAATGGTTGGCCCGACAAAGTTAAACCCTGCTTTTTTCAGGGCTTTGCTCATGGCTTCGGCTGGCGGAGTAATGGCGGGGACTTGGCCTCGCTCGCTGAAATGATTGACCAGCGGCTTACCCCCGACAAAGGACCAGAGGAAGTTGGACGGGTCATCGAGCTTCAGCCAAGCCTGTGCATTTTGCCGAACCGCCTTGAGCTTAAGGCGATTACGCACGATGCCGGGGTCTTGCATCAGCACTTCAATTTCATCATCAGTCAACGTGGCAAGGCGTTTTACGTCAAAGCCATGCAGCACTTGGCGATAGCGTTCACGCTTTTTCAGCACAGTGATCCATGACAAGCCGGCCTGAAAACCCTCAAGCATCAGCAACTCAAAGAGTTTATCGGGGTCAGTTAAGGGCACCCCCCATTCTTCATCGTGGTAGGCCATGTACAGCGGATCTTCAGAACACCAGAAACAACGCGTCATAAGGCAATCCCTTGGGTCAGTTGACGTTTCGTCGCGAGCAGCGCTACCGGGTAAAATCAACACCCCCGCAGCGAGTCTAGGCTACGTGCTTTGCGGTATACTCCCGCCCTTTCTGTCGCAGCCAAAACAGGTGAATTTTTCGTGAGCCAGACTACGCCTGCCGTGCGCACCTTCCAAGATTTGATTCTCGCCCTACAGAAATACTGGGCAGAGCAGGGCTGCGTTGTCTTGCAGCCATACGATATGGAAGTCGGTGCTGGCACTTTCCACACCGCTACATTCTTGCGTGCCATCGGTCCTGAGACTTGGAACGCCGCCTATGTGCAGCCCAGCCGCCGTCCGGCTGATGGCCGTTACGGTGAGAACCCAAACCGCCTTCAGCATTACTACCAGTTTCAGGTGGTCTTGAAACCAAACCCGGAGAACTTTCAGGAGTTGTATCTGGGTTCGCTACAAGCCATTGGTATTGACCCACTGGTGCACGATATTCGCTTCGTTGAAGACAACTGGGAGTCGCCAACACTGGGTGCCTGGGGTCTGGGTTGGGAAATCTGGCTCAACGGTATGGAAGTCACCCAATTCACTTACTTCCAGCAAGTCGGTGGCATTGAGTGCTATCCGGTAACGGGCGAGATCACCTACGGCCTTGAGCGCCTAGCCATGTACATCCAGGGCGTTGACTCGGTGTATGACCTGGTATGGGCTGATGGCCCATTCGGTAAAGTCACCTATGGCGACGTGTTCCACCAGAACGAAGTTGAGCAGTCGACCTATAACTTCGAGCACGCCAATGTTGAAAAACTGTTTGAGCTGTTCGACTTCTATGAGTCTGAAGCCAACCGCCTGATCGAGCTTGAGTTGCCGCTGCCGACCTATGAAATGGTGCTCAAGGCATCGCACACCTTCAACTTGCTCGATGCGCGCCGGGCGATCTCGGTAACGGCGCGTCAGCAATACATCCTGCGTGTAAGGGCACTGGCTCGCGCCGTAGCCCAAAGCTACTTGCAAGCTCGGGCCAAGCTCGGCTTCCCGCTCGCCACCCTTGAATTGCGTGATGAAGTACTGGCTAAGCTGGAGGCAGCAGAATGAGTGCACAAGACTTTCTGGTAGAACTGGGCACTGAAGAACTGCCGCCAAAAGCCCTGAAAAACCTGGGCGAGTCGTTCTTGTCCGGGATTGAAAAAGGCCTCAAGGCTGCCGGCCTGAACTACGCCAAAGCCCGTTACTACGCTGCGCCACGTCGTTTAGCAGTACTGGTTGAGCAACTCGACACAGAGCAACCTGACCGCGTCATGAACCTTGACGGCCCGCCGGTTAAAGCCGCATTCGACGCCGAGGGGAACCCGACTCAAGCGGCACTGGGGTTCGCCAACAAGTGCTGCGTGGACCTGTCTGAAATAGATGCCAGCGGGCCTAAGCTGCGCTTCAGCCAGACCATTGCCGGTAAAAAGGCCGCGCAACTGTTGCCTGAAATTGTCGAAACTTCACTCAATGACCTGCCGATTCCCAAGCGCATGCGCTGGGGCGCACGGCGCACCGAGTTTGTCCGTCCAAGCCAATGGCTGGTGATGCTGTTTGGCGATACCGTGCTCGATTGCGAGATCCTTGCGCAAACAGCTGGTCGCGTTTCCCGTGGCCACCGTTTCCATCACAACACTGACGTTGCAATCAGCGCACCAGCTAACTATGCCGAAGACCTGCGCAAAGCTTATGTAGTCGCTGACTTTGCCGAGCGTCGCGAGCAAATCAGCAAGCGTATCGAGCAACTCGCTGCTGAACAAAACGGTACTGCAATCGTGCCGCCTGCGCTGCTCGATGAAGTCAGCGCGTTGGTCGAGTGGCCAGTGCCGTTGGTGTGCTCCTTTGAAGAGCGCTTCCTTGACGTGCCGCAAGAAGCGTTGATCACCACCATGCAGGACAACCAGAAGTACTTCTGCCTGCTCGATGCTGAGGGCAAATTGCTGCCGCGTTTTATCACCGTGGCCAACGTCGAAAGCAAAGACCCGACGCAAATCATCTCGGGTAACGAGAAGGTGGTGCGTCCACGCCTGACCGATGCTGAGTTCTTCTTCAAGCAAGACAAAAAGCAAAAACTCGAAACCTTTAACCAGCGTCTTGCTAACGTGGTATTCCAAGCTCAGCTGGGCTCGGTCTACGACAAAGCCCAGCGGGTATCGGCACTGGCTGCTTACATCGCCGAAAAAATTGGTGGCGATGCCAAGCGAGCAGGGCGGGCGGGCTTGCTGTCCAAATGCGACTTGGCCAGTGAAATGGTTGGCGAATTCCCAGAAATGCAGGGTATCGCCGGCTACTACTACGCCAAGCATGACGGTGAGGCCGAAGACGTTGCCTTGGCGCTTAATGAGCAGTACATGCCGCGCGGCGCGGGTGCCGAATTACCAAGCACACTGACAGGCGCTGCGGTTGCGTTGGCAGACAAGCTCGACACACTGGTGGGCATCTTCGGTATTGGCATGCTGCCAACCGGCAGCAAAGACCCGTACGCACTGCGTCGTGCCGCGTTAGGCGTTCTGCGCATCTTGATCGAGAAGCAACTTGAGTTGGATGTAACGGATGCCGTCGAATTTGCGATCAAGCAATTCGGTAGCAAAATCAAACCAGCTGGCCTTACTGCGCAGGTGCAGGAGTTTATCTTCGACCGTCTGCGTGCTCGCTATGAGGACCAAGGTGTTGAGGTTGCGGTTTACCAGGCCGTTCGCGCCGTGAACCCTGTATCGCCACTCGACTTCGACCAGCGTGTACAAGCGGTGCAAGCGTTCCGCAAACTGCCTGAGGCGGAAGCACTCGCAGCAGCCAACAAGCGTGTATCGAACCTGCTTAGCAAAGCCGATGGCAACATCGCCAAGAGCATCGCTGCGCATTACTTCGACACGCCAAGCGAGTTCGCCCTTAACGCAGCGATTCAGCAAGCTGAGCAGGCTGTACAGCCGCTGGCTGAAGCACGGATGTACAACGAAGCGCTGGCCAAGCTGGCGACGCTGCGCGCACCTGTAGACAGCTTCTTCGAGACCGTTTTGGTCAACGCTGAAGATGCCAACGTTCGTGCTAACCGCTATGCCTTGCTGGCTAAGCTGCGTGGTTTGTTCCTCGGTGTTGCAGACATCTCAGCGCTGAGCTGATGCCTGTTAGCCACGCGGTAGTGGTTGCCTTGGCAACCATACCGCGTGGCGATGCTTAAAACACCTGAGAGATGCGCCATGAAGCTACTCATTCTTGACCGCGACGGAGTGATCAATCATGACTCCGATGCGTATATAAAATCCGTTGAAGAATGGATTCCCATCCCCAGTTCGATCACGGCCATTGCTGACTTATCCAAAGCTGGCTGGACCATTGCTGTGGCCACCAATCAATCAGGCATTGGCCGCGGCTACTATGGCATGGCTGAACTTGATGCCATGCATCAACGCATGCGCCAACTTGTGGCAGAGCAGGGCGGTGAAATCGGCTTGATCATGTATTGCCCGCATGGTCCAGACGAAGGTTGTAACTGCCGTAAACCAAAACCCGGCATGCTCCACAGCATTGCCGAGCATTATGCGGTAGAACTAAAGGGCGTATGGTTCGTGGGTGATAGCAGTGGTGACCTGCAAGCGGCCACAAACGTCGATTGTCAGCCCGTTTTAGTAAAAACCGGCAAAGGCGAGCGCACACTGGCCAAAGGATTACCTGCCAATACCTTAATATTCGATGATCTAGCAGCAGTTGCTAGGCAACTACTCAATCAATAAAACGCGGCTTGCCCGCGACGGTAAATGCATTTATGTCGATACTGCGGGCCATCAATATTTTCTGCTTCTACATCCTGCTGGCAACCAGTTCATTTCTCTGGTGCACCCTAAGTTTCTTTATCGTGCCGTTTTTGCCATTTCGCGCGCGTTACCGCTTCGTTAACCAGAACTGGTGCCGCTTTGCAGTTTGGCTAACCAGTGCCATGGTCGGTATCAAATACGAAGTCAAAGGCCTAGAGAATATCCCAGAAACGCCTTGTGTAATCCTCTCCAAGCACCAGAGCACTTGGGAGACGTTCTTTCTTTCAGCCTTGTTTGAGCCGCTCAGCCAAGTACTCAAGCGTGAGCTGTTGTACGTGCCATTCTTCGGCTGGGCCATGGCCATGCTCAAGCCTATTGCAATCGACCGCAGCAACCCCAAGGCCGCGCTCAAGCAGCTTGCGAAACAGGGTCATGAGCGACTCAAACTTGGCTGCTGGGTACTGGTATTTCCTGAAGGCACGCGCATCCCAACCGGGCAAATTGGCAAGTTCTCACGCGGCGGTGCATCCCTTGCGGTTAACGCCAATTTACCGGTGTTGCCGATTGCCCACGACGCCGGCAAGTACTGGCCAAAAGAAGGCTGGGGTAAGAAGCCGGGCACTATTCAGGTCATCATTGGCGCGCCGATGCATGCCGAAGGCACTGGCCCCCGCGCCATCGCCGAACTCAACGACCGGGCTTTCGCCTGGGTCAGCCAAGCCCAGCGAGATATCGGTTGCTTGAAAGAGGGCGCTGTAGCCTCAACGCCGGAACAGCCCCTGTAAGTACTTTAAGCAATCCCCCTCAAGAGACACCCTCAAGCGCCTTGCTTTAGATCTTCATAGATTGTGGGTGTCTCAGATTAATCTGCGATCTCTGCCCCCAACCAAAAGTTGGTTTTGCATAACCCTAGGTATTTTTTTCTCAAGTATTTGCTCAGGCTGACGACTCACTTCTTAGTAAACCTAAGGAGTCGCTTAAATGAACATGAAGGCGTTGGTGCTTGGACTATGCCTGTTAGTTGCTCCATGCTCTGTAGTCCCTGCATCGATTTCAAGCGCAATCCAAATCACAGGCACTATCGTTGAGCCCCCATGCTTTGCGGAAGTATCAACCAATCTCACCTTGAGATTGCATGGATGTTCTTCAACGATGGGGCAGGAGCATCTTGCGGTGGAAGCAGTAGGGCCACTTATCAAGTCTACAGCTGCAAATAACTATAGCGTCCGCACCCGGCCGATCACCAAAGACGAGCCGCATATTTCTGAGTACCTGTTGATTGACGCTGCCGGAGAGACGATTCGAACAGGCTCATATGTCGTAACGATCAACTACCCATAATCCACCAGCACCTGCCTAAAGCCAAAATCCAGCAAAGAAAAACCCCAGCAGATACGCGTTCTACTGGGGTTTGTGTCTAGCTACTAATTTTTGCCCACCTACAAAAAATCACACGTCGAGGTTGGACACTGCCAAGGCGTTGGTTTCGATGAAGTCACGGCGCGGTTCTACTTCGTCACCCATAAGTGTGTTGAAGATTTGATCAGCAGCAATGGCGTCTTCGATACGCACTTTCAGCATGCGGCGTACGTCTGGGTCCATGGTGGTTTCCCAGAGCTGGTCAGGGTTCATCTCACCGAGACCTTTGTATCGCTGGATGCTGTGACGCTTGGTGCTTTCGGTCATCAGCCAATTCAAGGCTTCTTTAAAGGTTGAGACCGGCTTCTTGCGCTCACCACGTTGTACGTAAGCACCATCTTCTAACAGGCTGTTGAGCTGGTCGCCCAAGCTGGTAACGGTTTTGTAATCGTTACTGCCAAAGAAGTCGCGGTTGAAGATGATGTAGCTCGAGTTACCGTGTGAGATCAGTTCGACTTCCGGGACCCATAAATGGCGCTCGGTGTCTTCATGCAAACGGGTCTTGTATACCAGACCAGATTTTTCAGTGGTCTTCAAACGTGTCTCAAACTGCGCCAACCAGCTTTCCATCATGGCTTTATTAGCCAGTTGCTCAAGGCTAACACCGGGCAGGTAAACGAAGTGCTCAGTGAGCTCCTGAGGGTACAGGCGCGACAAACGCTTAAGGGTCTTCATCACAAGGCGGTAGTCGTTAACCAAACGCTCCAGAGACTCTCCTGAGAGGCCTGGCGCATTCTCGTTAACGTGCAGGCTGGCATCTTCAAGGGCTGACTGAGTCATGTATTCTTCCATGGCTTCGTCGTCTTTGATGTACTGCTCTTGCTTGCCCTTTTTGACCTTGTACAAAGGCGGCTGAGCGATATAGATGTAGCCACGCTCAACCAGCTCTGGCAATTGACGGAAGAAGAAGGTCAACAGCAAGGTACGAATGTGCGAACCGTCGACGTCAGCATCGGTCATGATGATGATGTTGTGATAGCGCAGCTTGTCGATGTTGTATTCATCACGGCCAATACCACAGCCAAGTGCGGTGATCAGTGTGCCCACTTCTTGGGATGAAATCATCTTGTCGAAGCGTGCTTTTTCGACGTTCAGAATCTTACCTTTAAGTGGCAGGATTGCTTGAGTCTTGCGGTTACGGCCCTGCTTAGCAGAACCGCCCGCGGAGTCCCCTTCCACAATGTAGAGTTCGGATAGCGCTGGGTCTTTCTCTTGGCAGTCAGCGAGCTTGCCCGGCAAACCTGCGATATCCAAAGCACCTTTACGGCGAGTCATTTCACGGGCTTTACGCGCGGCTTCACGGGCGCGTGCTGCGTCGATCATCTTGCCGACAACGGCTTTAGCTTCATTCGGGTTTTCCAGCAGGAAGTCAGAGAAGTATTTACCCATCTCTTGTTCAACTGCGGTTTTAACCTCGGAGGAGACTAACTTGTCTTTGGTTTGCGAGCTGAATTTTGGATCCGGCACTTTGACCGAAATAATTGCAGTCAAACCTTCACGGGCATCATCGCCGGTGGTTGAAATCTTGTGCTTCTTGGCCAGACCTTCTTGCTCAATATAGGCATTGAGGTTACGGGTCAGGGCAGAGCGGAAGCCAGCAAGGTGAGTACCACCATCGCGCTGCGGAATGTTGTTAGTGAAGCACAACAGGTTCTCGTTGAAACTGTCATTCCACTGTAGAGCAACCTCAACACCAACGCCGTCATCGCGTTGCACGGTGAAGTGGAATACTTGGTTAACCGCTGTTTTGTTGTGGTTCAAGTATTCAACGAATGCGCGCAAACCGCCTTCGTACTTGAACAACTCTTCCTTCGCTGTGCGCTCGTCTTTGAGCATGATGCCCACGCCCGAGTTCAGGAAAGACAATTCGCGCAGACGCTTGGCCAAAATATCCCAGCTAAAGTGGATGTTGGCGAAGGTATCTTCAGAAGGCTTGAAATGAATCTGTGTACCACTTGAGTCGGTATCGCCTACAGGCGCGATAGGTGCCTGAGGCACGCCATGTACATAGGTTTGTTCCCAAACTTTGCCCGCACGGCGAATGGTCATTACCAATTCTTTAGACAGTGCGTTTACTACTGAAACACCGACACCGTGCAAACCGCCGGAAACCTTGTAGCTGTTGTCATCGAATTTACCGCCTGCGTGCAGCACGGTCATGATAACTTCAGCAGCCGAAACACCTTCTTCCTTGTGAACGTCGACCGGAATGCCACGGCCGTTATCGCGGACGGTGATCGATTCATCAGGGTGAATAATAATAGTGATTTCGCTGCAATGGCCTGCCAGCGCTTCGTCGATAGAGTTATCGACCACCTCGAACACCATATGGTGCAGGCCGCTGCCATCGTCGGTATCACCGATGTACATACCAGGTCGTTTGCGTACGGCATCAAGGCCTTTCAAGACCTTGATGTTATTGGAGTCGTACGTTTGATTCTCGCTCATGCCTTCACTCCTGGTGGTCGTGGGTCTGGGTGATACTGCCATGTTCCACGTGGAACATTGCAACTGGCGTATCCGAGCGCCAGCCTTCCCGCAACAATTCATGGTCTACACAGGTGATAAACACCTGGCAGTTCAAATCATCTAATAACTTACA
This sequence comes from Pseudomonas sp. NPDC078700, assembly GCF_044542375.1. Lineage (NCBI taxonomy): Bacteria > Pseudomonadati > Pseudomonadota > Gammaproteobacteria > Pseudomonadales > Pseudomonadaceae > Pseudomonas > Pseudomonas sp. NPDC078700. The sequence continues at coordinate 565,852 of NZ_JBITUI010000004.1, forward strand.
AAGCGCTCGTCGGTGGTGTTCATCGAGTTCTGACGGCAAGTCATCCACTAGATAAATACACTGACCACGCTTTGCCTGATCAACCAAATGGCCTTGTGCTATACGCAAGGCACAAACAACTAATTTTTGCTGACCCCTTGAAAGAATGTCAGCCGCATTGTGTCCATTCAAACGCAAGCGAAGATCGGCTCGCTGAGGGCCTGCCTGCGTATGACCAATCTGTTGGTCACGGGGTAGGGTAGAGGTCAACACATCTATAAGCTGACGATCTTTATCCCAGCCCCGGTAGTAACTGAGACTCAAACCTTCGAGCTCAAGTAACTCACTCAGCGTTTGTTCAAATACCGGTTTGAGAGCCTGTATATAGGCTCGCCTGTAGGCATCTATCTCATCACTCGCCAAGAACAGCTCGCGGTCCCAGGCCGCCTGAGACGCGGCGTCAAGTGTACCATGTCGGAGCCATGAGTTCCGCTGCCTTAACGCCTTCTGCAGGCGCTGCCAAGCGGGTAAAAATCGAGGTTCCACGTGGAACACTCCCCAATCCAGAAACTGCCGTCGTACTTTCGGCGCACCTTCAAGTAAACGGAAACTATCCGGATTGATTAACTGCAGGGGCAAGGCTTCTGCGAGCTGTGCTGCGCTGCGGGCATTCTCACCATCAATACGAATTTTAAAATCGCCCTGGCGCTGGCGTGAAACACCTAGATTGGTTTGTCGGCCATCAGCTAACTGAACCTGCCCAAAAACCGTACAGGTGGGTTGATCGTATTGAATAACCGGAAGAAGACGAGTGCTGCGAAAAGAGCGCGCGAGGCCTAACAGATGGATGGCTTCAAGCAGGCTGGTTTTACCGCTGCCGTTAGCGCCGTGGAGAATGTTGATACGGGGGGAAGGAGAGAGTGTCACCGGGTGCAGATTTCGCACCGCGGTGACATTGACGCGGCTTAGGGACATTTACGAATTACAAACGCATCGGCATTACGACGTAAGCGGAATCGTCGTTATCAGCTTCCTGGACCAAGGCGCTGCTGTTGGAGTCTGAGAGAATCAGACGAACTTGATCCGTTGTCATAACGCCCAAAACATCCAGCAAGTAACTTACGTTAAAACCTATTTCCAAAGCGCTACCGTCGTATTCAACTGCTGTTTCTTCTTCGGCTTCTTCCTGCTCTGGGTTGTTGGCCTGAATTTTCAATAATCCAGCGGCGAGTTGCAGACGAATGCCTCGGTACTTTTCATTAGACAGAATGGCGGTACGGCTGAAGGCTTCACGCAGGCCCTGGCGATCAGCAACCACCACCTTGTCACCACCACGTGGCAGAACTCGTTCGTAGTCTGGGAATTTGCCGTCAACCAGCTTTGAGGTAAAGGTGAACTCGCCGGTTGTCGCACGAATGTGATGCTGACCCAAGACGATGCTGACAACACCGTCTTGCTCAGTCAGCAGGCGAGCCAGTTCGAGGATACCTTTACGTGGAACAATGACTTGATGACGTTCAACATTGTCGATTTCAGCCTGCATCGAGCACATAGCCAGGCGATGACCATCTGTAGCGACGGCGCGGAGAATGCCAGTTTGCACCTCAAGCAGCATACCGTTCAGGTAGTAACGAACGTCCTGCTGGGCCATGGCAAAACTGGTGCGCTCAATCAAACGACGCAGTTTGCTTTGTACCAAGTCGAAAGTCAGCGATCCTGGGCCTTCCTCAACAGTTGGGAAGTCATTGGCTGGCAAAGTAGAAAGGCTGAAGCGACTGCGTCCAGCTTTTACCAAAAGCTTTTGTTCATCAACACGTATGTCGATTAACGTATCGCTCGGCAAGCTTTTGCAAATATCCATCAGTTTACGTGCTGGTACAGTGATTTCACCTGGCTCAGCAGCATCTTCCAGCGTTACTCGGCCAACCAGCTCGACTTCGAGATCTGTACCGGTCAGCGACAGCTGCTGGCCTTCAACTACTAGCAGCACGTTCGACAGAACCGGCAAGGTCTGGCGGCGTTCCACGACGCCTGCGACCAGTTGCAGAGGTTTCAACAGGGCTTCGCGTTGAATTGTGAAATGCATGGTCTAGTCCCTTGCCTTGTGGAGTTGCGAATTAAGTTGTCAGTGTGCGCAACAGGTTTTTGTAGTCCTCGCGGATATCCGCGTCGGATTCCCTTAGTTCAGCAATCTTACGGCATGCGTGCAATACAGTGGTGTGATCGCGACCGCCAAAGGCATCACCAATTTCAGGCAAGCTGTGGTTGGTCAGCTCCTTCGACAATGCCATGGCCACCTGTCGCGGACGCGCAATCGAGCGCGAACGACGTTTGGACAGCAGATCAGAAATTTTTATCTTGTAGTACTCAGCCGCCGTACGCTGAATATTATCAATACTGACCAGCTTATCTTGCAGCGCAAGCAGGTCCTTCAATGACTCACGAATAAGCTCAATCGTAATGTCACGGCCCATAAAGTGCGAGTGTGCAATCACACGCTTTAGCGCACCTTCAAGCTCTCGCACGTTAGAACGAATACGCTGAGCAATAAAGAATGCAGCATCGTGAGGCAAGTCGACTTTGGCTTGATCAGCCTTTTTCATCAAGATCGCTACACGTGTTTCCAGCTCAGGTGGTTCTACCGCTACGGTCAAGCCCCAGCCGAAACGCGATTTTAAACGCTCTTCAAGCCCTTCGATCTCTTTGGGGTACCGGTCACTGGTCAGGATAACCTGTTGGCCACCTTCAAGTAAGGCATTGAAAGTATGAAAGAATTCTTCTTGGGAGCGCTCTTTTTTAGCAAAGAACTGAATGTCGTCAATCAGCAGCGCATCAACAGAGCGATAGAATCGTTTGAACTCGTTGATTGCGTTGAGCTGCAAGGCTTTAACCATGTCAGCGACAAAACGCTCGGAGTGCAGGTACACAACCTTGGCATTAGGATTCTTCTGCAACAGGTGGTTACCCACAGCGTGCATAAGGTGGGTTTTACCCAGGCCTACGCCGCCATAAAGGAACAACGGGTTGTAACCATGCTTTGGATTGTCGGCCACCTGCCAAGCAGCCGCGCGAGCCAGCTGGTTGGATTTACCCTCGACAAAGTTATCAAAGGTAAAGGTACGGTTCAGATAACTGGTGTGCTTTAACGCACCCTCAACCTGCACGGCACGTTCAGTGCGGGGAGGCTGTGCCGCAGGCGTAGCATTGGCGGAGCCATCAAAGCGCGAACGCTCAGGATTGACCTGTACAGCCGGTTGCGCAGCAGCCTGAGCTTGAACGGGTGCCTCTGCGGCCACAGGAGCCAATGATACCGGTGAAGGTGTCGGCACAGTGACTGCTCGCGGCTTGGAGCTACGCTTGCTACCTATTAATAAGGACAGCGCAGGCACTAACCCCTCGGAACGCTCTGAAAGCAATTCAAGAAGGCGGGTCACGTACTTGTCGTTAACCCAATCAAGTACAAAGCGGTTTGGCGCGTACACACGAAGCTCGTCGCCTTCGGCTTCGACCTGCAATGGACGAATCCAAGTGTTGAATTGCTGAGCAGGCAGCTCATCACGTAGAAGTTCTACGCATTGCTGCCAAAGTTCCACAGACACTGACATCCCCTAAGATCGAAAGGCGGTGAGGCAAAATCAGTCGCTATTGTAGCCGTCAGGCGCTGAGTTATCCACACGTAAAAATGCCAGTGGCTATATAAAATCAATGCCTTATTGGAAAAACCAAGCGGCAAGCGGGATGGCAAAAACTCTGTGGATAACTAATCATCAGCCCTCGGGATAAGCCTGAGCATAAGCACTCGATAACTGCGCCTGTGGATAAATAACGGTTTCATCCTCAGCTTATGCGCTGCAAGCACACAGTTGCAGCACGGTTTCTCGACAGCCTTGTCATCCGCTGTAACCTGCTGCTCTCAAGGTGTTGAATTACTTATCCACAGACGATAACCTGCCTAATCATTACAAACATATCTAAAGATCTTTAAATAATCTCTTCTCTTTATTTATCTCTAAGCAACTCAATGTAAAAGACATGCTGGTTGGAAATTGACCTATCCCTCTTGTTTCTCTACAATCGCCGGTCTCTTAAAACGGGGGCCATTCCGGCCCGTTGTCGATCAACCAGGTAACACACCATGAAACGCACTTTCCAACCAAGCACCATCAAACGCGCTCGCACCCATGGCTTCCGTGCTCGCATGGCTACCAAGAACGGCCGTGCTGTCCTGTCGCGTCGCCGCGCCAAGGGCCGTGCTCGTCTCGCCGTTTAATTTTTCTGTCTTGTGGTGAGTCGAGGCTTCAGCCGGGATAAGCGTTTGCTAACTCCCCGGCAATTCAAGGCAGTCTTCGACTCCCCTAGCGGTAAAGTTCCGGGTAGAAATGTCCTGCTGCTTGCGCGCAACAACGACCTAGATCATCCCCGTTTGGGCTTGGTGATCGGTAAAAAGAGCGTAAAGCTCTCTGTTGAGCGCAATCGCCTTAAACGCCAGATCCGCGAAACATTCCGCCAGAGTCAGGATAACCTGACCGGTTGGGATATCGTGGTTGTGGCGCGTAAGGGCCTGGGCGATTTAGAGAATGTTGAACTTGCACAGCAGTTCAATAAACTCTGGAAGCGCCTTGCCCGCAGCAAACCCAGCCCTGAAGTAGCCGTCCCTTCTGGGGTGAGTGACAAACCCAATGCGTAAGCTGGCTCTAGCTCCAATCCAGTTTTACCGTTACGCCATCAGCCCACTGATGGCGAGTCATTGTCGCTTTTATCCAAGCTGCTCTTGCTACGCGTATGAGGCCATTGAACAACATGGCGTCATACGTGGCGGCTGGCTGACCGTGCGTCGGTTAGGTCGCTGCCACCCATGGAATTCCGGCGGCTACGATCCGGTTCCTCCTGCGAATAAATCCCGTACCTCTTCGATGGCCGAATAATCATGGATATCAAACGCTCGATCCTGATCGTCGCCCTGGCAGTCGTGTCCTATACGATGGTTCTTAAGTGGAACCAAGACTATGGTCAAGCTGACTACCCGACTCAGAATACGACAGTAACTTCCAACACCTCCGCCGATCTGCCCGATACCCCTGTCGCTGAGAACACCAGCGCTGGTGATATCCCTGCTGTTGCCAATACCGCACAACTTAAGCCTGACACCACTCAGATTGCCAAAAGCAATGATCTGATCCGGGTTAAGACTGATGTGCTGAACTTGGCAATCGACCCACGTGGCGGTGATGTTGTACAACTGACATTGCCTCAGTATCCACGTCGCCAAGATCGTCCGGACGTGCCTTTCCAGCTGTTTGATAACGGCAATGAGCGTACGTATTTGGCGCAAAGCGGCCTGATTGGCAGCAATGCACCGGATAAATCCAGCGGTCGTGCATTGTGGAGCAGTGCGCAGAAGAGCTACGAATTGGCCGACGGCCAAGAGCAATTGGTGGTTGACCTGACGCTCAGCGAAAGCGGCGTTAACTACATCAAGCGCTATACCTTCAAGCGTGGCTTGAATCCTGAGTGTTCGGCTAAAGAGCAAATGCTCAAGAAGCCAGGTTGTATCGATCCGTCGTCGTATAAGGTTGATGTTAAATACCTGATCGACAACCAGAGCGGTGCAGCGTGGAGCGGCAACATGTTTGCCCAGCTCAAGCGCGACAACAGCGATGATCCGTCGAAAACAACTGCGACCAGCACTGCGACCTATCTGGGCGCGGCCATGTCGACTCCTGATTCGACTTATCAAAAAGTGTCGATGAAAGACATCGACAAGAAACCCGTTAAAGAAACCGTTAACGGTGGCTGGATTGCATGGTTGCAGCACTATTTCGTCACCGCTTGGGTGCCGGATCAGAGCGAAAGCAACGTTATTCAGACGCGCAAAGACAGCCAAGGTAACTACATCATCGGTTACACCAGCCCAGCGGTTAGCGTTGCTGCGGGTAGCACCGGTGAAATTGGCGCAACCCTGTATGCTGGCCCAAAAATCCAGAAATACTTGGGTAGCCTCTCACCAGGTCTGGAATTGACTGTCGACTACGGCATTCTGTGGTTTATCGCTCAACCTATCTTCTGGTTGCTGCAACATATCCACAGCATTCTGGGTAACTGGGGCTGGTCAATTATTATTCTGACCTGCTGCATCAAGGCCTTGTTCTTCCCGCTGTCAGCCGCCAGTTACAAGTCGATGGCGCGCATGCGTGCCGTTGCGCCAAAAATGGCTGCACTGAAAGAACAGTTTGGTGACGATCGCCAGAAAATGTCTCAGGGCATGATGGAGCTGTACAAGAAAGAGAAGATCAACCCCTTGGGTGGTTGCTTGCCTATCTTGGTCCAGATGCCGGTATTCCTTGCGCTTTACTGGGTACTGCTGGAAAGCGTGGAAATGCGCCAAGCCCCGTGGATGTTCTGGATTACTGACCTGTCGATTAAAGACCCGTTCTTTATTCTGCCGATCATCATGGGCGCTTCGATGTTCATTCAGCAGCAGCTGAACCCGACACCGCCGGATCCGATGCAGGCAAAAGTGATGAAAATGATGCCAATCATCTTCACCTTCTTCTTCCTCTGGTTCCCTGCCGGTCTGGTTATGTACTGGGTTGTGAACAACTGCTTGTCGATTGCGCAGCAGTGGTACATTACACGCAAGATTGAAGCCGCAACGAAGGCAGCTGAAGCCAAGTAGCTAAACGTTATTGGCTAAGCTGCAAACAAAACGCCCCTCTTCAGGGGCGTTTTGCTATGTTGGCTGTGGATAAGATTTCGGAGATAAGCATGCAAGTAGCCGGTGAAACCATTGCAGCAGTTGCCACCGCCCAAGGTCGTGGTGGCGTTGGCATCGTTCGGGTATCCGGACCACTGGCCGGGGCAATGGCACAGGCATTTTGTCAGCGTGTGTTAAAGCCTCGTTATGCGCACTATGGGCCTTTCTACAGCGATGCAGAAACCGTGCTTGATGAAGGTTTGGCTTTGTACTTTCCGGGGCCTAACTCATTCACCGGAGAAGATGTACTCGAACTCCAAGGCCATGGTGGCCCTGTGGTGCTCGATCTACTACTGCGCCGCTGTGTACAACTGGGCGCGCGCTTAGCAAGGCCCGGTGAGTTTAGCGAACGCGCTTTTCTAAATGACAAACTTGACCTGGCTCAGGCTGAAGCCATTGCCGACTTGATTGAAGCCAGCTCAGAACAGGCTGCCCGAAACGCCTTACGCTCCTTGCAAGGTGAGTTCTCACGTCGTGTGCATAACTTAACAGAGCGTTTGATTGGTCTGCGAATTTACGTGGAGGCAGCAATCGACTTCCCTGAGGAAGAGATCGATTTTCTCGCCGATGGGCATGTCCTCAGCTTGCTGCAACAAGTCCGCGCTGATTTGCTCGATGTAGTTCGCGAAGCTGGCCAGGGCGCATTACTGCGAGACGGCATGACGGTAGTTATTGCCGGGCGGCCCAATGCAGGTAAATCAAGCTTGCTCAATGCGTTGGCTGGCCGTGAGGCGGCTATCGTTACCGAAATTGCTGGCACCACGCGGGATGTCTTGCGCGAACATATCCACATAGATGGCATGCCGTTGCATGTGGTCGACACTGCTGGCCTTCGAGACACCGACGACCATGTGGAAAAAATTGGTGTTGAGCGCGCGCTCAAAGCGATTTCTGAAGCAGACCGAATATTATTGGTGGTGGATGCTACTGCGCCAGAAGCCGCAGACCCCTTTATGCTGTGGCCAGAGTTTCTCGACCTGCGCCCAGACCCGGCAAAAGTCACCTTGATCCGCAACAAAGCTGACTTGAGTGATGAGCCGGTGGCACTTGAAGTCAGTGATGATGGCCACGTCACGATTAGCTTGTCAGCGAAATCGACCGAGGGTTTAGATTTACTCCGTGATCACCTCAAGGCCTGCATGGGTTATCAACAGACCTCGGAAAGCAGCTTCAGCGCCCGACGCAGGCACCTCGATGCACTCCATCAAGCCCAGGCTCATCTCGATCATGGTTATGCACAGCTCACCCTTGCAGGCGCAGGTGAGCTACTTGCTGAAGACTTACGCCACGCCCAACAGGCCTTGGGTGAGATTACCGGTGCATTTAGCTCTGACGACCTGCTGGGTCGGATTTTCTCGAGCTTTTGTATAGGTAAATAATTGTGTGCGGTCGCAAACTATTCAGTTATCCACAGGCTTGATGCTTTGCTGCAAATGGATAATAAAAGCCTGGGCTAAGCCGTTTCCTTCATGCAGTGGCTGGGTAATCAAGGAGAAACGCCGGCGCAACTCCAGCGGTGTTTGCAGTATGACTAAATCACCCGCCGCCACCTGATCAGCAATAGACAACCCGGACAAACAACCAATTCCGAGCCCTGCTTTAACCGATTGTTTGATTGCCTCCTGACGATTCAACGCCAGCGCAAGTTTCACTTGGCCAGAGACTTGCTGCACAGCAGCATCAAATACCGCCCGAGTACCCGAACCGGGTTCTCGCAATACCCAGCGTTGTTCGCATATTTGCTCGGCCGATAACTTACCCACAGCAGCCAGCGGATGATCTGGGCGGCAGAACACCTGTAACTGATCTTCGCACCAGGGAGTTATGCACAGTTGACTGTGCAAGGCCGGTCCTTCGATCAACCCCAAATGCACCTGTCCCTTTTCAACAGCGCTTATCACTTCCTCGGTATTACTGATGCGTACATCAGGATCAACCTCACTGTGCTTGTGGATAAAACTGCTGAGCAGCTTGGGCAGTAAATAACTGGCTATGGTAAGGCTGGCAGCAACACGTAAGGTTCCACTGATGGCATCACTTGGGCTGTGTATAAGGTTATTTAAGGTCTGCAATATAAGCCCGACTTTGGGCAAGGCTTCACGACCAGCATCAGTGATCAGCAACTCTCGGCCTACCCGATTGAACAGCTGATAACCCAAGCCTGACTCCAGCTCGCGCAAGGCCTGGCTCGCCGCAGACTGACTGATGGCCTGGTCATCTGCTGCTGCAGTCAAACGGCCTAAGCGAGCTGTAGCTTCGAAAATTTTAAGTTGCCTTAAACTTATGCTCATCGTTCGGTTTTACTTATGCACAGGATAAGAAATATGCGTTTTTATTAACATTAGCCTTGGTTGAGTATGTCGTCCATAGCAATTGTTATGGATAGAAGTGAATCCCATGCGCACACTAATCGCCCTACCAGTTATCGCCATCAGCGCCTTACTGCTCGCGCAAATACCTGCCATCAGCCATTTTGGGCTGAGTGCCTTACCCTTGGCCATATTGCTGGGTGCCATCTACGGGCATTTCAACCTGGCTGAACCTAGCCAGCGGGAAAAGTTATTCACAAGGTTCTGCCAACAGCGGTTGCTACGCACCGGCATCATCCTGTTTGGCTTCAGCTTGAGCTTTCAACAAATCGTGCAGGTCGGCTGGCAAGCGGTAGTGCTGGATATCACAGTCACAACCAGCATTTTGTTATTGGGTACCTGGCTGGGGATAAGACTCTTTGGCTTGCCACGCGATATGGCGGTGCTTATCTCTGCAGGGAGCGCAATTTGTGGCGCAGCAGCAGTCCTGGCCAGTGAACCGGTGCTCAAAGCCAAACAGCAGTACGTGACCATTGCTGTAGCCACCGTGGTGCTGTTCGGCACCTTGGCCATGTTTATTTATCCACTGATATTTCACTTCAGCGGCATGACTGAACATAACTTTGGCATCTACATCGGCAGCACCATTCATGAGGTAGCCCAAGCTGTGGCAGCAGGCGACTCTGTAGGAGGCGAGGCGCTGCAGTCTGCCGTGGTGGTCAAGCTGATCAGAGTGATGCTGCTGGCACCCTTCATTCTCATTCTGAGCACATTGCTCTTTCGTGATGAACAATCAAGTGGGCAAACCAAGGCCAAAATCACAGTACCTTGGTTCGTATTCGGTTTTATTGCTGCAGCCTGCATCAACAGTTGGGTTGCCTTGCCTAGCCAGGTTATCCACAGCCTGCAACTCCTTAGCCAATTAACCCTAGCCATGGCCATGGCGGCTCTAGGCAGCCAGACCCAGTGGCGTGTTATTAAAAAAGCGGGATTCAAGCCCATGTTGTTGGCTGCAAGTTTATTTGTGCTGTTGATGGTCGGCGGTTTCTATCTCAACAGCTTATTTATACCTCACTAAGAACCACTAAATTTGGAGCCTGTAGGGTTCAATCCACAGAATAAAGCACTGTGCATAAACCCTGTGGAAAACCCTACCTGAGCCCAGTCGATAACCCGGTGATAAAGCTGAGCATAAACCAGGTTGTGGATAACACACTGTTTAATCCACAGCATAATGACTGTTATCTGACAGTTTGAATCCAGGCTCCACACAGATCCATACATCGCTGTACAGTTGATGAGTAAAGGCCTGTATGAATGTATCCACAGAAATCGATGCCCTACTTTATAAACATAAAAATAAAGATCTTTAAAAATTCTTTCTTTTATATTTTTATTAACCGACCGCTTCGTACCTAAGTGAAATCCCATATAAAAGCGCTGACCGATTGGCTATTTTTTGTGCAAAAGACTTCTTTACCCACGCCTAACTGCCTATACTTATCGGCTAGCTAGCTTTTCTATGCCTGACTCACTGTCAGTCTCGTATCAAAAGCCCCCCATTTCAGAACGCGAGCGTTCAGAACAAACACGAGGTGCGTGGTGGATTTCCCTTCCCGTTTTCAGGTGATCGTTATCGGCGGTGGTCATGCCGGCACCGAAGCTGCGCTTGCAGCTGCACGCATGGGTGTGAAAACTCTGCTGCTGACCCATAACGTGGAAACCCTCGGCCAGATGAGTTGCAATCCTGCGATTGGTGGGATTGGTAAAAGCCATCTGGTAAAGGAAATTGATGCACTCGGCGGCGCCATGGCTGAAGCCACTGACAAAGGTGGAATTCAGTTTCGTGTGCTAAATGGCCGTAAAGGCCCAGCCGTTCGTGCAACCCGAGCACAAGCTGATCGCGTGCTGTACAAAGCGGCCATTCGCGAAACCCTAGAAAACCAAGAAAACCTGTGGATCTTTCAACAGGCTGCTGATGACTTAATCGTTGAGAACGATGAAGTTAAAGGCGTGGTGACACAGATGGGCTTGCGCTTCTTCGCAGACTCAGTGGTCTTAACCACCGGCACATTCTTGGGCGGACTTATCCACATAGGTCTGCAAAATTATTCCGGTGGTCGCGCCGGTGATCCGCCCTCAATTGCATTGGCGCAGCGTCTGCGTGAATTACCGCTGCGCGTTGGTCGCCTGAAAACCGGCACACCACCACGCATTGATGGGCGCTCTGTAGATTTTTCAGTAATGACTGAGCAACCCGGTGATACGCCAATTCCAGTGATGTCGTTCATGGGCTCGAAAGAACAGCATCCGCAACAAGTCAGTTGCTGGATCACCCATACCAATGCGCGTACACACGAGATTATTGCAGCCAACTTAGATCGCTCGCCGATGTATTCAGGCGTGATTGAAGGGGTTGGCCCACGCTATTGCCCGTCTATCGAAGACAAAATTCATCGTTTTGCCGATAAGCAAAGCCATCAGATTTTTATCGAACCTGAAGGCCTCAATACCCATGAGCTGTATCCAAATGGCATTTCCACTTCATTGCCATTCGACGTGCAGATTCAGATTGTTCGCTCTATCGTCGGCATGGAAAACGCCCACATCGTGCGCCCAGGTTATGCCATCGAATACGACTACTTCGATCCGCGTGATTTGAAATACAGCTTGGAAACCAAAGTGATTGCCGGGTTGTTCTTTGCTGGACAAATCAACGGCACTACCGGCTACGAAGAAGCCGGTGCACAAGGTTTGCTCGCAGGTGCAAACGCTGCGCTGCGTGCGCAGGGCAAGGACTCCTGGTGTCCGCGTCGCGATGAAGCCTACATTGGCGTATTGGTCGACGACCTGATCACCTTGGGTACCCAAGAGCCGTACCGCATGTTCACTTCACGCGCGGAGTACCGTTTGATCCTGCGTGAAGACAACGCCGACCTGCGCCTCACTGAAAAGGGCCGCGAACTGGGCCTGGTCAATGATCAGCGTTGGGCTGCGTTTGAAACCAAGCGTGAGGCAATCGCTCAGGAAGAGCAGCGCCTGAAAAGCACGTGGGTGCGACCAAACACGCCGCAAGGCGATGCAGTAGCTGAGCGCTTCGGCACGCCACTGACTCACGAATACAATCTGCTTAACCTGCTGTCGCGCCCGGAAATTGATTACCTTGGGCTGGTAGACGTTACGGGTGGCGGTGCTTTGGACCCGCAAGTGGCTGAGCAGGTTGAGATCAAAACCAAGTACGCCGGTTACATCGACCGCCAGCAAGATGAAATCGCAAGACTGCGTGCCAGTGAAGACGTCAAGTTGCCTGTGGATATCGATTATTCGACGATTTCTGGGCTGTCCAAAGAGATCCAGCACAAGCTAGGCGACTCGCGACCAGAAACCCTCGGTCAGGCATCAAGAATTCCGGGTGTCACCCCAGCGGCAATTTCGCTGTTGATGATTAACCTTAAAAAACGCGGAGCCGGTAAGCAGTTGGAGCAGAGCGCTTGATTTCAGGGGGATCGTCATTGGTGACCGAAGGTCATGCTGCAGAATTGGCTCAAGGCGCAATTGAACTGGGTGTTGAAGTCTCGGCTGAGCAACAAGCCCAGTTGATGGCGTATCTGGCACTGTTGATCAAGTGGAACAAGGCTTACAACCTGACGGCGGTGCGTAACCCGGACGAAATGGTTTCCCGGCATTTACTTGATAGCCTGAGCGTTGCGCCTTATGTCCATGAGGCTGGGGATAACTGGTTGGATGTTGGCAGTGGCGGCGGCATGCCGGGGATTCCGCTGGCGATCCTGTTCCCCAACAAGCAATTTACCCTGCTCGACTCTAACGGCAAGAAAACCCGTTTTCTGACCCAGGTTAAACTCGAACTTAAGTTGGCAAACCTGCAAGTTATCCACAGCCGCGTTGAAGGATTCACACCTGAGCAACCGTTCAGCGGAATTAGCTCGCGGGCATTTAGTTCGCTCAAAGATTTTTCTGACTGGACTCGCCATCTTGGTGACGACAAAACCCAGTGGCTGGCCATGAAAGGTGTCCATCCGGATGATGAGCTGCAAGAATTGCCAACCGATTTTACGCTGATTAAAACGCATGTTCTTAAGGTTCCCGGTTGCCAAGGCCAGCGGCATCTGTTGATACTGCGTCGCTCGGTCTAAGGGGAACGCAGCATGGCAAAAGTATTCGCAATAGCTAACCAGAAAGGCGGCGTGGGCAAGACCACCACCTGCGTGAATCTGGCTGCTTCACTGGTTGCAACCAAGCGCCGGGTGCTATTGATCGACCTGGACCCGCAAGGCAACGCCACTATGGGCAGTGGTGTGGATAAACACGGACTCGAACACTCGATCTACGATGTGTTGATTGGCGAGAGCGATCTGGGTCAAGCCATGCAGTTCTCGGAACATGGCGGTTATCAACTGCTGCCAGCCAACCGTGACCTGACCGCTGCTGAAGTGGGTCTGCTCGAAATGAAAATGAAGGAGAGCCGCCTGCTTAACGCTTTAGCGCCGATCCGCGAGAATTACGATTACATTCTGATTGATTGCCCACCGTCTTTGTCGATGCTCACGGTTAACGCCTTGGTCGCATCCGACGGTGTAATCATTCCGATGCAGTGTGAGTACTATGCGCTAGAGGGCCTGAGTGATCTGGTTAACAGCATTCAGCGCATCGCCAAACTACTCAATCCGACCCTGAAAATTGAAGGGCTTTTGCGCACCATGTATGACCCGCGCATCAGCTTGACCAACGATGTTTCTGCTCAGCTTAAGGAACATTTTGGTGACCTGCTTTACCAAACTGTAATCCCGCGCAATGTGCGTTTAGCCGAAGCTCCAAGCTATGGCATGCCGGCGTTGGTCTATGACAAGCAATCGCGGGGTGCCATCGCTTATTTGGCACTGGCGGGCGAATTGGTTCGCCGTCAGCGTTCACGCGCCCGAACAGTTACTGCATAAGGAATTTCTGCATGGCCGCCAAGAAACGAGGGCTGGGACGAGGCTTGGATGCACTGCTGGGTGGCACCAGTGTCGACGCATTGCAGGAAGAAGCGGCAAAGGTCGATAGCAGCGAATTACAGTACCTGCCGTTAGACCTGGTTCAGCGGGGTAAATACCAGCCGCGCCGTGACATGGACCCTGCTGCCCTTGAAGAACTCGCACAATCGATTAAATCCCACGGCGTAATGCAGCCCATTGTGGTGCGCCCAGTCGCACAAGGCCGTTTTGAAATTGTTGCCGGCGAACGTCGCTGGCGTGCCAGCCAACAAGCTGGCCTCGACACGATTCCGGCTATGGTCCGTGAACTGGCCGATGAAGCTGCCATCGCCATGGCGCTGATTGAGAATATTCAGCGTGAAGACCTCAATCCGATTGAGGAGGCCATGGCCCTGCAACGTCTGCAGCAAGAATTCCAGCTGACGCAACAACAAGTGGCCGAAGCTGTGGGTAAGTCGCGGGTGACAATCACCAACTTGCTGCGATTGATTGCTTTGCCAGAAGAGATCAAAACGCTGCTTTCCCACGGTGACCTGGAAATGGGCCATGCCCGTGCATTGCTCGGTCTACCGGCTGAGCAGCAGGTTGAGGGGGCGCGACATGTTGTCGCACGCGGCCTCACCGTGCGCCAAACTGAAGCCTTGGTTCGTCAGTGGTTGAGCACTAAAGAACAGCCTAAATCAGTCGCCAAGGTTGACCCCGATATCAGTCGCCTTGAGCAACGCCTCGCCGAGCGGCTAGGCTCTCCGGTGCAAATCAAGCACGGGCAGAAGGGCAAAGGCCAATTAGTCATCCGCTACAGCTCGCTCGATGAGCTGCAAGGTGTGCTCGCTCACATTCGCTGAAACAATTGAAAATGTAGCACTAGTCGGAAATCACTACCTGACAGTTGAATGGGGGCGCTTGCGCCCCTATACTCTGCGCGCATTTCGACGGCACAAACTATGCCAAGTCTTAGTTCATGGGCTGTTGACGTAAAACGTCAGATTTCAGGAAAGCAATGATGGAAGTTCGCACGCCGAATCGCCTGCCGTTCCATCGTCTACCGGTGTTTCCGGTGCTTGTTGTCCAACTGATGGTTGTATTGATCGCGGCTGCTGTTCTTTGGCAGTGGCGGGGTAGCGTCTCCGGATATTCCGGATTGTGCGGCGGCCTGATTGCATGGCTGCCGAATGTTTATTTTGCCCACAAGGCGTTCCGGTTTTCTGGTGCCAGGGCTGCTCAAGCCATAGTCCGGTCTTTTTATGCCGGTGAAGCGGGCAAATTAATTCTAACGGCAGTGCTATTTGCACTGACGTTTGCAGGTGTGAAGCCATTGGATGCGCTGGCGGTCTTCAGCATTTTCCTTCTGACCCAATTGGTCAACTGGTTTTCACCCCTGCTAACGAGAACAAGACTTTTGAGACCTTAGGGCGTTTGAGGCAAACATGGCAGAGCAAACCGCTTCGGGCTACATCCAGCACCACTTGCAGAACCTGACTTTTGGGAAACTGCCTACAGGTGATTGGGGATTCGCTCACACAGCAGAACAAGCTAAAGAAATGGGCTTCTGGGCATTCCACGTGGATACCTTGGGTTGGTCCGTGGTTCTTGGTCTGGTTTTTATTCTTATTTTCCGCATGGCAGCCAAACGTGCTACCAGCGGCCAACCTGGCGGCTTGCAGAACTTCGTTGAAGTGCTGATCGAGTTTGTCGATGGCAGTGTCAAAGACACCTTCCATGGCCGTAACATGCTGATCGCACCTTTGGCTTTGACCATCTTCGTCTGGATCTTCCTGATGAACTTGATGGACTTGGTGCCAGTTGATTTCCTGCCCGTTCTGGCGCAGAAAATTGCCGGTGACGAGCATATGTTCTTCCGTGTGGTACCAACCACCGATCCAAACGCGACACTGGGCATGGCCTTGTCTGTGTTTGCGCTGATCATTTTCTACAGCATTAAAGTTAAGGGTATTGGCGGTTTTATCGGCGAACTGACCCTGCACCCATTCGGCAGCAAGAACATTCTGGTTCAAGCGCTGTTGATTCCGGTGAACTTCTTGCTTGAGTTCGTAACGTTGATCGCTAAGCCAATCTCTCTGGCACTGCGTCTGTTCGGTAACATGTATGCCGGCGAACTGATCTTTATTCTGATTGCCGTGATGTTCGGCAGTGGCATGCTCCTGCTCAGCACTTTGGGCGTTGCCCTGAGCTGGGCGTGGGCTGTGTTCCACATCCTGATCATCACGCTGCAAGCGTTCATCTTCATGATGCTGACCATCGTCTACCTGTCGATGGCTCACGAAGACAACCACTAATAGCCTTAGCGCACCGTATAAACACGGTGCGCGGGATGTTGGTGGACGCCCGTGAGGGCATGCTGGACAAACGATTTAGCTTTACCGCTTAACCTTAGAAACACTTAACCAATACGACATAAAAGTCGGGAGGAAAAATGGAAACTGTAGTTGGTTTAACTGCGATCGCTGTTGCTCTGCTAATCGGCCTGGGCGCCCTTGGTACTGCCATTGGTTTCGGCCTGCTGGGCGGCAAGTTCCTGGAAGGCGCTGCGCGTCAGCCAGAAATGGTTCCAATGCTGCAAGTGAAAATGTTCATCGTCGCCGGCTTGCTCGACGCCGTGACCATGATCGGTGTTGGTATTGCACTGTTCTTCACCTTCGCGAACCCTTTCGTTGGTCAAATCGCAGGCTAATCACTCGTTAATTCGAGTGATACGGTGTGATAGACAACGAACGAGCGAGGTGTTGGCGTGAACATTAATGCAACCCTGATTGGCCAGGCCGTTGCCTTCTTCATCTTCGTGATGTTCTGCATGAAGTACGTATGGCCTCCGGTCATCGCTGCTCTGCAAGAACGTCAAAAGAAGATCGCAGAAGGTCTGGACGCTGCCAACCGTGCAGCTCGTGATTTGGAGTTGGCCCAAGAGAAAGCGGGTCAACAACTGCGCGAAGCTAAAACACAGGCAGCAGAAATTATTGAGCAAGCCAAGAAACGCGGTACCCAGATTGTCGACGAAGCCCGTGAACAGGCTCACGTCGAAGCTGACCGTGTGAAGGCTCAAGCTCAGGCTGAGATCGAACAAGAAATGAACAGTGTTAAAGACGCGCTGCGTGCCCAAGTGGGTGCTCTGGCTGTCGGCGGCGCTGAGAAGATCTTGGGTGTTTCGATCGACCAAAACGCGCATGCGGAGCTGGTTGCTAAACTGGCAGCGGAAATTTAAGCGAGGGCGCGATCATGGCAGAATTGACCACGTTGGCCCGACCTTACGCTAAGGCTGCCTTTGAGTACGCCCAGGCCCACCAGCAACTGGCCAATTGGTCAGCCATGCTCGGCCTGGCTGCTGCGGTATCGCAAGACGATACCATCCAGCGCGTGCTCAAGGCCCCGCGTTTGACGAGTAAAGACAAGGCCACCACTTTTATTGAAGTGTGTGGTGACAAGTTTGACGCCCAAGTAGGCAATTTCATCCACGTATTGGCTGAAAACGACCGTCTGGCTTTGTTGCCGGAAATCGTTGAGCTGTTCGAGCTGTATAAAGCCGAACAGGAAAAGTCGATAGACGTTGATGTGACCAGTGCTTTTGCGTTGAACGACGAACAGCAAGACAAACTCGCCAAGGTTCTCAGTGCACGGCTCGGTCGAGAAGTGCGTCTGCACGCCGCGGAGGATGCCGCCCTGATAGGGGGTGTCATCATTCGCGCCGGCGACCTGGTTATCGATGGCTCAGTTCGCGGTAAAATCGCGAAACTGGCCGAAGCATTGAAATCTTGAGTTTGAAGGGGCAGCAGAGCTATGCAGCAACTCAATCCTTCCGAAATAAGTGAAATCATCAAGGGACGTATCGAGAAACTCGACGTCTCTTCCCAAGCCCGAAACGAAGGCACTATCGTCAGCGTATCTGACGGTATCGTGCGTATTCACGGTCTCGCCGATGCTATGTATGGCGAAATGATCGAGTTCCCGGGTGGCGTCTACGGTATGGCACTGAACCTGGAGCAAGACTCCGTAGGTGCAGTCGTACTGGGTGCATACACCACGCTCGCAGAAGGCATGAGCGCGAAGTGCACCGGCCGTATCCTCGAAGTTCCGGTTGGTCCGGAACTGCTGGGTCGTGTTGTTGACGCCTTGGGTAATCCAATCGACGGTAAAGGCCCGCTGAACAACGTCGCTACCGACGCTGTTGAAAAGGTTGCACCGGGCGTGATCTGGCGTAAGTCGGTTGATCAGCCGGTACAGACTGGCTACAAGTCAGTCGATGCCATGATCCCGGTAGGCCGTGGCCAGCGTGAGCTGATCATTGGTGACCGTCAGATCGGTAAGACTGCTTTGGCAGTTGACGCCATCATCAATCAGAAAAACAGCGGCATTAAGTGCGTTTACGTAGCAATCGGTCAGAAGCAATCGACCATCGCTAACGTAGTGCGCAAGCTGGAAGAGAACGGCGCCCTGGCTAACACCATCGTGGTGGCAGCTTCGGCTTCTGAATCGCCAGCGCTGCAGTACATTTCTGCGTACTCCGGTTGCACCATGGGTGAATACTTCCGTGACCGTGGTGAAGACGCGCTGATCGTTTATGACGATCTGTCCAAGCAAGCAGTGGCTTATCGTCAGATTTCCCTGTTGCTGCGCCGTCCACCAGGTCGTGAAGCCTACCCAGGTGACGTGTTCTATCTCCACAGCCGTCTGCTGGAACGTGCATCGCGCGTATCCGAAGAGTACGTTGAGAAGTTCACCAATGGTGCTGTGACTGGCAAAACCGGTTCTTTGACCGCGCTGCCAATCATTGAAACCCAGGCTGGCGACGTTTCTGCGTTCGTACCAACCAACGTGATTTCGATCACTGACGGTCAGATCTTCCTTGAGACCTCGATGTTCAACTCCGGTATCCGTCCAGCGGTCAACGCTGGTATCTCGGTATCCCGTGTAGGTGGTGCGGCTCAAACTAAGATCATCAAGAAGCTCTCCGGTGGTATCCGTACCGCTCTGGCTCAGTACCGTGAATTGGCGGCTTTCGCCCAGTTCGCATCTGACCTGGACGAAGCCACTCGTAAGCAACTTGAGCACGGTGAGCGCGTTACCGAGCTGATGAAGCAGAAGCAATATGCACCTATGTCTATCGCAGACATGGCGCTGTCGCTGTATGCAGCTGAGCGTGGTTTCCTACGGGATATCGAAGTCGCCAAAGTTGGCGCATTCGAGCAGGCCCTGATTGCTTACTTCAACCGTGATCACGCTGACTTGTTGGCGCAGATTAACGTGAAGGGTGACTTCAACGACGAAATCGATGCTAGCCTCAAGGCCGGTATCGAGAAGTTCAAAGCCACCCAAACCTGGTAAGCCGCAGCGAGGGCTTAGCGGCCCTCGCTTGCTAACCTGATAGGTGTCAAATGGCAGGCGCAAAAGAGATTCGCAGCAAGATTGCGAGCATCAAAAGCACGCAGAAGATCACCAGCGCCATGGAGAAGGTGGCGGTAAGCAAAATGCGCAGAGCACAAATGCGCATGGCGTCTAGCCGTCCCTACGCGGAGCGTATCCGTCAGGTAATTGGTCATCTGGCCAACGCCAACCCGGAATACCGCCACCCGTTCATGATCGAGCGCGAAGTTAAGCGTGTTGGTTATGTAGTGGTAAGCAGTGACCGTGGTCTGTGTGGTGGTCTGAACACCAACCTGTTCAAGGCTTTGGTCAAAGACATGGCGAGCAATCGCGAGCAAGGCGTGGAGATTGATCTCTGCGTGATTGGCAGCAAAGGTGCGGCGTTTTTCCGTAACTTTGGTGGCAATGTTGTTGCTGCGATCAGCCACCTGGGCGAAGAACCATCGATCAATGATCTGATTGGTAGCGTTAAGGTAATGCTCGATGCGTACCTAGAAGGTCGTATCGATCGTTTGTCCGTGGTCTCGAACAAGTTCATCAACACCATGACGCAACAGCCGACAGTGGAGCAGTTGATTCCATTGGTGGCGACTCCGGATCAAGAGCTCAAGCATCACTGGGACTACCTGTATGAACCCGACGCCAAAGAGCTTCTAGAAGGTTTGATGGTGCGTTACGTGGAGTCGCAGGTGTACCAGGCAGTGGTTGAGAACAACGCGGCTGAACAAGCTGCACGGATGATTGCAATGAAGAACGCCACCGACAACGCCGGTGATTTGATCAGTGATTTGCAGCTGATCTATAACAAGGCGCGTCAGGCAGCAATTACCCAAGAGATTTCGGAAATCGTCGGCGGCGCTGCCGCGGTTTAAGAACGGTTCAACTGTCAAGAACGGTTGAAAAAAGTCAGAGGAACCAAAGATGAGTAGCGGACGTATCGTTCAAATCATCGGCGCCGTTATCGACGTGGAATTCCCGCGTGATCATGTGCCGAGTGTTTATGAAGCGTTGAAAGTAGTCGGCGCTGAAACCACCCTCGAAGTTCAGCAGCAGCTGGGCGACGGCGTGGTTCGTACAATTGCAATGGGTTCGACCGAAGGCCTCAAGCGTGGCCTGGACGTTGACAGCACAGGTACAAACATCCAGGTACCGGTTGGGGTTAAAACCCTGGGCCGTATCATGGACGTACTGGGCAACCCAATCGACGAAGCTGGCCCGATTGGCGAAGAAGAGCGTTGGGGCATTCACCGTCCTGCGCCAACTTACGCTGAACAAGCGGGCAGCAACGAACTGCTGGAAACAGGCATCAAGGTTATCGACCTGATCTGCCCGTTTGCTAAAGGCGGTAAGGTTGGTCTGTTCGGTGGTGCCGGTGTTGGTAAAACCGTAAACATGATGGAACTGATCCGTAACATCGCCATCGAGCACAGCGGTTATTCCGTGTTCGCCGGTGTGGGTGAGCGTACTCGTGAGGGTAACGACTTCTACCACGAGATGAAGGATTCTAACGTTCTCGACAAAGTAGCCTTGGTCTACGGTCAGATGAACGAGCCGCCGGGCAACCGTCTGCGCGTAGCGTTGACTGGTCTGACCATGGCTGAGAAGTTCCGTGATGAAGGCCGTGATGTTCTGTTCTTCGTGGACAACATCTACCGTTACACCTTGGCCGGTACTGAAGTATCCGCACTGCTCGGCCGTATGCCGTCGGCAGTAGGTTATCAGCCGACTTTGGCCGAAGAAATGGGCGTTCTGCAAGAGCGTATTACTTCGACCAAGACCGGTTCGATTACTTCGATCCAAGCCGTATACGTACCAGCGGATGACTTGACTGACCCGTCCCCGGCGACCACCTTCGCCCACTTGGACGCAACCGTCGTATTGTCCCGTGACATCGCTTCGTTGGGTATCTACCCAGCAGTTGACCCGTTGGACTCCACCTCTCGCCAGCTCGATCCGCAGGTGATTGGTCAGGAGCACTACGACACTGCGCGTGGCGTTCAGTACGTACTGCAGCGTTACAAAGAGCTGAAGGACATCATCGCTATTCTGGGTATGGACGAATTGTCCGAAGCCGATAAGCAGTTGGTATCCCGCGCTCGTAAGATTCAGCGCTTCCTGTCTCAGCCATTCTTCGTGGCCGAAGTCTTCACCGGTTCTCCAGGCAAATACGTTTCCCTGAAAGACACCATCGCAGGCTTCAGCGGCATCCTCAAGGGCGACTACGATCACTTGCCAGAGCAAGCGTTCTACATGGTCGGCAGCATTGAAGAAGCGGTCGAGAAAGGTAAGAAACTGTAATCACCCTATGCGCCTGGCAACGGGCGCATCAGCTTGTGGATAAAACCCAGGCTGTAAACTGAGGCAAGGTTATGGCTATGACAGTCCATTGCGATATCGTCAGCGCAGAAGCGGAGATGTTTTCCGGACTGGTCGAGATGGTAATTGCGCACGGCAACTTGGGTGATATTGGTATCACTCCAGGCCACGCGCCCTTACTGACTGACCTGAAGCCGGGTCCAATCCGCTTGATCAAGCAAGGCGGCGAAGCTGAGGTGTTCTACATCTCTGGCGGCTTCCTTGAAGTGCAGCCAAACATGGTTAAGGTTTTGGCCGACACCGTGCAGCGCGCTGCTGATCTTGACGAAGCGTCTGCTCAGGAAGCCGTCAAGGCTGCTGAGAAAGCGTTGCACGAGCAAGGTGCCGAGTTCGATTACGGCTCAGCTGCTGCTCGTTTGGCCGAGGCGGCAGCTCAGCTGCGCACGGTCCAGCAATTGCGTAAGAAGTTCGGCGGCTAATCGCAGTCAGACTTTTTTGCAGATAAGTAAAAGGGTAGCCTAGGCTACCCTTTTTCTTTGCTGCGCCAAAAACTGCGCAATGCAGTGTATGGAAAGGAATTCCGTCTTTAACCAATGGTAGCTTTCGTTATGTCACTTGATATCGTCATTCTTGCAGCAGGTCAGGGCACTCGCATGCGTTCTGCTTTGCCTAAAGTGCTGCACCCGGTTGCTGGCAAGTCGATGCTCGGTCACGTTATCGACATCGCCCGTGAACTCAACCCCCAAGGCATCCATGTGGTCATTGGTCATGGTGCCGATACGGTACGTGAACGCCTCGCGGCAGATGATCTGAACTTCGTGATGCAGACCGAACAACTGGGGACCGGTCACGCCGTCGCCCAAGCATTGCCTGCCTTGACCAGCGATCGCGTGCTGATTCTCTACGGCGATGTGCCGCTGATTGAGAAGAGCACCCTTGAGCGCCTGCTGCTTCAGGTCAATGACCAGCAACTCGGCCTGCTCACTGTTAGCCTCGATGACCCAACTGGCTATGGCCGTATCGTGCGCAACGCAGCAGGCGAGGTTGAAGCGATCGTTGAGCACAAAGATGCCAGCGAATCGCAGCGCCTTATCAACGAAGGCAACACCGGTATTCTCGCTGTACCAGCGACCAAGCTGGGCGATTGGCTGGGACGTCTGTCTAATAGCAACGCTCAAGGCGAGTATTACCTGACAGACGTAATCGCCATGGCGGTCGCAGACGGTTTGGTGGTGGCCACTGAGCAACCGCTGGACGCCATGGAAGTACAGGGCGCCAATGATCGTCGTCAACTCGCCGAACTTGAGCGTCATTATCAGCAGCGCGCTGCTCGGGCGCTGATGACCCAAGGCGTGACCCTGCGTGACCCTGCGCGCTTTGATCAGCGCGGCGAAGTCACCGTGGGCCGTGATGTGATGATCGACATCAACGTCATCCTCGAAGGCAACGTGCTGATCGAAGATAACGTTGAGATCGGCGCTAACTGCATCATCAAAAACAGCGTGCTGCGTAAAGGCGCAATCATCAAAGCCAACAGCCACCTCGATGGCGCTGAAGTGGGCGAAGGTGCAGATTGCGGCCCATTTGCACGTTTGCGTCCGGGTACAGTGTTGGGCAAAAAAGCCCATGTGGGTAACTTTGTCGAGTTGAAAAACGCAGTGCTGGGCGAAGGCGCTAAAGCTGGCCACCTTAGCTACTTGGGCGATGCTGAAGTCGGTGCGCGCACTAATATTGGTGCTGGCACCATCACCTGTAACTACGATGGCGTGAATAAACACCGAACCGTGCTCGGTGAAGATGTGTTTATCGGCTCAAACAGCGCGCTGGTTGCACCGGTCAACCTTGGGGATCGTGTCACCACGGGTGCCGGTTCGGTTATCACCAGCGACGTGCCTGTGGATAACTTAGCCGTGGGCCGTGCAAAGCAGCGCAATATCGAAGGCTGGAAGCGCCCGACGAAGAAGTAAATCGAGCTGCTTCGCTGACCAACACTGTCTAGCAAGCGATCTGCTTGGAATGGTCTGTTATAGGGACAACAGACTATTCACATGCCTGAACTCTGCCGCTACATTGGCAGATTAGGCTCTGGCACCACTGGATAGGCTGCGATGCTATATTGAGGTGTGAATGGAGGGCTTTTAATGACCAAGACCACCACTGTTAGTGTCGAAGAACAGGTGCGCATGCTTGCTCAGGTTCACCAGGTCACCGCTGAGCGCGATGGAATGAGCCGCATGGCCTCGAACATTACTCGCCTTGCTGGTGATGATGTTGAGCTTGATTACATAGAGCAGTTGCTGATTAACCTGAACAGGAAAGGCGTTTTGACTAAACGGGAAACGCTTTCGCTTCAAGGACGCTACCTCATAGAAAAGAGGAGTTTGAACAAGAAGCTCAGCGCATGAGTTTCGATCCTTTTGGCGATTTCGAAATTGCCGGCTACTTGCAAAATTTTCAAGGCCTTAAAAGTCCATCTGATGTTAAACAGTCTGAGCATTTCGCCTTCGAGCTGAGTATCGATGAGGCCTTGGCATACCTAGCCAAAAGCAAATCTCTCAATTACAACGCCGTGCTTGAGGTCCACAAGATTCTGTTTAGTGGGTTTTACCCTTGGGCGGGAAAAGACAGAAATGAGCTAGTTCCGCATCTAGCTGTGTTTAAGGGTTCAGATAATGATCCTTACAGCATCGTCTTCGAACGCCCCGAGCTCATCAGGCATGCTATCGATTATGCTTTCGACCTCGCGAAAGACAAGAACAGGTTCAAAATTAAGCTTGGCGAAGTGATGGGCCAACTGGCGTTTGCACATCCTTTTTTAGACGGCAATGGTCGAACTCTTCTGCTGGTATTCATGGAGTTATGTTACCGAGCCGGATTCGCAATCGATTGGTCGAGGACTCACAAACGCGACTATCTGCAGGCACTTAGCGACGAAATTCGCGAGCCAAGTAAAGGCCACCTTGACAACTACCTGACACCTTATGTCATTAGCATAACGAGACGTGATGAGTGGCCCTTAATCATTGGCGGTATTGAGGGACTTGATGGACTTGATAAAGAAGGTATCAGTTACGAGAGCTTGAATGATCCGCACGTCCAGTTGATCTACAAGCTGAACCGGGATTGGGATTAACTCACCCTCTCAATAGCGGGTGTCCGACTATGTTTCGTTTCGGCTGTGGATAACATAACAAAGGGCTGCCGTTTGGCGGCCTTTTGTGGTTTTGCTTGACCTAAAAGCTTCATTAGGTTTTGATTGCCTTCGTTATCTTTCGAATCGAAACTTAGAGCATGTCGAAACGCAACACCCCGCAGCGTCGTCATTCCATTCTTGCCTTGCTCACCGAGCAGGGTGAAGTGAGCGTGGACGAACTGGCCAAACGCTTTTCGACCTCTGAAGTCACCATTCGTAAAGACTTGGCCGCGTTGGAAAAGAACGGCCTATTACTGCGTCGATACGGTGGTGCGGTGCAGTTGCCGCAAGAATTGATGGTCGATGTCAGCCAACCGATATCGAGCTATAAGTTGGCCATCGCCCGTGCCGGGGTTAAGTGCATTCGCGAGCACGCCCGAATTATCATCGACAGCGGCACCACGACCGCCGCAATGATTCCTGAGCTCGGCCGTAAGCCGGGTCTGGTGGTGATGACTAATTCGCTGAACGTGGCAAACGCATTGCGCGAATTGGAGCATGAGCCGGTCCTGTTGATGACCGGCGGCACTTGGGACCCGCATTCTGAGTCCTTCCAAGGCCAGGTTGCCGAGCAGGTGCTGCGTTCATACGACTTTGACCAGCTGTTTATCGGTGCCGATGGCATCGATTTGGCCCGCGGCACAACCACATTCAATGAATTGCTGGGCTTGAGCCAAGTCATGGCCGAGGTAGCCCGCGAAGTAATAGTGATGGTTGAGAGCGACAAGATTGGCCGCAAGATTCCCAACCTTGAATTGCCTTGGGCCCGTGTACATACCCTGATTACTGATGAGCGCCTGAATCAAGACGCTCGAGACCAATTGCTTTCGTGCGGGATCAAATTGATCTGCGCGAGTATTGAGCCGTAAGGAGACAATTATGTGTGGAATCGTCGGTGCCGTAGCTGAACGTAATATCACCGCTGTGCTGGTTGAAGGCCTCAAGCGCCTCGAATACCGCGGTTATGACAGCGCCGGTGTAGCACTGCTGAACGAAGCGGGCGAGCTTGATCGCCGCCGCCGTGTGGGTAAAGTCAGTGAACTTGAAGCGGCATTGAAGGCTGAGCCTCTGCCGGGTCGTGTTGGTATTGCCCATACTCGCTGGGCAACTCACGGTGCGCCGAGTGAGCGTAATGCACACCCTCATTTCTCCGGTCAGCAGCTCGCCGTTGTGCACAACGGCATTATTGAAAATCACGATGCCCTGCGTGACCAACTGAAAGGCTTGGGTTACAGCTTTAGCTCGGACACTGACACCGAAGTGATTGTGCATTTGCTTGATCACACCATGAAGACCGAACCTGACCTCACGGCTGCGCTGAAACTTGCGGTCAAGCAACTGCACGGTGCTTATGGTTTGGCAGTTATGAGTGCCAAACAACCCGATCGCATTGTTGCTGCCCGTAGTGGCAGCCCGTTGGTGATTGGCTTGGGCATTGGTGAGAACTTCCTGGCTTCTGACCAATTGGCGCTGCGCCAAGTGACTGACCGCTTCATGTACTTGGAAGAAGGCGATATCGCTGAGATTCAACGTGATGAAGTGCAAATTTGGGACGTTGACGGCCAAGCAGTAAAACGTGAGCAGGTGCAGTATCACGAAGGTGCTGAGGCCGCTGATAAAGGCGAATATCGCCACTTCATGCTCAAGGAAATCCACGAGCAGCCAGCTGTTGTGCAGCGTACCTTGGAAGGCCGCCTGGCTGAAGACCATGTATTGGTACAAGCCTTTGGCCCGCAAGCTGCGGACATTTTCGCCAAGGTTAAAAACATTCAAATCGTCGCCTGCGGTACCAGCTATCACGCCGGTATGGTGGCGCGTTATTGGCTCGAAGAATTGGCCGGTATTCCGTGCCAGATCGAGGTGGCCAGCGAGTTCCGTTACCGCAAGGTTGTGGTGCAGCCCGACACCCTGTTTGTCAGCATCTCGCAGTCGGGTGAAACGGCTGACACCTTGGCGGCACTGCGCAATGCCAAACACCTGTCGCCTGAACAAGGCGGTTATCTGGCCAGCTTGGCAATTTGTAACGTCGGCATCAGCTCACTGGTACGCGAATCTGATCTGACCTTGCTGACCTTGGCTGGCCCCGAGATTGGTGTGGCTTCAACCAAAGCCTTTACCACGCAGTTGGTCGCGCTGATGCTGCTGACATTGGCCATGGGCCGCGTACGTGGCACCTTGGATGCCAAGCTAGAAGCCGAGCTAGTTGCTGAACTGCGCCGCCTGCCAACCCGCTTGGGTGAAGCATTGGCCATGGACGCCGTGGTTGAGAAAGTCTCCGAGCACTTTGCCGAAAAGCACCACACATTGTTCCTGGGTCGCGGTGCGCAGTACCCGGTCGCAATGGAAGGGGCATTGAAGCTCAAAGAGATTTCTTACATTCACGCTGAGGCGTATCCAGCAGGCGAACTCAAGCACGGCCCATTGGCTTTGGTAGATGCGGATATGCCTGTGGTCACGGTGGCACCAAATAACGAACTGCTGGAGAAACTCAAGTCAAACCTTCAGGAAGTTCGAGCACGTGGCGGCGAGTTGATTGTCTTTGCCGATGAAAAAGCTGGAATGAGCAACGGCGAAGGCACCCACGTTGTGAACATGCCACACATCCACGACGCCCTGGCCCCGATCCTCTACACCATCCCGCTGCAACTGTTGTCGTACTACGTTGCCGTGCTCAAAGGCACCGATGTCGACCAGCCACGTAACTTGGCCAAGTCCGTGACTGTTGAGTAAAAACGCGAATACCAGCCGGAAAACTCTCGTGGGTTTTCCAGCCAAAATTGAATTTACACTGTGGATAACTTCACTTATCCACATGCCCTGAGTTTCGCGCTTGGCTAAGCAGTAGGCCAGTCTGGGTTGGATAGGGCTCTTTGCTCAAGCCAGAATTTAGCGCAACAGGCTTCATAGCGACCTGTCGGTTTTGAACTACGCTGCGAGAACACCTCACTTGCTTCTTTTTTGATGCTGGGGCCAGCGTTGATAGCAGTGAACAGTAGCGCAACGACCGGAGTGCTTGATGCCTCTCAGCGAAATGACAGCTGTTGATCCCCAAGCATTTGTCCATGTGCGCATCGTGGTTGGCGTCGTCACGGGTCTTAGCGTCACCCGCTTGTTAAGCGGACTTTCTAGATTCGTCCAACACCCTGAGCTCCATCAGATTTATCTACCGCACCTTGTCTGGACCGCTTTTCTTTTACTGTTCGTTATCCATTTCTGGTGGTTCGAATTCGCACTGTTCCGGGTTGAACACTGGGAGTTCGAGGAGTATTTCTTCGTTCTTGGCTATGCCGCGCTTATATTTTTCACCTCTGCATTGCTATTTCCCGATCACATGGGCGAGTACTTAGGCTTTGCAGATTATTTCCATTCGCGCCAACGATGGTTCTACGCGTTACTTGGCTCAATTTTCATCATGGATATGTTTGACTCCATGATGAAAGGCATGGAGCACTTCCTAGCGCTTGGGGTTATCTACCCTTTTCGTCAGGTCAGCCTCTGCAGCTTATGCATCGTCGCTGCATGCGTTAAGCACAGGCTGTTTCACCTGTGTTTCGCAGTTGTGGCGGTGATAGCTGAGGTCTGGTGGATATTTTCGGCGTTCAGATTTCTCGATTAAACAATGCAGCAAGCTTGCGACGTTTAGCATCCGTTAAACAGCCGACGGTAGAGCAGAATATCTGGGCTGAACAAGGCGCTTGATTAGCGCGGGTGAGGTGCAAGTGACTGCGCTTGTAATCCGAGCCGCTGTTCACCGCTGCGGTTACTCAGTGCGGAATCGACCCACTCAACGATTAAGCTCGTTGGGCACTTGGGATAAGGTTTCAGTCGTGGCTTTTGAGTGGTGTGAAACTCAGTATCGGCGTGAATACGGGGCGACTGCGTGATGCTTTTTTGTCGTCGCGGTGAGCAGTAGATGCCATTTTCACTGCTTTCGATCAGCCTGATATAACTCCAGCCGATGGTGCTGCTTTGTAAACGGTGGTGCCGATCGTCATGCCAGATAAACCTGCGAGGTTATCGACGGGCTGTGGATAACCTTCGCCCAAGCTTTCATCGGCTTGAGGGGGCTTAGGGTCAGTTGATCAGGCTGGATGCCTAGTTAAAGTTTTGCGCCGATTGAGGCTTGGCTGAAGGTTTGGCTTAGCGGAACTGTGTCACATAAATAGCAGGATTTTTCAGGGGGTTAGGGGCTAAACCCCCTGTTTTTGATCTGCTAGTTATTTAGCGCTAGCGCCTTAGTGTGATTTGTTCCAAGCCGACATCAAAAGCGTTGCTAGGGTAATTGTACTCGCGCCTAACTCATTGATTAAAAACGTTAATTTTCTGGCGTCAAGGAAAGTTATGCTAAATGATACGAGTACACCACGGCGCCTTTTAGTTGTAGACCCTTGTGATGATTGCCGCACGCTGTTACCGAGTCTTCGGGAGGCAGGGTGGACTGTTGAAGGGTGCATGCTTGAGCATGCGGAAGAGCGTAGTTGTGATGTCGGATTAATCCGGCTTAATGAATCGCACCTGCGTCGCCCGGCGGCGGTCAAACAACTTTTAAGCCGAAGCGGTACTGAGTGGATTGCAGTGCTCAGTCCTGATTTGTTGTCTTCGGTTAATGCCATTGGTGAGTTTGTCGGTGAGTGGTTTTTTGACTATCACACCTTGCCGTTTGACGTGTCCCGGGTCCATGTCACCTTGGGCCGAGCCTATGGTATGGCAAGGTTACGGGGTCGCAAAAGCGGCATCATAGTTGATCATGAAAATGAGTTGCTGGGGCAGAGCAAACCCATTCGAGACCTGCGTAAGTTGCTGGCTAAACTGGCACCAACCCATTCGCCCGTATTGATTCGCGGGGAAAGCGGTACGGGTAAAGAGTTGGTTGCAAGGACTTTGCATCGTCGCTCCAATCGAGCCGGTAAACCCTTTATTGCGATCAACTGCGGAGCCATTCCTGAGCACCTTATTCAGTCTGAGCTATTTGGTCATGAGAAAGGGGCGTTTACGGGCGCACATCAACGCAAAATCGGTCGGATTGAATCGGCGGACGGTGGCACTCTGTTTCTCGATGAAATTGGCGATTTACCCCTCGAATTACAAGCAAACTTGCTGCGCTTTCTGCAAGAGAAACAAATCGAGCGCGTGGGTGGCAGCCAGCCTATATCTGTTGATGTCCGGGTTTTGGCCGCAACTCATATCGACCTTGAAGCAGCGATCGATATTGGCAGCTTCCGTGAAGATCTCTATTACCGCCTCAATGTACTGCAGGTGCAAACGGCTGCTTTGCATGAACGTATGGCGGACATTCCCCTGTTGGCCAACTACTTTGCCAACTTGTATTGCGCTGAAACAGGTCGGCGGGCTAAGCGCTTCAGTGAAGATGCAATGAAGCAGCTGACTGAGCACAGGTGGCCGGGGAATGTTCGTGAACTGGCGAACCGAGTCCGGCGAGGGTTGGTGCTGGCCGAAGGGCGTCAGATAGAAGCCAAGGATCTTGGCCTTGAGCAACGCAACATGCTGATGGATCAGCTTGGCACGCTGGAGGATTACAAGCGTCGAGCCGAGATTCAGGCGCTCAATGATGCCATGGCGAAGTATCCGGAAAACTGCAGTCAAGCGGCGCGCGGCCTGGGCATTTCCCGGCCGACATTTTACCGCTTGCTGCACAAGCATCAGATTCGTTGAGCTGGCCTGCGCTTAAAGCCTGACAAAGTATGGCAGGGCCATCAGCGCGAGCCCGATCACGACCATCAGCCAGTTATTGCTAATAAAATAAGGGAATACCATCAACCCTAGCCCGCAAACAAACGGCATGGTTTTGCTGTTCTTGCGGCCGTAGATAAAAAAGCCCAGCCCGATTGAGCCAAACAACAATCCCCAGAGCATCCCTTGTGTATCCACGACCGCCTCGCCCGTGTACCTAGTTACCGCATATTAGTCGCACAGGCGTGCCCGGAAAAGATTCCGGTCACGCTTGTGGATAAGTTTTAGTTAGAAGTAATAAGGGAAGCGGACGCTGAACGTGAAGTCGGGTGCATCAGGCGTCAGGCCGATTGAGAGGTTGGGTACGATGCTCAAGTTTTGGTCAACTGCGTAGGTCATGCCGATGTTGTAATACGCCGCATTGGCATCACTACTGGGTACTGATTGAAAGCTTTGACCTTCAGCTTTGACTTTGCTTTTCTGCGAGAGCAGTTGTGAGTAGGACATTGATAAGCTCATGCGTTCGTTCAGCGCAAAGGCCATGCCCAAGCCGAACTGGAACCAGTTTCCCAACTGCACCGTACCCGGTTGTTTAACCCCACGGGTTGAGCTGATGTCGCTGTAATCTTCTTCAAGGTTGTAGGTGTATGACAGGTTGCCAAAGAGCACCGCTGGATCGACGGTTTTAACCAGTGATATGCCCGGAGTGACTGACCACACGCCATTGCCTGTAGGCAGCTCTTCCGGAACGGTTAGGTTGTCGTTGCCAGGCACCTGTTGCAGCTTGATACCGTATGGGTCTTTACCTGTTGGTGCCTTGACTCGCAGGCTCAGAACCGCATCTGGCCGGCTTTCAGTTTCAGTCAGGAATTTATAAGCGATACCGGCACTGATATCACCGATTTCTGGGTCGCGGGTTACGGTTTCTTCTGAGATAGACGTACTTGATCCGCCTGCACCAGCTGATTCAAATGTGGTCTCGCGGTACACCACAGGCACGTTCAGGTCGAATTGCCAGCGGTCGCGCCAGTTGTAACGCCCAGTCAAGTCGAGGGTTAAAGAGTCAGAGTTGATTTGGTCGACACCAATATTGCCGAGAAAAATGGTGTCCAGAGCCAAGAAGCCATTGAGGAACAATTGCCTGCTGTCATAGTGGCTGTAAGTCAGGCCTGTTTCAAAGCTGAATGTGCCCGTGCCAAAAAATCCGCTGGCTTCGTTGTAGATATTCTCAACGCTGCGTGCGGGAGCGGCATCATCCTGCAGGCTGGTGCCATAACCCGCTTCTCCAGCTTTATTGTCTGCCTTGGCCACAGTCTCGCTGCGACCGGTCGGAGGAATAGGGCGCACCAGTGGTTTTTGCACGGGCTGCGATTCAACTTGTTTGAGCCTTTGCTCAAGTACCATTAAAGCTTTTTGTTGTGCGTCATAGTGTTGCTTGAGTAATTCTAGTTGTTGTTTTAATGCGTCTACTTCAGCGTCGGTAGCGGCCATCAAAGAGGGGGCAGCAAGTACGCTAGTCGCACACATAACCAAGCATAGAGACACGTGCTTCGGCATGGTAAGACATCCGTTTCAGGTCAGTAACAAATCCAGCCTAGACCATATTTACAGCCCTGTTGGACGCAAATTGTTAAGTTGGTTCCAGTTGCAGTTCAAACCATTCGCCGTCGGCATGTTTTCTTTGAGCATGACGTTGAGCGCAGCGAAATTGGTGACGATGTTCCGTGAACCAGAAATATCGGTACGTTGCACTGCGCCGCCAGCGCCGAGCTGTTGCAGGCTCGCACCCTGGCCATTGGCATCGATTGCCAGTTGCAGGCCGCCGCCCATAGGGCTGACTTTCACAGTGCCGATGTCGCTGGTCTGTTGCACATTGCTGACTATCTGTGAGCTAGGCATCACTGCGGGTGCCTTGTTGCCATGGGTGACATCAATATTCAGGTTGTTGTAGCTGGTGTTTAAATCACCCGCTGAGCGAGTTGATTGCACAACGCCCTGAACCTCATTGAGGCTGTTGCCGCCGCTTAGCTGGCCGGTTCCTTGAGTAGGCGTACTGGGTGTGGCTGGCGAATTTCCAATTCCAGAGGCGATAGTCGCGGCAGCTGCATCACTGTTACCTTCGTTGAAGGTAGTGATGTTGAACACTGGCTTGGGCATGTTTTGCTGGATTTGCATATTGACCTTGGCACCCAGCACCTGGCCGCTTGCGTTTTGCCATGTGCTGGCCATGGTTACACCAAAATTAACAATTCGCCCTGGCAGTACATAGCGGCCACGCAGTTGCGATAATTCCTGGTCACTCAGCTCTGCAGGGACAAAGAGCCCTGTGGCGTGGATTGGCAGGCTGGCAACAAGGCAAAAGGTTGCCATAAACAGTTGAGTCTTCATGTCGTGCTCCATTAAAAGAAGTCACTTTGTATAAAACCGAACTCCATCAACTCGGCATCATTTACTGGCTTGAAGCGGTCAAGGCGATTGCGCGCAGTGAGTGGCTGCGGCGGCTCTGTTAAAGGATTGGTGCGGTCATAGCCAGCTCCAATCACTGCGAAAACAATACCGTTCCAACCTTCTTTGAATTCATCCAGTTTGTAGCGTTTGTGACCCAATACCGGGTCGCCGATGTAGGCCCAATTGCCTTCGGTTTTCTGCAGCACTACAAAATGCTTGTAGCCGCGTACATCCAGTAAAACCACCACCGGTATTTTAATTTGCTCAAGTTGCTCAGCAGGAATGCGATAACCGCGAGCGCGTAAGCCAATGGCTTCTACATAACGCTTCATGTCGAGCATCGAGAAACCCTGGCTGCGAACAAGGTCGAGGTCTGCTTGTTGGAGCATCCCTTCAATCACGGTTTGTTCGTCGATATCAAAGCGATAACCCTGATAAAGAATGGTCGCCAGCGATGCAGCACCGCAGCTGAAATCAGTTTTCTGTTCGATCAGGTTGCTGAAGCGTCGTTCGCGAATACTCTCGACCTTCTTGTAGGCCAAGGCACCACCCGGTAGTACCGGAAAACCCAGCTGAGCCGAGTAGGATGCAGGGCAAATCAGCATGATCAGGACAACGAGAAGGGCGCGCATAAGTCAGTCCCTGGAAAAGAAAGAGGCTCCGAAACTTCCGGAGCCTCCAGGGCTAGCTTAGTAGCGAAGCGATTCGCCGCCGCCAGTACCGCCAGCTGGGCACGAAGTGCAACCTGCAGCAATCGACAGCGAGTTGCTTTGCTGGTTACCAGCACCTGCCGCCACGTTGACACCAACGTTACCCGAAACGCGGTTCAGCGAGCCGCTCAGCACAGCAGTGTTAACCACTGGAGTGTTGAAACCGGCCACTACCGGGATATAACCGCTGACTACACCAACCAGGCCGATCACACCCTCTTCGTTGAAGGCCAGTGCACCGCCGTCATCGTTAAGGTCCTTAGCGCCCTGGGCATTGCTATCCAGATCTACGTGGCCAGTATTGTTGGCACCTGGATGTTTTTCCCCTTGCCATGAGTCGAGATAAACGTCGCCGATCTGGTCAGATTGGCCTTTGTAGCCCCCAATGGCGCCCATGCCCAAGGTGACTTTCTCTTTGCCATAATCAAGCGTGGCATTGTTGTTGGTGGTGTTGCCAGATATCGACTGGGTGGCTGTGCTGCTGGCAGTCGAGAAAGCGCCGGCAGAGACGGCAGCAGCCATATCGTTTTTCTGTTGGTTGTAAGTACCAGATGCAACGTTGGCACCGACGTTACCACTGGCGCCGTTAAGCGAGTTGGTAAGCCCGGCAGTGCTTGGGTTGGAGAAATTTTTGACGTCGTTGTTAGTCAACTTCTGGTTAACAGTGGTTGACGCTTCAGCGGTGCCAAACACAAAGCTTGCATCAGCACTGGCCAGTGCTGCAGCGTTGGCCTGTTGGTTGTTGGTACCTGCAACAACGTTGACGCCGATGTTACCCGAGGCGCCCGCACCAACATCATCAACGCCAGCAGCGTTTTCAGTGCCTTCGTTGCGTACGTTGTTACCTTTAATGATCTGGGTATCGTCAACAGTTGCCGAAGCGCCTGTTTCAGGAATCCAGAAGTTGTTGTTACCTTTTTTTGAGTCAGCGTGTGCTGAGGTCGCTGCCATGGCGACTGCCAAAGCGATTGCCAGCGGCGTTACTACCATTTGGATTTTCATGGTGTATCTCCTTGCCTTGCTGTGTTGGACTTAGGACTTACTCTCTTGTGTTGCGCTCAGGGCTAATCAGCCACCCTGATACTGAGGTTGTTCCCCATGCGGTTCCCGACCCCAGCACTCTGGTTCAATTGCACCACTCCACGGCTCCCGACAAACGCAGTGTCATCGGTTGCTACGCGTCGCTCCCCAGTGGCGGGTGCAACTGTTCCTGAGATTTGTGTAATGGCCACGCTTTGCGACAGCACTGAGTCATCCAAGCTGATGGGCCCGGAGCTAACGCTGATACTCATTGCATTGGCCTGTTGAGTTCCTGCCCCAGCGGATTGGTTAATCCCGAGGACGCCGTTACCCGCGCTAAACGCGCCCGCCTGAATGGCTACACCGGCCGCTTGGGAGGGGTCGATATTCTGGATGTTCAGGCTTTGAGTCTGCGAGGTTGAAGCACTGGCACCGTTACCAATTGCCAGCGCTCTAGCATTGCTTTGTTGTTGCCAATCGCCCGCCGCCTGGTTTACCGAAACAACGCCCTCGTAGTGGCTGGCGCTGTTGGCAATGGTTGCCTGGCTCATTGGTGCCAGCGCGCCATCGGCCAGCGCTGAGGTAGAGACAACTAAGGCTATTAGCAATGGCAGGCTTTTCATCTCACTGGCCTCCAGTGAGCATGTTCAGCGGGGCAAGACCACGTTGCACGGTGCTGTTGATGGTGTTGCCCAAACCACTGCCTGCGTTGCCACCTGAATGGCCCGCTGAGCCGGTATTCGTCGCGCCTTGGTGGTTAGATTGATCAGTGCCGAGCGTATTGAAACCTGGAAGGCTGCCGTTGGGCATAACCATTGAATTAATGCTGGAACCAGTGGTGATGTTGGCAAAGTCGGAGTCAGCCAGTTCGCCGCCCATGTTCGCACTGCTCAGGCTGCCATTAACTGTGCTGACGACTTGGCGGGAAATGTTGGCATTGACCACCGTTGGATTGGGGTCTGGGATATCGGTTGGGTGCGTTGCTAGGCGTGGCTGAACCTGGCGACCCAGTACGATAATGCCGTCCTGCGCGAGTACAGGTGTAGCGCAGACGCTTGAAAGCATTACTAGCGCGAGCGCAAGTAATGGCCCTGAGCTGTTTTTCGGTTCCATGGCATAAATTCCTTCTACATCCCTTGCTGTGTGCTTAGCAGTAACAACACTTCGGTTGCTTGTGGCGAAGGGTTCGCAGGAGTCGTGCCGGAATTTATTTCTATAGAAACATCAGGAGGTTAGAGTTTTATGCAGTGAGCAGGGAGGTGCTGAGTGTTTCATTGATGAGACACTGCGGGGCATATTTACGAAGAGGGTCCGTGCTTTGCGTAGCTTTGCCAGAGCTAAGAAGAGGTGTTTCATGGATGAAACAGTTATGCCACAACTTCAGCAGAACTGCGTAAACACTAGGTGCCAGCAGATTGATCTGTCTCATTGCTGTTACACATGGCGTTCGCGATAGAAACGCAGTTATTACTCTGAGCGCAGGTAGTTGGATAAGTTCAGCAAGGATGTATAAGGGATGGGCGTTTGGGTGACGGGGGCTGCAGCGACAAGCGTATGCCTATCCAACGTTCTGTAGCAGGTCAAAGTTGGATTTTGCAATTTTTAAATGACGCTGTAACGAATATGGTCTATCCCTCTCTAGTGATATGTCGTATCGCACAAATGTTGTGCGACGGGCATATTACAAACAATCCGAGGATGTGCACATGACTAACAAAACTACACTTGCTGCAACCGGTGCTGCTATCGCGTTCACTGCTGCAACCATGTTTGCAACCATGGCCAGCACTGTTGTTGTCGCAGAAGAATCGCCTGTTCATTGCTATGGCGTTAACGCCTGTAAAGGCCAGAATGACTGCAAAACCGCTGAAAACGCTTGCAAAGGTCAAGGCATCTGCAAGGGCCATGGCTTTAAAGCAATGTCATTGGCTGAATGCAATGCTGCCAAAGGTAAAGTTGGCGAGTAAGCATCCTGTAGCAGGGGGCATCCATCGGCAGATGGCTGCCCCTGTTTTTCTGTTTGGATCTGGCCATTGTGGATCTAGACGCTGTAAATCTACACTCTCCAGATCCAACCAAGGAGCTTGGCATGTCAGCTAAGTCAGACTGTCTTGGCTACGGCTTGGGACTACGAATTCCCTACTATCAGGAAATCCTTGAGCAGCGACCTGATGTCGATTGGTTTGAAGTGATTTCTGAGAATTTTATGGTTGAGGGCGGCAAAGCCCTTTATCACCTGGACGCGGTCGCCGAGCACTATCCAATTGTCATGCACGGGGTTTCCCTGTCGATTGGCGGTCCACATGAACTGGACCCTGATTACCTCAAGCGCCTTAAGCAGTTGGCAGAGCGGGTTAAGCCGCAATGGATTTCTGACCATCTTTGCTGGAGCCGGGGTAATGCTCATCACCTGCATGACCTGTTACCTCTTCCTTTCACCGATGAAAGTTTGCATCACGTCGCGGCGAGAGTGCGCCAAGTGCAGGATGTAATCGAGCGCCCTCTGGTGTTGGAAAATGCTTCAACCTATATACGCAGCGCGGGCGATAAATTTACCGAGTGGGAGTTTCTTTCGGAGCTAACAGCAATCACTGGCTGCGAGTTGCTGTTGGATGTGAACAATGTTTACGTCAGTGCCCGCAACCATGGTTTTGACCCATGGACCTACATCACCAGCTTGCCTGTGGATAAAATTCGCCAGTTGCATTTGGCTGGGCATACCGATTACGGCAATTATGTGATTGATACTCATGACCACCCCGTATGTGACCCTGTTTGGCAGCTTTATGAGCGCACCATTAAACATCTGGGTCCGGTTGCGACCATGATTGAGCGCGATGATCACTACCCACCTTTTGCCGAGTTGATGGCTGAGTTGGAAAAAGCGCGCGAGCTAGGGGCCAAAGCCCTTCAGGCGGAGTCACTATGCGGCTGAGTCAGTGGCAGCAAGAGATTGAAGCCTACTTGCTTGGTGCTGAGTCGGTCGCCAACCCTGAGTTGCGCGCTACTTTGGTCGGCAGCCCGAACCTCGACGTAGAACTAGGCTTGGCGATTTATCACAATGCCTATCGTGCACGACTGATTGAAACCCTGCGTGGCGATTACACCGCTGTACACGGCTGGATGGGCGATGAAGAGTTTGATGCGTTAGCGCTGGCGTATATCAACGCCTATCCACCCGATCACTTTAGTTTGCGTTGGTTGGGCGCGCGTTTTGCCGAGTTTATTGAAGGCCATCTTATTCCTGAGCAAGCTGAACCCTTGGCTGAGCTTGCGCGTTTTGAATGGGCATTCACCCTGTCATTTGATGCAGCAGAAGGTGAGCCGCTGACAGAGTCGCTGTTGGCCAGCTTGCAGGCTGATGAGTGGCCAAACTTGCAAGCACGTCTGTTACCCAGCGTGCAGTGGCAAACGCTGCGCTTCAACACGATGGCGTTATGGCGCGCCCTCAAGGATGACGCGGAGTTTCCTGGCAGCCACGCACTAGAGCAGGGGTCAGTATGCTTGATTTGGCGTGATGGCCTGATTAGCCGCTATCGGACCCTTGGGCCTGAGGAAGCCAGTGCGCTGTACAAAATGGCGGTGCAGGGCGGTAGTTTTGCCGAGCTCTGTGCTGATCTCGCGCCCTTGGGGGATAACGCCATGGGCCAGGCCATTACCTGGATCCGTCAGTGGTTGGCTGATGGCACCCTGCAACGCTACATGGGTGAGCCTGTTATCTACCAAGTCGATATCGCCTAACCTGAACTACGCTTTTTGTTGTTAGCAAAAAGCGGAGGTTCACATGATTCAGTCTCTACCGCCGGTATTACGTAGCCTGCAATTACCGCTGCGCCTGAAACTATGGGACGGCAAACAACTAGATCTTGGCCCTCAGCCGCGCGTTACTTTGGTTATCAAGGACCCAAGTTTGATCATGCAGCTGGCTAATCCTAGTCTGGATGTTCTGGGCGGTGCCTACGTTGAGGGTCGTGTAGAACTGGAAGGCCAGATCAGTGACATCATCAAAATCGGTGTGGATCTCAGTGAAGCCTTGATGCCTGATGATGGTTCAGCAGAGGTTGAGCATGAGTTGCATGACAAAGCCACCGATGCCGCCGCCATAAGCTACCACTACGACTTATCCAACGAATTTTATGCGCTCTGGCTCGACCCGGAGATGGTCTATTCCTGCGGTTATTTTGCTACCGGCAGCGAGTCCCTGGAGCAAGGGCAGCTGGCCAAACTGCGCTTGTTGTGCCGTAAGCTGCGCCTGCAACCTGGGGACAAATTGCTTGATGTTGGCTGTGGCTGGGGTGGTCTGTCACGCCTTGCTGCACGGGAGTTTGGCGCAGAGGTTTACGGTATCACCCTCAGTGCGGAGCAGCTGAAACTGGCGCGTCAGCGCGTGACAGAGCAAGGTCTGGATCAACAGGTAGATTTGCAATTGCTGGACTACCGCGACCTGCCTCAGGATGGCCGGTTCGACAAAATTGTCAGCGTCGGTATGTTTGAACATGTGGGTTATGCCAATTTGGCGCAGTATTGCCAGTGCTTGTTTGGCGCAGTTAAACCCGGTGGTTTGGTGATGAACCACGGCATCACCGCGCGCCATACCGATGGCCGTGCGGTTGGCTTGGGTGCCGGCGACTTCATCGGTAAGTATGTTTTCCCCCATGGCGAGTTGCCTCATCTGTCCACCATGAGCGCTGCCTTGAGTGATTCAGGTTTGGAGGTGGTTGATGTTGAAAGCCTGCGCCTGCATTACGCACGCACCCTCAACTTCTGGAGTGACAGGCTTGAGTTGCAGTTGGATAAAGCTGCGCAGATGGTGCCAGACCAAGCATTGCGGATTTGGCGTTTGTATCTGGCGGGCTGTGCCTATGGTTTTGCTCAAGGCTGGATGAACCTGCATCAGATTTTGGCCGTGAAACCACTGCCTGATGGCGCTCACGACTTGCCTTGGTCGCGTGCTGATATCTATCAATAATCGTCGGCAGTCGCCGCGGCTGCTGATACAGCGCCAGCGGCGAGTTTGCCTTACTATGCGCCAACCCTGTTGAGATGATTGGTGCATGCCCGCTTTTTTACTTCGATACCGCGTCGGCTTTACGGTCCTGCTGATTGCCATCGGCTTGGTAGCAAGCATGTGGCTGGCTGGGCGCTATGCACAGCAACACGCGTGGCAGGAGCGTAGCGTCGAGGCGCGCGGCCAATTAAAACTTTATGCGCAATCCATACATACCTTGGTTGAGCGTTTTAGCTCGGTGCCACAGGTGCTCTCACTGGATAGCGACATCAAAGCGGTGCTCAGTTCGCCAGATGACTTGTTGCTGCGTGCGGCGCTTAATCATCGACTGGAAAAACTGAATCGAGCCTCTGGGGCAAATGTTCTTTACCTGCTTAACGCAGAGGGAGACACCTTGGCGGCCAGTAACTGGCGTGAGTGGAGTAGCTTTGTTGGTAATAATTATGCCTTCCGGCCCTACTTTCGCGACGCATTACAGCAGTCCTCTGGCCGCTATTTTGCGGTAGGGGTTACGACGGGGATTCCCGGTTATTTTCTCTCACACGTGGTGCTTGATGACCATGGCCAAGTACTGGGTGTCTTGGTGGTCAAGCTGGAGCTTGAAGAGTTGCAGCGTGAATGGGTCGAGCAGTCGGGCATCCTGCTGGTGGCTGATGCCTATAACGTCGTTATTCTGAGTAATCGTCCAGCATGGCGCTTTCGTACATTGAGTGAACTGAGCGATCAGGCACGAAAAGAGCTAGTTGAGGTGCGAAAATATGCCGAACAAGCGCTAAAACCTTTACCGAGCAAGCTTCGCCTGCAAATTAACCCTGAATCTCAGTGGCGGACGGTCGATGGGCCGGAGGGTGCCCAGGATTATCTGTGGCAAAGCCAGCCAATGCCCGATGAAGGCTGGAATTTGTTCCTGTTGGTTGAGCCGCAAACTGTGGTTGAAAGTGTTCGCAGTTACCGACTGGCGGCAGCGGGGGTGTGGATGACCCTGGCGTTTTTGCTGCTGTTTCTGCTTCAACGACACAAGAACCACCGCCTGCAAGCCAGTATTCGCGAACGGCTTGAGCGGGAGGTCAGCCTGCGCACGGCCGAGTTGCGCGAGGCGCAGGATGGCTTAGTGCATGCGGCGAAGATGGCCGCCTTGGGGCAAATGTCTGCGGCAATGGCCCATGAAGTTAATCAACCCCTTACCGCCATGCGCATGCAGTTGGGCAGTTTGCGCTTGCTTCTCGACAGTGGACGCCAGACGGATGTGTATGCGGGTTTGCAACGTATTGATGGTTTGTTGGAGCGCATGGCTTCGTTAACCAGTCATTTAAAGACCTTTGCCCGCAAGACACCGGCTGGGCTTAGTGAGCGTTTGCAGTTAGGTGAGGTGCTGGATCAGGCTCTGCAGCTGTTAGCACCGCGAATGCGCAGCGAAAATGTGCAACTTCTCAATCAAGTAGATTACAACGTGCACGTTCTGGGTGACGCAATCCGCCTTGAACAAGTATTGCTGAACTTGCTTAATAACGCTTTGGATGCCATGGCTGAAGCTGAAAATGCGCAGCTGGACGTGGTTATTCAGCGGTGTGCTGAGCTGTGCGTACTGACGGTCGCCGACAATGGCGGCGGTATTGCAGCAGAAAGCCTGAGCCATGTATTCGACCCATTTTTTACCACTAAACCCGTCGGCCAAGGACTGGGGTTGGGCTTGGCAGTGTCGTACGGCATCGTGCGCGAGTTAGGTG
Source organism: Pseudomonas sp. NPDC078700 (assembly GCF_044542375.1). Classification (NCBI taxonomy): domain Bacteria; kingdom Pseudomonadati; phylum Pseudomonadota; class Gammaproteobacteria; order Pseudomonadales; family Pseudomonadaceae; genus Pseudomonas; species Pseudomonas sp. NPDC078700. Next base: position 607,377 of record NZ_JBITUI010000004.1, read on the forward strand.
GCACGCTAGAGGTTTCCAATAGTAAGGTTGGCGCAATATTCACCTTGAAACTGCCGCTTGCGCCAGAGGCTTGAGGCTCACATTTTCGGCGCTTTGTTCAAATCGAGACTACTAAGTCAGGCTCATGACGCTACACTGCGCGCGATCAAGTTGGAGGTCGTATGAGCAGTCAGGTGTTGGTTGTTGATGATGAAGTAGCAATCCGCGAAGCCGTGCAACAGTGGTTAGAGCTTTCTGGTTTCAGTGTGCAAACGTGCTCAAGCGCCACCCAGGCCTTGGCTTTGGTTGATCGGGACTTTCCCGGCGTCGTCATCACGGATGTGCGCATGCCAGGCACTGACGGCCTGCAACTGCTGGAAAAACTCATCGAACTTGATCGTGATCTGCCGGTGATTATGGTCACCGGTCATGGCGATGTACCTATGGCTGTACAGGCCCTGCGCCAAGGCGCTTATGATTTCATCGAGAAGCCATTTACCCCTGAGCGCCTGCTCGACAGCGTGCGTCGCGCCCTGGAAAAACGCCGCTTGGTTTGCGAAAACCGTGAGCTGCGCCAGCAGTTCGCCAATAAAGACCGGATTGAAAGCCAGTTGCTGGGCGTGTCGCGGCCGATGGAAAACCTGCGTCGGCAGATTCTTGAGTTGGCTGGCACCTCGGTAAATATCCTGATTCGCGGTGAGACCGGTAGTGGTAAGGAGCGGGTTGCGCGTTGCTTGCATGACTTCAGTGCAAGGGCGGGCAAGCCCTTTGTCGCGCTGAACTGCGCGGCGATCCCCGAGAATCTGTTTGAGAGTGAGTTGTTCGGCCACGAAAGCGGTGCCTTTACCGGTGCGCAAGGTAGGCGCATTGGCCGTATCGAACATGCGGATGGCGGCACTTTGTTCTTGGATGAAATAGAAAGCCTACCCCTGGCGCAGCAGGTCAAACTCTTGCGCGTACTGCAAGAGAAAACCCTTGAACGACTGGGTTCAAATCGCAGCATCCAAGTGGATCTGCGGGTTATTAGCGCGGTTAAACCTGACCTGCTCGATGAAGTACGCAAGGGTCGCTTTCGAGAGGATTTGTATTACCGACTGAATGTGGCAACTCTGCAGATACCGGCGCTGTGCGATCGACGAGAAGATATTCCGCTGTTGTTCGAACACTTTGCTCAAGAGGCTGCTCAGCGTCATGGCCGTGAGGTGCTACCACTACCGGCAACTGAACTTGCGCGTCTGCTCGGCCATGACTGGCCCGGCAATGTGCGTGAGTTGATAAACGCCGCTGAGCGCCATGCTTTGGGCTTGAGCGCGCCAGTTGAGGCGTTTGCCAGTCAGTCATTGGCTGAGCAGATGGAAAGCTTTGAAGCGCAATGCCTGCATAACGCGTTGTTGCACTGTCAGGGCAATATTACTCAAGTCATGGAATTGCTTCAGCTACCCCGGCGTACGCTCAACGAGAAAATGCAGCGCCATGGTTTACAACGCAGCAGCTACCGGCCAGCAGGCAGTCAGGACGATGAATAGGCGGATTGTCGCCGATTAATGATCGGTTATCGGCGGATTGTCGCCTAAATTCACTTTCAGATTTATCAAACCCCTTCTAGCGTGGGGCTTTCATGCATTGGCACGGCATCTGCTAAGTTGTATTCAGTGGATTGTACTTAGCTGTTTTCGTTGTATCCCGTTTACGGGTAATCCAATAAGAAAGACTCGAGGTTTGCCATGAATTATCTTGCCCTTTTCGCGAGCCAATCGCGCACCTCCTCCAGTACGCCGGGCAATACGCCCCGTGACAGCCTAAGCTTTCACCTGACACCCCAATAAGATCTGGCGCATGCCAACCGCAGAGCGGTGGGTATCGTCTACAGTGAAAAACTCTGCATAAAGCCATAACAACGACGGAGATTTATCCATGCGATTGACCAAGCGTTTAAGCCTGTTCGCAGCTGCCGCAACTTTGACTGCAAGCACTGCAGTTCTGGCAGCCCCAACCTTTATCAACATCCTCACCGGCGGCACCAGTGGTGTTTACTACCCAATTGGTGTTGGCCTGTCGCAGATCTACAGCAACGGCATTGAAGGCTCGAAAACTTCAGTTCAGGCGACCAAGGCTTCGGTTGAAAACCTGAACCTGCTGGAAGCGGGTCGCGGTGAGTTGGCGCTGGCGCTGGGTGACTCGGTCGCTGATGCCTGGAACGGTGTTGAAGAAGCGGGCTTTAAAAAGCCGCTGAAAAAGCTGCGGGCAATCGCCGGTACTTACCCGAACTACATTCAGATCGTTGCCAGCAAAGAGTCAGGGATCAAAACCTTGGCTGACCTGAAAGGCAAAAGCATCTCGGTGGGTGCGCCGAAATCAGGTACTGAACTCAATGCGCGTGCAATCCTCAAGGCCGCTGGCCTGACTTATGAAGACATGAGCAAAGTTGAGTTTCTGCCGTATGCCGAGTCGGTTGAGCTGATCAAAAACCGTCAATTGGACGCCACTCTGCAGTCTTCGGGTCTGGGCATGGCAGCTATTCGCGATCTGGCGGCTACCTTGCCAATCAACTTCGTCTCGGTTCCGGCTGATGTAGTTGCCAAGATTGGTAACGACGCCTACCAGCCAGCCAATATCCCAGCCGGCACCTATGACGGCCAAGATGCTGACGTACCAACCGTTGCTATCACCAATATCCTGGTGAGCCATGAAGGTGTTTCTGAAGAAACCGCTTATCAAATGACCAAACTGATGTTTGAGAACCTTAAGCGTTTGAGCAATGCCCACTCTGCGGCCAAGGACATCAAGCTGGAAACCGCAGCCAAGAACCTGCCAATCCCGCTACACCCAGGTGCTGAGCGCTACTACAAAGAAGTCGGCGCGCTGTAACCATCACGAGCCGGGGCGCACAGGTGTTCGCCCCGGTCAGTTTCGACCTGATCTTCGCGCACCAGAGGTGCTAATAAAACCAGTGCTCTAAGGAGCGGTAGGTTTTGTTAGCGGTTCTGCGCAACCGTTACGTATTGAGGGCGTCATCGCCATGAGTGAGAACAACCAAGGCCTTTCTGAAAATCCAAGTGAATGGCCAAAAGCGCTATTTTTTGTTGCGCTGCTGTTTTCCATCTTTCAAATCACCACGGCGGCGTTTCACCCCGTGTCAAGCCAGGTGCTGCGAGCTGTTCACGTTGGCTTCTTGCTGCTTGTCGTTTTCCTAAGCTTCTCCCTGACGGGTAAAGGCCGGCCTTGGCAACCCGCTGCCTGGATTCTGGGCTTGGCTGGTATGGGCACGGCGGTTTATCAGTGGGTATTCGAGGCGGATCTGATCTATCGTTCAGGCGACCTGACGCAGATGGACATGGTGGTCGGTCTGGTCCTGATTGCGTTGGTTTTTGAAGCTGCACGTCGGGTAATGGGCATTGCGTTGCCCATCATCTGTGCGCTGTTTTTGGCCTATGGCCTGCTGGGCCAATACTTGCCCGGCGATTTGATGCACCGTGGTTACGACATCGACCAGTTAGTTAACCAACTGGCCTACGGCACCGAAGGCCTGTACGGCACTCCGACCTATGTTTCGGCGACCTATATTTTCCTGTTCATCCTGTTTGGTGCGTTCCTTGAACAAGCCGGGATGATCAAGCTGTTCACTGATTTCGCCATGGGCCTGTTTGGGCACAAGGTGGGCGGCCCGGCTAAAGTGTCGGTGGTGTCTTCTGCACTCATGGGCACCATCACGGGCTCCGGTGTGGCCAACGTGGTGACCACAGGCCAGTTCACTATCCCGCTGATGAAGCGCTTCGGCTATCGCCCAGCATTTGCTGGCGGCGTTGAAGCGACGTCAAGCATGGGCAGCCAGATCATGCCGCCAGTGATGGGCGCTGTGGCCTTTATCATGGCTGAAACCATCAACGTGCCGTTCTTTGAAGTGGCCAAAGCGGCATTGATACCGGCGATTCTCTACTTCGGTTCGGTGTTCTGGATGGTTCACCTTGAGGCGCGCCGTGCCAATCTGCACGGGTTGCCTAAAGATCAGTGCCCGAACCCTTGGGCTGCGGTTAAAGAGCGTTGGTATCTGCTGATCCCGCTGTTCATTCTGGTTTACCTGCTGTTCTCGGGTCGCACGCCACTCTATTCAGGCATGGTAGGTCTGGCTCTGACCGCCATTGTGATTCTCGGCTCGGCGATTATCCTGCGGGTGTCGTCGGTGGGCCTGCGTATCGCCTTCTGGGTGGCACTGGGCCTGCTGTGCGCGGGGTTCTTCCAGATGGGCATTGCCGTGGTATTCGGCGTTGTGGCACTGCTCGTCGCGGTATGCTGGTTCATCAAGGGCGGTCGCGAAACATTGGTGGTGTGTTTGCACGCGTTGGTTGAAGGTGCGCGTCATGCCGTGCCGGTGGGTATTGCCTGTGCGCTGGTTGGGGTGATCATCGGTGTGGTTTCACTGACCGGCGTGGCCTCCACATTTGCGGGTTATATTCTGGCGATCGGGCAGGACAATCTGTTCCTGTCACTGGTGCTGACGATGCTCACCTGTTTGGTGTTGGGCATGGGGATTCCGACTATTCCCAACTACATCATCACCAGCTCAATTGCTGCGCCTGCTCTGCTCGAACTGGGTGTGCCTCTGGTGGTTTCGCACATGTTCGTTTTCTACTTCGGCATCATGGCTGACCTGACCCCGCCGGTTGCGCTGGCGTGCTTTGCTGCTGCGCCGATCGCCAAAGAGAAGGGCCTGAAGATCAGCCTCTGGGCCATTCGTATTGCTATCGCCGGTTTCATCGTGCCGTTTATGGCCGTCTATGACCCTGCTCTGATGATGCAGAGCGATAACTGGCTGGCGATCATTTATGCCCTGGTCAAAGCCGCTGTAGCTATTGGTTTGTGGGGTGTGGTGTTTACCGGCTTCCTTAACTTTAAGTTGTCGTGGTGGGAGCGCCTGCTTGGTTTTGCTGCGGGTGCGAGCCTGATTCTGGCCACTCCAGCCAGTGATGAAATTGGTTTTGGATTGGCTGCTGTGTTCTTAGCCCAGCACTTGTGGCGTGCGCGCAACAAGCCGGTGGCTGCGCTTTGATTGGTTTGTGCATGGGCTTGGCTGGAGCGGTATGGGCTCAACTGCCTGTGAGCGACTTCACCCTCGCCTGGAAGCACACCATCGAGCACATCCGCTGGGAAGAAGACTATCGCGTCACCGCCGAGGGCTTGGTTCTCGGTGAGGCGCGAGTCAAGGGTACTGGTGCCGGTATGGAAATACCGGATGACGCCGTACTGCGTGAAGGCAGCTGGCACTACCATCGCCAGATGGCGCCTTTACAACCTCTGCGCTTGGGGCGAACCCCTGAGGCAGGGGATTATCAGCTGTGTTTTAACCAGCGTTGTCACTCTGCGAGTGAATGGCTCGGCCCGCCAAAAGCGTCCCAGCCCGCGTTGGAACTTTGGAGTTGTGAGCTCGACTCCCCCGCACCGAAAGGTGGGGGTAAGGGTTAATTAGTTAGCCTGCTCCCAGTGCCACAAGTGCTGGCTGTATGATGGAGAGAACCCCCATTTGGTTTTGCCTGTGGGGGTTTTGTTCGTCTGCAGTATGGCCTCGGTTATTAGTCCTGAAGAGCATTTGATTGTGAACTACACCACCTATTACCTACAGATGCTCAGCCCCGAGCAGGTGCGCGCCAAGCCATTGCCCGCGGAGTTGAATGTCGTCGAGTGTCAGCATAAGCAGTTTCAGTTCAATCGTTTTCTCTACCAATTGGTCGGCGGCCCCTGGTTGTGGACAGACAAGCTGGTCTGGTCGGACGAGCAGTGGCAAGCGCTGATTAACAGTGATCTTCACCGCACTTGGGTGGCATATTATCAAGGCGCAATTGCGGGCTATTACGAATTGCAAATGAGCGCGGACGGTGAGGTCGAGATTCTTTACTTTGGCTTGGTTGAAGACTTCTTCGGACGAGGCTTTGGCGGCCCGTTGCTCAGCCAGGCTTTGCAGTCTGCTTGGGCATGGCCAGGCGTAAAGCGGGTTTGGGTACATACCTGTACGCTTGATCACCCCAGCGCGCTGAACAATTATCAAGCCCGTGGGTTTGAGATATATCAACAAGAAGTCACAACTGAGTCGGCTTAATTGATTCAGGCCGACTAAACTTGCCCAATCACTACTGACTGATTTCTGGAGCAAACCATGCGCATGCGATTTATCAAAACCTTGGTGCTAGGCCTTAGCATCACTCCGGTGCTGGCCACGGCAGCCCCCATATTGCCGGGCTTGTGGGAAATCAGTACCAGCAATATGGCGGTTGATGGTCAACAGATGCCGGCCATGGATGTGATGATCAATAAGCTTAAAACCTTGCCGCCTGAGCAACGCGAAATGATGGAGCAAATGCTCGCTAAACAAGGTGTGCAGTTAGGGGATAACGGTGTGCAGGTTTGCTTGAGCGAGGCGCTGGTGAAGTCCGATCAGCTGCCACTGCAAGAGCAGTCAGGCTGTAAGCAAGAGGTCACCGAGCGCTCTGACAATATGTGGAAGTTCCAGTTTGATTGCCCCCAAGCCAAGGGCCAAGGTGAAACGCGCTTCATTAACGACAAGCAATTCACCAGCATCGTCACCAGCACCTTTAACAATCAGGGCAAGCAACAGCAGGGCACTATGCAAACCAACGCGCGCTGGGTCGGCACCGATTGCGGCGGCTTGAAACCACAGCAATAAAATCGAGTTGCAATCGTTGTGCAAAGGCTCGCCCCGGTGGTGAGCTTTTTTTATGCGCAAAAAAGCTGCTAGCCTGCGTTTGCGGGTCTTTCCTGAAATTTTTTGTGCTTGCTCAATGAATCCATTTTTTTCGCTCAAGCAACTGTTCACCCTCAGCCATAACAAAAGGCGGCGAATACGTTTTATGAGTATTTCTTTGTGTGCCTCATTACTCGTCGGCTGCAGCGGATTGCCCTCATTGGAGGGGCGCAGCCATTCCAGCGCATTACCGCCTAGCGAAGCGGTACAAACCCAGCTGGGCAAGGCAATAACGCCACTGACTGAGGCGCACCTTGGTACATCGGGTATTTATCCGCTGGCGAGCCCGGCAGATGCCTTCGCTGCGCGCGCATTACTCGCTCAGGCGGCCCAACGAACGCTGGATGTGCAATATTACATTTGGCATGGCGACACCACTGGCACCCTGTTACTGCAAGCACTGCTGGATGCTGCAGATCGCGGCGTGAGGGTGCGCTTACTGCTTGATGATAACGGTACGTCGGGTATTGATCCGCAATTGGCTGCGCTAGACAGTCACTCGAATATTGAAGTGCGGTTGTTCAATCCATTTCCTTCGCGCTCGGCCAAATGGTTGGGGTTTTTGACCGACTTCTCGCGTGCTAATCGCAGAATGCACAACAAGTCATTCACTGCCGACAATATGGCCAGCATCGTTGGTGGGCGCAATGTGGGTGATGAATACTTTGGCGCGACTGATGGTGTGTTGTTTGCCGACCTCGACGTGCTTTCAGTTGGTCCGGTGGTTGAGCAGGTTTCCGACGATTTTGACCGCTACTGGAGCAGTGACTCGGCCTATCCGGTCAATCGCTTGATTACCCCCGCGAGTCACTCCGAGCGTGTCGTCGTTGCAACTGCGGCGCAGACCTTAAGACAAAGCCCCAAGGCCACTGAGTATGTGGCCGCGATAAAGCAATTGCAGTTCATCAACCAGTTGCTCAATGGGCAGCTCGAGTTGATTTGGGCGAAAACGCGCATGGTCAGTGATGACCCGGCAAAAGGCTTGGGTAAAGTTGAGCCAGCCCAGCTATTGACCTACAAAGTCGGTGCAATCATTGCTAAGCCGACGCGTCATGTTGAACTGGTTTCACCTTACTTCGTGCCGACCGCAAGCGGTGTAGCCGCGTTTAGCGAGATGAGTAAGCGAGGCGTTAAGGTGCGCATCCTGACCAACGCGCTGGAGGCCACAGATGTTGTGGCTGTGCATGCAGGCTATGCCAAATCGCGTAAAGCCTTACTCAAGGCAGGCATTGAGCTGTATGAGATGCGCCGTCAGTCAGAGCTCAATGGGCAGCCAGATAAACACAAACTGTTTGGCAGTAGTGGTTCCAGCTTGCATGCCAAAACCTTTGCCGTCGATGGTCAGCGGGCGTTTGTGGGGTCGTTTAATTTTGATCCACGTTCAGCCAAGCTGAATACCGAACTGGGTTTTGTCATCGACAGCCCAGTCTTGGCGCAAAATATTCAGTCGGCCTTTGACCGGGACCTGCCGAATAGCGCCTATCAGGTCAGCCTGGATGAAAACGAAAACCTGAAGTGGACTGAGCAAAGAGGCTCCCGGCAGGTGACCTACGGGACCGAGCCTGGTAGCAGTCTATGGGCGCGTATGGCTGTTGGCTTTTTGTCGCTACTGCCTATCGACTGGATGCTGTAAAGCCGCTGGCTATAAAATCGGTGATAGCAAGCGGGCGATGCGCATACCGAGCTTTTGCAGGCGGTGTACGTGCTTGCGATCTTCGTTGTGTACCTCAATGCTATTGCTAAAGTCCTCGAGCAGCATCTTTTCGACGTCCAAGGCTAAGGCTTTGTCGATGGTTAGCAGGGTGATTTCAAAGTTAAGCCGGAATGATCTGTTGTCTAAGTTGGCGCTGCCCACGGCGCTGGCCACATCATCAATCAACATGACTTTTTGATGGATAAATCCGGGTTGGTAGCGGAACACGCGTACCCCCGCGCGAACGGCATCGAAGGCGTACAAGTTACTGGCGGCGAATACAGTGCGATGGTCCCGCCGTGAGGGAATCAAAATACGGACATCTACGCCGCGAATCACGGCTAGGCGCAGCGCCGATACCAGCGACTCATCAGGCACGAAATAAGGCGATGTGATCCAGATTCGCTCGTTGGCCGATTGCACGGCTTCTACAAACATCAGTGAGCAGGTTTCCTGAGCGTCAGCAGGGCCGCTGGTGATCAGCTTGCACATCACCCCATCAGTGCTGAACACATCTGCCAATAGGAGCTGTGGCAACTGCCGGGTTGACCAGTACCAGTCTTCGGCAAATGACTCCTGTAAGCAGGCAACCACAGGGCCGCTTATATCTATATGAGTATCGCGCCAGGGGGAAAGCGGTGGCCTTTTGCCAAGGTATTCATCGCCGACATTGTGCCCGCCAATGAAGCCGCGTTCGCCATCAATCACCACAATCTTGCGATGGTTACGAAAGTTAAGCTGAAAGCGATTAAGGATGCCGCCTCCGGTTGGGAATGCATGCATTTGCACGCCTCCGTCGCGCAAGCTGTCGATGTAGCGACGGGGCAGGGCATGGCTGCCAATGCCATCATATAGAAAGTAAACACTGACCCCAGCGGCTGCGCGCTCAAGCAGGACATCGCGCAGGCGTCGACCCAGATCATCGTCTTTGACGATAAAGAACTGGATCAAAATGACCTGTTGCGCAGATGCTAAGGCACTGAAAATTGCTGCGAAGGTCGCTTCACCGTTGATCAATAACGCCACATGATTGTTGGCTAGGCACGGCATATCGCCCAGCCGCGGTAGCGCTCTGAGCTGTTGATAAACGGGTAACTCACTGGCTGATACAGCTTCTTCTACCCAAGGCCGCCAGTTCAGCTTGGACATGGCCGCATGCATCTCTGTATCGGCTTCGCGCCGCGCCGTTACATAAGCATCAAAGCGGCTGCGGCCGAAAACCAAGTAAGGCAGCAGGGTCAAATAAGGCATAAAAACCAGTGATGTAGCCCATGCAAGTGCGCCTTGAGATGTTCTAACGGTAAGCACCGCATGCAGGGCTGCAATTAGCCCGCAGAAATGAATCGCGGCGAGTAAATACGTCATAAACGCGGGAATAACAATATCCATGTCCATGTTTATTCCTGTCGAAATATCCCTGCATTAATAAAGCACGGCTACAGTAATTATGAGGCGTTAAAAGACTTATTCGCTCGGCTTGCACCAATGGGCTCGCGGGTGTGGCGTCTGCAGCCGTAGCCTCGACCTGTTACACTTGTTGGTTCTCCCGGGTCGTCTGATGCGTTTGAGGCTTATTGCAGCCGCAAGTTCGGAGCGCTTTTTGCGCCGCCCTCTGACGCTCAGACACAGCAAGTCGAGGTGTATTGTTATATCGGGAAAGAAGGCATTGGAGCCTTATCAATAGTCAGCGAGATGTAACAAAAGGAGTATTTCAATATGGGGAAAGACCCTTCGCATGACACGCCCTTGCAGGAAGAGCGCTTAGACAGCATTCCTGCGCCATCTGGTGAATCCAATCTGATCGATACTGATTACGTAATTGGCCAAGACAATATCACCGGCAAATATTTTTTCAATCTAGATATCCACGGCAAAGTATTCAGCATTTCTGCGCTTGCAGTTGTGTTGTTCGTGGTTCTCACCTTGGCACTGCAGGATCAGGTCTCGCCGTTGTTCAGCGCTTTGCGTGACTGGCTGACACACCATTTGGCGTGGTTCTTTCTCAGTGCTGCCAATATCTTTGTAATGCTCTGTCTGGTACTGATCGTTTCGCCCCTGGGTAAGGTTCGTTTGGGGGGCAAGGAGGCGACGCCGGATTACACTTACATCGGTTGGTTCTCCATGCTGTTTGCTGCTGGCATGGGTATCGGTTTGATGTTCTACGGTGTTGCCGAGCCGATGACCCACTTCGATACGTCAATGGCTGGTGTGACAGTTGGGGCTGATGGTGTGCGCACCGATTGGGCGCCTTTGGGCGGGGCAGTGGGTGATGCACAAGCTGCCGCCAAGCTGGGTATGGCGGCAACCATTTTCCATTGGGGCCTGCACCCTTGGGCTATCTACGCGATTGTGGCGCTGGCGCTGGCGCTGTTTTCGTTCAACAAAGGTCTGCCACTGAGCATCCGCTCGATCTTTTATCCGTTGTTGGGTGAGCGCGTGTGGGGGTGGCCGGGTCACTTGGTGGATATCCTCGCGGTATTTGCCACATTGTTCGGCCTGGCGACATCCTTGGGTGTGGGTGCTGAACAAGCGCTGGCAGGGCTTAATCACTTGTTTGGTATGCCGCTTACTGACACCAGCAAAGTTCTGCTGATCGTGGGTATCACGGCTATTGCCTTGCTGTCTGTTCTGGCCGGTTTGGATAAGGGCGTGAAAGTCCTCTCCGAAATCAACATGGGCCTGGCGTTGCTGCTGCTTGGCTTCATCATTGTGGTCGGGCCGACGTTGGCGATCTTCACGGGCTTCTTTACCAACCTGGCGGCGTACGCCACTTACCTGCCGCAGTTGTCGAACCCGTTCGGCCGTGCGGATGCAAACTTCACCCAAGGTTGGACGGCGTTTTACTGGGCATGGTGGATTAGCTGGTCACCATTCGTGGGTATGTTTATCGCCCGTGTCAGCCGTGGTCGTACCGTGCGCGAATTCCTGATCTCTGTACTGCTGGTGCCATCGTTGGTATCGGTTTTGTGGATGACGGCGTTTGGTGGCACTGCAATTGGCCAGTTTGTGAATGAAGGTTTTACCGGTGTTATCGATGCCGCACTTGAGCTGAAGTTGTTTGCCATGCTGGCGCATTTGCCTTTGGCAGAGATCACCTCATTCATCGGCATCATCTTGGTCATCGTGTTCTTTGTCACCTCATCGGACTCCGGTTCGTTGGTGATTGACACCATCACCGCAGGCGGTAAGGTCAATGCACCTGTTCCGCAGCGCGTGTTCTGGGTGATCACCGAGGGTGTTGTCGCAATTGCCCTCTTGCTCGGGGGTGGGCTGGGCGCACTGCAAGCCATGGCTGTGTCGACGGGGCTGCCGTTCACCTTGGTGTTATTGGTGGGCTGTATTGCCATTGTCAAAGGCTTGATGTCCGAACCGCGTTAAGCGAAAAAAGCTTCAAGTACCCAGGCGCCCCCGGTAACGGTGGCGCCTTTTTAATGGGCGATTTTTGCTGGGGTGATTCAGCCAAGCAGGTTTAACTCCACAAATCGGCAATGGTGATTTGTCCTGAGTAATGTGTGGCAACCTGGGCTTGTAAGAGCTCGGCAGTGGCCAATGCATCAGTCAGGGCGTGGTGCGCCTGATAGTGGGGCAGGTTGTAACGTAGACGGCTGTCAGCAAGGCGAATGGAGGTTGGCTGGCGACCCCGTATACGATCCCACCAGCTCGGCTTGCGCTGGCTGCCATGAATTCTGGCCTCCAGCTCCATGGTGTCAATGACGGGGAATTGCAGGCCTTCGCCAGTGGCTTGTTGCAGCGCCTGATTTAGAAATGAGCGCTCAATATTGCGGTAATGCACAACCATTACAGAACCCGCCATGGCCTCCAGCAGCTCGCCCAGCACCTGTTCCAGGCGCGGCGCGTAGCGGATGTCTGAATGGGTAATATGGTGGAAGGTAATGGACTCACTGCTCAGTTCGGACTTTGGCTTGACCACCCAATATTGAGCTTTGCGACACTCAATTCGTTTGAGGTTGAACGGCATCAAACCAAGGCTGACGATGCAGTGGTTTTGCGCATCGAGGCCTGTAGTCTCGACATCAAGTGCGAGTAACTGCACATCCTCAAGCGGTGTATCAGCATTGACGGCACCGGCCTTGTAAAACCGCTGCAACCTTGGGTCGCGGGCGCTATCTGCCAGTACCTGGAATTGCTCTTGCCAATGCGGGGTTGGCATCTTTGGCGGCGTTTGACGAGGCACAAATACGCTCATCGAGATTTACCATCGGGTGCTGACGGTTTAGGTTTTTGCGGCGCATTGTAGGGGTAGCGAAAACGCATAAAATTTTGTGCTTGGCTCAGTACTTGAAATGCCTCTTTGAGATTGTGCCGTTCTGTTGATGAGAATTTTTCGGGCTCAATATAGTTGTCTGCCTCTTTGCCTTCGGTCAGAGCCAGGGCTTGGTGGCGGATCCGAACCAAGGATAAAAATTCGAGGGCATAGCGCAGATGACTAATAGCTTCCGGGGTCATCAATTTTGTAGCGGCGATAGCGTCCAGGCGGTCCAGCGAGTTCTGGGTTTTCGAGCCGCAAGCCAAGGCGTGCACACGAATAAGGTCGGTTAGCGGGGCTGTTCCGCGCCCTTTGAGGTTGATGATATGCTTTTGTTGGCCATCGGTTTCCATTACGAACTGACGGAAAAAACCAAGTGGCGGGGTGCGGTTCAAGGCATTGCGAGCCAGTGCTGCAAGAAAGCCCGGGCTTTCGCTGGCGCGTTCTGAGAGCAAGTCTTTGAGCGTTTCAACCAGCTCTGCCTCACCGTAAATACTGTCGAGGTCAAAGAAAATACTGCTGTTAAGCAGCTTCTCTGGATTAGGGTTATCGATCCAGTCGTTGAAATAATCTTTCCACACTCGCAAAGGTTGGCGCCACTTACTGTTGGTGGCCATGATGCCGCCCTTGCAATAGGAGTAGCCGCACGCGGCCAAGCCGTCACTGACAAAGGTCGCCAGCCTGAGGAAATACTCATCATGCAACTTCGCATCGAAGCTGTCGTCGAGTACCAAGGCGTTATCTTGATCGGTAACAATCAGTTGTTCATCACGCGCCATCGAGCCTAACGCCATAAAACTATAGGGCACAGGCGCTGGCCCCAGGTCCAGTTCAGCCAATTCCAGTAGGCGCTGGGTAATGCTGCGGCCCACACCGGACATTGCGCTGCCGATCATGTGCGCGCTGGCATCTTCGTTTGCCATGCGAATAAAGGTCGCGCGGATATCGGGGAGTAGCTTCTCCATCTCATCAACAGACTGTTTATTGAACACGTTGTTGACCAGATACAGACTGCTCTGCGACTCGTATTTGATGATGTCAGCCAAGGTGACCACACCGACAGGGCGACGCCGATGGACTAGCGGTAGGTGATGCATGTTGTTGCGCAGCATGCACAGGATGGCTTCAAACACCGAGTCATCTGACTGCAGGGTGATTGGGTTTTTGGTCATTACTTCGGTAACAGGGGTATCGGCTGACAAGCCTTGGGCGACAACGCGGGTCCGAAAATCGCGGTCGGTGATAATCCCAACCATTACGTGCATTGCCTGATTGGCAACTGAAGTCAGGCGCGAGTTTGGCCACTCAACATTCGGGTCTACTACCAGCACCGAGGACACATTATGCGCGTCCATCACTTGTGCAGCTTCACGTACTGTTGCGTTTATATCGACTGTCGCAGCGGGGCGGTCGACGAGTTTGCGCACCTTGAGCTTCATCAGATCATGGGTCTTGCCCTGGGAACTTACCGCCGCTTTTAATCGAGATTGACCTTCAGCTTCGACAAAGTCGGCAAAACTATCGTTGTTCTCGCAGAGTTTTTCGAACACTTGGCCAGAAATGAAGTAAATCAGACTGTCTTCAATTGCCCGAGCAGGAAAGCGGACTTTGTGATTACGCAGCAGGCCAAACTGGCCAAATATATCGCCCTCGGTCAGGCGATTATAAAGCTCCCCACTACGTCGATAGACCTCAACAGCCCCACTGCGGACATAATGTAAGTCTTTGATTTCTGAACCAAATGTAAAAATGTCAGTGCCGGCTTTGTAATAGCCAACCTCGGTATTTTGTGCCAGCTCATCAAGGCTTTCATCCGGCAGTCCTTCGAACGGCGGGAAGCGACTTAGGTGGTCACGTATTTCCAATAATTCAACTTGCATGCAAACCTCGGCATTGTCCTTCTTGCTTCGGGTGGCTTGAGTACAGGCAGCATCATCTGCGCTACCTGTGTAGGCACTAGACATTCTAGAACAAGCACCTGTTCAACCTGTAATTAACTTGTTTCTGTAGCAGCGGGGCAGCCGTGCCTGTCCATGCAGATAATTCATTAAGACAGCTTGGTTCCACGTGGAACCCCTATGAATCAAGGCTTTACAGAGGGTGCCTGCCAAGGTTCGCCCCAATACTGTATTTCGTGCTGCTGATTAGATATAGTTATGTTATAACATATAATGCATTATTAGAAAGACCGACATTTGCGCGCACTTTGGACGCAAAAGGTCAGCTTGAATCATGAGGAGCCAGAACATGCCAAATCGTCTACCTGTGACTGTCTTATCCGGATTTTTAGGAGCAGGTAAAAGTACCTTGCTTAACCATGTGTTGAAGAACCGCGAAAACCTGCGCGTTGCGGTGATCGTCAATGACATGAGTGAGATCAACATTGATGGCGGCGAGGTTCAACGCGATGTCAGCCTCAATCGGGCCGACGAAAAATTAGTCGAAATGAGTAACGGATGTATTTGCTGCACACTGCGTGAGGACCTGCTGGAGGAGGTTGCACGTCTAGCCCGTGATGGTCGTTTTGATTATTTGCTAATTGAGTCCACCGGCATTTCAGAGCCGCTGCCCATTGCTGAAACCTTCACGTTCCGTGATGAGCAAGGGCAAAGTCTGGCCGATCTGGCGCGCCTGGATACCCTCGTCACCGTGGTCGATGGGGTTAACTTTCTTAGTGATTTTCACCAAGCCGAAAGCCTTGCCAGCCGTGGCGAGTCATTGGGTGAGGAGGATGAGCGAGCCATCACTGACCTGTTGGTGGAGCAGGTCGAGTTCGCCGATGTAATTCTGATCAGCAAGACGGACCTGATTAGCCAAGCTGAGCGAGAAGAACTGACCGCGATTTTGCGTGGCCTCAATACCCAAGCTGAAATTTTACCTATGAGCATGGGGGCCATAGCGCTAAACAAAATTTTAAACACCGGGCGCTTCGACTTTGAGCGTGCAGCGCAGGCACCCGGATGGCTGAAAGAGTTGCGCGGTCAACACAGCCCGGAAACAGAAGAGTACGGTATCGTCTCGACAGTTTATCGCGCTCGCAGACCATTTAACCCACAAAGGTTCTTTGAGTTCGTCAGCGGTGAATGGACCAATGGCCGATTATTGCGTTCAAAGGGCTATTTCTGGCTCGCCAGCAAGTTTCAGGAGGCGGGTAGCTGGTCACAAGCAGGAGGGTTGTTACGCCATGGTTTTGCCGGGCGTTGGTGGCGATTCGTGCCTAAAAATCAATGGCCCAGCGATGATGACTCAACCCAGGCGATCCTGAAAAGCTGGGATAGCAGCTGTGGTGATTGTCGCCAGGAGTTAGTCTTCATCGGACAAAACATTGATCTGCAAAAGCTCAATGCCGAACTCGATGCCTGTTTGCTGACTGATGCCGAAATGGCTTTGGGCAGTGAGGCATGGCTGCAGCTACCCGACCCATTTGGCCCCTGGTTTGAAGAGGTGGCTTAAAGCCGGCGGGAGTGACAATACGCTGGCCCATACACCCCTGAATATCGCCGCCGCAAATGGTGGGTGAAAAAAGCGTCACCCAACTTCCATGAGCACTGAATTTCAGGCAAAAAAATAGGCTGCTTTATGAGCAGCCTTAAGCACCTAAAATGCGCCAGCGCGTGATCTGACACAGGGAGTGTTGGTACCTGTGGGCATTAAACACAACTGACATGACCAATTGATTACAGGCTTAACGGGCCATCCACACGCCTTTGTTCTGTTTCTCGCAAAAAGGCTTCAGGAATGCGCTGTCGCTCGCCACGCCGTAGTAGTAAATGTCTTGCTTGTACGGTGTGCCGCCCGTGGTTGAGTTCCGGCAGATGCCATAAGCGCCAGCGGGGCATTGCTCGACAAAGGCGACAGCGACTTTCTGGCCCTTTAGCTCTGGTTTGCAAAAACCGGTGCGAAACAAGTTTTCGGGGATGCTGCGGTTTTGCTGACAGACTTTGACGTCCAGTCGCTCCGCCTGGCTATGCACCACACAGGCCTCACCCCAGGCCACGCTGGATACTGCGCACAACAAAAAGGCGGCTAGGCAACGCATCTGAAACCTCCGAATCAATAGGCGGGTGACTTTATCACGCTGCCTTTTATGCGTCAGCGTGAGCATAATGGTTAAGTATTCATGCAGGGTTTGGATTCAACCACATTATGCTGAAAAACATTCCTACGCATCTGATTGCAGGCCCCTTGGGAGCAGGCAAGACCAGCTTGATCCGCGAGTTGTTGAAGCAAAAGCCAACGTCAGAACGTTGGGCAGTGCTGATCAATGAGTTTGGGCAAATCGGTCTGGATGCAGCCTTGTTAACCCTTGACGATGATGGCGTTGCGCTCGGAGAAGTTGCAGGCGGCTGTTTGTGTTGCGTTAACGGTGTGCCGTTTCAGGTGGGGCTGGCGCGCTTGTTGCGCAAAGCCAAGCCGCACCGCCTGTTTATCGAGCCTTCAGGCCTGGGTCATCCACTACAGTTGCTTGAGCAGTTACGCGCCGTGCCTTGGCAAGGTGTTTTGGCCGTGCAAATGCCTGTGCTGGTGCTTGATGCGCAACGCCTGGCTCAAGGCATTGAGTTGCCTGAAAGTCAGCAGGCTGTCTTGAGTGATGCTGGGCTGTTACTGCTGAATAAGTCCGAGTCTTTGAGCGGCGCTGATAAAGCCCGGGTGCAGAGCCGGCTACCTGATCGTCCGTTGATCTGGACTGAGCAAGCACAGCTGCAATTACAGCAATTACCGGGCTTCTCCACTCAGGCCTCCAAGGATGGCAGTGCAGTTATATTGCCGCAGGGAACCCTGCCGTTGACTGAGATATGGCGTGAGCACGATCAGCCTATTCGGCAGGTTCATGCTCAAGCAGACGCTTGGAGTATTGGCTGGCGTTGGCATCCGAGCCAGCAGTTTGAGTTGTCGTGTCTTACGCAGTGGATATCAGCACTGCAGTGGCAGCGCGCCAAATTGATTGTGCACAGTGACACCGGTTGGTTATCTGCCAACGCGCTCAATAATCAGCCAATCCACTGGCAGCCATCCCCTTGGCGTAAAGACACGCGTATTGAATTGATCTTCAATCAGGCGCAGAACATCGATGCGCTCGACCATAGCCTGCGTCTTTGTGTCTCGAGAATCAGCGATAGCGGACCTTAGATCGGATACCCCTTTGGCGAGGATCGCCTGGCAAGCGGTTCACCCGGCCGAGGTGAGTCGCTAAACTGCAGGCTTGAATCAGTGAGGCAGTAGCCGATGCAGTTGTTACCTTGGTCCCACGCAAACTCTTGCAGTTTTACCACGCGTGGCTGGCACACCAAACCTTCAGGTAAGCCAGTGCTGCATTTCCTTCACGGCAATGGTTATTGCGGCCGTGTGTATGAACCGCTGCTGGGGTATCTGGCTGAGGACTTCGACCTGTGGTTGTGTGACGCTCAGGGCCACGGTGAAAGTGATCACGGCGGTCGTTTCCACGGTTGGAATCGCAACGCTGAACTGGCGGTCGAAGCATGGAATAGTGTCGGACGCGAACACTTTGCTGATGCGCAACTTTATGCCGTGGGCCACAGCTTTGGAGGTGTTCTGACCAGCCTGATCCTGGCGCAATACCCGCAACTGTTCAAACGCGCTGTATTGCTCGATCCGGTGCTGTTTTCGGCGTCGATGATTGGGGTCATGGCGCTGTCGGATGTCGTTGGCCTGAGTCGTCGCACCGGCATGGCTGCAAAAGCTGTTAAGCGCCGCAAGGTCTGGCCTGACCGCGCCACTGCACAGGGCTTGTTGCAAGGCAGAGGCATGTTTCGAGGATGGACCGCTCAGTCATTAGACGCTTATATCGCGCATGCACTCAAAGACACCGATGATGGCGTCGAGCTCAAATGCCGACCGAGTCGCGAGGCTGATATTTTCAGCTCTTATCCACGGCGCTTATGGTCTTCACTGGCAAAAATACAGACTCCGACCGAGGTTCTTTACGGTCACAGCAGTTATCCATTTGTGGCAAAGTCGGTGGCACGTTTATGTGCCAGCAACGCGCATGTGCATGGGCGAGTTGTAGAGGGCGGTCACTGCTTTATGCAGGAGTATCCGCAAGCCAGTGCCGAGCGCGTCAGCCAGTTCTTGCTCGCTGCTGGTGGCTGATCGCGCCTGGCGTTATTGCGGGGGTGGGCGGTGCTCACGGCGCCATTGATCGAGCTCAATCACCTGTGGCGGTTGGCGCACAACCTGGGGCTGTTCTGTTTGAGGCTCGCGAAACGGATGGGGTGCGAGTTCAATACCGCCAAGGCTTGCGCCAAACATGGTGACTTGACCGGCATGCCGTTGCTCGCCGGTGACGGTGAACTCAAAGCCATAAATGCGGGCAATACGTTTGCGCCCTTTGCCATCTCTTAGCAGGGTGATTTTGCGAAACGCGACGTTTTCATCAAGCAGTTCGATATCCGCTTTTTCACAGTACTGTTTGACCAATATCAGCGTGCGTTCACGTAACCCATGGGCATGCCAAAGCCATGCGCCAGCAGTGGCGAGTAGCATCAGCACGAATATATTGCCAAGGGTCAGCATGGTCAGCTCCAGTTGCGCAGTGCAAGGTCTACAGGCTTATATCTTGCCAGCCGGGCATGGTGTTGTCTGTCGCGGTGGTTAACCTTGCTCATTAAGTTGCTTGTAGCGATGCTCCAACTCCTGACGGATTGCACGGCGTTGCTGGCCTTTGGTAAAGCGGCGCTGTTCTTCTGTGGTTTCAGGTTGGCGTGGCGGGACTTTCATCGAGCGGCCATGGTCGTCGACGGCAACCATGGTGAAAAAACAACTGTTGGTATGGCGGACTGAGCGTTCGCGAATATTCTCCGTCACCACCTTGATACCCACTTCCATTGAGGTGGTGCCGGTGAAGTTGACTGAGGCAAGGAAGGTCACCAGTTCACCGACATGAATCGGCTCGCGGAAGGTCACTTGATCCACCGATAGCGTCACCACATAGCAACCTGCGTAACGGCTGGCACAGGCATAGGCCACTTCATCAAGGTATTTAAGTAGCGTTCCGCCGTGAACTTTTCCAGAGAAGTTCGCCATGTCAGGGGTCATCAGCACTGTCATCGACAATTGTGCGTTTCCGGGAACCATTGGCTGAGTGTCCGTATCGGTAAAGGGAAGTGATTCAAGCATATTGCAGGATTGAATCAATAGTCAGTAGGTATCCGCGCACGCGCAATACCTACGACTAGGAGCAGACACACGCACGCGGTCGTCATCACTTACCGGCAGAGATGCCAAAGTCGATGGCCATGTCGGCGCCCGTAATGGCTTCAGCTCCCGGCTGGCAGAGAAACCAGACCATTTCGGCGACTTCTTCCGGACGCAAGAAGCGTGCTTCTCGCCCCTGAGGGTATTGGCTCAGTAATTCGCGCTTGTAAGCCTTTGGGTTACCGTTGCCGTAGCGCTCTGCTTGATAGTCGAGCATGGGGGTGGCAATGTCGCCGGGCGACACCACATTGACCCGTACGCCAAACTCAGCGAGCTCAAGCGCCATGGTCTTGCTTAGCATCACCAGTCCCGCCTTGCTCGCGCAGTAGGCAGCTGAGCCACGGTAGGCTTGGCGGCCAGCATCGCTGGCAATATTGACGATGCAACCACGGCTCTCTTTCAAATACGGCGTTGCGGCCTGGCCCATGTAGAAAGCGGCCTTGAGATTAACGCCCAACACTAGGTCGAAATCGTCTTCGCTAAACTTTTCAACCGGGCCTTCACGCCAGACACCGGCGGCGTTGATCACCGCATCAATCCGGCCGGCACTGGCAAGCACGGCAGCGATCAGCTCATGGCAGTTTTTCGCGCTACGCAGGTCTGCGGTAGCACTGTAATCCAGTGGCACAAGTGTATTCAGTGAATGCAAACCACTTTTGTCGACATCAGTGGCTGTCACGCGCCAATGGCTTTGTGAAAAGCGCTTGGCGATGGCCCGGCCGAGTCCGCCAGCGGCGCCAGTGATAAGTACGACAGGTGTGCTCATAAGGCTAACTCCAGTGGTGATTTGCAGGTGTTGATTAGTCTTCCATTAAGCGTAGTTGTGCGCTGTAAGTACGCTAGCGGCTTGCCGAGCGATAATGCAGCAGGGCTGTGAGTTGAGACGCTTTAGTCTGCTCGCTTGTTCAGCCTGCCGAGGATTTATTCTACGGTGAGCGCTATTTAGAACGTGTCGTTCGTTATTTCACACATAATCGGTGTGTAAAGGCTTTGGTGTCAATCACAGCAGGCGCGTTATTGCGCCTGCACACACAGATTCAGCTCAATTAGCTTTCCAGCCAGACATCGCGAACCCAGTGCCAAACCGACTCCCAGTTTTCTTCGCTGAGCTCTTCAGTGTCCTGTTCCCAAAGAACTACTGTGCCATCTTCTTCTACACAATAGTAATCGCCGCGATCTTCGCAGATCGGTACAAGCTCACGAGGCACACCAAGGGACCAGGCGACAGAGGCAACCTCAGGCAGGTAGGTGTGGGATTGCGGGTCAGTTGCAGTAACCGGTTCAAGACGGCCATACACCACATCGCTGACTTTGAGCAGGAACTCGCGTAGCTCAAAGGGCAAGTGAATCAGGATTTGCTCCTGGATTTCGACTAACACCTCTTCTTCCGGCAGCTCCAGCGGTACTGGAACCGGTTCGTTGAGTTCGCGTAGTTGATCAATAACTTCTTCCACAGGCGGGCTCCTGGACGGTAGGTAACGAGCAGTGAAGTTGCTGTGCGAGGATCGCACTAGCAATTTCGCCTTATGCGCGCTTTATACAGTAGCCAAGCGCAAGCAAACAGCCCAGTTGCCCGGGCAATTTAGCCAAGAGGCGTGAATCTTGAAGTCAGAGCGGAGTCGCTTGCCGCGACTCAGCATGCTGGATGGCTAGAGTCGTGCTGCCGAGAGGGCTGTCGCCCATTGAAGGTCATTACATCAGCAACGCTTCAATGGGCTGGAGCAACTAATGCGGGTTATGCGTTCTGACGAATGCCCGCCACAATCCACGGTTGGTTATCACCTGTGGTGCGCTCAAGACGCCAGCTTTCGCTAAAGGCTTCACCTTGATCGAAGCGTGAAGTTTTGGCGATACCGCTGAATGTCAGGGTGGCGATGGTTTTGTCGCTCTGATCATCGACGCCATCAAGCTGTACGTTCAGATCGTCAATGTAGGTGGCTTGGAAGGCATCACCGATCTCAGCACGCTCACGCTTGAGAAACTCAAGCAGCTGCGGGGTCACAAACTCGCTGATCTGCGCCATTTCATTGGCATCCCAATGTTGTTGCAGGCTCATAAAGTGTTCGCGGCCAGCGGCAATAAAGCTCTGTTCATTGAACCACGCAGGTGCATTCATCGCCGGTTGGCTGGCTGCGGCTTTGTTGCCGAAGATCGACGCTACAGGAGGCTGGGCCTGCGCTGTTTCACGCTGCATTGGTGCACCATTTGCCGTATGCGGCTGAGCTGCCTGACGACGTGCAGCGAGAAACCGGAAAATCATAAAGGCGATCAGGCCGATGATCAGAAAATCAAAGATCTGCATGCCCTGAAAGCCGTCACCCATAAACATTGAGGCTAACAAACCGCCCGCCGCCAAACCCGCCAACGGGCCAAGCCAGCGAGACGCACCGCTTGCGGCCGCGCCAGGACGCCCAGCAGCCGCTGCACCGGCATTAGGCTGGGACTGTGGCGCAGCCTGACGGGTTTGATGGCTCGGCGCTGAACCGAACGATTTGCCACCGCCAAAACGTTTGGCGTCGGCGTGTAAGCTGAAAGTCATGGCCATGCACAGCACCATGGCGAGGCTAAGAAAACGTTGCATTAGGGCGTGTCTCTTGGTGATAAACAAGTCATTAAGCTATGCGCGGGATACTGCGCCAGCGGGTGCACGATGGCTAGCGAGACTGTGTTTCGGCTTTTTTCTGCCTGACGGTACGGCCATGGGGGACAAGCTTCGCGTTGCCGCACCCTTCGGATGTAGGGGGGCGACTTTCCTGTCCGCCATGCACTGGGTTTAACCCTGCTCTTTAGTCATAAGATCAAGAGAGCAGGGTGGCTAACAATCACCGCCAGTCGTACAGCTCTTTTTCAGACACTTCGTGCATGGGGGTTACTTGCTCCTGGAAGGCCTTCATCGAGTTCCAGATGCGGGTGTTCAGCTCGCTTTGCCCGGCCAGTTCGTCCAGCACTTTGCCGGATTCCTGCTTCATGGCGTTGAGTACTTCATCGGGAAAGCGCTTGAGTTGTACGCCTTGTTTTTTCAGTTCAACCAATGCGGTGGCGTTGTGATAAACGTAGTCGTCCATCATGTCTTGATTCGCCGCCAACGTAGCTTCGGTGAGGATCGCGCGCAGGTCCTCTGGCAAGCTGTCCAGGGCTTTCTGGTTGGCCAGCAACTCCAGCACGGCTTGTGGTTCCTGCCAGCCTGGGAAGTAATAGTACTTGGCTGACTTGTTCAGGCCGAATGCCAGATCGTTATAGGGGCTGACCCAGTCGGTCGCGTCAATCGCACCCGTTTCCAGCGCGGTGAACACTTCGCCACCCGGTAGGTTCACCGTAGTCGCGCCCAAGCGGCTGAGGACTTCGCCGCCGAGGCCCGGCATACGAATTTTAAGGCCTTTGAGGTCGTCCAGAGAATTGATTTCTTTGTTGTACCAGCCGCCCATTTGCATGCCGGTATTGCCCACAACCATGGGCTTAACACCGTATGGGGCGTAGGCTTCGTCCCAGAGCTTTTGACCGTCGCCTTTGCTCAGCCAGGCATTCATTTCACTGGCCGATAAGCCAAAGGGCACGGCGGTGAAGAATTGTGCAGCCGGTACTTTGCCTTTCCAGTAATACGCTGCGCCATGACCGAGTTCAGCCGTACCGCGCGAGACCGCATCAAACACTTCAAGGGCTGGAACCAACTCGCCTGCTGCGTAAACCTTGATGGTCAGGCGGCCGTTACTCATGGTCGAAACCCGTTCAGCCAGACGCTCTGCAGCAGTACCCAGACCTGGATAGTTCTTTGGCCAGGCGGTGACCATCTTCCAGTGGAAGCTCTGTGCGGTTGCGCTGGTTTCTGCGGCAGTGGCCTTGGTTTCTTCTTTGCAGCCAGCCAAACCCATGGCGGCAAATAAGGCGACGGCAGCGCCGAGCAAGTTGCGGCGATTCATCAATTGTTTCCTCTGTGTACGGTTATTTTTATAACGCGTCTAATTTTGCGTAGCTAAGCATCAGCCACTTACTGCCTTCATCTTCAAAATTCACCTGCACTCGTGCCTGCGCGCCAGAACCCTCGAAGTTGAGGATGGTGCCTTCGCCGAACAGTGCATGACGCACGCGCTGGCCGAGGCTGAATGCAGTTTGCGGGATTTCACTGCCCGCGAACATTGAGCTGCTGCTCGTGCCTTGAGTGCTACTGCCGTAGGGGCGGCTGACACTGTTGGACAAGCGTACTTCCTGAATCAATGCAGGCGGAATCTCGCGAACGAAGCGCGAGACTTTGTTGTAGGTTTCACTGCCGTATAGGCGTCGCGTTTCGGCATAGCTGATCACCAGCTTCTGCATCGCGCGGGTGATACCGACGTAGGCCAGGCGGCGCTCTTCTTCAAGACGCCCGGGCTCTTCGAGGCTCATTTTGTGCGGGAACAAGCCCTCTTCGACGCCGACTAAAAACACCTGCGGGAACTCAAGGCCTTTGGCGCTGTGCAGGGTCATTAGTTGGATGCTGTCTTCATGCTCGGCCGCTTGGGTATCCCCGGCTTCGAGCGAGGCGTGGCCGAGGAATGCCTGCAGGGGAGTTTGCTCGTCATCTTCGTCGTTTTCGAAGGTGCGCGCGGCGCTGACCAGTTCCTCAAGGTTTTCGATCCGGGCTTGAGCTTTTTCGCCTTTTTCAGCTTGGTGATAGGCAATCAAACCGCTTTGCTCAATCACTGTCTGGGCCATTAAATGCAGTGGCATTTCCTGTACTTTAGCCGCGAGGTTTTCGATCAGCTCGATAAACCCGGCCAGCGCACCAGATGCCCGCCCGGGCAGCAGTTTGCCCGCAACCATCAGCTGAATGGCTTCCCACATTGCCACATCATTGGTGCGGGCAAACTCGCGAATGGTTTCGACGGTCTTCTCGCCGATGCCGCGAGCTGGAACGTTGATGATCCTTTCCAGCGCCGCATCATTGCCACGGCCATCGAGCATGCGCATGTAGGCCATGGCGTTCTTGATTTCAGCACGTTCGAAGAAGCGTTGGCCGCCATAGATCCGGTATGGGATTTTCTCGCGCAGCAGCGCCTCTTCAAGCACACGCGATTGGGCGTTGGAGCGATACAAAATGGCGATTTCGCTACGTTTGAGGCCTTCTTTGCGCAGGGCGTCTTCGATTGACTCGACCACATAGCGCGCTTCGTCGTGCTCGTTGAAGGCGGCGTATAGGCTGATTGGCTCGCCGTCAGCGTCTTCTGTCCACAGTTCTTTACCGAGGCGGCCTTGGTTATTGGCGATCAAGGCATTGGCCGCTTTGAGGATACCGGCCGTGGAGCGGTAATTCTGCTCAAGGCGGATCATTTCAGCATCAGCAAAATCGCTGGAGAACTGCTGGATATTCTCGATCTTGGCACCGCGCCAGCCATAAATCGACTGGTCGTCATCGCCGACGACCATGAAGCTGTCGCCGCCTTTGGCCAGGATGCGCAGCCATGCATACTGAACGGCGTTGGTGTCTTGGAATTCGTCGACCAAGATATGCCGAAAGCGACGCTGGTAATGTTCCAGCAGGCCCGGCTTGTCGCGCCATAGATCCAGCGCACGCAGCAACAGTTCGGAGAAATCGATGACCCCGGCGCGCGCGCAAGCCGCTTCATAGGCTTCGTATATTTTCAGCATGGTCGCCAGAAACAGGTCGCCGCCTGGCTGAATATGCTGTGGGCGCAGCCCTTCGTCTTTCTGACCGTTGATAAACCACTGCGCTTGGCGGGGCGGCCAGCGTTGCTCATCCAAACCCAATTCGCGAATAACCCGTTTGACCAGGCGTTGCTGGTCATCGGAATCGAGAATCTGGAAGTTCTCGCTCAGGCCGGCTTCTTGCCAATGGGCACGCAATAGCCTGTGTGCCAGACCGTGGAAGGTGCCGACCCACATGCCGGCTGGGTTAGCGCCGAGCATCTGTTCGATACGCGCACGCATTTCAGCAGCGGCCTTGTTGGTAAAGGTCACTGACAAAATGCTGTGGGGTGAGGCGTTTTCCACTTGGATCAACCAAGCGATACGGTGCACCAACACGCGTGTTTTGCCGGAGCCAGCCCCGGCCAGGACCAATTGACGGCCAAGGCTGGCCGCTACGGCTTGGCGTTGGGCATCATTTAAAGAGTTGAGGAGAAGCGAGAGATCATCATGCATCGCAGCATTCTAGGGGCCTGGCGCACGTAGGGCAAACCACTGTTTAAGCAATTACTTCAGGTTTTACACGATTGGCCAAAAAACGCGCTGGAAACAGGTTGATTGAAGCCAGCCTTCGACGTTGAGTGAAGCCCGAAGCCATCTGCTGTTTGCTATCGATTGGTCGGTTACAGGCGGTGTATAGCTGTGGTGTTAATTGTCGAGGCGGATGGGCGCATTGGGTTTATCTAGCCAGTGTGTTGGTCCGTCGCCCTAGCTAACGTACTTATTGAGTGGCTTTTAAGGAAGATTGCCATGCCTAGATCTGCGCCGATCAACTTAGCTGTTCGTCTCTTGATGGTGTTTAAAGGCAGAGTTCCGCTGCCATTTAAGCGGGCAGTACTTGGGCGAATTCGCCCCAAGCAAGCTGCGCAGGTGATCACTCAATTATCCGCTGAACAATTTACCCGCCTTGCCCAGACCATGCCCATGCCGTTGATTGCCCAGGTGGTCAGGTACCTCCAGCCCCAGGCCATCCGGAATGATTACATGAGCTTGCCGGAGGCGTTCCACATAGAGCTGACTCAGGAGCTGTGTAGCATTTCTGCATTTTCGACCGCGGCTGATTTCGCCAACTTTCTCTCTGCTGCGCAATTGAAAGTATTGTTTTTTTCACTCAATAGCGAAGCCTATGTGGTGTCGATTCTGGAGCATATGGAAAACCTGCCAATTGCAGGGCAAGGCTTGCGTGGGTGCTCGACAGATTACTTATCACGCCTGGTCGAGGAGGCGGCGAAAGGCCAGCGGATGGAGGCTGTGGCGCGGGTCATTGGGATGCTGTCAATGCAGCGTCAGGCAGACGTCTGCGCAAACTTGCTCCCTGCCGCGTTGATGCAGTTGCTGCCGCAGTTATTGCCACTGAGCGACAACCATTTGAGCCGCTATCTGCCTCCAAAATTGTTGGAGGTTATAGCGGCACGATCACGCTGAGTCCCACTGCCTGCCGTGGCGCTCCAGCAATTGTTGCAGCTGCTCAGGGCCGTTGCTGCCGGCTGGATATGGCCGTGGGCGTTGGTAATGCTGCTGCCAGCCTTTAATGATCGGATCTACCCAGCGCCATGCAGCCTCGACTTCATCGCGGCGCATAAACAATGTTGAGTCCCCATCAATCACATCAAGTAGCAAGCGCTCATAAGCGTCCCAGCGGCGCTGATGGTTGAATGCAGTGGCCAGATTCAGATCCAGCGCAACCGGCTCCAGCTTCATGCCTTTGCCTGGGTTTTTAGCCATCAGGTGCAAGCTGATGCGCTCTTCTGGCTGCAGGCGAATCAGCAGTTGGTTGGCATCACCCTCACCAAACAACGCGTGTGGCACTTGTTTGAATTGGATCAGGATTTGTGAGGTTTTTTGCGCCAAACGCTTGCCGGTGCGCAGATAAAACGGCACCCCGGCCCAGCGCCAGTTTTCAACCTGGGCTTCAATGGCAACCAAGGTTTCGGTATCGCTGTCGTTATCGACATTTTTCTCGAAATAATAGGCAGGCACTTGCTGGTTGCCGATTTGGCCCGCCGTGTATTGCCCACGCACCGTTTTATCGCGTACGTCCTGATCGGTAATTGGCCTTAGCGCTTCAAGCACTTTGACTTTTTCATTGCGCACTGATTCTGCATCGAAGCGCACGGGAGGCTCCATGGCAACCAGGCAGAGCAACTGCAGCAAATGGTTTTGCACCATGTCGCGCATCGCGCCAGCTTGCTCGTAGTAGCTGCCCCGATTCTCAATGCCGAGTGTTTCACAGACGCTAATTTGCACATGGTCGATGTGCGCGGCACGCCAGAGCGGCTCGAACAGCATATTGGCAAAGCGCAGCGCCATGAGGTTTTGCACAGTTTCTTTGCCAAGGTAGTGGTCAATGCGAAACACCTGCGATTCATCAAACACATTGCTTAATGTCGCATTAATCGCCTGTGCGGACTGCAGCGAGTGGCCGATAGGTTTTTCCAGCACGATGCGCGAATGAGCATTGGCTAAACGGGCTGTTTTCAGGTGTGCGGCGATGCCGGCGAACAAATCCGGTGCGGTGGCCAAGTAGTAAACGCGCACGCGCTTTTCGGTATTGCCCAGATACTGCGCCAGGCGAGCAAAATCAGCACTTTGCGCAGCATCCATGGCGAAGTAGTCAAGGCGGGCGCTAAAGTCTTGCCAGCACTGGGTATCGAAGTCTGCTTTGGCAATTTTTGCGCGGCAGTTACGCTCGGCAAGCGCTTTGTAATCATCGCTGCTACGTTTGCTGCGGGCCAAGGCAATGATTCGCGTATCGGCATGCAAGCGCTTGTCGCGATGCAGGTGATAGAGCGCCGGAAGCAGTTTGTGCAGGGCCAAATCACCGCTGCCGCCAAAAACCAGGATGTCACAAGCAATACTCAAAATCGCAACTCCAGCTCGGTTAAACCGTGCGATGTATGCACTCATGTAGTATAACTACAAAGTCACTACACCTATGTTTACATCACCGTGTCGTTTGGCCTTAACCCTGCCTGTTTTTGTAGATTAACCCGGGTTTGGCCGCTGACGATTCATATGCCTGTTAAATACCGAGTCTAATCTTGTGAATTTGTTGCAGCACATCACTCAATCGCGCCACTTGCTCCGTAAATCTGAGCTCAAAGTGGCTGATCACGTGTTACTTGATCCTGCTTCTGTGATGCACAGTTCGATGGCAGAGCTGGCGCACAGTGTTGGTATCAGTGAGCCGACCATCGTGCGGTTTTGTCGAGCGATTGGCTGTACCGGATTTCAAGATCTCAAGCTCAAACTCGCGCAAAGTCTCGCTGCCGGTGCCAGTTTTGGGCAGTTTGCAATCCACGAAGATGACTCGGTATCCGATTTCAGCCTGAAGATTTTCGACACCACCCTGCACACCTTGATGGAAGTGCGGGAAAATCTTGACCCCCAAGCGCTACAGAAGGCGATCGCTGCCTGTGCTAATGCGCAGCGTGTTGAGTTCTACGGTTTTGGCGCATCGGGTGCAGTGGCTGCAGATGCCCAGCACAAGTTTTTCCGTCTGTTGCTGACCGCGGCGGCCTACTCTGACCCGCATATGCAAGCGATGTCAGCAGTAACGCTTAAGCCTAATGACGTAGCCATCTGTATTTCTCAGTCAGGGCGCTCCAAGGATCTGCTCGTTACGGCCAACCTGGTGCGTGAGGCCGGTGCTACGCTGATTACCCTGTGTCCGAGCCAGACGCCTCTGGCTGATCTGGCCAGTGTCAACTTAGCGGTCGATGTCCAAGAAGACACTGAAATCTACACGCCGCTGACCTCTCGAATCGCTCACCTCGTGGTCATTGATGTGCTCGCCATGGGCGTTGCCATGGCCCGTGGTCCGGGTCTGGTCAATCACTTGAAAAGCGTCAAGCGCAGTTTGCGCAGCCTGCGTTTGTCGCCGAAGTCAGTGCGTCCTTCAGAAGACATCTAAGTTCGGCCTTTGCTTAGGCATTGCACTTGATCATAGGGTGCGGATGGAGGTGCGAATTGCCCGAGCACATTCAATGACTGCTGGTGCGAACTTGCGTTCGGCCTCTTCCAGGGTCCAGCGGCTGGTAGGAGCCACCACGTGCACAGCTGCAACCGGCAGGCCTTGGCTGCCGAGGATGGGGGCAGCGATGGTCATGTCGCCGAGAAATAATTCTTCCTTGTTGACTGCATAACCCTGGCGACGGGTAACCTCAATGCGCGCCCGAATTTCATCAGTTGAGGTAAGGGTGTGCTGGGTGTGTCGCTTGAGGTTGCTGGCTGCGAGCAACTCTTCAACTTGGGCATCGGCCAAAGCGCTTAAATAGGCTCGGCCAGAGCCGGTGCAATACATCGGAATACGGCTTCCGATGGGCATGTGGATGGGAATAAATTTAGGCGCAACGAATCGAGCCACATAGACCATTTCTAGGCCATCTGGCTCGGTCAGGTTTGTGGTTTCACCTGTCACCTGTGCCAACTCGGCAAGAAAGGGGTTGGCTACATCCACCAACGTGTCGGCGGCCAGATAGTTATAACCAATCTCCATTACCCGTGGAGTCAGCTGGAAGCGTCGAGTCAGTGGGTGCTTACAGACATAACCAAGCTGCTCCAGGGTGTAGATCATACGCTGGGCTGAGCTCTTGTTAATACCAGCGGCAAGCGCGACCTCCGCGAGGTTCATGGTGCGACGATGAGCGTCAAATGCGCGTAAAACCGCCAAGCCTTTTTCCAGTGACTGATTGAACAGAGTGCTGTTGTCTTCGCTCATGGGTGTCCTTCGTGATTGTTCTTAATATCGATAGTCGATATTTATAAATCTCTTTACGATTCTTGTAAATTGTTTATATTCGGTTTGTGCCTCCTGCCGACTTCGAGGCAATCCATCCAGGACTTACGACAATAACAGCGTCCAATTGGAGATAAACCATGTACACACGTTTGCGTTCACTCGTGCTTTTATGCGCAATGTTCAGCGGTTTTGTTGGTTCCACCCACGCCGCCACAGCACCTCACTACGTGGTCGGGGCAACCGCTACCGGCGTACCTTTCACGTTTCTCGATGTTAAGAGTCAAAGTATTCAAGGCATGATGGTCGATGCCGTGGAGGCAGTGGCAGATGCAGGTGGTTTTGAAGTGGGTATCCAGCAAACTACCTTTTCCGCACTAATTCCTTCCCTGACATCCAAAAAAATCGATGTGATTTCCGCTGCCATGCTGCGCACCCCTGTGCGTGAGAAAGTGGTGCAGTTTTCCGACCCGGTATTTAGCTATGGCGAAGGGTTAATTGTTAAGGCCGACGACAAAACTGCCTATACCAAAATGGATGATCTTGCCGATCAAGTGGTGGGTGCTCAAGTGGGTACGGTGTTCTTTGATGAGCTGAATAAGCGTGGGATCTTCAAAGAAGTGCGTGGTTACGACTCGATTGCCGACTTAATGCGCGATCTAACCTTGGGTCGGATCAAGGCTGGCTTTGCTGATCACCCAATCTTGGCATACCAACTGGCTCAGGGTGGTCATGACCAAGTGCGTCTGGTGCGCGATTATCAGCCGGTAATCATGGGCGATGTTTGCCTCGTTGTGCGCAAAGGCGATAGCGAAATGCTGAGCCGGGTTAACAAGGGCATCGCGGCAATCAAAGCGGATGGCTCGCTCGAGCGCATCATTGAGAAGTGGAAACTCAACTGACCACCTCTAGCCCGCTGGATACGGCGGGCTGCTCCATCTCCTAACCCACGGGTCGTCTTATGTTCCTCCAGAATGCTCTGGACTTCCTCCCTATTCTGTTGAAAGGGGCGGTGGTCACTATTCAGGTCACAGCAGGCTCATTCCTGCTCAGTTCGGTGCTTGGTTTGGTGCTGGCGTTGATGATGGTCTCGAAAGTCCGCCCTATTGCATTGTTTGCCATTGGGCTGGTCAGCATCATCCGCGGGCTGCCTATCATCGTTCAGCTGTTTTACATCTATTTCGTCTTGCCAGAATTTGGTATTCAGTTGACGGCTTTTCAAGCGGGTGTCATCGGCTTAGGGATCGCGTATTCGGCCTATCAGGCGGAAAACTTCCGCGCCGGTATTCAGGCCATTCATCAAGGTCAGATCGAAGCGGCTGAATCCATTGGTATGCGCAGTGCGATGGTTATGCGCCGTGTAGTGCTACCGCAGGCATTCCGTATTGCGCTGCCACCTTATGGCAACACCCTGGTGATGATGCTCAAGGATTCTTCACTGGTTTCCACCATTACGGTGGCTGAGATGACCCGCGCCGGGCAGCTGATTGCCTCGTCTACCTTCGAAAATATGACGGTATATACCTTAGTGGCTCTGCTCTATCTGGTCATGAGCTTGCCGTTGTCTTACGGGTTGCGTCGGTTGGAAGCGCGAATGGGCCTGAGGAAATCCAAATGATCGAGATTAAGAATCTGCACAAAAGCTTCGGCAATATGAAGGTACTTGAAGGTATTGATCTGAATGTCGACAGTGGAGAAGTGGTGTGCCTAATCGGGCCGTCAGGCTCTGGCAAGTCAACGTTACTACGCTGTATCAATGGCCTGGAAAGTTATGACCAAGGCGATGTGTTAGTCAGTGGCGAGAAGGTCGATCGAGATAGTAAGCGTATCCACGAGGTCCGCACTCAAGTCGCGATGGTGTTTCAGCGCTTCAATTTGTTCCCTCATCGCACGGCCTTGGAAAACGTCATGGAAGGGCCGATTTACGTGAAGAAGGAAAACCCCAAGCAAGCCCGTGAAGATGCTAAGGCATTGCTGGAAAAGGTCGGCTTGTCACATCGTATGGATGCTTACCCCGATGAACTCTCCGGAGGCCAGCAGCAACGGGTGGCGATAGCACGTGCGTTGGCGATGAAGCCCCAAGCGATTTTGTTTGATGAGCCAACTTCGGCGCTTGACCCAGAGTTGGTTGGTGAGGTGCTTGCGGTGATGCGTCGGTTAGCCGATGAAGGTATGACCATGGTGGTGGTCACCCATGAGATGGGGTTTGCCCGGGATGTGGCGGACAAGGTGTGTTTTCTGCATAGCGGAGTGATCGTCGAGGAAGGGCCGGCTGGTGAGGTGCTGAGTACACCGCAGCATGCGCGTACGCAGGACTTCCTGCGACGGATGTTGAGTCATGAGGCGTCGATATGAACGCACCTCAATCAATGCATCTACCCAATTCACTGTGGGCGGCGACTGCTACGCCGGCCATTGAGACAGAAGCCTTGGTTGCTGATTGCCGTGCAGATGTAGTGGTGGTGGGGGCCGGTTATACCGGTTTGGTGACTGCCTTACACTTAGCTGAGGCCGGAGTTGATGTTTGTGTGTTGGATGCTGGCGAGCCTGGCTGGGGCGCTTCCGGGCGTAACGGCGGTCAGGTGATTCCGGGTTTGAAATACGATCCTGAGCAATTGCTGGCGAAGTTTGGTAGTGCGCGTGGGGAGGCGTTGATCGAGGCAGCTGGAGGCGCTGCAGATGAGGTTTTCGACCTGATTAAGCGCCATGCCATTGAGTGTGATGCGACCCGCAACGGTTGGATTCAGCCCGCGGCATCTGTGACCTCGTTACGAGCGATTGAGCAGCGCGCTGAACAATGGCGACAGCGCGGTGTGCCAGTCGAGGTGCTTGATCAGGCCGCTGTTACCCAGCGCATTGGTAGTAGCAACTATTTGGGCGGCTGGGTCGATTCACGCGCAGGTAGTTTGCATCCTTTGAGTTATGCCCGCGGTTTGGCTCGTGTTGCCAGTAGTAAGGGCGCGCGGATTCACAGCAACAGTCGTGTCACTGGTTTGAGCCGTCAGGAGGGCCGCTGGCTATTAAGCACTGCGCAGGGTGCAAGCGTTAGCGCCGATCGGGTGCTGTTGGCGACCAATGGCTACAGTGATGAATTGTTGCCGGGACTACGCCAGACACTGATCGCTGCCAACAGCTTTATTCTTGCCACAAAACCTCTGTCGCCGTCATTGCGTGAAAGTATTCTTCCCGGCGGCGAGGTCTGTTCGGATGCTCGACGATTGTTGCTGTATTTCAAGCAAGATGCCCACGGCCGTTTGCTATTGGGTGGGCGCGGGCCATTTTCAGAACCCTCCAGACAGGCTGATTGGGAGCATTTGGAGCGCTCGCTGACAGGGCTTTTCCCGCAGCTCACTGGCACCCCCATCGAATATCGCTGGAGCGGCCGGGTGGCGCTGACTCAGGATTTTCTCCCTCACTTGCATGAGCCGGCACCTGGGATCTCTTGCTTGCTCGGTTACAACGGCCGTGGTGTTGCTTTGTCGACGGCTCTTGGTCGGCGGTTAGCACGCAGGCTGGCCGGTCATGACGAGGAGTTCCCGTTTCCTGTCAGTGCGGTTCGACAAATTCCATTGCATGGGTTGCAGCGGCTCTATCTTGGGGCTGGCATCGCTTGGTACAGGCTGTTAGATGCTTTGCTCTAGGGTCTTACCGCCCGCGTGAGTGGATAGCAGTATTTTGCTGCGGCTGATCGCGATTCACCGCAGCTTCACTGTTTTGCAGTCAAGTTGTCATGTTTTAAGCCGACCCTGAGGCTCCTGATATTCAGTCTGGGAGTCTGATCATGTCGCGCTATGTGGATGAATCGCAGCCGTACGTTAACAGCCAGGCCAAAGCTCGGCGTAAATTGGTTGACCAGCGACGCATGGAGTACCGCCGTGCCATTGAGAGCTACTCTGAGCAGCGTCTACTGCAACAGGAGCTGTCTGATTACCCTGAGCTGATCGCAGCCAACTATATTGCAGCTGCGCGTGAGGTGAGTCGCCCAGCGCGCTAACCGTTCACGCTGAAGTCAGGAGTATTGGCTTCTGGCTTCTTTGCGGGTGATGAGCTGAAGTGCTCCGCCAATAAGGTGATTTGGCTGCGCTGGTTACGCACAAAGGTGAAAAACTCCTGCGCCACCGGTGACAGGTATTTTCCCCGTGGATGCACCACGCACCAACTGCGTAGCAGGGGCAATTCGCTGACGTTTAACTCTTGCAACGCCGCGCATGCCAGTTCTCGCCTCACGGCGTGCCGGGGCAGCAGGGCAATGCCCAAGCCCGCAATAACCCCCTCGATTTGCCCTTCAAAAGACCCAAACTCCAAGGTGTTGGCAAAGTGTGCCCGCTTTTGATTGCAATACTCTTCACAGGCTTTGCGCGTGCCCGAACCCACTTCGCGGGTCAGCAGCGGATAAGCTGTCAGCGCTTGTAAATCCAGGGATGGCACTGCACACAGCGGGTGGTCTGGCGGCGCTACGGCGATAATCGGGTTATTCAAAAAGGGTAAAAATTCCAGCGCCATGTCCGTTGGCACCTGCGACAGAATCAACAAGTCATCGCGGTTAGCGCTGAGTCGTTTGACTGCCTGTGCATGATTGACCACTGTGAGTTGTAGGTTAATTTCCGGGTATTGTCGGCGAAATGCTGCGAATAGGTGGGGAATAAAGTATTTGGCACTGGATTCGACAGCCAGGCTTAACTGACCCTGCAATGAGCCCTGTAAATTGCTCAGTTGCATATCCAGGCTTTCGAGTCGGCCAAAAATATCCTCACTGGCGCGCAGTAGTGCCTCGGCCGCTTCAGTGCGGTGCAGTTTTTTTGCGACGTAATCGAAAAGCGGCTGGCCGGTCAGCTCTTCTAGCTGGCGAATTTGCAAACTCACCGCAGGTTGGGTCAGCGACATTTCCTCGGCGGCCCTGCTGTAAGACTGCTGCTCACAGACTGAGCGAAACACTTGTAGCTGGCGAAGTGTCATTCGCATCAAGGATTTACGCACGGTTTGCTGCCTCGTTTTTGTCGATTCTGCGGCGCTGTCAGAGCACAAAGCAGTTCAGAATGCCTATATATAAGTTTTTGCTTATGAGTAATCAAATAATTATTGATTTTAGGTAATCGACTAAGCGGCGTAGGGTTAAGACACAACCGCTTACAAGAACTAAATGGAGCGGGGTTTGTTTGGCCCATGCTCGAGGACAACACTTGTGATCAAGAAAATCCTGATTGCTAACCGTGGCGAAATTGCTGTCCGTATCGTGCGTGCTTGCGCCGAAATGGGGATTCGCTCGGTGGCCGTCTATTCCGACGCTGACCGCATGGCGCTGCACGTTAAGCGTGCCGATGAGGCGCACAGCCTTGGCGATGACCCACTAGCGGGTTACCTGAACCCACGCAAGCTGGTCAACCTGGCGGTCGAAACCGGCTGTGATGCACTGCATCCCGGTTATGGATTTCTTTCGGAAAATGCCGAGCTGGCGGATATCTGCGCCGAGCGTGGGATCAAGTTCATAGGCCCGAGCGCGGAAGTCATTCGTCGCATGGGTGACAAAACTGAAGCCCGCCGCAGCATGATCAAGGCTGGGGTGCCAGTGACTCCCGGCACCGAAGGCAACGTCGCCGACATTGCCGAGGCGCTGACTGAAGCCGAACGCATTGGCTACCCCGTAATGCTGAAAGCTACTTCGGGTGGTGGCGGCCGTGGTATTCGCCGTTGCAACAGCAAAGCCGAGCTAGAGCAGGCCTATCCGCGAGTGATTTCAGAGGCGACCAAGGCATTTGGCAGCGCTGAAGTGTTCCTCGAAAAATGCATCGTTAATCCAAAGCATATCGAAGCGCAGATACTGGCTGACAGCCAGGGCAACGTGGTGCATCTGTTTGAGCGTGATTGCTCGATCCAGCGTCGTAACCAGAAGCTGATTGAAATTGCCCCAAGCCCACAGCTAACACCTGAGCAGCGCGCCTACATTGGTGACCTCTCAGTGCGTGCGGCACAAGCGGTAGGTTACGAGAACGCCGGTACCGTGGAGTTCCTGCTCGCCGAGGGCGAGGTGTACTTCATGGAAATGAACACGCGGGTGCAGGTGGAACACACCATCACCGAGGAAATCACCGGCATCGATATCGTTCGCGAGCAGATCCGCATTGCCTCTGGCTTGCCGTTGTCGGTCAAGCAGGAAGACATCATCCACCGTGGTTTTGCCCTGCAATTTCGGATTAACGCCGAAGACCCGAAGAACAACTTTCTGCCGTCATTCGGCAAGATCACCCGTTACTACGCGCCCGGCGGCCCCGGTGTGCGTACCGACACGGCGATCTATACCGGTTACACCATTCCGCCGTACTACGACTCAATGTGTCTCAAGCTGATTGTTTGGGCGCTGACCTGGGAAGAGGCGATGGATCGTGGCTTGCGCGCCTTGGATGACATGCGCGTGCAAGGGGTGAAAACCACCGCTGCGTATTATCAGGAAATTCTGCGTAATCCTGAATTCCGTAGCGGTCAGTTCAACACCAGCTTCGTCGAGAGTCATCCTGAGTTGACTGAATACTCGATCAAACGTAACCCGTCGCACCTGGCCATCGCCATCGCCACTGCAATTGCTGCCCACGCTGGCCTGTGAGGAATTGAGAAATGGTTAAGAAGATTACTGTTACCGACACCATCCTGCGCGACGCTCACCAGTCGTTGCTGGCTACGCGCATGCGTCTCGACGACATGCTGCCGATCTGCGCCAAGCTCGATCAGGTCGGTTATTGGTCGCTGGAAGTCTGGGGCGGGGCAACTTTTGATGCCTGTGTGCGCTTTCTTAAGGAAGATCCGTGGGAGCGCCTGCGTCAGCTCAAGGCGGCGCTGCCTAATACCCGTCTGCAAATGTTGCTGCGCGGCCAGAACCTGCTCGGCTATCGCCATTACAGCGATGACGTGGTTAAAGCATTTGTGGCCAAGGCCGCAGTTAACGGCATCGATGTGTTCCGTATTTTTGATGCGATGAATGATGTGCGTAACCTGCGTGTGTCCATTGAAGCCGTCAAAGCTGCCGGCAAACACGCTCAGGGCACCCTCAGCTACACCGTCAGCCCAGTGCATACCACTCAGGCATTTGTCGATCAGGCCAAGGCGATGCAAGCCATGGGTATCGACTCCATCGCGATCAAGGACATGGCCGGTCTGCTGACCCCCTATGCCACTGCCGATTTGGTCAAAGCGCTAAAAGATGAAATCGATCTGCCGATCTTTATCCACAGCCATGACACTGCAGGCATGGGTTCGATGTGCCAGCTCAAGGCGATTGAAGCCGGTGCTGACCATATCGATACCGCTATCTCCAGTTTCGCGTGGGGCACTAGCCATCCGGGTACTGAGTCGATGGTTGCAGCGCTGCGCGGCAGCCAATATGACACCGGCCTCGACTTGGCGCTGATTCAGGAAATCGGCCTGTACTTCCATGCTGTGCGCAAGAAGTACCACCAGTTTGAAAGCGAGTTCACCGCCGTCGATACCCGTGTACAGGTTAACCAGGTACCTGGCGGGATGATGTCTAACCTCGCCAACCAGCTTAAAGAGCAGGGCGCGCTGAACCGCATCAACGAAGTGTTTGCTGAAATTCCCAAAGTACGTGAAGACCTCGGCTTCCCGCCGCTGGT
This sequence comes from Pseudomonas sp. NPDC078700, assembly GCF_044542375.1. NCBI lineage: Bacteria > Pseudomonadati > Pseudomonadota > Gammaproteobacteria > Pseudomonadales > Pseudomonadaceae > Pseudomonas > Pseudomonas sp. NPDC078700. Next base: position 645,324 of record NZ_JBITUI010000004.1, read on the forward strand.
GACGCCAACTTCGCAAATTGTCGGCACCCAGGCCGTGTTTAACGTATTGGCCGGTGAGCGTTACAAAACCATCACCAACGAGGTCAAGCTTTACCTGCAAGGCCGTTACGGCAAAGCACCGGGCAAGGTCAACGAGAAGCTGCGCAAGCAGGCGATTGGCAACGAAGAAGTCATCGACATTCGCCCGGCAGATCTGCTCAAACCCGAGCTGGCCAAACTGCGCGAAGAGATCGGCACTGTCGCAAAATCCGAAGAAGACGTGCTGACTTACGCGATGTTCCCGGACATCGGTCGCAAGTTTCTGGAAGAACGCGAAGCGGGCTCTCTGGTGCCAGAAGTATTGCTGCCAATTCCTGATGGTACAGGTGTTGCTGCCGCGGGTGGCGAGGGCGTACCCACTGAGTTTGTGGTCGATGTGCACGGTGAAAGCTACCGCGTAGACATCACCGGCGTTGGGGTTAAAGGCGACGGCAAGCGTCACTTCTACCTGTCGATCGATGGCATGCCGGAAGAGGTGGTGTTCGAGCCGCTTAACGACTTTGTTGCGGGTGCCGGCGGCAAGCGCAAACAAGCCAGCGGGCCGGGGGATGTGAGCACCAGCATGCCGGGCAATATCGTCGATGTGTTGGTTAAAGAGGGCGATACCGTCAAGGCTGGCCAGTCACTGCTGATCACCGAAGCCATGAAGATGGAGACCGAAGTGCAAGCGCCAATCGATGGCACGGTGAAGGTCGTTCACGTGGCCAAGGGCGATCGGGTTAACCCGGGTGAAGTGCTGGTTGAGATCGAGTAGAGGTCGCTAAGCGATCCGCTAACAAGTTTCTCTGTGGGGGCCTTCGGGCTCCCTTTTTTTGCTTTGCATTTTTGATTGCGTCTAGCCGTAGCACCTCCCGCAACGGTAGGCTGGTGCTTGTTAAGAATAATCGCGAGTGAATTGATGCAAGCGCTGTTAGACGAGATCATTGAGCAGACCCGGCCATTAATTGGTCAGGGTAAAGTTGCCAACTATATTCCGGCATTAGGCAGTGTGTCGCCCGATCAACTGGGTATCGCGGTGTACAGCAACGACGGCGAATTATTTACCGCTGGCGATGCCAATACGCCGTTCTCGATCCAGAGTATTTCCAAAGTCTTCAGTTTGGTTCAGGCGATGGGCCATTCGGGTGAGGCAATTTGGCAGCGGCTCGGTTATGAGCCATCCGGGCAACCGTTTAACTCGCTGGTGCAGCTGGAGTTGGAGCGCGGTATTCCACGCAATCCGTTTATTAACACTGGCGCACTGGTTATCTGTGACATCAACCAGTCGTGCTATGCGGCACCTTCGCTAGCCATGCGTGATATGGCGCGACGGCTTTCCGGAAACCCAGGGGTGGTGATCGATAGCGTAGTGGCAGCTTCGGAATACGAGCACCGCGCGCGCAACGCTGCAGCGGCTTATTTGATGCAGTCGTTTGGTAACTTTCATAACGATGTCGACCTGGTGTTGCGCAGTTATTTCAACCATTGCGCCTTACGCATGAGTTGCATCGATCTGGCCCATGCTTTTAGTTTTCTCGCTAATCAAGGTGTTAGCAGGCTCAGTGGTGAGCGCGTGATGAGCTTGCGCCAAGTCACCCAAGTTAACGCGATCATGGCCACCAGTGGCTTGTATAACGAGGCTGGGACATTCGCTTACCGCGTTGGCCTGCCCGGTAAAAGCGGGGTTGGTGGCGGTATCATTGCGATTGTTCCGGACCGTTATTCTATCTGCGTCTGGTCGCCTGAATTGAATCCTGCCGGTAACTCGCTGGTGGGTCTGCAGGCGCTGGAGATGCTAAGCGATAAGATCGGCTGGTCGGTGTACTAAAACTTTTGTTGTTCTGACTCAGGGTGGACAACTTTGCGTTGCTCACTCTGGGCGCGCCCCATTACTTTTCCCTGAAGGACGCCCCATGGTCACCTGTTCCCTGCGCTATATCATTGATGCTTACAAACAAGCTGAATTTGAACGCTATGCGAAGCTTTGGATCCCGCTGGTAGAGAAATTTGGCGGCCAGCATCACGGTTACTTTTTGCCGGGTGAGGGGGCGAACAATGTTGCGTTGGCGTTATTTTCCTTCCCCAGCCTAGCCGCTTACGAGCAATATCGGATTGAGTCAGCAACGGACGCTGATTGCCAAGCTGCTTTTCACTATGCCGAGCAAACCAAATGCATCTTGAGCTACGAGCGGAGCTTTTTCAGGCCGGTGCTGGCATAAGTTTATTGTCGCTCTGATCACTGCCGGCGCCTTGGCTGTACCAAGATGTGCCCATAGTTTTATAGGGGTCGATGCTATTGACATACTTGGGTGTTCTATCAGAATGGCTATCGAGGACTGCAACTGCGCATATGTCGGGCTTGGATACCAGTGTTTGATCCCCCCGCAATTTGGCAGCAGAGAAAGCTGGTTTCTCTGAAGTAGTGACGGTGAGCTCGCTCATCGGATTCTGACCCCAAGGCTGAGAAAGCTGGGAGCTAAAGGATTGCTGCGACTACTCCTCAACAAATATAGAAGGCGTCCTAAGGACGCCTTTTTCATTGCTGGTGGGGTGTCATTAGCACCGGGGTATTCGTCCGACTAAGGTGCCCTCTGCGCGCCGCTTTGGGTACCAAGTGACCACGTAATAGCCAAAGCCTCTACGTTCGTTTCTCGGCTCTAGAATCAGCGAGCCTATTGGGTTTTTCAGCACAGTAACTCTATGCTCGCGGCCTATGCCCATGAACTCACAATAGATGGCAGCACCGGGCGCGATCATATTCGCAATATGCGCTGCTACATCATCAATGTGGTTACAACCAAATTTCTGCAAATCTGGGCAATGAGCCTGCCAGATATGCCGCACACCAAAGCCCCTGTTATGGCCCCAGTGAGCACCTGCACGCAGGTAGATATCACCACCACGCAGTTTAAACATTGGCATCTCCGGAACTCTTCCAAAGCTGAGTTCTCCAGAGGGATGCGCAATCAAGACATTCTTGTTTAGCTTGAGCAGTTCGGACAAAAGAATCCTGAGCGATCAAAGACGTAACAGGCACAAAAGCCACGCGTCATTGATTGTGCCTTTCCTGGGCCGTCCGGCTAACCAGCACTTGGTTTGGAGCTATCGAAGGCTCTAGTCAGGCCTCAAAGGACGACAGCTAAGCTTTTTAAAGCTATGGTCTACGGATAATTATCGGATTCTTTTCCACTCAGAAATTAAAAATAAGGACTGCAAATGTCGGTAAAAATGCGAGCCGCAAGTGGTTTACTGGGCCTGTCTGTCGGCCTGCTTATGAGCGGCTGCGCGCAGACGGCGAGTACGCAAACAGAGGCCGGCAATGCTTCGTCAAAGCCAGAGAAGCAGCAATATATTGGCCGTGCTCAGGACTTATACGATTTGCCGCCGCTGTATCAGCCCGGCACGTATCGCAATATGGATAAAGTCTATTTCACCCGTGATGTAGCGCGCGGTGCGCAGGTTTATCCGTTGCCGCAACAGCCTAATATCGACGTCACCTACCAAGCAGATGGTGCTGAGCAAAACGCTGATGACTTTATGCGGCGTAATCGTGTTGGCGGTGTGTTGATCATCAAAGACGGCAAAGTCGTACTGGAAAAATACGGTCTGGGTAACGATGCGGACACCCGGTGGACCTCTTTCAGTGTGGTTAAGTCGATCTCATCGACGCTGGTCGGCGCAGCAGTGCAGCAAGGGCGGATTAACGTTAAAGCGCCAATCACTCAATACCTGCCAGCGCTGAAAGGCGGCGCTTATGATGGCGTTACCGTTGAGCAGGTTCTGCGCATGAGCTCTGGCGCGGACTGGAATGAGACCTATCGTGATCCGACTTCAGACCGCCGTAAAATGTTCGAATTGCAGCTCTCAAATACGCCGGGTTCGCTGGTCAAACAACTGAGCCAACTAAAGCGCAAATCGAAGCCGGGCACCGTGTTCAAATACAGCACCGGTGAGTCGCATTTGCAGAGCGAGTTGGTTCACGCCGCCACCGGCATGACCACCAGTGATTACTTGTCTGATCGTATCTGGGCGCGCATGGGCATGGAAAAACCAGCCTTCTGGCAGCTCGATGGGCAAGCCGGTCAAGAGATCGGCAGCAGTGGCTTCTCGGCAACGCTGAAAGATTACGGTCGCTTCGGTCAATTTATTCTTAATGATGGCGTTATCGACGGGGAACGTATTCTGCCCAAGGGTTGGTTGGATAAAGCCACTGAGGTTGATCCTGCTTCTTACCTGGCACCGGGTAAGCTCTACGGAGGGGATTACATCCTCGGCTACGGTTACCAGTGGTGGTTGTTCCCGACCGGTAAGAATGCTCGCCCTCAGCATGATGGTGCCTTTGAAGCACAGGGCATCTTTGGCCAGTTTGTCTATGTAAACCGCAAAGAGAATTTAGTCGCAGTGGTTTGGAGCGCCTGGCCAGAACCGGAAATGGACAAGCAAGAGATGGAAACCTACGACTTTATCGCTGCCGCGATTAAAGCGCTGAAGTAATGCTGTTTTGAGCAGCACAAGGCAGACCTTTGGTCTGCCTTTTTTAACGCTGCGACTATTGCATTGCCAAGCTAAAAGCTGGGGCCATCATTTGCATTTCTTGTCTGGATAAACCAATCGCTTGAGCTACTTTCCGCCATTGGCTTATGGTTCCTTTGAAGGTGCTTATTAACGCTTTGGCTTCTGCTTGTTGAACACGGAAGCGATCTGCGACTGCAAGAGCTAGGCTCAGATCGATAGAGTTATCAGCTTCTGACACATTGAGCTTGAGCCCAGTTTCGCCGGGTACAGGATTTATGTCGTAAGCAGGCGAGAGCTGCCAACCAAGGCTAGCGTCGAGGAGAAAGCCATGGTTGCGTAAATGGTCGTCAGTGTTGCTGACCAGCATATTGAAGACGATACGGCACCACAGCTCGCGTAAGTCTTCAGTGGTGTTAGAGCCATGACGTATCAGTACTTCGGCAATTTCTAGGTAACTCGCCCCCGACATATGATCGTCACCATCCTGGTGTCCGGTGAGGGTCATGGCTGACGCAAAATGCAGGCGCTCACCCGCGTGAGTCCGATCAAAACGCTTAACTCGGAAGCAGTGGTAATCGTTGTTGTATTTACCGTGCGCACCTTGGGCGACATTTAAGCCGCAGCCGTTAGCCAAGACGTTGACCAGCATTTCCCAGCCACCTAGGTCGTAAGTGTCGCGGTTGCTAGGGAATTTGGCGATCCACAACGAGTTGTCAGCTTCATCGATTACACTGGCTTTGGGGCGTGCGCCCCCAAGTGATCCCCCTGGCGCTATCAGCATGCTCAGCCAGTCCTGGCCTTCGCTACCAAGTGTTTCACCGTCTTCAAACCGGCGAGCGGCCTCTTCCAGTTCTCGAAGCCGGGTGAGTGGGGGGGCACCGCGGCCATTCTGGTTATCCAAAAAGGGGCCGTTTGGATCGACTTTGAAACGTAAAGCGCCCACTCGGTAATAATCGTGCACCCCTAGCAGGTAATCTGAAGGGGTCAACTGTGTGCCCGTGGATACGAGCCCGGCACGAGTATCTTGCTCGTGTCGTCGGCGCATTAATGTTTCCCCCCAACGATCGGGTGAGGCGTCGGCCACTAAGCCAAATCGTTCAGTCCCCGCAGGGGGAAACTGCCTTCCAGCATACGGACCAATACGTGGGTCGAATTGGATTGCAGCCAAAGGGCTGGCAAGCGCCTGTTCGTCGTACTCGAATTCCATGCGCTCGGCGGAGCGCAGACGCCGTATATGAAGCCTACCAAGCAGCGTTGGGCTGATTGATCCGGCAAAATCTGCATAGACCAAAATAGCTTCAGTCATCAGTATCTCCGAGCAGCAGCTTGGCCATATCTTTGCTGCTCATGCCCGGTTTCACCTTAGGCTGCGTCGCCGTAATATCCTCTGCATAAACGCCACGATCGGCCTTTATTGCCATTTTTGTAGGTGACTCACGCACGGGTGGGTTAACGTTTTTTGCAGGCTTTCGAGTGCGCGCTTTACTCAGAGTTGCGTCCTGCAGATGACGTCCTAATTCGTCATGCTTGGCGATAAGGGCTAGGTCTTGTTCGAGGCCGAGAGTGACCAACACCGCCATGTAAGCGCCGAGCGTAACAGCTGGGCTACCTTGCTCTAAGGCACGCAGAGTTGGAGCAGACATGCCTGTCCGGTCGGCCATTTGTTTGGCTGTGATTTTGCGCCGTTTGCGGGCCAGCAACAGTCTTTCGCCAAGTTCGGCTAAAAGACGCTCAGCAGAGGGCAGCAGTGCAGCTGTTTTCCTTGGCATGCTAATATTTTTTCAATTTTTACCTGTTAATGAAAAAATATTAGCATAAAATTTGAGTCAACACATTTTAGTAAATGTGAAATTATAATTTCATTATTTGCGAGTTAATTAATAAATAATTACATCCTTAAAGTGCGGAAATCCCACAGCCTAAGCTGTTTTTGCCCAACCTGAGCTGGGCAATCTATGGGGTTTAAGCGCTACAGAGTGAGTTTTAAAAACCTAGCTGCCATTGCACTATCAATGCGTGGTTGCGTGAGTCTTCACCCAGCTGACCGTTGTAGGCCAGGCCGACGTTTTGGTTATGGCTGATGCCGACGTCAAAGCCTGCTTCAATCAGCATGCTGTTGCGATCCAGCGCGCTGCCCTCAACACTAAATGCCGTGCCGCCGCTGAGGAATGATTGGCGCGTGTTGCTATCAACATCACCGTAAACATGACGCCAACCGATACCCAGGCGGGGGGTGAAGCTCATGCCGTTATCCAGTGTGTCGAAACGGGCGATGCGCACACCAAAGGTGCTGGTCAGGTTGTCTTGGTCTTGTGACTCAACATGCAGGGCTGCCGGGCCGCCTTTTTCGTTGTAGCTATCGCGCTCGTAACGTTGGTAGCCAAGGTTGGCGTAAGGCTCAGCTTGCAGCTTGCCACTGTTTATGGCGTAACCCAGTTCAGCAAAGGCCTGCAGGCTGTCGGCGTCATAGTCACCGCGAACACTGTCATTGAAGCCGTTGAAGTTGACCTCACGCTTGCTGTCGCCGTCATGTTTGCTGTACGCCGCGCCGAGGCGCAGGTTATAGGCACCACTCTGGCGTAATGCATAGGCACCGATGTGGTAGCTGTCGATGTTGCCATCAGCATCGCTACCAGCGTCTATATCGGTACTTGAATATCCACCCAATACCCCTAAACGCCATTGCGGATTAAGTGCCCAGTCAGCGCCGACGACTGCACCGCCAGTGTTTTGGTCGATGTCATGGCTGCCTGCGTTGCCGTCGAGCGTGCCTTTGCTGCCTAGCGCTTGAACCCACAGGCGGCCTTGGGCATTTGGGTCGTTGAGGTTGCGTGCGTCATTCGGCAAGCCGTTGGCCGCCAGCAATGGCCCATCTTGGAGGCTAACCGCGCTTTGTAAGTTGCCGCTCATGCCGCCGCCGAGTTGTTGCATCGCGCCGAGCATGGCACTGCCGACCTGACTGCTACCGGCCAGTGTGGCGTTGGCGGCACTCGCATTGCTGGCGCCGGAGAGTTGCTCTAAACCAGCGCTGGCACCGTTGCTATCGCTGCTCAGTAACGCATTGTAGAGCGCTGGATTGCTGTTGGCAGTGATGCGTTGTGCAGCGTTTGCAGCATTGCCACCTTGGGCCAAATCACTGAAAGCAACATCATTGCGTTGTAGTTCGAGCTCAACGCTGTTGGCGTTATAGGCCAATGTTGGGGTCAGAAAGGCGAAGTTGCTGCTGACACTGGCGAACTGGCCGGTTACGCCATCCTTTGCATTGATCAGGGTGTAATTGCTCAGCTTTGGATAGTCACCGCTGCCTGCGCGAATATCCAGCTTGGCACCCTCGACTTGTGCACTGCCATTAACCTCTACCGGGTTGTGCCTGCCGTCAGCTGTGATTGCAAAACCAAGGGTAGAACCTGCTTCAAGGTTGAGGTTCTGCAGCTGGCCGGCACCGCTGTAAGTTGCGCCGGATCGAACGTTCAAGGTGCCGCCAATCTGACCTTGGTTGATCAACTCCGCGCCGCTTAGGATTTCACCGCCTTCGCTGAAGTCACTGCTGGTAAGGATCCAAACACCTTGTTTAACGTTCAGCCATTCAAAGTTTTGGCTGTTACCAAAGCTGCCGCCTTTGGCATCGTCAAAGGTCACTGTGTCGCGACCCTCACCGCCATCGACCAAGCCGACAAACTGGCTTTTGGAACCTAAAGTCAGGCTGTCATCACCGCCGCTTAGATCAAGGGCTAACCCGCTAGCGCCGCTGATCATGCCATTGTTAATGACAGTGTCGGCTTGCTCGCCGATGATTCGTACGCCATCGCCGTCAAGGCCGAGGATGCTGCCGTGGTTTTCGAGGAAGGTGGCAAAGGGGGCACCGCCCGTTGCGCTGTCATCAATCAAGATGGCATTGGCTGCGCCGCTGATGGTTGCCCCTTCGCGGTTGATAATACTGCCGCCGCCCATGGCGATGCCTTCACCGGTGTTTGCAGAACCGTCTTTTTCGCCACCTGCACCAGTGCCCTCAATGGTGCCGTAGTTGTCGATCTGGCCTTGGCCGTCGATGTCTACGCCATCACCATCGCCATTCGGTGCAATACCGTTGTAGCTGCCGGTGATGCGGCCATAGTTGATGACCGTCCCATTGCCGTCAGAGCCGAAGCCTGAGCCATTGCGGCCAATGATTACGCCATCTGCGTAGTTGATCAGCTCAGCACCTCTATCGGTGGTGACGCCGTGACGACCGCCGCTGATCAATCCGTGGTTTTCCACTCTGCCACCGGTTGATTCATCGAAATCGATACCATCGAATTTGGCTTCGTCATCGGTCATGTCGCCGCTGCTGATTTCGCCGTAGTTGATTACAGTCGCGTTCGCGCCGAGGCGCATTGCGTCTTCAGCCACGCCATGGATCACACCTGTTTCGCGGTTGACGATGTCAATCTTCACATCGGTTTGCAGCGCCTTGAGCATGATTGCCCGGTCGGTCTGCGAGGTAATTGTGCCGGCATTGTCGATGCTTACCTTGCTGCCCGCGAAGTCGCCGTCGATGCGTATGCCCTGCTTCTCGGCGTCAATGGTTGCCCCGATACGATTGATGATTTGGTAGTTCCGGGCAGGGCCATCGCCGTCGTCGCTATCAATGCCGCGGTCTTTAGTCGACTGCAATGTGCCGCTGTTATCAATGATTACACCGGCGCCGCTGGTATTGCCATTAAGCAGCACGGCGGGGTCTTTCTTGGTAATCACACTACCGCTGCCGCTGATGTCCAGCCTGCTCTCGCCAGACAACTCCTGGGTGTCAGTAACGGCATTGTTAAGGGTGAGGTTGGCCGCCAGTGCATGGGCGTTGAAACCGGCGAAGAGACTCAGGGCGATACAACGGGCGAGGGGTGTCGGTCGAAAAAGCATGGCAGCTAGCTGTCCTTGTTATTAGGCGTAGCCGCTGTTTATAACGGGTAAGTCTTACGGTTTTGTAACAGCCGCTGAATTGGAATAATTGATCGCGCTGGCTCAGCTACAGTTTTCTGTCTACAGACTAGGAGTTGGAAATGGCTGAGCGAAAGATCGACGGCGGATGCCAGTGCGGTGCTGTGCGTTATTCGCTTGCGGGTGAGCCGCTGATGGCTGCTATCTGCCACTGCACCTTATGCCGCAGAGCCCATGCAGCGCCCGCTGTCGCTTGGGCGATCTATAAGGATGATCAAGTCAGCTTCACGCAGGGGCAACCCAAGTTATACGCTTCATCGGCTGATGCTCAACGCGGCTTTTGTGAGCGTTGCGGTACGCAGATTTCGTTCACCGCAAGCTTTTTACCCGGTTTGATTGATATCACCGTCGGCAGCCTCGACGACCCCCAGCAAATAACCCCAACACTGCATTATTGGCATTCAGAGCATTTGCCGTGGGTGAGGTTTGCTGATGACTTGCCGCGTTATCCCGACCTACCACCTTTCGAGTAGGCCACGCGGTGACTGAATCGCGCGGCCTTTGCTTAATGCCTAGGTGAGTTGTTTGCGGTACTGAATAAACCCGGAGCGCTCGGCAATCCGCTCATAGAGCAACATAGCTTTGCTGTTGCTCTCATGGGTGAGCCAGTAAGCACGTGCGCAATTGGCCTGTTGCGCTTGGGCGTAAACAAACTCAATTAGTTGGCGTCCGCCACCGTTGCTGCGCACATTTTTGTCGATGAACAAGTCCTGCAGATAGCAGTAGTCGCCGACCGTCCAGGTGGAGCGGTGATAAACCCAGTGGACCAAGCCGATTGCCGTGCCATTGTGCCAAGCCAGTGCGGCATTAACGGGTTCATCGGGGTCCAGAAAGCGTTGCCAGTTCACCTCACTGGCCTCGCTTGGAATTTCGGTCATGTAAAAGCGTTGGTAGCCTTGCCACAGTGGCAACCAAGCTGCGTGGTCGTCGGCGTTGACTTGGCGGACTTCAACTTCGATACGGGCGGCCATTTGCTGTCCTCCTTTTATTATTGTGGGTTGAGTGGTTAGTCGGCGCGTTCACCGCACAGATCAAGGCTGAACCAATGTTCCACCTCTGCCTGGGTCAAGCCTGCACCCAGCAAGGAGAATAACTTGCCCAGTGCTGCCTCGCGAGTCATGCCGCCTGCGGAAACCAGCCCGGCGCTTTGTAACTGGCTGCCAGCCGCATAAACCCCGAATTCAACATGGCCTTGCGGGCACTGGCTGATTGCCGCAAGCACAACACCACGTTCATGGGCGCTTTTAAGTGCAGCCAACAGCGCAGCATTATCGGAAGGGCCAGTGCCGCTGCCGTAGCATTCAAGCAATAGTGCCTGGACGCCGCTACTCAGCAGCGCGCTGATATGCTCAGCTTGAATACCGGGGTAGAAGGGTAAGACGGCAATATTTACTGGCTGGCGTGGTTGGTGATAATCAATTCTCGCCGGTATTTGCTCTGCCTTTTGACCAATGCGCTGGCGCGGCAACACGGTGAATGCATCAAAGGCATCGCTGCGCAGTTTGCTGACACGTGCGCCATGCATGAGCGCGCCATTGAAATAGACCTGCACACCCTTGGCCTGACCTTGATGCAGGGCGCGCATAGCGCCGAACAAGTTGCCCCAGGCATCGCTACCTTGTGTGCCGGCCGGCAACATTGCCCCGGTGAGTACCACGGGCACAGGCAAGTTCAGCAGCAGGAAGCTCAAGGTCGCTGCGCTGTACGCCAAGGTGTCAGTGCCTTGCAGCACCAACACGCCATCGCAACCGTTTTGCTCAATAGCGCTACGAATTGCACTCACCATGGCCAGCCAATTGGCTTGGCTCATATTGGCGCTGTCGATGGGCGGCAGTAATTCGCTGAACACCCACTCTGGCAGCGGACCTTCATGGATCTGTTGCTCACGAACACGCGCCTCAAATCCTGACGCCGGGGCCAAGCCATCGGCACTTTGCTGCATGCCAATGGTGCCGCCGGTGTACAGCAACAGGAGTTTTTCACAAGCGGCCATGGTCGCTCCTCAATCAATGCTCAATAACAAAAAGGGGCCTTTCAGCCCCTTCGTCGTTACGTTTAGCCGGCCTTAAACTGGCTTCGTTTGCGCAACGCTTTCAGTGGTGTTTTGGGCATGTATTTGCGCCCAAACGTTCGGATCGAGATCCAGATCACTGAACTCTTTTGGGTCGAATACGGGCGATTTTACACCTGCTTTCATTTGCTTGTCGTAGTCGCGCATCAAACGTAGGCCCACCTTGAACAGCAGTGCCAAGGCCACCAGGTTGCAGATAGCCAACAAGCCCATGGTTACATCAGCAAAGGCGAACACGGTGCCAAGGTCTTGCACCGAACCCCAGAACACCAACACTGCAACCAAGCCGCGGTAAACCATGACCGGCATACGCTTTTGGGTGAAGAAGCCCAATGCGTTTTCGCCCAGGTAGTAGTTGTAGATCAGCGTAGTGAAGACGAACAGCAGCAACGCTACAGTGATAAATACCCGGCCCCATTCACCGACCACACTGGCGACTGCGCTTTGCGTCAGGAGTACGCCTGCGATATCAGTGTCAGGCTGATAAACGCCTGATAGCAGGATGATAAGCGCGGTGCAGCTGCACAGAATGATGGTATCGATAAATACGCTAAGGGACTGCACGATGCCCTGCGCGACAGGGTGTGGAACTTCGGCCACTGCGGCGACGTTGGGTGCACTGCCCAGACCTGCTTCGTTGGAGAACAGGCCGCGCTTAACGCCCATGATAATGGCTGCACCGATGCCGCCCGCAAATGCTGGCTCAAGGCCAAAGGCACTGCGGAAGATCAATGAAAAAACTTCCGGGATGCGCTCAGCATTACTGCCGATAACAAACATGGCCATGGCGATATATGAGAAAGCCATCACCGGCACCAGAATGTCAGCAAACTTGGCGATGCGCTTGATGCCGCCGAAGATGATCATGCCGATCACAACTGTCAGCACCACGCCGCTGACATAGGTCGGGACGCCAAAGGTATCGTGCAGGGAGCTGGCAACGGTGAAGGACTGTACGGCGTTGAAGCCGAAACCGAAGGTCATCAGCAGCAGGATCGAAACGACGATACCCAACCAGCGTTGGCCCAGGCCGTGTTCAATATAGAACGCCGGGCCGCCACGGTAACCGCCATCGGGTTCGCGACGCTTATACAACTGAGCAATTGAGCATTCGAAGTAGCTGGTAGCCATGCCGACCAGCGCCACGATCCACATCCAGAAAATTGCCCCGGGGCCGCCGAGAATAATCGCCACCGACACCCCGGCAATGTTGCCTGCGCCGACGCGACCTGCAACCGACAGCATCAGTGCCTGGAACGAGCTGAGTTGGCCGGGTTGGCGCTTAAATGCTTCAGCAAAAATGCTGAACATATTGCCGAAGTAGCGGAACTGAACGAAGCGAGAGGCGATGGTGAAGAACAAACCAAGGCCAATCAGCATTACGATCAGCAGCTTGCTCCAGATGAGGTCATTGAGTAAATCGAGCATAGGGGAGGTCACTCTTGTTGTACTGAAATAAGTTGGTCTCTGCGGACCTTTTGTAATGATTGTAGATGTGAATGTTACAAACAATTACGCGGGTTGCAGTGATGTGACGCTATATGATGCTACTATCGCGTCACTTATCTCGACTGGATTACCCGCATGTCGGATTCTTTTGGCGCTAACCTCAAGCTGCTATGCAGTCACTACCGGTCAATAGCCGAGGTCTGTCGCAAGCTTTCGATCAATCGTGCGCAATTCAACCGCTATCTGGCAGGCCAGAGCAGGCCGACCACTCATAACCTGAAACGAATTTGTGACTTTTTTGGCGTCGAAGACTACGAATTAGTGCTTCCGCAAGAGCAGTTTTCCCGGCTGATTGGGGCTCGCGATAACAGCATGGCAAGCACATCAGCTGGCGCGCCATTACTTGAGTTGTTTGAGTCGCTAAGTGAGCACTCAAACGACTTGTCGCGCTACTGCGGGTACTATTTCGAGTATTCCAACTGCATGTCGGTGCCGGGGCAGATTTTGTTGTCGCTGGTGCATTTGCGTGAGGAGCGCGGCAGCTTTGTCTTTGAGCGTCAGGAGCGACAAGAGCGTGCGCGAGGCGGCGGAGCTGAGGACTGGGTGCGGTGTCGCTATTTGGGTGCGGCGTTCTATTTGCAGGACCGGGTCTTTTTGATCGATTACGAAAGCCTGACCGGCAATGAGATCAGCCAAACCATACTTATTCCCAGTTTCAAAAGTCGTATTACCCGTTTGAACGGCATGAAGACAGGGGTCTCCAGTGGTGACCAGCGCACCCCGGCCTGTACCCGAGTGGTGTGGGAATTTCTCGGTACTGATATCAATCGGGTGAACAGCTATCGTCAGGTGATGCTCTATGCGCCAGATGATCCACGAATCGATGATGATGTGCGCCAGCGGTTGGCTGGGGCACGGATTCGCAATGGCCTATTCGAGATCGAATAGGCCCGCAGCTCTACCGGCTATTGGTTGCCGTCGTGGTTAGGGCTGTTGAAGACCTCGACATCCAGTTCGCTTTCACTGCGACCGACCAAGGTGGTGGTCATCAAATCACCTGCGACGTTGACTGTGGTACGTGCCATGTCGAGGATACGGTCGATACCGGCAATCAGCGCAACACCTTCAAGTGGCAAGCCCGCCGCAGATAGCACCAGGCCGAGCATAATCAAACCCGCACCCGGAATACCCGCCGTGCCGATCGAGGCCAGGGTCGCGGTGAGGATGATCATCATGTACTGGCCGGCACCCAGATCAATCCCAAACGCCTGGGCAATAAACAACGCCAAAACACCTTGGTAAATCGCCGTACCATCCATGTTGATAGTGGCACCAACTGGCAGTACGAAACCGGCCACGCCTTGGGATACGCCGAGGTTTTTACGGGCGCATTCAATCGAAACCGGCAAGGTGCCGGAGCTGCTTGAGGTACTGAATGCTACCGCCAGCGCCGGTGCAATACCGCGCAAAAAACGTACAGGGCTAAGGCGTGCAAGCAAACCAATCAAACCGCCATACACCAGCAGCACATGGGCGATGCTGGCGAGGTAGATGACACCAATTACCTGGGCAAGTGGCAGCAACACTTCGGCGCCGTGGCTGCCGACAACACCGGCGATCAGGGCAAATACGCCATAGGGTGCCAAGCTCATGATCAGGTCTGTGAGTTTGTAGAAGGTCTCAGCCAGGCTGTCGAACAGCTTGATGGCGGGTGCGGCTTTTTCACCGACCAAATTCATGCTCACACCAATTGCGATGGCGAACACGATGATTTGCAGCACATTGCCTTCAGCAAAAGCCGTCACCGGGTTACTGGGTACCAAGCCGACCAGAATGGACATCAGCGATGGCGCTTCTTTCGCCGCATCCTGGCCGCTGGCAACCATGTTCAGGCCATCACCCGGGGTAAATACCGCGCCAAACAACAGCCCGATGCTGACCGCAAATGCAGTGGTAACCATATAGATAGCGATGGTCTTGACGCTGATCCGCCCGAGTTTGGCGGAGTCTTGCATGGAGGTGATACCCGCCACCAGCGAGACAAATACCAGTGGCACGATCAACATCTTGATGGCATTGAGGAACAAGGTGCCAATCGGGGCAAGGACCAAGGCGTCCTCTTTGAAAATCGCGCCTGTAGCAACACCGAGCACCAAGCCAATCAGGATCTTGTGCCACAGTTGTAGACGTTTCCAGCGGCCCAGCGATGTCGCGGTTATGGAATTCTGAGTCATGCGTTTCACCATTTAGTAACTGTTATTGAGCAGACCATCTGTGCGGTCTTGAAGGTTGCTCGTAACCTGCATCGCAAAGGTTGAGGGCAAAAAATATGCCCTCAACTGTTCACCTGCGGACACGTGCGCCTGTTTAACCTGCAATTCTCTAAAGACCGTTCGGGTTACCCCGAGGCCGGTACACTGAGGAAGGCAGGTAATTACAGCGATTGGTGCCGATAGGGGAACGTGAAGGGCGCGCAGTCTACCGGGCGTTGGCTGCGTTTTCTCCCCTAATCGAGCACTTTTAAGCGTTTTCGTCGGAAAAGCGTACTGGCTATTGGCTAGGCTTTTAGCGGCACCAAACGCGGAGCGATCATGTTTTCCGGACGTAGAATGTCGTTGAGGGTGTCGTCATCCAGCAGCTTTTCTTCGCGCACCAGCTCCAGCACGCCACGACCGCTTTCCAACGCGAGCTTGGCAATGCGTGTGGCGTTTTCATAACCAATGTAGGGGTTAAGCGCGGTAATCAAACCGATGGAGTTTTCCATCAACTGACGGCAATGCGCTTCGTTGGCAGTGATGCCGATGATGCAATGCTCGCGGAGCATATCCATTGCGCGCTGCAGCAGGCGGATCGAATCGAAGATTTTATATGCGATCAGCGGCTCCATCACATTGAGCTGCAATTGACCGCCTTCAGCGGCCAAGGTCAGCGCCAAGTCGTTGCCGATCACTTCGAAGGCCACTTGGTTAACCGCTTCAGGGATCACCGGATTGACCTTGCCCGGCATGATCGAGCTGCCCGGTTGGCGCGGTGGCAGATTGATTTCGTTGATGCCAGTACGTGGGCCGCTCGATAGCAAGCGCAAGTCGTTACAGATCTTCGACAGTTTCACCGCTGTACGCTTGAGCATGCCCGAGAACAATACGAACGCACCCATGTCCGAAGTGGCTTCAATCAAGTCCGCCGCAGGAATCAGCGGTTGCCCACTAATGGCGGCTAAGCGCTCGACGGCGAGCATTTGGTAGCCTGGGTCGGCGTTGATGCCGGTGCCGATTGCGGTGCCGCCGAGGTTGATCTCGGTCAGCAGTTCTGGAGCCAGGCTGCGTAGGCGTGCGAGGTCTTCACCGAGGGTATTGGCGAAAGCGCGGAATTCTTGGCCGAGGGTCATGGGGACAGCGTCTTGTAACTGCGTGCGGCCCATCTTCAAGACGTGAGCAAACTCCTCGCCTTTGGCAGCGAACGCATGAATCAAGCTGTCGAGGCTGGCGAGCAAGGTGTCGTGACCGAGCAGCAAACCCAGGCGAATTGCAGTTGGATAGGCATCGTTGGTCGATTGCGCCATGTTCACGTCGTTGTTCGGATGCAAGAAGCTGTACTCGCCTTTTTGCTTGCCCATGGCTTCGAGTGCAATGTTGGCAATGACTTCGTTGGCGTTCATGTTGGTCGATGTGCCCGCACCGCCTTGAATCATATCGACCACGAACTCGTCGTGAAAATCACCGCGAATAATCCGGGCACAGGCCTCGCTGATGGCGGCGTGCTTGTCGCCACTGAGATGGCCTAACTGGCAATTGGCGTCGGCTGCTGCTTGCTTGACCATCGCCAAAGCGGTGACCAGCTTTGGGTAGTGGGCCAAAGGTACGCCAGACAAGCGGAAGTTGTGCACAGCGCGCAGGGTTTGAATTCCGTAATAGGCATCGCCAGGCACTTCGAGGGTGCCAAGGAGGTCTTTTTCGACGCGGAATGATGCAGCAGCGGACATGATTAAGATTATCTCAGTATTCGGCGAGATCTATCGCCATGCCTTCTAGGGTAAGGACTTCAACGATATTCAAGCCAATGCTGTTAAACGCTATGCTATGCACAATCGGCATAACGTGGGTGTGACTCACGGATGCCCACAGGCGTTGAGCAATTACAGGTTTAGCGCAAAAGCGACTTTATCCGTCGTTGAAATTGGCCTGTGGATAACTTTTTAGGGTGGATGAGGTATGAGGCAGAGATGAATCTAGAAACCAAATGGCTAGAGGATTTTGTCGCGCTCGCCGGCAGCCGTAGTTTTTCCCGTGCGGCCGAGAAGCGCTTTGTCACTCAGCCGGCGTTCAGTCGGCGGATTCGCAGCCTTGAGTCAATGCTCGGGCTAACCCTGATAAACCGCTCTTGCACCCCGATTGAGTTAACTGAAGCGGGACAGCTGTTTTTGGTTACCGCGCGCAGCATGGTCGAGCAACTTGGCGAAGTCGTTCGTCATTTGCATAACCTTGAGGGCAAGCAGGGTGAGGTGCTGCAAATTGCTGCAGCGCACTCGTTAACCTTGGGCTTTTTCCCCGAATGGATCTCACGCTTGAGACGTGAGGGTTTACCCCTTAATACCCGCTTGGTGGCGACCAACGTTGGTGAGGCGGTGCACGCGTTACGCGAGGGCAGTTGCGATTTGATTCTCGCCTACTACGACCCTGACGCGGCGCTGCAGATGGACCCAGAAATCTTTCCATCGCTGTTCATGGGCAGCACTGAGATGTTGCCCGTCTGCGCAGCTACGGCAGACGGGCAACCGTTGTTTGATCTCGACAGCGGGCAGACCGTGCCGTTGTTGGCATACAGCGCCGGAGCTTTTCTTGGGCGTTCGGTGAATCTGCTGCTGCGTCAACGCGCGCTGCGTTCGACCACCGTGTATGAAACCGCCATGGCTGACAGCCTTAAAAGCATGGCGCTGCAAGGCATGGGCGTGGCATGGGTACCGCGCTTAAGCGTGACTGCTGAATTGAACCGAGGTGAACTGGTGGTGTGCGGCGGTACTGCATGGCAATCTCCATTGGAAATTCGCTTGTACCGTTGCGCCTTGGTGCGCAAAGCCGCCGTGCGCCTGCTTTGGCGCAAGCTGGAAAGCGGCGAAGTAGGGCGCGCTGAATAAGCGTGGGGTGCGCGGGTTGTTGAGCTTTCTTACCCGCTTAACATTTAATCTAGGAAGCTTTGAGAACGTAGCGAGCGGCGGGCGTGCAAGGCGAGACGCAGCGCAAGAGCGGAGTTTACCCATGTAAACGAGCATCTTAAGCCGCGTCTCAACAGCGCAATCCCTAGCGCAGTAGTTCTCAACGTTTTCTTAGGTGCCCGACTTGATCTTGGTCCAGGCTCTTGTCCTCATCCGCTCGGCTTTTTGTGGCAATGGCTGCAACACATACAGGGTTTTTTGCGCTTCAGCCGTTGGCGTCAGTCCGTTGTTATCGCGGATTTCTGCTTTCATCATCGGCAGCGCCGCCTTGTTCGGGTTTGGATAGCCAAGGAAGTTACTGGTTGATGAAATCACTTCCGGATCGAGCAGGTTGTTGAGGAACTCATGGGCCTCTTCAACGTTTTTCGCGCTGGTTGGAATGGCGAATGAGTCAAACCACAGTGGCGCGCCTTCTTTCGGTAAGCGCCAGTCGACCACAACGCCGTTGCCGGCTTCTTTGGCGCGGTTGGCAAACTGGTAGAAGCTGCCCGAGTAACCAATGGCGACACAGATATTGCCGTTGGCAATGTCGGTCATGTATTTGGCTGAGTGGAAATAGGCGATATTGGGGCGAATTTTCATCATTAGCGCGGTGGCTTTGTCGTAGTCAGCCTTCTTGGTGCTATTGGGGTCCAGGCCGAGGTAGTGCAGGGCAATTGGCAGGATATCGCCGGGTGAGTCGAGCATCGCCACGCCGCATTGTTTGAGCTTCGAGATGTTCTCTTCTTTGAATATCAGGTCCCAGCTGTCGACAGGGGCATCGGCACCGAGCACTTCTTTAACCTTGGCTGGGTTGAAACCAATAATCACCGTGCCGTACATGTAAGGTACGGCGTGCTCGTTACCCGGATCGTTTGTTGCCATCAGCTTTAGCAGTTCTGGGTCGAGGTTTTTCCAGTTGGGCAATTTGCTCTTGTCGAGCTTTTGGAACACACCGGCTTTGATTTGAGTGTCGAGGAAGGTGTTGGACGGCACCACCAAGTCGTAGCCGGAGTTGCCGGTGAGCAACTTGGCTTCCAGCGATTCATTGGTATCGAACACATCCCACGTCAGCTTGATCCCGGTTTTTTTGGCAAAGTCTTTCGGGACCGAGGGCAAAATATAGTCAGCCCAGTTGTAAACCCGTAGTTCGCGTTCAGCAGCATGCGCTGCGCTGGCCATTAGGGCTGTGCCGCAGAGTGCGGCACCAATCAGAGTGCGGAGTTTTTTCATGATCATGCGTCCTTCTTCGAATTATTAGGTCGGCAGACATTTTCAAAACCTTCCAAAACATTGACTGCGTTGACGCCAATGGCCTCGACGGCATAGCCGCCCTCCATGACGAACAGCGTTGGCAGGCCCATTGCAGCAATACGCTCGCCCATGCTCAGGTAATCCGGGCTGTCGAGTTTGAATTGCGAGATTGGGTCTTCTTTGTAGGTATCGACGCCAAGCGAGACGATAACCACCTCGGCGTCGAACGCATTTATCCGTTTGCAGGCGTCATCCAGCGCTGCGCCCCAACTGTCCCACGCGCTGCCAGCAGGCAGTGGATAGTTGACATTGAAACCCTCACCAGCGCCTTCGCCATGCTCATCTGCATGGCCGAGGAAGAACGGAAATTCGGCGACTGGATCGCCATGGATCGAGGTGAACAACACGTCACTGCGTGAATAGAAAATCGACTGGGTGCCATTACCGTGGTGGTAATCCACATCGAGAATTGCCACACGCTTGTAGCCTTGGTCGATAAAGGCTTGCGCTGCGATGGCGGCGTTGTTGAGGTAGCAATAGCCGCCCATGACATCACCAGCGGCGTGATGACCGGGTGGCCTGCACAGCGCGAATACGCAGTGTGCGCCTTGGCTAATTTCTTGTTGAGCGGTGAGGGCAACCTGCGCTGCGCTGTAAGCGGCCTGCCAAGTACCCGCGGTAATGGGAGCGCCAGCATCAAAGCTGTAGTAACCCAGCTGACCGTGCAGGCTGGTGGGTAGGCGTTGGCTTAACGTGCGCGCCGGCCAGGTGTAGGGCAGCAAATCTCCAGTCCCGTTTTCCGCCTGCCAGCGTGCCCAAGCACCCTCGAAGAAATCCAGGTATTGGGTGGTGTGAACCCGTTGAATGGGCTCGCGGCCAAAGTCTTGAGGTTCGCGGATTTCACCAATACTGCGGTCTTTAACACGCTGAAGAATATGATCAGCCCGCTTGGGCATCTCAAAGCAGGGCATCAGTTTGCCGTCGATTAATTCGCAGCTACCGTGATGGAGATGATGGTCGTCGCTGTAAATGGTGAGCATTGGATGAAGCCCTGCAGTTATTTGTTATGGCTCCATTGTTTGCCTAAAGCGCTCCACGCGAAAACGCTTCAGATGGCCAAAAGGGGATCAATCTGGCCAAATTTGTCGGCCATGCTTGTCCGTAATCCGAATTTTGTGATTTTTCTAAACACGGAAATGGCTGGGTGCAACGCCACTCCAGCGTTGAAATGCATGGCGAAAGCTGGCGCTTTCACTGAAGCCTAGCTCCTCGGCAATCCGCCCGACAGGCCAGCCTTCTTGGCACAACAGGGCTTTGGCGCGTTCAAAGCGCAGGTCATCAAGCAACTCTTGGTAGTGGGTGCCCAGCGCTTGTAAATGCCGGCGTAAGGTTCGGGGGGAACAGTGCATCTGCTGCGCCAGTTGCTCCAGGCCGGGTGAGTTGGCCAATTGTTCGGTGAGCAATTCGCGAATGCGTGCCAGCCACAGTTGCCGTGCAGAAAACTCGCTATTGAGTTTGCGGCAGCGCATGAGCATTTCCTGGTGGGTAATCGCATCGGCTAGCGGTAGGTGTTGCGCCAACCAGGAGGCAGGAAAGGCGAAAGCATTACTGCGCGCATTGAAGCTCAGTGGACAGTCGAAGCTAGTGGCGTAGCGATTTGAATAAGTCGGCTGGGCATATTGAAATTGCGCAGCGATCACAGGCAGTGGCTGGCCGAGCAAGTCGGCGCATAGGGTCTTCAGTGAAGCCAGGCACATTTCAACATTGAACACCTCAAGTTCAGGGCGTTGCTGGTAATCGCTGGCACTGACCCAAGCCAGATCACCCTCAATACGCAGATCGAGTTGAAAATAGGTGCCCAGTAGCGCCGGATACTCCAGCAACAACTGCCAGGCGTCACCAAAAGTGGCACTTGAGAGCGCCGCGTAACCGAGCATGCCGTATGCAGAGATGTGCATGCGCTGGCCGAGTTCGAGCCCAAGGTCTTCCTGTATTGCCAAGCCATTGGCGCACACCTGCAACTCTTGGTGGGGCGTGATGCGACTGTCGCTGGCATTCAAGTCCTCAGGTCGGATGCCGCTGGCTTCGAGCAGTCGCGTGACGGGCACTGATTTATCGGCGAAATACGCAAGGGTCATGGAAACCACGTGCAGGGTGGTCAATTGGGCATGCATCGTTGGCCGCGTCCACTGGTTGGAATTACGCGTTGTGCAGCAAGATGCATGCCGCTGACCCGTTGTGCGGGCCAGCGGCGCGTGGCTTTAGCTTATGCTGAGCTACCAATGGTTCCTTAGAAGGTCAGCACCGTACGGCCTTCGATTTTGCCTGCACGCATCTGGTCGAGAATAGCGTTGATGTTATCCAGTTTATCGGTGCTGCACGTTGCACTGACTAAACCTTCACCTGCAAAGTCCATCGCCTCTTGTAAGTCGGCACGGGTGCCAACGATTGACCCGGTGATGCTGATCGCCTTGAGCACCACATCAAAAATCGGTGCAGGGAAATCGCCAGGCGGCAGGCCCACCAGTGCAACAGTGCCGCCACGCCGTGCGGCACCAATGGCCTGGCCGAATGCGCTGTTGGATACCGCCGTCACCAGCACGCCATGGGCACCGCCTATATCGCGCTGGATCACTGCGGCGGGGTCTTGATTGCGTGCATTTACGGTCAACTCGGCGCCCAGTTTGCGCGCCAGCTCTAATTTGCTGTCATCGACATCAATCGCTGCCACATGCAGGCCCATGGCACGCGCATACTGCACGGCAATGTGGCCAAGCCCGCCAATCCCGGATATGGCAACCCACTGGCCGGGGCGCGCACCAGTCACCTTGAGCCCTTTGTACACGGTTACGCCAGCGCAGAGGATGGGGGCGATTTCGACAAAGCCGATGTTTTTCGGCAGTACGCCAACGAAATTAGGGTCAGCCAGCACATACTCGGCATAACTGCCATTAACTGAGTAACCCGTATTTTGTTGGCTTTCACACAGGGTTTCCCAACCAGTCAGGCAGTGCTCGCAACAACCGCAAGCGGTGTATAACCAGGGTACGCCGACACGATCGCCTTCTTTTATCCGGCTCACCCCGGAGCCTACGGCGGCGACATAACCAACCCCTTCATGGCCTGGGATAAAGGGTAGGCTTGGCTTCACTGGCCAATCACCTTCGGCAGCGTGCAGGTCGGTATGGCACACGCCGCTGGCTTCAATCTTGACTAGGATCTGACCTGGGCCTGGCAGCGGTACTTTCACTTCCTCAATACGCAGGGCTTCGCCAAAGGAATGAACAACGGCGGCTTTCATGGTTTGTGACATGATAATTCTCCGGTGGTCGAGTAAGTTTTCAGTTTGCGCCGCTGGTTGCTAACGTAGTTGATCCAGAGCAAAAACTTAGTCGCTTTCTGCTTCCGGCGACGGGCTCTGGACAAACGGTCGCCAGCATTGCTCATTACTCTTGCCTTTGCGTTATACTGCGCGGCCTTCGGCCGGCGGCACCCGGCTATATATCGCATACAAGCCACGCTGGTTAATCCGCGTGGCTTGTTAGTTTTTGACGCGCCAGCTGGCGCCAAATATAGAGGCACAACGATGAGCACACTGGTAGGCGTGATCATGGGCTCCAAGTCCGACTGGAGCACTCTTAGCCACACCACCGAGATGCTGGACAAGCTGGGTATCGGTTATGAGGTGAAAGTTGTTTCAGCTCACCGTACCCCGGACTTGCTCTTCCAGTACGCCGAACAGGCTGAGTCTCGTGGTATCCAGGTGATTATTGCCGGTGCCGGTGGCGCTGCACACTTACCGGGCATGTGCGCGGCGAAAACGCACCTTCCTGTGTTGGGCGTGCCGGTGCAGTCGTCGATGCTTTCAGGTGTTGATTCGCTGTTGTCTATCGTTCAAATGCCCGCTGGTGTTCCAGTTGCAACCTTGGCGATAGGTAAAGCTGGCGCGGTTAACGCGGCATTGCTTGCCGCGAGTATTCTGGGCCATCAACATCCGCAGTTTCACGATGCGCTGAAGCAATTCCGCGCCGAGCAAACTGAAACTGTATTGGACAATCCAGACCCGCGCCACGCTTGAGTCGATCAATAAGGGCTGTGCTATGAAAATCGGTGTAATCGGTGGCGGCCAGTTGGGCCGCATGTTGGCCTTGGCGGGGACTCCGTTGGGCATGAACTTCGCCTTTCTCGACCCCGCTCCAGATGCGTGCGCGCAAGCCTTGGGCGAGCATATTCGCGCTGATTACGGCGATCAGGATCATCTACGTCAGCTGGCTGATGAAGTGGATCTGGTGACCTTCGAGTTTGAAAGTGTCCCGGCCGAAACCGTTGCCTTTCTGTCGCAGTTCGTACCCGTTTATCCGGGAGCACAAGCGCTGCGCATTGCCCGTGATCGCTGGTTTGAAAAGTCGATGTTCAAGGATCTAGGGATCCCGACGCCGGATTTTGCCGATATTCAGTCGCAAGCTGATCTCGATGCCGCAGTCGCCAGCATTGGCCTGCCTGCTGTAATGAAAACCCGCACCTTGGGTTACGACGGCAAGGGGCAAAAAGTGCTGCGCAGTGCCAGCGATGTTGTCGATGCATTTGCTGAGCTGGGCAGCGTGCCATGCCTGCTCGAAGGTTTTGTTCCGTTCACTGGCGAAGTTTCGCTGGTTGCTGTGCGTGGTCGTGATGGCGAAACACAGTTTTATCCGCTGGTGCATAACACGCACAACAGTGGTGTTCTTGGCCTGTCGATTGCGAGCAGCAACCACCCGTTGCAGTCCCTGGCCGAGGATTACGCCAGCCGTGTGCTGGATAAACTCAGTTATGTGGGTGTGCTGGCGTTTGAATTTTTTGAAGTAGACGGCGGGCTTAAAGCTAACGAAATCGCGCCACGTGTGCACAACTCCGGGCACTGGACGATTGAAGGTGCTGAGTGCAGCCAGTTTGAAAACCACCTGCGCGCCATTGCAGGTTTGCCGCTGGGTTCAACCGCGAAAGTGGGTGAGAGCGCCATGCTTAACTTTATTGGCGAAGTTCCGCCTGTGGATAAAGTTACGGCCATTGCCGACTGCCACCTGCATCACTACGGTAAAGCCTTCAAGGTTGGACGCAAAGTTGGCCACGCCACTGTGCGCAGTAAAGATCGGGCCACGCTGGACCAGCAAGTTGCTGCGGTGCAGGCACTGATTGACGCCTGAAGGCAAACCCTGGCGCTGTGCAATGCCGCGCCAGTTGAACCTCCATTGAGTTAAGCCGTCAGATTGTGGAGTGCCTTAGTTGTTCTAGACTGAGGTTTGGGCTTCGGTAGCGTCCCTTGACGATAGCCATTGCTCAAACCTGAGGCGCAATCACTTGAAATGGAGAGCAAGCCATGGGAATTATCGGCACAATTTTAATCGGTCTGATTGTGGGTCTTATCGCACGCTTCCTTAAGCCAGGCGATGACAGCATGGGCTGGATCATGACAATCCTGCTGGGTATCGGTGGCTCATTGGCCGCGACATATGGCGGCCAGGCACTGGGTATTTATCAAGCAGGCCAAGGTGCCGGTTTTATCGGTGCAATCGTCGGCGCGGTGATTTTGCTGTTTATCTACGCGATGGTTAAGAAAAAGTGAGTTAGCACTTAGGTGTTTTCAAGAAGCCGTCAGTCCAGACTGTGTGAAAACTACTGCACTCGACAATACAGCGTTATAAACAGACGAAAAATGCTCATTTAGAACACCTAAACTGCGCTTTTTCGCCTGTTAAAGCCTTGTCTTGCCTTCGCTCGTGACGTTTTCACACACCCTGAGTCGACGGCTTTTTTGTGCGTGGCTTGCATGTGGTTGCTCACTGCATAAGACTGCAAACCTGCACTTTGCCGAGAACCTGTTGATGCTCCGTTTGTTACTACTGCCCTTATTGTTGATTAGCAACTTGGCCTTTGCTGAACTGCCTGAGACCGACTGGCTTGAACTGATGCCTGCCGAGGACCAGCAAGCCTTGGAAAATATGCCGGAAATCAGCCATGACAGCCCTGAAGAGGACAGCACCTTCTACCAAGCCGGTGGCCTCAAGCAGCAGGATAAAAAGCTCCCTGCGGTGATGTACTCGGCTAAAACCGTGGCGGCGTTCAACGGCAAGCAGATTCGTTTAGGCGGTTATCCTGTGCCGCTCGAAAGCGATGGCAAGGGGCGCAGCACGCTGTTCTTTTTAGTGCCTTACCCTGGTGCCTGCATACACGTGCCGCCACCGCCGCCGAATCAATTGGTGTTGGTGCGCTATCCAAACGGCATCGCCTTGGAAGATATCTACGCGCCGCTTTGGGTCAGTGGTGAAATCAAGATCGAGAGTGTCAGTAATGATCTTGCAGATGCGGCTTATGCGCTTGATGCAAGCGTGGTGAGGGCTGTAGAGGAAGAGGATCTCTAACCACGTGGCAGGGGGCTATAAGCGTGGGTTTTTCCCTGTGGATAACTCAGTCTGCGGTTTTATTCTTCGCTGCAATCCACTGTGACATGTACTGCGTACTTTTCAGGCTGTGGTGACGAAGCATCTGTCCGATGAAGTTATTGCGCCGGTGAGCCTCGGGGTTTTCACTTAACTGAGTCAGCCGGGTTATCAACTCAGCCCCAAGCCGCGGTCGGTCAAAGCGTTGCTGCAAAATCGCCAAGCCTTGTGCTTGGGCTTGCAGCCAGCGGTTTTCATCTTCATACAAGGCTACAGCCGCATCGGCAAAGTCTGCTGCCGAGTCCACCACTGCACCGCCCCACGGCATATCGCCATGCATCCCTTCGCTGCCAATCGCCGTGGTCACACTGGGTGTGCCGCACGCCATGGCATCTGCCAGTTTGCCTTTAATGCCCGCACCAAATCGTAGCGGTGCTAAACACACCCGCGCCTTGCCCATGACCTGATGGGCATCATCTGCCCAGCCCAGCACATGAAAGCCTTGTTTGGGGTTATGCAGTGCAGTGGCTTTGGGCGGCGGGTAGGCACCGTACACATGCAATTGCGCTTGGGGCAGGCGTTGGCGAACCAACGGCCACAGCGCGTGTTTTAGCCACAGCACAGAGTCCCAGTTGGGCGCGTGACGGAAATTACCGATGCTGATGAAATGTGCACGCTCGGCAAAAGGCGCGGGCTGGTAAGCGCAGGGAATTAACATCAGCGCGCAATCGTGGAGTAATGCCGCTGGTACTGAAAAGGCCTGCTGCAGCAACTGCATCTCAAACCCTGAGATCATCAGGGTTAAGTCACTGCGAAAGATCGCTGCGACTTCGCGCTTGGCGGTATCTAAATCAGCCATTGCGCCAAATAGCGAGTTGGCGCCTGCGGTCACAGCACCAACCTGTTGTTTTTCTGACTCATTGGCGCAGGCCTGTTGCGCGGCTTTCAGCAGTTGCTGGCGCGCTTCACGCAAGCTGTGCAAGTCGCTGGTATCGAGCACGCGCAACGCCTTCGGGCAGGCCCGTTCCACGCGCCAGGCGAACTGTTCCTCGGTGAAGAAACGGTCGAACAAGACCATGTCTGGCTGCAGCCCAGCTACAAACTGATCAAAGCTGTCGCAATTGAGGGCAATCTGAATTTCTGGAATACCCAGCGCGGTTAAATCTGCCCGGTGTTCTGAAAGCGCAGCGGCACTGGCGAAGGTGACCTGCCAGTTATGCGCACAGAACAGCTCCAGTAGTTCCATCATCCTGCTCCCCGCGGCGGATGAGCGAGGTTCTGGCCAGACATAGCCGATAACAAGGATGGTTTGCATAGGTAGAGAAGAGTCGATTTTAGAAAACACCGATTGTAACGGAGTTGGGTAATAGTATTAACGATTCAAATTAACCAAGATTTAAATGCATCAATCTGACGCATGGACGTTTGCAATTGCATTAGCTATACCCTATCTAGTGAAATTCTGAAGCATACTCGGCAGGCGAGTTAAAGTAGTACGTTTGCTTTAATGATGACAACTTGCAATGCTCCATGGAGTCCTTATGAAGGGAAGAATGAGGAAATTTCATCAGTTGGCCGGTTTTGGTTTAGCCATACTGTTAGCCAGTACATACTCGGAATCAGGTTTTGCAGAAGAGGAAGGCAAGACTGACGCAACAAAAAAGCCAGATACAACAACCGCCGAAGGGCCAAGCAAAGCTGAACTCGAAAAGCTTGCCAAAATGTCTGCTAATCCGTTAGGCGCAGCGTGGATGCTGTGGTTGCAAAATGATTACACCCATAAAGATGGGGACAATGATGCCCTGCCAAGTAATGGGCGCTGGTCAAATACAACTACGTTTCAGCCGGTGATGTCATTCCCCATTGAGTTCGGTGAGGATGAGTGGAATTTTATTGTACGGCCTGTAATTCAATACCAGTCGACGCCAATGGACGATAGTTTCGGCGACGCGCTAACGGGGCATCCACAAAACATTCCTAGCAGTGACCTGTCGAGCAACAATTATCCATTCAATAGCCGCACAACCGGTTTTGGCGATACTGCCTTACTGACCCTTGCAGGGCCGGCGCGCGATGATGGTTTTATTTGGGGTGCTGGTATTTCACAGATATTTCCCACCGCCGAAGAGGATGTACTCGGCCAGGGCAAGTATCAAGCAGGCCCTGCATTCTTGGTCGCATCATTGGCACCCAATCCTGGCGGCTGGAACATTGGGGCTTTGGGTCAGCACTGGTGGTCGTATGCTGGAGATGACGACCGTGAAGAAACCAGTCAAACCAATATTCAATATTTCTTGAACTACCGCCTAAGCGGCACCGAGTTGATTGGGATGACCCCTAACATACTCATTAACTGGAAGGCGGATAGTGGCGAAAAAGTTAACTTTCCAATTGGCTTGGGCTACTCCAATGTGACCAAGGTTGGACCAATGCCGCTGCGCTGGGCCGTGGAGTTCCAATACAGCGTTATTAAAGCTGATGAGTATGACGCAGACTTCAACTTGCGTCTGATGATTATCCCAATTATTGCAAACCCTTTTGCTAGCTATTAAGGGTTCCTAAAAAGGTAATGAACTAGGGCTTAAGGCGATGAGCAGCTTTAACGTGGCCAACACTATGTAGCTCAGTCGCTTTTAGATGCCTCCTGCGGATTTCCGTGCGATGCGGTACTCACTTGCCATTTCGCACGGAAGTGGCACCGCTTGCTATCACCAACTCAGGCTAGCTTCTAGCACGTGGGTAGAAGCTTTGTCGTATATAACTCCAGTTACATAACCCGCATTGAAAGCTGCCCACCGCATAGCCTCCGGTACCGCAGGCTAAACGCCAACTACATTCGTTACTGGCGGTATCCCTTTGAGCAACAATAGAGGCAACCCACCTTTATTCAAAACCTCAGCTAGAAAAATTGTCCTCTATTATTACGCTGCAATACCTTGCGCGTTTAAACCTGTCCGGTGTCTGAAAGCGCTGCGGCACTGGTGAAGGTGACCTGCCAATGTTGCGCACAGAACAGCTCCATCATCCTGCTCCCATCGGCGGATGAGCGGGGTTCTGGCCAGACATAGCCGATAACAAGGATGGTTTGCATGGGAAAGTGAATTGCGCGGCGGCAAATGCCTATCGGAACGGAGTTAGCCCGAGATGCAGTGTGCCGTTGGCTGGGCAGCAGAACTCATTTATAAATTTAGTGCAAATAAGGTTGGGTAAAGTCGCCGTTCTTGACTATGTTTTATCCTAAAATGTAAGCAACCAATAAGGGGGCGGTTCTCTAGGGATCCTCTGAAAAAGGTAGCGAGCGACGGGAGTACAAGGCAAAAAGATGCGAAAAAGCGCAGTTTAGTTGTCCTAAATGAGCATTTTGAGCAGATTTTTAACGCCGTAATACCTAGCGCAGTAGTTTTTCAGAGGTTCTCTAGGCATAGCCCGTGGGCAGTTGAGAACCGGAGTGTTGGCCTGCTACCTAGCAAACACAATCGAATAGCTATTTGATTACAGATATAAGGATATCCAAACATGTTGCGCAAAGCTTTATCGTCTATCGCGCTGTTGGGCGTTGCAGGGAATGTTTGGGCGGGCGGCATTATGGTCTATGAGGTAGGGCAAGAGGGAGCCGGTTTGGCTAACGCAGGTGCTGCAGTACTGACCACGGACCCCAGCATTCTGATGAACAACCCCGCTGGTTTAACGGCCCTGAAAGGGAATCAGGTCAACGCCAACGGCCAAGCGATGTTGGGCCACATCAAATTCTCTCGTGATGACGATAACGACTTTGACGGCAATGAGGGCGGCAATGCCCTGAAGTATTTCCCGGGAGGCAGTATTTTTGCCAGCCACCAAATTAACGACCGCGCCACTGTTGGCATCGGGATGGTGGGTAATTTTGGTCTGGCGGTGAAATATGATGACGACTGGGCGGGGCGTTACTTCACCCAAAAGTCATCGATTATTGGTATCGCTTTTCAGCCTACGCTGTCATACAAGCTCACCGATGATCTTTCCGTCGGTTTTGGTCCGCGCGTGGTGTTCGGCCGGTTCCTCACCGAGGTGGCGGTCAACAACAACCCCCTTGGCCTCGGTAACGCGGATGATGGCCAACTGAAATACCAGGACACGGACTGGGGATTGGGAGTCACTGCCGGGCTTATGTATGACTTGAGTGATCGCACGCGCTTGGGGTTGTCCTACGTCAGTTCGGTCAAATTTAAGTTTGATGACCAGCCCGAGTTCAATGACATCAGCAACCCACTGCTCAATGCTGCCTTGGGCCGTATCAATGCTGATCAACTAAATGTCGACATGACCATTCCGCAGTATGCCTTGGCGAGTATTTCCCATCAGGTATCTGATCACTGGACATTATTGGGGAGCGTGGGCTGGCAGGACTGGAGTGAGTTCGGCCAGATCGGTGTTGAAGTCGACGGCAACCCGGATGGCTCTTCGGTGACGCGACAAGTTGACCGCAAATATAAAGATACCTGGCATTTATCGGCGGGTGCGCAAAATCAAATGACAGACAAACTGCGCATCAATATGGGCGTTGGCTATGACACATCGTCTGTGGATGATGACGACCGCACCGTTGACGTGCCGGTTGGTGCTGCCTGGCGCTTTGCGACCGGCCTGAACTATAAGATCGATGAAAGTATGTCGGTCAACCTCAACTACACCTTGATATGGATGGATGATTTGAGTATTGAACAGAGTAAGCGCAACGGTGACACCATCTCTGGCGAATACAAAAAAGCGGCGATTCATGTTCTCGGTGGTGGCGCGACCTGGCGTTTTTAAATCTTGCGGCCGGTTGCAGGCTTGATTGTTTCGCCCTGGCGCGGTCATCGTCATGACCGCGCCCAGGTCAATATGCGCTTGATTGCCCTACACAAGTGCTTGATGGGTCAGTTGTTTATCCAGCCAGATATCAACGCTCAATCTATGTTCACCTTCTGGGGCCAGGGTGACGATGTCATCCAGAACATTGGCGTGCTCAATGCAAAGCATCTGTTGCCAGGCAGCGTTATCGAATTGCGATAAGCGCTGTGCTTTGTCTATCCAGGGGTTCCAGACGACGGCGGATTGCGAGCCGCTGCTGA
The DNA here is from genome assembly GCF_044542375.1 of Pseudomonas sp. NPDC078700. NCBI lineage: Bacteria > Pseudomonadati > Pseudomonadota > Gammaproteobacteria > Pseudomonadales > Pseudomonadaceae > Pseudomonas > Pseudomonas sp. NPDC078700. The sequence continues at coordinate 676,305 of NZ_JBITUI010000004.1, forward strand.
GCAGATTGATGGTGCGTTGCCAGAGTGGGTCAATCACTTGAAGTTTGGCCGAAGGCTTCAGGTAGATGCGGTCGGTCTCTCCGTTGAAGTGCACGGCTCCGGACTGCTTACGCAACTGCCAGTCTTCCAGGGTTTCGATGTAGTCGCAGTCTTGCAGGCCTTCGACGCTTACCTGATGGATATCACTTACCGCGAAGTAGCTATGCAGGGCCTGGCTGAACGCCAGTGGTTGTTGGCCAATGTTGCGACATACCAAGCTGATACTCAGGCGTTCACCCAGGCGCAGGGTCAGCGACAGTTCTGCTGCGTGCGGCCAATGCGCTAGAGGCTGCTCAAGGCTGTTGTAGCAAAAAGTGATGCTGACGGCTTCCTCCAGTTGCTCAACGCCCTCCAGCGTCCAGTCAATGCTGCGTACAAGGCCGTGTGCACCCGCCTGCTGTGGTTGTTGGTGCATGGCCTGAACGGTTTGCGGATTGCGTAGTAAGTCGCCGAACCATGGCCAGCACACAGGTACACCGCCGCGCTGACTATTGCCGGGTTTTAGTTCAGCCTGCTCGCTGAGCCAGATGATGGGTGGCTCGCCTTCGTTTCCATAGCTGAGAATTTGAGCGCCTTGTTCTGCAATCAGCAGTTTGCTGTTGTTGAAGCACAGGCTCCAGCAGGTCAGTGAACCCATTTCGATACGTTCAACGCTTGCAGTGGTCATCAGTTTTCCTGTGGTAACGAGTTGAAGATGGATTTGCAGGGCTGTCGGACTCGTTGCCCCAGCCGAATGCAAAACGCCCGTAACAAGTACGGGCGTTTTGACCAAGCACTGCAGCGTTAGTTGCCGTACACCTGCTCCGGTAGCCAAGTGATCAGCCCCGGGAAGATGTAAGCGATGACCAGAAGAATGATCTGAATCAGAATAAACGGCAGCACACCCTTGTAGATGGTACTGGTTGCCACTGATGCAGGCGTGACACCGCGCAGGTAGAACAGCGCGAAGCCAAACGGCGGCGTGAGGAATGATGTCTGCAGGTTAAGTGCAATCATGACCCCCAGCCAGATTGGATCTAAGCCCATGGCCATCAATACCGGCCCCACAATCGGCACCACCACGAAGGTGATCTCGATGAAGTCGAGAATGAAGCCGAGGAAGAAGATCACCACCATCACGAGGAAGAATGCACCGAGCACGCCACCTGGCAATTGCGCGAAGACTTCCTCAATCAATATTTCGCCGCCGAAGCCACGGAAAACCAGAGAAAACAGCGATGCGCCAATCAGGATCATGAACACCATGGCGCTGATCTCAGTGGTGCCGTACGCGACTTCCTTGACCTTGGTGAAGTTCAGCTTGCCTTTCAGTGTCGCCAGAATCATCGCACCCAGGGCGCCAAGAGCCGCTGCTTCAGTCGGTGTGGCATAACCGGCTAGAATCGAGCCGAGCACTGCAGCAATGAGGATCAGCGGAGGGATCAGGGCATTGGCAAGCTTGCCCCACTCAATCGGGCCAAGCTCTTCCTGTGGCAGCGCAGGTAGCTTCTTCGGTTGGAAAATCGCCACACCGATGATGTAGAGGATATACATGCCCACCAGCAACATGCCTGGCAGAAATGCACCGACGAACAAGTCACCGACCGAAACGGTTTTTGGCGAGAAGATGCCCATCTTCAACTGTGCTTGCTGGTAGGCGCTGGACATCACGTCACCGAGCAATACCAGGACGATTGAAGGCGGGATGATCTGCCCCAAAGTACCCGTTGCAGCCAAAGTACCGGTCGCGATGGCGGGGTCATAGCCACGGCGCAACATGGTTGGCAGCGCAAGCAAGCCCATGGTCACCACTGTCGCGCCGACAATACCGGTGCTGGCGGCGAGTAATGCACCTACCACACACACCGAGATCGCCAAGCCACCGCGCAGGGTGCCGAACAGTCGCGACATGGATTCGAGCAGGTCTTCGGCAACCCTGGACTTCTCCAGCATCACCCCCATAAACACGAAAAGCGGCACCGCCAGCATCGTCTGGTTATTCATGATGCCGAATAGACGGTTGGGCAATGCGCTGAGGTAGGTGGGGTCGAAAGTGCCAGTGACGATACCAATACCGGCGAACAGCAGGGATACGCCACCCAGGGTAAATGCGACCGGATAACCGGCCATCAGCGCCGCACAAATACAGATAAACAGCAGAATCGGCATTAACTCAACCATGCTTCACCTCCGGCTCGGGCAAATGACCGGCGAGCATGTAAACAGCTTTAATGATGTCGGAGATTCCTTGCAGAACCAGGCAGACCACCAAAATCAGAATGATGCTTTTTTGTAAGTAGACGAAGTGCAGGCCACCGGTTTCACTGGATGCCTCTTTTGTCGCCCAGGAATTGGCCACGTAGTCCCAGCTGCTCCAGCCCAGAAACAGGCAAAGCGGCAAGAGGAATAGCAGCGTGCCGAGAATATCGACCACTGCTTGGCGCTTGACGCTGAACTTCTGATAAAAGATATCCACACGCACGTGTGCGTTGCGTTGCAGCGTCCAGGCGGATGCACCCATGAAGACTAGGGCGTGAGCATACAAAACAGCTTCTTGCAAAGCTGTGGCACCGATTCCGAAACCGTAGCGTAGGATGACTACAATGGCGGTTCCGAAGACAAGAAATGCGGTGAGCCAGGCGCAGGCTTGGCCAAAGCGTTTGTTCAGCGCATCGATAATGCGCGCAAGGTGGAGCAAAAGTGGAGGCTTGTCGGACATGGTGAGTCCTTATCGTTATGGGTAAGTAAGCGGCAGGTCGGTGATTCTAGGCAGCTCGAGCAAATGCAGCAATGGCACTACAACTTTAGTCGCATCCACTAGGCTTGAGAGTCACTTCGCCCTATGTTACTTAGGCGCGGTCTGCTGACAGTGATCCTGTGGTAAGACCAATACAACAAGAAGGAGCATTGCATGAAACGTCGTCAAATACTCGCTGCAGCTGGTGTAGGCCTTGCCGCCACTGCGTTGGCGGGTTGTAACAAAGAAGCTGATTGCAGCAAAGAAGTCGCTGCTGGCAGCGCTGCCAAGCCCCAAGAAGGCGCTGGTGGAGAAACGTTCCACTGGAAAATGGTCACTTCTTGGCCAAAAAATTTCCCCGGTGTTGGCGTAGGCGCAGAAAATTTCGCCAAGCTGGTTAATGAAATGAGTAAAGGCCGCTTGACCGTTAAAGTCTATGCGGCGGGTGAGTTGGTTCCTGCTCTGGAAGTATTCGATGCGGTTTCGCGCGGTACTGCAGAGATGGGCCACGGTGCCCCTTACTACTGGAAAGGCAAAGTGCCAGCTGCGCAATTCTTCTGTGCTCTGCCATTTGGGCCTAATGCGCAGGAAATGAATGCTTGGCTGCACAGGGGCGGTGGCCTTGCGTTGTGGGAGGAGGTTTACAAGCCGTTCGGCGTGCTGCCAATGGCCTGCGGCGCAACTGGGGTGCAGACAGCTGGCTGGTTCAACAAAGAAATCAACTCGGTTGATGACTTTAAAGGCCTGAAAATGCGTACGCCGGGTCTGGGCGGCGAAGTACTGACCAAAATGGGCGGTACAGTGGTCAATATGCCGGCGGGGGAAATTTTCACCGCACTGCAAACCGGTGCAATTGATGCCACCGAGTGGATTGGCCCATACAACGACCAGGCACTGGGTCTGCAAAAAGCGGCTAAGTACTATTACACCCCAGGTTGGCAGGAGCCGAACGTAACCTTCGAGCTCGACATCAACATCAAGGCTTGGGAAACCTTGCCAGCGGACCTGCAAGCAATCGTGCGTGCAGCTGCTCGCGATATCAACGGCGACATGCTTGACGACTACAACGCACGCAACATGGAATCCATGGAGCAGCTGAAGAAAGAGGGCGTTGAAGTACGTCGTCTGCCTGACGATGTCTTGGCCAAGCTTAAAGGCATTGCGGCGGAAGTGGTTGATGCCAGTGCTGCCGCCGACCCTGCCGCGACCAAGGTATGGGCGCAGCAGAAGGCCTATCTCGAGCGTCTTTATGAGTACGCCGAAGCTAACGAGAAGGACATCTACAACATCCGTGGCTAATACCGGGGGCTGTTTGTAGTTGAAATAAAAACGCCGGCAACTGAGCCGGCGTTTTTATTAGGCTAAGTAAGTGCTTTACGCTTAGTCGACGGCTTTAACCATGTCTTCAATAACTTTCTTGGCATCGCCAAACACCATCATGGTCTTGTCGAGGTAGAACAGTTCATTGTCGAGCCCGGCGTAGCCGCTGGCCATCGAGCGCTTGTTGACGATGACGGTCTTGGCTTTGTAAGCCTCAAGAATCGGCATGCCGGCAATCGGCGACTTCGGATCGTTTTTCGCCGCGGGGTTAACCACGTCGTTGGCGCCTAACACCAGCACCACGTCAGTCTGGCCGAACTCGGAGTTGATGTCTTCCATCTCGAACACTTGCTCGTAAGGCACTTCGGCCTCAGCCAGCAACACGTTCATATGGCCAGGCATACGACCGGCAACCGGGTGAATGGCGTACTTAACGGTGACACCGCGATGGGTCAGTTTTTCAGCCAGCTCCATCAATGCATGCTGGGCGCGGGCGACTGCCAAGCCGTAACCCGGCACGATAACCACAGTGTCGGCATTGGTCAGCAAGAAGGCGGCATCGTCACTTGAGCCCGATTTAACCGGACGCTGTTCTTTGCTGCCGGTTGCAGGACCTGCATCCGCTTCGGCACCGAAGCCACCGAGGATCACATTGAAGAACGAGCGGTTCATTGCCTTGCACATGATGTAAGACAGAATCGCGCCGCTCGAACCCACCAACGAACCTGCGATGATCAGCATCGAGTTGTTCAGTGAGAAGCCGATACCAGCAGCAGCCCAGCCTGAGTAGCTGTTGAGCATCGACACCACAACCGGCATGTCTGCGCCGCCAATCGGAATGATGATCAGCACGCCGATAATGAACGCCAGAATCAGCAGCAAAGTGAAGGCGGTGAGGCTGCCGGTAAAGGTGAAGTACAAGCCCAATACCAGAATCGCGATACCCACAATCAGGTTGAGCTTGTGCTGGCCGCTGAACGATACCGGTGCGCCTTGGAACAGGCGGAACTTGTATTTGCCAGACAGCTTGCCGAAGGCGATGACCGAACCGGAGAAGGTCACTGCACCGATGGCTGCACCAAGGAACAGTTCTAGACGGTTACCGGCAGGGATGGCATCGCCAAGGGCTGCAACGATACCCAGTGACTGCGGCTCAACTACGGCTGCAATTGCAATAAACACCGCTGCCAGACCAATCATGCTGTGCATGAAAGCAACCAGCTCGGGCATCTTGGTCATTTCAACGCGCTTGGCCATGATCGAGCCGGCAGTGCCGCCCGCCAATAGTCCAAGGAGTACGTAACCGATACCCGGTGTTTCCGCTTCGGCGCTGAGTTTGTACATCAGGGCGATAGTGGTGATGACAGCCAAGCCCATACCGATCATGCCGAACAAATTGCCGCGGCGTGAGGTGGTTGGATGCGACAGGCCTTTAAGTGCCTGAATAAAGCAGATCGAGGCGATCAGGTAGAGAACAGTGATTAGGTTCATGCTCATGATCAGTGTTTCTCCGTCGGCGCGGCTGCTTTAGGCGCCTTCTTCTTGAACATTTCGAGCATGCGTCGGGTGACCAAGAAACCACCGAAAACATTCACCGCAGCCAGAGCGACGGCCATGGTGCCCATGAACTTGCCAAACGGGGTCACAGTCAGTGCAGCGGCCAGCATGGCGCCGACAATCACAATGGCCGAAATAGCGTTGGTAACCGCCATCAGCGGTGTGTGCAGTGCCGGGGTGACGTTCCAGACCACGTGGTAGCCGACATAAATCGCCAGCACAAAAATGATCAGGTTGTAGATACCGTCGGAAATTTCCATGTCTCTACTCCTTTAGCCGTTGCTGCGGACGATTTCACCGTCGCGGCACATCAGGCATGCGGCGACGATGTCGTCTTCTAGGTTGACGTTGAATTGGCCGTCTTTGTCGAGGACCAACTTGAGGAAGTCGAGCAGGTTGCGTGCGTACAGTGCCGAAGCATCCGCCGGTACTAAGGCCGCAAGATTGCTGTGGCCGACGATGGTCACGCCATGCTTGACCACCACTTGCTCGGCTTCCGTCAGTGGGCAGTTACCGCCTTGAGCTGCAGCGAGGTCGATGATCACCGAGCCGGGCTTCATTTCTTGTACGGTCGCTTCATGCAGCAGAATCGGTGCCTTGCGGCCCGGAATCAGAGCTGTGGTGATAACGATATCGGCCTGCTTGGCGCGTTCGTGCACCGCTTTGGCCTGGCGCTCCATCCACGAGGCTGGCATCGGGCGGGCGTAACCACCAACACCCTGTGCTGCATCGCGTTCTTCATCGGTCTCGAAAGGCACATCGACAAACTTGGCGCCCAACGACTCGATTTGCTCCTTAACCGCAGGACGCACATCTGAAGCCTCAATCACCGCACCCAGGCGCTTGGCTGTTGCGATAGCCTGCAGGCCTGCAACGCCAGCACCAAGAATCAGAATCCGCGCGGCCTTAACGGTACCGGCAGCGGTCATCAACATCGGCATAAAGCGTGGGTAATGATGTGCAGCGAGCAGCACGGCTTTATAGCCAGCAATGTTGGCTTGCGATGAAAGCACATCAAGGCTTTGTGCGCGTGAGGTACGCGGCGCAGCTTCAAGGGCAAAGGCGGTAATGCCGCGAGCATTCATCAGGGCGATGGTTTCGTTGCTGAACGGGTTGAGCATGCCAACCAGAACGGCCCCGGATTTCATCAGCGCAAGTTCAGCTTCAGTTGGGGCGACCACTTTGAGTACAAGTTCAGCGCCAAAGGCCTCGTTATCGCTGCCAATGGTTGCGCCTGCAGCTTCATAGGCTGCATCAGTTACGCTGGCACTAATGCCCGCGCCACTTTGTACTGTTACCTGATGGCCTTGGCCAATCAGTTTCTTAATGGTCTCGGGAGTCGCAGCTACGCGCGTCTCGCCGGCATGGGTTTCGAGAGGAACACCGATGTGCACTTCAAATCTCCTGCGTGATCTTTTTTTGTGAACCCGGACGCTACGTTGGCATGCGGGCGAGGGGAGGATCAGCACAATCCCGCTTAAGTATCGCTTCAAGTATTTAGCGGGGTCGGCATTTTGCAGGTGAAGCGCGGGGCCTTCAAGACGTTCTGTAATAAAACATTGTAGTAACTACAGGTCACCAGATGACTATACGGCCAGTAGTTGCTGTTAAAGCCCTGAAAATAGGGCGTTTGTGATGATTTTAAATGGTTCTCACATAGCTCGACGCGGCTGAAATAATTTGCGATTCAGCAGATCAATGGTTCGCAGTGTAATTTGAGCTAATACCGCTGAACTAGCGCAGTTGCGACCTTTAGTGTGCAAAAAACGCAACACTTGGAGGGCTCTGGAGAGGGCTGCTCTGTAGCTGCTACAGTTGTTGACTACGAGGTCAGCTTGTTGATGTTGTCCACTGATTTAAAAGGCTTTGGCCCGATTGAGGCAGGCTCGTAAGGCATAACAAATAGCGAAAATAGTTCGAACGCTGTCATTTATTCCAGTCCACAGCGTTGGGCGTACGCCTTCGTTTGCTCAATAAGCCAGTCGCGCAGTGCTTGCAGTGCGGCCGACTCGGCTTTGCGCTCGGGAATGATAAGAAAATAAGCCTTTTCGCTCGGGTAACTGTAGGGGGACGCAATAATGAGTCGGTCTTCACTTAATTCGCGTTCAATTAGAAATGGCGGTATGAGGGCTATGCCCATCTCGTGAATAGCCGCTTGCGCAAGCATCGAAAAAAGCTCGTAGCGGGGCCCACTCATGTCGCGCGCGACAGCCATTCCCTGGGCATTGAACCACTGACGCCAGCCATAAGGACGGGTCGTTTGCTGGAGCAAGGGCAGGGTCGCCAGTTCATCGGCCGAAAGCTGTTTGCGTCCGTCGAGTAAAGCCGGGCTGCACACCGGCATTGAGTTTTCGCGCATCAATCGATAGGACGCTGTACCAGACCAGTCGCCATCCCCAAAATAAATTGCAGCATCAAAATCGGTATCGGCAAACAGAAAAGGTCGCGTGCGATTGGTCAAGTTAACCGTAACTTGTGGATGTAGGTGCTGAAACTCCTTCAGTCGAGGCAGTAGCCACTGGGTGCCAAATGTCGGCACAACGGCTAGCTCAATGGTTATAGCGCCCTGTTGACCTATCACTGCCAACGTATCGCGCTCCACTGCATCCAGCTGACTGGCAACACGGCGTGAGTAGGACGCACCCGCCTCAGTTAATACGACCCCGCGTCTTGAGCGGCGAAACAACTCAACGTTAAGAAACGCCTCAAGCCCGGCGATCTGACGGCAAATTGCGCTCTGCGTCAGTGCAAGTTCCTGCGCCGCTTTGGTAAAGCTCTGATGTCGTGCGGCTGACTCGAACGCAATCAGCGCTGTAGTGCTGGGTATTTTTCGGCGCATGGGTGTCGGTCCGGTAGCTGAGCTCTGTGTTGGCGCGTTTCTCTTGGCAACATGCTGGAAAGTTACTCTGTGCCATGATTTCGCTTGAGTAACACCTGGGTCGAATGCCTGTCCAGTTGTGGCTAAACAGGCGCTATCAGGTGCAGCCTAAGCTTTCTAACCCGCCCAGTTAGTAATATGTGAGGTTTCGAGGGAGCGGTTACGGAGTGACTATTATGCACAGGTTAGTGCGAAATACTCGTTTGTCTCATGGGTCTTGCGGGTCTAGGATCAGTCCAGACGATTATAGGTGGAGCGTTGCCATGGCTGCGCTCCTTCGCTGAACTGAGGATTACCTGATGGCCAAGGCAAGCTTTAACTGGATCGACCCCCTGCTGCTGGATCAGCAACTCACCGAAGAAGAACGCATGGTGCGCGATAGCGCCCAGCAGTTTGCCGATGACAAGTTAGCGCCGCGTGTGCTCGAAGCTTTCCGCAATGAGCAAACTGATCCGGCTATTTTTCGTGAAATGGGTGAAACCGGTTTGCTGGGCGCGACTATTCCCGAAGCTTACGGTGGTAGCGGTCTCAACTATGTAAGCTATGGTCTGATCGCTCGTGAAGTAGAGCGAATTGATTCGGGCTACCGTTCGATGATGAGCGTGCAGTCGTCCTTGGTGATGGTGCCGATTTACGAGTTCGGTAATGAGGAGACCCGGCAAAAGTACCTGCCGAAGCTGGCCAGCGGTGAATACATCGGTTGCTTTGGCCTGACCGAGCCCAATCACGGTTCTGATCCTGGTGCGATGATCACCCGAGCGAAGAAAGTTGAAGGCGGCTATCGCATTAGCGGCAGCAAAATGTGGATCACTAACAGTCCGATCGCCGATGTCTTTGTCGTTTGGGCCAAAGATGATGCTGGCGAGATTCGCGGTTTTGTTCTGGAGAAAGGTTGGGAGGGGCTCAGCACCCCCGCGATTCACGGCAAGGTTGGTCTGCGCGCATCAATCACCGGCGAAATCGTGATGGACAATGTATTCGTTCCTGAAGTTAATGCCTTCCCGGACGTGCGCGGCCTTAAAGGCCCGTTCACCTGCCTTAACTCTGCACGTTATGGCATCAGTTGGGGCGCTTTGGGTGCGGCTGAGTTCTGCTGGCACACTGCACGCCAATACACCCTGGACCGGCAACAGTTCGGTCGTCCGCTGGCTGCGACGCAGTTGGTACAGAAGAAATTGGCCGATATGCAGACTGAAATCACCTTGGCGCTGCAGGGTTGCCTGCGTCTGGGGCGTATGAAGGATGAGGGCACTGCGGCAGTCGAGATCACCTCAATTATGAAGCGCAATAGTTGTGGCAAATCCCTGGAAATCGCGCGGATGGCGCGTGACATGCTCGGTGGTAATGGCATCAGCGATGAGTTCGGTGTGGCCCGGCATTTGGTGAACCTTGAAGTGGTTAACACCTATGAAGGCACCCACGATGTTCACGCGCTTATTCTGGGTCGGGCGCAAACCGGTATTCAGGCATTCTTCTGATTTGCTGCATGCAGGAAAGGCGGTCAACGTCTTTTCTGCTGGCTGCATGCGCCTTTTGATGCGTGCTTTTGGTTGTGTCTAGCCTCATCCACGGAGTCTGTTATGTCCGGTGCACTGTCGCATCTGCGTGTTCTTGATCTGTCTCGTGTACTGGCTGGACCTTGGGCGGGGCAGATCCTCGCCGATCTCGGGGCAGAGGTGATCAAAGTCGAGCGTCCGGGTTTGGGTGATGACACGCGTCATTGGGGGCCTCCGTTCCTGCAGACTGAGGCGGGCGAGAATACCTCCGAGGCCGCCTACTACCTCAGTGCTAATCGTAATAAGCAGTCGGTTACCATCGATTTCACCCAGCCCCGCGGCCAGCAATTGATTCGTGAACTGGCGGCCAAGTCGGATGTGCTGATCGAGAACTTCAAAGTCGGAGGGCTGGCTGCTTATGGTCTCGATTACGCGAGCCTGAAAGTGCTTAATCCACGATTGATTTATTGCTCTATAACTGGTTTTGGCCAGACCGGGCCCTATGCAAAGCGTGCGGGTTACGACTTCATGATTCAGGGGTTGGGCGGGCTGATGAGCCTGACGGGTCGCCCGGATGGTCAAGAGGGTGCCGGGCCGGTGAAGGTCGGTGTGGCGCTGACCGATATCATGACCGGCTTATATTCCACCTCGGCCATTTTGGCTGCGCTCTCCAGTCGCGGTGAGACAGGGCAGGGGCAGCACATTGATATGGCGCTGCTGGATGTGCAGGTCGCCTGCTTGGCGAATCAGGCGATGAACTACCTGACAACCGGAACAGCGCCGCAGCGCTTGGGCAATGCACACCCTAATATCGTGCCATACCAGGATTTCCCGACAGCTGACGGCGACCTCATCCTAACGGTGGGGAACGATGGTCAGTTCAGGAAATTTTGTGAAGTCGCGGGTAAGCCTGAGTGGGCCGATGACCCACGGTTTACCACTAATCAGGCCAGGGTCGCACACCGGGCAGAGTTAATCCCGCTGATACGTCAGGTCACGGTGTTTAGATCAACTGCGCAGTGGGTTTCAGATTTAGAAGCGGCGAGCGTCCCATGCGGCCCGGTCAATGATGTGCAGCAAGTGTTTGCTGATCCACAGGTGATCGCCCGTGGTTTGCAGATTGACTTGCCACACCCGCTCGCTGGTTCAGTACCGCAAGTCGCAAGCCCAATAAGGCTATCCGAAACGCCAGTGCAGTACCGAAATGCACCGCCACTATTGGGTGAGCACACCGAGCGCGTGTTGCAGCAATGGTTAGGGCTGACTGCTGAAGAGTTACAGGCGCTGCGTGAAGATGCAGTGCTTTAGAAGATATTTACTAGACGCTTAGCGAAAGCTTCCTATCTCCACTGCTTGATGTAATGCCAATATAATGGCGACTGTTTTTTTGCGGAACACTTAGACAGTTTTTTTTTAATTTAATTTCACGCCTGTGGAAATAACGCCTAATCTAATTTCTTTTAGACGGATAATTTCCTACAGGGCTGTAGATGATTAGTTTTAGTTGTATTCGATCTGCAGTAATTTTGACCGTCTCATTCTTTTCATCACTGCTTAGCTCGACTTTCAGGCTGATTGCCAAATTCCAGCATCTACTAATGTGCGGCTGCCTGCTGTCATCTGGTTATGCAGTGGCTCTGCCGCAAGCGCCTAAAAGCGTGGTTTTTTGGTATGCAGTTTCCCCGCCCTTGGCTGAGCTTGCTCAGTTTGACTGGGCTGTGGTCGAGCCCGCTCACCTCACCTCAAACGACGTTAAGTTTCTGCGTGATCAAGGCTCTCAGCCTTTTGCCTATTTATCTGTGGGCGAATTCGATGGTGATCTAAACCACCTGCAAAACCAAAGCCTGCAACCTGGGGCCAGCCCAACGCGCAACGATGCTTGGCAGAGCCAAGTTATGCGACTCAGCTCAGACGTCTGGCGCAATCATCTACTGCAACGCGCGAAAGCGCTCAAAGCCCAAGGCTACAGCGGACTTTTCCTCGATACCCTTGATAGCTTCCAGTTGTTGCCAAAAGATCAGCAAGAAGCTGAGCGCGTTGCCTTGCGCGATTTCCTCAAACAATTGGCCAAGCAAGAGCCTGGCCTGAAGCTGTTCTTTAACCGCGGCTTTGAAGTGCTGCCTGAGCTGAAGGGCGTGGCCGCAGCCGTCGCAGTTGAATCGATTCATGCCGGTTGGAATCCAACAGCGCGCAGCTATCGTGAGGTCCCAGCGAGTGATCGTGAGTGGTTGGAAGGGCATCTCAAGCCATTGCGTGAACAGGGGATACCGCTGGTTGCTATCGATTATCTGCCCGCAGAGCGTCGTGATGAAGCGCGTAAACTCGCCAAGCAGCTGCAAGGTGAAGGCTTTATCCCTTTTGTGACCATGCCTGACTTGAATTACTTGGGCATCAGTTCGATTGAGGTCAAGCCACGTCGAATTGCGCTGATTTATGACCTGCGTGAAGGCCCGTTAAATCAGTCGGCTGGTTTCAATGTCCTCGGAGGCTTGCTCGAGTACTTGGGGTATCGCGTCGATTATTTGGTTGCAGACGAACTGCCCGCACGCCCCGCAACAGGCCTCTATGCTGGAGTGATCACTTGGATGAATACAGGGCCGCCTGTGCAGTCAAGTGAGTTCAACAGGTGGATCAATCAGCGCCTTGATGAACATGTTCCGCTGGCTTTTTTCATGGGTCTACCCATTGCTGATCCGCAACTCTTGAGTCGTCTTGGTTTGCGTCTTAGTACTGCTGTGGTCAGTAAGAATGCCAAGCTGGTTGAGTATGACAAGACTCTGCTGGGTAGTTTTGAAGCGCCGGTGAAGATGCGCACGCGTGAGTTTGTACCGGTTAGTGTATTGCCCAATGGGCCTAAGCCTGCGCTGACCGTCAGTGATGCTGATGAGTTATATACGCCTGTGGCGCTGGGCGAATGGGGCGGCATTGCCCTCGGACCGTTTGTGCTTGAAAGCATTCCCGATCAAAAGCGTTGGATTGTTGATCCCTTTGCATTTTTGCAGCGTACTTTAAAGCTAGAGACCATGCCTCGCCCCGATGTCACCACAGAGAACGGTCGGCGTGTTGCGACTGTGCATATCGACGGTGATGGTTTTGTGTCGCGAGCCGAGGTTCCAGGTAGTCCTTACGCGGGTGAAGAAGTACTCAATAGCTTTATCAAACCCCATGACTTTTTGACCTCGGTTTCGGTTATCGAGGGCGAAGTTGGGCCAAAGGGTATGTATCCACATTTGTCGGCTGAGTTGGAGCCAATTGCGCGTAGGATTTTTGCCGAAGATAAGGTCGAAGTGGCCACTCATACCTTTAGTCACCCGTTCTTCTGGCGCCCGGAAGACGCGAGTAAACGTGAGGATTTTGACCCAGATTACGGCTTTATGATGGCCATTCCAGGCTACAAGAAAATTGATTTCAAGCGTGAAGTTATCGGCTCAACGGATTACATCAATGAGCGATTAACCACACCCGAGAAACCGGTAAAAATGATTTTCTGGTCGGGTGATGCTATTCCGGATGCCGCTACTATCAAGTTGGCCTATGACAAAGGTTTGACCAATGTGAATGGCGGTAACACGGCGCTGACCAATGCATTCCCTTCGCTTACCAATCTTTATCCGTTGATAAAACCCAGTGCTGGTGGCGTTCAGTATTACGCGCCTGTTATCAATGAGAACGTCTACACCAACCTCTGGCACGGTCCTTATTACGGTTTTCGCGATGTGATGCAGACCTTTGCATTGACCGACAAGCCGAGAAGGTTGCGCGGACTGCACCTGTATTACCACTTCTACTCCGGAACCAAGCAGGCCTCGATTAAGGTCATGGACGAGATTTACCGCTCGATGCAAGCGGAGCATCCAATTTCGCTTTGGATGAGTGATTACATTCCACGGATGCGTGGTTTGTATCAGACCAGTATCGCCCAGCTCAACGATGGTCGCTGGCAGTTTCGCGGGTTGGACAAGTTACGTACTGTGCGGATTGATCCGGCAATGGGCTGGCCTGACTTAGGACTTTCTGAAGGTGTTGCCGGTGTTCGGGATTTACCGCAAGGCCGCTATGTTCATTTCAGCAGCGAGTTTCCGCTATTGAAGATGCGCAACACCCGCGACCCACGCCCTGCGTTAGAAGAGGCCAATATTCCGCTGAATGATTGGGTGTATCAGGATGATAAAACGGTACGAGTTTCATTCTCCGGGCAGTTTCCACTGCAATTCAGTGTCCGCGCTAAAGCGGCGTGCTCACTTGAGTTAGCGGGTAAACGTTATGTAGCTAAAGCGGTTGATGGCCTTTGGCAGTTCAATATTGATAAAACACAGGTGAAAGATGCGCAGCTCACCTGTCGTTAAAAAGACTCGCTTACTGAGCCCATGGATATTGTTACTGATTGCCGTCTTAATCGGGGGGCTATTGGTTGTCAGCTTTTCGGGCAAGGATGTGTTCTTGCCCGATGAGGGTAAGCCGGATGCTGTTTCGATTAACTATGCCGAACTATTGCTCAAGGCTGATCCCGATAATCAAGAGCTGCGCGAAACGTTGATCGGCCAGTTGATTGAGTTGGGCAGATACGATGATGCGCTACGGCACATTGATGAATTGCCTGTTTCAGTCCCCACTCTGAAAAGCTTCTTCGAGTTGGAACTCGATACGTTGAAAGCGCTTTCGCAACCTGACGGAATCGCTGCGGCAAACAAGGCTGATTTGATTGCGCGGATGCGATCTATACCGATTGTTAACTTGAGCCGCGAGCAGATTAAGCGGCAAGCCAACTATGCCCTTTCTCTTGGGGCACCGGATGTAGCAGCCCCTATTTACCTTGAGCTGGCCAAGCGTCAACCAGAGAAGAAAAATGAATGGCTTGAGCAGGCGGCAAAGTGGTTCCTCGCGGGTGCCGATCCTGCACGCGCAGCCGAGGTGTACGAACAACTGCTTGATGATGTGAGTGCGCCAGATAAGCGTCTTGAGTTGATCTATCAGACCCTACTGGCTCTGCGCGGTGCAGCCCAAGAGAGCGAGGCGGCACTCTTTCTCAGTGAGCATTTAACCGAACTGAGTGGGGACGATACAGACCTGCTAGATGAAGGATTTCACGCTGCATTGGGGAGTAACCGCTATGACCTCGCAGAGAAGTTTGTGCGGGCTTGGCGTGATCAGCAGCCTGATGACAGGCGGGCAATCAAGGCGGAGTTTGATCTGCGCATGGCCTCTGGTGATATTGAGGCAGCCTGGCCGTTGGGGCAGATGTTGATAGCGATGGAGCCGGATAACTCCAAGCTACTGAGTACTATGGGGCAATTGGGTGAGTGGAGTGGCCACTCGATTGAGGCGCTGGGCTATTGGGAGCATTTGCTCGGTCTTATGGAAGACCCGACTATCCGGGAGCGGTCATGGCGCTTGGCAACACAGTTATTCGAGTTTGAGCGGGCCATTCCGCTACTGGTGACCTTGGGCGAAATGCGCGAGTTGACCACTCAAGAGCTCGACTCTCTGGTGTATAGCTATGAGTCATTGGGTGAACCTGAGGCAGAAGAGGCGTGGTTGCGCAGCTACATAAAAGCGCAACCTAGTCACGAACTTGCCTGGGTGCGATTGCAGCAATTGCTGGAGCGTACCCAGCAATTTGCGGCAGAAACTGAGGTCCTGGCGCAAATGGATAAGCGTTTTGGTATTTCAACTGACGCCCGAGTCAGTTGGGCGCAAGCGCACTGGAAGCTCTTTGATGAAGAGTCCGCGTGGCGTGTGTTATCCGCTAAGAATGCCCATGCTGAGAAAATTACTAATGTTGAGTATTGGCGTGTTCGCGCCGAGTTGGCGTGGGTATTGGGGGATGATCGGGATACTGAGTACGCATACGAGCAATTAGTTGCGCTTAATGCACCGCTATACAGCTCTGATCGAGAGCAGTTGTTTAACATTTATCTGCAAACAGATCCGCCAAGAGCTTTAGCGCTGCTGGTTTCATATTGGAATGCACGCCATAAGCCGAGTCGATTGATCAGTGCTCTGGAATTGGCTGAAGAACTGGGCGAATGGGAGCTGTACGCATCGCTCGTTGAGAGTGCCAAGGCTGTACCGGAAACCGAACAACTGCCGCAGCTCTGGAGTGCTAGAGCGCAACTGGCTATGCGTGCAGGCGACAGCGCCGCAGCCGAACGTATTTTTGTGCAAGCCCTCAGCAAGTTTCCAACATGGAACTCGTTCCGTGGACAACTATTATGGCTGTACATCGACCAAGGTCGCCGTGCAGATATTGAGCAGTCACTGGGTAAGTGGCAAGCCATTGCACGGGCTGACGGCATCATGTGGCTGCCCTTTGCCACTGCCAATTTAATGCTCAACCGAACCGAGCGAGCGCTGGCTTGGTTTAAGCTTTATTTGCAGTCCCATCCGGGCGACCAACTCGTCAACGCAAGTTATGCAGATGCGCTTGAGAGTGCAGGTTACAAGGAAGCAGCGTTGCGTTTACGCAATAAGTTGATTAAGCAAATGCTGGCACAAACACTGCCAACTGATCCGGATACATTACGCACTTACTTACGTTTACTCAGCAGCACCCATTCACAGAGTGCGGCGACCGCACAAGCCACTAAGCTTGAAGGTGGCTCTAAAGCGATGCTGCAAGTTTGGTTTGAGCAATACACCGCCCAGCTCAGCGCAAACGGTCAGGCCGATATTAATGGTCAGTGGCTGGCGTGGGCGGGTGGCCAGGGTTTAAAGATTGAGCGTTATGAGCAGCTCAGCGAAGCTGTACGTACCCTTAATCGCACGCGCTTGCAGGCTGAGCTGGATAAAGGCGGTTTGGATCCTTTGCAAGAAACTGAAGTACTTACTGCGCTGGGGAAGAACAGCCAGGCCCATGCGTATGCATTAAGCCATATCTCGAATGAGTATCCAGAGTCTGTCAGCAACCAGCTTAGGGCTTCGGCAGCCGGTATTATTGAGGCGACACCACAAGGCGCTCAGGTGGGCTGGCAGAGCGAAGACTTTGGCGGCCTTAAGTTAAAAGGCGCACGCGCTGCAATTGCCAGCAATCTCACCGACGACTGGTATGCGCGACTTGATTTGTTCGATGGTCGCTATGACTCGCAAAGCCTGGATGAAAGCGTTATTGGCAATGAGCGCAACGCTGAGCTGACATTGCAGCGGGCAATGGACAATGGGCTGTTTGGCATCGAGCTGGATGCCAGCTGGCGTGACGATGAAGACCGTTTCGGTTTTGGTCTGTTTCGCACCTTGCAACTAACCTCTGGCGATTTGCTGCGCTTTGACCTGGATTACCACCGTGAAGCAGATGAAAGTGGTTTGCTGCGTGCTTTGGGTATGCGTGATGGCTTGACCGTCGGCGGCCAACATAACATCAGCGCCCGTGACCAGATTGCTTGGTCGGTTGGCCAGCAGTACTACAAAACCCGTCAAGGCGATGACATCGGCTCGGGTCAGAAGTACAACCTCGAATACAACCACACACTATTTTTCGCCGGGCCTGCTTGGGTGCTGCGCACTGGCGTCGACTATCAGAGCAATAGCCTGGAAAACAGCTTGCCTGACGATTTACTGACTTCCGCCGCTAATGCAAATGCGTCTGGTTTATCTGGTGGTGCCCTAGATGTTGAGGGCGCAACTCCTGAAACCTTGCTTGAAGAGCGTTATGGCCAGTTGTACGTAGGTACAAGTTTTCAGCGCGGCTTACCCGGTTCATTGAATCGCAGTCATCCACAGTACACCTGGTTTGTAGACATGCAAGCAGGCTGGCAGTGGGTTGATCAGGAAGTTAACTACGCCATCAGTACGGGCCTAGGCATGGAGGTGATTGGTGATGATGAGCTGGCATTTTCCATGGGGTATCAATCGGCACCGCAAAACGGTGATGGTGAAGCAGGCGGTACGGCAGCAATTACTTACAGCACCCGTTTTGGGCGCTGAACATAGATTTAAATGGAGGAACTGACAATGTTGAGTATTCGCAAGCTGGCCTTGTTGGCCGTGGTTGTCGCGGTATCAGGCTGTTCAAGCTTCACCACACCTGATGGCCAGGTGTTTCCCCGTGATGCGCAGTGGGGCGTTCTGCCGTTAGTTAACTATTCGCAAGCGCCTCAAGCGGGTCAGCGCAGTGAGCAAATTTTGCTCAGTGTGTTGAATGAAGAAGGCCTGCACCCACGTCTTTACCCGGCAAGTGTACAAAGTGAACTGCCACTGCTTGATGATCGTACTCGTCTTGATGAGGCGCTTAACTGGGCCCGTAAACAAGGTTTGGACTACGTGATCAGTGGTAGCGTTGAAGAATGGCAGTACAAGAGTGGCCTTGATGGTGAGCCTGCTGTAGGTCTGAGCTTGCAGGTTCTTGAGCCTGCAACAGGTCGCGTGCTCTGGAGCAACAGCGGCGCTCGTGCCGGTTGGTCGCGCGAGAGCTTGGCGGGTACCACTCAAAAAGTCCTGCGTGAACTGGTCGGCGAATTACAGGTTGAATGATGGCAACTGAGTCTGCTCACAAGGACTTTGCCCTCGCGCCCCGCGCCAGTGGCCAGGTCTCCTGGATCGAAACCCTATTAATCAGCGTGGTAGCAATTGCGCTCGGTTATTGGCTGTCACCCGCGGATCCATTGTTGGTGCATGGCTCATTCCCGTGGCTGATCCTCGCGCCGTTGCTGATGGCTGTTCGTTACGGCTTTATGCGTGGCTTGATCAGTGCTTTGATCATCGTCGCTGCGCTTTTTGCTTATCGAGCCAATGGTCTGGAGCTTTATCAGCAGTTACCTACATCATTTGTCGTCGGTGTGTTGATTAGCGCGATGCTCATCGGTGAGTTTCGCGACATCTGGGAGCGTCGTCTGGAGCGTCTTAATCTGGCCAATGAATACCGCCAGTTGCGCCTTGATGAATTTACTCGCGCCCATTACATCCTGCGTATTTCCCATGATCGTTTGGAGAAGCGCGTTGCGGGCAACGATCAAAGCTTGCGCAGTTCACTGCTGGGGCTGCGGGCAAAAATGCGTGAGTTGCCACGCAATGGTATGGATATTTCGGTGCTGGCCGAGTCCATTCTGACGTTGCTGGCACAATATGGATCGTTCCGTGTGGCCAGCCTGCACTTGGTCAAAGATAGTAAAACCGTAGTGCTCAAACCACTGAGTAGCATGGGCGAAGTGCAACCTATGCTCGCCGGTGATTTGCTGGTCGAACAGTGTTTAGCGCAAGGCCAATTGGTCAGCGTGCGTGAAGAATTGATGGAGCGTGGTGAGCATCGTCTCCATTCGCAATATCAGGTTTGTATTCCACTGATGGATACCGAAGATCGCATTGTGGCTTTGCTGGCCGTTGAGCAAATGCCTTTCTTCTCCTTTACCCAGCGGGTACTCAGTTTGCTGATGATCCTCTGCGGGCATATCGCAGACATGCTGCAAACCGATGCGCAAACTTTACAGCTGACAGACATGGATGCTCAAGACTTCAGCATGCAGCTTAAGCGCTCGCTGAATGACGCTATTGAGCATGACCTTGAAGCGCACATGTTTGTGATCGAGGCCAGTCCAAGCGAACATCATGATGCGTTGTTACGCCTGATCCAGGACAGCCGTCGTGGTCTCGACGTGCAATTACTTACCATCAACGGGCGCGGTCACGACTGTGTGCTGGTACTGCTGCCGCTCACGTCTGCAGATGGCGGTCAGGGTTATCTGACCCGGCTTAATAACATTATTCATGAGCGATATGGTTTAGATCAGAGCTTCGATTCGTTGGGCATTCAGATCCGCGAGTTCGATATTGATGGCCAGGGCGGGAGCGAAAGCTTGCGGCGTTTTCTGTTTAATGAGTGTGGGATCAATGATCAGCAAGTGGCTATTTAGCGGGGCGATACTGTTCGAGCTGAGCAGCTTTGCTGCTTTCCTTGAAAATTTATCCACAGTTGAAGCCACGCTGCTTTATGTCACTGCGCATGGTTTGGCGAGTTTAATGCTCAGTGCCGGTGTGTGGTTGCTGCTGCCTCGTCGTTATAAATTCCCACTGCCATGGAGTCCGCTGGTGCTCTTTAGCCTGGCGTTCTTCATACCTATTCTTGGTACTTTGGGTGTGATCTTGGCGGTATTCCCGGCGCTTTATCTACCTAGGCGGCTGAAGCCCCAAGTCTGGCAGTCAATGGGGGTGCCTGAGTTGCCGTTTCGGGCGCAAGAACTCGGCCGTGACTTGATGTTCAACGATGGCGGTCTGCAGGATGTATTACGCCACGCGCCAAGCCCTGAGCGTCGCACTATGGCGTTGATGGCCACGCGCCGAATGAGTGGTAAGGACTCTATCCCAATTCTCAAACTGGCCTTGCGCGATCCCGCAGATGACGTGCGTTTGCTTGCATACTCGATGCTCGATCAGCAAGAAAGTCAGATTAACCAGCGAATCGAGAAAACGCTTACCCAACTGCAAAATGCGCCAAAGGCTGAGCACGCCTCATTGCATTCAACTCTGGCTCGCTGGTACTGGGAGCTTGCTTATATGGGGTTGGCCCAAGGCAGTGTGCTTGAGCATGTGCTCAATCAGGCGCGCGACCATGTTGAGCTCGCATTGAGTTTGGGTGCCGGTGACGATATGCACTTGCTGGCAGCTCGGGTTGCGATGGAGCAAGGTTTGTTAGACATGGCGAGTGGCCACTTAAGGGCAGCCGAAGCTGCAGGTCTTGCGCAAGAAAAAATTGCTCCATTTAAGGCTGAGATTGCATTTATGCAGGGACGTTATGCTGATGTGCCAATGCAGTTGTCTCAGCTGTCTAGTGAAACCCTCAGTCGCCCACCCTTTGGTGCGCTGGCGAGATACTGGTTATGAAGAATAAAGCGCTTGATACAGCGCCCGTTGCTGATATCTGTTTGCTGCTAGAGGGCACTTGGCCTTATGTTCGCGGAGGCGTTTCCAGTTGGGTCAATCAACTGATCCTTGGCTTGCCTGAACTGACATTCTCGGTGTTTTTCATTGGTGGGCAGCAAAGTGCGTACACCAAGCGCCAATATGCCATCCCGCCGAACGTCGTGCACATTGAAGAACATTTTCTGGAAAGCTCATGGACCGCGGGCCGTGCAGTGATGTCGGCCAAGCGGGAAGGGCCAAGAGCCGAGATCAATGCTCTACACGAATTTTTTCATCACCCGAATGAACCGCTGGTTGAGCAGGGCGAGCAAGTACTTGAGATTCTCGCTGCAGGCAATGTGACCTTAGATGATGTACTGCACAGTCGCGCCAGTTGGGATGCGGTAACCGAAGGCTATAGCAACCACTGCAGCGACCCTTCTTTTGTCAATTATTTTTGGACGCTGCGGACAATGCAGGCGCCGTTGATGATGCTGTGTGATGCGGCCATGCGCATGCCCCGGGCGCGCGCACTGCACTCAATTTCCACTGGCTATGCGGGTTTGTTGGGCAGTATTTTGCAGTCACGCTGGAATTGCGCCTATGTGCTCAGTGAGCACGGTATTTATACCAAGGAGCGCAAGATCGACTTGGCCCAGGCGAGCTGGATCTCCGACAGCCCTGACGAAGCGTTGAAAACCGGAATTGACTCCGAAGTAAACTACGTGCGGCGTTTGTGGATCCGTTTCTTTGAACGCATTGGGTTGCTGGCATACCGATCGGCCAATCCGATTACTGCTTTATATGAAGGCAATCGTCAGCGCCAGATAGCCGATGGAGCCGATTCGCAACGTGCTCGGGTTATTCCGAATGGTATTGCGATGGATGCTTGGGCTAATGCGATTGAGCAGCGGCCGGCTGGCATTCCTCCCATCGTCGGTTTGATTGGGCGGGTAGTGCCGATTAAGGATGTGAAAACCTTTATCCGGGCAATGCGTGGGGTGGTCAGTGCCATTCCGGATGCAGAAGGCTGGATTGTGGGACCCGAAGAAGAAGATCCAGAGTACGCCAATGAGTGCCATAGCCTGGTAGTCAGCCTTGGCTTGCAGGACAAAGTGAAGTTCCTAGGCTATCGCAATATTCGCGAGTTGCTGCCCAATCTCGGCATGATGGTCCTGACTTCTATCAGTGAAGCTCAACCCTTGGTGATTCTTGAGGCGTGGGCTGCAGGCACACCGGTTGTGAGCAGTGATGTGGGTTCTTGCCGCGAGCTGATTGAAGGCGCCGAGGGAGAGGATCGGGCATTAGGTCGTGCCGGGGAGGTGGTTGCCATTGCAGACCCACAAGCAACGTCCCGAGCGATTGTCAGCCTCCTTACTGACTCATCTCGTTGGCATGCTGCCCAGGCCGTAGGTTTGAAGCGGGTTAACACCTATTACACCGAGACCCTGATGTTGCAGCGCTATCGCACACTTTATAACGATGCTATTGCCATGGGGGCCCACTGATATGGCTGGCATTGGTTTTGAACTGCGTAAGATTCTTTCGCGAGACTCCTACACCTCAACCTTGCGTGCTTATGTATATGCTGGGTTGATCGGCTCTGGTCCTTGGGTGCTGTCGATTCTCAGTGTGATGATGATCGGCGTGCTCAGTCTCGGTATCGTGGTGCCTGAACTCCTTATCAGGCAATTTCTGATTACGGTCACCTACCTGATGGCAACCTCGCTGATTATCACTGGCGGGTTGCAGCTGATGTTTACCCGCTTTATCTCAGACCGTCTGTTTGAAAAGGCCAATGACAGAATCCTTCCTAATCTGGTTGGGATGCTGTTGGTGGTTACTATAGGTGCAGGCTTTTTGGGCTTTGCGGTGCTGGCGTCGCTCTTCGATACATCTTTTACCTATCGCGTACTGGTGGTATCGAACTTTGTCGTACTGTGTAACCTGTGGTTGGTGATTACTTTCCTATCCGGGATGAAGGCCTATAACCGCATTTTGTTGGTGATGTTGGCGGGTTATTCGCTGATGGTGCTCTGTGCGCTGCTGCTACGCTTCTTGAAGATGGAAGGCCTGCTACTCGCCTTCCTGATAGGTCATGCCAGCCTCCTCTTTATGTACTTGTTCGATATCTTGCGTGAGTACCCTGCAAAGCAATTGGTTGCCTTTGATTTCTTCAAACGCAAGCAGGTCTTTTATAGCCTGTTGATAACAGGGCTTTGCTACAACCTAGGGGTGTGGATAGATAAGTTCATCTTCTGGTTCACACCAGCGACATCAAGTCAGGTCATTGGGCCGCTGCGTGCATCCATTCTCTATGACCTGCCGATCTTCCTCGCGTACCTGGCGATTATTCCCGGCATGGCGGTGTTCCTGGTGCGGATTGAAACTGACTTTGCCGAATGGAACGAGCGCCTATATGTAGCCATTCGTGGTGGGGAGACGCTGCAGCATATTGGCCAGCTTAAAGAGCAGATGATTTTGTCCATCCGCCAAGGCCTGTTGGAGATCTGCAAGGTTCAGGGCGTGACCGTTACATTGTTGTTTCTGCTGGCGCCGCAACTGCTTGAGTGGCTCGGTATGTCCAGCCACTACTTACCGCTCTTCTATATAGACTTGATCGGCGTAAGTATCCAGGTGGTCTTTATGGCTTTGCTCAACGTCTTCTTCTATCTAGACAAGCGAGCCATTGTGCTTGAGCTGTGCATTCTGTTTGTCGTGCTCAACGCGGCGCTGACTCTATTAAGCATCTATATGGGGCCTAGCTTCTTTGGTTACGGTTTCACCTTGTCTCTGCTGGTCTGCGTGCTGCTGGGCTTGGGGCGCTTATCCAGCTCCCTTGATGACTTGGAGTACGAAACCTTCATGTTGAGCCGCTAATGGCTGATTTTGGCTTTATTTGAAATAGTTTCGAATAAAGCCTTGACGGCAAATCTGAGGTGCCTATAATGCGCACCTCTTCCGGCGTAGATCTCTCGGAAAACTTCTTAGAAAACAAGAAGTTAGCTTAAAAAGAGGGGTTGCAAAGCAACGAAAGTTGTGTAGAATGCGCCGGGCTCCAGAGGGT